>NZ_DATBDV010000004.1:0-635299 GCF_036269755.1 Sphingomonas sp. | reverse complement strand
TGCCGCGCACTCAGGTCGTCGACATGGAGCCCGTGCGTGGCGGCCTGCTGCCGGAGCAGGGCGAGCAGGTCGCGCCGGTCCCCGGGCGTGGCCAGCGGGATTTCGATCGCGGCCACCGTCCGGATGCTGTCGGGCTGCGGGACCGGCGCACAGCAGGCCTGCATTAAAGCGAGAGCGATGAGCATCATTCTGATCCTCGGCTGCACAATCGGCGAGCATAGCGGCATGCTCCGGGGAAGGCGATCCATCCCTGTCGCGTCATGCCGGACATGATCCGGTATCCACCTTCTTCGCGCCTTTGCGTCTTTGCGTGAGATAAGGCGGCGTTCGGGGCACGCGGCGAAGGGCAGGCAGGGCCCGAATCAAGCCCGGGGTGACGGGGGGCTTGAACCTTCTCCCAAAGGCTCCGATGTAGCCTTCACCACACAATCGCAGGGACGCTCTCGCCGCCATGGATCATCTGGACATCGTCAACGGGCTCGTGCCCATCGTCATCGAGCAGTCGAACCGCGGCGAGCGCAGCTTCGACATCTATTCGCGGCTGCTGCGCGAACGGATCATCTTCATCGTCGGACCTGTCGAGGACCATATGGCCTCGCTGATCACTGCGCAGCTGCTCTTCCTCGAGTCCGAGAACCCGAAGAAGGACATCTTCATGTACATAAACTCGCCGGGCGGCGTCGTCACGGCGGGCATGGCGATCCACGACACGATGCAATATATCCGCCCGCGCGTCGGCACGGTGTGCATCGGGCAGGCGGCGTCGATGGGCAGCTTCCTGCTCGCGGCCGGCGAGCCCGGGATGCGCGTCGCGCTCACCAACGCGCGGATCATGATCCACCAGCCGTCGGGCGGCGCGCAGGGCATGGCGTCGGACATCGAAATCCAGGCCAAGGAAATCCTGCGAATCCGGCACCGCATGAACACGCTCTATGCGCAATATACCGGACAGCCGCTCGAAGTGATCGAGCGATCGATGGACCGCGACAATTTCCTCGAGGCGGACGAAGCCAAGGCGTTCGGGCTGGTCGACGAAGTGTTCGACAAGCGTCCCGCGCCGGCCGACGATCAGGCGCAAGCGGCTTGAGGCAGGTTGCGGCGGCAACGTCGTAAACACGTTATTTTGGTGATTGTGGTATCGAAGAGCGCCGGGTTACACTGTCCGGCGCTCAAGCCCGTGTCGGGCGAAGGAAGATTTGAATGACGAAACTCAGCGGCGGCGATTCGAAAAGCACGCTCTATTGCTCGTTCTGCGGCAAGTCGCAGCACGAGGTGCGCAAGCTCATCGCCGGCCCGACCGTGTTCATCTGCGACGAATGCGTCGAGCTGTGCAACGACATTATCCGCGAGGAAACCAAGTCGGCCCTGGTCTCCAAAAAGGATGGTGGCGTACCGACGCCGCAGGAAATCTGCGACGTGCTCGACGATTACGTGATCGGCCAGCGCCGCGCCAAGCGCGTGCTGTCGGTGGCGGTGCACAACCACTACAAGCGCCTCAACCACGGCGCGAAGGGCGCCGATGTCGAGCTCGCCAAGTCGAACATCCTGCTCGTCGGCCCGACCGGCTGCGGCAAGACTTTGCTCGCGCAGACGCTCGCGCGAATCCTCGACGTGCCGTTTACGATGGCCGATGCGACGACGCTGACCGAGGCGGGTTACGTCGGCGAGGATGTCGAGAACATCATCCTCAAGCTGCTCCAGGCCTCCGATTATAACGTCGAGCGCGCGCAGCGCGGGATCGTCTATATCGACGAGATCGACAAGATAAGCCGCAAGGCGGAGAATCCCTCGATCACCCGCGACGTGTCGGGTGAAGGCGTCCAGCAGGCGCTCTTGAAGCTGATGGAAGGCACCACCGCCAGCGTTCCGCCGCAGGGCGGACGCAAGCATCCGCAGCAGGAATTCCTCCAGGTCGACACGACCAACATCCTGTTCATCTGCGGCGGCGCGTTCTCCGGCCTCGAAAAGATCATCGGCGACCGCCTGCAGGGCAAGTCGATCGGGTTCGGCGCGTACGTCGCCGCGCCCGAGGAACGCCGCACTGGTGAGGTGCTGAAGTCGGTCGAGCCCGAGGATCTGCTCAAGTTCGGGCTGATCCCGGAATTCGTCGGCCGCTTGCCGGTGATCGCGACGCTCGAGGATCTCGACGAGCCGGCGCTCATCAAAATTCTTTCCGAGCCCAAGAACGCGCTGGTCAAGCAGTATCAGAAGCTATTCGACATGGAGGACGTCCGCCTCGGCTTCACCGACGACGCACTCGGCACCGTCGCCAAGAAGGCGATCGACCGCAAGACCGGCGCACGCGGGCTGCGCTCGATCCTCGAAGGCATTTTGCTCGACACGATGTTCGACTTGCCCGGGATGGACGGCGTCGACGAAGTGATGATCGACAAGGACGTCGTGCTCGGCACCAAGGATCCGATCCGGGTCTACGCCAAGAAGGAAAAGACCGGCGACGCGGCTTGATCGCGGGGCCGGACCGGTGATCCGCGACGCCGGGCCAGGCGACCGGTCCGCCGTCGCCGCGATGCTGGCGCGCGCGTTCGCCGACGATCCGGCGATGTCGTACATCTTCCCCGATCCGCGCGATCGGGCCAAGCGGCTGCCGCGGTTGTTCGCATTGCTGTTCGACGAGGACGCGCCGGGCATGCGGCTGGTGACGGGCGAGGCACGGGCGGCGACCTTGTGGCAGCGTCCGGGGACGCCTGCCGTCGGGACGCTGACGCTGCTGCGGCGTGCGGTCCCGCTGGTTGCCGCACTCGGTACCGCTTTGCCCCGCGCGCTCCGAGTGGCGGACGCGCTCGATGCGCATGCGCCGTCCGGGCGGTACTGGTACCTGCACATCGCCGGGGTCGACCCCGCGCACCAAGGCAGAGGGCTGGGCGGCGCCTCGATCCGCGAAGGACTCGCGCGTGCTGCGAACGACGGCTTGCCCGCCTATCTGGAGACCGCGACCGAGCGCAATGTCGGGCTCTACCAGTCGCTCGGGTTCGTAGTGACGAGCGAATGGTCCGTCCCCAAGGGCGGTCCCAAATTCTGGTCGATGCTGCGCGCGGCCTAGAAAAGCCCCGGCACGAACCGTCTCACTCGCGCCGCATAATCGTCATACGCCGCACCGAACTGAGCGCGCAGCAGCCCTTCCTCGCGGACTACGCGCATCCAAGTGCCGAGCGCGAAAATCGGGACCGCGACGATCAAATTGCGCGAATGCCCGAACGCGATCGCCATCGCGAACATGAAGAACGACATCGCGACGTAGATCGGGTTGCGGATCCATTTGAACGGACCCGTCTCGACCAGGTTGTGGTCGCTGCGGGTCTGCGCCACGACCGCCCAATTCTTGCCCATGGCGCGCGACGAGGCGTTGAACAGGGCGACCGCTGCCGCCATCAGCAGCGCGACGATCACGCCCTCGACGATGGACTTGCCCGATGGCGATCCCACCTCGATCCGGATCGGGCCGAAGCCTGTGACGCCGATGCCGATGCCCTGCACGACGATCCACAGTCGCGTGATCGGGGCGCTTTGCGACACCGGCGCGGCAGCCGCCCGCTTTACCCGGGTGCGTGCCACAAGCAGCGCGGCGAAGAACGCCAGGAAGCCAAGCGCCATCGCGGCGAGCCCAGGCCAGCCGACCGGATCGTTCGGAAAATATCGCAGCATGGTTGCCCTCCTTCAGCTCCGCTTGCGCATCCCGGCCTGATAGTCCTCGACCGCCTTGGATCGCCTGAGCACGCGCGCATACGGATCGACCAGCACATGCGCGTTCGTCGGCACATCGATCGTCGCGGTGCCGTCGGGCATCGCCACGCGGACCAGCTTGTCGTCGATCTGCACCTCGACCGGCATCGGAAAAGGCAGCTTGTCCGGGGTGAGCCAGAACAAGGTCAGCTTGCCGCCGGTTCGCGCTTCGACAAGTTCGGGCAGCGCCGCGCGGCGCAGGTAGACGTCGAAGAACCAGTCATAGTCCTTGCCCGTCACCTTGCGCACGAAGTCCTCATATTCGCGGGTCGAGCCGTAGCGTGGCGTGAAATTGCCGGGCTTCGGGTCCGTGCGGCCATAGACTTCGAGACGGGTGACATCCCAGAAATCCTTTTCCCCGATCAGCCAGCGCAGCGTGTGGAGCATCCACGCGCCCTTGTAATAGATGTCCTGGCCCGGACCCCCTTTGGTCGGTTCGTAGACCTCTTCCTCGGTGATCTCGCGCCCGCGCACGATCGGCACCGCGTTGATGATCCTGTTGCGCTGCTCGTCCATCATCGTCGCATATCGGGCGAACCCCTCGCGCCACAGCCCGTAGGCGGGCTGCATATATTCCTCATAGCCTTCGTGAATCCAGTAATCGTCCCAGTTGGCGGCGGTCACCTGGTTGCCGAACCATTCGTGGCCGAATTCGTGCTGGAACAGCCAGTCGAACCCCTCGGGCGCCTTGCGATAGGCATTGCCGTAGGCGTTGATCGTCTGGTGCTCCATGCCGAGGTGCGGCGTCTCGACCACACCGACCTTCTCGTCGCCGAACGGATAAGGGCCGACATTGGCTTCGTAGAAGTCGAGCGTCGGCGCGAATTCGGCGAACAATGCCTTGGCCTGCGCTTCCTCGCCGGGCAAATACCAATAGAACATCGGGATCGTGTTGCCGAACCGGCTCTTATAGTCGCCGCTGATCACCTCGTACGGCGCGACGTTGAGCGCGATCGCATAGGTGTTGGGGTGCTTGACCTCCCAATTCCACGTCGTGCGGCCGTCCAACTCGGTATCCATCCCCTTGAACACGCCGTTGGCCGGCGCCTTCAGCCCCTTGGGCACGGTAATGTGGAGCCTGACCAACGCCGGCTCACCGGTCGGGAAGTCGAGACACGGCCAGAGGATGTCGCAGCCATAGCCCTCGCTGGTGCTCGCAACCCAGGGCTGCCCGTCCTTGGTCTTCGACCACACCATACCGTCGTCCCACGGCGCATTGACCGCGACGTGCGGGGTTCCGCCGTAGACGATCGTCGCGACCACCTTTTCTCCCGCGGCAAAAGTCCTGGGCAGCTTGATGGTCAGCTTGCCCTCGGGATTGGCGACGTTGACGGCGGCGATCAGCTGTCCGTCGATCGCGACCTTTTGCGGGCCGAGGTTGCGGTCGAGGTCGATCACCAATCGATCGAGCGGCGCTTTTGCGGTGAACACCAGCCGCGCAAGGCCACGCAACTGCTCGGTGTCGGGCAGGACTTCGAACGACAGGTCGGCGCTGTCGAACTGGAGCTTCGCCTGGTCGGGATCGATCGGTCCGCCCGATCGCTGGGTCTGCGCGGTGAGCGGCGGCTCGCCCTTCTTGGGCAGATCGGCGGCGCCTGCGGCTACTGTCAGCAACGCGCTTATCCCCAGCATCGCCGCGCCGATCCGCCGCCGGCGATTGATGGAACGCTTACCATTCCCATATAGGGTGGCAAACGCGTCCGGTTCGGGCGCCCGCGGAGTATCCATGTCTCAATCCTTCCCCGTATTGCCGCTGCGCGATATCGTTGTTTTCCCTCACATGATCGTGCCGTTGTTCGTCGGCCGGGACAAGTCGGTTGCTGCGCTCGAAAGCGCGATGGCGGCCGACAAGGAGATTTTCCTCGTCGCCCAGCTCGACCCCGGCCAGGACGATCCCGGCCGTGACGATTTGTACGACATGGGCGTGATCGCCACGATCCTGCAGTTGCTCAAGCTCCCCGACGGCACCGTTCGCGTGCTGGTCGAGGGGAAGGCGCGCGCGACGCTGACTGAATTGTCGGGGGCCGGGGATCATTTGACCGCCGAGGTCGAGCGGATCGACGAGACACCCGAGACGGGCGTCGAGATCGCCGCTTTGATGCGGTCGGTGGTCGATCAGTTCGAGAATTACTCGAAGCTCAACCGCAAGCTGCCGGCGGAGACCGCGGTGCAGATGGGCGAGATCGAGGAGCCGTCGCGGCTGGCGGATTCGATCGCGGGTAACATCGCGATCAAGGTCGCTGAAAAGCAGGCTTTGCTGGTCGAGCTCGGCCAGTCGAAGCGGCTCGAGATGGTCTATGCCTTCATGGAAGGCGAGCTCGGCGTCCTGCAGGTCGAAAAGAAGATCAAGTCGCGGGTCAAGCGCCAGATGGAGAAGACCCAGCGCGAATATTATCTGAACGAGCAGTTGAAGGCGATCCAGCGCGAGCTCGGCAACGAGGGCGAGGAAGGCGATGGCGACGAGATCGCCGAGCTGACCCAGAAGATCGCGACGCTCAAGCTGTCGAAGGAAGCGCGCACCAAGGCGACAGCGGAGCTGAAGAAGCTCAAGACGATGGCGCCGATGTCGGCCGAGGCTACCGTCGTGCGCAATTATCTCGATGTGCTGCTCGGCTTGCCCTGGGGCAAGAAGTCCAAGCTCAAGAAGGATATCGCGGCAGCGCAGGCGGTGCTCGACGAGGACCATTACGCGCTCGAGAAGGTCAAGGACCGGATCGTCGAATATCTCGCGGTGCAGGCGCGCACCAACAAGCTCAAGGGCCCGATCCTGTGCCTCGTCGGCCCTCCCGGCGTCGGCAAGACCAGCCTCGGCAAGTCGATCGCCAAGGCGACGGGCCGTGAATTTATCCGTCAAAGCTTGGGCGGTGTGCGCGATGAAGCAGAAATTCGGGGGCACCGGCGGACCTATATCGGCTCGCTGCCGGGCAAGATCGTCACCAACCTGAAGAAGGCTGGGGCGAGCAATCCGCTGTTCCTGCTCGACGAGATCGACAAGCTCGGCCAGGACTTCCGCGGCGATCCGGCCTCGGCCCTGCTCGAAGTGCTCGACCCGGAGCAGAACGGCAAGTTCAACGACCATTATCTCGAGATCGATATCGACCTCAGCGACGTGATGTTCGTGACGACCGCGAACACGCTCAACCTGCCGCAGCCGTTGCTCGACCGCATGGAGATCATCCGGCTCGAAGGCTATACCGAGGACGAGAAGGTCGAGATCGCCGAACGCCACCTGATCGCCAAGCAGGTCGAAGCGCACGGGATGAAGGACGGCGAGTTCACGCTGACCCACGAAGGCCTGCGCGCGCTGATCCAGCGTTACACCCGCGAAGCCGGGGTGCGCACGCTCGAACGCGAGATCGCCAAGCTGATCCGCAAGGCGCTGCGTCAGATTCTCGAAGGGAGGGCGACGAGCGTGACGATCACGCCCGACAACCTTCACGAATTTGCAGGCGTGCAGAAGTATCGCCACGGCCTCAGCGAAACCGAGCATCAGATCGGCGCGGTTACAGGCCTCGCCTGGACCGAAGTCGGCGGCGAGCTGCTGACGATCGAGAGCGTGACCGTGCCGGGCAAGGGCGCGATCAAGCTGACCGGCCAGCTCGGCGACGTGATGAAGGAATCGGCGGAGACCGCGATGAGCTTCATCAAGGCGCGCTCGCCGTCGTACGGCATCAAGCCGAGCTTGTTCGCGCGCAAGGACTTGCACGTCCACTTGCCCGAAGGCGCGGTACCCAAGGATGGGCCGTCGGCAGGCGTAGGCTTGGTGACGTCGATCGTTTCGACGCTGACCGGCGTGCCGGTGCGGCGCGAAGTCGCGATGACCGGGGAGGTCACGCTGCGCGGGCGCGTGCTGCCGATCGGCGGGCTGAAGGAAAAGCTGCTTGCAGCGCTTCGCGGCGGCATCGAGACGGTGCTGATCCCCAAGGAGAACGAGAAGGATCTCGTCGAAATTCCCGCGAACATCCGCGAAGGGCTCACGATCGTACCGGTCGAGCATGTCGACGAGGTCTTGCGGCTGGCGCTGACTCAGCCGCTCGAAGCGATCGACTGGACCGAGGCCGACGAGCTCGCCGCGCTGCCGCCCGCGCCGATCGCACCTGCCGGCGAAATGCACCACTGACCCGCCAGCGAAACGATCCGCCGCAAAATCCCCTGACGGGATGGATTTGCGGCGGAATCGGTTTGACTCAAGTCAAGTCCATCGCCTTACTGCGCCGTTCCGCCACTGCGGCGAGTCTCTGATTTTTTCCGACGCACACTCAAACGGGGGTTTCGAGTTCGATGAACAAGCAAGAGCTGATCGCCTCGGTGGCCGACACGGCCGGGCTGAGCAAGGGTGACGCGAGCAAGGCGGTCGAGGCGGTGTTCGACATGATCGGCGGCGCGCTCAAGAGGGGCGACGAGGTTCGCTTGGTCGGGTTCGGTACCTTCTCGGTTTCGAAGCGCAAGGCATCGACCGGCCGCAACCCGCGCACGGGCGAACCGATGACGATCAAGGCCTCGACCCAGCCCAAGTTCAGGGCCGGCAAGGGCCTCAAGGACTCGGTCAACTAATCCCGCTGGACAGCGGGGCCGGGCTTCGCGTAGAGGCGCCGCTCCCGGGGATCGGGGCGCGTAGCTCAGCGGTAGAGCACACCCTTCACACGGGTGGGGTCACAGGTTCAATCCCTGTCGCGCCCACCATCGCCGTCGGGCGATCGGACACAATAAAACGGCGTGGCATTCCAGCCCGCTCGATCATTCCGCGTCGAACCCCCAAGGTCTTTCGCGAAACCATTTGGTGATCACGTACTTTGCGCCGGCGCGGACTTTCATGCCTTGGTGGATGGTGCTGGGGTTAGGCGACCCGTCGGGGCGAAGATTGTTCCAGCACAGCAATTTGCCGGTTTCGGGCTGGACGATCTTGTCGATCGTCTTGAAGCGAGTCGCGCCGCCCGCGTCTGGCGCGTTGAGGTAGATCATCGCCGTCCAGGTCCGGTTGCCCGCGATCGAGCAATATTTGTGGAAGTCGACGCCTTGCGGCTCGAAATAGTCGGTATGGCCCTTGAACTCCTGCCCGATGGCGTAGCGCTGGCCCTGGATCGGCTCGCCATGCGCTGGGTCGAGGCCGAGAAACGCGGCGAGCCGGCGCTCGACCTCGGCGACCGCCGGGTGCGCAGCGTCGAGATCGCAGGTCTCGCTCGTGCGGAACGCGGCATCGCCGTTATAGTCCGACACGGTGGAGGGCCGCCGCCGCTCGTCGATCAAAGCTATCAACGTCTCGCACAACGGAGGATCGAGAAAGTCGCGCTTCTGGAATAGCGTCAGCTTCGCGCTCGGCGTGCGCTGGACACCGTGCTGCGCGAGAATGTGCGCGACCACCGGCTCGGAAGGGTGGCCCGATCCGAACCCGATCGGCAGCGCGGCGTCAGGGAATGTCATGGGCGAACCCTGCCAAATAAATTAGGTAGTCGCCACACCCGCTTGTTCGGCTAAACCGTACCGATGCGGAATTGCGCGAGTCACGGGGTCGGGAGGGGCGGCGAGCATCATGCGCCTTAGCCTGAGCCCGCGCGCCCGGGCGCTGTTGCGGCGCTTTCCGCCGGTGAACCTCTATTCGCTCGGCGAACTGCTGCTACTGGCGGTGCTCGCGGTGCAGTGCGCGCGGTTGTTCTGGACGATCGTGACCCCGGTCGGCCCGGTCGGCGATTGGCGGCTTGCGCAGCCAGGGGTGGGCGGGTCGCCCGTCGCGATCCTGCGCGGGTTCGACCCGTTCTTTCGCGTCAGCGGCGCGGCAAGTCCCGGTGCGAGCGTCACCTCGCTCCAGTTGACGCTCTATGGCACGCGAATCGACGACGCGACGGGACTCAGCTCGGCGATCATCGCAGGGCCCGACGGCGTGCAGAACAGCGTCGGCGTGGGCGAAGAGGTGGCTCCGGGCGTCAAGCTCAAGGCGGTCGCGTTCGACCATGTCACGCTCGATCGCGGCGGCACGACCGAGGAACTGTACATCGACCAGTCTGGCGGATCGACGCCGGCAGTCGTCGGTCCGGGCGGCGAACCGTCGTCGCCGGTGAACCTCCTCGGGCCCGGTGTCACCGCGGCGCAGATCAGGAGCGACGTGTCGTTCACTCCGCGGATCGAGGGCGGGCAAGTCACCGGCCTGATCGTCCGCCCGGAAGGCAGCGGCGCCGGGTTTCGCGCGATCGGGTTGAGGGACGGCGATGTCGTTACCGCAGCCGCTGGGCATGCGATCACAGGACCGGGCGATCTCGATCGTATACTCTCGGGGCTGACGCCGGGCAGCAATCTTTCGATCACCGTGGAGCGGGGCGGGCAGCCGTCGGCGATCACCGTCACGATAAAGGGCCAATGAGGAAGTTCACCCTAACCGCCGCGCTGATCGCGCTGGCCATCGCCGATCCGCTTGTGGCGCAAACCACGGTCAACGTCCGCGATGCCGACATCCGCGCCTATATCGCCGATGCCGCGCGCGTGACGGGGCGCACCTTCATCATCGACAGCCGCGTGCAGGGCAAAGTGACGGTGGTCAGCGAGCGGCCGCTGTCACGGTCCGAGTATTTCGAAACGTTCCTCTCGACGCTGCGCGCCAACGGCTATGTCGCGGTACCGACCAGCAATGGGGCATTCCGCATCCAGCCGATCGAAGGCGCCGCCACGCAGCCCAGCCGGATCGGCGCGGCGGGCGCGAACCGCAACCAGTTCGTTACCGAGATCATCCGCCTGCGATTGATCGACGCGGGGCAAGCGATCGACAGCGTGCGCAGCCTGGTCAGCCCGCAAGGATCGGTCAGCGCCAACCGCGGCAGCAACGCCGTGGTCGTGGTCGATTTCGCCGACAATGTACGCCGCGTGCGCGAGGTGCTGCGGCGGCTCGATACCGATGGCGCGGCGACTAGCGTTGTCGCGCTGCAGAACGCCAATGCCAAGGAAATCGCAACTGCGCTGAGCGCGCTGATCGGCGGCGGTGGCGCGGCGGGCGGGCCGGGGACGGGCGCATCGAACGCGACGGTGGTGGCGATCGAAAGCTCGAACTCGATCGCGATCCGCGGCGACGTGGCGACGGTCGCTCGGCTCGCGGCTATGGCGCGGGATCTCGACCGCAAGGCCAAGAGCGGCCAGGAAATCCGCGTCGTGTTCCTCGAGAATGCCGACGCCGCGCAATTGCTGCCGGTGCTCCAGCAGCTTGTCGGGCAGGCGGTGACTCAGCCGCCGGAGACGCAGGGGCTGAGCGCCGCGACCAGCATCGGCGGCAATTCGACCGGCGGCACGACGACGACCACCACGACCGCGCCGGTTCCCGCGGTCCCGGTCACCACCACCACGACTACCGGCAGCAATACGCCCGCGATCACCGGCATCGGTGGTCGCAGCGCCTCGGTCATCACTCGCTTTGCCGGCGCCAACGCGATCGTCATCGCCGCGCCCGCCGAGGTCCAGCGCCAGCTGGCCGACGTCATCGCCAAGCTCGACACGCGCCGCCAGCAAGTGCTGGTCGAGGCGATCGTCGCCGAAGTGTCCGACACTACGGCCGCCAAGCTGGGTGCGCAGTTCCTGCTCGGAAACATCACGGGCGGCGCATTCGCGGCGTCTACCTTCTCGAACTCCGCGCCGAACATCCTTCAGATCGCTGGCGCGATCGGCGCGCGCCAGCTCGCGACGACCACGACCACGGTGAATGGGACCACCACGGTTACGACCACCAACAACACCGTCAGCGACAGTCTTGCCCAGTCGGCGATCAGTTCGATACTTGGGTCATCGGGTGGCTTCGCAGGGTTCGGCGGGCGGATCGGCGACACCATTTTCGGCAGTATCATCAATGCGGTGAAGAGCGACACCACCTCCAATCTGCTCCAATCCCCGTCAATTACCGTCATCGACAACACCGAAGCACGTATCCTGGTGGGTCAGGAAGTACCGGTAACGACCGGCCAGGCGCTGTCGAATAATTTCGACAACACGTTCCGCACCACGCAACGCGAGAATGTCGGCATTCAGCTCCAGGTCCGGCCGCAGGTCAATTCGGGCGGATCGGTCAAACTCTATCTTCGCCAGCAGGTCAGCTCCATCGCCGGCCCGGTCAGCAGCGACAATTCGGACCTTGTCTTCAACAAGCGTGAGATTGAGACCGTGCAGACCGTCGATGACGGCCAGATTGCGGTCATCGGCGGCTTGCTGAGTGACGAGGAACGGCGGACCATCGAGAAGATTCCGCTCCTGGGCGACATCCCAATCCTCGGCAATCTGTTCAAGTCGAAGGGCAAGTCGCGCACCAAGACCAACCTGATGGTGTTTATCCGCGCGACCATCCTGCGCACGCCGGAAGACATGCGGCGCGTGACCGAGCAGCGCTACGGCTATCTGCGGCTGCAACAAGCGGGGCAGCGGCCTGACGAGGAGCCTTCGATCGACCAGCTGGTGCGCGACTACATGGGCGCCGCGCCGCCGATCCCGCCGGCGCCGCTGCCCGGGAACATCGACGATCCGCGGATCACGGTGCCGACGATGATCACCTCGACCACACGGGTGAAGCGCAAGTGACGATCATCCGTGCCGGCGACATGCTCGCGCATGAAGACGAGGTGCCGCTGCTGCCGCCCGAGCCCGCGGTGCTGCCGATTGAGATCGTCGCGGTGCCCTATCTGTTCGCGCGGCGCTTCGGCGTCGTGCTCGGCCGACGCGACGGCGACCAGCAGCCGACTGTCGCGATGCGCGAGGGTGCCGACCCCAAGGTGCTGCTCGAGCTTCGGCGTGCGCTGCGGCGGCCGTTCGGGGTCGATATCGTCGCGGCCGACGCGTTCGATAAATTACTTGGCGACCGTTACGCGATGGATGGCCAGGCGACCGCGATGGCGGCGGGGTCGCTGGGGATCGGCGAACTCGACATGCTGGCGACCGACCTGCCGACCGCCGACGATCTACTCGACACTGCCGACGACGCGCCTGCGATCCGCCTCATCAACGGCATCATCGCCGATGCCGCGCGGAACGGCGTGTCGGACATTCATATCGAGCCATACGAGACCGGCCTCATCGTTCGCATGCGGATCGACGGCGTGCTGCGCGAGACGCTCCGGATGCCGCCGCACGTCGCGCCCGTCGTGGTCAGCCGGATCAAAGTGATGGCGCGGCTCGACATCGCCGAGCGCCGCGTGCCGCAGGACGGGCGGATCGGCTTGACGCTCGGCGGCAAATTGCTCGACGTCCGCGTCTCGACCCTGCCGAGCCGCGCGGGCGAGCGAGTCGTGCTGCGCATCCTCGACAAGGACAATGCCGGGATCGGGCTCGAAATGCTCGGGATGACTGCGGCGGCCGATAAGTTGCTGCGTAACGCGCTGGCCGAGCCTAACGGCATCGTGCTGGTCACCGGCCCGACCGGATCGGGCAAGACGACGACCCTTTACGCCGCGCTGCGTCTGCTCAACGATGGCACGCGCAATATCCTGACGATCGAGGACCCGGTCGAATATGCGATCGAGGGGGTCAGCCAGACGCAGGTCAATCCCAAGGTCGGGCTGACCTTCGCGGCGGGTTTGCGCGCGATCCTGCGCCAGGATCCGGAAGTCGTAATGGTCGGCGAAATCCGCGACCGCGAAACCGCCGAGATCGCGGTGCAGGCCTCGCTGACCGGCCACCTCGTCCTGTCGACGGTCCACACCAACGACGCGGTCGGCGCGATCACGCGGATGCGCGACATGAAGGTCGAGCCTTTCCTGCTCGCCTCGACGCTGCGTGCGGTGATCGCGCAGCGGCTGGTGCGCAAATTGTGCGAGCATTGCCGTCGGGCCGAACCGGCCGATGCGGCTCTGGCAGCCTTGCTCGGGGTGGAGGCGGGGACCACGGTTTACGAACCGGCCGGTTGCGAGCAATGCGCGCAGACTGGCTTCAAGGGCCGGATCGGCGTGTTCGAAGCGGTGCGCGTCGACGAAGCGACTCGCCGACTGATCAACGAAGGCGGCGACGAAAGCGCGATCTCGCGTCACGCTTTTACGCGCAACGACAACCTCGCCGCCGCGGCACGGCGCTTGGTGCTCGACGGGCTGACGACGCCCGAGGAGGCGGTCCGCGTGTCGCGCGTCGAGGTCGCGGAAATGGTCGGCGGTGGCTGACTTCCACTATATCGCGATCGACACCGGCGGGCGCGAGAAGAAGGGGCATATCGCCGCAGCCTCGATCGACGCGGCGCGGGACGCACTCGACCGGCGGCGCATGTACGTCGTTCGGATCGACGCCGGAGCGCGGGCGCCGCCCAAATCGCGCGGGCTGCTGAACCTGGAGATCGGCGCCGGCAAGCGGATGAACGGGCAGGCGTTGACGCTGTTCACGCGGCAGCTGGCGACGCTCAATCGAGTGGCCCCGCTCGAAGAATCGCTGCGGACGATTGTTCGTCAGACCGAGCAAGAGGCGGTGCGCCGCGTCGTCGAGGCCGTGCATGCCGGCGTGGTCGAGGGGCGTCGACTCTCGGAAGCGATGGCGCGCGAGCCCAAGAGCTTTCCCCCGCTCTACCGCGCGATGGTCGCGGCGGGCGAGGGGTCGGGGACGCTGCCGACGATCCTCGACCGGCTCGCGATCCTGCTCGAACGCCAGGCGGAAATTCGCGGCAAGGTGATTACCGCACTCGCTTATCCGAGCGTGCTCGCGATCGTCGCCGTGCTGGTCGTGACGTCGCTGATGATCTTTGTTGTCCCGCAGGTCGTCGAGCAATTCGACACGGTCGGCCAGCAACTGCCGTTCCTCACGCGCGCCGTGATGGCCGTGTCGTGGGTCATGGCGCGTTACTGGTGGCTGATCGCGGTGTTGGCCGCGGGGGCGGCAGTGGCTTTCTGGCGCGCCATGAAGAGTCCGAGGTTCAAGCTGGCGTTTGATACTTGGCTGCTGCGGCTGCCATTCTTAGGGCGGTTGATCCGCGACCTCCATGCCGCGCGGATGGCGCGCACCCTAGGGACGATGGTCGCGAGCCGGTTGCCGCTGCTCGACGGGTTGGCGCTGACCGCCGGGACCATCCACAACCTCCGCCTGCGCGGCGCGACCGAGGAGATCGTCGATTCGATCCGCGGCGGCGGAAGCCTGTCGGCGGCGATGCGGCGGTCGGATGTGTTTCCGCCGCTCCTCACCTATATGGCGGCATCGGGCGAAGCGTCTGGGCGGCTCGACGAAATGCTCGAGCGCGCCGCCGACTATCTCGAACGCGAGTTCGACCGCTTCACCGCGACGGCGCTTTCTCTGCTCGAGCCGATCATCATCGTCGTGATGGGCGGTATCGTCGCGACGATCGTGCTCTCCATCCTGCTGCCGATCCTGCAGCTCGAAACGCTTGCCGGACAATGAGGTGACCATGCGTATCCTGAACCCAGACCGCCGCCGCGATGATGAAGAGGGTTTCACCCTTGTGGAGTTGATGGTCGTGATCGTCATCCTCGGCCTGCTCGCCGCGATCGTGGTGATCAACGTCGTCCCGTTCGGCGACAAGGCGCGTGTCGTGAAGGCGAAGTCCGACATCGCGACGATCGAAAGCGCGCTCAACGCCTATCAGCTATCGATGGGGAGCTATCCGACATCCGACCAGGGGCTGCAGGCGCTGGTCGCGATGCCGGCGGGGCTCAGCGATCCGTCGCAATACCAAAAGGGTGGCTATATCAAGAAGCTGGAGAAGGACCCGTGGGGGCACCCCTACCTCTATGCCGCACCCGGTCAGCACGGAGCGTTCGACGTCTGGAGCCTCGGAGCGGACGGCAAGGAAGGCGGGCAGGGCGCCGACGCCGATATCGGTAGCTGGCAATAGGACCGCACGGTGCGCGACCGCGGCTTTGAGTCTTGTCGGCGTCCCGCCCAGCAGGGCTTCACGCTGATCGAGTTGATGATCGTCATCACGATCGTCGCGCTCGCGGCGGCAGCGGTGGTGCTCGTCATGCCCGATCCGCGCGGGCGAGTGCGCGATGATGCCGAGCGCTTCGCGGCGCGCGCCCGCGCCGCGCACGACGCAGCGATCGTCGGCGCGCGCCCAGTCAGCGTGTGGGTGACGCCTGGTGGCTATGGTTTCGACGAACGCGCGGGTAGCGGCTGGCAGGCGATCAGCGACAAGCCACTTCGCGTCACCCAATGGGGCAAAGGGATCGAAGCGGCACCATCGGGAGCGGGCGGACGCGATCGCGTGGTGTTCGATCCGACCGGGATGGCCGACCGGCCGCTGACGGTCGACCTGCGGCGCGAAGGGCAGGCGGTGCGCGTGTCGATCGGGACCAACGGTGCGGTGCACATCGGTGGCTGATTTTTTCTGCCGTATTCCCGCGCAGGCGGGGGCACGTTCGCGGACTTGCGAACGTGGCTTTACGCTGATCGAGATGATGGTGGCGCTCGCGGTGTTCAGTCTCGCGGCCTTGGCGCTCATCCGGCTGGAAGGCGCGAGCTTTCGCGGTGCGAGCACGCTCGACCGGTCGCTGCTCGCCGGGATCGTCGTGCGCAACGTCGCGGTCGATGCGCAGACCGCGGCGCAGGTCCCGACGCTCGGCACCGCGCAAGGCGACGAGAGCAACGGCGGGCGGACCTGGCGTTGGACGCGTGTGGTGGCGCCGGTCGGCGATGGCAACCGCGTGTTCCGAATAGACGTTACCGTGGCCGACGCGTCGGGAACCGCCGCCAAACTGACCGTGCTCCGCGATAGCCCGCCGCCTGCACCCGCACCCGTACCGAGTCCCCCGCCGTGACCGCACGTCAGTCCGGGTTTACCCTCATCGAAATGATGATCGCGCTGCTGATCTTCGCACTACTCGCGGCGGCTGGGGTATCGTTGCTGTCGTTCGGGGTGCGCGCGCAAGCGGTGGCGGGGAAGAAACTCGACGACGTCGGTGCGCTGTATCGGCTCGATGGCGTTCTGGAAGCCGACCTTGCGCAGGCATCGCCCCGTTCGACTCGCGACGAAGGCGGCGCCCGCCGGCCCGCCTTCGAAAGCGGCGGCGGGGGCAGGTTGCTGCGATTGGTGCGCGGCGGGTGGGACAACGTCGACGGCGCCCCGCGCGCGAGCCTGCAGAAGGTCGAATACCGGTTGAACGACGAAGGCGCGATCGAGCGCATCGCCTATCCGATGCTCGACGGCGCGGCGCCGTTGCCGGCCGCGAGGATGCTGACCAACGTTGCGGGGGTCACGCTCCGCTATCGCCTTGCGGGCGCCTGGAGCGACAGCTGGTCGGGCCAGCCCGCCACGCCGCTGCCCGATGCGGTCGAGATGACTATCACGCGCCGCGACGGGACCGTCTTCCGCGAACTCTTCGCGATCGGTACGGGCAATGTCATGGGGGCAGGGATCGGCAATGCAGGGTAAGCGCGCAAGCGAGCGCGGCGCAGCGTTGCTGACGGTGTTGCTGCTCGTCGCCATCGTCGGCGCGATGGCCGCCGGGACGATGGAGAAGCTCACGCTCGCTACGCGCCAGGCTTCGAACGCGAATGCGATGGAGCAGGCCAACGCCTGGTCGCGCGCCGCAGCCACGATGGCGCTGGTGCGGATCGAGGCGGTGCTGGGGCAGGACAGGTCGCGCGTTTCGCTCGCCGGTGGATGGAGCGACCATCCGTTCCCGCTGCCGATCCCCGAGGGTACCGCGACCGCGCGAGTCCTTGACGCCGGCAATTGCTTCAACCTCAACAGCCTGGTGGTTCGCACCGGCGCCGACAGCTACGCCGTTCGAATGCCCGGCGTGCTCCAGTTCGCGCGGTTGATGCGGCTGCTCGGCGTAGCCGGCGGCGACACCATCGCGGCAGCCACCGCCGACTGGATCGACAGCGACGGCGACCCGATCGCGGGTGGCGCCGAGGACGCCGCGTATAGCGGGTTCCAGCCCGTCTATCGCCCCGCCAACACGCTGATGGCCGACGTTAGCGAGTTGCGCGCCGTGGTCGGCGTGACGCCCCAGATCTACGCGGCGCTACGCCCCTATGTCTGCGCGCTGCCGACCGAGCAGCCGACGACGGTCAACGTCAATACGCTTGCGCCCGAGCGCGGCGCGCTGATCGCGGCGATGGCGCCCGATACCATTGGTGTCGACCAAGTGCGGCGCGCGTTGTTATCGCGGCCGGCGGAGGGCTGGGCAAGCACGAGCGACTTCTGGAGCCGTGGACCGCTCTCGGGAAGTAATGCCGGCGACGCGCAGGCCGCGACGGCGGTGACGACGCATTGGTTTGCGCTCACGACCGATGTCGCGATCGGCCGCATCACGCTGCACCAGACCGGGCTGATCGACGCGCGCCGGCCGCGACCGCGCCTCGTCGCGCTGCAATCGGGGGAGGGGGTGTGAGCGACACGCTGGCGCTGTTCCTCCCCGCCGATAGCGAACGCCGGTGGCGTTGGCTCGCGGTGCGCGATGGCGCCGTGGCAATGCGGGGCGACGGCCTGCCCGCGCCCGTCCAACCTGCCGGCACGCGCGTGGTGGCGATTGCGCCGGCGGAGGCGGTAACGCTCCATTGGGCGGACCTTCCCGATCGATCGCAGGCGCAAGCGGTTGCGGCGGCGCGGTTGCTCGTCGCCGAGGCGAGCGTGACGCCGCTAGGCGACTTGCATGTCGCGGTGGGGCGCGAGGAAGGCTTGGCCGAGCGCCCGATCGGCGCCGTCGCTGCCGTTCAGATGGACGACTGGCTGGCGATG
The DNA here is from genome assembly GCF_036269755.1 of Sphingomonas sp. Classification (GTDB taxonomy): domain Bacteria; phylum Pseudomonadota; class Alphaproteobacteria; order Sphingomonadales; family Sphingomonadaceae; genus Sphingomonas. The sequence goes on along the minus strand of NZ_DATBDV010000004.1, from coordinate 616,923 downwards.
CTGGCCGGAGCGGGGTTCGAGGCCGAAGCGATCGTCCCGGCGCCCATGCTGTTGCCGCGCCCCGACGAGGGGTATGTGGTGGGCGACCTCGGGGGCGCCGACGGCGGCGTCGTGCGCGGGCGGTCGAGCGGGTTCGCCGACGAGGACGGGCTGACCGCTCTGGTCATCGGTGATGCCTCGGTTCTGGCGCTCGACCGCGACGCGCTGGAGGCGGCAATCGTCGCAGCGCTCGCCGACCCCGCGCTCGATCTGCGGCAAGGGCTGTATGCGCTGCGCAAGCGCGCCGCGATCGACTGGCTGTTGGTGCGCCGGCTCGCTTGGCTGCTCGCCGCGATCATGGCGGCGACGTTGCTGATCACGCTCGCGCAAATCGTCCGATACAATGCCTCAGCCGCTGCGCTGGAGGCGCAGGCGGACTCGCTCGCCCGGCAAGGGTTGGGGCGTGGCGAGGCAGTCACCGATGCCCGCCAGCAACTGACCGATCGGCTCGCGCGGCTTCGCGGGGGCGGTGCCGGGTTCAGCCAGACTGCCGCGAGCGTCTCTGCCGCCGTCGCCGCGACGCCTGGCGCCGAGATCAGCGGCCTGTCGTTCGATCCGAGCGGCAAGCTGCGCGTTTCGCTCGCAGTGCAGGCGCAAGGGCAGATTCTCGAAGTCCAGAATCGACTCGCAGCCGCGGGATTTGCGGTCGACGCGAGCCCCTTCACGGGCACGGTTGGTCGACTGACCGGCACGCTCACGGTGTCGCCGTCATGACCGCGCAACTCAAATCGTGGTTCGATGGCCGCAGCCGGCGCGAGAAGTGGTTGATCCTTGCCATGCTCGCATTGCTCGGCCTGACCATCGTGTGGGGCGTGATCCGGCCGCTGGACGAAGCGCTGTCGTCGGCGCGGCGGCGCAACGCCGATGCCGCGGTTCGGCTGGCGCAGACTCGCGAACAAGTCGCAGCGGTGCGCGCGATCCGTCGCGCGCTACCCGAGGTGGTGGCGGAGCCGATCGACGCGATCGTTCGGCAGTCGGCGTCGAGTGCGGGCTTCTCGCTCGATTCGGTCGCGGCCGATGGCGCTAAGCTGCGCGTTCACATCAATTCCGCGCGCGGCGGGGCGCTACTGGCGTGGCTGGGCGATTTGGAAGCGCGGGGCGTGCTGGTCGAACAAGCCTCGGTCACCGATGCCGGCAACCACAATGTCGCCGCCGATATCACATTCAGGATGATGGCGCCATGATCGGATTGCGGACGAGGAGGCCGGTGCTGTTCGGCGCGATGCTGGTGATCGCGCTTGTCGCGTTGTTTCCGTTGCGGCTCGGGCTCGGACTATCGGGGCTCGGCGACGAGGGGCTGAGCGCGCGCGAAGTGATGGGGCCTGCGTGGTGGGGCGGGCTGAGCGAGGCGCATTACGGTGATGTCCCCCTGGGTGACCTGAACGCGGGACTCTCGCCGATCCAGTTATTCATTGGTCGGGCGCGGTTCGACGTTGCCGGGCGCGAGGGCAGCCCCAACGCGACGCTGAGCGGCGCACTGAGCTTTAGCCGCAGCACGAGCGGGGTCGACGACGTCACCGCGACGATCCCCGCCGGCGACGCCTTCGCGCCGGTGCCGGTGACATCGATCGCGCTCGACGACGTCAGCGTCCGGTTTCGCGACGGCGCCTGCGAGCGCGCCGAGGGCAAGGTGACTGCGACGATTGCGGCGACCATGCCGCAGCTCAACTTGCCGCCCCAGCTCTCCGGCATCGTCCGCTGCGATGGCGGCGCATTGCTGATTCCGCTCGCCACCCAGGCGCAGACCGAATCGATCGCCGTCACGATCCAGGCCGACGGCCGCTATCGCGCGACGCTCACCGCCAGACCGTCCGATCTCGACGCCGCGGCGACCCTGACCGCCGCCGGGTTCCGCGCGGTGGGCGACGGCTATCGGCTGACCGTCGTCGGCAATTTCTGACGGCTTGACCATCCGGGGCCGCTCCCGCTAGGGGCGAGCGCTTCGCGGCGATCGTAGTTCAATTGGTTAGAGCGTCGGCTTGTGATGCCGGATGTTGCGGGTTCAAGTCCCGTCGGTCGCCCCATTTTCTCCGCCGGATGCCATTCGGGATAGCCTTCGCTCCCTGGAAACAATATTGCGCCGATCGACAATTTAATTCTTTAGCCTCGGAGCCTGCGATGACCTCGGTTTGGGAAATGCCCGATTTCGACGACCATGAGGGCGTCCACCTGTTTCGCGACCCAGCCAGCGGCCTGACCGCGGTGATCGCGGTGCACTCGACCGCGCGCGGTCCGGCGGCGGGCGGCGTGCGCTTCTGGCATTACGCCGACAGCAACCGGGCGATCACCGACGCGCTGCGCCTGTCGCGCGGGATGAGCTACAAGAATGCGATGGCCGAGCTGCCGATGGGCGGCGGCAAGGCGGTCGTGCTCGCCGACAAGCCCGGCGATGCCATCACGCAAGCGCAGCTCGAGGCGTTCGGCCGAGCGGTCGATTCGCTTGGCGGGCGCTACGTGACGGCCGAGGATGTCGGCATGTCGGAAGCGAGCATGAAGGTCATCGCGACGATGACCAAGCATGTCTCCGGCCTGCCGGTCGCGGCGGGCAGCGCTGGCGGCGACCCCGGTCCGTTCACTGCGCATGGCGTGTATTTGGGCGTCAAGGCCGCGGCGAAGCGCGGGATCGGCGCCGATACGATGGCGGGCGTGCACGTGGCGATCCAGGGCGTGGGCTCGGTCGGCGGCGGGCTCGCTAGATTGCTGGCGAAGGACGGCGCAAAGTTGACGCTGGCTGACGTCAACACGGACAAGGCGAAGGCGCTCGCAGCGGAGCTCGGCGCGAAGACGGTGCCCACGGAGGAAATCCTCGCGCTCCCGGCCGACGTGGTCAGCCCGAATGCGCTCGGGGCGATCCTGACCGAAGCGTCGATCGCGGCGCTCCAGACCAAGGTCATTGCGGGCGGCGCCAACAATCAGCTCGAGACCAGGGAGGACGGTGCGCGGCTCCACGCGCGCGGCATCGTCTACGCGCCCGACTACGTGATCAACGCCGGCGGCATCATCAATGTCGGGCTCGAATATCTCGGGCAAGGCGATCGTGCCGAGGTCGAGGCGCGGATTGCGCGGATTCCCGATCGGTTGATCCAGGTGTGGGACGAGAGCGAGCGGACCGGCGAGCCTGCGTCGGACGTAGCGGACTCGATCGCGCGGCGGCTGATCGGGCGCGGTTGAGGCCGAACGACGGCTTTTGAAAACGAATCGTATTTTGATCCGCATCAATGCGTGCGCGCGCCGGGCGGGGTATCCAATCCTATGCCGCGCTACTATTTCAACGTCGAGAACGACGACGTCACCGAGGATTTCGAAGGGGCGGAGCTCGCCGACGATCGAGCGGCGCACGCCTATGCGGTGGTCGCGGCGCGGGCGCTGGCGGCGGATACGGTCTCGCAGGGGCATCTGGGCCTCACGCACCGGATCGTGATCGTGAACGAAGCGCGTGCGCCGGTGGACACCGTGTCTTTCGGCGAAGCGGTCGAGGTCAGATCCTAGCTTCCGTCGGCGGGACCGGTCGCTGCGCGACGCGGCTGACCTCCAATCGCTCCATTCAGGCAACTCTGCGTGACCTCGCGCCAATCTTGTCCTATCGCGCCATGATCGTGCCCAGCCTTCACGCCCTCGCCAATCCCGCTCGTTTCCTGCGGCTCGCGCGTCCGTTGACGCCGGGATTGCTGGTGCCCGGGATCGTGCTCGCGTTATTCGGGTGCTGGGCCGGGCTCACGCAGACGCCGCCCGATTACCTGCAAGGTGAGACGGTGCGGATTCTCTACATCCACGTGCCGACCGCGTGGCTCGGGATGGCCGGGTGGAGCGGGATCGCGGTGTCGAGCATCGTCTATCTCGTGTGGCGGCATCCGCTGGCGCGGATCGCGGCGCGTAGCATCGCGCTGCCCGGCGCGCTGTTCGCGTTCCTGTGCCTCGCGACCGGGTCGATCTGGGGGCGGCCGACCTGGGGGACCTGGTGGCAGTGGGACGGGCGGCTGACGTCGATGCTGCTGCTGTTCTTCGTCTATCTCGCCTATATCGCGCTCGCCCGCGCCGATGCCGATCAGGGCGGCGACGGGCGTGTCCCGGCGATCTACGGCATTGCCGGCACCGTGCTGCTGCCGATCATCCGCTATTCGGTGGTGTGGTGGAACACGCTGCACCAGGGCGAGTCGATCGGGCTGACCAGTTCGACGATCGCGCCGTCGATGCTGTGGCCGCTTTGGTTCACCTTGGGGGGCTTCACGCTGATCTTCGCGGGCGTCGTGCTGATGCGGATGCGCATGACGCTGGCGCGCGAGCGGCGCGAGGCGCGGTTGCGGCGCCTGTCCACGGACATACCGGCATGAACCAGTGGTGGTTCGTCGATGCGGCCTATGGCCTGACGCTGGGCGCGACCGCCGCCTTGACGGCGTGGAACTGGCTGGCGATGCGCGCGGCGGAGCGCGATATCAAGTGAAGCCCAGGCACCAACGGTTGTGGCTCGCGGGGCTGGCCCTGCTCGCGGTAGCGGGGGCGAGCGGGCTCGCCTTGTCGGCATTGAAGGATCAGGCGGCGTTCTATTACGCGCCGTCCGACCTCAAGGCGAAGGGCCTGCCGCTCGGCAAGGCGGTGCGGCTCGGCGGGCTGGTCGAGCGCGGATCGCTGCACAAGGCGGCGGACGGCATCACGCTCACTTTCACGGTGGTCGATCGCTCGGCAACCGTGCCGGTGACCTTCAAAGGCATCGCACCCGACCTGTTTCGGGAGAATTCGGGGGTCGTCGCCGAAGGCCGGTTCCAGCCCGACGGCAGCTTCGTCGCGTCGAACCTGCTCGCCAAGCACGACGAGAAGTACCAGCCGCCTGAAATGGCGGGCACGCTGCCCCAGCCCAAGCCGCCCGCGCGATGATCGCCGAGGCGGGGCTTGCCGCGCTGTGGCTGGCGGCTGCGATGGCGGCGTTGCAGCTAGTGCTCGCGGTCGGCGCGGTGCGCGGCACGGGGCACGATCGCGGCGCGGCATTCGCGACCGCGGTGCGTCCGGTCGCGATCGCGCAAGGGTTGCTCGTCGCAATTGCGATGCTGTGCCTGATCCTGGTGTTCGTGGCGTCGGACATGTCGGTGCTGCTGGTCGCCGAGAACAGCCATTCGGCCAAGCCGATGATCTACAAGATCGCCGGCGCGTGGGGGAACCACGAAGGCTCGATGTTGCTGTGGGTGACGATCCTGGCGGTGGGCGGCGCGGCGGTGGCGGTGTTCGAGCGGCGATTGGAAGCGCGGACGCTGGTCGCGACGATCGGCGCGCAGGCGCTGATTTCGATGGGGTTCTACGCGTTCCTGCTGTTCGCCTCCAATCCGTTCGCGCGCGTGTTTCCGGCGCCGGCCGATGGCAACGGGCTCAACCCATTGCTCCAGGACCCTGGCTTGGCGCTCCATCCGCCGACGCTTTACATCGGCTATGTCGGCATCTCCATCGCGTTCAGCTTCGCGGTCGGCGCGCTCATCATGCGCGACGTCGGGCCGGCGTTCGCGCGCGCGATGCGGCCCTGGGTGCTCGGCGCCTGGATCTTCCTGACGCTCGGCATCACCGCGGGGTCCTACTGGGCCTATTACGAACTGGGCTGGGGCGGCTGGTGGTTCTGGGACCCGGTCGAGAACGCCAGTCTAATGCCGTGGCTCGCCGCAACCGCTCTGCTCCATTCGGTGAGCGTGCTGGCGACTCGCGACGGTCTGCGCGCCTGGACGATCATGCTCGCCGTGGTGGCGTTTTCGATGAGCATGATCGGCACCTTCCTCGTGCGATCGGGCATCCTCACCAGCGTCCATGCCTTCGCGATCGATCCCGAGCGGGGGGAGTTCATCCTGGCGCTGCTGGCGATCTATATCGGGGGCGCGCTCGCGCTGTTTGCGGTGCGGATCGGAACGGTGCGGCAGGGCAACGTGTTCGCGATCGTCAGCCGCGAGGGCGCGTTGGTGGTCAACAATCTGCTGCTGTCGGTGATCCTGGGGATCGTGCTGATCGGGACGCTCTATCCGATCCTCGCGGCCAGCCTTGGCGTGCAATTGTCGGTCGGCAAGCCGTTCTTCGACAAGACGGTGGGGCCGGTCGCTTTGTTGCTGGTGGTGTTCATGGCGGCAGGGCCGTTGCTGCGCTGGCGGCGCGACGATGCCAGCGCACTGCTCAAACGGCTGACTTGGCCAATCACCGGGGCGTGTGCCGCGCTGGTCGTGCTGGTGCCGTTCGCCTGGGGGATCGGGGTGCGGCCGATGGCTGGGTTGGTGCTGGCGGCTGGGCTGGCAGTGGCGAGCGTCGCGCCTTTATGGAAGCGCAACCTCAAGCGAACGCCGTTGTTCACCTGGGGCATGGTGATCGCACACCTCGGCATCGCGGTCAGCCTGGCGGGGATGGCAAGCGATAGCGCGTTCACCAAGGAGACGTTGGTGGTCGCGCGGGTCGGCGAGCTGCATTCGGTCGGGCCCTATCTCGTCACGCTCAAGGGGCTGCGGCCGGTGGTCGGTCCCAACTGGTCGGCGATGGCTGCCGATCTCGAGATCACGCGGGGGGAGGGCGGCACGCCCTTCATCCTGTCGCCGCAAGCGCGGTATTTTTCCGATCCGCCGACCGGCACAAGCGAGTCCGCGATCGCGACCAAGCTTGACGGCCAGCTCTACACCGTGCTCGGCCAGCCCGACGGGGAGGGCGGATACCAGTTGCGGCTGTGGTGGAAGCCGTTCGTGACGCTGATATGGTTTGGCGGGGCGATGGTCGCGTTCGGCGGCGCGCTGTCGCTGATTGGACGCGTGTGGCGTGGACGGCGGCGCAAGGTCGCCGATGAGGACTATTATTCATGAGCCGGGCGCTGCTCTGGCTGCCGCTGACGCTGTTCGCGGGGCTGTTCGCGCTGGTCGGGTTCGGCCTGCTCAAGCCCGCCGATCGCGCGGTGCATTCGGCGCTGACCGATAAGCCGCTCCCCGATTTCGCGCTGCCCGCGCTCCTGCCGGACCGGCCCGGCGTGGCGCGCACCGGCTATGGCGGCGGACAGCCGCGACTGATCAACGTCTTTGCCAGCTGGTGCGTCCCGTGCCGCGCCGAAGCGCCCGAGCTCATGAAGCTCAAGGTGGCGGGCGTGCCGATCGACGCGATTGCAGTCAACGACACGCCGGAAGCGGTGCGCGACTTCCTCGCGACCTATGGCGACCCCTACCAGCGGATCGGCGACGACAAGGCGATGCGCGTGCAGGTAGCGTTGGGCTCGTCGGGCGTGCCCGAGACATTCCTGATCGACGGCAAGGGCCGGATCGTTCGGCAGTATATCTCGAACTTACAGCCCGATCAGATGGCGGAGATAATCGCGGCGTGGAAGGCGGCGCGATGAAGCGATGGATCCTCCTGTTCGCGCTGGTTGCCGCACCCGTTTTCGCGCAGCCGGTGTCGTTCGCCGACACGCAGTTGCGCGACCCGGCGAAGGAAGCGCAGGCGCGCGCGCTGATGGCGACGATCCGCTGCGTCGAATGCCAAGGCCAGTCGGTCGCCGACAGCAATGCGCCGATCGCCGGCAGCGTACGCGCGCTGATCCGCGAGCGAATCCGGAACGGCGAGACGCCGGGGCAGGTCCGCGCGTGGCTGATCGACCGCTACGGCGATTACATTACCTACGATCCTCCGCTTGGCGCATTGACCTGGCCGCTTTGGGCGGCACCGATCGTGTTGCTAGTCGTCGGCGTGCTGCTCGCGCGCGGCGCGTTCCGGAGGCGGCACTGATGGGCTGGGTGATCCTCGCCTTACTCGGGGTGACGACGGCCGCGCTGTTCGTCGTGCTGCGCGTGCCGCGATTGCTGTGGCCGTTGGTCGGCGCGACGCTGATGCTCGGCGCGGCGGGCTATGCGTGGCAGGGCGCACCCGGCTTGCCGGGGCACCCCGTGTCGGCGGAAGCCGTCAAGCTGCCAGTCGAGCCGGTCTACAAGGAAATGCGCGACACGTTGTTCGGGCGCTTCAACGGCGAGTCGCTCTATTTCGGCATTTCAGATCGCATGCTCGGCGACGGCGACACCAAAGCGGCCGCCGCTGTGATGACCGGCGGCGTCCGCTACGCGCCGCAAAACGCGGCGTTGTGGAGCGAACTCGGCAACGTGCTCGCGCTCCACGATCACAACACCGTTTCGCCGGCCTCGTTGTTCGCGTTCCAGCAGGCGATGCGGCTCGCGCCGACGCACCCAGGACCACCCTTCTTTCTCGGCTGGGCGTATATTCGCTCGGGGCAACTGGCCGAGGCGCAGCCATATTGGGTGCGCGCGCTTGCGCTGACGCCCAAGGACGCGAGCTATCGCTCCGCGATCGCCGATCGGCTGGCAGCGCTCAACGGCTTCCTTGCCGCCGGCGCGCCGCCACCGCGCTGATCGTCGGCCTTCTAGCTTGGTCGATCAGCCGTTCCATGCCTCGAACGGCAAGTCGAGATCGTCCGCGACCGCCTTGAAGGTGATCTTGCCCTTGTAGACGTTGAGGCCGGCGGCGAGGTGCGAATCGGCTCTCATCGCGGCCTCGGGGCCCTGGTTGGCGAGCTTGAGCACGAAGGGCAGGGTCGCATTGTTGAGTGCAAACGCCGAGGTGCGCGCGACCGCACCGGGCATGTTGGCGACGCAATAATGGATCACGTCGTCGACCAGGAACACCGGGTCCTCATGCGTCGTCGCGTGGCTCGTCTCGAAACAGCCGCCCTGGTCGATCGCGATATCGACCAGCACCGAGCCGCGGCGCATCGTCTTGATCATCTCACGCGTGACGAGCTTGGGCGCGGCGGCGCCGGGGACGAGTACTGCGCCGATCACCAGGCTGGCTTCCTTGACCGCCGCCGCGATCGCCGCCTTCGACGCGTATTCAGTCTTGATCTGCGACGAGAAGAACATGTCGAGCTCGGCGAGGCGATCGTTCGAAATGTCGTAGATCGTCACGTCCGCGCGCATGCCGACCGCCATCTGCGCGGCGTTGACGCCGGAGATGCCGCCGCCGAGGATCGCGACCTTCGCAGGCGCGACGCCAGGGACGCCGCCGAGCAGGACGCCGCGGCCGCCTTGCTCCTTTTCGAGGTAGTGCGCGCCGACCTGGACCGACATGCGCCCCGCGACTTCGGACATCGGCTTGAGCAGCGGGAGGCCCCCCTTGCGGTCGGTCACGGTCTCGTACGCGATGCACGTCGCGCCCGACTTCATCAGCCCCTCGGCCTGCGGCTTGTCGGCGGCGAGGTGAAGGTACGTGAAGAGGAGGTGGCTGGGCTTGAGCATCGCGATCTCGCTCTGCTGCGGCTCCTTGACCTTCACGATCATGTCGGCCTGGTCGAACACCTCCTGCGCGGTGCCGACAATGCGAGCGCCGGCGTCGGTATAGGCGCTGTCGGGGAAATCGATGCCCATGCCCGCCTTGGTCTCGACGATCACCTCGTGCCCGGCATGGGTGAGTTCGGCGACTGAGGCGGGGGTCAGCCCGACGCGATATTCGTGGTTCTTGATTTCCTTGGGGACACCGACTCGCATGGGGACTCTCCTAAATCCGAAGATGCGGGAATACCCCCGAACGCGCGGGAGAGGTTCGCGAAATTTTTCGCTTCGTGCGCTGCTGTCGGGATGATATCGCGCAACGGGGCCAAACAGAGGGAAGAATGCTCGATCCGCTCGATCGCAAGATCATTGCTCAGTTGGTTGCAAACTCCGACCTGACCAGCGCGGAGTTGGGCGGGAAGGTCGGGCTGTCGGCGAGCGCCGCACACCGCCGCGTTGGGCAATTGCGCGACCGCGGGCTGATCGCTGGGTTCCGCGCGGTGCTGTCGCGCGAGGCGCGGGGCAACCCGACGGTGGTGATGGTCAACGTCACGCTGAAGGACCAGCGCCAGGAGACGATGGCGGCGTTCGAGCGCGAGATCCTCGACGTCCCCGAGATCCGCGACTGCTTCCTGATGAGCGGCGAGGCCGATTACATGCTCCACGTCGAAGTCACACGCGACGACAGCTTCGAACGAATCCATCGAGAGACGCTATCGCGGCTGCCGGGGGTGACGCGGCTGGCCTCGCATTTCGTCATCCGCGAAGTGATTCGGCGCCCGTAACGATGCATCTATCCAGCGTTGCGGGCGTTTCTCCGCAATGCTAGGCCGCCACCGTGAACAGGGGCTTCAAACGGTCGTCATGACCATTCGTCTGATCGCGCGTACGTGAGCGCGGCGACTCCGCCAGAAAATGCGCTGCCGGCCGGGCGAGAGGATCCTCACGCCGGGCATGGCCACGGCAATGACGGCCTGATCAAGCTCGCGGTCGGCGCGATTGGGATCGTGTTCGGCGACATCGGCACCAGCCCGCTCTACGCGTTCCGCGAAACCTTCGCCGGGCACCACAAGCTCAGCCTCGACCTAGCGCACATCATGGGCGTCACCAGCCTGATGTTTTGGTCGATGATGGTGGTGGTGACGATCAAGTACGTCGCGATCATCATGCGCGCGGATAACAAGGGTGAGGGGGGTAGCCTCGCGCTGCTCGCGCTCATCTCGAGCAAGGCCGGCACCCGGAAATGGACCGCGGGGATCATCCTGCTCGGCGTGTTCGCGACTTCGCTCTTCTACGGCGATTCGATGATCACGCCCGCAGTGTCGGTGCTGTCCGCAGTCGAAGGTTTGGCGGTCGCGCAGCCCGGAATGGCGCATTTCGTGCTGCCGATCGCGATCGCGATCCTGATCTTCCTGTTCGCCATCCAGCAGAGCGGAACGGCAAAGGTCGGGTTGTTCTTCGGACCCGTGATGCTGTTCTACTTCGCGACGATCGCGACGTTGGGCACGATCAGCATCGTCGGTTCGCCCGAGGTGCTCAAGGCATTCTCGCCGACCTATGCGGTCGAATTCTTCCTGCTCGACCCGCACCGCGCGTTCCTCGCGCTGGGATCGGTTGTGCTTGCGGTGACCGGTGCCGAGGCACTGTACGCCGATATGGGGCATTTCGGGCGCAAGCCGATCGGGATGTCGTGGCTGGTCTTCGTGCTCCCGGCGCTGATCCTAAATTATATGGGGCAGGCGGCTTTGCTCACGCGGATGGGGTCGAAGGCGCTCGAAAGCCCGTTCTATCTGCTCGCGCCCGATTATCTCCAGCTCCCGCTCGTGCTGCTGGCGACCGCCGCCGCGGTGATCGCATCGCAGGCGGTCATTTCCGGCGCCTTCTCGGTCACGCAACAGGCGATCCAGCTCGGTTTCGTGCCGCGGCTGCGCATCGAGCATACCAGCGCCGCGACCGTTGGGCAGATCTACATCCCGCTGATCAACTGGATGCTGCTGACGATGGTCATCATCCTCGTCCTGTTCTTCCAGACCTCCTCAAACCTGACCAGCGCGTACGGAATCGCGGTGACGGGGGCGATGACGATCGACACCTGCCTGCTCGCGGTGGTGCTGTTCCGGCTGTGGCATTGGCCGAAATGGACCGCGATCCCGCTGCTTGCGCTGTTCTTCCTGGTCGATGGCGCCTATCTGACCGCGAACCTGACCAAGATCCCCGATGGCGGCTGGTTCCCGCTGTTGGTCGGGCTGATCGTGTTCACCATCCTGACGACCTGGGCGAAGGGGCGCCAGTTGATGATGGCGCGGCTGCGCGAGGGCGCGATGCCGATCAAGATATTCATCCAATCGGCGTCGAACCATGCCAGCCGCGTCCCCGGCACCGCTGTGTTCATGACCTCGTCGCCCGATGGCGTGCCGCATGCGCTGCTCCACAACCTCAAGCACAACAAGGTGCTGCACGAGCGGATCATCCTGCTGACGGTGAAGATCGCCGACGTTCCTTTCGTCGCGCTGCCGGAGCGACTGGCGCTCGATCATCTCGGCCACGGCTTCCACCGCGTCGTGCTGCGCTACGGCTTCATGGAAGAGCCCGACGTGCCGGCCGCGCTCGCCCTGGTCACCGGGTGCGGCGACAAGTTCAAGATGATGGACACCAGCTTCTTCCTTGCGCGCCAGACGCTGCTCGCGTCGAGCAAGCCGGGAATGGCGTTGTGGCGCGAGAAGCTGTTCGCGTGGATGCTGCGCAACGCCGAAAGCGCGATGGAATTCTTCCGCCTGCCGACCAACCGGGTGGTCGAGCTGGGGAGCCAGGTCGAGATCTAGTGAGCACGCCCGCGCCGATCATTGTGACCGCCCTTTTGGGGCGCGACGATCAGGCCTGGCTGGACCGGCAGCGTGCGGCGCACTTCCCGCGTGAGCGCAACTTCCTCGCGGCGCATCTGACGATGTTCCACCATTTGCCGCCCTCGCTGGCCGAGGAGGTGCGCGAGCAGCTGACGGCGGCGGCGCGGGAGGGTACGCCCGAAGCTCGCATCGCTGGGGTGATATCGCTCGGCCGCGGCGTCGCCTATCGCATCGATAGCTGGGCGCTCGAAGACCTTCGCGCGCAACTTGCCGACCGCTGGGCACCGGTGCTGACGCCGCAGGACGCAGCACCGTGGCGCCCGCACGTAACGATCCAGAACAAGGTCGAACCTGAGACGGCGAGGGCGCTGCTGACCGAATTATCCGCTGATTTCCGCCCCCGCGCGCTCGCGATTACCGGCTATGCCGCATCGTGGTATCGCGGCGGCCCGTGGGAGTCGTTGTCGCGCCATCTGTGCGCTTGACCGTCCCCGGAGCCCTACCTATAGCCCGCCGCTCGCGGCAACGCGGGCCTTTCGGGGCGGAGTAGCTCAGCTGGTTAGAGCACGGGAATCATAATCCTGGGGTCGGGGGTTCAAGTCCCTCCTCCGCTACCATGGCGTAGCCCGTTCCCTCGTCTTACCGCTTCATCGCCAGCAACGCCTGCGCGCGCTTCAGGTGCGGCAGATCGAGCATCGCTCCGTTCAGGCCGACGGTGCCCGCGCCGGGATTGGCGTCGAACGCGGCGACTATGGCTTCGGCGTGGGCGATTTCCTCGGGTGAGGGCGAGAAGGCGCTGTTGATGATCGGGACCTGGTCGGGGTGGATCGCGAGCATGCCTCGAAAGCCTGCGCGGCGGGCCTTGCGGGCTATCTTTTCGAGGCCTTCAGCGTCGCGGAAGTCGCCTTGGATCGTCTCGATTGCGCTGACCCCCGCCGCAGCGGCGCCGGTCAAGCACAAGGCGCGGAATAGCTGGTAGGGGAAGTCGTACTCGCCGTCGTCGCCCCGGTTGCTCGTCGCGCCGAGTGCGGTGGCGCTGTCCTCGGCGCCCCAGCTCAAGGCCGCCAAGCGCGGGCAGCCGGCGTAATTGCCGACGTCGAACACGCCTGCCGCGGTCTCGGTCGCGAGCACGAATATCGGGATCGCGCCTATCGCTAGCCCTGCCGCGGCTTCGATTGCTTCGAGGTAATGGTCGAGCCGCTCGGCGTCGGGCCGAGTCGCCTTGGGGAGAACGATGCCGTCGGGCTTCGCGGGTACGATCGCGGCGAGATCGGCCAGGGCGTGCGGCGTGTCTAGCGGGTTGATGCGGATCCAGTGCGGCTGGCGGCGGCGCGTGTTCTTGAGGTGATCGGCGACGGCCTGGCGAGCGTCGGGCTTGGCGCTTTCGGCGACCGCGTCTTCCAAATCGACGATCACGAGATCGGCGGCGCTGAGTCCGGCCTTCTCGAGCTTGCGCGGCGAATCGCCGGGGGCGAACAGGAGCGAGCGGGCGGCCAAGGGTTGGGCGAGCGGTGCGGTCATGCGGCGCATTGTGGCGAAGCGGCCGCGCCCGCGCTAGTGGGGCGTGACTATCAGGAGAGTATCATGCGCGAAGCCGTCATCGTCTCCACCGCCCGCACCGGCATCGGCAAGGCCGGGCGTGGCTATTTCAACGCGACCGAAGCGCCCGTGCTGGGCGCGCACGTGATGAACGCCGCGGTGGAGCGCGCAGGCATCGATCCGGCGCGGATCGACGACGTGTTTTATGGCGCGGGCAATGAATGGGGGACGCAAGGGTACAACGTCGCGCGCAATACGGTGTTCGCGGCCGGGCTGCCGACCAGCGTCCCGGCATTCACGCTCGATCGCAAGTGCGGCTCGGGCCTGACCGCGATCGCGCTCGCGGCGCGCGGGATCATGTGCGACGAGCTCGATGTGGCGCTGGCGGGCGGGATGGAATCGATCACGCTCACCATGAAGCAGGCGGGCAAGCCGTATCAGAACCAGTCGGTGATCGCGAAGAAGCCCTATGCCTATATGCCGATGATCGAGACCGCCGAGGTGGTCGCCGAACGCTATGGCATTTCGCGCTCTGCCCAGGACGGGTTCGCCGCGATGAGCCAGCAGCGTGCCTATGACGGGTTGCAGAACGGCGCGTTCGCTGAGGAGATCGTGCCGATCACGGTCGAGAAGGCGAATTTAGACAAGGAAGGCAATGAGATTGGACACGAATCTGTTACCGTGACGCAGGACGAGGGCATTCGTGGGGGGACGACGGCGGAGATCCTGTCCGGGCTGCGCACTGTCTTCAAGGACGGCCTGGTGGTGAAAGAGGGCCAGAACATCACCGCAGGCAACGCTTCGCAACTGTCGGACGGCGCGGCGGCGCAAATCCTGATGGAGCGCAAGGCCGCGGAGGCCGAGGGCAAGGACATTCTCGGCATCTATCGCGGTTTCCAGGTCGCCGGATGTGAGCCTGACGAAATGGGAATCGGGCCAGTGTTCGCGGTGCCCAAGCTGCTCAAGCGCGCCGGTCTGACGGTGGCGGACATCGGGCTGTGGGAGATCAACGAAGCGTTCGCGTCGCAATGCCTCTATTGCCGCGACACGCTGGGGATCGCCCCGGACAAGCTCAACGTCAACGGCGGCGCGATCGCGGTCGGGCACCCATTCGGGATGACCGGATCGCGGCTGACGGGCCACGCGCTGATCGAGGGACGCAAGCGAGGCGTGAGGTATGTCGTGGTGTCGATGTGCACCGCCGGCGGCATGGGCGCGGCGGGGCTCTTTGAGATTCCCGAGCGCTAGAGCACCCCGATCTGCTTCATCCACCGCTCGACAAGCTGCGGCCACAGCCCGACAGGCTGGTCCTTCTTGCGCAATCCGAAGGCGTGGCCGCCCTTCGCGAACAAATGCACCTCGGTCGACACGCCTGCCTTATCGAGCGCGCTGGCGTACATCAGGCTGTTGCAGATCGGGTCGGTGGGATCGTCCCATGCCTGCGCGATGAAGGTCGGCGGAGCCGTCTTGATGATCGGCAGCGCGGGATCGAACTTGGTGCCGTTGTCGCGGCAGATATGACCGGGATAAAGCGCGACGGCGAAGTCCGGACGGCTGCTGATCGTGTCGATCGCGTCGACGGGCTTGTATGTCGCTGCCAGGACGTTGCTCGTCTGCGCGACGAGATAGCCGCCCGCCGAAAAGCCCATCACGCCGATCTTGTTCGGGTCGATGCCGAGCTCTTTCGCCTTCGACCGGACCAGCCGGATCGTGCGTTGCGCGTCCTGCAGCGCGCGGGGGATCTTCGGCGTGATATGGTGCTTGAGATTGTCGTCCCAATATTCGTTGCCCCCAGGCGCGCGATATTTCGAAACGATGCAGGTGATGCCCTTGGCGGTCAGCCAGTCGCAGATTTCGGTACCTTCGAGTGTGATGAACACCATTTGGAACCCGCCGCCGGGGAAGACGACGACCGCCGTGCCGGTGTTGCGGTCCTTGGGGCGCATGATGGTCATCGTCGGGACGGCGATGTCGAGCACCGCTTCGGATTTGCCACCATATTCGGGCGGCTCCTTGTAGGTCCGTACATTTTCCGGTGGTTGCGGCATCAGCGTGCCGTCGGGCGGATCGGCGGGCCAGATCGGGAGCTGAGTCATTCCCGGGGCGGGTTGCCAGACGCCCGCGGTGGTGACGGGCTTGTCCTGGTCTGCCGTCGGCGCCGTCGATGCGCTGCAGGCCAAGCTGGTCAGCGCGAGCGCGCCAAGGATCGGCAAACTGAGACGGCGCACACGATTCTCCCGATAGCTCGCCTCAGCATCCGGCGGCGCTTGTCGCCAGGCAAGCTTTTCTGCGCGCCGTCGCACCTTGTTGTGGATAAGCGCGCGCCCAGATTTGCAGTGCCGGGCGCTTCGCCCTTAGGACGCGGTCATGACGACGCACACCACTCGAATGCTCATTCTCGGCTCCGGTCCGGCCGGGCTGTCCGCCGCGATCTATGGCGCGCGCGCCGGAATGGCGCCGATCGTCGTCCAGGGCATCCAGCCCGGCGGCCAGCTGACCACCACCACCGACGTCGAAAATTACCCGGGCTTTCGCGACGTCATCCAAGGCCCGTGGCTGATGCAGGAGATGCAGGCGCAGGCCGAGCATGTCGGCACGCGGATGATGTGGGACACGATCGTCGAAGTCGATCTGACTCGGCGCCCGTTCCGCCTCGTCGGCGACGGCGGCGATATCTACGAAGGCGAGGTGCTGGTGATCGCGACCGGCGCGCAGGCCAAATGGCTGGGGCTCGATAGCGAGGAAGCGTTGAAGGGGAAGGGCGTCAGCGCGTGCGCGACCTGCGACGGCTTCTTCTATCGCGGCAAGAAGGTGGCAGTGATTGGCGGCGGCAACACCGCTGTCGAGGAGGCGCTGTACCTGACCAATCATTCGCCGGATGTAACCTTGATCCACCGCCGCGACAGCTTGCGCGCGGAGAAGATCCTGCAGGAGCGGCTCCACGCCAACGACAAGATCAAGGTGTTGTGGAACAAGGAGGTCGAGAGCTTCGTCGACGGCGGCGGTACCGCCGGACTGGTCGCGCTCGAGCTGCGCGACACGGTGACGGGCGAGCTGTCGCGGCTCGACGTCGAGGGCGGGTTTGTGGCGATCGGGCACCACCCCGCGACCGAGCTATTTCGCGGCCACCTGGAGCTCGATGCGGATCATTATATCGAGGTCGAGACCGGATCGACGCGCACCAGTGTGCCCGGCGTGTTCGCGTGCGGCGACGTGATGGACAAAATCTATCGCCAGGCGGTCACCGCGGCAGGGACGGGGTGCATGGCCGCGCTCGATGCCGAGAAGTTCCTGGCCGAGGCCGATTTCGAGAAGATGGCCAAAGCGGCGGAATGAAGTGTCCCCTCCCTGGAAGGGAGGGGTTAGGGGTGGGTGGAGGCTAGGCGGTACGCAAGCCGCGCCCATACGCCATCCATATCGCGATACGTCGACCCACCCCCGGCCCCTCCCTTCCAGGGAGGGGAGAGTGCTAAGCCAGCGCTTCTCTCAGTTGCGAGGCAAGCCATTCCGCATCCCCGGCGCGCGCGAAGCTGTGGCTGTCGGTCGCGCATTCGCGCTTGTCGCCGCCATGCGGCCACGCACCCGCAAACCGGATCGCGGTATTGTCGCGGTTCGCCAGCAGGAAACGGTGCGGCGTGTCCGCCAGCGCCGCCGCCATGCGCTCGGCGATCTGGTTGCCAACCTCGCGTGGTGCGGCGGAAGCCTTTCGCAATCCCTTGATTGCTTTGCTGATATTAATCCCGCCGGTTGCGAGCCGCAGCCATTGCCTGGGGTCCTTTGCGCGACCGGCATAGAGCGATCTAATGGCATCAGCCGGGGGCAGGTTGTCGCCTTCATCGCCGACCCAAGGATTGGCGAGCACCAGCGAGTCGATCCCGGCGGTTCGATGGAACATCGCGAGCGCGGTCGCGGCGTCGCAATTGCCGAAGCCAGTGATGCGGCGAACGTTGGGCGCGAGCGTTCGGAATGCCTGGGCGGCGGCGGCGATATCGGGGCTGCTATGCTCCCAGCCGCGGTTCGAGCCTTCCGAATCCCCGATTCCGCGGCGGTCGAAGCGCAACACCGGGACACCGCCAGCCGCGAGGTCGGCCGCGAGCAGCGCCATGCCGCGATGCGCGCCGCAGCGGATCTCGTTCCCGCCCGACACGATCAGCAGCCCGGTCGCGCCATCGGCACCATCAAGCGTCCCGGCGAGCGTCTCGCCTTCGCACGGGAAGGCGATCAACTCGCGCATCGGGCGATCCACTCGGCAATGTCGTCGGCGAGCAGCGCCGCCAGCGCGGGGTCGTCGCCGGGCTCGCTTCGCCGCCACAAGGGCGCGCCCGCGACCTTGCGGTCGGCGACGGCGGGGTCGGTTTCGAGCCGCACCACCCGCACCGCACCTTCGCGGACGCAATCGGCGGCGGCGAGGTCGCGGAGCAGCGGGCGCGCGATGCGGTTGCCGGCGATGCTCACCGGCCCGCCCTCGTCGCTATAGGCGTTGAGGTCGATCTCAACCGGTTCGCCCGCTGCCTGCGCGGTGCGGAAAAGCTCACGGACCAGCGTCTCGCCCTTGGCCGGAGCAAGTTGCCAGCGGCTCGCCGCCATGACGTCATGGTCGAGCAGCGCTCCGCCACGAATCGTCATGCTGTGCACCGGCTGCCCGCCGCCGATCGTCTCGGCCGCCGCAGCCAACGCCGCCCGCCAGCCCGGCAGCATTGCATGTTCGGTCGCGACAATGCTCTCGTTGGTGCCCGGCAGATCGGGCAGCGCCCCGCCGATCCCGCGCTCGGCGAGGCGGCGGAGAAGTCCAGTCGCGAACGTGCGGGTACGATTGGCTTCCTCGAACAACGGCAGCGCGAGCACGACCTGCGGCGCGTCGCGCGGGCCGAACCGCGCGATTGCCTCGCGCCCGCCGGCCCAGTCGTACTGCTCGGTCAATCCTGGACCTTGCCGCGCGCGAATCGCGCCAGCGCGCCGAACGTCGCGAGCATGTCGCCATCGACCTCGTCGTCCTCGATCACGATGCCGAGCCGATCCTCGATCTCGGTGAGCACGCCGGCGACCGCCATCGAATCGAGTTCGGGCAGCGCGCCGAACAACGGCGTGCCGTCGTCGAACCGCGCGACGCGGGTTTCGCTCAACCCCAGCACATCCTTCAGAACGGCACGGACGGTGGAATCGACTTGGGTGGCGTGGCGCGTGATCATCGTTCCTCGCGGTTAGCCGCGAGCGCCGATATTGGGAAGTATGTTGGGAGATGCGCGTGGGACAGCTATCAGGGGCGCAATGATCCCGCTCGACCCCGTACCGCGCCTGATCGACCATTTGACGCTGCGCGGCGCGCCCGGCGACCCCGCGCTTAAGTCGCGCGAGGGCGTACTCGATTATGCCGGGCTGGAGGCGGCGGTCGGCGCGCTGGCGGGGTGGCTGGCGGGGCAGGGGCTGGCGCCGGGCGATCGCGTCGCGACGTGGCTGCCCAAGACACGGACTGCATGCCTGATGCCGCTGGCGGCGGCGCGGGCGGGGTTGGTGCACGTGCCGGTCAATCCGCTGCTCAAGCACCTGCAAGTCGAGCATATTTTGGATGACAGCGGTGCGGCATTGCTGCTGACGCAGGAAGCGCGGGCGGAGACGATCGGGCGGATGGCCTGCCGCGTCGTGACCCGCGACCCGCCGATGGACGGCGCGCCGCTGCCGCCGTCTAGTGCAGATCCTGATACGTTGGCGGCTTTGCTCTACACCTCGGGATCGACCGGGTGGCCCAAGGGGGTGATGCTCAGCCACGCCAATCTGTGGCTCGGCGCGATCAGTGTCGCGCATTACCTGCGGCTAACGTCCAGCGACCGTGTGCTCGGCGTGCTGCCGTTGAGTTTCGACTACGGTCAGAACCAGTTGTTCTCGACCTGGGCCGCGGGCGGGTGCGTCGGCCCCTTCGATTATCTCCTGCCGCGCGACGTCTATCGTGCGATCGAACGTGAGGGGATCACGACGCTTGCCGGCGTGCCGCCGCTCTGGGCTCAGATGCTTGAGATCGAGAGTCAGGGACTAAGGGTAACTAGCTTGAAGAGGATAACCAATTCCGGCGGCGCCTTGACGCGGCGAACTATCGAAGGCCTGCGCGCCCGATTCCCGGACGCCGATCTCTACCCGATGTATGGTCTGACCGAGGCGTTCCGTTCGACCTATCTCGACCCGGCGCTGGTCGCCGCCCATCCGGACTCGATCGGCCGCGCGATTCCGTTTGCCGAGGTGCTGGTGGTGCGCCCCGATGGCAGTCGCGCCGAACCGGACGAAGCAGGCGAGCTGGTCCATGCCGGGCGGTTGGTCGCGCAAGGCTATTGGCGCGACCCGGAGCGGACCGCGGCCCGGTTCCGCCCGGCACCCGCTTGGGCCGAGTCGCGCGGCGTGGCGGTATGGTCGGGCGATACGGTGGCAGCGGACCAAACTGGCCTTCTGCGGTTCGTCGGGCGCGACGATGAGATGATCAAGTCGGCGGGCAACCGGATCAGCCCGAACGAGATCGAGGAAGCGGTGACCGCCAGCGGCGAGACCAGCGAGGCGGTGGCGATGGGCGTGCCCGACGAAAAGCTCGGCCAGGCGATCGTGGTGATCGCCAAAGGCGACGGCTCGACCGAAGCGGCGTTGCGCGAGCGCTTGCGCCGGGAGCTGCCCAACTTCATGCAACCCATGCGCTACGAATGGCGAGCCGAGTTGCCGCGAAACGTCAATGGCAAGCTCGACCGCGCGCGGCTGAAGGGGGAAGTGACGTCATGAAGCCAATGGGGGCGATCCCGGCTGAATTGCGCGGTATGCAGCTGGCGATCGGCGGGCGGCCGGTCGCCGAACTGGCGACGCAGACCCCTGCGTTCATCTACGACATGACCATCGTCGCGGCTCGCGTCGCGCGGTTTCGCGCGGCATTCCGGGGCATCGACCTGCATTACGCGGTCAAGGCCAACCCGTTCGCGCCGCTGCTCAAGTCGATGGCGCCGTTGGTCGACGGGTTCGACGTCGCCTCGGTGGGAGAGCTCGAGCGGGTGCAGGCGCTAGGCAAGGCCGTCAGCTTCGCCGGACCGGGCAAGCGCGATATGGAACTGAAGGCTGCGATCAGCGCGGGCGTCACGGTCAATTTCGAAAGCGAAGCCGAGGCCGATCGCGCGCTAGCGATAGCGAACCGGGTGGGCAAGGCCCCGCTGCTCGCGGTGCGGGTAAACCCCGATTTCGAACTGCGCGGGTCGGGGATGCGGATGGGCGGGCGCGCTTCGCCGTTCGGCGTCGATGCCGATCGCGCCGCGGCGCTGGTGCGGCGCATCGTCGATTCCGGCGCCGACTGGCGCGGATTTCACATTTTCGCCGGGTCGCAGTCGCTCGATACGCAAGCCATTATTGATAGTCAGGCGCACACGCTCGAACTCGCCATTCGACTGGCGGATGAAATCGGCGCCATGCCGCCGTCGGTCAACCTCGGAGGCGGGTTCGGCCTTCCCTATTTCCCCGGTGAGGTGCCGCTCGACATCGAAGTGATCGGGGCGGCGCTCGCCCCGCGACTGGAGGCGTTGCCGCAGACGCGCTTCGCCATTGAGCTGGGTCGCTGGCTCGTGGGCGAGGCGGGCGTGTACCTTACTCGCGTGATCGACCGGAAAGGGAGCCGTGGCGAGACCTTCCTGGTGTGCGACGGCGGGCTCAACCATCAGCTCGCGGCGACCGGCAATTTCGGCACCGTCGTCCGGCGCAATTATCCGATCGCGGTCGCCACCGCCGCCCCCGACGCGCCGACCGAGACGGTCACCGTCGTCGGGCCGCTTTGCACCCCCCTCGATCGGCTCGCCGATCAGGTCGAGCTGCCCGTCGCCTGGCCCGGTGACGTCATCGCGATATTCATGGCCGGCGCGTACGGATTGACCGCCAGCCCCTGGGAATTTCTCGGCCATTCGCGCCCTGTCGAGCTGCTCGTCGGCGCGGCCCCTTCCACGGCTGCGTAATCCTAACGCTATCTTTACCCCCATCGGGCCATAGCCGCCGCTGAAAGTCTACGCACGCCGGAATGACGTCACCGGCATCGCAAGTGCGAGACAGGAGGCCGGTTATGCGTTTCACGAAGCTTTCCAAGACCTTGGTCCTGGTCGGCACCAGCGCGAGTGCGTTGACAGGGTGCGCCGGCGGCGGTGGCCGCCAGTCCTTGCCGCCCGCGGCATTCGTCGCCTCCAGGGAGCAACCTGGCGAGGAATATATGATCGGGCCGCTCGATCAGCTCAGCATCTTCGTGTGGCGCAATCCGGAATTGTCGGCGAAGGTCCAGGTGCGCCCCGACGGCCGCATCACGACGCCGCTGGTCAGCGACATGCCCGCGGTGGGCAAGACCCCGGCGATGCTCGCCGACGACATGAAGATCGCGCTGTCGACCTATATCAAGGATCCGATCGTCTCGGTGATCGTCGAGACGTCGCAGGGCACGTTCAGTCAGCAGATCCGCATCGTCGGCGCGACCGAAAAGCCGGCGTCCATCCCGTACCGCGCCAACATGACGTTGCTCGACGCGATGATCGCGGTCGGCGGGCTCAATCAATACGCCGCGGGCAATCGCGCACGGCTGATCCGCTACAACCGCGATACCGGCAAGCAGCAGCAGTTCAACGTCAAGATCGGCAAGCTGCTCAAGAACGGCGACCCGTCGGCCAACGTCCGGCTCGAGCCGGGCGACGTCATCATCATCCCCGAATCGATGTTCTGAGGGGACGCCGACGGTGAACAGCCTGTACGATGAACTGCGCGTCGCGCTTCATGCGATCTGGACCCGCCGCTGGCTAGCGCTGGCGGTGGCTTGGGGAATCGCGATCCTCGGCTGGCTGGTCGTCAGCCAGATGCCCAACCGCTATGAGGCGAAGGCGCGCGTGTTCGTCCAGATGGGACAAGTGCTGCCCGCCAAGATCGGCATCAGCACCGCCGAGCAGCAGAACGATGTCGATACGATCCGCCAGACGCTGACCAGCGCGGTCAATCTGGAAAAGGTCGTACGCGGAACCGATCTCGCCAACACCGTCTCGACCCCGCAGGACGTGGCGGACCGAGTTGCCGCGCTCCAGGTCAACATCCAGATCGTCGCGCAGCAGAACAATCTGTTCCAGATTACCGCGTCGGCGTCGAGCCCCAAGCTCGCGCAGCAGATCGTCGCCAAGCTGATCTCGATCTTCGTCGACCAGAACCTGTCCGACGACCGCAACGATACGCAGACGACGCTCCGCTTCCTCGACAGCCAGGTCGAGCAGATGCAGAACCGCCTGGCCGACGCCGACGCCAAGCGGACGCAATTCCAGACGCAATATCTCGGCTCGCTGCCGGGCACGGGTACGCTGCAGGATCGCATGTCGGCGGCGCGGACGCAAATGGCGCAGATCGACGGCGATCTCGCCGCCGCACAGACCAGCCTGGCTGCGATCAATGGTCAGATGGCGGGGACGCAGGCCAATGTGGCGGGCGCCAGCGGCGTCGCCGCTGGGCCGGCGCGCGCTCGCTTGGCCGCGATCGAGGGCCAACTCGCCGATGCGCGCGTCAAGGGGTATACCGACAGCCATCCCGACGTGATCGCGCTCAAGAGTCAGCTCGCGGCGGCACGCGCTGCGGCGGCGAACGAGCCGGCCGGCGCGGTCGGCGCGGGCGCGCAGCCCAATCCGGTCTATCTTTCGCTCAAGTCGATGCAGGTCGACAAACAGGCCGCGGTGGCTGCGCTCACCGCGCGCAAGGCCCAGCTTCAGGGCGACATGAACGCGATCATGGCGAAGCTCAACGGCGATCCCGCGGTCGCCAGTGAGCAGGGCCAGATCGAGCGCGATTATCAGGTCCTCAAGGACCAATACGACAAACTGCTCGGCGATCGCGAGGAAGTTCGCGTGCGCGAGCAAGCGCAGACTCAGACCGATTCGGTCAAGTTCCGGATCATCGATCCGCCGGTCGCGCCGCGGGCACCGGCAGCACCCAACCGTCCGTTGCTGCTGTTCGGCGTGCTGATCATCGCAATCGGGGGCGGCATCGGCGCGACGTTCGCGCTGTCGCAGATGAAGACCACCTTCGCGACCGCTGGGCGGCTCGAGAAAGCCACTGGGCTGCCGGTAATCGGATCGATCAGCGAGCGCGTGTCGCGCGCCGACGCGGCGCTGCGTCGTCGCAAGCTCAGGCTATTTGCCGGGGCTTCAGGCGGGCTGGTGGCCGCATTCGTCGGATTGCTTGCCGTTGAGATGCTGATGCGGGGGCTCGCGGCATGAACAAGCCGGTCACCAACAAGAACGGTTCGCTGCTCGAGCGGGCGGCCGAGGTCTACGACTTTTCGGCGCACTTCCGCACGCCCGCGATTCCCGAGAGCGATTTGCCGCCGGTGGCGGCGCCTAGGCCAGTTGCGGCCGAGCCGCCAAGGCCAGCGGTCGCGCCGATGTTCGCGCCTGCTCCGACCGTGCGGGCCGCGCCACCTATTCCGGATCGTGAAGTAGCGATCGATCGCGCGCTCCTTGCCGGCAACGGTCTGTTGGTGCCCGGCGCGGCGGTCGGTGTGCTCGCCGAGGAATTCCGTCTCGCCAAGCGCCAGTTGCTGCTGACTGCGCGGCGGTTGACCGCCGATCCGGCCAAGGCGCGGACGATGCTGGTCTGTTCGCCGAAGCCGGGCGATGGCAAGACCTATTGCGCGGTCAATCTGGCCATTTCGCTCGCCGCCGAGCGCGACTTGCGTGTGCTGCTGGTCGATGCCGACTTCGCCAAGCCCGACGTCATGAACCGGCTCGGTGTCGCCGATGGCCCCGGCCTGCTCGATGCGCTGTCCGACCCCTCGATCGATATCGAGCGCTGCGTGGTCGGCACCGATGTCCCGAACCTGAGCCTGCTGCCCGCAGGCGCCGGATCAACGGCGGACACTGAGCTGATCGCGAGCGATCGCACCCGCGCGTTGATCGAGCATTTGCTCGCCGCCGATCCCGATCGTGTGGTGATCTTCGATTCGCCGCCCGCGCTCGCCGCGTCGCCCGCTTCGGTGCTGGCGCTGCACGTCGGGCAAGTGATGCTAGTGGTCCGCGCCGACAGGACGTCGGAAGGCGAGATCCGCGACACGGTGCAGCGGCTCGAGGGCTGCGAGCATATCCAGCTTTTGTTGAACAAAGTCGCGTTCGCCCCAGGGGGGGACCGCTTCGGCAGCTATTACGGCCAGGAGGACGAGGGCCAATGATCGTTCGTATCGCAAGCGCAGCTGCGCTCGCGGCATTGCTGGCAGCGATGCCGGCGGCCGCACAGGACCGCGACGGCGGGGGCAACGGCAGCAAGGGGGGCAAGCGAGTCAGCGTCGCGCCCTATATCGAGCTGAGCCAGGTGCTGACCGCCGACATTCAGTCGGGCGACGTGCTGACCTATACCTCGGCTGCCGCCGGGGTGGATGCGTCGGTGGAGACGCAGCGCGTGTCGGTCAATCTGAGTGCTCGTTACGAGCACCAGTTCGCCTATGATTCGCAGTCGGGTGATGCCGATAACGTCACCGGCCTCGCCAACGCTCAGGTGCGCGTGACTCGCGGGCTGACGATCGACGGCGGCGCGATCGCGACTCGCGCGCGCACCGACATTCGCGGGGCGGCCCCGTCCTTCTTCACCAACGACCGCCGCAACGTCAGCAACGTCTATTCGGCCTATGTCGGCCCGACCTTGTCGACCGGCAGCGGCCCGATCGGGATCAACGCGCAATACCTGTTCGGCTACACCAAGGTGACCGAGCCCGGATCGTTCGGGGTCGCACCGGGCAGTCCGCCGATCGACTATTTCGACACGTCGACGACTCAGATGGCAAGCGCCTCGGTCGGCTTCAAATCGGGCACGGTTGCCCCGTT
Organism: Sphingomonas sp.; assembly: GCF_036269755.1. Taxonomy (GTDB): domain Bacteria; phylum Pseudomonadota; class Alphaproteobacteria; order Sphingomonadales; family Sphingomonadaceae; genus Sphingomonas. Next base: position 591,393 of record NZ_DATBDV010000004.1, on the reverse strand, counting down.
CGGCGCGACGCTGAGCGGCGGCTGGGACCGCGAGGACCAAGGCCAGCTCGACGCGCGGTTCGACGGACTCTACGCGCGGGGCGACGTCGTGCTGCCGCTCACCCCGACCTTCGCGGTCGAGGGTGGCGTCGGTTACGAGAAGATCACGTCGAGTTCGCGTGATCCGCAGATCGATGCTGGCGGCAATCCGGTGATCGATAATGCTGGCCGCTTCGTGACCGACGCCGCTTCGCCGCGCCGGATCGCGTATCGCACCGACGGCATTTACTGGGACGCCGGCGTGCTGTGGCGCCCGAGCCCGCGTACCTCGGTCGAGGCGCGAGTGGGGCGGCGCTACGATTCGTGGAGCTATACCGGGTCGATCAGCTATGCGCCCCGCTCGGGTGTGGGCCTGCAGGTCGGCGTCTACGACACGGTTGAGACGTTCGGCAACCAGCTCCAGCGCGCGATCCGCGGGCTGCCCAAGCAGTTCACCGCGACTCGCGACCTGCTGGCACAGCAGTTCAGCAGCTGCACGTTCGGAACCACCGGCGGCGGCGCGAGCGGGGCTTGCCTCAATTCGGTGTTCCAGTCGGTGTCGAGCGCGACCTATCGCGCGCGCGGTATCGACGGCGTGATCAGCATGACCCGTGGCGATACGCAACTCGGGTTCGGCGCTGGCTATGCGACGCGCAAATTCTATGCGCCGCAAAGTCCGGGCGTGGTGATCAACGGCATCAGCGACGACAGCTACTACGCGCAGATCTTTTCCTCGACCTCGATCGGCGCGCGCACGTCGCTCAGCGCCGATCTGTTCGCCAATTATTACGACAGCGGGTTGGCGCCTGGTATCTTCAGCCTAGGCGCGACGAGTTCGCTGTCGCGTAGCTTCGGCCGGATCGGGACCACTGCCTCGGTCGGCGTCTATACGTTCAGCCAGGACGGGCAGGACGACCAGACGCAGGCGCAGGCGACCCTGGGTGCCCGCTATCAGTTCTGACGACTTTTCCGGCGGCGTTGCCGCCCGCAAGGATGGTGACGATGTACGACGACCATTACGGATTGAGCGAACGCCCATTCGCGCTGACGCCCGATCCGAAATTCTGGTTCGATACCGCCACGCACAGGAAGGCGATGGCCTATCTCGGCTATGGCCTGAGCCAGAGCGAGGGGTTCATCGTCATCACCGGCGAGGTCGGGGCGGGGAAGACGACGCTCGTCGGTCATCTGCTGGCGACGATCGATCGCGAGCGGCTGCACGCGATCAAGCTGGTATCGACTCAGATCGAGGCCGACGATCTGCTGAGGATGGTCGCCGACGGACTGGGGGTGGAGACCGCCGGGCTCGCCAAGGCACAGTTGCTGGTCGCGATCGAACGCGGATTGCACGCGGTCGCGCGCACCGGACGGCGCACCTTGCTGATCGTCGACGAAGCGCAGGCGCTTCCCGTCACCGCACTCGAAGAGCTGCGGATGCTCTCCAACTTCCAGGCGGGGGGGCATGCGCTGCTGCAGATCGTGCTGCTCGGTCAGCCCGAATTCCGCGCCGCGCTCAACGGATCGGACCGGCTCGAACAGCTGCGCCAGCGCGTGATCGCGGTGCATCACCTCGATCCGATGGAACGCGACGAGGTCGAGCCCTACATGGCGCACCGCCTGACGCTCGCCGGGTGGAAGGGGCGGCCGGACTTTACCGAGGATTCGCTCGATGCGCTGTATCGCGGATCCGACGGCGTGCCGCGCCGATTGAACCAACTCGCCGCGCGCGTATTGCTCCAGGGCGCAATCGAAAAGATCGACGTGATCGACGGCAAGCTAGTCGACCTGGTCGCGGCGGATATCGCCGGGGACATGCCCGTCGTCGCATCCGCGCCGTTGCCGTCGCCCGCGGTCCAGCCGCGCGGGGTGCCGTTGCCGATGTCGGCGCCGGCCAACGACGCGATCACGATCTCAGCGGACCGCTTCGCGGCCATCGAGGCTCGGCTCGAGGAACAGGATTCGGCGCTTCGCCGGGTGCTGTCGTTGCTGGTCGACTGGGTAGAGGGTAACGAGGCGGCCGCGGCGCGCGGCGGCCGCGCGGCCTGACGCCGCGACGCGGGGAACCACCATGCTGAACGGCCTGTCGGTCGACGTCGAGGAGTGGTTCCAGGTCGGCGCGTTCGAACGCGTGATCGCCAAAAGCGACTGGGACGGGCTCGACAGCCGCGTCGCCTACAACACCGGCAAGGTGCTCGACCTGTTCGGCGAGAGCGGGGTCAAGGCGACCTTCTTCACGCTGGGCTGGGTGGCGGAACGCCATCCCGCGCTGATCCGCCGAATCGCCGACGAAGGGCATGAAGTGGCGAGCCACGGCTGGGACCATGATCGCGTGTTTACGATGGACGCCGCAGCGTTCCGTGCCGACCTCAAGCGCGCCCGCGCCGCGCTCGAGGATGCATCGGGGCAGAAGGTCACCGGCTATCGCGCACCAAGCTTCTCGATCGACCAGCGCACGCCTTGGGCGCACCAAGTGTTGGCCGAGGAAGGCTATACCTATTCGTCGAGCATCGCGCCGCTACGCCACGATCATTACGGCTGGGCGGAGTCGCCCAGGCACGCCTGGCGCCCGGTCGCGGGGTCCGAACTGATCGAACTGCCGATCACGCTCGCCGCCGTAGCAGGGCGCCAGATCGCGACCGGCGGGGGGTTCTTCCGGCTGTTTCCAGCGGCGATCACCGACAAAGCGGTGGCGCGGAGCAACGCCGAGGACGGGCGCCCGGCAATCTTCTATTTCCATCCTTGGGAGGTCGATCCCGGCCAGCCGCGCGTCGCGCGCGCGCCGCTCAAGTCGCGATTGCGGCATTACAGCCGGTTGGGATCGATGACGGGCAAGCTGCGCGGGCTGGTATCGCGGCACGATTGGGGGCGGGTGGATGCGGTCGCCGCGAGCGAAGCGGCGCGATTGTCGTGAACGCGCCGATCTCCACTTTGGTCGCGGCCGAGCAAGCGGACCTGGCCGATGCGGGCGTTCGCGCGCGGATCGACGATTACGTCCGCGCGCACCCGCGGGCGACGCCGTTTCACCTGACCGGCTGGAACGTCGCGGTGGCGCGCGCGTGCGGTCAGACCGCGCATTGCCTGATCGCGCAAGCCGCCGACGGCGAGATCGCGGGCGTTCTGCCGCTGACCGAAATCCGCTCGCCTTTGTTCGGCAAGGCGTTGGTGTCGACCGGGTTCGCGGTTGATGGCGGAATCCTGACTCGGCGCGAATCGATCGCCGAGGAATTAGCAGCGGCGGCCTGGTCGCTGGCCGAGAAGATCGGCTGCCCCAGCCTCGAACTGCGCGGCGGCCCGGCGCCGGGCGAAGGGTGGATCGTCGATGACACCACCTATCTCGGTTTTGCGCGCGATCTCGCGGGCGACGACGATGCCGAACTGCTCGCCATCCCGCGCAAGCAGCGCGCCGAGGTGCGCAAGTCGCTCGACGCCGATCTCCAGATTGCGATCGGTAACTGGCCGAACGACCTCGCGATGCATTACGAGGTGTTCTCGCAAAGCGTCCGCAACCTCGGCACGCCGGTGTTCCCGGCCAAGCTGTTCCGCGAGGTGGCGAAGGAACTCGGCGACCATGCCGACATCGTCACCGTCACTCACCGCGGCACGCCGCATGCCAGCGTGTTCAGTCTGTACCTCAACGGCATTGTCTATCCGTTCTGGGGCGGCGGCACGCGCGAGGCGCGCGCGCTCAAGGCGAACGATCGGCTCTATTACGAGCTGATGTGCCACGCCCGGCGGCGCGCCTGCACGCGCTATGATTTCGGGCGGTCGAAGGCGGGGACGGGGGTTGCCGCGTTCAAGAAGAATTGGGGGTTCGAGGGCGTGCCCTTGCGCTACGCCAAGCGCGTAGCCGACGGCGCGGCGCCGCGTGAAACGAACCCGATGAGCCCCAAATACCGGCTGCAGGTCGCTTTGTGGAAGAAGCTGCCTTTGTGGCTGGCCAATGCGGTGGGGCCGGTGATCGCCAAAGGACTCGGCTGATGGCCGTGCTGTTCCTTGCGCATCGATCGCCGTTCCCGCCCGACCGGGGCGACAAGATCCGCGCGTATAATATCCTGAAATATTTGGCCGCGCGGACGCCGGTGCATCTGCTCGCTTTCGCCGACGACAAGCGCGATCTCGACAGCGCGGGCCTCGCGTCGTTGACCGCAAGCTGCAAGATCGTTTGGCGAGGTAAGTCGCGGGTTGTGGCGATGCTGGAGGCGCTGGCGAGCGGCAAGCCTGCATCGCTGACCGCCTTCGACAGTGCCGAAATGCGAGCGGCGGTCGCCGACGTGCTCGGGCGTGGAGATATCGACACGATCTACGTCTTTTCGGGGCAGATGGCGCAATACCTGCCTGAGGGTACCAGGGCGCGGGTGATCATGGATTTCTGCGACATGGATTCGCTCAAGTTCGCCGACTACGCGAAAACCGCTACGGGCCCGATGCGCTGGCTGATGCAGCGCGAGGCGGACAGGCTGTTTGCGTTCGAGCGACAGGTCGCTGGGCGAGTAGAGGCCAGCCTGTTCGTCAGTGCTGCCGAGGAGGAACTATTCCGCGCGAGGACTCGTGCCGCGAAGGTCCGGGTGGTCGAGAACGGGATCGACACCGATTTCTTCGGTCCAGCGGCAAGCTTCGATGCGGTGGACGAACGAGGCCCGCTGATCGTCTTCACCGGGCAGATGGATTACCGTCCGAACACCGAGGCGGTAGCGTGGTTTGCGCGCGACGTGCTTCCCGCGGTCCGCGCAGCGCACCCGCAGGCGCGTTTCGCCATCGTCGGGCGCAACCCCGGCGAGGCGGTGCGCGCGCTCGCGGGCGAGGCGGTGATCGTCACCGGCGAAGTCGCCGACGTACGCGGGTGGCTGGCGGCGGCGGCGTGCGTGGTGGCGCCGCTCAAGATTGCGCGCGGGGTGCAGAACAAGGTCCTCGAAGCCATGGCGATGGCGCGGCCGGTGGTCGCGAGCGACGCGGCGGCGGAAGGGATCGACCATGCCGGCACGATCCGTTGCGCGCACGATGCGGCGGCGTTCGCCGGTGCGGTGATCGATCTGCTCGATCACGCCGAAAAAGGCGACGCGCTCGGCGCCAAAGCGCGGGCGCGCGTGCGTGAGCGGTACGGCTGGGATGCGCGGCTGGCGCCGCTCGACGCGTTGCTCGGCTGGCCGCCGGCACCGGCGCGGGATGCGGCATGACCGCCGTCGCGCACCCCGTGTCGAACACGCTTGAGCTCGCGCCGAGCTGGCGCCGGCCGCTCGTCGCCTTGGGCGTGCTCTGGGCGATCCTGCTCGCGATGTTCCGCCACGATGTCGGCGATCTCGTCACGCTCTACTGGACCAATACGACCTTCGGGCATTGCCTGTTCATCGCGCCGGTGATCGGCTGGCTGGTCTGGGTTCGTCGTAGCGAACTCGCGCAACTGAAGCCGCAAGCATGGGCGCCGGGCCTCGCCCTGGTCGCGGCGGGCGGATCGAGCTGGTTGCTCGGCGATGCCGGTGGCGTGTCGTTCGCGCGGCACCTGGGGCTCGTCATGATGCTGCAGGGCGCTGTGCTGACGACGCTGGGGCCCAACGTCGCGCGCGGGCTGTTGTTTCCGCTCGGCTATGCGCTGTTCCTCGTGCCGTTCGGCGATTTCCTCGAGCCGCCGCTGCAGACGGTGACGGTGTGGATCACGATGCATTTGCTCCACCTCATCGGCGTGCCGGCGACGGTGGACGGCGTGCTGATCACCGCGGGGGGCAAATATTTCGAGGTGGCGGAGGCGTGCTCGGGGTCCAAGTTCGTGATCGCGATGGTCGCCTATGGCGTGCTCGTCGCCAACCTTTGCTACCGCAGCTGGCCGCGGCGGACCGCGTTCATGGGGATGGCGGTAGTGGTGCCGGTGATCGCCAACGGAATTCGCGCGTTCGGGACGATCTATGCGGCGGTGCTAACCAGCGTCGAGCAAGCGACCGGGTACGACCATATCGTGTTCGGCTGGGTGTTTTTCGGGCTGGTGATGGCGGCGGTGCTTGCGATCGGCTGGAAATGGTTCGACCGCGCGCCCGACGCGCCGGCGTTCGATCCTGCCACGCTGCAAGGCGGGGTCCGCTGGCCGCTCGACGTTGCGGTTGCGGGAGCCTTGGTACTCGCGACTGCGGCGGTATTCCCAGCCTGGGCGACGGCGATCGATGCGTGCGCGCAGATGCTTCCCGCGCATATCGATCTGCCTGCGGTGCCGGGATGGAGCCGCGCGCCCGTCAGCGTCCGCGCACCGTGGACGCCGCATTATCCCGGCGCGGACCATCAATTGTTCGGGCGCTACGTCGATGCCGAGGGCAACGCGGTCGACCTGGCGGTCGCGGTGTACGGCAGCCAGCACGAAGGCAAGGAGGTCGTAGGGTTCGGCGTCGGTGTGATCGAGCAGGACGATCGCTGGGTGACGATCGAGGGACTCGACGATCTCGCGGGCGGCAGCGTGATGCGGATCACCGCGCCGGGGCCGGTGGAGCGGCAAGTCGCGACGTGGTACCGCGTCGGCGATGTCCTCACCGCAAGCCCCAAGATCGTGAAGCTCGAAACGCTGAAGGCCAAGCTGTTCGGCGGGCCGCAGCGCGCGGTCGCGATCCACGTGTCGGCCGAGGTTCTGCCGGGGCACGATCCGCGCGCGGCGATGGCGAAGTTTCTGAAGTCGCTCGGGCCGCTCGACATGCTCGCCGACCGCAGCGCGGGGATGGCCAAATGACTCAGTCCGTCATTCCGGCGCAGGCCGGGATCGCTGGCCGAACCGCGCTCTCGCCAGTGACCCCGGCCTGCGCCGGGGCGACGCGCTAGGGAGCGCGTCGATGTGCGGCATCGCCGGGGTGTTTCACCCCGGAACCCCCAAGCCCGTCGAGCGCGCGCGCGTGCTGGCGATGGCCGATGCGCAGGCGCACCGCGGCCCCGATGGATCGGGCGTATGGACCGCGCCGGGCGTTGGATTGGGGCATCGCCGGCTCGCGATCATCGATGTCGCGGGCAGCCCGCAGCCGATGCAGGACGGCGACCTGACCGTCACCTATAACGGCGAGATCTACAATTTCGCCGAGGTTCGCGCCGAACTCCAGACGATGGGTGCGGTGTTCCACACCAATGGCGACACCGAAGTGCTGCTGCATGGCTGGCGGCAATGGGGTCCGGCGATGCTCGACCGGCTCAACGGCATGTTCGCGTTCGCGCTGCACGATGCGGGCCGGCAATGCCTGTTCCTCGCGCGCGACCGGTTGGGAGTGAAGCCGCTTCATTATGTCGAACTGAGCGACGGTTCGGTGGCCTTCGCGTCGGAATTGAAGGGCTTGCTGGCGCATCCGCTGTTGCGGCGAGCACCCGATCTGTCGGCGATCGAGGATTTCATGGGGCTGGGCTACGTCCCCGACGACGCCTGCATCGTCGCGGGCGTCAGGAAGCTCCCCGCCGCGCACTACCTGCTGATCGAGCGCGGCCGCCCCGTGCCGCAGCCGCAGCGCTGGTGGGATCTCGATTTCACCCGCCGCGCGAGCGGTTCGCTCAAGGATCTCGAAGCCGAATTGGTCGATCGCATGCGCCACGCGGTCAAGCTGCGGATGGTGTCGGACGTGCCGCTCGGCGCGTTCCTGTCGGGCGGGGTCGACAGCTCGGCGGTGGTCGCGCTGATGGCCGAAGCGTCGAAGGGCGCGGTCAAGACGTGCACGATCGGGTTTCAGGAAGCCGGGCATGACGAGCGTGCCTATGCCGATGCGATCGCCCGACGTTATCATACCGATCATCGCGAACGCGTGGTTGCGTCGGACGATTACGCGTTGCTCAACCGGCTGACCGCCGCGTTCGACGAGCCGTTCGCCGATGCCTCGGCACTGGCGACGTTCCGCGTCAGTGAGCTGGCGCGCGAGCAAGTGACGGTCGCGCTCTCCGGCGACGGGGCGGACGAAGCATTCGCCGGATATCGCCGCTACAAGTTTCAGGCCGCGGAGGAGCGGATGAGGGCGCTGCTCCCGCGCGACCTGTCGGCGAGCGTGTTCGGTACGCTCGGTCGTCTCTACCCCAAGGCCGATTGGGCGCCGCGCCCGCTACGCGCCAAGACGACGTTGCTCGCGCTCGCGGACGATGGAGCGACGGCCTATGCGCGGTCGGTCGGCGTCACCACGCCGGCTTTGCGGGAAAGGCTGTTCACCGCAGCCGCCTGGGCACAGCTCGGTAGGCATCGCGCGGAGGAGCGCTATATCGGGACGATGCGCGACGCCCCTGCGCGTGATGCGCTCGACCGCGCGCAATATGCCGACATCCGCCACTATCTGACCGGCGACATCCTCACCAAGGTCGACCGCACCAGCATGGCGGTGAGCCTCGAAGCGCGCGAGCCTTTGCTCGACTACCAGCTGATGGAATTCGCCGCGACCTTGCCGGTGTCGGTGCGGCTGCGCGGCGGGCAGGGCAAATGGCTGATGAAGAAGGCGATGGAGCGGTATTTGCCGCAAGACATTCTCTACCGTCCCAAGATGGGCTTCGTCACTCCGGTCAGCGCGTGGTTCCGTGGGAGCCTGGCCGACGAAGCGGCGGCGCTGTCGCGCTCACCGCGCCTCCTGCAATGGTTCGACGGCGCCGGAATCGACAAGCTCGCCGCCGACCACAGGACCGGCCGAGCGGAGCATGGCCGGACGCTGTGGCAATTGGTGACGCTGGACCGGAGTCTCTCGCGCCTGTTCGGTTAAGACCTCGGTGACAGCCATGCGCCTGCGGTCAGGCGGAGCGTGATCACTGCCGAGAACGCAACCGGGATCACGAACAAGTAGAGCCAACTCACGACGATGACCGCTGCGAAGCACAGCGCGAGCGCCCAGATCGTGGTCCGCATCTTCGCTAGCGTTTCGCCCGGCAGGCCGGCGAGCTGGCACGCCAGCACCCCCGACAGCAGATAGAACAGGCCGACGCAGAGTCCTCCCGCCATGAAGAAATCCCAATAGGACCGACTGGACCCCATCGCATCCACATGTACCGATCGCATCGATGCGACGAGCGCATCGACATGCCACTGCGGATCGGGCTGGCTGAACCCGAGCGTATGAGCCACCGCGAACAGCACCAGCAAAATCGCGGCTGCCCGGTAAAACAAGGATGCCCTCATCCACCCTCTACCGCTTTCTTCAGTGCAGCCTGGTGATCGACAGCCCGTCTTCCTTCGCGCGAATCTTGACCGACTCCTCGCTCCGGGTCAGCGCCTTGGCGATCGCCTTTAGCGCCATGCCCTTCTTGGCCAATGTGTGAAGTTTCTGGATCTCGTCCTGCCGCCAAGGTTGCCGATGACGCTCGAACTTCTCAGCCATGGTGCCAGCCGAACACCGCCATCGCCGCGTGGAGCGTCAACGCGATCAAGCAGAGCGTCGATAGCGAAAACAGCAGAAAGCGGATGCTGATCTGGTTGACGGTCGCCTGCCAGATGCTGTGGACGATGCGTAGCGCGACATAGCCCCAGGCGAGCCAGGCATTCCAACCCTGACCGGTGCCGGAGAGCGCGATGACCAATGCCACCGCGTAGAACAAGGTCGGCTGCTCCATCAGGTGGATGTAATTGTGCGCCGGCCACTGCGTCTTGTCGGGCACCACGCCGTCGAGCCCGCCGGGCTTGCTACCGCGCACCTTGCTGACATCGATGCCGAGCTTGCGGAGCGCGGGCATGCGAGTCGCGACCATCCAGACGAGCATGACCAAGGACCAGGCGATCAGGACGACCACCGGCTTCAGAATTTCGCTGTGCATGAAAAAAGCCTCCCCCGAGTTTGTACCGATCAGGCTGCATCAATCGATACGCAGATGCAACCAATCGCTTGCTCGGCTCCTTTCGTTTCGCCGCTCAGCGCCTACATCGGGCCGATCACTCCAGGAGCATTCCGATGAAAACCACCGGCAACACCATCCTCGTCACCGGCGGCGGATCGGGTATCGGCGAAGCGCTGGCACATCGGCTTCGCGATGCCGGCAACACCGTAATCATCGCGGGGCGCCGACAGGAGGCGCTGGACGCGGCGGCGGCGGGATGTCCCGACATGCACGTCATGACGCTTGACGTCGAAAGCGCCGAAGGCGTGACCGACTTCGGCAAGCGCGTGCTCGCCGCGCACCCGGCGCTCAACGTCCTGATCAACAACGCCGGGATCATGCGGTTCGAAGCGCTCGACCGGCCGCGCGACCTGGGCGATGCCGAAGCAACGATCGCGACCAATCTGCTGGGCCCGGTCCGGCTGATCGACGCGCTGGTCGAACACCTGATCGCGCAGCCCGATGCCGCGATCGTCAACGTCACATCGGGGCTGGCCTTCGTGCCGCTGGTCGATACGCCGACCTATTGCGCGACCAAGGCGGCGATCCATTCGTACACCTTGGCGCTGCGTGAAGCGCTGAAGCACCGGGTCGAGGTGATCGAACTGGCGCCGCCGGCGGTGCAAACCGGCCTGACGCCGGGGCAGGAGACACGCCCGGGTTACCAGCCGCTCGACGAGTTCGCCGACGAGGTGATGGCGCTGCTCGGCCAACAGCCGACGCCGCCCGAAATTCTGGTCGAGCGCGTCAAATTCCTGCGCGATGCCGAGCGGGAAGGGCGGTTTGGTACGACGCTGGTTCAGCTCAACGAACGAGCGCGCGCCGCGCGTGAAGGGCAGCACTGAGAAAATCCCTCTCCCCTTGTGGGAGAGGGAGGGAGCCGACGTAGTTGGCGGAAGGGGTGAGGGGGACTCGGACTCACGACCCCCTCATCCTTCCCACTCGCTAAGCGAGCGGGCCCCTTCCTTCTCCCACAAGGGGAGAAGGAGCTTCGTTCAGGCGAAAAGCTTCGCCCAGCCGCGCTTGGCGCGATCCTTCCAATGGCCGCGATGGTATGCGTCGCTTGCCAGCAGCGGCATCACGCTACCCGCTTCGGCGAACACCATCTGCTCGATTCCCGTATTGACCTTGCCCCAGCTCGCCGCCTCCTGCAGCGTCGAGGACGAACAGGCGCCGTCGCGCACGTCGGCGACGGTGATCTGCACCGCATATTTGTGCACCTCGACATTCTCGTGACCGAGGATCTCGGCGCACACAACGGTGTCCTGGATGAAGTTCTTGGGCACGCCGCCGCCGATCATCAGCAGCCCGGTGGTGCCGGCCTGAATCTTGATTTCGGTCAGTTCGCGGAAGTCGGCGATGGCGTCGAGTACCATGTAAGGCTTGCCTTCCTTGGCGCGGTCGACCTGGTGCTTGACTAGGCCGAAGCCGGCCGAGCTGTCCACGAACGCGGGGCAGAAGATCGGCACGTCATGCTCGTAGGCGAGCTTGACCAGGCTGTTGTCCTTCTTGCCGTGCTCGACGAGGTACCTGCCCATCTCGCGGATGAACGCGCGGCTCGAATGGGGCTTCGCCTCCAGGCTGTTGGCGATCTCGAGGATCGTATGGTCGCAATCCTGGAGCTGCTCTTCGTCGATATAGGTGTCGTAGATGCGATCGATGTAGAGCGAGCGCAGCGTGTCATCGTCAGGAATTTCAAGCGCTTGATAGTGCTTGTGGCCAAGCCCTTCGAAGAAATCCATGTCGACGATGGTCGCGCCGGTGGCGACGATGACGTCGACCATGTTGCTGCGCACCAGCTCGGCATAGAGATCCATGCACCCGCCGGCCGAGGTAGAGCCCGCGATCACCAGGCAGACCGTGCAGTCCTTGTCGGCGAGCATCTGGTTATAGATCTTAGTCGCGCGGCCGAGGTCGCGGCTGGTGAAGCTCATGTCGCTCATCGCGTCGACGATCGGGCGAGCGTCGAAGCTCTTGATGTCGATGTGCTTGACGGTCTTCGCCAGCAGCTCCGCCTTGCGCGTATCGTTGATCGGCGCGTTCGCCGACGCGGTCTTGGTCAGGGTATCGGTCATCGATGTATTTTCCGTCTTCACTTGCCGCCGTCATTCAATTGGGGACGCGGAAACCCGAAAACAGCCGTCACCCCAGCGAAAGCTGGGGTCTCGCGCCGCATAGCTAAGGCTTGCGGCCTGAGATGCCAGCTTTCGCTGGCATGACGGCAATAGTTACAGCGTTACGACGTTCGACGCGACTTCGCGATCCTCGCTCAGGTACAGCGACGCCATCGGTTCGTCGTCGACGATCACCGTCTCGTCCGATCCGAAGCCGTTGAACGCGGTGCGCATCGCCGATCCGTATGCGCCGAGCATCCCGATCTCGAGATAGTCGCCCGCGCGCGTATCGGCCGGCAGCAGGAACGGTCCCGCCATATGGTCAAGATCGTCGCAGGTCGGGCCGTAGAAACTGAACGGCATGTCGCGCGTGGTCGATTCGGACTCGCGCAGCAACGTGACCGGAAAGCGCCAGCCGATATGCGCGGCGTCGAACAACGCACCATACGCGCCGTCGTTGATGAACAGCTCGTCGCCACGGCGCTTTTCGACTCGGACGATGATCGAGCTGTATTCGGCGCATAGTGCGCGGCCGGGCTCGGCCCACAGCTCCGCCGAATACGAAATCGGCAGGCTTTCGAACGCGCGGTGGATCGTCTCGAAATAGGCTTCGAGCGGGGGCGGCTCCATCCCGGGATAGCTCGACGGAAACCCGCCGCCGACATCGACCACGTCGACCGTTACCGCCGCGCTGACGATCGCAGCGCGCACGCGCTCCATCGCTTGGGCATAGGCGTCCGGAGTCATCGCCTGGCTGCCGACATGGAAGCAAATGCCGAGCGCATCGGCCGCCTGGCGGGTCGCGAACAGCAGGTCGCCGGCCTCTTCAGGCCCGGCGCCGAACTTCGATGCCAGGCTAAGCTTGGCATGCTCCGACGACACCCGCAGCCGCACGCACAAGGTCAAGTCACTCGCACCGCGAGTCGCGCGAACGATCTTGTCGAGCTCGTCCATCGAATCGAGGCTGAACGTGCGGCAGCCATGCTCGAAATAGGCCTGGGCGATGGCTTCCTCGGCCTTGACCGGATGCATGAAGCACAAGGTCGCCCGCGGCAGCGTGCGCGCGACCAGCCGCACCTCGTTGAGCGAGGCGACGTCGTAATGCGTCACGCCATTGTCCCACAGGATCTGCAGGAGTTCGGGGCTTGGATTGGCCTTTACCGCATACATCGAGCGACCCGGAAACTTCTCGACGAAGAATCGGGCGGCACGCGCGGCGGCATGCGGGCGAATGAGCGTGACCGGGGCAACCGGGCGCTGATCAAGAGCAATCCCGCGAGCGGAATTACCGGGGGCAGTCGCTAGCCCCAGCGCGCTATGATGCTTGTGCAACTCAAGGGACCTCCAAGTGGCTTTCGCCGTACGGTGAAATGCTGCCTTGCGGTTGGAAGTCCCATGGGGCAGCGGGAAGCGGGCACTTAGGGTCGATGAACCCCTACGTAAAGTATTTTTTGGACCCGTAGGGCGCGAGCGGAGGTGGAACGTGACGATCGTGAGACAGCCAACACGGGCAGGGGTGCGGGATGCCGCTGCAAAGATCGCCGCGATCCTGCCGCCAACGCCGCTTTTCACGCATGAAATCAACGGCGTGACGGTTGCATTCAAGGCCGAATCGCTCCAGCCGATCGGCGCGTTCAAGCTGCGCGGGGCGTGGCACCGACTGACGGCGTTGGACGATGCGCAGCGTGCGAAAGGCGTGGTGGCGTTCTCGTCGGGCAACCACGCGCAGGGTGTCGCGTGGGCGGCGAGGCGGCTGGGCATCCCCGCGACGATCGTGATGCCAGCCGATGCCCCCAAGGCGAAGCGCGACGGCACGCTCGCGCTGGGGGCGGAGGTGGTGCCGTACGACCGCGCGACCGAGGACCGAGTCCGGATCGCCGCCCAACTCGCCGAGGCGCGCGGCGCGACCCTGGTGCCGAGCTTCGACGATCCGTGGATCATTGAGGGACAAGGCAGCGTCGGGATCGAGGCGCGGCGCCAGATGGAAGCGATGGGGCTGGGCGAGCCGGCCCACGTCGTCGTACCGTGCGGCGGCGGCGGGCTCGCGTCGGGCATCGCGCTCGGGCTGGCCGAGGCGCGAATCACCGTGGTCGAGCCCGAAGGCTGGGACGACATGCGCCATAGCCTCGAGGCAAGTTGGGTCGAGCCGGTCGGCCCCAACCCGCCGCCCACCGCTTGCGACGCGCTCCAGACCCCCGAAGTGTCGCCGCTGACGTTCGAAGTGCTGGCGCGGCGCGATGCAACCGGCGTCGCGGTGAGCGAGGCCGAAGTCCGCGCGGCGCAACGCTGGGCGGCGTCGGTACTGCATCTGGTGGTGGAGCCGGGCGGATCGGTCGGGCTCGCGGCTTTGCTCGCCGGCAAGGTCGCGCCCGAGCCGGGAATGCTCGTCATCCTGTCGGGCGGGAACGTCGATATCGACGCCTACGCCAAGGCGATCGCGCCCGAGCCGGCCGAAGCTTCAGCCTTCCCGGCGCTCGCATGAACGCCCTCGGACAAGCCGCCCCCGCGATCGCCATGGTCGCGGCCTTCGTGCTGGTGTGGTTTGGGATTAAGCTGGCGCTGCGCCCCGATACGCGCACCAAGGGCGCGCTGATGGTGGTGATGGCGGCGGTGCTGGTGGGAAATGTGCTGATTGGGACGCTTTGAGCGTCGGATCACCGCAGGGGTTGCGCTAGAAAGCCGACTTTCCTGAACTTGGCGGACTGCGCGATATAGATGACGTCACCGACACAACGATATGGCACGTCAGTCACCAACGATCGAGGCTGAGTGCCATTTCTTTCGCAGTTGCTTGAGGCGTTGGGCGAATGGTCGAGCATCGTCGGGTAGCCTGAACTCGCTCCCATCTACCAAGACATAGCAAGTCGCTGCGTTACGAATTTGCACCGTGATCGGCAGCGACTTTGACGCAGAGTATGCAGGAGTGAGGGCGGCGAGCCCGGCAATAAATGCCATTGCGCCGCGCGCCCTGCTCACCGGATCGGTGAGTTGGGGTCGAGCCGCATATCCAGATACTTGTCCACGCTGCCCATCAGCTCCGGCATCTCATGCTCGAAGAAATGGTTCGCCTTGGGAATCGTGTCGTGGTGGATCGTGATGTGGCGCTGGGTGCGGAGCTTGTCGACGAGCTTCTGGATCGCGACTGGCGTCGCCACTTCGTCATTCTCGCCGGCGATGATGATGCCACTCGCGGGGCAAGGTGCGAGGAAGGTGAAGTCGTAGAGGTTGGCGGGCGGCGCGACCGAAATGAAGCCGCGGATCTCCGGGCGGCGCATCAGCAGCTGCATGCCGATCCACGCGCCGAAGCTGACCCCGGCGATCCAGGTGGTCGATGCTTCGGGGTGGAAGCTCTGTACCCAATCGAGTGCCGAGGCCGCGTCACTCAGCTCGCCGATGCCGTTGTCGAACACGCCCTGGCTCTTGCCGACGCCGCGGAAATTGAAGCGCAAGGTCGCGAAGCCGCGCCGCTGGAAGGTCTTGTAGAGCTCCATCACGATGCGGTTGTTCATCGTCCCCATCGCTTGGGGGTGCGGATGGAGGATCATCGCGACCGGCGCGCGCGGCTTGGGCGCGGGGGAGAAACGGCCTTCGAGGCGGCCTTCGGGACCGGGGAAGATGACTTCGGGCATAGTATCCTGACGAACGTTTTGGGCGCGCCGCTGTGGCGCGAAAGGTTGCGCGCTATATAGGCAGGACGCCCCAACACGCAATTATAACGAATCGGCCGCCGACGTGACCCGCATCTATCTCGATCATGCCGCGACAACGCCGCTGCTGCCCGCAGCGCGTGAGGCGATGGCGGAGGGGTTCGCGCGCTGGTCCAATCCGTCGTCGCCGCATGCCGAGGGGCGCGCGGCGAAGGCGGCGCTGGAGAAGGCGCGGGCGGCGGTGGCGGCGGCGTATGGCTGGGCGGGTGAGGTGTTGTTCACCAGCGGCGCGAGCGAATCGCTCAACATCGCTCTGACGCGGAGCGCCGTCGAGCGCCGACTGGCGAGCGCGGTCGAGCATGATGCGGTGCTGCGCTCGGCATACGATATCGCGTTGGTCGAGGTTGGGGCGGATGGCGTTGTCGATGTCGATGCGCTCGATGTGGCGATGGCGGGTAAAGGACGCGCGGTGGTCGCGATCCAATGGTGCAACAGCGAAACCGGAGTGCGCCAGCCGATCGCGGCTCTGGCGGAACGGGTCCACACCGCGGGGCATCTGTTGCTGGTCGATGCCGCGCAGATGCCGGCGGGGGCTGACCGCGATGCCGCGCGGCATGCCGATTTCATCGCATTGTCGGCGCACAAGCGCGGCGGGCCGATCGGAGTGGGGGCGTTGCTGGTGCGCGACCTCGCCACGCTCGATCCGACCGGCGGGCAGGAGCGTGGATATCGGCCGGGGACGGAGAATTCACCGGGCATTCTGGGCTACGCCGCCGCGCTCTCGGAGCCGGAGGACGTCGCGCGCTATGCCGAGCTGCGCCGGCGGGTCGACGACGCCTTGACGTCATCGGGCGGGGAGGCGGTGCTTTCGGCGGCCTCGCGCCACCCGGCGATCGGATCGTACCGCATGCCCGGCGTGACCGCGACGACTCAGTTGATCCGCTTCGACATGGCCGGCATCGCGATATCGGCGGGCAGCGCGTGCGCGAGCGGGAGCATGAAGCCGAGCCACGTGCTGACTGCGATGGGGTGGGACCAGACCGTATCGCAGGAGGTGGTTCGGGTGAGCTTCGGCCGCTCGACGACGGCAGCCGACGTGGACGCGTTCGTTGCCGTATGGCGCGAGATTGCCGGCGAGCGAGCGCGGGCGGCGTGATCTATCTCGATTACCAGGCGACGACCCCGCTTGCGCCCGAAGCGTTCGACGCGATGCTGCCGTGGCTGCGTGACAGCCACGCCAATCCGCATTCGGCGCACGGGCCGGGGCGCGCGGCCAGGGCGGCGGTCGAGGTCTCGCGCGATCAGGTCGCCGCGCTGCTTCCTGCGGGGGGCACGGTCGCCTTCACCAGCGGCGCGACCGAAGCGCTCAACTGGGCGATCAAAAGCGTGGGCGAACCGATCGTAACGATCGCGACCGAGCATGCGGCGGTGCTCGACACCACGGCGGCTGTGGGGAGCGCGACGATTTTGCCGGTCGGTTGCGACGGGCTGGTCGATATGGACGCGGCGCGGGGAGCGATCGGCCCGGGCATCAAGCTGGTCGCGGCGATGCTGGTCAATAACGAGATCGGCGTGATTCAGCCGGTCGCCGAACTCGCCAAGCTGGCGCGCGAGGCCGGGGCGCTGTTCCTGTGCGACGCGGTGCAGGGCTATGGCCGCGTGACGATACCTGACGGTTGCGACCTGATCGCGCTGTCGGCGCACAAGGTTTACGGGCCGAAGGGGATCGGCGCCCTTTGGATCCGGGATGGCGTCGATCTTCTGCCGTTGCTCCACGGCGGGGGTCAGGAGGCTGCGGGGCGCTCGGGTACGCTATCGCCCGCGTTGTGCGTGGGATTTGGTGCGGCGGCGGCGCTGATGCAATCGCGCGGGGCTGAGGACGCTGAGAAGGTCGAGCGCCTTTGGAACATCGCACTTGCGGTCCTGGACGATGGCTGGATCGTCAACGGATCCACCGAGCACCGCTACCGCGGTAACCTCAACGTCCGCTGCGGTGGTCTCGAGGTCGCGCGGTTGATGTCGGACCTGCGCGACATCGCCTTTTCTGCGGGATCGGCCTGCGCGAGCGGATCGGGCCGACCGAGCCATGTGCTCCGCGCGATCGGGCTGAGCGATGCCGAGGCGCGGTCGAGCATCCGGATCGGGTTCGGGCGCTACACGACCGAGCCTGAATTGATCGACGCGCTGACGCGCATCGATGCGGCGGCGCGTGCGCAACGGGTGGCGGCGTGATCCGCGTCACTTTCATCGAACGCGACGGCACGCGGCGCGACGTCGAGTCGTCCCCCGGCGACCGCTTGCTCGACGTCGCGCAAAATGCCGGCGAGCCGC
The DNA here is from genome assembly GCF_036269755.1 of Sphingomonas sp. Taxonomy (GTDB): domain Bacteria; phylum Pseudomonadota; class Alphaproteobacteria; order Sphingomonadales; family Sphingomonadaceae; genus Sphingomonas. The sequence goes on along the minus strand of NZ_DATBDV010000004.1, from coordinate 573,494 downwards.
TCGAAGGCACGTGCGAGGGGCAGATGGCGTGTTCGACCTGCCACGTCATCGTCGACGCTGCCGATTTCGCCAAATTGCCGCCCGCGGTGGAGGAGGAAGAGGACATGCTCGACCTCGCCGCCGGCGCGACGCGATATAGCCGGTTGGCGTGCCAAGTCTGGCTCGATCCAACCCTCGACGGCATCACCGTCCGTATCCCTGCCGATGCCAAGAACATGCAGGGGCGCTAATTTCCCGCGCGAAGCCATTGCGGATGCGGAACGGGATTCGGGCTGACGCGTTGGGCGCGGAGATGGGGATCATAAAGAAGGAAAAGTCATGAAAATGTACGCTTTGATCGCGGCCGCTTTGGTCGCCGGCGCCGCCATGCCGGCCGTCGCCGACGCCTCCGGGCAGAAGATCGTGACTCGCACGACGGTGACTCGCTCAACCGACGGCCGCAGCGACCGCGGCTGGCGCGGACAGCGCACGCATTGGAAAACCGTGTGCAGCACGACCTGGCGTAACCACCGCCACATCCGCACTTGCCGCAAGGTGCGCGTGCGCTACTAAACCCGCGCCGCTAATCGCTTGAAAGCGCCGCCCGACCCCGCCATATGCGCCGCGGGAGTCGGGCGGACGTGGTCGTCGCCAACCTGGTCAGGGCCGGAAGGCAGCAGCCACAACGATTTCGCCACGGGTCGTTCCGGCTCCCACCGCGAGTTTTGCGAGAGCTCGATCATATCGCGCCACGCAAACGAGCGCGGGCCGGCGGCGTACAGCGCCGTCCGACGACGCGGCTTTCCCGCGTCGCTCCAAGGCTTGATCACCCTTCAATTCACGCGCACACCTGCGGTCCCACGAGCAGGAGTAACGTGATGCGTTTCACCTCCGCCTTCTTCGGGATATTGGCACTTGCCAGTGTCGCCGCCGCAACCCCGGCCGCCGCCGAAACCACGCTGACCAAGCCGGCGACCGTCGCGACGCCGCTCATCGCGCAGCCGACCGCCGCAGTTCCCGCCGCGGAGCAATATCGCAATCGCTATCGTCGCGGCTATCGCTCGGGCTATCGCCGCGCGTGGCGCAGCCCGTATTACCGTTCGGCCTACCGTCGCGCTTGGCGAACCCGCTATTCTCGGCCGAGCTACCGCTACAACAGCTATCGGTACCGCGCGTATGGCTGAAACCGCGGCCGCCATCGCGGTTGGCGGCGCTAACAGCCTTCGACATCGCGCCCCGCCGTGCCTAGATAGGAGTCGATGTCCGACTCCTTCGACCTTGGCGAGCCGCCGCAGCCGCGCGACACCGCTTATCGCGTGCTCGCGCGCAAATACCGGCCGCAAAATTTCGATCAGTTGATCGGCCAGGACGCGATGGTCCAGACGCTGGCCAACGCGATCCGGCGCGGGCGGCTGGCGCATGCCTTTTTGCTGACCGGGGTCCGAGGGGTGGGGAAGACCTCGACCGCACGGCTCGTCGCCAAGGCGCTCAATTGCATCGGCCCCGACGGGCAGGGCGGCCCAACGATCGATCCGTGCGGCGTGTGCGAGCCGTGCGTCTCGATCGCGGAAGGCCGCAACATCGACGTGATCGAGATGGACGCCGCGAGCCATACCGGCGTCGACGACATGCGCGCGGTGATCGACGCCGCTCGGCTCGCTGCGTTCGGTGCGCGGTTCAAGATCTACATCATCGACGAAGTTCACATGCTGTCGAAGAATGCGTTCAACGCGCTTCTCAAGACATTGGAAGAACCACCTGAACATGTGAAGTTTCTGCTCGCCACGACCGAGGTGCAGAAGGTGCCGGTGACGGTACTGTCGCGGTGCCAGCGCTTCGACTTGCGGCGAATTCCGGCGGACAAGCTCGCGGGCCATTTCGCGCATGTCGCCGAACTCGAAGGCGCCGACGCCGACCCCGAAGCGCTGGCGCTGATCGCGCGCGCGGCAGACGGATCGGCGCGCGATGGCTTGTCGATCCTCGACCAGGCGATCGCGCATGCCGGGATGGAGGGCGGCGGCGTGTCGGCCGCGGCGGTGCGCGCGATGCTCGGCCTGTCCGACCGCGCCGCGATCCGGGACCTGTTCGGGCTGTTGCTCGACAGCAATGCGCCGGGCGCGCTCGCGGCGTTGCGCACGCAATACGATCTTGGCGTCGATCCACAATCGGTGCTGCGCGGACTGCTCGAGACGGTTCACGCGACAACGCTCGCCAAGCTCGGCGGCGAAGCCGATCCCGCTCAGTCTGCGGAGGAGCGCGACGCGTATCGCGACTGGGCACGGACGCTGTCGTTCGCCGCGCTGCACCGGCTGTGGCAATTGCTGCTCAAGGGACATGACGAAGTCGCGCGTGCCGCGCTGCCGATCGAGGCGGGCGAGATGGCGCTGCTTCGTGTCGTCCACGCATCGAGCCTTCCGGACCCCGGCGAATTGGCGCGCCAGATCGCCGCGGATACGCCGCCCGCGAGCATGATTACCGCATCGACCGCTCCGGCGCCGGCACTCGCGCCGACCCAGGCATTGCCCGCGACGTTTGACGACATGGTGGCGCTGATCCAGCGCAACGGGGGCGGGTCTTTGCTGTCGCACCTCAACGCCAATGCGCGACCGGTCCGTTACGCGCCGCCTGAACTGGTGCTAAGCACGCAACGGCCGTTGCCGGCCGACCTGCCGGCGATGCTCGCGGCGCGGCTGCACGAGCTGACCGGTACCAAGTGGAAGATCACGACCCAGGACGCCGAGGGCGAAGCGACGTTGGCCGAGCGCCGCAAGTCGGCGGAAGAAGCGGAACGCGCGGCGATCCTGGAAACCCCAATCGTCAAAGCCGCGTTCGAGGCGTTCCCGGAGGCGGTGCTGGAAAGTTGGAGCAAGGAAGGGAGCGTATGAAGAACCTCGAAGACATCATGGCGATGGCGCAGAACGTCCAGGCCGAACTGGCCAAGGCACAGGAAGGGCTCGACCAGGTCGAGGTCGAGGGCGCGTCGGGCGGCGGGCTAGTCAAGGTCAAGGCCTCGGCGAAGGGGCGGATCATCGGGATTTCGATCGACGATTCGCTGATGCAGGCGTCCGAGAAGCAGATGCTCGAGGATCTGATCGTCGCCGCGTTCAACGATGCGCGAGCCAAGGCCGATGCCGCATCGAATGCGGAGATGGCCAAGATGACTCAGGGCCTACCGCTGCCGCCGGGGTTCAAGCTGCCGTTCTAGTCGCACCGCGGTAGCCGGCCACGCCCGGCTGACTCGCGCCATCGGCCGGCGGGCGCAGATGCGCCCGTCCGCCGTCATCGACTTTGTCGATGACGGGTCCGCTATTTCAAACACTTATCCAGCCCGTCGGCACGAACGATATCCACGTAGCGCGCGATGACATTGCCATGCCGGCGTACGAAGCCGCGCGGGTCGATCGCGTCGCGCTTCTTGGGCAGCGGCAGGACGGCGGCGATTCGGCCCGCCTCGACCGCGCTCATTCGCGACGCGTCGTGCCCGAAATAGCGGATCGATCCGGCGTTGGCGCCATAGGTGCCGATTCCGGTCTCTGCCACGTTGAGGTACACTTCCATGATCCGCCGCTTGCCCCACAAATTCTCGATCAGGAACGTGAACCACGCCTCGAACGCCTTGCGGACGTAGCCGCCGTTCTGGATCAGGAAGACGTTCTTCGCGGTCTGCTGGCTGATTGTCGATCCGCCGCGGATTCGGCCGCCTTTCTGGTTACGATTATAGGCTTGCTCGATCGCGGCGAAGTCGAACCCGCCATGGAGGCAGAAGCGCGAATCTTCGCCGGCGATCGCGGCGCGCGCCATCCGCGGGTCCATTTCGGTGAGCGGCATCCACTTCTTGGCGACGCCGTTGCCCGAAACCGCGTCGCCCAGCATGGTCAACGTGAAGGGCGGATCGACGAAGCGGTACAGCCCGACCCAGACTATGCTCAGCACGACAAAGCCGAGCGCACCCTTCCAGATCCAGCCGAACAGGCGGCGCGGCCAGGAGCGGCGGGGTTTGGCGGATTTGGCGGGCATCGGTGCGGGCGTCGGTGCGGTCAGGGGCTCGGTAACGGGGGCTGGGGCCGCGGCGAGCGGCATCGTCGCCACTAGGCGCGGACGGCGCTCGGCGGCAAGCGCCTCTTCGGCCGCGGCGATCCCGGTTTGATAGGCGCCGTGTGCGGTCGAATAGTCGTTGGCGTGGCATGCCTCGCCCGCGAAGAACAAACGGTCGTCGTGCGGTGCGGCGAGCACGCCGCGTTGCGCGGCTTGCCCGACCTTGGCGTGCGAATAGCTGCCGCGGATGAACCGTTCGGCGCGCCAGCGGGTCCGCGCGAGCGGCTGGAGCCGCAACCGCCAGTCGTTGCCGAGCAAGCCTGCGAGCTCGCCGATCGCGAAGTCGGCGGCGGCGCGATCGTCCTGCCGTTCCAGCGCCTCGGCGCAGTCGCCGCCGAAGAACGCTTCGATTACGGGGCGACCGAGCCAGCCGACCTGATAACTGGCCGTATTCGAGCTGTGCGGGTTTCCGATCAGGTGCGCGTTGTGCGGATAGTCGCCGCCCTTGATGCCCAGGAAAATCTTGTCGGCGAGCCCGAGCGGCAGCGCGGCGGCGGCTTCTCGTTTGGTTTCTAGCGGCGGGTCGAAGGCAAGGTCGCCGTAGGCGATGATCGGCGTCGGTACCGCGACGATCACGCGATCGGCCTCGACCGTTCCCGCCGTAGTGGTCAGCCGGACCGTCCGGCCGTGATGGTCGATCCTCGACACTGGACTGTCGAGCTTGACGCGCAGGCGCTTGCCGTACGCGGCGACGAGCGTGCCATAGCCCTCCTGCAGCCGCCAATTGTCGTCGCCGGCGGTGTCTTCGTACGCCGCCCAATCGTGGAGCGACACGTCCTTCAGGTTGGCGCCGTTGGCATAGCCGGAGATCGCGTCGATCATCGGGCGCCATGGCGACTCGGCGGCGACGAAGTCGCTTAGCGGCCGGTCGGGACCGCGCGCGTAACCCTGCGCCCGTTCGAACCAGTCGGCATAGGCTTTCTCGAACGCCGCGCGCTCGCCGGGGGCGAAGCCGAGGCCTTGCCATTGTTCGCGCCAATGCGGGTCGGCGCGGTCGATCTGGAACCCCTCGGCGAGCGCGATCCGAGTCCAGGGGTTGCGATCGGCCGAGTGCAGCCAGGCGCAGCCGAGATCGAGCATCTCGCCGCGCACCCGCACGCTGTGCGCCCGCCCGCCGATCCGGCTGCTGGCTTCGACCAAAAGCACGTCGGCGCGTGCTTCGTGCAGCCGCCGCGCGGCCGCGATCCCCGCCGCACCGCCCCCGACGACGACGAAATCGTGCTTCATGCAATCATCGAGGGGATCGCGGTTTGGCGTCGGTATCGCCGATCGCCAGCAATGCCAGCGCCGCCGCGATGCCCAACGCGAGCAGCGAGACCCAATACCCGAAGCGCCAATCTATCTCGACCGCCGAGGCGGCGAGCGAGCCGAGGATTCCGGCCGACTTCGACGCTGCTGCTTCGACGCGATCCGCGGTATATTGATTGCTGCCGGCCCAGACGAAAGCCATCGCAAGCAAAGACGTCGCCACCGCGACGCCCGCGAACCGCCGCCGCAACAGCGACAGGATCAGGCCGACCGCGATGAGCGCCAGCGCGACGATGAAATAGTAATTGGTGAATGCATGGGCGTCGATCGACACCGATCCGATCCCGCCGTGGAATTGCCCGAAGGCAAGTTGCCAACCGGCCGCCGCGACAACCTCGCGGCCCAACAAAGACGCCGACATCCAGGGCAGCAGAAACGCGAGCAGCGCGATCACGATGGCCACTTTGACGTAACGCCACATGCCCGATCTCCCTCGCAACAAGCGGCACGCGACCTATCGAGCCGCGCGCCACTCAAAGTTCACAAACTTCACGGGGTCACGTGAAGCGCGTTCCTTATGCCGCGAGCAACCTCTTGTCGCCGGCGATGCGCATCATAGCCTTTTGCAGCTTCTCGAACGCACGCACCTCGATCTGGCGGACGCGTTCGCGGCTGACGTTATAGACCTGCGACAGCTCCTCGAGCGTCTTGGGATCGTCGGTCAGGCGGCGCTCGGTCAGGATGTGCTTCTCGCGCTCGTTCAGCTCGTCCATTGCCGAGGTCAGCATTTCGTGGCGGACGTCCGCCTCCTGGCTTTCGGCGACGACCTGATCCTGCAACGGCGCGTCGTCCTGCAGCCAATCCTGCCACTGGCCCTCGCCATCCTCGCGCATCGAGACGTTGAGCGAGGTGTCGCCGCCCATCGCCATGCGGCGGTTCATGCTGGTCACTTCGTTCTCGGTCACGCCGAGATCGGTGGCAATCTTGGTGAGGTTCTCCGCCGACAGGTCGCCGTCCTCGAACGCGTCGAGCTTCGACTTCATCCGGCGCAGATTGAAGAACAATTTCTTCTGCGCGGCGGTGGTGCCCATCTTCACCAGGCTCCACGAGCGCAGGATGAATTCCTGGATCGAGGCGCGGATCCACCACATCGCATAGGTCGACAGGCGGAAGCCGCGATCGGCCTCGAACTTCTTCACGCCCTGCATCAGGCCGATATTGCCCTCCGAAATGAGCTCGGACACGGGCAGGCCATAGCCGCGATAGCCCATCGCGATCTTGGCGACGAGGCGAAGATGGCTGGTGACCAGCTGGTGCGCGGCCTCGGTATCGCCATGCTCCTCGAAGCGCTTGGCGAGCATATATTCCTGCTCGGGAGTCAGAACGGGGAATTTCTTGATCTCGGCCAGGTAGCGGTTGAGGCTCGCCTCGCCGCCGAGAGCAGGAATCGTCGCTGGGACGTTGCTGCGGTTTGCCATGATCATTCTCCCTTACTCAGCCAGCATGTCCCAAATGAGGCGACGTGCCGGGTTGGCCAAAACCTAATTGTCGAGTGTATCGAAGAGTTCCTGCATGTCGGCAGGCATTTCGCTTTCGAACGATAAAGCGTTGCTTGTGATCGGGTGGATGAACCCGAGCCGCATGGCATGCAAGGCCTGGCGATGGAAATTCAGGGTTTCCAGAACCTTTCGATGAACCTGTTTTGTTCTACCATAAACCGGGTCGCCGATCAAGGGGTGACCGATCGACGCCATGTGGACTCGGACCTGGTGGGTGCGCCCGGTTTCGAGCCGGCATTCGACCAAAGCGGCGTCGCGAAGCGGACGTAGCTGCCGCCAATGCGTGACCGCGCGCTTGCCCGACGCGACGATCGCGACCTTCTTGCGGTTCTGCGGGCTGCGCGCGAGCGGGGCGTCGATCGTTCCCGAACTTCCCGAAACTCGCCCATAGACGATAGCTTTATAGCGGCGGTCGATCGAATGGTCCGCGAACTGCCTGGCGAGCCCGACATGCGCGCGATCGGTCTTGGCGGCGACCATCAGCCCCGACGTGTCCTTGTCGATGCGATGGACGATCCCCGGCCGCGCGACCCCGCCGATCCCCGACAGCGATCCGCCGCAATGGTGGAGAAGCGCGTTGACCAATGTGCCGTCGAGGTTCCCCGCGGCCGGATGCACCACCAGCCCGGCGGGCTTGTCGATCACGATCAGATGCTCGTCCTCGAACGCGACGACCAGCGGGATTTCCTGTGCTTCGTTGTGCGCCGGGGTCGGGTCGGGGACGGTCACGTTGAACATGTCGCCGGCGGCCGCCTTTTTCGCCGGATCGCGCACTAGCGCGCCATCGCTGCCGCTGACCTGACCAGAGGAGATCAGCGCCTTTAAGCGCTCGCGCGATAGTGTGGGGAGGGCGTCGGCTAGGGCACGGTCGAACCGCCAGCCATCAGCTCCCGCCGAAATCACCGCTTGCAGGATGGAAACCCCCGAGACCATTCGGCTAGTGAAATGGGCATGAGGTTGGAAATTTCAAGGGAAGCGCTTGCGGGGATCCGCCGTGCCGCCGGGGCCGCACACCCGCTGGAGGCATGCGGCCTGCTTTTCGGTGGCGAAGGACTGATCGACGGTTTCGAAACGACTGCGAACGTCGCCGACGATACCAACAAGGGGTTCGAGATCGATCCCGCAGCGTTACTGGCTTCGCTGCGGACGGAGCGGGACGGGGGGGCGCGCCTGATCGGTTATTGGCATTCCCACCCGAGCGGCGATGTCGAGCCGTCGCGACGCGACCTCGACAACGCGCAGGATGATGGCAAGTTGTGGGTGATCATCGCGGGTGACGACGTAGCGGCGTGGCAGGTTCGGCACAGCGAAATTCTCGATCTATGGCGCCCGGGCATCATCCTGCACGACAGCGAGCCGCTCCGCGTCGCGAATTATTTCTCCAGCGGCGCCACAATAAAGGATTTTCGTCACATACCGATGCTGACGGGCGAAATCCGCCATTTGATCCCGCGTGACAAATGCGATGAAGACTTGGTGCCGATGATCGCCGAAGCGGGCTATCCGGCGATTGCCCCGATCCTGGATGCCCTGATGCCGTGGACCGCCGACCCCAATTGGCCGATCGCGAGGCCGTTGATCGACTATCTTGTCACACTAGGCGAACCGATGGTCGAACCGATCCGGCGCGTGCTCCGAGACGATGACGACGGACACAAATTCTTGTGCCTTCGCGAGATGGTGCGCGAGCTTCCGTTCGAGGTGCAGATGAAGCTGCGCGACGATCTCGTCACGCTGGCCGGCATTCCATGCCAAGGCGATTGGGACGTAAGCGTGGATGAGGAGGCGCGAGAGATCCTCGCGGCGTTGGATGAAGTGCGAGGTTAGCCGGTTGCGGGCTGCGCTCTGCTAAGCCACAAGCGCGCAACAACACGAAAGAACCACTCAGCAATGACCATCACCCCGGTCGATTTCGCCAGCCTGCTTTGCTCGCGGCTGTGCCACGACCTTCTCTCGCCGGTGGGCGCGCTCAACAACGGACTCGAACTGCTCGCGGACGAGCACGATCCGGAGATGCGGCAGCGCTGCCTCGATCTGCTCAACGAGAGTGCGCGCGCGTCGGCGAACAAGCTCAAATTCTTTCGCCTCGCGTTCGGCGCCGCGGGCGGCTTTGGCGAGACGGTCGATACGCGTGAAGCGCGCGCGGCGATCGAGGGGCTGTTCGGCGAGAACAATAAGGTCACGTTAGGGTGGATGGTCGAGGAGGGCGCGCTGCCCAAGCCGGCGATTAAGGTATTGCTCAACCTCGCGCTGATCGCGGGCGACGCCTTGGTGCGCGGGGGGCAGCTCGATGTCGGCGCGGAAACCAATGACGGCAAGGTCGAGATCGTTGTCCGCGCAGAGGGGCCGCGGCTCGTGCTCGACCAGGAATTGCGCACGACGCTGACGGGCGAACTGGGCGACGCGCAAGTAACGCCGCGGGGGGCCGCGGCCTATCTCGTCCATTCGCTGGTCAAGGACGGCGACGGCGCCGTCCAGGTCTCGCCGCCCGATTCGCCTATCCTGCTGTTCGGCGTGACGATTCGCGCCGGGTAAACGTCTCCTTTACCGTTATTCGGCCAAGGTCCGTCCGCGCCACATGCCCGGGGACCCATGGACGACCTGCTCCAGGAATTCATTGCCGAAACGCGCGAGACGCTCGATGCGCTCTCGGGCGAGATCGTCGCGTGGGAAATCGAGCCGAAGGACCGGTCGCGGCTCGACGCCATTTTTCGCTTCGTCCACACCGTGAAAGGGAGCTGCGGCTTCCTCGATCTGCCGCGCCTCGCGCGGCTCAGCCATGCAGCCGAAGATGTGCTGGCGGCGGTCAGGAGCGGCGAGCGCACCCCCGACCCGGCGCTCGTCACCGCGGTGCTGGCGATCGTCGACCGCATCGGCGAGATCGTCGAGGCGATCGATTCGGGCGTGGCGCTCGACGATAGCGGCGAGGATCTGCTGATCGCCGCGCTCGACGCCGGCGCCGAAGCCGCGGCACCCGCGGCGCAACAGACGCCGACCAGCCAGCGTGTCGGCCAGCGCAGCGTTCGCCTCTCGACCGAACTGCTCGACCGCATGATGAGCGGCATGTCCGACATGGTGCTCGCGCGCAACGAGCTCGCGCGGCGGATGCGCGACCAGAATGCCGATCCTGCGATCGAAGCGGCGCTCGACCGGCTGTCGCTGACCGTCGCCGAAATGCGCGACACGGTGACGCGGACGCGGATGCAGAAGGTCGACGCGCTGTTCTCCGCACTGCCGCGCATGGTCCGCGACACCGCGGCCGAGGTCGGCAAGTCGGTACAACTTGTCATCGAGGGCGCCGACGTCGAGCTCGATCGTGAAATGATCGAGATGATGCGCGACCCCTTGGTCCACATCATTCGCAACTCGATCGACCACGGCATCGAAAGCGCCGCGCAGCGTCGCGCGGCAGGCAAGCGCGAGACCGGGCGGCTGGTCGTGTCGGCGCGCCAATCGGGCAACCAGATCATCATCGAAATCGCCGACGACGGGCGCGGCATCGACACCGACCGGCTGGTGAAGAAACTCACCGCTACGGGCCAGTCGCGCGGCCGCGATTTGTCGGCGCTGAGCGAGCGCGCCAAGCTCGACCTGATTTTCGAGCCGGGCCTGTCGACCAAGGACGAGGTTACGGCGATCTCCGGCCGCGGCGTCGGAATGGACGTCGTTCGCGCCAATATCGAGCAGATCGGCGGTCGAATCGAGTTGGTCAACGCGCGGGGGCGGGGCTTGCGCATCCTGATCCACGTGCCGCTGACGCTGTCGATCATTCCGGCGATCGTGATCGGCATCGCTGGCCAGCGCTTCGCGGTAACTCGCCAGGCGATCGAGGAGATCGTCCGCGTGGCGGGCGATTCGGTGCGGATCGACCGGCTCGGCGACACCGCCGCGGCGACGGTGCGCGACCGCCGGATGCCGCTGGTCGACCTCGGCGCGTTGCTCGGCATTGCGCAGCCCAACCCCACAGCGGCGGACATGCTCGCGATCATCAGCGCGAGCGGCGGCAGCTTCGCGGTGGCGGTCGATTCGGTGCTCGACCATGAGGAATTGGTGATCAAGCCGGCCGCGCCCGCCGTAATGGCGACGGGAATCTATGCCGGACAGACCTTGCCCGACAGTGGTTCGCCGATGTTGCTGCTCGATTGCGCCGGGATCGCGGCAGAGGCTGGGATCGCGTTCTCGCGCGACGCCGTAGCCGAGGATGAATCGCTGGAGGCGGAGGTAACGGCTGTCGACGCCCTGTTGTTCGAGGATCTCGACGGCCGGCGCCGCGCAGTGCCGCTGGCGATCGTCGATCGAGTCGAGACCGTGCCGGCCGACACCGCGCGCTTCAGCGGCGGGCGGATGCGCTTGCTGATCGAAGGACGGATCGTGCCGCTCGCGGCGCTGGGGGAGATTGCCGGGCGCGCCGAAATCGCGGTGCTGCGGATCAAGGATGGCGATGCGGAGGTCGCCTATGCGATCGCCGAGGCGGTCGACATCGTCGCGATCCCCGCCGAGATCGTTCCCTCGGCGCAGCCTGGGCCGATCCTGGGCGTGGTGACAATCGACGACGAGCAGATCGAGCTGATCGACCCGCAATGGCTGCTCGGGCCCGAAGTCGGCGCCGCCGTTCGGCCGGGAGCGCCATTGTGCCTCATCGAAGGCGAGGCGGACGGGTGGATCGCCACGTTCCTCAAGCCGGTGCTCGAAGCGGCGGGCTATCGAGTCGCGACTTACGCACACGACGACGATCGGCCCGCGGTGATCCTGACCACCGATCCGGCGGCGGCCGAGGACGCGCGCGTGGTGCGGCTGAGCAACGATCGCCGCGACATTGGCGGCGAGGGGCAAGTCTATCGCTACGACCGCGCGGGCCTGCTCGCGGCGGTCGCGCGGCGCGTGGAGGCGGCATGACCGAACAGCTTTTCCTGATCGCGCAAGTCGCGGGCCGCGGCGTCGCGATCGATTCGGCGCAAGTCGAATCGGTGGTCGACATCGGCCACGTCACGCCGACGCCGCGAGTCGCCAGACACATCCGCGGACTCGCCGCTTTGCGCAGCCGAGTCGTGACGGTGGTCGACGCGCACGCCGCGCTCGGGCTGCCGCCGATGGGCATTGCCGGCTCGCGCGCGGTGATCACGGTGATCGACGGCCACCATTATGCTGTGCTGGTCGATTCGCTCCAGGACGTGGCGGCGTTCAGCGCCGCGCCGCTGCCGTCGGGAATCGCGCTCGACGGCGGCTGGCGCCAGGTCGGCTGCGGCCAAGTCGAGCGCGACGGCGAGCCGATCCTGGCGATCGACCTCACCGCTTTGGTCCAGGGGCCGTTGGTCGATGGCGTGGCAGTGAATTAACTTGCCGCTCATGGTTTCGCACTAAGCCGCTGGAACGCGGACGGTAACAGGGTGGTTCGGTGATGAAGACGTGTCTGGTTGTCGATGATTCCAAGGTGATCCGGAAGGTCGCCCGCCACATCCTGGAAACGCTCGACTTCGAGGTCAGCGAAGCCGCCGACGGGCGCGAGGCGCTCGACAGCTGCAAGAGCTCGGTGCCCGACGTGATCCTGCTCGACTGGAACATGCCGGTGATGAGCGGAATGGATTTCCTGCGCGCGCTCCGCGACACCGCGCTCGCCAGCCGGCCCAAGGTGGTGTTCTGCACGACCGAAAACGGCATGGCCTATATCCGCGCGGCGATCGAAGCCGGGGCCGACGAGTATGTCATGAAGCCGTTCGACCGCGAGACGCTCGAAAGTAAGCTCCAAATCGTCGGCATGGCCTGATCCCGGTTCCTTGCCTGGAACCGCCGCGATGGCCAGCCAGCACTCCGATCTCCCCACGCTCGCGGCGCCGCCGTCGGTCCTGATCGTCGACGATTCGGTCGTCGCGCGGGCGGTGATGGCGCGCGCGATCGACGGCGCGGGGCGTTTCCTCGTCGCGGGCGCGGTGCCCGACGTGCGGGCGGCGCAGACGTTCCTCGCCAAGCATCGAGTCGAGGTGATCGTGCTCGACGTCGAGATGCCGGGTGTCGACGGCTTGACCGCGCTCCCCGATCTGATCGCGGCGGGCCGCGGCGCGCGCGTGCTGATCGTCTCGTCCGCGTGCGACGACGGGGCCGCGACCACCGTCCAGGCGCTCGCGCTGGGCGCGGCCGATACCTTGGTCAAGCCGGACGTGGGCGCGTTCGCGGGTCGGTTCGCGGACGTACTCAACGAAAAGCTCGATCGCCTGGTCGCGCCGGATGACGTGGTCATGCCGCGCACCCCGCCGGCGGCCACGGCGCCCGGCAACGATTTCGACATCGTCGCGATCGGCGCTTCGACCGGCGGCATCCACGCGCTCAGCCAATTGCTTCGCATGCTCCCCGCCGATTTCCGGCTGCCGATCCTGATCACGCAGCACCTGCCCGAATCGTTCATGCCCTATTTCGCCGCGCAAGTGGCGGTGCTCGCCGGGCGGCCGTGCGCGGTCGCAGAGAACCATGTCCGCATCCGCCCCGGCCGGATCCTGATCGCGCCGGGACGCGCGCACTTGCGCTGCGTCATGACGGGCGACGGTGCCGCAGTACGGCTGACCGCCGCGCGTGCGCCGAGCGGGTGCCTGCCGTCGGTCGATCCGATGCTCGAATCGGTCGCGGACGCGTTCGGTGCGCGCGCGCTCGGCGTCGTGCTGAGCGGGATGGGTCGGGATGGGGCGATCGGCGCGGCCAAATTGTCTGCCGCGGGCGGCAGCCTGGTCGTGCAGGACCGCGCTTCGTCGGTGATCTGGGGCATGCCCGGCGCGGTCGCCGGGGAGGGCATTGCCAACGCGATCCTCCCGCCCGACGAGATCGGGCAGTTGATAGCGCGGCGTCGTCGTCCGGAATCGGGGCGGCCATCATGCTGAACGCTACGTCTCCTGGCGCCGCCGCCGACTTCATGACCCTGCTCGAGGAACGCACCGGCCAGCGCATGGCGGCGAACCGCAACTGGCGGATCGAGACCGCGCTCAAGCCATTGATGCGCGAGACCGGGCACGACAGCCTCGAATCGCTGGCGGTGGCCTTGCGCCACGATCGTATCGGCAAGCTCGGCGACCGGATCGTCGATGAATTGCTCAATCAGGAAAGCTCGTTCTTCCGCGATTCGACGGTGTTCGACGTCGTTGCCGAGGTGGTGCGCGCAGTACCGGATACGCGCCGCGCGCGGATCTGGTCGGCGGGCTGCTCGACCGGGCAGGAGCCGCTCAGCCTGGCGATGATGTTCGCCGAGCGGCTTGACGACCACATGCCGGAGATCGTCGCGACCGACGTGTCGGAGACTGCGCTGACTCGCGCCAAGGCCGGGCGCTTCACCCAGTTCGAGATTCAGCGCGGGCTGCCGGTCCGCCGCATGATGCAATGGTTCGATTCGATCGACGGCGATTGGGTCGCGCATCCCGGGCTGGTGCGGATGGTGTCGTTCCGCCGTATGAACCTCGTGGCCGATCCGTTGCCGATCGGGCGGTTCGACGTGATCCTGTGCCGCAACGTCCTGCTCTATTTCCCGCTCGACCTGCGCCGCCAGGTGCTCGGCCGGCTGGCCAAGGTGCTTCGCCCCGACGGCGTGCTGGTGCTGGGCGCAGGCGAGACCGTGATCGGGCAGACCGACGCGTTCAAGCCGAGCCAGCGCTATCGCGGCCTATATGAGCCAAACTGGGCCACGGCTGCTGCTGCTTAGGTTTACTTTGTGGCTGGTTCGCCGCAATCCTTCGCACCGTGAGCATCGTCGAGACCCCGTCGCCCAATTTCAACGAGCGGCAGCTGCCGGTGACGATGATCGTGCTGCACTATACGGGCATGGAAAGCGCGGCGGCGGCGCTGGCGCGGCTGTGCGATCCGGCTGCGGAAGTGTCGGCGCACTATCTGGTTGACGAGGACGGCACGGTTCACCGCTTGGTGGCCGAGGACAAGCGCGCCTGGCACGCCGGCAAGTCGCACTGGCGCGGAATCACCGACGTTAATTCGGCGTCGGTCGGGATCGAGCTCGTCAATCCGGGTCACGAATTCGGCTACCGCGATTTCCCCGACGCGCAGATCGACGCGCTGATCTCGCTGTTGGAAGAGATCAAGCAGCGCTACGGCGTCACCCGCGGCAACGTGGTCGGTCATTCGGACATTGCGTGTACGCGCAAGCAGGATCCGGGCGAGCGCTTTCCCTGGGGCCGGCTGGCACGGTTGCGGCTCGCGATGCCGCGCCCGACCAGGAATCTGATCGACCCCTTGTGGAGCGACGCCGGCTTCCTGCTCGCGCTCGAGCGCTTCGGCTACGAAGTCACCGACCAGCTCGCCGCCGTCGTCGCGTTCCAGCGCCGCTTCCGCCCCGAGCTGATCGACGGCGAGATCGACGGCGAGTGCCGTAGCTTGCTGCTCGCGCTGCTGCTTCCCAAACCGCAAGGCGACGCGTAAGGCGCTAGCCGCCAGAGGGTCGGGCGGCCGCGGGTGCGCAAGCACGCGAGGAAAGTCCGGGCTCCGCGGAACGACGGTGGCGGGTAACGCCCGCCGGGGGCGACCCCAGGGAAAGTGCCACAGAGAGCAGGTCGCCGGGCCTGAAGCAGTTTGGGCCCGGTAAGAGTGAAAGGGTGCGGTAAGAGCGCACCGCGCTTCTGGTAACAGCGGCGGCAAGGCAAACCCCACCGGGAGCAAGACCGAATAGGGGCGGCATATGGGCTTCGTTTCAGCTCGTCGCCCGGGTTGGTTGCTGGAGGCGGCGCGCGAGCGTCGTCCTAGAGGAATGGTCGCCCATCCGCTTCGGCGGTGGACAGAACCCGGCTTACAGACCGTCTGGCGCTCGTGCGCCGCGATTAGCGAAAGCTAATCGCGGTTGCTCGTGGCGCGTGGCGTGTCCCGAGCGAGGAACCGAAGGCGCGCAATTTACTTGCGCGCCGCTTCCTTGTGGTAGCAATCCTCGGCACGCCAGCCTAAGTGGCCGCCATGGCGCGCGCTACCCGTTCGGACAATTGGGGATTTCCCCGCTGGGGAGGTTATGGCTCGTCGCGCGAAGCGACGCGGGTGCGGATTTGCGACCGCCATGGCTGTGACGAGAAGGGCGATTGCCCCGCCCCCAAATCCCCCAACAGCCCCGATCGCTGGTACTTCTGCCGCGACCACGCCGCCGAATATAATCGCGGCTGGAATTATTTCGAAGGCCTGACCGCCGAGGAGGCGGCCGAGCGCGAAGCGGAAGAGACTCGCGCCGCCAACGGTTTCGCCGAAGCCAAGCATTACGGCTGGGCGGGGCCGGGCGACGGCAGCCGGTCGCGCGACGAGATGCGCGCGCTCGACGTGCTCGAGCTGGAGGCGGACGCCAGCTTCGACCAGGTGCGGGCGGCGTGGCGCAAGCTAGCCAAGGAGAACCACCCCGATCTTCGCCCCAGCGATACCGAGGCGGCGAAGCGGTTCCAGGCGATCCAGGCGGCGTACGATGTGCTTCGCGTCGCCGAGGACGAGCGGGCGTGGAAACCCACCGCCTAGGCCGTGGACGCCCGGTTCAGGCGCCGCGCCGCGCCATCATCGCCAGATATTCGTCGATCACGGCTTCGTTGACCGGATCCCATTCATAGCGTTCCGCAGCGGCATGTCCGGCAAGACCGGCGCTGCGCCGCAATGCGTCGTCCTGCGCCAGCCGCCCGATCGCGTCGGCATAGGCGTCGACGTCGCGCGGCGGGACCAGGAAGCCGGTGACGCCGTCCTCGACCAGATCGACCGCGCCGGTCGCGCGCGCCGCGACCACCGGCACGCCTGCGGCCATCGCTTCGGCAGTGACGTTGCCGAAGGTTTCGGTGACGCTGGGGTTGAAGAACACGTCCATCGACGCGACCGCGCGGCCGAGCGCATCGCCGCTTTGAAAACCCGTGAACACCGCTTCGGGCACGCGTTCGGCGAACCAGTCGCGCGCTGGGCCTTCGCCGATCACCATCACGCGATGCCGCACCCCGCGCGCCTTGAGCGCGGCGACGACGTCGGCGAAGATGTCGAGCCCCTTTTCGAGCACCAGCCGGCCGAGAAACCCGATCGCGACTTCGTCGTCCTGAATGCCGAGCGAGCGCCGCCATTCGAGACTGCGCGCTTCGGGCCGGAAACGGTGGTGATCGACCCCCCGCGACCAAATCGCGATCGGCTTGGTCACGCCCCAGCTACGGAGCAGCTCGCCGGACGACGGCGCCGGCACGACGATCTGGTCCGCGCGGTTATAGAAGCGCCGCAGCAAGCGAAGCATCAGGGGGACGACAAAGCCGATATGGTAATATTGCGGGTAGGTCTCGAACCGGGTGTGCATCGAAATGAACGAGGCGATATTGTGCCTGCGCGCCCAGGTCAGCGCCCGGTGGCCCAGAATGTCGGGCGCCGAAAGATGGACGATATTGGGCGCGAACGCCTCCAGATCGCGCCGCACTTTCTGGGTCAGGCCGCGCGCCAGCTTGAACTCGTCGCGCCCGCCGGGCATCGGCACCGCAGGCACGCTGACCAGATCGCCGACGGGGGGGAAGGCCGGCGTATCGGTGGTCGGCGAATAGACTCGCACCGTGACCCCACGCGCGAGCAGATGCCCGACGAGCTTGTTCAGAGCCTGGTTCGCGCCATCGCGGACGTAATTATAATTGCCCGAAAACAGCGCGACGCGAAGATCGCCGGGTTGCATGCGCCGCCCATAGCGGGATGGAACGGGCTTGCCTATCTTCCGGCGGAATTTGCGCGGATCCGGCGCGCTCAGGCTGCGGCGTGAAGTTCGGCGAAACCTTCGAAATAGGCGCGGATCGTCGGGTCCTCGATCGGCTGGAGCAACGCGCCGACCACCTCGACCAGCGAGTTGCTCGTCCCCGGCGCACCACCCGCGCGGTAGCCCATGGCCCAATTGCCGAATGCCGGCCGCTTGATCACCTTCTTCGACAGCGTGACGACGGCATGGTGGCGCGTATCGTCCTTGATCCGCGCGAAGATCGTATCGACCGCCGCGTCGGGGCCTTCGAGCGTCTGCAGGAAGCGTTGCCCTCCGACGACGAGCATGCCGGTCACCCCGGCGGCTGCGTTGTTGCGGCGCGCGGTGAGCAGCAGTCCGTCGAGATCGGCGTTGCTCATCGGCGCGCGCGCGGTGCTGATATAGATGATCCGTTGCATGATTCCGTCCGGCAGTTGCGGGACTTCATTAGCCGGGCAAACGCAAAATCTTCGTAAACTGCGCTGGCTTTATCCAACTAATTCCGTGCCTTAATCTGCGTCAATGTTGTCGTCGTTCGTGAACCTGTAACCGGCGCGTGGCGGTCGCGCCGCCGGGTTCCTATCTCGGCGGCGCCACAGCCGAGGACCAATCGATGCCCAACCTTTCTACCTTTCCGACCACGCGCAAATGGCCCGCGCAGAACCCCGACGTGCTGCAATATTACGGCCTGCCGACGCCGAACGGAGTCAAGGTGTCGATCATGCTCGAAGAGACCGCGCTGCCGTACGAGGCGCACCTCGTCGATTTCGCCAGGGACGACCAGAAGGCGCCCGACTTCCTGAGCCTCAACCCCAACGGCAAGATTCCCGCCATCCTCGATCCGAATGGGCCGGACGGGAAGCCGCTGGCGCTGTTCGAAAGCGGTGCGATCCTGCTCTACCTCGCGGACAAGACGGGGAAGTTCCTCCCCGCCGACCCGGCCGCGCGGTGGGAGACGATCGCCTGGCTGATGTGGCAGATGGGCGGGCTGGGGCCGATGTTCGGCCAGCTCGGCTTTTTCAACAAATTCGCGGGCAAGGATTACGAGGATAAGCGCCCGCGCGATCGCTACGTTGCCGAAAGCCAGCGGCTGCTCGACGTGCTCGATGCGCGGCTTGATGGACGCGATTGGATCATGGGTGGCGACTATACGATCGCCGACGTCGCGACCCTGGGTTGGGTGCGCAACCTGATCACCTTCTATGAAGCGCGCGAGATCGTCGCGTTCGACCGCTATTCGAACGTCGCGGCGTGGCTCGACCGCGGACTGGCGCGTCCGGCCGTCCAGCGCGGGCTGACCATTCCGGCGCGACCTTCCTAAAGCCGGGAAACCCTCGCGGCGTTCGCGGGTTGAGCGACTGAACCATCAGGAGCCGAGCCATGACCACGACCGCGCAGCAGGAGAAGTCCACGTCGAGGAGCGAGCAGGGTGGCATGTCCACGCTCGGCGTCGTCGCCAGCGCCGGGGCGGCGGGCGCGGTGCTCGGCGTACTGGCGATGATCGGGCGCAAGGTCGCGGTCCAGGCGCCGACCTATCTCGCGGGCGATTGGGACCAGGCGCTCGCCGCCGAGCACAAGGCGACATTGCTCGTGTTCGACGCGATCCAGGCGACGCCCGACACCGCCAAGGTCAAACGAGCGATGCTGCTCGCCAACCTCAAGCACATGCTCGCAAAGCACGCGCTCGAGGAAGAGAATGCGATCTATCCCGCGCTACGCGACGCCGGGATGGTGGCCGAGGCCGACGAGCTCAATTCGGAGCACGGCTATGTCAAGCAGTATCTCTACGATCTCGAGAACATGCCGAACGATTCTGCGCGCTTCCTCGAGACGATGGCAAAGTTCCGGGCCGATATCGAACAGCACATGCGCGAGGAGGAGGACGATCTGTTCCCCGGCCTCAAGTCGCAACTCTCCGAGGAAAAGAATCGAGCGCTGACCCGGACGATGAACAAGGAAGGGTTCAAGATCGCCTGACCGCGCTGCGATCTCGCAAGTCGTCTGTTCCCCTATCGTTCTTTTTGGGCTAGGCCTTGCCGATGGCCAAACCCCAGAAGCGTTACGTCTGCCAAGCGTGCGGATCGGTCGCCAGCCGGTGGCAGGGGCAGTGCGTCGATTGCAGCGAATGGAACACGCTGGTCGAGGAGGTCGGCGCGGTCGTCACGCCGTTCCAGGCCAAGCATAATCTGCAGGGCGGCGGCCGCGCGATCGCGTTGATCGCGCTCGATGCCGAGGTCGCGTTGCCCGAGCGGATGGCGACCGGCATCGCGGAGCTCGACCGCGCAATGGGCGGCGGGTTCGTGGAAGGGTCGGCGACGTTGATCGGCGGCGACCCGGGGATCGGCAAGTCGACCTTGTTGCTTCAGGCGGCGGCGACGCTGGCGCGGCGCGGCCAGCGCGTGGTGTATGTTTCTGGCGAGGAGGCCGCCGACCAGGTGCGGCTGCGCGCGCGGCGGCTGGGGCTGGGCGACGCGCCGGTCGAACTGGCGGCGGCGACATCGACTCGCGATATCCTGACCACGCTCGGGCAGGGGCGGCCGCCCGCCTTGCTGGTGATCGATTCGATCCAGACGATGCATTCGGACCTGATCGAGGGTGCGCCGGGGACGGTCAGCCAGGTGCGCGCATCGGCGCAGGAGTTGATCCGTTTCGCCAAAGAGCGTGGATCAGCGGTGGTGCTGGTCGGTCACGTGACGAAGGACGGCAGCATCGCGGGCCCGCGCGTGCTCGAGCATATGGTCGATACCGTGCTGAGTTTCGAGGGCGAGCGCAGTCACCAATACCGCATCCTGCGCGCGATCAAGAACCGCTTCGGCGGCACCGATGAGATCGGCGTGTTCTCGATGGAAACCGCCGGGCTGAGCGAGGTCGCCAATCCAAGCGCGCTGTTTCTGACGCATCGCGAGGAAGGGATGACGGGGTCGACCGTGTTCCCGGCGCTCGAGGGCACGCGGCCGGTGCTGGTCGAGGTCCAGGCGCTGGTCGTGCGGTTGGCGTCGGGCGCGACGCCGCGGCGCGCGGTGGTCGGCTGGGATTCGGGGCGGCTGGCGATGATCCTCGCGGTGCTCGAAGCGCGGTGCGGGCTGAGCTTTTCGACCTGCGAAGTCTATCTCAACATTGCCGGCGGCTACCGCGTGCAGGACCCGGCGGCGGACCTGGCGGTCGCGGCGGCGCTGATCTCCGCGCTGAGCGAGCGGCCGGTGCCCGCCGACGCTGTGGCGTTCGGCGAAATCGCGCTGTCGGGAGAGGTGCGCCCCGTCGCGCACGCCGCGCTGCGGATGAAGGAAGCGGCCAAATTGGGGTTCGAACGCGCGATGGGGCCGGCGGGCACCAAGGGCGGCGAGATGCGGGTCAGCGGGTTCCGCACGCTCGGCGCGCTCGTTGACCATATGCTGGGGCGCGGCTAGCCACTCTCCCATGGGGTTGCACACGCTCGACATCCTGGTTCTGCTCGGCGTGGGGATCAGCGCCGGGCTCGGCGCGTGGCGCGGGTTCGTCACCGAAGTGCTGTCGCTGTTCGCCTGGGTGCTGGTGGTGTTCGCGCTCAAGCTCGTCCACGCACCGGTGACTCAAGCGTTGAGCGGATTCGCGACCGCGACCGGCGCGGCGGTGCTGGCGTTCGCGCTGATTACGGGCGCGGCGTGGTTCGGCGGTCGGATGCTCGCGCAATCGATCGGAAGGCGCACGCGCTCGTCGGTGCTGGGTCCGATCGACCGCGCGATGGGGTTCGGGTTCGGCGCGCTCAAGGGGCTGATCCTCGCGAGCCTCGCGTTCCTGCTGGTTGCGCTGGTCACCGACACCGCGGCGGGCGGGCCGAAGCAGCGCCCGTTATGGCTGACCAAGGCGCGGACCTATCCGCTGCTCAATGCGACCAGCGCGTATGTTGCCGACGTGATTGGCAAGCGGCGCGCCGGGCGGCCGATGTTCGGCGGGGACGAGGGGAATGTGTCGGACGCCGTTGACAACGGATCCGACGATGCCGCGCCGGCGCCCAAGCCCAGCGTCACCAGTTCTCCCGCGAAAGCGGGAATCCAGGGTCACAAGCGTCACCCCAAGTAATCCTGGATTCCCGCCTTCGCGGGAACACAGTGTTGTTTGAACAACAGGGGTGCATCGCGCCGCCCGCTCGCTTACATCACCGAAACGATGAACGCGCCGCTGTATAACACCCAAATCCTGCGGCTGGCGGCGTCGATCCCGCACCACGATCGATTGCCCGATCCGATGGGGTCGGCGGAGAGGCGCTCGCCGATCTGCGGAAGTCGGGTGACGGTCGATATCGACCTGACCGACGGCCGAGTTAGCGCGATCGGGATGCTGGTGCGCGCGTGTGCGCTCGGCCAGGCGTCGTCGTCGCTGCTCGCCGCGCATGCGGTCGGCAAGACGCCGGCCGAACTGGCGGCGGCGCGCGATCAGTTGACGGCGTGGCTGGCCGGCGAGGGCGGCGCGCCGGACTGGCCCGACCTCGACCTCTTCACGCCCGCGCTCGGCGTCACTGCGCGGCACCCGTCGATCCGGCTGGCGTTCGAAGCCGCGGCCCAGGCAGCCGAGACCGCAGCAGGGCCGGTGGGGGGCTGATGGACGGATCGCTGCTCCGCGACGGCGTGGTCATGCTCGGCGCGGGGCTTGTATTCGTCATCCTGTTCCGTCGGCTCGGGCTGGGCGCGACCCTGGGCTTCCTCGTCGCGGGCGCGCTGATCGGGCCGCAGGCGCTTCACCTGATCGGCGATGCCGAGGGCAAGATCGGCGTCGCCGAGCTCGGCATCACGCTGCTGCTGTTCATCGTCGGGCTCGAGCTCAACCCGAGCCGGCTGTGGAAGATGAAGCAGGACATCTTCGCGCTCGGATCGATCCAGGTGATCCTGTGCGGGCTGGCGGTTGCCGCGATTGTCCATGCCGTCGCCAACGTCACCTGGCCCGCCGCGCTCGTGCTGGGCCTGCCGCTCGCGCTGTCGTCGACCGCGCAGGTGCTGCCGATGCTGCAATCGGCGGGGCGGCTGCGCACCCCGTTCGGCGAGCGCGCGTTCGCCATCCTGCTGTTCCAGGACCTCTCGATCATCCCCCTGATCACGTTGGTCACAGTGCTGTCGCGCAATCCCGCCGATCAGGCCGGTCCCCCCGGCTGGCTGCTGTTCATCGAAACCGTTCTTGCGGTCGGCGGTTTGGTGCTGGTGGGTCGGTACCTGCTGCGCCCGCTGTTCCGCGTGATCGGCAATCTCGGCGAGCGCGAGATGTTCGTATTCGCCGCCTTGTTCACCGTCATCGCCGCCGCCGCGTTGATGGAATATCTCCACCTTTCGACTGCGCTCGGCGCATTCGTCGCGGGCGTGATGCTCGCCGATTCGCCGTATCGCCACGAGCTCGAGGCCGACGTCGAGCCGTTCCGGTCGATCCTGCTCGGGCTGTTCTTCCTCGCGGTCGGCATGATGCTCGACCTGCACGTCATCGCCGACCGGCCGTTGATGGTGATCGGCATGGCCGTGCTGTTGATCGCGACCAAGACTGCAATCCTCATGGGCATCGGCTTGGCGTTCAAGATGAACTGGCGCGGCGCGCTCGCGCTCGGGCTGCTGCTCAGCCAGGGCGGTGAGTTCGGGTTCGTGCTGTTCGCGCAGGCGCAACGCGCGATGCTGATCGACCCGCAGGCGGTGAGCATCTTCAGCGCGGTGATCACGCTGTCGATGGCGACGACGCCATTCCTGATGATGGTGACGTCGAGATTCCGCGAGGCGCCGGAGGTGAAAGGGGAGCGAGACGGTCCCCGTGCCGACGGCGCCAACGCGCTGATCGTCGGATACGGACGATTTGGGCAGACGGTGTCGCAGATGTTGATCGCGGCGGGCGTGCCGGTGACTTTGATCGACACCGATATCGAGATGATCGACGTCGCCGGCAATTTCGGGGCGAAGGTCTATTATGGGGACGGCACGCGGATGGACCTGCTGCGCCAGGCGGGGGCGCACGATTGCGAGCTGATCCTGTTCTGCATCGATGGTGACCAGCTCGACGCCGACCTGATCGAGGGCGTGCACGAGGCATTCCCGCAGGCGGCGATCTTTGCGCGCACCTATGATCGACGCGCGCTGATCAAGCTCAAGGGCTCGCCGGTATCGGGCGTCGTGCGCGAAGTGATGGAATCGGCGGTGCGGATGGGCCGGCTCGCGCTCGAGGCGATCGAGGTGGACGACGAGCAGATCGACCGGGCCGAGGACATGTACCGCGCGCGCGATCGCGAACGGCTGCGCGCGCAATACGAGGCGGGCGGCGACCTCAGCGCCGCGCGCGACCGGATCATCACCAGCGACGAGCGGGAAGCACTGGGCGCCGCGACCGACCGCCACAGGACGACCGTCGTCGCCAAGGACACGATTGCGGTCGAAGAGCTGGGGCGGGGGCAGGAGCCTTGAAGAACCAGCCCTTCGTCGAGCGGCTGGGCTTCGCGCTGGCCGGTTGGCGCACGGGGTGGCGGCGCGAGCGGAGCTTTCGTACGCAAGCGGTGATCGGCGCCGTCGCGGTGGTGGCGCTGGTCGTGCTCCACCCCGCGGCCATATGGTGGGCGATCGTCGCGGTGCTGATCGCGCTGATCCTCGCGCTCGAACTGCTCAACGGCGCGATCGAGTCGGTGATCGATTTGCTGCATCCGGGGCTGCACGACGAGATCAAGGCGGCGAAGGACATGGTAGCGGGTGCCGTGCTCGCGATCAGCACCGCGGCGCTGGTGGTCGGGCTGGCGCTGCTGGTCGACCGAGCGCCGGTCCTGTTGCACGATTGGGGATGGTGGCGATGAGGTGGATCGCAATGCTGGCGGCGCTGTCGGGCGCGATGGCGGTTGGCGCGGGTGCATTCGGCGCGCACGGCGCGAGCGGGCAGGCGGCGGAGTGGCTCAAGACCGGCGGGCAGTATCAGTTGATCCATGCGGTCGCGGCGTTGGTCGCGCTGCGGATGGGTGCGAAATGGCCGGCGATCCTGTTCGTCGCGGGCGGCGCGCTGTTCGCCGGATCGCTTTACGCGATGGCGATGCTTGGTCCGAGCAAGGCGATTGGCCCGATCACGCCGCTGGGTGGCGCAGCGATGATCGTCGGCTGGCTATGGCTCGCGTGGGACGCACGCCGCGCTCAGTAGCCGTCCAGCACCCATCGAACCGACAGAATCGAATAGCGGTCGGATTTTCCGGGTGACGCTTCGTAGCGACCATTTCTCATCGCCAGCTCACACGTTACTCTATCGAGATCAGGATCGGCCTTGACGACCACGCGGCACGCGGTTGGGCGACCTTCGCCCGAAACCGTCAGCACGACAACCGATTGTCCCTGCGCGCCGCGCCGTTTGGCCGCCGCGGGATAATCGCCGTCCTTGAACCAACTGCCCGGGTTCGCACCATGCTGCGTCGACGCCTTCGCCGTCGGGTCGATGCCCCACGACCGGAACAGATCTTGATTGCATGTGGCGAGCGCCGTCATCACAGGCTGCAATTTGCCCGTGGCGAATGAAAAGCCATCCTTGCCCGCATCGATGGCGACGCCCGTTGCTTCACCGAGCGAACCTGCGAAATCCGCGTTTGCTTCGATTTCGTAGGCGCGCAGCTTGGTCCCTTTCGGAACCCAACTGACATAATCGAACTTCTTCTGCTGACCCGACTGCAACGGGGTCACCGTCGCTTGCCCGCGTCGAACTCCGGTCCCACCCGTGTTGGGTGCGAGAACGAACAACGTCTGCCCCCCCTCGGTCATCGCGATCGCGGGCTTGAGGGCGAATATCGTGGCGGTGTCGGCAGGGCCGAACGGCCGCGACACCAAACACATATCCTTCCGATAATCGACCACCCACTTTCCCGCCGGGGCTAACGGAGCTGGCGTTGTGACGACGGCAATTGCAGCTATCATCAAGTGGATCATCGTCGCCCCTCATCCAGAAACGCCGCAATGTCAGTCAGATCGACCGACGCGTCAACGAAAGTCCGCCCGATTCCGCGCGCGAGCAGGAACGGCAGAGTGCCGCCGTCCATTTTCTTGTCATGGCGCATGTGGTCGGCAAGCGTCGCGCCGTTCGCCGTGATGCCGACGGCGCGGGGGCTGTCCCCCAGGCCGACCGCGCGCAGGTGCGCGGCGACGCGGACTGCGTCCTCGGCTGGGCACAGGCCGCGGCGTGCCGAATATGCGAACGCCAGCGCCATGCCGGCGGCAACCGCTTCGCCGTGGAGCAATTTGCCGGAAAAGCCCGCTTCGGCTTCAAGCGCGTGGCCGAACGTGTGGCCGAGGTTGAGCAGGGCGCGCTTGCCGCTGGTTTCGCGCTCGTCCTCAGCGACGATCCGCGCCTTCGCGGCGACGGAATGAGCGATCGCGTGCTCGCGCGCGGTGGGGTCGCCGGCGAGCAGCTTGGCGGCGTTGGCTTCGCACCATTCGAAGAAGGCGGGATCGTCGATCAGACCGTATTTGACGATCTCGGCATAGCCTGCCCGCGTTTCACGCGGCGGGAGCGTGTCGAGCACGTCGGGGTCGATCAGCACCAGCGCGGGCTGGTGGAATGCGCCGATCAGATTCTTGCCCGCCGTCGTGTTGATCGCGGTCTTGCCGCCGACCGAGCTGTCGACCTGCGCGAGCAAGGTGGTCGGGATCTGGACGAACCCGCAACCGCGCTTGACGATCGCGCAGGCGAAGCCGACGAGATCGCCGATCACTCCGCCGCCGAGCGCGACGACATGGTCGCTCCGCTCGATCCCGTGGCCGAGCAAGCGGTCGGTCAAGCCTTCCAGCTGCGCCCAGCTCTTGGTCGTCTCTCCCGGCGGCAGCACGATCGCCTCGGTCGCGATCCCCGCATCGTCCAGCGCACGCTGCAGCGTCGCCAGATGCGGCTCGACATTCGCATCGCTGACGATCGCCATCGAGCGCCCCCGCGCGAGCGGCGCGAGGCGATCCGCGGCGCGGGCGAGCAGGCCGCGCTCGATCATCACGTCATAGCTGCGCTCGCCGAGCGCCACCGGTATCCGGGTCATCGTTTCGCGCCCCAGCCGATCGCGCGCAGGATCGCCGTCACCGCGGACTCGTGCGGCGCCTGGTCGCTGGCGATTCGGATCGGGGCCTGCGCGTAGATCGGGTTGCGTTTGGCGGCGAGGTCGTTGAGCACGTCGAGCGGATCGCGGTCGCGCAACAGCGGGCGCGTGTTGCGGCGCCGGACCCGGTCGGCAAGCACCTTGGTCGGGGCGTCGAGCCAGATCGCGATCGCGTGGTCGAGAATCATCTTTCGAGTCTCGTCGTTGATGAACGCGCCGCCGCCGGTCGCGATGACTTGCGGCCGTCCGTCGACCAGACGGGCGATGACGCGACGTTCGCCGTCGCGAAAATAGGGCTCGCCGAATTTTTCGAAGATTTCGCCGACGCTCATGTCGGCCGCGATCTCGATCTCATGGTCGGCATCGACGAACGGAACGCCGAGCCGGTTGGCCAACCGCCGTCCCACGGTGGACTTGCCCACCCCCATCAGCCCGACGAGCACGATCGGCTTGCCGGTCCAGACTTCGGTCGCAGGGGCGCTTTGCAACATGGCTTTACGGGCTATACAGCGCCCCAAGCGCTCGTCCACAATCGGTGGCCGAGCCGAATATGTTTCGGATGAGAGTGGATCGCATGTCGCGGATGATGGTGGTGCTTATCGCGGTGCTGGTGGTGTTGGTCGGCGGGACGATCTTCCTCTCGAGCCACGCGCACGAAAAGCAGCCGGTGCGCGTTGAAAAGGCTGTGTCGCTTGCGAATCTCCAAGGCTAGCACCGGCCTTTCGGCGCTGGCGCTGCTCGTCGCGGGTGGCGCGTTCGCGCAGCAGAAGCCCGAATCGATCCTGCCGCCGGGGTTCGACCAGCCGCCGGCCCCGACGCCGCGTGCGTCACCGAGCCGCGCGCCGTCCGCAGCCGCGCCCTCGGCCCCGACGCCGACCGCCCCTGCTGCCACGCCGGTTGTCGCCGCGCCCGCGCCGCTTGCCGCAGCAACGCCGACGCCGGCTCCGGTCGCGACCGACCCGGTCACCGGGCTGCCGATCGGGCAAACCCCCGTCGCGTTCGGTGCCGTGCATTACCCGCTGCCCGAAGGATCGCGCCGCTCGCTCGACATGGTCGGGATCGCATCCGCCGACCGGATGATGGACCCGCGCGCGTTCGGGACCGCGGACGGCCGCTATGTCGAGGCGCTGATGCGATCGACCCAGGCGCCGATCGCGTCGCGTTGGATGTCGATCGCGCTTCGCCGCTTGCTCGCGCAGCCGCTGGCGACCCCGAAGGACGTCAACGGCGCGGATTTCGCCGCGGAACGCGCATTCCTCCTCCTGCGCATGGGCGAATCGGTGATCGGCCGCGCGATCGTGCAGTCGGTCGATCCGGACAATTACACGCCGAAGCTTTATCAGGTCGCGATGCAGGCGGCGCTGGCGAACGGCGATGTCGGCGCGATGTGTCCGCTCGCCACCGACGCCGTGAAGGTGTCTCCGGAGCCGGGATGGGTGCTGGCGCGCGCAATGTGTGCGGGGCTGTCGTCGGCGCCGAGCCAGGCGACGCCGTTGATGAACCAGGCCAAGCGCGTGGCGAGCGGGATCGACCTGCTGCTCGCGCAGAAGATCGCAGGCAAGGGATCGAACCGCGCGGACGTCACGATCGAATGGGCGAGCGTGCCTGGGCTCAACACCTGGCGCTACGGGCTTGCCATGGCGGCGGGGGAGCAGATCCCGGACGAGCTGTTCGCGGGCACCGGCCCTCAGATGCGATACTGGCAAGTGCTGTCGCCGCAGCTCGATCCGGTAAAGCGCGCGCAGTTTGCGGAACTGGCTGCGGGGCAGGGTGTGCTGTCGAACGCGGCGCTGGTCGATCTTTACGGAATGGTCGACGCGAGCGACGAGACCAATACCGGCGCCAATGCGATCGCGAGCGACCTTAAGACCGCCTATGTCGCGGGGTCGCGCGATGCCCGGCTCGACGCGTTGCGCGGGCTGTGGAAAGGCGCCGATGCCGGCGAGGCTGCGCATTACGGGCGGCTGGTCCTGACCGCGCGCGCCGCGGCACGGGTGACGGTCGCGGGCAAGACCGACGGCAGCGACGATCTGATCGCCTCGATGCTCAGCGCGGGGATGGATCGCTCGGCAGCGCGCTGGCGTGCCGCGGTAGCGCGGGGAAGCGAGGGCTCGGCGCTGATCGCGCTGGCGGACCCCGACAACAATACGCGCTATGGCTCGGGCGATGTCGGGGCTTTCTCGGCCGATCCTGCCAAGCAGAAGATGTTCGCCGCGGGGCTCGCCGGGCTGGCGCGGCTCGATAACAGCGTCGCGCAGAATTACGGCGTCGATGTCGCCGGAGAGAATAGCTGGACTCGCGCGATCGACCGGGCCGCCGCGGAAGGCCGGCCGGGCGAAGTGCTGTTGCTGAGCGCGGTCGGGATGCAGACCACCGACTGGCGTGGCGTGTCTCCGCAGGCGGTGTTCCACATCGTCAATGCGCTGCGCGTCGTCGGACTGGGCGGCATGGCGCGGATGGTCGCGGCCGAAGCCGTCACGCGCGGGTGAACGCGGACACGCCGCTCGACGACCCCGCGCTGATCGAGCGCTTCCTCGAAATGCTTGCCGCCGAAGCCGGGGCGGCGAGGAACACCATTGCTGCGTATGCCAGCGATCTGCGGCTCGCGTCGGAGGATCTTGATGCCAAGCTGGCGCGCGCGGATGAGCGCGACCTGGCGCGGCTTGGCGACGGCTGGGGCGATCTGTCGCGATCGACCGTCGCGCGCAAGTCGGCGGCGCTTCGGCGGTTCTTCGCGTTCCTCGCCGACGAGGGTCATCGCGCCGACGATCCCGGCGCCGCGCTGCCGCGACCAGGCGCGCGGCGGTCGCTGCCGAAGGTGTTGAGCCACAGCGACGTCGACCGACTGTTCGCCACGATTGCCGAACGGCTGGCGCGGATGCCACTCGATCCTAACGACCTGCGGCTCGCGGCATTGGTCGAGCTACTCTACGGCTCGGGCCTCCGCGCGACCGAGCTCGTGTCGCTGCCGCGCAACGCGATCCAGCCCGACCGGCCGTACATCATCGTGAAGGGGAAGGGTGGCCGCGAGCGGCTGGCCCCGATCTCCGACCGCGCGCGTGCGGCGGTGGCGGCGTGGCGCGCGCATGTCGCCAGCGACCGCGCGTGGCTGTTCCCCTCGGGCAAGGCGCACCTGTCGCGCGTCCGGCTCCACCAATTGATCAAGGCGCTCGCCGCCGAGGCCGGCATTCCCCCCGACCGAGTCAGCCCGCACGTGCTTCGCCACGCCTTCGCGACGCACCTGCTCGAAGGCGGCGCCGATCTGCGCGCGCTCCAGGCGATGCTCGGCCATGCTGATATCGCCACCACCGAAATCTACACGCACGTCGACGCCAAGCGGCTGGTCGAGCTGGTCAACACGCGCCACCCGCTCGTTGACGAGTTCCCGCGGCGGCCCTAACCCGCGCCAATGGCAACATTTCTGGATTTCGAGAAGCCGATCGCCGAGCTGCAGGGGCGGATCGACGAGCTGCGCGAGACCGCAGCCGACGGCGCGATCGATATCGATGCCGACGTCGCGCGACTGCAGGCAAAGTCCGACGCGCTGCTAAAATCGACCTATGCCAAGCTGACGCCATGGCAGAAGACTCAGGTCGCGCGGCATTCGGACCGGCCGCATTTCAAGAACTACGTGGCCGGTCTCTTCGAGGAGTTCATGCCGCTCGCCGGCGACCGCGCCTTCGGCGACGATCAGGCAATCCTGGGCGGCTTTGCGACGTTTCGCGGCAAACGCGTGATGGTGATCGGTCACGAAAAGGGCGACGATACCGCGAGCCGGCTCAAGCACAATTTCGGGATGGGCAAGCCCGAAGGCTATCGTAAGGCGATCCGGCTGATGGAGCTCGCCGACCGGTTCGGGCTGCCGGTGCTGACGCTGGTCGACACGTCGGGCGCATTCCCCGGCGTGCAAGCCGAGGAGCGCGGCCAGGCCGAAGCGATCGCCCGTTCGACCGAGGCGTGCCTCAAGCTGGGGGTGCCGATGATCGCGGCGGTAGTGGGCGAGGGCGGTTCGGGCGGCGCGATCGCGCTCGCCGCGGGCAATCGCGTGATGATGTTCGAGCACGCGGTCTATTCGGTGATTTCGCCCGAGGGCAGCGCGTCGATCCTGTGGCGGACGGCGGACAAGGCGTCGGAGGCGGCCGATGCGATGAAGATCACTGCGCAGGATCTCGAAAAGCTCGGGGTGATCGACACGATCGTCTCCGAACCGCTCGGCGGCGCGCACCGCGATCCGGATGCGGCGATCGCCGCGCTGGGCGATGCGATGGAGGGTGCGCTGATGAGCCTGCACAACCTGTCGCCCGACCAGCTCAAGCTCGACCGCCGCGACAAATTCCTTGCGATGGGGCGGCTTTAGGGCAACGAAAAAGGGCGGCGGAACCGAAGTTCCACCGCCCCTCTTTTCAGACTGTAAGCCGCTGGAGCTTACGAAGCCTTCATGTTCGAAGACACGTTGGTGAACGTGGTCTTGAGCTGGTTGCCCAGGCCCTGCATCGCGGCGATCGCGGCGACGGCGATGAGCGCGGCGATCAGGCCGTACTCGATGGCGGTGGCACCCTTCTTGTTCGTGAAAATCTTGCGAATGGTCTTCATGTCATATCTCCAGCTAGGTCACCCGGCTGGAACTGGAGAAGCCCCCTGAACCAGCAGTCCGAATCACTAGGCTTGACGGGTTGATAAAAACTTAAAGCCCCAAAAGCCGTGCCAGTCGTGAGGCTTAGTGCGCGGCCTGGACCTTGTTGGAGACGTTGTTCCACATATCGGTGGTCGCCGTCGCGGTAAGTTGGAGCGCGCCGAACATGGCAAGGACGATCACCGCGAGGATCAGCCCGTACTCGACCGCGGTCGCGGCCTTGCGGCACTCGGCCAACTGGCGAAGCAAGTGTATCATCGTCTTTTCAGCCGCGAACGGCTCCCCAATCAGGGCAAAGAGGTAGAACAGCTTTGTTAACGAATTCTCAATGGCGGGAACGGCGGCGATGACGATGCTCGTGGTCGCGGTCGCGCTCGTCAATGCCGAGGGAGAGGTTCTCGTGGCACAGCGTCCCGCGGGGAAGCAGCATGCCGGTTTATGGGAATTTCCGGGCGGCAAGGTCGAGGCCGGGGAGACCCCACGCGCGGCGCTGGGGCGCGAATTGCGCGAGGAACTGGGGATCGAGATCGATGCCGCGGCGCTCAGCCCGGCGGCGTTCAGCGAGTCGCCGGACGCAAGCATAGTGCTGTTGCTCTATCGCTGCCGTTCGTGGCGACGCGAGCCGCGCGCGCTCGACGCGGCGGATATTCGCTGGGTCGCGCCGGACATGCTCGGCGCGTTCGCGATGCCGCCCGCCGACGTGCCGCTGGCCGCGGCACTAGCGGCCGAGCGCTGACGCGAGCGACGCGGTCGCGCTGCCGCGCCGCGCCGGCTTGGGCTGGTCGGGAGAGGGCGCCCAGCCGGTCAGGAAAATCAGATCGAACCGATCGGCGACTCGCCCGTCGGGATCGGCCCGATCGGCAAACGCCGCTGCCGCCGCGGCGAGCGTGCGGCGCGTGAGCGGCACGCGGCCGTTGAGCACGTTGTTCCCCGCCATGCCGCGCAGGTCGCCGATCAGGCCGAACAGGTTGGCGTATCGCACGACCAGCGTCTCGCTGTCGGCGACCGGCAGCGCAAAGCCTGCGCGAACCAACAAATCGCCCGCCGAGCGGACGTCGATCATCGGGTGGAAGCGTGCTGCGGGGCGATCGGCCTCGGCATCGCGAAACGCCGCGCGCAGCGTGGCGAGCGAGGTGCCGCCGACGAACGCGGCGAGAAACAGCCCGTCGGGTCGCAGCGCGCGGCGGATCTGGGCGAGCGCGCCGGGAACGTCGTTGACGCTGTCGAGCACGCCCGCCGAGATGACCAGGTCGAAGCTCTCGGCGGCGACCGGCAAGCAGTCCTCGTCGGCCTGAATGCCGCCTGCCTGCGCCGCGAACGCTGCACCGGCGTCGATTCGCGTGACGTGCGTGCCGGGCGGGGCGCCGAACGTTCCGCCGAAGCAGCCCAGATCGAGCACGTCGACGAAATCGCGCTTCACGCTGGCCAGCCGCTCGGCGATCCCGTCGAGCATCGCCGCGCGGAGGAAATCGTGCGCGGCGTAATCGGGCGCGGCGCGGTCGCGACGGCGGCGGCGCGCGGCGCGATCGAAGATTTCGGGCGGCTCCATCGCGCGCTTGTGCCGCCCGCGCGGTGGCGCGACAAGGGGCCATGGGGGTTCGCGAAGTCCTGGCCGATACCTTGGCATTGGCCCTCCCGCCACGCTGTCCCGGCTGCGGCGCGGTGGTGCGCGGCGATCATCGCTTCTGCGTCGATTGCTGGGGATCGCTCAATTTTCTCGGACCGCCATGGTGCGCGACGTGCAGCGCGCCGTTCGCGATCG
Source organism: Sphingomonas sp. (assembly GCF_036269755.1). Taxonomy (GTDB): domain Bacteria; phylum Pseudomonadota; class Alphaproteobacteria; order Sphingomonadales; family Sphingomonadaceae; genus Sphingomonas. The sequence continues at coordinate 540,473 of NZ_DATBDV010000004.1, read as the reverse complement.
ATCGCGGACCGGACGCGCAGTGCGGCGCGTGCCTCGAACATCCGCCGCGCCACGCGGGCGCACGTGCGGCGGTGGCGTACGGGCCGGTCGCGCGGACGCTCGCGCTCCGCCTCAAATATGGCGGCCGGCTGGCGTTCGCGACGACCGCGGCGCGGCTGATGGCGCGGCACATGCCGGGCGACGCCGATGTGATGGTGCCGGTGCCGCTCCACCGCTGGCGGCTATGGGGCAGGGGGTTCAACCAGGCGGTTCTGATCGCCAATGCGCTGGTGCGGGAAACCGGCGTGCCGCACGACCCGCTGGCGCTGCGGCGGGGCAAGCGAACCCCTGCGTTGCGTGGGATGAACGCGCGTCAGCGTCGCACGGCGGTCAGCGGCGCGTTCACCGTCGCGCGGCGGCTGGACAGCGCCCATGTCGTGCTGATCGACGATGTCTATACCAGCGGCGCCACGGCCGACGCCTGCACCCGCGCCTTGCTCAAGGCGGGCGCGGCCAAGGTCACCATCCTGTGCTGGGCGCGCGTGGTCGGCGACTCGTTCGATTGACAAGGTCGCCGCCGCTCTCCACCTCTTGGCGCATGGCGAAGGTCGAAATCTACACCAAGGCGTGGTGCCCCTATTGCAGCCGCGCGATGAAGTTGCTCGAGTCGAAGGGAGTCGAGCCGGTCGAATATGACGTGACGATGGGCGGCCCGAAAAAGGCCGAGATGGTCCAGCGGTCGGGTGGCCGGATGACGATGCCGCAAGTGTTCATCGACGGAAAGCATATCGGCGGGTCGGACGATCTCGCGATGCTCGACGCGCGAGGGGGGCTCGATCCGCTCCTCGCGGCATGAGGATCGCCCTCCTCCAGATGAATGGCGGGATCGAGCCCGCCGCTAATGCCGCGACGCTGACGCAGGCCATTGCCGATGCCAAGGCGGGCAGCGCGGCGATGCTGTTCACGCCGGAGGTGTCCGGACTGGTCGACCGCGACCGCGGGCGAGCGGCGGCGAATATCCAGGCCGAGCGCGACGATCCGGTTCTGGCAGCGGTGCGTGGCGCGGCGGCCGCGCACCGGCTATGGGTCCATCTCGGCTCGCTGCTGGTGCGGCGCGACGACGGCAAGCTCGCCAACCGCGGGTTCGTGATCGATGACACGGGCGCGATCCGCGTGCGCTACGACAAGCTGCATTTGTTCGACGTCGACTTGCCGAGCGGCGAAAGCTGGCGCGAATCGGCGACCTACACCGCGGGGGAGGGGGCGGTCGTGGTCGATACGCCCGCCGGGCCGCTTGGCGTGTCGATCTGTTACGACCTGCGCTTCCCCGATCTCTACCGCGCGCTCAGCGATGCGAGCGCGACGATCCTCAGCGTACCCGCGGCCTTCACGCGTCCGACCGGTGTGGCGCACTGGCACGTCCTGCTGCGCGCGCGCGCGATCGAGGCCGCCTGCTTCGTCGTTGCGGCCGCGCAGACCGGCGTGCACGAGGATGGCCGCGCGACCTATGGCCATTCGCTGGTGGTCGATCCGTGGGGCGAGGTGCTGCTCGACATGGGCGAGGCGCCGGGGGTCGGGTTCGCCGATCTCAACGTGGCGCTGCAGAACGACGTCCGCGCGCGCATCCCGGCTTTGCGGCATCGCCGCCCGATCCCGCGCGTTGAACGGCTGTGATCGTGTTCGACCTCAAATGCACAAGCGCCCATGTGTTCGAGGCGTGGTTCGGCTCGTCGGCGGACTATGAGGATCAGCGCGCGCGCGGGCTGGTGGCGTGCCCGCTGTGCGGCGACGGCACGATCGACAAGGCGGTGATGGCGCCCGCGGTCGGAGCGAAGGGCAACCGGAGCGATTCGCCGCCGCCCGCCGTGATCAAGGCCGCGATGGCTGCGTTGGCGTCTGCGCAGGCAAAGGCGCTCGAAGGATCCGAATGGGTCGGCGCCGCCTTTGCCGGCCGCGCTCGCGCAATGCACGCCGGCGACGAGGAGCCCGCGCCGATCCATGGCCAGGCGACGATCGCTCAGGCGAAGGAAATGATCGAGGATGGTGTGCCTGTGGCGCCATTACCGCTTCCCGTCATTCCCCCCGAAGCGTGCAATTGACCGATTCCGGCGCGCCGACTACCAACCGCGCTCATGGTTCCGTAGCTCAGCTGGATAGAGCGCCACTTTCCTAAAGTGGGCGTCGGGGGTTCGAGTCCCTCCGGGACCACCATCGCGCTGCCGGCACAACCGCAGCGAAGCAGCGGGTGAGACCGGCGAGCGCGGCCGGCGGCGCTCAAGCGCCGTCCGACGACGCGGCTTTGCCGCGGCGGAGCGCCCTAGGTGCGTACTTGATCAAGGCGAACGCGAACGCGTCGCGCCCTAGCCCCCGTTTCCCGACTGGGCCCCGGCCTTCGCGGGGGGCGGGATTTTCCAGCGCGGGAACTCTTCACGCAAAACGGGGCGCCAGCGGTGTCCCGCGGGCGCCCCGTCCTTCGATCGTGCGGGCCTTACGCCTTGACGTGCTTCGAGATGTGCTTGTTCATCTCGAACATCGAGCACTTGTCGACGCCGAACACCTTCTTGAGCTTGTCGTCGGCCAGAATCTCGCGCTTGTTGGCGGGGTTCTGCAAATTGTTCTTCTTGATGTGGTCCCACACCTTGCTGATCACCTGGCTGCGCGGCAGCGGCGCGGTGCCGACGATCGCGCCGAGCTCGGGCGACGGGGTGACGGGGGCGTGGATGCCGCCGGTCTTGGGTGCGTTGGCCATTGCATTCCTTCCTGTTCTTTTTGGCCGCTCGAGCGGCCTAGAGTCGTTACGCCTCAGACGAGCGCCCCTCCTTGTGCGCTGCCTTTTTGCGCTTGTCACGCCTTAGGATGGAATGCGGATCATCTTTTGGCGCCTGGTGCGCCGGTTTGGCCAGTTGTTGCGTCGGCGCGGCGAGTGCCTAAAGCGCTGTAGGACGATCTGGAGACTACCCCGATGAAGACTCGCGCCGCCGTTGCGTTCGAAGCGAAGCAGCCGCTCGAAGTGGTGGAGGTCGATCTCGAGGGCCCAAAGGCGGGCGAGGTGCTGGTCGAGATCATGACGACGGGTATTTGCCATACCGACGCCTACACGCTCGACGGCTTTGATTCGGAAGGGATTTTTCCGTCGATCCTGGGCCATGAAGGCGCCGGCATCGTGCGCGAGGTTGGCGCCGGCGTGACCAGCGTGGCGCCCGGCGACCACGCCATCCCGCTTTACACGCCCGAATGCCGCCAGTGTAAATCGTGCCTGTCGGGCAAGACCAATCTCTGCACCGCGATCCGCGCGACGCAGGGTAAGGGGGTGATGCCCGACGGCACCAGCCGGTTCAGCTACAAAGGTCGGCCGATCTTCCATTATATGGGCTGCTCGACCTTCTCGAACTTCACCGTGCTGCCCGAAATTGCCGTGGCGAAGATTCGCGAGGACGCGCCGTTCCAGACGAGCTGCTATATCGGCTGTGGCGTGACCACGGGCGTGGGCGCGGTGGTCAACACCGCCAAGGTCCAGGCGGGCGACAATGTCGTGGTGTTCGGGCTCGGCGGGATCGGATTGAACGTCATCCAGGGCGCGAAGCTGGTCGGGGCGGGAAGGATCGTCGGGGTCGATATCAACCCAGACCGCGCGGATTGGGGACGCAAGTTCGGGATGACAGACTTCATCCTGGCCAGGGGCAAGAGCCGGGACGAGATCGTCGCCGAGGTTGTTGCGCTGACCGACGGCGGCGCGGACTTCACGTTCGATGCGACCGGCAATACCGACGTGATGCGAACCGCGCTTGAGGCATGCCACCGCGGCTGGGGGACCAGCATCATCATCGGCGTGGCCGAGGCGGGCAAGGAGATCGCGACCCGGCCGTTCCAGCTCGTCACCGGGCGCAACTGGCGCGGCACGGCGTTCGGGGGCGCCAAGGGCCGTACTGACGTGCCCAAGATCGTCGACTGGTACATGCAGGGCAAGATCGCGATCGACCCGATGATCACGCATGTCCTAACCCTCGACGAGATCAACAAGGGGTTCGACCTGATGCATGCGGGCGAAAGCATCCGCAGCGTCGTGGTCTACTGATTTTAACGGGAGAGAATGCAATGTTCAGCCACATGATGGTCGGATCGAACGATATCGATCGTTCGAAGAGATTCTACGACGCAACGTTTACAGCGATGGGCGGCAGGGCGGGAAGCAAGGACCCGAAGGGACGGCTGATCTACGCTCATAACGGCGGACTGTTTCTGGTCACGCCGCCGATCGACGGTCAGCCCGCGACGCACGGCAACGGTTCGACGATCGGCTTCGCGATGTCCCCCGAGCAAGCCGATGCGTGGCACCGGGCCGGGGTCGAGAGCGGCGGCACCGCGATCGAGGATCCGCCGGGGGTACGCAGCGGCGGCGGAATGAGCCTCTATCTCGCCTATTTGCGCGATCCCGACGGCAACAAGCTCTGCGCGCTCCACCGCATGCCGGCGTGATTCCGGAGGCGGCGTTGGAAACCCTTTCGGTGAACCGCGCCTTCGGCGGCATGCAGAGCGTCTATCGCCATGCTTCGACCGCGACTGGTACGCCGATGACCTTTTCGGTGTACGTCCCGCCGCACGAGCCCGGCGGGCGCTTGCCGGTGCTATGGTATCTCTCGGGACTGACCTGCACCCATGCCAACGTCACCGACAAAGGCGAATATCGCCGTGCCTGCGCCGAGCAGGGCGTGATCTTCGTCGCGCCCGACACCTCGCCGCGGGGTGGCGGCGTGCCCGATGACGAGGCTTACGATTTCGGCCAGGGCGCCGGGTTCTATGTCGACGCGACCGAAGCGCCGTGGGCGGCCAATTTCCGGATGCGGTCCTATGTCGAGGACGAGTTGCCGGCGGTGATCGAGGCAGAATTCCCGATGGCGGACATGACGCGACAGGCGATCACCGGGCATTCGATGGGCGGACACGGCGCGCTGACCGTCGCATTGCGCAATCCCGCGCGCTTCCGCAGCGTCTCTGCCTTCGCGCCGATCGTGTCGCCGCTGCATTGCCCGTGGGGCGAGAAGGCACTGAGCGGCTATCTCGGCCCCGACCCTGTCGCGTGGCGCGCCTATGACGCTTGCGCGCTGATCGACGCCGGGGCGCGGGTCCGCGAAATCCTGGTCGATCAGGGCGACGCGGATCAATTTCTAGCCGATCAACTCAAGCCCGACCTGCTCGAGGCGGCATGCGACCGTGCGGGGATCAACCTCACGCTCAGGATGCAGCCGGGCTACGACCATAGCTATTATTTTATTTCGAACTTCATGGCCGATCACGTCGTCTGGCACGCCGAGCGGCTGAAATAAGAAAGGCTCCGGAGCCCCGGAGCCTTTCCTTCTTCTGCCCGACTTGGCGAGGCTTCGGCTAGCTTGCGCTAGCCGAAGCTCCCCGCATCAGAACCTGAACCCGGCCGCGAGGCCGTAGCGGCGCGGTTCGAGGGTGAACGCGTTAGTGAACAGACCCGACGACTGATCCGTCACATACAGGCCGGTGATCGCGTTATTGTCGGTCAGGTTCTGGACGAATGCACGGACGTAGAAGCGATCGTCCGGCCCGTTGAGCTGAACCTGGGCATTGACCACGGCATAACCCTGAACGCGGTTCACGTTCGTGTTGAAGATGCTGGCGAAATAGCCCCCAGTATAGGTCAGGTCGACACGCGGCACGAGCGTGAAGCGGCCAATATCGGCGGTATACTGCGCACCCGCGCCAAACTTATATGTCGGCGACTGGGGAAGCTGGTTGCCCTTGATGCTAACCGGCACGCCAATGAAGTTGACAGTGACGGGAATCGGGGTTCCAGCCGGCAAGCCGAACGCCGCACTTAGCGCAGCCGGGGGAGCGGCGGCCGTGCCAGCCAACGCGCTGCAAATCGAGAACGCGCCGGTGTTGTTCGTGCTGGGGATCGGTACCGGAGCGCGCAGGCCAAGGCTGCCATTCACTGCGCCGACGAAACCGTTGCTGAGCGCGGCGCTGCCGTTGTTGGCGGTAACGGCGCAGTTGCTGCCGTTCTGCAGATCCTTGATGACGACCGCGTCGGCGCGCCCACCGCCCGGATCTTGCGGATTGATGAACAGGGTGTTCGACTTTATCTGAGTATGGAGATAGCTGAAGTTCAGGTTCACCAGCAACTGGCGCGACGGTTTGATCACCGCTTCGGCTTCTGCGCCGTAGATGTCGGCGTTGATGTTATCGTTGACCGCCGTTTTGTCGATGATCCGGCTGACCTGAAGGTTCTTATACTTGTAATAGAACGCGGAGAGGTTGAGGCGAATCGTGCCGTTCAAGAAGGTGTTCTTACTGCCGATCTCGACAGCGTCGACCTGCTCCGGACGAAACGTCACGGGCACACCCGAACCGGGCAACAGCGGCGGGTTGATGCCGCCGGATTTGTAGCCGCGCGAATAGGAGGCGTAGAGCAGATTACGGTCGGTTATCTGCCAATCGAGCACCGCACGCCCGGTCAGTTTGCTGAACTTGGCGGTGGCCAGCGCATAGGGCTGGATGCCTGCGATCGACGGGTCTGCGTCGAAGGCCGCGAGGAAAGCGGGCGACGTATACGCGTTGGTCGTATTGAGCGGCACCGCGTCGCTGAGGATCGAGGTCTTCTGCTGCGTAAATTTGTCGTCGTGATTGTAGCGAAGCCCGACCGTCAGCTTGAGATTGGAGGAGAAGTTGAGATATCCCTCGCCGAACAGACCATACGACTTCAAGTGATAATAGGCGCCGTCGTTCTGATAGAAAGGCGATGCCAGGTAGGCCCCTGCGGGATTGCCGGCGCCGAGAGCGCCAGCCGAACCGAGGATGCCCGACGCATAGTCTAGCCCAAACGAATTGACGTAATATTCTACGTTGCGCACCCGATAGTCGAGATAGATGGCGCCGAGCAGGAAATTGAATGGCCCATCGAGCTTCGAGGTCAGGATGCCCTCGACCGTCCACTGCTTGCCATGCGCCTGCGAACGATCGAAGTCGAGGCTGTTCGGTGCGCAGACGTAATGGCCGCCGTAAACGCCCGTGCCCGTCGGCTCGGAGATCGACTGGCATACGGAACTGGTGTTGCCGCTGCGCAGCAGGTCGTTGCGGACCGTCTGGAAGCCCGGCCCGAGCGCACCCGATCCCGCAATCACGTTGAAGTTGTTGAGGCCAACGTTATTCACCAGCGAATTCTCGACGCTGATATTATAATCGTTGGTGGAGTCGGTCGAACCCTCGGTATAGCCGCCGTCGATCTTCAGCGTGAATTGCTTGCCGAGTTCTTGCGTAAGCGAACCCAGTATCTGCTTCTCGTTGGTCTTGAATCGCGGCAGCGAATCGACGTTAACCGTGCGTAGGTCGGACGGGTTCGTCACGCCGCTATAGGAATCAGGCCCGTAGACGCTCTGCAGGCCGAAAGATGCGATCGTAGCGTTGCCCGTCGCGATGCGCAGGAACTCGTTCGACGATAGCGTTGCGGCGAAGCTGGCATTGCCATTGACTTGCTCCGTCGCCAGGCGGTCGGGCAAGCAGCCCAGCACGCCTGTCGGGTCACGATGGCACAATTGCTTCTGGATGCGTGATCGGTCGTCATCCTCCTTGAACCAGTGAGCGACGATATCGAGAGTGGTGCTGGACGTCGGTTCGAAGCGGAGCGAGGCGCGGACATCAAACTGATTACGGCCGTCGATCCGCGTGTTCGTGAAGAGGTTCTTGGTGAAGCCGTCGCGCGTGAGGTAATAGCCCGCGACGCGGATGCCGAGCTTATCGCCGAGCGGAAGGTTGAACATCCCCTTGACGCGCAGGCTCTGGTAATTGCCGTACTCGACGTCGCCTGACGCGTGGATGCCGCTCAGGTCGGGCTTGGCGGTGATGAAGTTCACTACGCCGCCGGTCGCGTTGCGGCCATACAGCGTGCCTTGCGGTCCGCGCAGCACCTCGATGCGCTCCATGTCGAAATATTCGTTTTGGAAGATCGGCGAGCCGAGCACCGGCACGTCGTTGACGTGGACCGCCGTCACCGAGTCGCAGGTCGCGCCGACGCACAACTCGCCGACGCCACGGATCGTGAAGACCGAGGAAGAGGTGAAGTTCGACTTGGTGAAGGTAACGTTCGGCAGGTTGAGCTGAAGGTCGCTCGTCGTGTTGATCTGCTGTGCCTGCAACGCCTGGGCGTTGAACGCGGTCACCGCGATCGGCACGGTCTGCAGCGTTTCGGACTGGCGCTGCGCGGTAATGACGATGTCGCCGATCTGGGCGTCGTCAGGCGCGGTCTGCGGCGTGGTGCTGGTGGTCGCAGCCTGATCCTGCGGCGGCGTGGTCTGCGCGAAGGCCGGGCTGGCCGACAGCAACGCGATCGCCGAGGCGGCAAGGAGCTCGAATTTCTTCATTGGAAAACATCCCCTCATGCAGACGCCCCGATCTATCGTCGGCTGGCGCGATTATCGTACCGAACATTCCAAACCTAGGAGGCTTAAACTTGCGTCGTCAATGGGCTACAGGCTCGAAAATTGCGGCGCGCCGGTGGTGTTGCTCAAAGGAAACAGTCCGGTTGCCTTGACCGGGAGGGCGGTGCGGCCTTGCCGTAGCGTCATTCCGCAGATTTTAATCACGAACGGATCGCGATGAACCAGCACCAAGACGACCTCAACGACGGCGACCTGATCGCAGCGCCGCCCAAGATTCCGGTGCCCGACGAGGTGGCGGACGCCGTTCGCACGTTGATTCGCTGGGCCGGCGACGATCCCGACCGTGAGGGGCTGCTCGACACGCCGCTGCGGGTCGCCCGCGCCTGGAAGGAATATTGCGCCGGCTATGACGACGATCCCGCGCGGCACCTGTCGCGCATATTCGAGGAAGTCGGCGGCTATGACGAGATCGTCCTGCTCAAGGAAATCCCGTTCCAGTCGCATTGCGAGCATCACATGGCGCCGATCATCGGCACCGCGTGCATCGCCTATCTGCCGCGCAACCATGTCGTCGGCATCTCCAAGCTGGCGCGCGTGCTCAACGCTTATGCTCGACGGCTGCAGGTACAGGAGCGGCTGACCGCGGAAGTGGCCGACTGCATCTGGCAAGGCCTCAAGCCGCTTGGCGTCGCGGTGGTGGTGCGCGCGACCCACGCCTGCATGACCGCGCGCGGCGTGCGCACGCCGGGGGTGCAGATGGTGACGAGCCGGATGATGGGCGTGTTCCGCGACGATGAGCGCAGCCGCAAGGAAGTGCTCGCGCTGATGGGATTGAAGAACGTCTGATGGCGCGCGTCGTGCGTACCGTCCTCGTTACCGGTGGGGCGCGGCGGATCGGCGCGGCGATCGTGCGCGCGCTCGCCGAGGCTGGCCATCGCGTGGTGATCCATCATCACCGATCGCACGACGAGGACGCCGCGGCACTGGCGCGCGAACTCGATCCGGTCGCCGAGCGGGTCGCGACGGTGAACGGCGACCTGGCGGAGCCCGATGCCGCGACGGCGATCCTCCAGGCATCGCGCAACATCATGAACGGACCGATCGACGGGCTGGTCAATTGCGCGTCGGTGTTCGAGTTCGACCGCCCGCCTTCGTTCGATCCAGCCTTGCTGGCGGACCTGATGCGCGTGAACCTCGCCGCGCCGGTCGCGCTGGCGTGCGCGCTGGCGGGGCAGGACGATCTGATCGACGGCGCCGTGGTCAATCTGCTCGATCAGAAGGTCGCCAATCTCAATCCCGATTTTTTCAGCTACACCTGCACGAAGATCGCGCTGGAAGGCGCGACGACGATGCTCGCCCAGGCGCTGGCGCCGCGGGTGCGAGTCAATGCGGTGTCGCCGGGCCTGACCTTGCCGAGCGGCGACCAGAGCGATACCGAGTTCGCCTCGGTCTCGGGCCAGAACCTGCTCGAGCGCCCGGTGCCGATCGCCGAGCTCGGGCGCGCCGTCGAATATCTGCTGACGGCGCCGGCGGTGACGGGGCAGAACCTGTTCGTCGATAACGGCCAGCGCTTCCTCAAGCGTCAGGGCGACGTGATGTTCTCGACCCCGGGCCGCCGTGATGGCTGAAGCGACCTACACGATCCGCCTCGATTCGCTCGAAGTGACGATGGGGCTTGGCATCCACGCTCATGAACGCGCGGCGCCGCAGCGCGTGCTGATATCGGTCGCGATGACCTGCGCTTACCCGGCGGCGCCCCACGACCGGATCGACGCGGTGGTCGATTACGACCAAGTGCGGGAACGCATTCGCGCGATCGCCGCGAACGGCCACGTGATGCTCCAGGAGGTCTTGTGTGAGCGGATCGCCGCGCTTTGCCTCTCGGACCGCCGGGTTGTCGAAGTGACGGTGCGCTCGACTAAGCCGGACGTCTATCCTGACGCGCAGATCGGCTGCGAGATCAGGCGCAGCCGCTGCTAGCACGGCGGCGATTTGTGTCAGCAATGTTGACCTGTTAGCATGCGACATGCGTCAAATCATCTATCGCAGCGTCACGACCGCCGACAGCCGTCGTGCGGCCGACGACATCCCCGCCATTCTCGGCGAGGCCGCGCCCCGCAACGGCGTCGATGGCATCACCGGCCTGCTCTACACCGAACAGGATCATTTCCTTCAGGCGATCGAGGGGCCGGAGGAGAGCATGCGCGACCTGGTCGACCGGCTCGCGAGCGATGGCCGCCATCGCGACATGCGAATCCTGGTCGACCGCGCGGTGGACGAGCGCGAATTCGGCGATTGGGCGATGATCCATCGCGATCGGCGCGAGAGCGTCGACTCGTTCGACGACCGGATGCGCGTCCTGCTCGCTGGCGTGTCGCGGCAAGTCGCTGACTATTTCCGGGCGCTCGCGCCGGCCTAGCCGCCGAACAGATCGTCGATCGGGCTGCGCGGCAGGAACCACAGGATCGCGACGAGCAATGCGCAGCCAATGCCGAGCCACGGCGAAACGAAGGTGAGCGGCACGCCGGTAAGATAGATGATCGTCGCCACGATGCCCTTGCGCATCGTCTGGCGGTGATAGGTTTCGGCATCCGCGGTTTTGGCGCCGGTGCGGCGGATGACGTGTTGCAGCGGCGTGTAGGACAGCGCGGGAAAGAGCATCGTCGCGAGATAGAGCAACGTCGCCTCGCGGCTGAAATGCTGCGCGCCCAGATACGCGGTCGAGAACGGGATCAGCGACAGTGCGAACAGCAGCGCCAGGTTGAACCAGACCAGAGCGTTGGTCACTTGGCGCGCATGGCTGAACAGCCGGTGATGGTTGACCCAATAGATGCCGACATAGGTAAAGCTCAGCGCGTAGGCGAGGAAGGTCGGCCACAGCAGCCACAGCCGCTCGATCCCCGGCTGCTCGGGCGGCCGCAGTTCGAGCACCATGATGGTGATGATGATCGCGAGAACGCCGTCGGCGAACGCCTCGACGCGCCCGATGCCGGGTCTGCCCTCGCGGCCGCGTTCATCATCGCTCATCGTGCTTCGCCCCCGCCGACAAGGATAGGGTTCAGGTCGCCTCCTTGTCGACCGTCTTGTCCGCGCCGATCCACGGCATCAGGGCGCGGAGCTCGGTACCGATTTTCTCGATCGGGTGCGCGGCCGCGGCGACGCGCGCGGCCTTGAGCTCGGGCTGGCCGGCGCGGCTCTCGCCGACGAATTTGTCGACAAAGCGGCCCGATTGGATATCCGCGAGGATGCGTTTCATCTCGGCGCGAGTCTCATCGGTAATGATCCGCGGTCCGGCGGTGATGTCGCCATATTCGGCGGTGTTCGAGATCTTCTCGCGCATCCCCGCGATGCCGTGAGCGTAGAGCAGATCGACGATCAGCTTCATCTCGTGGAGGCATTCGAAATAAGCGAGCTCGGGAGCGTAGCCGGCGTCAGTCAGCGTCTCGAACCCCGCCGCGATCAGGTGCGTGAGCCCGCCGCACAGCACCGCCTGCTCGCTGAACAAATCGGTCTCGCACTCTTCGCGAAAGCTGGTCTCGATGATCGCCGAGCGCCCGCCGCCGATCGCGGCGGCGTAGGACAGCGCCAGCGCATGCGCATTGCCGGAGGCGTCTTGCTCGACCGCGATCAGGCACGGCATGCCGCCGCCCTTGACGAACTCGGCGCGGACGCCGTGGCCTTGGCCCTTGGGCGCGATCATCACCACGTCGATATCGGGCGGCGGCGCGACCAGCTTGAAGTGGATCGCGAGCCCATGCGCGAAGCCGATCGCGCTGCCGGGGCGGATGTTGGGGGCGAGATCGGCTTGCCAGATCGCCGCTTGCTGCTCGTCGGGCGCGAGCATCATGACGAGGTCCGCCCAGCGCGCGGCCGCGTCGGTGCGCATCGTCGCGAAGCCCGCGGCTGCAGCCTGTGCGCCGGTCGGCGAGCCATCCCGGCAGGCGATGACGATCTCCTCGACCCCGCTGTCGCGCAGGTTGAGCGCGTGAGCATGGCCCTGGCTACCATAGCCGAGAATGGCCACTCGCCGGTTGCGGATCAGGTCGAGGTCGGCGTCAGGATCGCGGAAAACGCGCATGCGTAAGTCTTTCAGGGAAACGGCGGGGAAAGATCGATTGCCGCGAGCTGGGCCGCAATATCGGTGGCGTCGCTGCGACGCCAGTGCGGTGGCGGCTGGTTGCGGAACCAGGTATATTGGCGCTTGGCGTATTGCCGCGTGGCGAGGCTGGCATGCTCGATCGCATCCGTCAGCCCGATCTCGCCGAGCGCCACGGCGGCGAGTTCGGGGACGCCGATCGCGCGGCGGATCGGTGCGTCGAGCGGCACGTCCTCTCGCGCGGTCAGTCTCGCAACTTCGTCGAGCGCGCCCCCGTCGACCATCGCGGCAAAGCGGCGATCGATCCGTTCGAACAGCCATTCGCGCGGCGGCAAAAGGATCAGGGCACTCAGGTCGATCCGTTCGCCGATCCCGCCGGTGCGGGCGCGCCGCCAGTGAGCGATCGGTTTGCCCGTTGATCGCACCACCTCGATCGCGCGCGCGATCCGCGTCGTGTCGGCGGGGTTGAGCGCGGCGGCGCCTGCGGGATCGGAAGCGCACAGGGCAGCATGGGCTTCGGCCACCGGCATCGCGCGCACTTCGGCACGGATCGCCGGGTCGATCGGCGGCACGGGCGCGATCCCGTCGATCAACGTGCGCAGATACAGCCCGGTACCTCCAACCAGGATCGGCAAACTGCCCGCCGCGATCGCCGTGCGGATCGCATCGCGCGCTTCCGCCGCCCAGCGCGCCGCCGAATAGCCGGTATCGGCGGCGTCGACATGTCCGAACAGCCGATGCGGCGCGCGCGCTTCCTCCTCGATCGATGGCCGCGCGGTGACGATCCACAAGTCGCGATAGACCTGCGCGCTGTCGGCGTTGATCACCGTCCCGCGATGGCGCTCGGCCAGCGCCAGCGCGAGCGCGGACTTGCCGCTCGCGGTCGGGCCTGCGATGACCGCGACTTTCGGGAAGGGCACCTCCTACTTCCGTTCGCTTCGAGCGAAGTTGAGAAGCCTGCCCTCAACCAACGTGTCTCGACTTCGCTCGACACGAACGGGTAGGGCGGGGCTTTCCTGGAGGTTACTCAGCTTGTTCACCGCGACCCTGATAGCCGCCAGTCTGTCGAAGGGCGAGGTGTCCGCTGCACGCGACCGGCTGGACGCAGCGGGGTGCCTGCCGGTCGCGGAGGCGTGGGTCGAGCAGGGCGAGGCGATCGACCTCCAGTTTGGACGCGACCCCACCGCGGCACGGCGGGTGCTGGAAGGGCAGGGCTACGACGTGGTGGTCCAGCCTGCCGAACATCGCCGCAAGATGCTGCTCGTCGCCGACATGGATTCGACGATGATCACCGTCGAATGCCTCGACGAGCTCGCCGATTATGCCGGGATCAAGGCCAAGATTGCCGCGGTCACGGACGCTGCAATGCGCGGCGAGCTCGATTTTGGGGAGGCGCTCGACGCGCGCGTGGCGCTGCTCAAGGGCATGGACGAAAGCGTGATCGACCGCTGCCTGGCCGAGCGCGTGCGGATCATGCCCGGCGCGCGCGAATTGGTGCGCACGATGCGCGGCTGGGGCGCGACGACGATCCTCGTGTCGGGCGGCTTCACCCGCTTCGCCGAGCCGATGGCGAAGGAGATCGGCTTCGACCGGGTCATCGCCAACGTGCTCGAGGTGGCGGACGGCAAGCTGACAGGCACGGTCGCCAAGCCGATCGTCGATGCCGCGACCAAGCTGGCGACGCTGTCCGAAGCGGCGCTCGATCTGGGCTTGCCGCGCGAGGCAACGATGGCGGTCGGCGACGGGGCCAACGATCTGGCGATGATCACACAAGCTGGGCTGGGGGTGGCGTATCACGCTAAGCCGATCGTCGCCGAAGCCGCTGGCGCGCGGATAGATCATGGCGACCTGACCGCGTTGCTGTTCGCGCAGGAATGTCCGCTCCGAGAGTGGTCGGCCGTTTAAGTCGATTTTGCGAGCGTAGCGAAGCAATCCATCCCTTAGCCAGTGCGGTGGGTTGCTTCGCTACGCTCGCAATGGCGATCGCTTAAGGGGCGACGGGCACGCAAGGTTTGACCGCCGCGCACGCAGACGCTGCTTCGCTCTTCGACCTATAGGGCCCAACGAGCAGCCGAGTCAGCGCACCGGCCTTCACGTAGGAAGGCTGGCGGCCCGGGAATTTGCCGCCGACCTGTCCCCACAATTTACGCGCGTTGTTCGGGTCGCCGAACGCGCCGAGCTGGACGCGCCAGCCGCCGCCTGCGACGACCGCCACCGGTTGCGGCACGGGCTTGGGCGTTGTCGCGACGACCGGCGGCTTCGGCATAGGCTTGGCGACGGCCGTCGCTGGCTTGCCCGGCACCGGCAATGGCTTGCCTGGCACGGGATACGAGGCGCCAGGGCGGGTCGCGCCGTCGCGCGATGGTGGGACGTCGATCGTGGTGACCGCTGGGCCGCTCGGGGTCGGGCCACCGCCCGCGATCTCGGGATAGTTCGGGCGCCCGACCTGCGCCTCATATTGCCGAGCGAGCACCAGACCCTGCTGGCGTTGCTCGATCGGGATATACTTGTCCATTTCAGACAGCGTTAGCGAGCCCTGCGGCAGTCCTGCTGCCGACGAGCGGACAAGCAGGGCGTACGCGCGCACCCAATCGCGCGGCACGCCGTCGCCGTTGAACAGCATCGTTCCCAGCACCAGTTGCGCGCGCGGTTCGCCGCGAGCGACCGCCTTTTCGAGCCACGGCACCGCCTCCTCGCGCTTGCCGTCCTCGAAAAGCGCGAGCCCGTAATTGTCCTCGGCTTGCTGATGACCCTGCAGCGCGGCCTTGCGGTACCAGCTTTCCGCCATCGGCAGGTCGACCGGCACGCCACGCCCGAGCTTATAGGCTTGCGCCAGATCGAACTGGGCGTCGGCATCGCCGGCGATCGCCGCCTTGCGCCACTCGGCGACGGCCGCCGCATAGTCGCCGCGGTTCCAGGCATCGACGCCAGCCTTGGTGTCGGCCAACGCCGGCGCAGCCACTCCAACCATCAGGCAAAGCGCCGCAGCGCCGATCAGCGTTCGCATGTTACTCGTCCCCGCCCAGATGAACCATGACCCGCATAATGCCCGTTCTCGGGCGATTGGCATAGGTTTTTGTCGTTCGTGACGTCGAGCAATGAGCGCCACGTTAACCCGTTCTTAGGGTCCGGCGTGGCACCTCGCTTGTCGAATAGCGGGGAGTTACAGGATCAATGCGCGTTCTCGCGATGGCATCGCAGAAGGGCGGATCGGGCAAGACGACGCTGTCGGGGCACCTTGCGGTGCAGGCACAGCTCGCCGGGGCCGGCCCTGTCGTGCTGATCGATATCGACCCGCAGGGGTCGCTGTCGGACTGGTGGAACGAACGGTCGGACGAATATCCGGCGTTCGCCCAGACCACTGTCGCGCGGCTCGCGGCGGATCTCGAAGTGCTGCGTCAGCAGGGCTTCAAGATGGCGGTGATCGACACCCCGCCGGCGATCACGATGGCGATCCAGAGCGTCATCCAGGTTGCCGAGCTGATCGTCATCCCGACTCGCCCGAGCCCGCACGACCTCCGCGCCGTCGGTGCTACCGTCGATCTGTGCGAGCGCGCCGGCAAGCCGCTCATCTTCGTCGTCAACGCCGCCACGCCCAAGGCCAAGATCACCAGCGAAGCCGCGGTCGCGCTGTCGCAGCACGGCACCGTCGCGCCAATCACGATCCACCACCGCACCGATTTCGCCGCGTCGATGATCGACGGCCGCACGGTGATGGAGGTCGATCCCAAGGGGCGCTCGGCCGCCGAAGTGACCGAATTGTGGTCGTACATCGCCGACCGGCTCGAAAAGAATTTTCGCCGCACCGTCTTCGCCGCTCCCACCGCGGTGCCGTCTACGTTCGGCATGCAGCGCCCCTCGACGGGCGGTGGCTTCGGCCGCCGCGTGATGAGCTGAGGGAGGGGGACGTGATGAGCGAACCCAAACCCTTCGCCTCGCTGTCATCGGGCTTGCTCGCGCGCAAGGGCCAGGCAAAGCCCGCGATGCGACCGCAGGGCTTCACCGGTGGCTATGCGTCGCTGGCCAGCGGTCTAGAGGATCTCGGCTGGAACGACATGGGACACCTGCCGGAGCCGGAAGCCGACGTTCACCCGCTCCACGGCCACAGCGGCGACGATCAAGCGATCGCGCCGCCGCCGGAAGGCGTCCCGCCGGTGCTCGCGCAACGCCGCCACCTGCACGAAGAGTTCGAGCCGCCGGTACTCGATACGGTTCCCGACGAAGAGCATATGATTTCGGTCGAAGCGCCGACGCCGCCTGAGCCTGCGCCGCCCGCGCCTGCGCCCGTCGCGTCGATTGCGCGTCGACCGGTGTCGGTCGCGACCGCGAGCCGGCTCGCGCGTGAGACTCGGCACAAGACCAAGTCGGCGTTCACGCTGCGCCTCGACGAAGATCGCCACTTGCGCCTGCGTCTTGCCAGCGCGCTGAGCGGCCGTTCGGCGCAGGTGCTGGTCACCGAGGCGCTCGACGCTTTTCTCGAAACGCTTCCCGAAGTCGACGATCTGGCGCGCCAGGTCCCGGCGCGGGTCAAAGGATGATCGGGGGATCATTGCGATGAACACCAAGAAACTCAGCATCGGTCTGTCGGCGCTGGCGCTGTGCGCTTCGCTCGGCGGGATTTACCAGGCCGCGGCCGGCGAACGCTCGGCCGCGCAGCTGGAGAAAGTCGCGCGGGAGGATGCCGCCAAGGCGACCAAGGCGATGGCCAAGCACGATGGCGACGCCGCCGTCCGCTACGCCGAGGAAGCCGTTGCGGCGCGGCCGCAGGACGCCGGCTATCGCGCGCTGCTGGGCCAGGCCTATCTGCTTGCGGGCCGGTTCGGTTCGGCGCGGACCGCGCTTGCCGACTCGCTCAGTCTGTCGCCGGGCGACGGCAAGGTCGCGCTCAACCTCGCGCTTGCGCAGATCGCCGATGGCGACTGGGCCGGCGCGCATCAGACGCTCGACGCCAATTCGGGGTCGATCTCGGTCAGCGATCGTGGCCTCGCGCTCGCGCTGGCGGGCGATCCGGTCGCCGCGGTCGACCTGATGCTGCCGGTCGCGCGTCAGCCGGGCGCCGACGCCAAGCTGCGCCAGAACCTCGCGCTCAGCCTCGGGCTGGCCGGCCGTTGGCAGGATGCGCGGATAGTCGCGGCGATGGACCTGTCGCCGACCGAAACCGACAAGCGTGTCGAGGAATGGGCTGCGTTCGCGCGCCCGACCGGCCGCGCCGATCAAGTCGCTTCGTTGCTGGGCGTGAGCCCTTCGGCGGATCCCGGTCAGCCGGTCGCGCTCGCGCTCAATGCACCGACGCCCGTGGTCAGCGTCGCGGTCGAAGCCGCGCCTCCCGTCGTGCCGGTTGCGGCGCCTACGGTGGTCGCGCCGACGCCAGTTCCCGCAGCCGACCCGATGGTCGCACCCACGCCGCGAGTGTCGAGTGTCGTGTTCGGGCCGCGCGCCGAAGTCGTGCAGGCGCTGCCGGCCAAGCCGGCTGTCGGGGTTGCCCCGGTCAAATCCAAGGCTTTCGTCAAACCTCCGGTCGCCGCCAAAACCACCCCGGGCGCGTCCGTGGTCAGCGTGGGGAAGGGCAATTTCTTTGTCCAGCTCGGCGCCTATGACAGCGCGGGCGTTGCTCGCGATGGCTGGGCATGGGCCTCACGCGTTTATTCGGGCTTCGCCGGCAAGGCGCCGCAAGGCGTGCCGGTGACGGTCGGCGGTAAGACCTTTTACCGTCTGTCTGTCGGCGGCTTCGACCAAGCCGGGGCGCATCGTTTGTGCGCGGGTTATCATGCGCGCGGCGGGCGTTGCTTTGTCCGCGCCGGCGCCGGCGACACCGCCGCTGCCTGGACGAAGAAGTAAGCTAAGTCAGAATCTCGGTGCCGCCCTTCCACAGGCGGCGCACCTTTCCTTGAGCCGGCAATCCGTCGAACGGCGTGTTGCCGGCTCTCGCCGTCATGGCCTCGCCGCGGATCTGCCAGGCGACTGCTTCGTCGATCAGGATCAGGTCGGCGGGCAGCCCGGGCGTGATCGCGCCGCATTCCAGCCCCAACACCTTCGCCGGATTGGTCGCGAGCATCGCGAACAGCCGCTCGGTTGGAAGGTCTAGCGAGAGCCCCAGCGCGAGCAAGGTCTCTGCCCCCGATGCACCCGCTGCAGCGTCAGCGAACGGAAGGCGCTTTTCCTCGGCGCCGCGCGGATCATGGCCCGAGCACAGCACATCGATCGTTCCGTCGCACACGGCGGCGAGCGCCGCCTGACGGTCGCTTTCGTCGCGCAACGGCGGCGAGAGGTGCGCAAACGTGCGGAAGTCGCTCATCGCATTGTCCGACAGCAGCAGATGGGCCGGGGTGATTCCGCAGGTGACGCATACGCCCCGCCGCTTCGCCGTGCGGACCAGGTCCAGCCCGGCCGCGGTCGTGACTTGACGAATGTGGAGTCGGGCCTCGGTCTCCTCGGCCAGCGCGACATCCCGTGCGATGGCCAGCGCCTCGGCGATCGCGGGCGCGGACGGAAGGCCGAGCCGAGTCGCGGTCTCGCCCTCGGTCGCGACCTTGCCCTCAGTGAGCCCGCCATCCTCGGCATGCGTGATGACCGCGAGATCGAGGTCGCGGGCATAGGCGAGCACCTTTCGCATCACCCCGGAATCGGAAATCCAGCGGCGCCCGGTCGATACCGCCTTAGCGCCGGCCTCCTTCATGATCGCCATCTCGGCGAGATCGCTTCCGGCAAGCGTCGTGGTCGCCGCCGCGATCGGATGGATCCATAGTCGCGGCTTGCCGACCAGCGAGGCACGCTGGACGATGCCCGGGCCGTCGAGAACCGGAGACTGATCGGGCATCAACCCGACACGAACGATCCCGCCCGCGCGGAAAGCTTCGCGGTCGATCGCGAACACGCCGAGATCGACGATGCCCGGCGCGAGCGTCTTGCCGCCGCAATCGATCGTTTCCGCTTCGGGGGCAGGGGAGTCGGCGATCGTTCCGTCGCGCACGAACAGCTCGTCCTCGACGACGCTGTCCGGCCGTACGATCCGCGCGTTGACGAAGCGAAGCGCAGTCATGCCCAACCCTCAACTCCGCGCGCGCGCCGGGTCAACACGTCGAGGCACGCCATCCGCACCGCAACCCCCGTCTCGACCTGCTCGGTGATCGCCGATTGGAACCCGTCGGCGACGCTCGACGCAATCTCAACGCCGCGGTTCATTGGGCCGGGGTGCATCACCAGCGCATCGGACTTGGCCACCGCGAGCCGCTCAGGCGTGAGGCCGTAGCGGAGGTGGAATTCTCGCGTCGAGGGGATGAAGCCGCCCGCCATCCGCTCGTTCTGCAGCCGCAGCATCATCACCACGTCGGCGCCGTCCAAGGCGGCGTCGAAGTCGACGAACGGGGCCACACCCATTCGCTCGATCGCGGCGGGCATCAGCGTGCTCGGGGCCACCACGCGCACTTCGGCGGCGAGGGCGGTCAGCGCGAGGATGTTCGACCGCGCGACTCGGCTGTGGAGGATGTCGCCGCAGATGACTACGCGCTGCCCGGCGACCGAGCCGCGCCGCCGACGGATCGTCAGCGCGTCGAGCAAAGCCTGAGTCGGGTGCTCGTGGCTGCCGTCGCCAGCGTTGAGCACGGGGCAATCGACCTTGTCGGCGATCAACTGCACCGCGCCGGAACTGGCGTGCCGGATGACGATCATGTCGGCGCGCATCGCGTTGAGCGTCTGCGCGGTGTCGATCAGCGTCTCGCCCTTTTTAACGCTCGATTGCGCGACCGCCATGTTGACGACGTCGGCGCCAAGCCGCTTGCCGGCGATCTCGAACGATAGCAGCGTCCGCGTCGAATTTTCGAAGAACGCGTTGATCAGCGTCAGGCCGGCGAGCCGCTTGTCGGGGTTGGCGTGCGCGCGGTTGGCCGCGATCCATTGCTCGGCCTCGTCGAGCAAAAACGTGATCTCGTGCGGCTGGAGCCCGGCGATTCCGGTGAGATGCCCGTGCGGGAAAACGGCGCCGCCCTGGATGAGCGAAGCGGGGCGATGATCCGAAGCTTGCATTAAAGCCGTCGCCTAGACCGCTGCGGCAGTTCAGGCAAGGTCGTGCGACAGCCCGTCGATCGCGCCCTGCAGGATATAGCTTGCGGCGAGCTTGTCGACTCGCTCGGCGCGCTTGGCGCGGCTGAGATCCTCGGCGATCATCTGGCGCTCGACAGCTTGGGTCGACCAGCGCTCGTCCCACAGCAGGATCGGCAGTTCGAGGTCGGCGAGATTGCGTGCGAAGGCGCGGGTCGATTGCGTGCGCGGGGAGTCGGTCCCGTCGAGGTTGAGGGGGAGGCCGATCACCAGCCCCTTGACGGCCTGAGCGCCGATCATCGCCACCAGCGCCGCTTTATCGGCGGTGAATCTGGTGCGGCGGATAAGTTCGGCCGGGCTCGCGTAGCTCCATCCTGCGTCGCATAGAGCGGTGCCGATCGTCTTGGTGCCGACGTCGAGGCCTAGCAGGCGCCCGCCATCGGGCAACGTCTCGCGAAAGGCGGCACGATCTTCGGTGATCATTTCGCCAGGAACGCCTGGAGCCGCCGCATCGCGTCGGCGCGCGTGTTCGCCCAGAACAGCGAATAGTCGAACACGTGATAATTGTTGCCGGGCAGCACGTACGGCCCGAGATCGATCGGGGCGCCGATGCTCAGGAACCCGCGCCCGACGCAATTGGCTGGCACCGCGCCGCCTGTCATCGTGCCGCTCTTGAGATCGGGCGAAGCCACCAGCGTGCCGAGATTGGCGCTCGCCGGAGCGTCCGCATTGGCCGTTCCGGTCAAGGGATTGGTGCAGACGAACGGCGTATCGCGCCGGGCGATGCCAGTCGGTCCCTTGGTCCGGTCAAAGGCGTCGAGCAGCATCGACGGGTCGGCGGGCTCGGCAAAGCTTTGCCACGACAGGATGCATCCCGCCTGGTCGGCGCGGGTGCATTCGGGCAGGCCGAGCGAGGGCAGATCCGCCGTCTTCGATATCGGCCAACCGATCACATAGGCGGCAACGATGCGCTTCGCGAGCGGCTTGCCCGCGACTCGCTCACGCAACAGCCGGGTCAGGTGGAGAGAGCCCTGGCTATGTCCAGCGAGAATGATCGGGCGATCGGGGCCGATCTCCTTCAAGAACTCGTCGAACGCCGCGGCGACATCGCGATAGGCGAAGTCCAATGCCTTCTCGGCGTCGGCGCGGCTGGTCAGGAAGGCGCCGAACGTTGCCTGGCGATACCGCGGCGCCCAGACTTGCCCCACTTCATTGAACACGCTCGCCTGCCCGCGAAGGAACAGTGCGGCGCGCGCGTTCGCCTCGGCGTCGTCGAGGGGGGCGTTCCAGTGTGTCCGATCGAGATACGACGTCGGGTGGACAAAAAAAACCGCCGCTGGCGCCTTCGCGGGTAAGCCGTATCCGGGCGGCGTCCACGTTGCTGGATTGTTGGCGGTGTCGGGCCGCGCCAGCCACATCTTCGCGTCGGCGTAGGCATTGGGAGGCTCGGCCGGCGCACCCTCGAACGCGCCGCTCGGCACCATCGCCATCCGCATCAACTGCGGTCCGAAGAAACGATAGACGAACCCACCCGCGACCACGAGGAGCAGGAGAACGACGATCGCGTAAAGAAATTTGCGGGCCAAGTTCAATCCGTCAGCAGTCGTCTGAACCGATGTCAGCAGCGAAAGATAATTCCGTGCACGATCGATGCAGCGCTTGCAATCGCCGAGCCGGCAACGTCAACCGGTGGGCGAGGGGAGACGACGGTGAGTGACAACCAGACGAGTGCGGCGGTCGATGATAGTGTCTGGCCGCACCGAACGCTGATCCTGCTGGCCGTCGGCGCAGCGGCCGTCCTGGCGATCCAGCAACTGACGGCTCCCGAGAAATGGGCCGATTTTGGCTGGCCGCTGCCTTTGTGGCGGACCGCAGTCGCGACCGGCATCGCCGTCGGTGCGCTGGCATTCGGTTTCGGATTGAGCAGAGTCCGTCGAGTCTGGACGCTCTTCTTTGCGGTCGGACTGGGTCTGGTCTCGAGTCTGATAATCTGGTGGAACGGGCAACCGGGCGGCTGGTGGAGTTGGAGCGGCGCGAGCCTGCTCCTTGCGATCGCGATCGCCGTTCCGCTGTTTCAGGTCGCGCGAGATGAAGGCCGGTGGTCGTTCCCATATCCTCAAACTCACGGTCACGCCTGGACCAATGTCGTGTTGTGGGGCGCGTGTTGGCTGTTCGTCGGCATTGCGTTGTTGCTGGCGCATCTTTTGGGCGAGCTGTTCGCGCTTATCGGGATCGGGCTGCTCAAGGATCTGCTGCGCCATAATTGGTCGAACGCATTGCTGATCGGCGCGGCGTTCGGCACGGCGCTAGGCCTATTACGGGATCGCGATCGCGTGGTCGGGCTGCTCCAGCGGGTTGTGAACGCCGTGTTGAGCGTGCTGGCGCCGGTTCTCGCCACCGCATTGTTGCTGTTCGTCCTCTCGCTGCCATTTACCGGGCTCGGTTCGCTATGGGGGGCGACCAAATCGACCACGCCGACGCTGATGGCGTGCGTTACCGGCGCGCTGGTCCTGGCGAACGCCGTGATCGGGCATGGCGATGACGACGAGGCGAAGGGGCCGGTACTGCGCTGGTCGGCGCTCGGGCTTGGCGTTGTCATCCTGCCGCTTGCGATCATCGCCGCGATCGCGATGGGGTTACGCCTGCATCAATACGGGATGACGCCAGATCGGCTGTGGGGTGTAGTCTGCGTCGTTTTCGCGGTTGGCTACGGCCTGGTCTATCTGGTCGCCGTCGTCCGCAAGCGGCAGGATTGGGGTCCGTTGATCCGTCGCGAGAATATCCGCCTGGCCTTCGCGACAATGGGGATTGCGCTCCTCCTGGCCACGCCGGTCGCCGGGTTCAACGCGATTTCGACGCGCGACCAGGTCGTGCGGCTCAAATCGGGCAAGGTAGGCGTCGACAGGTTCGACTGGGCGGCGCTGGCATTCGATTTCGGCGATCCGGGCAGACGCGCGTTAGCCGATCTGCAACGGTCGTCGAACCCGGCGATCAGGAACCAGGCGAACATTACGCTCAAGGCCGACGGACGTTATAGCGTGGAACTGGCGAGTGAAGCCGAAGCGCAGCGGTTTAAGGGCAGTTTCGAGATCAGGCCGGCAGGGGCTACTTTGCCGGAGGCGCTCAAGGTGAAGATTACCGCAGTCAGTGCTAGCCCTTCATACGACTGGGACGACAGCGTTCCTTGCAAGGGCACCGTGCTTTGCCGCGTCTATATGCAGCCCGATGGCAGCAGCGCAGCGGTGATCGGCGATGGCTGTATGTCGCTCCCGGTCGCCGACCGCATAGACCCAAAGCACAAATGCTCGATCGACACCGCCGTGTTCGTGCTGCGTGGCACCGAGTGGACCAACAGCAACAAACTGAACGAGGCGACCGAGCCGAAGATGATACCCGATCAGGAACGCGCATCACTCAAGAGCGAACGCGATGCCGTCGACACTGGCAAGGTAGAGGTGCGCAACGTCACTCAACGGCAATTGTTCGTCGGCGACAAACCCGTTGGGCAACCGTTCAAGCAGCCGTGACGCTTGAAGGGCGAGGGCGTCGCTGCTAGCCGCGCCACCATGTCCGTAGACGTCGCAACCGTGAAGAAGATCGCGAGCCTCGCCCGCATCGCGATCACTGAGGAGGAGGTCGCGAAGATCGCGCCTGAGCTCGACAATATTCTGGGCTGGATCGAGCAATTGGGCGAGGTCGACACTAGCGGCATTGCGCCGATGACGGCGGTCATTCCGAACAAGTTGCGGCTGCGCGACGATGTCGTCGACGCCGATCCGCTGACCGGCGGCGGCAGGCGCGACGCGGTGCTCGCCAACGCGCCGCAGGCCGAGCATGGCTTTTTCACCGTGCCCAAGGTGATCGAATAGTGAGCGACATCACCGATCTCGGCGTCCGCGATCTTCGCGATGGGGTTCGCGGCGGGGAGTTTTCCGCGCGTGATGTTGCCGACGCCTTCGTCGTCGCGGTCAGCCGCGCGAAGGGGCTGAACGCTTTTCTGGTCGAGACCCCCGACCATGCGATCGCGGCGGCGAAGGAAGCCGATGCGGCGCGCGCCGCGGGCGAGCAACTTAAGCCGCTCGCCGGCGTGCCGATCGGGATGAAAGACCTGTTCTGCACCAAAGGCGTCGCGAGCACCGCTGGCAGCCACATCCTCGAAGGCTTCACGCCCGAATACGAATCCACTGTCAGCCAGAACCTCTGGAATGCCGGCGCGGGCATGTTGGGCAAGCTCAACATGGACCAATTCGCGATGGGCTCGTCGAACGAGACGAGCTATTTCGGCAACGTGATCAGCCCGTGGAAGCGCAACGACGGCAGCAACGCGCCGCTCGCGCCGGGTGGCTCATCGGGCGGCAGCTCGGCGGCAGTGGCGGCGCGGATCTGTCCCGCCGCAACGGGCACCGATACCGGGGGCTCGATCCGCCAGCCGGCCGCATTCACCGGTATCGCCGGGATCAAGCCGACTTATGGCCGTTGCTCGCGCTGGGGCGTAGTGGCGTTCGCGTCCAGCCTCGACCAGGCGGGGCCGATGGCGCGCGACGTGCGCGACTGCACGATCATGCTCGAGGCGATGTGCGGGTTCGATCCGAAGGATTCGACGAGCCTCGACCTGCCGGTGCCAAAGTGGGAATCGATGCTCAACGCCAATCTGCGCGGTAAGCGGATCGGCATCCCCAAGGAATATCGCGTCGACAACATGCCGCAGGAGATCGAGGCGCTGTGGCAGCAGGGTGTCGACTGGGTGACGGATGCGGGTGCGGAGGTGGTCGAGGTGTCGCTACCGCACACCAAATACGCTCTGCCGGCCTATTACATCATCGCGCCCGCCGAGGCGTCCTCCAACCTCGCGCGCTATGACGGCGTGCGCTACGGGTTGCGTGACTTGCCCGAGGGCGCCAACCTGCAGGAAATGTACGCTGCGACTCGCGCGGCCGGGTTCGGACCCGAGGTCAAGCGCCGTATCCTGATCGGCACCTACGTGCTGTCGGCCGGGTTCTACGACGCATATTATACCCAAGCGCAGAAGGTCCGTGCGTTGATCGCGCGCGATTTCGATCTGGCCTGGGAGCAGTGCGACTTGCTGCTCACGCCGACCGCCCCGTCGGCGGCGTTCGCGCTAGGCGAGAAGCTGGCCGATCCGATCGCGATGTACCTCAACGACGTCTTCACCGTGCCGTCGAGCCTCGCGGGCTTGCCCGCAATGTCGGTGCCGGGCGGGCTCGACAGCGCCGGACTGCCGCTCGGGCTTCAGGTGATCGGCAAGGCGCTCGACGAACAAGGCGTGCTCGATGCGTGCCTCGCGATCGAGGAACGGGCTGGCTTCACCGCGCGCCCGGAGGCTTGGTGGTAATCGACCGGGCGGCGGTCTGATCGAGAAGGAACTCGCCGAGCGAGGCAATCACGCCGTCCAGCCCGTTTGCTTCATCGGCCCGGCGCCAGCGAAGCTCCACGCGATCGCCGATCAGACGCGGATGAAAGAAGAGGATCGCTGCGCCGCGATCGACGCCAAGCTTGAGCAGCGGGTACGAGATCGGAACGTCGATCGCGCCGATCGGCACCGCGATCGTCCGTCGTCCGTTGCGATCGCCGTCGATCAGCGCGGTGATGAGGCGGCCGGGCTGCATCATCCGGGTAAGCCGCAGCATCGCGTTCGATTGATCGAACGGAAGGTAGGAATAATAGCTGCCGGGTTTGCCCATGACCGGCGGGTTGAAGGTGCTGCGGGGCGCGATGAAGTCGCACCCGCGCTCCATCAGATAGCGCCCGGCGAGATAGAGCAGCATGGCATGGACGCCGACGAGCATCACCGGCTTGCCGCTGGCAAGCGCCTCGTCGAGCATCTCCAGCCCATCATGCGACAGGCGCGGTTCGAACCCGAGCCCAAGCTGCGTCGCGCGCATCAGCGCGAACTCAAACACATATTCCTCGACCGTCACCAGCCCCTCGGCGGCGTAATCGTCGCGGTATCGGCCGATCCCGCGAGCAATCGGCATCAGCAGCCGCCCGATCAGGCGCAGCGCGCGCCAACGATGTCTGTACGGCACCGGCGCGGCCAGCGCAGCCGCGGCGACCACGCCGAGATCGTAGGCGCGGTAGAGCTTAGCCTTCAGCGCCACGGATCGCGGTCAAGCGCGGCCGCAACGGCCACGGACGAATCCCCGAGAAACAATTCGGCCCACAACGTCCAGACCTCGAGCCATTCGGGCGACTGCGCCTCGCGAAGGCGCGGTGAGACGTTTTCCTTGAGGTAGCTCGCATAGCCCATCGCATAGGCGCGGCAATCGCGGCAATCGAGGTTCGGCGAGCAGCATTTGGCGCTCGTCGCGCTCTGGTCGACGTTGTAATGGCGGTGACGGCCGCTCAGCCGGTTGCCGCAATTGGTGGCGACGCCCGCCTCGTCCAGGTCGTACAACCCTTCCGGCCGAGTGATCCAGCTATGGTAGAGCGGCGAGTAGCGCACGGTTGCCGGGTGAAGCTGGCGCGCTTCCTCGATTCGATCGCCCGCGCGCTGCATGTCGGCTGCGGACAGGACGGGGCTCTGCGCATCGTCGCGATGCCGAAAGTAGCGCAGATCGGCCGCATCGAGCGCCTTGGCCGAATCGGCGTATTTGATGGTGGGACTGAACAGGCTGAAGGTGATCGTTGACCCTGCCTCCGCTACCGCGCGAGTGGCCGGCACGATCGTGTCGATGTTCATCGCGTTGATGGTGAAGACGAACACCGCGCGCGGGTCGCCTGCATAATTGGCGAACGCCTTACGGTTGCCCGCGCCGCGCAGTTCGACCGATGCCGCATCGTCTCCCCAAAGCGAGATGTGGATCCGATAATCCACATCGCGGGGGATCGCGACCAGGCCGTTGGAAAAGACCACGCCATTTGGGATGACGCCGTGCGCCGCACGCAGCCGTTCGAGCTCCAGCGATGGTTCGGCCCCGGCGAAATAGCCGAAATTGACGCCGCGCTCGGCTTCGGAGCGGAAAAAGGCGCGCCAGCGATTTAGGTCGGTTTCGGGGCGGTAGCGTTTGTAATCGTCGCCCGCGAAGAACAGGCAGCCTTCGCAACGCAGGTTACAGCGGTCGGATATGTCGTAATTGCTCGTGACCAGACGCCCGATGCGCCGGCGCAAGCGCGCGAAGTCGCCGCCGGTCGTTTCGGTTAACGCTGCTGACGCCACTGAACCCTCGCCCCTTTGTTCACTCTCGGCAGCTAGGGGCAGGCGATCGATTCGTACAACGAATTCCATGCTCGTGGCCGCCGCGAGCGATCGTCACTCCGCTCTGCTGCGCTCAACCGAGTCGAGAATGCGCGCGCCGGCCATGAACACCGCGATCGGACAAACAGAGAAGAGCAGCCAACCGCCGAAGCCGGGATATTGCTGGATGTAGTGCACCCCGCGCTCGACCGCGCCAAGGCCGAGGCCATAGATGATCAGGAACGCCTCGAACTTGGTCTTGATGACGAACAGGCGGGTGATCTTGGTCCACATGTCCACGTTAACGCACGCACCGTGCCAACCGCGGAAATGCGCAATTCCGCGTTAAGGAACTTGGTTAAATGTAAGTAAATCCGACAGATCTAGCGCTTTGAGCAACGCGGTGCGGGCAGAACGGATGCGGTCGATCAACGTCGGGTCGCCTATCCGGTCGATGGCGATTTCCTCAGGCCAGTGCGCTTCGATCACCGCAACGATTCGGTCGAGCTTCGCGTCATCGACCAGGAAGCGTGGATCGACGGTCGCGGGGTCGGCGACGACGCGCAGCCGAAGGCAGGCCGGGCCGCCGCCATTCGCCATCGACTGGCGAACATCGACGACTTCGATGTGTCGGATCGGGCCGTTGCCGCCGATCATCTGCTGCAGCCATTCCCAAACCGCACCATTGTCGCGCGCTTCGCCCGGGACGATCAGCGTCATGCTGCCGTCCGGCAGAGTCACCAACTGGGCGTTGAAGAGATAGGATCGGATAGCGTCGGCCAAGCTGACTCTAGCGGCAGGCACTTCGATGATTTCAGACCACGGTGCCTTGGCGGCGATGTCCGCATACAGCGAATCCTTGTTATCGAACGCCAATTCGTGCGCGAACAGGACGCGCTCGTTTGCCACCGCGACCACATCGTTATGAAACGCGCCGGCCGCGATCGCGGCGGTTGATTGCTGCGCGAAAACGGTCCGGTCCGGGTCGAGTCGATGGGCGCGGGCGACGGCTTCGGATGCCTCCCGGCGCTGGCGAGCGGGGAAGGGGCCGCCGCTCTCCCCGAAAACGAAGATTTCGATGCCGGGATCGCCGTGGCGCTCGCATAGGCGCATATGGTTCGCGGCGCCCTCATCCCCGAAGGGGGCCGGGACGGGGTCGTGGACCGTGAAGCCCGGGTTCGCGAAGGCAAGGCGAAGCTGCGCCAGCGTCTCTGGCCATTCGTGACTGCGGTGCGGCATCGTCACCAGATTGGCGACGGTCAAGTGGCATTTGCCGTCAGCGGTATCGGGCGCGGGAGAGACGGTCGCCGCGTTCGCCGCCCACATCGGCGATGCCGACAGCGCTTGTGCCTTGAGGTGCGGCGCCGCCTCGGCGTATCGCGTCGAGAGCGCCGCCAACCAGTGGTCGTCGGGGCGGTCGTGGGGTGGAAGCACACCTTGCGTTAGGCCAAGCCGCAGGTTCGCGCGCATCTTTGCGATGCCTTCGAGCGCAGCATCGCGCGGGCGTGACGTCATGCCGGCATTGTTCGTCGCGGCGAGGTTTCCCAGGCTCAAGCCGGCATAATTATGGCTCGGGCCGACGATGCCATCAAAGTTGATCTCGACCAGCATCAGGCGCGGCCGATATACGTGACCTGGTCGCCCTCGCCGACGCCGAGCGCCAGCGCTGCGGGGCGATCGATGACCACGCCGCCGCCGGCGTCGCGCACCTTTGCGAAGGCGCAGCGGAAATGCGCGAGTTCGCCGGTCGCCGCGAGCACGCGCTCACCACCGTCATCGTCAACTGCCACGACTTTCGCCGCCGTTGCGCCGGCGATGCTCTTCACGCGGTCGGTGCGCGCGGTCATGGTTGGGCCGCCGTCGAAAATGTCGATGTAATTCTCGAACGCGAACCCCTCGCTCTCGAGCATGCGCATCGCAGCGCGGCCCGACGGGTGGGGCAGGCCGATCACGCTCCGGGCACTCTCGGTCAGCATTGCGACGTAGATCGGGTGCTTGGGGAACAGGTCGGCGATGAATTGGTGGCCGTGGGTGGCGTTGAAGCGGTCGGCATCCTGGAAGTTCATCCCGAAGAAGCGCCCGGCGAGCCCGTCCCAGAACGGCGACCCGCCCGCCTCGTCGATGATCCCGCGCAACTCGGCGAGGATGCGATCGGCGAAGCGCGCGCGGTGCATCGCGATGAACAGGTACCGGCTGCGCGCGATCAGCATGCCGAGCCCACCGGCACGCTCGCCCGGGTGGAGGAACAGTCCGCCGACTTCGCTCGCGCCCTCAAGGTCGGTGCTCAAGGTCAGCATTTCCGCGCGGAATGTTCGGGCGAGCTTTTCGCTCTGCTGAGTCAGCGTGCCGATGCGGTACGAATAGAAGGGATGGTTCTGCCCGACGCGGCTGAACATCTGGCACGTCCCGCGCACGTCGCCGGTCGCGACATTTTCGAGCATCAGGACGAACACGTCGTCGCCGAGCGTGTCGTCCGGGCGCACAAATGCCGCGCTGCTTTGCGCGAGGCGCTTTTTCAGCGCGCGGCGGTCGGCGGGTAGGTTGGTGAAGCCGCCGCCGGTCAGCTTCGCCATCTCGTAAAGATGATCGATGTCGGCATCGGTCGCGGCACGGATACGAAAGCTCACAATCCCCCCTTTTTGGCGATCCTGAGGACGGTCAGCGCCGACAGCGCGGCGCGTTCGACCAGGCTGTCGACCAGCAGGAATTCGTCCGTCGAATGGATCGCGCCGCCGCGCGCGCCCATCGTGTCGACCACCGGTACGCCGGCAGCGGCGATATTGTTGCCGTCGCACACGCCGCCGGTCGCTTTCCAGGCGATGTCGAGGCCGATCTCGCCGCCGGTTTGCTTGACGAGCGCGAACAGCTTCGCGGCGCCATCGTCGATCGGTTTCGGCGGGCGGTTGAAGCTACCGTGCAACTCGATCTGCACGTCTCGGTCGCGCGCGACCGCGGAAATAGCGCCGTCGATCGCGGCTTGCGCGGCGGCGATCGCTTCGGCCGAGGCGGGGCGGAAATTGATCCGCAGGATGGCAAGGTCGGGTACGACGTTATTCGGACCGCCGCCTTCGATGCGCGCGGGATTTACCGCCAGTCCAATCTGCTTGGCCGCGAAGAGCCGCACCGCGAGGTCGCTTGCCGCGACGATGGCGTTGCGTCCGTCGTCGGGGTTGCGCCCGGCATGAGCGCTCTTGCCGCGAACGACGATCGAGAAATTGCCGGTGCCGCCGCGCGCGCCGGCCAGCGTGCCGTCGGCGAGCGCCGGCTCATAGGTCAGCGCTGCGACCTTGCCGCGCGCCAGATTGGCGATCAGCGCGGCGGACGAGAACGAACCCGTCTCCTCGTCCGAATTGATCATCACGTCATAACCGATCCGCGCCCCAAGCGGCGACGCCTCTACCGCCTTGAGCGCTGCCAGCAGCAGCGCTAGCCCGCCTTTCATGTCGGCAACGCCCGGACCGTTCAGCGTATTATCGTCGAGAAAGCGCTGATCCTGAAACGGATGGTCGGCGGGATAAACGGTGTCCATGTGCCCGGTGAACAGCATCCGCGTCGGCGCTTCGGGTCGGACCTTCACCACCAGATGCTGACCGTGATCGAGCGTCGCGACGGTGCCGTCCGCGGTGACGCTGCTCGCGGGTTCGGGCGCGACCAGCGACACCTCGCCCGGCAGCACGGAGAAGGCATCGGCCAGCGTCCCTGCCATGGTTTTCAGCCCGCCAAGATTGCGCGTCCCGCTATTGATCGCCGCCCAGGCGCGGGTGTGTTCGAGCATCGGCTCGGCGGCGAGCCGATCGATAAGCGCGGCAGAGGATGTCATGCCCGCCGTCTAGGCGGTTCGCGCGTCGGGGTCGAGGTGAGGCCGAAACGCCGCGAGCACGTCCTCGTAGAGCTGCCGCTTGAACGGAACGATCAGCTTGGGGAGTTCGTACGGACTCATCCAGCGCCAGGACATGAATTCCGGATGCGCCGTGGCGAGGTTGATGTCGGTGTCCTCGCCCGTGAAGCGGTACAGGAACCACGTCTGCCGCTGGCCGCGATATTTGCCCTTCCACACCTTGCCGACCAGATCGTCGGGCAGATCGTAGAAGAATTCGCCGGGAGCCTCCGCGATCGGCTCGAGATGATCCGGGCGAACGCCGATCTCCTCGCCCAGCTCGCGGATCGCCGCGGTTCGCGCGTCTTCGCCGTCGTCGATGCCGCCCTGCGGCATCTGCCACGCTTCCATCGTCGCATCGAGCCGTTGCCCGACGAACGCGAGCCCGTCGCGGTTGAGCAGCATCACTCCGGCGCAGGGGCGGTAAGGCAGGTCTTCCGTGGTGGTCATTCGGCGGCTTGGGCCATCACGCGATCGCCTTCGGCCTCGACAATCAGATCCTTGAGCGCAGCGAGCGCCCCGGCGACATCACCCGCTGCCGAGGGGATCGCCTGGCGCAAGGTGATGAAACCGTGGATCTGTCCCTTCGCCTCCCGGAACACCACCGGCACGCCGGCCTTAGCGAGCGCGGCGGCATAGGCGCGGCCCTGGTCACGGATCGGGTCGAGACTGGCGGTGACGATCACCGCTGGCGGCAACCCGGCGACATCGCCGCGCAACGGCGAGGTGCGGACATGCTCAAGCTCCGCGGCATAAGCGGCGGCGAACCATTCCATGCCGTCGCGGGTCAGCAGATAACCATCGGCAAACTCGCTGTACGAGGGATATTCCTGCGCCATGTCCGTCGCGGGATAGAAAGGCAGCTGCGCAATGACCGGGACCTTGGCGGGTGAGTCGCGCAACGCCATCGCGGTCACCACCGCCAGATTGCCGCCCGCGCTATCCCCGGCAACGATCAGCGAGGTAACGGCGCGGCCGAACTCGCTTGGGCTGTCGGCGATCCACCGCGTAGCCGCTTCGCAATCGTCGGGCGCGGCGGGCCATGGCGATTCGGGGGCGAGGCGATAGCCGACCGAAATCACCGGCAGATCGAGCGCCCGCGCCATTTCCGCGCAGAAGCTGGCGTGAGTCTCGACATTGCCGATTACGAACCCGCCACCGTGGAAGAAGGCCACGACCGGCCCCGGCTCGCGGTTGGCGCGCGGATCGAACAACGTCGCGGGAATGTCGCCGGCGGGGCCGGGGATCGCGAGATCGAGTCGCGTACCGAGCTGGCCGACCGGCGGATCGGCCACGTCTTTCATTGCAAGATATTGCGCGCGGGCCGCCGGCGCATCGAGCTGGTGCATCTTCGGGCCGGGTATGTTGTTCAGGAAATCGAGGAATCCGCGAACATCGGGGCGGACGAAGGGCTCGGTCATTCAGCTATCCTCTCGTGATTTGAGTTCCTAAATAAAACCGATGATCGCGGTCGTCCATCACCCCGACTATGTCGCGCCGGACCAGCCGAAATCGGGCTATCAGTGGAACAAGAACGGCGCGATCCGCGACTTGCTGCGTGAAGCCGGCGATAGAGTCGAATGGTTCGAGCCGGAAGCGATGCCACGGCGCTGGATCGAGGCAGCGCACGATCCAGCCTATGTCGCGGAGGTCATCGAAGCGCGCGTGCCGCGCGAGAAGGAGCGACGGATAGGCTTCCCCGTCAACGCGGTGGTCGCGAACCGCGCGCAGATCGTGCCGGGCGGGACGTATCTCGCCGCCAAGCTGGCGCTCGAACGCGGCTATGCCGCCAACAGCGCGGGCGGGAGCCATCACGCGCTTGCGGACACCGGGGCTGGCTATTGCCTGTTCAACGACCTCGCCATCGCCGCGATCCGGCTGGCGAGCGAAGGGCGGCGCGTGCTGGTCGTCGATTGCGACGTTCATCAGGGCGACGGCACCGCAGCGCTGACGGCAGGGCTGCCGGGAATCGCGACCTATTCGATCCACGCCGAAAAGAACTTTCCGGTGCGCAAGGCCATGTCGACGCTCGACGTGCCGTTGCCGGACGGGGTGGGAGACGATGCATATCTCGAAACACTCGAAGCGACGCTGGAACCGATGCTCGATACCGAGCAGCCCGATGTGATCCTGTACCAGGGTGAGGTCGATCCGTTCGGTGGCGACCGGCTGGGGCGGCTCGATCTGACTGACGACGGGCTGCGGCGACGCGAGCAATTGGTTGCGCGGCTGGCGATCGAGCGCGGCATCCCGCTCGCGAGCACCGTCGGCGGCGGCTATGGCGACGATGTCCTCGCCATCGCGCGCCGCCACGTCGCGGCTATCCTGACGCTGGGACAGGCTTTCGAGGAGCGATGGCAAAGAACGGTTTTCACACA
Organism: Sphingomonas sp.; assembly: GCF_036269755.1. Classification (GTDB taxonomy): domain Bacteria; phylum Pseudomonadota; class Alphaproteobacteria; order Sphingomonadales; family Sphingomonadaceae; genus Sphingomonas. The sequence goes on along the minus strand of NZ_DATBDV010000004.1, from coordinate 506,509 downwards.
GGCGTAACCGATCTAGGTTGGTGCGCAGGGGCTCCCGGCGCATAGAGAAGCCCAATCAAGACCGCAGGAACAGTGCCGATATGGCGACAGCCGCCCACGAAGTGACGCCGCAAGAGGCGTCGGCCCACCCCAACGCAGAATCGATCGTCGTCCGCTTTGCCGGCGATTCCGGCGATGGCATGCAGCTGACCGGGGGGCAGTTTACGCTGTCCACCGCGCTGGCGGGCAACGATCTGTCGACCTTCCCGGACTTCCCGGCGGAGATCCGCGCGCCGCTCGGCACGCTGTTCGGCGTTTCGGCCTTCCAGATCAATTTCGGATCGACCTCGATCGAGACCGCTGGCGACGCGCTCGACGTTCTGGTGGCGATGAACCCAGCGGCGCTCAAGACCAACGTCGACGCGCTCAAGCTGGGCGGGCTGATCATCGCCGACAGCGGCGAGTTCACCGAACGCAACCTCGCCAAGGCGAAGTACGACGCCAACCCGCTCGAGGATGGCAGCCTGGCCAAATGGCAAGTGCTGGCGTTCAACATCTCGCAACTGACGCTCGACGCGGTGAAGCCGTTCGGGCTCGGCAACAAGGAAGCGCTGCGCTGCAAGAACATGTGGACGCTGGGGCTCGCGCTGTGGATGTTCGACCGCGACCGCCACACGCTGATCGATTGGCTCAAGGCGAAGTTCGCCAAGGCACCGACGCTGGCGGAGGCCAACATCGCCGCGATCAACGCCGGCCATGCCTATGGCGAGACCGCGGAGATTGCCGGACCGCTCAAGCAGCATCATGTCGCGGCCGCGCCCGCAGAGCCTGGCCTCTACCGCACCGTGACGGGCGCCGACGCGATTTCGATGGGACTGGTCGCGGGCGCGCAGCTGGCGAACATCCCGATGTTCTTCGGCGGCTATCCGATCACGCCCGCGTCGGCGATCCTGCATCATTTGAGCCGCTTGAAAGAGTTCGGCATCACGACCTTCCAGGCAGAAGACGAGATCGCCGCGATCGCCAGCGCGATCGGCGCGTCCTATGCCGGACAGCTCGGGGTGACCTCATCCTCGGGGCCGGGCATCGCGCTCAAGGGCGAGGCGATGGGGCTCGCGATCATGACCGAGCTGCCGCTGGTCATCATCAATTCTCAGCGCGGCGGGCCATCAACCGGGCTGCCGACCAAGACCGAGCAGTCGGATCTCTATCAGGCGGTCTACGGCCGCAACGGCGACGCGCCGATGCCGGTGATCGCCGCGCGCAGCCCGTCCGACGCGTTCGAGGTGGCGATCGAAGCGGTTCGCATCGCCACGCAATACATGACGCCGGTGATGGTGCTGACCGACGGCTACATCGCCAATGCCGCCGAGCCGTGGAAGGTGCCCGCGGTTAGCGACTACGCGCCGTTTCCGGTCCAGTATCTCGATGAAGCGCCCGCCGGGGGGTTCCAGCCTTACTCGCGCGACGCCAAGCTGGCGCGGCCCTGGGTCAAGCCTGGCACGCCGGGACTACTCCATCGGATCGGCGGAATCGAGAAGGCGCAAGGCACCGGCAACATCGACTATTCGCCCGCCAACCATCAGGCGATGACCGACATCCGCCAGGCCAAGGTTGCCGGGGTTGAGGTACCTGACCAGCAGGTCGAAATCGGCGAGGAGAGCGGGCAGCTTGTGGTGGTCGGCTGGGGCTCAACCTTCGGCCCGATCCATCAAGCGGTGCGCCGGGCGCGTCGCAAGGGCCAGGATGTGGCGCATATCCACATCCGCCACATCTGGCCGATGCCGGCCAATCTGGGCACGTTGTTGAAGAGCTACGACAAAATACTGGTGCCCGAAATGAACACCGGTCAGCTCAAGACCGTGCTGCGCGACCAGTTCCTGGTCGATGCGCGACCGCTCAACAAGGTCAGCGGCCAGCCGTTCCGCATCGCCGAGATCGAGGCGGCGATCGACGCGATATTGCACGGCGGATCGGGCGGCGAGGTGCCGGCCGACCACACGCAATTGCCCGAGCCGGTATCGGGGCACGACGACGGCAGCCTGCGCGAGCACCACTCGCCGCAATCCTGAGCACTGCATATTCGAAGTCGACGCTCGGTTCGTCGGAAAGGTTTGAAATGAACGACATGACCCCACCGCAAAAGTCGCTGCCCAAGGATTGGGAGACCGACCAGGAGGTGCGCTGGTGCCCCGGTTGCGGCGACTATGCGATCCTGAAAGCGGTGCAGCGCACGATGCCGGAAATCGGCGCGCGGCCCGAGAACACCGTGTTCGTCAGCGGCATCGGCTGCTCGTCGCGCTTCCCCTATTACATGGAAACCTATGGCTTCCACACCATCCACGGCCGCGCGCCGGCGGTGGCGACCGGGGTCAAGCTCGCCAATCCGGAGCTCGACGTGTGGATCATCACCGGCGACGGCGACGCGCTGTCGATCGGCGGCAACCACACGATGCACCTGTTGCGGCGGAACCTGAATTGCCAGGTTTTGCTGTTCAACAACGAGATTTACGGCCTGACCAAGGGGCAATATTCGCCGACCAGCCGCGTCGGGACGCGCAGCCCGTCGACTCCGTTCGGATCGGTCGATCGCCCGGCGGCGCCATGCGCGTTCGCGCTCGGATCGGGCGCGCGGTTCGTCGCGCGCGGGATCGACGTCCACAAGAACCTGCCGATGGTGCTCAAGGCAGCCTATGCCCATCAGGGCGCAGCGTTCATCGAGATCTTCCAGAACTGCATCGTCTATAACGACGACGTGTTCGCCGCCTTCACCGAAAAGGCCAATGCCGGCAATCAGATGTGGGTCACGCACGGCGAGCCTTTGCTGTTCGCGGGCGGAACCAAGGGACTGGCGATGGATATCAATCGGCTAATGCTCAAGGTCGTCGATGTGACCGATGGCGACTGGCAGGGCGCGGGGGTCGCGGTCCACGACCAGACCAATCGCGGCCTCGCGCACATGCTGGTCGAGATGCCGTTCGGCGCGTTCCCGATGGCGCTCGGCGTGTTGTACGACGATCCCGCGCCGACCTTCGACAGCGCGGTGATCGCGCAGAACAAGGCGGCCGCCCACGGCAAGAAGCCCGATCTGCAAAAGTTGCTGAGCCAGGGCCAGACCTGGATGGTCGAGAAACAGCCGCACGTGATCTGAAAGCTTGCGACGACGCTAACCAAATTGCTTGGCGGTGACAGAGCGCTGGTGCATGGATCGCGGCATGGATGCGCCGGCAAAGACTCGGGGGCAGCGCAGCCTTGGCGGACCGCTGGCTTGGATCGGCCGGCGGGTGCTCGGGCGCATCGACCGCGGGCTCGAACGCGGCGCGATCACCGTCTCGCTCCCTGGCGATGTCCCGGCGCGGCTCGGCGGGCGCAGCGCGGGCCCCGAGGCGATCGTCATCCTGCATAGTTGGCGCGCGCTGTGGCGGCTCGTGGCGGGTGGCTCCGTGGGGTGGTACGAAGCCTGGGCGGCGGGCGAGTGGGAAAGCCCCGATCCGGTCGCCTTGTTCGAGCTGTTCACGCTCAACCGGCATGCGCTTGCCGAAACCGGCCGCGCGCATGGCATGTGGCGCTGGTTGCGCCGCGCGTGGCACCGGGCGCACCGTAACGACCGTGCCGGTGCACGGCGCAACATTCACGAGCACTACGATCTCGGCAACGAGTTTTATGCGCTGTGGCTCGATCCCAGCATGACCTATTCGAGCGCCAGGTTCGCCGCGCCGGACCAGTCGCTCGAGCAAGCGCAGCACGCCAAGCTTGCCGCAATCCTTGGCCGCACCGGCGCCAAGCCCGGCGACCGGGTGCTCGAGATCGGCTGCGGCTGGGGCTCGTTCGCCGAGACGGCGGCGCGAGCGCGAGTCGATGTCCATGGCATCACCTTGTCGGCCGAGCAGAAGGCTTATGCCGAGGCGCGGCTGGCGGGCCTCAACACCGCCAGCACCGAGATCGAGCTGGTCGACTATCGCGACGTGACCGGCACCTATGACGGCGTCGCGAGCATCGAAATGGTCGAGGCGGTCGGCGCGGAATATTGGCCCGATTACCTCGCCGCGATCGCGCGCGCGCTCAAGAGCGGGGGCCGCGCGGCGATCCAGTTCATCTCGATCGACGATGCGATCTACGACGGCTATGCACGCAACGTCGACTTCATCCAGCGCTATGTCTTCCCCGGCGGGATGCTGCTCTCCGAAAGCCGGTTCCGCGCGATCGCCGAGAAGGTCGGGCTGGCGTGGCGTGACCGGCACGGCTTCGGGCTCGATTATGCCGAGACGCTCAAGCGCTGGCGCGAAGCGTTCGATGCGGTGGTTGCGGCGGGGCGGCTGCCGGAACGATTCGACAAGCATTTCATCGGCTTGTGGCGCTATTATCTGATGTATTGCGAAGGCGGGTTCCGCGGCGGCGCGATCGATGTCGCGCAAGTGACGCTGGTGAAGGACTGATCCGCGCTAAGGTCACACCAAGGTCACACTATCGCGCATGAAACATGCGGTGAGAATGATCGCGGATACGACGACAACGAGCAACAGCGAGCCAACACGGTGACACGCGAAATCCTACATTGAAAGCAGGAATTTAGCCGACTCGTTCGATATAGCCGGATGCGAAATCTTCGGTCAGCAACGCGACGATGCGGCCCGCTACCGCTTCGGGCGGCTTGACGCTCGCCGGGTCCTCGCCGGGATAGGCGCGCTCGCGCATCTTGGTGCGGGTGGCACCGGGATCGAGCACCGCGACTCGGATATTGGTCACCGCTTCGACTTCCTCGCCATAGGCGAGCACCAAGGTCTCCATCGCCGCCTTCGACGCACCGTACGCGCCCCAATAGGCACGTGGCTTGCGCCCGACGCTCGACGTTAGCGCGATCACGCGGCCGTGCTTTGATTTGCGCAAAGGCCCGTCGAATGCGGCGATCAGCGCGGCTTGCGCCGAGACGTTGAGCGTCATCACGCGTGCGAACTCGGCCGGATCGATCGCCGGCACCGCCGATAGCGACCCGAGCGTCGCCGCGTTGAGCACCAATATGTCGAGCGCTCCCCAGCGCTCGGCCACCGCGGTCGCGAGCCGCGCTATGCTGTCGGTCTCGGTCAGATCGAGCGGGGCGATCGTTGCGCTGCCGCCGGCCGCGTGGATTTCCTCCTCGACCGCCTCCAGCGCCCCCGCCGAGCGCGCGGTCAGGATGACGTGCGCGCCTTCCGCGGCAAGCGCCTTGGCGGTGGCGGCGCCGATCCCCCGGCTCGCGCCGGTCACCAGCGCGAGTTGTCCTTCAAGTGTCATATTTATTCCGCGGCTTCGTGGAGAGCGAGTTCGTCGATCGCGTCGTGATCGGTCAGGCGAGTCGGATAGTCGCCGGTGAAACAGGCGTCGCAATAGCGCGGCGTGAGATCGTCGCGCTTCGCCTCGCCCAGTGCCTTGTAGAGCCCGTCGATCGACACGAACGCCAGGCTGTCGGCGTGGATGAAATCGGCCATTCCCTCGACCGAGAAGCGCGACGCGAGCAGCTTTTCGCGCTCGGGCGTGTCGACGCCGTAGAAGCACGGATTGTTGGTCGGGGGGCTGGCGATCCGCATGTGCACCGCGCGTGCGCCGGCCTCTCGCATCATCTCGACGATCTTGAGGCTGGTGGTGCCGCGCACGATCGAATCGTCGACCAGAATGATCGACTTGCCAGCGATCAGCGCGCGGTTGGCGTTGTGCTTCAATTTGACGCCAAGACGCCGGATCTGGTCGCCCGGCTGGATGAAGGTGCGCCCGACATAGTGCGAGCGGATGATGCCGAGTTCGAACGGGATTCCCGATTGCTGGGCGTAACCGATTGCGGCGGGAACGCCCGAGTCGGGGACGGGAATGACGATGTCGGCCTCGACGGGCGCTTCCCGCGCGAGTTCGGCGCCGATCGCTTTCCTGACCGAATAAACGGACTGATCATCCGCGATCGAATCGGGGCGCGAGAAATAGACCCATTCGAAGATGCATGGGCGCGGATTGGCCTGGGCAAACGGGCGTAGCGAGCGGAGCTGGCCGTTCTCGACGATCACCAGTTCGCCCGGGTCGATCGAGCGGACGTATTCCGCGCCGACGACGTCGAGCGCGACGGTTTCCGACGCGAAGATATAGGCGTCGTCGAGCCGCCCCATGATCAGCGGCCGGATGCCTAGCGGATCGCGGCACGCGATCATCCCCTGCGGCGTCAGCACGACCAGCGACCAGGCGCCCTCGACTCGGCGCAGCGCGTCGATGAACTTGTCGAGCGGATCGCGGTACGAGCTGGTCGCGACGAGGTGCAGGATCACCTCGGTGTCGCTGGTCGACTGGAAGATCGCGCCGCGCGCGACAAGGTCGTCGCGCAGGAACATCGCGTTGGAAATGTTGCCGTTATGCGCGACTGCAAACCCGCCGGTGGCAAGCTCCGCATAGAGCGGCTGGACGTTCCGCAGCGCGGTCTCGCCCGTGGTCGAATAGCGCACATGCCCGCACGCGACGTTACCGCGCAGCGCGCCCATGATCTCGTCGCGGTCGAAATTGCCCGCGACGTGTCCCATCGCACGGTGGCTATAAAAGTGTGTGCCGTCCCACGACGTGATCCCGGCGGCTTCCTGTCCGCGATGCTGAAGCGCGTGCAGGCCGAGCGCGACCAGCGCGGCGGCTCCGTCGGCGCCGGACACGCCGAATACGCCGCATTCCTCGCGGAGCTTGTCGTCCTCGAACGGGTTGGTCGTGAGCATTGGGATCCGGTGCGGTGGCGCGAGAGCCATATAGTGACGCCGCATGCGTTTGTCGCCCATTTGTCACGGAGTCCGGCGCGGAATATGACCGCTCCATGAGCGATTCACGCGATACCGGACTGACCCTGGACCCCAGATGGGACGCGAACGGGCTGATCACCGCGGTGGTGGGCGATATCGCCGGGCAAGTTTTGATGGTCGCGCACATGAATGCCGACGCGTTGCGCGCGACGATCGAGAGCGGAGAAGCGGTGTTCTGGTCGCGCAGCAGGCAGGAATTGTGGCGCAAGGGCGCGACCTCCGGCAACACGATGCGCGTGCGCGAGATACGGATCGATTGCGACCAGGATGCGGTGTGGCTGATCGTCGATGCGGCGGGACCGGCGTGTCATACGGGGGAGGCGACGTGCTTCTTCCGGCGAGTGGTGGGTGATCGGTTGGAGCGGGTGGAGTGAGAGAGGCGACCTCTCGCCTCAAGACACCTCCCCGGCGAAAGCCGGGGTCCAGTTGGAGAGAGCTGAGCGAAAGAGCGATGCGCGTCGCCATGCTCGTTCCCCACCTGGGCCCGGGCTTTCGCCGGGGAGGCGTGGGAGGGGTGTTGGCACTTGTGCTTCTGACCGCTTGCTCCGGGGAGTCCTCCACCCCCGACGCGCCACCCACCCCGACCAGCCTCGAAGCCGCCGCGATCGACGCGGGGATCGTCCCCGATCCCGCCAACACCGACCCCACCGGGCTCTACGCGCGCGACCGCGACAAGATCTGCGTCGTCCCCAGCGCGACCGCATTTCGAGTGGGCATCTACGTCGATTACGGCGACGACTTCTTCTGCAGCGGCACCGGCGAGGCGACTCGCGCGGGGGAGACATTGCACGTCGAACTGACCAGCGCCCCCGGTTGCAGCTTCGACGCGAGGTTCGAAGGCGACCGCATCTCGCTTCCCGGCGCGCTGCCCGATGCTTGCCGAAAAGCGTGCTCGAAACGCGCCTCGCTCGCCGCGCTCAGCGTCGAGCGGCTGAGCGATTCGCCATCCGAAGCCGCGGCGCTGCGCGACGGGCGCGGCAGGATGCTATGTGCGGGCGGCAAATAGCGGCGCTCCCTTTGACGTAAACGTAATGCACGCGTAGAAACGGGCCATGACCTGGGTGCCGTCCTACGCGCCGATCGAGCCGCTGCCCGAGCGCGACGATTTCTCGATTTCCGACCTGTCGGCCGAGTTCGGTGTCACCGCGCGCGCGCTGCGTTTCTACGAGGATGAAGGGCTAATCGCCCCCGAACGGAGGGGTACACAGCGCATCTATTCGCACCGCGACCGCGCGCGGCTGGCGTGGATCCTGCGCGGCAAGCGAGTCGGCTTTTCGCTGACCGATATCCGTGAACTGATCGACCTGTACGATGTCGGCGACGGCCGGCGTACGCAGCGCCAGCGCACGATCGACCGTTGTCACGACCGCATCGCGACGTTGAATGCACAGAAGCGCGACATTGATGCGGCGATCGCCGAACTGACTGAATTCACCGCCTTGCTCGAAGAAGGCGCGCGCGCCGACACGAAGGACTGACCATGCCGCAATACACGCCCCCGGTGCGCGACACGCGCTTCGTGCTCGATCATGTGCTCGGGCTCGACCGGTACGCGAACCTCCCCGGGTTCGCCAACGCCACCCCCGACATGGTCGAGGCGGTGCTCGGCGAGGGCGGGAAGTTCGTCGCGGAGGTGCTGTTCCCGCTCAACCAATCGGGTGACCTCGAGGGCTGCACGCGCAACGACGACGGCAGCGTGACGACGCCCAAGGGGTTCAGAGAAGCTTACGTGAAGTTCGTCGAATCGGGCTGGGGCACGCTGAGCGCTCCGGCGCAGTTCGGCGGGCAGGAGATGCCGCACGTCGTCTCGACCGCATTCCAGGAATATATGATCTCGTCGAACATGGCGTTTGCGATGTATCCGGGGCTGACCCACGGCGCGATCGCCGCTTTGCTGACCAAGGGATCGCCCGAGCAGCAGGAGAAATACGTCCCCAAGATGATCTCGGGCGAGTGGTCAGGGACGATGAACCTGACCGAGCCGCAATGTGGCACCGACCTCGGGCTGATCCGTACCCGCGCCGAGCCGCATGTGGATGGGTCCTATTCGATCACCGGCACTAAGATCTTCATCTCGGCCGGCGAGCATGACCTGACGAGCAACATCATCCACTTGGTGCTCGCGAAAACGCCCGGCGCGCCCGACAGTTCGAAGGGCATTTCGCTGTTCGTGGTGCCCAAGTTCCTGGTCGGTGACGACAGCTCGCTGGGTGAGCGTAATGCGGTGTCGTGCGGCTCGATCGAGCACAAGATGGGAATCCACGGCAATTCGACGTGCGTGATGAATTACGACGGCGCGAAAGGATGGCTGGTCGGCGAGGAGATGAAGGGGCTCGCCGCGATGTTCATCATGATGAACGCGGCGCGGCTCGGTGTCGGGCTGCAGGGACTCGGGGTGGCGGAGACCGCCTACCAGAACGCCGTCCAATACGCGCATGATCGCCGTCAGGGCCGAGCGCTGACCGGCGCGGCCGACCCGCAGGAAAAGGCCGATCCGCTTTTCGTCCACCCCGACGTGCGACGGATGTTGATGGACGCCAAGGCGCTAACCGAAGGGCTGCGTGCTCTGTGCCTGTGGGGGGCGCTCCAGGTCGATCTCGAACATGCGGCGGCGAGTGAGGACGAGCGGCAGCACGCCGCCGACCTGGTCGGGCTGCTGACCCCGGTGATCAAGGGTTACGGCACCGACAAGGGCTACGAGATCGCCACCGCCGCGCAGCAAGTCTATGGCGGGCACGGCTATATCCGCGAATGGGGGATGGAGCAGTACGTCCGCGATGCGCGGATCGCGATGATCTACGAAGGCACCAACGGCATTCAGGCGATGGACCTGGTCGGGCGCAAGCTCGCGCAGAATGGCGGCCGCGCGGTGCAATTGCTGTTCAAGGTCGTGGCGGAGGATGTCGCGGCGGGCAAGGCCGACCCAGCGACCGCAGATTTCGCGGCGCGGCTGGAGAAGGCCAATGGCGAATTACAGGCCGCGACGATGTGGTTCATGGCCAACGGCATGACCAACCCGAACAACGTCGCGGCGGGCGCGTATAGCTACATGCATTTGATGGGGATCGTCGCGGTCGGGCTGATGTGGCTGCGGATGGCGATCGCGGCGGCGAAGCTCAAAGCGGCCGGGGAGGGCGATGCTGCTTTCCTCGATGCCAAGCTAACGACGGCGCGCTATTTCGCGGAGCGGATCATGCCCGATGCCGGGGCGTTGCGGCGCAAGATCGAGGGTGGCGCGGACGCGTTGATGGCGATCCCCCCGGAGATGTTCGCTGCCTGAATTCCCCTCCCTTCAAGGGAGGGGAGTTTTAGGGGCGTTCCGGCTTCGGTGTTGCAGCCGGCGTCGGCACCTCCTTGCGCCGTACGCCGCTCAAGCCGTCGGGTGCGACCGGCTTGAGCGTGAAGCTGACGTTGGACTGTGGCGCGCCGGGCGACGCGCTCGTCGCGGCCTTCGACACGGACGAAGGCAATGCTGCCGTCGGCACGCCGAGCACCTGCAGCTTCATGCATTCGCCCTTCGACGCGCGCTTATACTGCGCGCAATTCCACAGCGCCTTCTCATACCCGCGCGCCTTGTCGCGCAGATAGCTGAACGCCATCGTCGCGATCTGCGCCTGGCCGAGCGGCAGGCCCGATGGCGTGCGCGCCTTGTCAGTCCACGCCATCAGCTTGCAATATTCGCGCGTGCCGCAGGTCTTGGTTGCGACCTGGATGAACGAATCGGGGCTCGATCGCGCGTCGAGCGTGACGAGGAAGCTATTGGGATCGATCGACAGCGGTTGCGCGCCGCCGCCGAGCGTCGCGCTGTCGACCTCGGCGGGCTTGATCACCGCGGTATCGAATGCCGCATCGCTATGCGCGGCGGAGAAGCCAGCGAGTGCGGGGATGCCGGGCTCGAATCCCGACACGGTGCGCACGAACGCGGCGGGGGTGCCCCACCAGCCGGTCCAGCGGAAGAACAGGTGAGTCTTGACCGCGGCGACCTTGTCGAGGCTCGCGCTCCAATACGGCACCACCCAGTCGGTGTGGTAATGCGTCGAATAGCCGACCGGCGTATAGACCGAGCCGTTCAGAGCGGCGCGTGCCACGTCACGGGCGCGGTTCCACGCGGTGGGCGTCGGGTGCCAGCGGTTCATCGCGCCGTCGCACGCAAAGCTGAACTGGCATCCGGTCGAGCGCTCCGAGCCCTGAAAGATCACGCCGCACACCGATTTGGGGAAAGCGGGGTGGCGAACTCGATTGAGCACCACCTGTGCCACCGCCCGTTCGCCCTCGGTATCGTCGCCCGCTTCGTAGAGCACGCCGACCGCGAGGCAGTCGACTGCTCGCGCGCGGGCGGCGCTGTCGCCGGAAAAGAGAAAGGGCCGCGCCGCGGGATTGGGCGCAGTCGAGAACGGGATCGTGTCGTTGAACGCCTTGGCATCGGCGGGCGCGACGGCCTGGAACTTGACCGGCTCGACCGGGGGCAGCTCGGTCTTGGGCACGATTCGGTGCGCGACCACGACAGGCACGTGCGGCCGGGGCGCTGGCGCGAGGAACACGATCAGCGCCGGCACTGCGACCAACGCGACGCCGAGCGCGATCAGCACGATACGTAGCGCGAACGAAGGGGGCTGGCGGTCGATCAATTCCTGGCCTGTCGAGGGGTATGCGGGCGCGAGCGGGCGCAAGCCCTTAGCGCAATGCGCGCCGCTTGCCAAAACCCGCGACCGCGTGCCGCGTTCCGGTCAGCTCTCGGGCAGGAAGTCCGGCACCGACAGATAGCGCTCGCCGGTGTCGTAGTTGAACCCCAGGACGCGCGCGCCTTGGGGCAGATCGGGCAGCTTATGCTTGATCGCAGCCAACGTCGCGCCTGAGCTGATCCCCACCAACACGCCTTCCTCGCGTGCAGCGCGGCGCGCCATCTCCTTGGCGTCGTCTGCCTCGACCTGAATCGTGCCATCGAGCAATTGGGTGTGCAAGTTCGCCGGAATGAACCCCGCAGCGAGCCCCTGGATCGGGTGCGGACCGGGCTGGCCGCCCGAAATCACCGCCGACAGGGTCGGCTCGACCGCGAACACCTTGAGGTTCGGCCACTCCTTCTTGAGCACCTCGGCGACCCCGGTGATGTGGCCGCCGGTACCGACCCCGGTGATGATCACGTCGATTGGAGAATCAGCAAAATCTTCGAGAATTTCGCGCGCGGTCGTGCGGTGATGCACTTCGATGTTCGCGGGGTTCTCGAACTGCTGCGGCATCCACGACCCCGGCGTCTGCTCGACCAGCTCGAGCGCGCGCTCGATCGCGCCCTTCATGCCCTTTTCACGCGGGGTCAGGTCGAACGTCGCGCCATACGCGAGCATCAGCCGCCGTCGCTCGAGCGACATCGACTCCGGCATCACGAGGATGATCTTGTAGCCCTTGACCGCGGCGACCATCGCCAGTCCGATCCCGGTATTGCCGCTGGTCGGCTCGATGATCGTCCCGCCGGGCTTGAGCTTGCCGTCGCGCTCCGCCGCCTCGATCATCGACAGCGCGGCGCGGTCCTTGATCGACCCGCCGGGGTTTGCCCGCTCGGACTTGATCCAGACTTCGGCGCCGGGGAACAGCCGCTGGACGCGGATGTGCGGGGTGTTGCCGATCGTATCGAGGATGGTGTTGGCCTTCATGGCTGAGTCACTCCATGTTCGGGGGGCGTTTCGAGGATTTCGGGCGGGTCGAACGACTTTGCAAGTCTCAGCTCGGGAAACAGTCGCGACCAGAGCAAGGTGATCGCGATCGCCGCGACCCCGCCGAACACCACCGCGCCCACCGGGCCGAGCAACGACGCCATCAGCCCCGTCTCCGCCTCACCGAGCTCGTTCGAGGCGGATATCGTGAGCTGCGACACTGCGCTCACGCGGCCGCGCATCGCATCGGGCGTGTGGAGCTGGATCAGCGACGATCGGACATAGACCGACACCATGTCGGCGCCGCCGGCGACGATCAACGCGGCGAGGCTCAACGGGAACCAGCGCGACACGCCGAAGGTCAGGATCGCGCCGGCGAACACGATCACCGCCCCGAGCATCTTGATCCCCACATTGTGCTTCATCGGCCGGAACGAGAATAACAGCGACGCCAGCGCCGCGCCGATCCCCATGCCCGCCGCGAGAAGCCCCAGCCCGCTCGCCCCGACATGGAGAATGTCGCGCGCATAGATCGGCAGCAACGCGGTCGCGCCGGCGAGCAATACGACGAACAGATCGAGGGTAATGGCGGCGAGCACCAGCCGGTTGCGGCGCACGTAGCGGAAACCGTCGAGGATCCGTTGCAGCGGGTGGCGGTCGCTTTGCGCGGGCGGCTGCGGCACCGGGCCGATCAGGAACATCAGCGCGAGCGCGACGACGAACAGGGTGGCGATGCTGGCATAGGCGACATCGGGGTGGATCGCGTAGAGCACGCCGCCGACGCTCGGCCCCGCGATCGTCCCGGTCTGCCACGCCAGCGTCGAGATCGCGATCGCGGTCGGCAGGACTTCGCGCGGCACAAGGTTTGGTGCGAGCGCCGAATAAGCCGGGCCGGAGAATGCCCGCGCCACGCCGACGAACCCGGCGGCGAGGAACAGGAACGGCAGCGACAGATGGTTGCCCCAGGTCAGCGCGCCTAGCATCACCGCATTGACCCCAAGCAGTGCGGTGGTGCCGCGCACGATCCAGCGCCGGTCGAACGTATCGGCGGCGAGCCCGACCAGCGGCGTGAGCAGGAACAACGGCACGAACTGCACCAACCCGATCAGCCCGAGCAGAGCCGCCGCGCGTTCGATGCTGTAGCCCATCTCCCCGCGCGCCAGACCGTACACCTGCCAGCCGATGATGATCCCCTGCGCGCTGACCGCGATCGTGCCGGCAAAGCGCGACAGCCAGTAAGCGCGGAAGTTCGCGATGCGGAGCGGATGGTCGGCGGGGAACATCTGACCTGCCCTTAAGCAGCCCAAAGGCTTTTCCGCAACCGCAGCTTCGCTGGGCCGTTATCGCGCTGGTCCATGCCGCACCGCACGATTGAAACCCCCGTCGAACCCGGCCTATAGGCCGCGCTTTCTTACTTACGGAAACGAGGCTTACCCTTGGCCAAGGCCCCTGCCAAACAGTCCGCGCCGCCCGCGACTCCCAATCGTCCGCGCCCCGACGAGCCGCAGCCGTACAAGGCGTCGAAGGACGAGCTGCTCGAATTCTACAAGCAGATGCTATTGATCCGCCGCTTCGAGGAGAAAGCGGGTCAGCTCTACGGGCTCGGGCTGATCGGCGGGTTCTGCCATCTCTATATCGGGCAGGAAGCGGTCGCGGTCGGGCTGCAATCGGCGTTGGCCGAAAAGGACAGCGTGATCACCGGCTATCGCGACCACGGGCACATGCTGTTGTGCGGCATCCCACCCAAGGACGTGATGGCCGAGCTGACCGGGCGTCAGGCGGGGATTTCGAAGGGCAAGGGCGGCTCGATGCACATGTTCAGCGTCGAGCATAAATTCTATGGCGGCCACGGCATCGTCGGCGCGCAGGTGTCGCTCGGCACCGGCCTCGCGTTCAGCCACAAGTACAGCGAAGACGGCGGCGTCTGCCTCGCTTATTTCGGCGACGGCGCGGCCAACCAGGGCCAGGTCTACGAATCGTTCAATATGGCCGAGCTGTGGAAGCTGCCGATCATCTACGTGATCGAGAATAACCAATACGCGATGGGCACGTCGGTCAATCGCGCGTCGGCCGAGGACCAGCTCTATCGCCGCGGCGAGAGCTTTCGTATTCCCGGCATCCAGGTCGATGGTATGGACGTGCTCGCGTGCCGCGGTGCTGCCGAGGAAGCGCTCGCCTGGGTCCGCGCCGGCAAGGGGCCGCTGATCCTCGAGATGAAGACCTATCGATATCGCGGCCACTCGATGTCCGACCCCGCCAAATATCGCAGCCGCGACGAGGTGCAGGCGGTGCGCGACAAGTCCGATCCGATCGAGCACGCCAAGCAGTTGCTCGAAAAGATGGGGGTCAAGGAGGACGAGTTGAAGGCCGCCGAGCAGGCGATCCGTAAGCAGGTCAACGAAGCGGCGGACTTCGCCGAGCAGACGCCGGAGCCCGAACCGGGCGAGCTTTATACCGACGTGCTGGTGGAGTCGTATTGATGCCGATCGAGATCAAGATGCCGGCGCTGTCGCCCACGATGGAGGAAGGCACGCTCGCCAAGTGGCTGGTCAAGGAAGGCGACACAGTCAAGTCGGGCGACATCATGGCCGAGATCGAGACCGATAAGGCGACGATGGAATTCGAGGCGGTCGATGAAGGCACGATCGCGCAGATTCTAGTCGCGGAAGGGTCCGACAACGTGAAAGTCGGCACGGTCATCGCGACGTTGGCGGCGGAAGGTGAAGATGCCTCCGCGCCCGCGCCGGCCCCGGCCGAGAAACCGGCCACCGAGCAGAAGGCCTCTGAATCGGAGGCGCCCGAGCCGCATCTGGTCGAAACCGGCGCGCGGCAGATGTTCGAGGCTGCCAAGCACGACGCCGAGGTCGCCGATCCGGCGGTTCCCGAGGGGACGGAGATGGTCAAGATCACGCTGCGCGAGGCGCTGCGTGACGCGATGGCCGAGGAAATGCGCCGCGACCCACGCGTCTTCGTGATGGGTGAGGAAGTGGCCCAATATCAGGGGGCGTACAAAGTCACGCAGGGTCTGCTCGACGAATTCGGCGACAAGCGCGTGATCGACACGCCGATCACCGAATATGGCTTTGCCGGCGTCGGCACGGGCGCGGCGATGGGCGGCCTGCGCCCGATCGTCGAGTTCATGACGTTCAATTTCGCGATGCAGGCGATCGACCACATCATCAATTCGGCGGCCAAGACCAATTACATGTCGGGCGGTCAGATGCGCTGCCCGATCGTGTTCCGCGGTCCCAATGGCGCGGCGAGCCGCGTCGGCGCGCAGCATAGCCAGAATTACGGGCCCTGGTACGCCAGCGTCCCTGGCCTGATCGTGATCGCACCATACGATGCGGCCGATGCAAAGGGGCTGCTCAAGGCAGCGATTCGCACCGAGGATCCCGTCGTCTTCCTCGAAAACGAACTGCTCTATGGCCGCACGTTCGAGGTGCCGGCCGTCGACGATTGGGTGCTGCCGATCGGCAAGGCGCGGGTGATGCGCGAGGGCAAGGACGTGACGATCGTCAGCTATTCGATCGGCGTCGGGGTCAGCCTCGAGGCGGCGGACAAGCTTGCCCAAGAAGGGATCGACGCCGAGGTGATCGACCTGCGCACGCTGCGCCCGCTCGACAGGGCGACCGTGCTCAAGAGTCTCGCCAAGACCAACCGTATCGTCGTGGCGGAGGAAGGCTGGCCGACCTGCTCGATCGCGGCTGAAGTCGCGGCGTTCGTGATGGAGGAAGGGTTCGACGACCTCGACGCCCCCCTCCTGCGCGTGACCGACGAGGATGTACCATTGCCGTATGCCGCGAACCTCGAGAAGCTTGCGCTGATTTCCGCCGACAAGGTGGTGAGCGCGGTTAAAAAGGTGTGCTACCGCTAGCCCGACGATCGTTCGGCAAGGAGGGTGGCGCTGTCCAGTGGCGCTTTAGGATTGGTAGGAGCAGCGCTCGCGCTGGCGATCGTCGCCGCGTGCTGGGTGCTCTATATCGGGTTGCGCGCGAAGGCGGCAGCCGGAGCGACGGCGGCTGGGAACGACCGGCTGTCGGCGCTGCTTGCTTCGGGCCCCGCGCTGGCGCTGACGGTGCGCGCCGACGGGCGGCTCGAATTGCCCGATCGGCTGGCGGATTGGCTGGGCCTCGCGCCGCCGCCCCGGTTCCTCGCAGATCTGACGGCGCCGGGCGCCGGTCTCACCACTGAGGATGCGGCAACCTTTTCCGATGCAGTCACCGCCGCGCAGAAAGCAGGCGAGCCGTTTACCCTGGCGATTCGCCCGCAGGGATCGGCGCGGACGCTCACCGCGCGTGGCCAGCGCGCGCCGCGCGAGGTCGGGGCACCGGGCGGCGTGGTCGTCTGGTTCTTCGACGCGACCGATGTCGAGGCGGAGATCGGCACGTTGCGCAGGCAAGCCGACGAGTTGGCGGCGGCGTTCGCTGCGCTGCAAGGGCTGATCGAGGCGGCGCCGATGCCGATGTGGTATCGCGGCGCCGACTTGCGGCTCGCGATGGTCAATTCGGCCTATGTCCGCGCGGTCGAGGGCACCGACGCCCACGATGTCGTGTCGCGCGGGGTCGAATTGGTCGAAGGCTCGGGTGCGGGTGGGCCGCTCGCGAGCGCGGTCAAGGCGCGCGACAGCGACCGGCCGACGATCACCACCTTGCCGGCGACGATCAACGGTGCGCGGCGGACGTTGCGCGTCCACGACGTGCCGCTGCCGAACCCCCCGGGCGGCGTCGCCGGGTTCGCGATCGATGTCGACGAACTGGAGCAAGCGCGCGGCGGCATCAAACGCTTCGCCGAAGCGCAACGCGCGATGCTCGATCGGCTGTCCGCCGGCGTCGCGCAGTTCGCCGCCGATCGCAGTCTTACTTTTTGCAACCAGCCGTTCCAGCGGCTGTTCGCGATGCGCGGCGAATGGCTCGCCGACCGGCCCGAATTCGACCGCGTCCTCGAACGCATGCGCGAGGCGGGGCGCTTGCCTGAGGTGCGCGACTTCCCGGGCTGGAAGGCGGAGCGGCGCGACTGGTTCGTCGCGACGGGAGCGATCGAGGAAAGCTGGACATTGCCCGGCGGCACGCACTTGCGCGTCGTCGCGCACCCGCTCCCCGACGGTGGGCTGTTGCTGATCTTCGAGGACCGGACCGAGCAAGTCCAGCTCGCAAGCGCGCGCGACACGTTGTTGCGCGTGCGCACTGCGACGTTCGACAATCTGTTCGAAGCGCTCGGCGTGTTCGCGGGTGACGGCCGGCTGCAGATCTGGAACGACAAATTCCGAAAATTGTGGGGATTCGACGAGGAGTTCCTGGCGACTCACCCGCGCGTTGACGCGCTCGTGGAAAAGGGTGCGGCGCAGCTTGCCCAGCCCGGTCGCGCGACGGTGATCGCCGATCTCGTGCGATCGGCGGCGGTCGGGCGCACGCAGCGCGCGGGCCGCGTGGCGTTCGCCGACGGCCGCCATTTCGAGTTCGCCGGAGTCCCGCTGCCCGACGGCAACGCGCTGTTCACGATGCTCGACATCTCCGACAGCCGTCGCGCGGAGCAGGCGCTGCGCGACCGTGCCGAAGCGCTCGAGGCCGCCGACAAGGTCAAGACGGCGTTCGTCGCCAATATGAGCTACGAATTGCGCACCCCGCTGACGTCGATCCAGGGCTTCGCCGAGATGATGGGCGAGGGCTATGCCGGCAAGCTGCCCAAGCAGGCTGACGGCTATGTCGACGCGATCCTTGAATCGGTCGCGCGGCTGTCGGCGCTGGTCGATGACGTGCTCGACCTCGCCGAGAACGCGCAACCGATCGAGCGCCGCGACGTCGATATCGAAAGCCTCGCGCACGCCGCGGCCGAATCGGTGGCGACGGCAGCGAAACGCAAGAAAATCGACTTCGCAATCGAGGTCGCGCCGTCGACGGGCACGGTGCGCGGCGACCAGAAGAAATTGCAGCAGATGGTCGAGCATTTGCTGCGCCACGCAGTCGCCGGAGTCGGCGAGGGCGGGCGCGTGCTGCTCCATACCGACGGCAACAAGAAGCGCGCGCGGATCGTGGTGTCGGACGACGGCGCGGGAATGGACCCCGAAGAGGCGGCGCGCGCGTTCGAGCGATTCTCGGAGCCGAGCGTCCAGGTCGACGACCGCGCGCTCGGCCTTGGCCTCCCGCTCGCCAGGCAATTTGCCGAAGCGCATGGCGGGACAATCAAGCTACTGTCGGAAGTGGGGGCGGGGACGCTGATCACCGTGGAGCTGCCGCGCTGACTTGACCTGGTCGTATATGCGCATAATCTATGCGCATAGGAGATTGCCATGGTCCGAGTCCGCGAAGATCGCGCGCCGTTCCGCCGTCCGACCAACGTATCGATCGATGCCCGGCTTGTTGCCGAGGCGAAAGAGCTTGGGATCAACGTTTCCCGTGCCAGCGAGGAAGGATTGGCACGTGAACTCAAGGCTGAGCGGGAGCGGCGCTGGCTAGACGAAAACCGCGACGCGATTGCCGAATATAATGAGTGGGTGAGAACCAGTGAGCTGCCGCTGGCGAAATACCGGCGATTTTGATGGCGCGGTTCGATGTCTATCGCACGGCGAGCGGGGCGCTGCTGCTCGATTGTCAGACCGACTTCCTGTCGGGGATCGAAACCCGGCTGGTCGCGCCGCTGATGCCGGTGGACCACGCCAATCCGAAGCTTCCGCGTCTAAATCCGGTGTTCGAAGTTGCAGGCGCGCGGGTCGCGATGGTGACAACCTTGCTGGTTGGCATCCCGAAATCGGAGCTCGGCAAAAAGGTCGGTTCGCTGGCGGATGAGCAACCAACGATCATGAATGCGATCGACATGCTATTGAGCGGATTTTGAGGCACCTGACCGACAATGCGGCGACCGAAGCCTTCGGCGCTCGCCTCGCCGCCGTCGTCCGTCCCGGCGACGTCGTCGCACTGTCGGGCCCGCTCGGCGCAGGCAAGACGAGCATCGCGCGCGGGATGCTCGCCGCGCTCGGGCTTGAGGGTGAAGCGCCGTCGCCGACGTTCGCGATCGTTCAGCCTTATGCGCCGCCCGAAACGCGGCTGCCGGTGGTGCATGTCGATTTGTATCGCATCGAGGACCCGGCGGAGATCGAAGAACTCGGGATCGACGAAGCGCGAGCGGATTCGGTGCTGGTGATCGAATGGCCCGAACGCGCGCCCGGCTGGTGGCCCGATGCGCTGGCATTGAGCCTGAACTTCGCACCCGATGGCGGACGCGCCTTGACAGCCATGGTCCCCACGGCATGGGAAGGGCGATGGCCCCTGACATGAACCCGCCGGCGGGCGCCGCCGCCTTTCTCGACCAGCTTGGATGGGGGGCGGCCGACGTGCTGCCGCTCGCAGGCGACGCGTCGTTTCGCCGCTACTTCCGCGTCGCCGATCATGGCCGCAGCGCAGTGCTGATGGACGCGCCGCCACCGCACGAGGACCCAAAGCCGTTTCTCGATGTCGCCGAGTGGCTGACGCAGCGCGGTTTTCCGGCGCCGGCGATTATCGGCAAGGATCTCGATCAAGGCCTCGTCCTGCTCGAGGATTTCGGCGACGCCCGGATGCGCGAAACCGTCGATGCCGCGCCCGAATCGCTGCTGCGGCTCTACGAAGCGGCGGTCGATATCCTGGTCCGGCTGCACCGCGAGCCTGCGGGGCCCTGGAAGGCGTACGATCGCAAGGAATTGCACCGTGAGTCCGATCTTCTGGTCGAATGGTATTGCCCGGCGATCGGGATCGCGGTCGATCCGGCGGAATATCGCGCGGCGTGGGACGCAGTGTTCGAAACCGCGCTGACGCCCGAGCCGGTGACGGTACTGCGCGATTACCATGCCGAAAACCTGATGCTGATCGGCGGGACCGAAGCGCTCGGGCTGCTCGATTTCCAGGACGCGGCGGCGGGGCACCCGGCCTATGACCTCGTATCGCTGCTGCAGGATGCGCGGCGCGACGTCGAGCGGGAGATCGAAGCGGCGATGCTCAACCGCTATCGCCGCACTACCGGCGCGGGGGACGATTTCCTCGCGGCATATCACGTGCTTGGCGCGCAGCGGAACGCCAAGATCGTCGGTATCTTCACCCGGCTGTGGCAACGCGACGGCAAGCCGCGCTACCCGGCGCTGTGCCCGCGCGTATGGCGGTACCTGAACGCCGACCTCGAACATCCAGCGCTCGTGCCCGTGAAGGCGTGGTTCGACGCCAATATTCCCCCCGATCTGCGCGGCGATCCGATGGAAATCGGCACGGAAAAAGCCGGGGCATGACCGCCAGACGCACGCTGGCGATCCGTCCCGATCCCGGCGGTACCGTGCCCGAAACCGCGATGGTGATGGCGGCGGGGCTGGGCAAGCGGATGCGCCCGCTCACCGCGACTCGGCCCAAGCCGCTGATCCCGGTGGGTGGGCGCGCGCTGCTCGATCACGTCTTCGATCGGCTGCGCGCGGCGGGGGTCAAGCGCGCGATCGTCAACGTCCACTATCTCGCCGACGCGCTTGAAGCGCATCTTGCGGCGCATGTCCGGGGCATCGACGTCGTGATCTCGGACGAGCGCGACCGGCTGATGGAGACCGGCGGCGGGATCGTCAAGGCGCGCGAGCTGATCGGCGACAAGCCGTTCCTTGTCGCAAACGCGGACAATTTGTGGGTCGACGGCCCGGCCGATACGATACGGTTGCTGGCGTCGCGCTGGGACGATGCGACGATGGACGCATTGTTGCTGATGGTGCCCTATGCCCGCGCGCACAACCATCCGGGGCGCGGCGACTTCCACCTCGACGCGACGGGACGGATCACCAGTCGCCGCAAGCCCGGCCGGGTCGCGCCGTTCGTCTATACCGGCGTCCAGATTCTGTCCCCGCGCGTGATCCGGGATTGGCCCGACGAGCCGTTCTCGACGATGCTGTTCTGGGAGCGCGCGATCGTTGCGGGTCGCGCCTATGGCTTCGTCCATCAGGGGCTGTGGTTCGACGTCGGCACGCCCCGCGCCATCGCCAAGACCGAAGCGCTGATGATCGATGGCTGAGCGCCTGGCGCTCTATACGATCCCCGCGCAGCGAGCGTTCGCGGACTCGCTCGTCGCCGGGTTGATGAAGCAATATGGCGACGATCCGCTGCGGCTGGCGCGCGGGCTGGTGCTGTTGCCCAATAATCGCGGGCGCCGGGCGGTGCAGGACGCGTTCGTGCGGGCGAGCGGCGGCGGACTGTTGCTGCCGCGGTTGGTGACGATCGGCGATCCCGACCTCGACGAAGCGGCCGGCGCGTTGCTCGACCCGGCGGACGAAGCGGAGCCTTTGCCGCCACCGGTGTCGCCGCTCGCGCGACGGATGATCCTCGCTCGGCTGGTGGCGGAGGCGCGCGCGACGGTTGGCGAGCCGGTAACCGCGGACGAAGCGGTGCGGCTCGCGGGCGCACTCGCTCGGACGCTCGACCAGATGCTCGTCGAGGGCGTCGAGCCCACGAAGCTGCGCGCGCTCGATCTCGGCGAGTTGCAAGGGCATTGGGAGCGCTCGCTCGAACTGTTTCGCATCGTGCTCGACCGCTGGCCCGCCGAACTGGCGCGGTTGGGCGCGGTCGACGCCGCCGATCGCCGCGCCAAGATGCTGGTGCGGCTGGCGGAGCAATGGCGCGCTACGCCTCTCGCCGGGTTCGTCTGTGCGGCGGGAATCAGCGATACCGCGCCAGCGGTGGCCGGGCTTCTGCGCCGCGTCGCCTCGCTGCCTGAGGGCACGGTGGTGTTCCAGGATCTGGCGCTCGGCATGCCCGATGCGGAATGGGACGCGCTCGGGCCGCACGAGCCCGATCCCGCCACCGGCCTACGCCGCCGCGCAATCGAGACTCATCCGCAATTCCAACTCAAGCTGCTGCTCGACCGGATCGGCGCCGGACGCGGAGAGGTGCGGCAATGGCCGGCGGGGTCGGATCACGACGCGTCGCTTGCGCGCGGGCGAGCGATCGCCAACGCGCTCGCGCCGGCCGATTTCACGGGCAAGTGGACGACGCTCGACGCCGACCGCCGCCGGCTGGCGGGGATTCGCGCGGTCGAGCTGGCGACCGCCGCCGACGAGGCGCAGGCGATCGCGCTGGCATTGCGCGAGGCGCTGGAGACGCCCGAGCGCACCGCTGCCCTGGTCACCCCCGACCGCGCGCTGGCCGAGCGAGTCGCCGCGCATTGCACACGCTGGGGGATCGCGATCGACGACACCGCGGGCCGTCCGCTGGCGACGCGCCCGCCGGGCACGCTGCTGACCGTGCTGGCCGAGGCGGCGGCGCAGGATTTCGCGCCGCTCGCGCTGCTCGCGCTACTCAAGCACCCGCTGGTACAAACCGGCCCGCCGCGAACCTTGTGGCTCGAGGACGTGCGCAAGCTCGACCGCGCGCTGCGCGGCCCTCGGCCGGCGCCGGGACTGGACGGAATCGACGCACATCTGCGCGATGGCGACGAGCGTGAGGCGGAGATTCGCGTCGCGGCGCGCGCGGTGTGGCCGGAGATGCGCGCGCTGCTCGAGCCGATCGCCAAGTGCTTCGGCGACGGCAAGCAACCGCTGGCGGCGATGATCGCTACGTTGCGCGAAACGGCGCAGGCGTTGTGCGGCGATGCGCTGTGGGCGGGGCCGGCGGGGCGAGCGGCGGCGGAACTGCTTGCCGATCTCGAAGTACAGGCGGCGAGCGGCCCGCCGACCGCCGATCCGGAAAGTGTTGCGCCGTTGCTCCGCACGCTGATGGAGGAGACGGCAGTGCGGCCGCCGCAGGGCGGGCATCCGCGCCTCGCGATCTATGGCTTGATCGAAGCGCGATTGCAGACCGCCGACCTGATGATCCTTGGCGGGCTCAACGAAGGAACGTGGCCCGCGATCGCGCAGCCCGATCCGTGGCTCGCGCCTCGAATCCGCGCCGAGCTCGGGCTGCCGGGGCTGGAACGCAACATCGGCGTCGCGGCGCACGATTTCGCCAATGCGCTCGGCGCGCCAAGGGTGCTGATCACGCGGGCGCGGCGCGATGGGCGGTCGCCGACGCTGGCCTCGCGTTTCTGGCTACGGCTCGAAGCGCTGGCGGGCGAACGGTTCGAATACGCGCCAGAGCTTTCCGATTGGGCCGCCGCGATTGACGATCCGGGCGATTCCGAACTCATACCGCGTCCCGCGCCCGCGCCGCCCGTCGCCGATCGCCCGCGCAGAATCTCGGTAACGGAGGTCGACCGGCTCAAGGCGGATCCCTACGCCTTTTACGCGCGCCGGATGCTCAAACTGTCGCCGATCGATCCGGTCGATGCCGAGCCGAGCGCGGCGTGGCGGGGCAATCAGGTTCACACCATCCTCGAGCGCTGGTTCGACGAAGACGGCGCGGCGCCCGACCGCCTGCGCCCTCGCGCGGAAGCGTTGCTCGGCGACGTTCGCACGCATCCGATGATCCGTGCTCTTTGGGGGCCGCGGCTGATCGAGGCGATCGACTGGATCGCGTGCGAGGTTAGCGCGCGCGAGGATGAGCGCACCATTCTGGCGGTCGAGGGACGCGGAGTGCTCGATATGTTCGGGGTCGAACTGTCGGGGCGGTTCGATCGCATCGACCGGGCCTCGACCGGCGGACTGGTGGTGGTCGATTACAAGACCGGCCAGCCGCCCTCGATCGGCGCGGTGCGCGAAGGGTTCAGCCTCCAGCTCGGGCTGCTCGGGCTGATCGCCGAGCGTGGCAAGTTCGCCGGGGTCAGCGGCACCGCGACGGGGTTCGAATATTGGTCGCTCGCGCGCAACCGCAGCGGCGGGTTCGGCTATGTCGACAGCCCGTGTGATCCCAAGCGCCGCGACCCGATCCCTGCCGACGAATTCGTCGCGCGCGCGACGCGCAATTTCGAAGGCGCGGCGGCGAAGTGGCTGACCGGCGATGCGCCGTTCACCGCCAAGCTCAAGCCCGAATACGCCCCGTTCGGCGATTACGACCAGCTGATGCGCCGCGACGAATGGTATGGCCGTGAGTAGCGCCCGCGGTCCCCTCCCGCCGCTGGTCGACGAGCAGGCGCGTGCCAGCGATCCGCGCACGCATGTGTGGCTCGCGGCATCGGCGGGCACCGGGAAGACGCAGGTGCTGGCCGCGCGGGTGTACCGGCTGCTGCTTGGCGGCACCGACCCCGGCGCGATCCTGTGCCTGACCTTCACCAAGGCGGGCGCGGCCGAGATGGCGGGGCGGATCAAACAGCGGCTGGCGGCGTGGGTGCGCGCGAGCGAGACCGACCTTGGCGGCGACCTCATTGCGCTCGGCGAGCGGCCGAGCCCCGAACGCATCGCCCGCGCGCGCACGCTGTTCGCCAAGGTGCTCGACGCGCCGGGCGGTGGCTTGCGTATCCAGACGATCCACAGCTTCTGTCAATCGCTGCTCGCGGCGTTTCCGGTCGAGGCGGGGCTGGTACCGGGCTTTCGGCCGTTGGAGGCGCGTGAGGAATCGCAACTCGCGCGGGAGGCGTTGGCAGGGCTGCTGGTCGATGCGGAGCGCGAGGGCCGCGAAGAGCCGGTCGCCGCCGTCGGCGCGCTGAGCCGAGCGCTGGGCGAGGGTGGGGCGGAAGCGTTCCTCGCTGCGTGCGCGAAGGCGCCCGAAGCGCTCGCCGCGCTGCCGCTGGGCGACGGGGTTCAGCCGTACATCCGCCGAGCGCTCGATTTGCCGAGCGGCGATGTCGAGGGGGCGATCGCCGAAGGATGCGGCGCGATCGACGAGGAGGGGCTTCGCGTCCTCCACGACTTCAATCGGGGCTGGGGCACCAAGAGCGGACTGGAACGCGCCGGGTTGATCCGCGACTGGCTAGATCTGTCGCCGTCCGAGCGCGTGACGGAGCTCGAAACGCTCCATGGCGTCTGGGCCAAGCGCGACGGCGAGGTGCGGTCGTTCGGCAAGGGACAGGCGCCGCAGGACCCCGATTACCCGCTGACCGCGAATGCTTTCTACGACGAATGCGCCGCGTTGCTCGCGCTGCGGCGGCAGGCTGCCTATGCCGACTTGCTGGCGCGCGGATTGTCGGTCGGGCGCGACTATGCCGCTGCCTATCGCGCCGCAAAGCGCCGCGCCGGCGCGGTCGATTTCGACGATCTGATCCGCGCGACGGTCGATTTGCTGCGGCAGGAGGGGATCGGCGACTGGATCCGCTACAAGCTCGATCAAGCGACCGAGCATGTCCTGATCGACGAGGCGCAGGACACCAACGCCCAGCAATGGGCGATCGTCCGCTCGATCGTCTCGGAATATTTCTCGGGCCAAGGGACGCGCGGCGACCGGACCCGCACATTGTTCACGGTCGGCGACCACAAACAGGCTATCTTCGGGTTCCAGGGGACCGACCCCGCCTTCTTCAACGCCGCCGAGCAATTGTTCACAGCGCTGGCCGCGGTGCAGAGCGAAATCGACGAAATCGAGCCGGTGCCGTTCGAGCGGCTGTCGCTGACCGCCTCGTTTCGCTCGACCGCGCCGATCCTCGAATTCGTCGATGCCGCGATCGAGGCGTTGCCGGGTGACGGGATGGGGGCGGTCGAGCGCGAGCTCCACGCCAGCAAGGTGCCGGGACCGGGGCAGGTTAACCTGTGGGCGCCGACGCTGCCCGAGGAAGGCGGCGACGACGAGGAAGCGTGGATCGCGGACGCGGTGCGCGCCCACGCGATGCGGATCGCGCGGCGGGTCAAGGCATGGCTCGACCCGGCGAATCCGCTGATGCTCGAAAGCAAGGGGCGCCGACTGCGCCCCGAGGACGTCATGATCCTGGTCAAGCGCCGCGGCGAACTCGCTTCGCTGATCGTCGCGCGGCTGTACGCGGAAGGGGTGCCGGTGGCTGGCGTCGATCGCCTGCGGCTGACCGCACCGCTCGCGGTGCAGGATCTGCTCGCCGCAATCCGCTTCGTGCTCCAGCCGCAGGACGATCTCGCGCTCGCCAGCCTGCTCGTCTCGCCGCTGCTCGGCTGGAGTCAGGACGAGCTGATGCACGCCGCGATGAAGCGGCGCGGCGGGTTGTGGGCACACCTTCAGGCGACCCAGCCCCCTGATCGGCTTGACCCGCTCAACGCAATGCTGCGCCGCGCCGATTTCACCACGCCCTACGTGTTCCTCGAAGAACTGCTGACCGGGCCGCTCGGCGGACGTCGCAAACTGATCCGGCGGCTCGGGCAGGAGGCGCGAGACCCGATCGACGAATTGCTCAACGCCGCACTCGAATTCGAACGCGTGGCGATCCCGTCGCTCCAGCGCTTCCTCGACTGGTTCGACCGTGGCGATGTCGAGATCGTGCGCGACCCGTCGCAACCGCTCGATGCCGTCCGCGTGATGACGGTGCACGGCGCCAAGGGATTGCAGGCGCCGCTGGTGATCCTCGCCGATGCCACCGCCGACCCCGACGCGCGACCGCGATCGACGATGAATTGGCAGGTCGACGAGGACGTAGAGCTGCCGATCTTCCGCCCCAAAAAGGATCAGCGGACCGAGGCGCTCGCCGCCGCAATCGACCAGGCGGATGCGCGTGAGCTGGCCGAGCATTGGCGGCTTTTCTATGTCGCGGCAACGCGGGCGGAGGAGCGGCTCGAAATCGCCGGCGCGCTCGGCCCGCGTGCCAAGGGTGTGCCGCCCGATCATAGTTGGTACGCCGTCGCAGACGCCGCGCTGACGACGCTGGGGGCCGAACCGACCGACACCGCGCGGCGTTCGTTTGCCGGGCATGAGCCGCCGGCGCCGGTGTCGGCCAAGCCCGAGACGAAGCAGGTTCCGGAACGCGCCGCATTGCCCGCATGGGTCGGTGAGCCCGCGCCCGCCGAAGCACGCCCGCCGCGTCCGCTGGCGCCATCGTCGCTCGGCGAGGACGATGTGCCCGACCCGCCGCCGAGCCCGCAGGTGCGTGCGGCGGCCGAACGCGGGCGGCTGATCCATGCGCTGTTCGAGCGGCTCCCCGCGGTCGCGCCGGACTGCCGAGCGGCTGCCGCCCACAAGTGGCTTTCGACCGTCGGCGGCGTCGCCGATGCTGCCGCGCGTGCCGATATCGTCGCGACCGTGTGCGACGTCATCGGCGATCCAGCGCATGCCGCTTTGTTTGGTCCCGATTCGCTCGGTGAGGCACCAATCTCCGCGGTCGTGCCAGGCGGCTACGTCATCGCCGGGACCGTCGACCGCTTGCTGGTCGAGACGGATCGAGTTCGCATCGTCGATTTCAAGACTGGCCGCCGCGTGCCGCTCGATCTCGGCGAAATCCCCGTGTTTCACCTCCGCCAGATGGCGGCCTATGCCGCAGCGCTGCGCGTCATCTTCCCCGATCGTGCGGTCGAGGCGGCGTTGCTCTACACCGCCGCACCGCGGCTGTTCGATTTGCCTGCGGATCTGCTCGACCGCCACAAGCCCGGCTTGGGTGCCACGGAGCAAAGCTAGGCTTCCGCCCGTTGAGCCGGCGAAACGTGCGCACTACATAGCAGTCGAAGGAGATTCCCCGATGCCGACCGTTGCCATCACCGACGACAGCTTCAAGACCGACGTGCTCGATTCCGACAAGCCGGTGCTCGTCGATTTCTGGGCGGAATGGTGCGGGCCGTGCAAGATGATCGGGCCGAGCCTTGAGGAAATCGCCGAGGAACTGGGCGACCAAGTCACCATCGCCAAGCTCAACATCGACGATCATCCCGACGCGCCGGCCAAATACGGGGTGCGCGGCATCCCGACGATGATCCTGTTCAAGGGCGGCGCCCCCGCGGCGACCAAGGTGGGCGCGGAGCCCAAGGGTCGGATCAAGGCCTGGATCGAGGGCGAGTTGGCCTAATTGGCGCGCTCCCCTTATTGAGCTAAGGACCTCTGATGAACGCGATAGGTCATAATCGATACTGGCCGCAGCGCGGCGCGGGAGGGCGAAGCATGTACGCGATCGTTTTCGATCTCGACACAAATGTTCTGCAGGCTACCTACCGAAATGCATCGTGGAACAACGCGTATTCCGACATCAGGCGAATTTTGGAGACGCGGGGATTCGATTGGCAACAGGGCTCAACATATTTCGGCAATGAGAATGTAACTCCTGTCGATTGCGTACTCGTGGTTCAGGAGTTGCGACGCGAGTATGACTGGTTCCAACCTGCGGTGCGCGACATCAGAATGTTGCGTATCGAAGAAAATAACGACCTACTGCCCGCGATGGGCTGATCAACTCCGGTAATCGGCGTTGATTGAGATGTAGCCGTGCGTCAGGTCGCACGTCCAAGCCGTCGCGCGGCCATCGCCTAGGCCTAGATCAACGCCGATCTCGATCTCCGAACCTTTCAGGTGCGCCGCCACCGGGGCTTCGTCATACCCCTCGACCGCCAGCCCGTCGCGCGCCACTTGGGTTTCGCCGAACCGGATCGCGAGCTTGTCGCGCTCGGCGGGCTCGCCGGCCTTGCCGACCGCCATCACGACGCGTCCCCAATTGGCGTCCTCGCCGGCGATTGCGGTCTTGACCAAGGGCGAGTTGGCGATGCTCATGCCGATGCGGTGCGCGCTGTCGTCGCTCTCCGCACCAGTCACGTCGATACGGATGAACTTGGTCGCGCCTTCGCCGTCGCGGACGACGAGATGCGCGAGCTGGAGGCAAAGGTCGTCGAGGGCCGCACGAAACGCGTCGGCGCCGGGATCGTCGTCGCTCCCTATTGGTGCGTTGCCCGCTGCGCCCGTCGCGAACGCCAGCACGGTATCGCTGGTCGAGGTGTCGCTATCGACCGTGATGCACGAGAAGCTCCGGCGGTTGGCCGCCGACAGTGCCGCCTGCAGCCATGCCGGATCGATCGCGGCGTCGGTGAACACGAACCCCAGCATCGTCGCCATGTCGGGCGCGATCATCCCCGACCCCTTGATGATCCCGACCAGGCTCACCGTCCGCTCACCGATCGTCGCGCGCGTGACCGCGACCTTCGCGAAGGTGTCGGTGGTCATGATCGTCTCGGCGGCGGCCTGCCAGCTGCATGGCTCGGCGGCGAATGCGGCGGCCAGTCCGGCTTCGGCCTTGTCGAGCGGCAACGGTACGCCGATCACCCCGGTCGATGCGACGAACACGTCCGACGGCTGGCACCCGAGATGCTGCGCGACTTGCGCGGCGATGCCCTCTACCGCGTGACGACCGCGATTGCCGGTGAAGGCGTTCGAATTGCCTGCGTTTACCACCAGTGCCCGCGCCTGGCCGAGCACCAAAGCCGCACGGCACCAATCGACTTCGGGCGAGGCGCATTTGCTCTGCGTCGTGACCCCCGCCACGCTCGTGCCCGGCGCCAGCTCGACATAGGTCAGGTCGCAGCGATCCCACGTCTTGTACCGCGCGCGAGCGACGCGGCGGGTGACGCCGGCGATTTCGGGCGTGTCGGGCAAGGCCGCAGGGGCGAGGGGCGAGCGATCGGTCATCCGCGTCCTCATAGGCGTGGCCCGCCGGCGTGCAAGCCGCCGAGAGAGTGACATCGCGCCTCCGCTTGGGGTAGGGAGCAGCCAACGGAGGGTTATGCGTACCATCATATCGACCGTGCTGGCAGGCGGGCTGGCGCTCGCGGCTGTTTCACCGGCGGCGGCGCAGGACGATCCGCTGCCGCGCGCAAAGCCGATCGGCAATCCCGGCGCCTGGATTCCGGCCGGCGGCTACCCGCCTGCGGCGGCGGCGTCGCAGGAGGAGGGGCGCGTCGGATTCACGCTGACAATCGACGAGACCGGCCGCGTGTCCGATTGCAAGGTGACCGCGACGTCCGAATCGCCGCTGCTCGACGAAACGACGTGCAACTACCTGATCGCCAACGGCCGCTTTACGCCGCCGCGCGACAAGAAGAACAAGCCGGTGATGAGCCAATGGAGTTCATCGGTGACCTGGAAGCTCGAGACGCCGCCGCCTGCGCCACCCGCGACGCCGCCAGTCCCTGAGGCCAAAAAGTGACGACCTCCAAGGCGCTCATCGTTGCGTTCGCCTGCATCGCACTGCCTACTGTCGCGATGGCCGCAAAGGACAAATCGACACCCGTCGCGGCAAAAACCAATCCGGCGAACTGGTTTCCGGAAAGCGCTTATCCCGCAGAGGCGAAGCGCAAGGGAGAACAGGGCAGGGTGGTCGTCAAGCTCGCCATCGACAGCACCGGCACGCCGACCGGTTGCACGGTCGTTAGTAGCAGTGGGTCGGCCGGGCTCGACGAGGCAACCTGCAGGCTTGCGGTCACCAACGGGAAATTCCGTCCGGCAAGGGACGCCCAAGGACGCGCGACGATGGGCGAGATATCTCTCCCGGGCGTGCGCTGGATATTATCCCGGCCCCGCCTGAAGCTGGCAGGCCCATGGCGGGTCGCCGGAATCATGCAGATCGACCGCACCGGCAAGATAGTGTCGTGCCGCGATGAAATATCCGGACCCGCCCCCGCCGGGCTGTCGATATGTATGGAAAGCAAAACGGCGCCAGCTAATTTTGGGCTTTCCGTTCGCAGCGGAGCGGCTGCTGAGTTGGTCGAGGTGACGATGGAGACGTCGCTCGACATCGATGGCGATCAGCCGCTGGCGATGGATTATGAGAAAGAGGGTCGGGAACTCCTCCGGCTGGCCGAGCGCCACTACGATGTCGACGTGACGGGCGACCTGAAAAACTGCCGCGTCATCGCGCAGAGCGGGACAGAGGCCGACATCTGCTCGAACGCGCCGACGCCGTTTCAGCCGATCGAAAGGCCCCAAGGGCTGACGATGAACAGCGCTCTTTCGCGGGCGCCGATCAAGTGACGTTGCGTGATGCGATTGCACCCGGTGGCTGGGGTGACCATTTGGATTGGACGTTTGATCCCGCCCGCCTTATGCACCGCCCGTCAAAATCTTCGAGTTCGGCCCGCTTGAACCTGATCCTGCTCCTGTCTGCCCTGCTGTCCGCGCTTAGCGGCACGACGGGCGCGCGTGCGCCGGTGACGCCGGCGGCGTTGAGCAGCAGCGTCGCGGGCGTGGTTCGGGCGTCGGCAACCGCCGAGGCGCGCGTCGCCTCGCGACCGGCCCAGGCGATTGCCGGACCGGTTCACGCGCTGATCGCGATCCCGCGCCCCTTAGCGCTGATTGACGCAGTCCCCGCTTTTGCGAGCCGCCGGCGCGAATAGCGCTGGCCTAGCCACAACTTCGCGAACTTCATGGCGCGGTCCCGGCGGATCGTGCGCCCTCCATATTACGGGAATCATCATCATGCTCGGCGGACTCGCCAAATCCATCTTCGGGTCGTCCAACGACCGCTACGTCAAGTCTCTCGGGGGAATCGTCAACAAGATCAACGCGTTCGAACCGTCGCTTCAGGCGATGGACGATGCCACGCTTGCCAACCAGACGGTCAAGTTCCGCGAGCGGCTGGCCGGCGGCGAGAGCCTCGACGATCTGCTCCCCGAAGCGTTCGCAACGGTGCGCGAGGCGTCGGTGCGCGTACTCGGCATGCGCCATTTCGACGTCCAGATGATCGGCGGCATCGTGCTCCATCGCGGTGAGATCGCCGAGATGCGCACCGGCGAAGGCAAGACTTTGGTCGCGACGCTTTCGGTCTATCTCAACGCGCTCACCGAAAAGGGCGTCCACCTCATCACCGTCAACGACTACCTCGCCGCGCGCGACGCCGAGTGGATGGGGCGGATCTACAAGTTCCTCGGCATGACCGTCGGCGTCATCATCCCCAATCTGACCGATCACCAGCGCAAGCAGGCGTACGGCGCCGACATCACCTACGGCACCAACAACGAGTTCGGGTTCGATTATCTGCGCGACAACATGAAGTACGAGCGCGAGACGATGGTTCAGCGCCCGTTTTCGATGGCGATAGTCGACGAGGTCGATTCGGTGCTGATCGACGAAGCGCTCACGCCGTTGATCATTTCGGGCCCGACCGACGACAAGTCCGAGCTCTACAAGAGTGTCGATGCGATCGTGAAGCAGCTTGCCACCGATACGTATGAGAAGGACGAGAAGCAGAAGTCGGTCACGTTGACCGAGGACGGCACCGAGACGGTCGAGCGGATGCTCGAGGCGGGGGGGCTGCTCGAAGGCGACAATCTCTACGACTTCGAAAACACGCAGGTGGTCCATCACCTCAACCAGGCGCTACGCGCGAACATGATGTTCAAGCGCGACATCGACTACATCGTCAAGGACGGCAAGGTCATCATCATCGACGAATTCACCGGCCGCATGATGGACGGGCGGCGCTGGTCGGATGGCCTCCACCAGGCGGTGGAGGCCAAGGAAGGCGTCGAGATCGAGCCGGAGAACCAGACGATGGCCTCGATCACCTTCCAGAATTATTTCCGGATGTACCCCAAGCTCAGCGGCATGACCGGCACCGCGGCGACCGAAGCGGCGGAATTCTACGACATTTACAAGATGAACGTGGTGTCGATCCCGACCAATGTCCCCGTCAAGCGCGTCGACGAGGAGGATACCTTCTACAAGGACATCAACGACAAGTTCCGCGGTATCGCCAAGACGATCAAGGAGCATGCCGAACGCGGCCAGCCGATCCTGGTCGGCACGGTGTCGATCGAAAAGTCCGAAATGCTCTCCGAATTTCTCAACGAGGAAAAGGTCGAGCACAAGGTTCTAAACGCGCGCTATCACGAGATGGAAGCGCACATCGTCGCGCAGGCCGGGCGCAAGGGCGCGGTGACGATCGCGACCAACATGGCGGGCCGCGGCACCGATATTCAGCTTGGCGGCAACCTCGATTTCCGGGTCGAGGACGAGCTCGCCGAAATGCCCGAGGGGCCCGAACGCGACAAGGCGATCGAGCGGATCAAGCAGGAGATCGCCGCCGAGAAGCAGGAAGTGCTCGCTGCGGGCGGACTTTTCGTGCTCGGCACCGAGCGCCACGAAAGCCGCCGCATCGACAATCAGCTGCGCGGCCGATCGGGACGCCAGGGCGATCCGGGCCTGTCTCGCTTCTATCTCAGCCTCGACGACGATTTGCTGCGCATCTTCGGGCCGAACACCCTGTTCGCCAAGATGATGCGATCGAGCCTCGAGGACGGCGAAGCGCTGCCGCCGTCGCGCTGGATGTCGAAGGCGATCGAGACCGCGCAGAAAAAGGTCGAGGCGCGCAACTACGACGTCCGCAAGCAGGTGGTCGAGTATGACGACGTCATGAACGACCAGCGCAAGGTCGTGTACGAGCAGCGCGCCGACATCATGGATGCCGAAGCGGTCGGCGACGTGGTCGAGGACATGCGCGCCGAAACGGTCAATTCGATCGTCGGTGAATCGTGCCCGCCCGGCTCGTATCCGGAGCAATGGGACATCGAGGGGATCAAGGCCAAGGCTGCCGAACTGCTCGGCGTCCAGCCGCCGGTCGACGATTGGCTCAAGGAAGAGTCGGTCGATGTCGAGATGGTCGAGCAGCGCTTGCGCGAGGCGGCGGATACGCTGGTCGCCGGCAAGAGCAACGATATCGAGCCGGAGACCTGGACGAGCATCGAAAAATCGATCCTGCTCCAGAACCTCGATCATCACTGGAAGGAGCATCTCGCGACGCTCGACGCGCTGCGCCAGGTCATCCACTTGCGCGCCTATGCGCAGAAGACGCCGATCAACGAGTACAAGCAGGAAGCGTTCGCACTGTTCGAGCGCATGCTGACCTCGATTCGCGAGGACGTCACTCGGACGCTGGCGCACGCGCAGTTCCAGTTCCAGCCTACGCCCGAGCTGCCCGATCTGCCCGATTTCATCACGCAGCATTTCGATCCATTCTCGGGCGACGACGACACCAACGATTTCGATGGCGGCGCGCTGGGGACGGTGACGACGGCGATGCCGGCGCTGTCGATCGTCCGGCCCGAGCAGCCCGACCTCGGCACCGACCCCAAGGAATGGGAAGGCAAGGTCAGTCGCAACGCGCCGTGCCCGTGCGGGTCGGGGCTCAAGTACAAGCACTGCCACGGGCAGGTGGCCTGATACGAAAAAGGCCGGGGAGCGATCCCCGGCCTTTTCATTGCGTCGTGCCGGCGTAGGCCGGCACTGCTATATATGACATGGCGGCCCCGGCCTTCGCCGGGGCGACGCATTTATTTCGGCATCACCACCGAAGGCCCGATGTTCTCCATTACCGAGCGCGCGTCGAACGCGCGAACGTTGCCTTCGGGCTTCGGGCCCTTGCCCATCACGATCTCCGCGGTGGCTTCGTATTTCTCGACCGTGTTGATGTCGACGTCACGGTCGAAGAACGGGTCGCCCCAGAACGGATCCCACGAACGCCAGCCATAGCCGCGCCCGAAATACCGCCAGCGCGGGCCCCAGCCGCCATAGCCGAAGCCGTACCCGCCGCCGAAGCTCGGGGTCGCATAGGTCCGTTGCTTCTTGTCGGTATCGCGACCGGCCATGACGAAATAGTCATAGCCCTGTTGCACGGTCAGTTCGGCCGCGCGGAACAGCAGGTAGCGTTCGACCGTGTCGCGCGACGTCATCGTATTGCCGGCAAAGCTGACCTCGAACCGATTGGGCTCGATCTGTCGCTCGCTATAGCCCTCGCGCGAGAAGCCGCTGCCGGTCGCCGGGCGGTACGTCGTTTCGGTCATGCATCCGGCCAAGGCCAGCGTGGAAGCCGCGATCAGGCCGAGGGCCGACGCGCGGCGAAAGGAAAACGCCATCACACATCTCCGTTTATCGATGGTTCGAAACGACCCATCGTACCTACCACAGGTGGAACGCAGGATGAACGGTTTGGCTCCCCAAACCCTTCGCCGAAAGATTTTTGATCGATTTCAGCGATTTGCATGGAGAACGACGCTGGCTCCCTGAGTAGGATTCGAACCTACGGCCGCTCGATTAACAGTCGAGAGCTCTACCGCTGAGCTATCAGGGAACAGCGTCGAGGGGCGCTCTATAAACGGCGGACATGGCGATGCAAGCCCTATACACGCCGCGGCAAAGCCGCGCCGACGGCCGTCGCAAAAGCGACGCCGGCCGCGCTTGAGCGAGTCTTGCCGTAGCATGCGGCATGCCGCTCTACGCGAGGAACTGTTCCATCGTGATGCGGTCGTCGAGCGCGTGTTCGGGATCGAACAGCAAGGTCAGCTCGCGCGTGCGGTCGATCGCAATCGCCACTTCGGCGACCTCGCGGACCTCGCGCTGATCGGCAACCGCGGAGACCGGGCGTTTGTCGGGCTCGAGGACGCGAAGCCCGATCCGCGCCTTGTCGGGCAGGATCGCGCCGCGCCAGCGCCGCGGCCGGAACGCGGAGATCGGAGTCAGCGCGATCAGCGCGGAGCCCAGCGGCAGGATCGGGCCGTTGGCGGAGAGGTTGTACGCGGTCGATCCGGCGGGCGTCGCCGCGAGGATGCCGTCGCAAGCCAGTTCGGGCATCACGACGCGATCGTTGAGCGTCACTTCGAGCTTGGCGGTCTGGCGCGTTTCGCGGAGCAACGAGACTTCGTTGATCGCGGGCAACACGAACGTGTCACCGTTGACCGTCTGGGCCGTCATTTCGAGCGGGCTGACCTTGAACGGCTTGGTCCGTTCGAGCCGAGCGTCGAGGCCTTCGCAGCGCCACTCGTTCATCAGGAAACCGACGGTACCCAGGTTCATCCCGAACACCGGCACGGGATCGCCGCGCCGCTCGAGCATCGCATGCAAGGTCTGGAGCATATAGCCGTCGCCGCCGAGCGCGACGATCAGCTCGGCATCGTCGACATCGACCCAATCATAGGCGGCGCGCAGCTCTTGCTCGGCGGCCTGGGCAGGGTCGGTCGGCGAGGCGACCAAGGCCCGGCGAGTCATCCGCCGGTGACGCTCATGTGGCGCGCGACCGCAGGCGCCGATCCGGTGGCGATGCGGAAATCGTGGCGCGCCGGCTTGATCGCGATCGCCTCATCAATTGCGGCGTCGAGCGCCGCGGCGCCGCCATCGCGGAGCGCCGCCTTGAGATCGACCTGATCGTCATGCCCAAGGCACGAATAAAGTCGCCCCTCGGTCGTCAGCCGCACGCGGTTGCAGCCGTCGCAGAAATTGGCGGTGAGCGGTGAGATCAGCCCGAGCCGCGTATCGCCCCCGCCCACGCGCCAATAGCGCGCGGGGCCGCCCGACGTATGGCTGTCGCGAGTCAACTCGAAGGCTTCGGCAAGCTCGGAGAACACGTCGGTCAGGGGCAGGAAGCGGTCGGTGCGATCCTCGTCGATCGCGCCGAGCGGCATCGTTTCGATGAGGCTGAGGTCATGGCCCTGATCGACGCACCAGGCGAGCATCGGGGCGATCTCGTCGGCGTTGAAGTTCTTGAGCGCGACCATGTTGATCTTGACCGCCAGCCCCGCCTCCTTGGCCGCCGCGATGCCGTCGAGCACGCGGGTGACATCGCCGTGGCGAGTGATGTAGTGAAAGCGCTCGGGGTCCCGGCTGTCGAGGCTGACGTTGATGCGGCGCACGCCAGCGTCTTGGAGTGCCGCGGCATGATCGGCGAGCCGCATGCCGTTGGTGGTCAGCGTCAACTCGTCGAGCCCGCGGCCGATATGCCCGCCCAGCCGCCGCGCGAGATCGATCACGTCGCGCCGCACCAGCGGCTCGCCCCCGGTCAACCGGATCTTGGTCACCCCGCGCGCGATGAAGCGCTCGGCGATGATCGCGATTTCCTCGAGCGCGAGCAGCGCGCTCCTGGGCAGGAAGGTCATCTCCTCCGCCATGCAATAGCGGCAGCGCAGATCGCAGCGATCGGTCACCGACACGCGCAGATAGCTGATCGTGCGGCCGTGCCCATCTTTCAATGGATTGGCGATCAGGGCGGGGGAGGACGCCATCGCTGGGTGAGCTAGGGCGTCGGGCGAACCGCTGCAAGAGCGATCGTCGGCGATTGGCCGCCATGGAGGATGCGATGTTAACCCGGGCGTGGCTACACGGGCGCGCGATGAACATGCATCACGTTCCTGTGGGCGACCCGTTGCTGCTACTGTCGCCGCGGCGACACCACGAGCTGTCGGCGATCGCAACGGCTGCGGGGTGGCGTATGGCGACCGCGCAGCGCGACGGCTCGGCGCGCTTGGTGGTGCTCGATGCGCGCGAGGCGCTCGACGACGGCTTGGCGGCGGCTCCCGCGCTGGGCGATGCGGCGAGGGTGCATGGCGGCGCGGTGCTGGTGCTGGTGTCGAAACAGGATGTTGTGGCGCTCGATACGTTTCTCGCCGCCGGCGCGACGCATTTCCTCGTCAGCCCATTCGGCGACGAGGAATTCGCGCAGGCACTGCACTTTGCCTGGCGGCACGTCGAACGCCTTGCCGAGCAATCGCCTGGCGGAGCGCCGGGCGATCATTCGCTCGATCCGGACGCCGCACGCGACTGGATCGCGCAACGGCTGAATCACGGCGAGCCGGTTGGCGTCATTCTCGTCGCGCTGAGCCGGTTCGATCTCGTCAACAGCGGCTATGGCCAAGCCGCCGGCGACGCCTTGATCCACGCAGCCGAGCGCCGGATCGCCGCCGAAGCCGGGACCGTTCTGGCCAGCGATCACGTCGTCGCGCGCACCAAGGGCCCGGAATTCCTGCTGGCGTTCGACGGTGGCGCGGACTCCGAGACCTTGGCGCAGACGCTGTCGGCATCGTTCGCGCGCCCCTTTGCGATCGAGAGCGGGTTGGTTTCGGTCGGTGCGCGACTTGGTGTGGCGGTCGCGCGAGCCGGGGAGAGCGTCGACGCGTTGCTGCGCCGGGCAAACGACGCACTCGACGATGCCCGCATTTCGGACGGCGCCACAGTCCGTACCGCGGACGAGCCGGCGATCGCCGACGCGCTGTCGGTCGATTTGCGCCGCGCGATCGACGGCGGAGAAATCGCGGTGCTGTTCCAGCCGCAAGTCGCGATCGCCCCCGGGCGGATCGTCGGGGTCGAGGTGCTGGCGCGGTGGGAACATCCCAAGTTCGGCGCGGTCGGTGCCGATCTGCTGTTTGCCGCCGCCGATCGCGCCGATTTGGGCATCGCTTTGTCCGATCACATCCAGCGCCTGGCGCTGGCGACGGCCGCTGGTTGGCAAGCGCCGCTCAACGAGCTTCGCCTTGCGATCAACCTGACCGCCGCCGACATCGCCCGCCCCGGGTTCGTCGACATCTTCCTCGATCGCGTCGACTCGGTACGGTTCCCCCGCTCGCGGCTGACGGTCGAGATCACCGAGAGCGGGCTGATCGACGACCTCGGCGCCGCCGCGCAATTGCTGACCGACTTGCGCGACGCGGGCTGCCGAGTCGCGATCGACGATTTCGGCACGGGCTATTCGAGCCTTGCGTACTTGAAGGCGTTGCCGCTCGATTATCTCAAGATCGACAAGAAGCTCGCGCACGACATTACCGGCACCGTGCGCGACCGCGTCGTGGTGCGCGGCGTGATCGACATGGCGCGCTCGCTCGGCCTCGCGGTCATCGCCGAGGGAGTCGAGACCGAGGAGCAACTCGATCTCCTCGCCAAGGAAGGGTGCCAATATTATCAGGGCTTTCTGTGCGCGCCTCCCTTGACGGTCGAAGCGCTGGCTGCCCGGATCGCCGGGTGAGATCACCGCAACGCGCCGGAATATGGTGACTCGCGACATTCTCGATTGAGGCGCTCGACGAAGAGCGCGAGGTCGAGTTGGCCGACTAGGAAGCGATCCTCGCGCGCGCTGATCCGCGATGCGTTTGAGCTGCGCGCCGGCGCCCTTCGCCAGCATATCGAGCAGCACCAGCGCATCATCCTCGACCGGCTGCGCCGTGCGCCAATAGGCCCCGATCGCCGCGAAGGGTTCGCGGGCCCCTTTGCCGGGGCGGGGGTGACGGCCATCGCGGCCGTTGCTAGCGAGGTAGTATGGTGTCCATAACTGAAACTGCCACGGAAAACGATTTGATCGCCCAAGCCCGTACAGCGCTGGCGGTCGGCCGACTTTCAGATGCGCTGCAATGGGCCGAAGAAATCCTTCGCGAAGCGCCCGATCGCGACAACGCAATTGAGATCGCCGCGTTTGCCGAGCACGGACTCGGGCGGACCGCGGCGGCGGAATCGCGCCTCCGCGCGGCTCTGGCCGCGCAACCGGCACGGTCAATCACAATTGCGCTCGCCCGTCTACTGATGCTTCAGGGCCGAAGCCAGGAATCGGAGGCGATATGCCGCGAGGCGCTGAGCCTCGACCCCGACAATGGCGTGGCCCACGGGATGCTCGGCATGCGTTTGTCGGAACGGGACTCGCTCGTCGCTGGCGCCTGGCATCTGCGGCGGGCTGTCCAGATCGAAGGCCGAAACCCGGAGTTGCTGGCGGCGCTTGGGCACAATCTTATCAGGCAGGGCATGGTGGAGGCGGCGGAACCCCTGCTGCGCGAGGCGGTCGCGGCGATGCCGGATGCCCTGCTCGCCCGTGCGCACCACGTAGTCGCGCTGGAACGGTTGGGCCGCCTCGACGAGGCGTGGGCGGCATTCGCCAGCCTGAAGGCGGCTGCCGAAGATGCACGACAGGACGTGACAGGACAGGAATTGCTGTTGTGGGAGAGCTCGCCCGACTGGCGAACCGGGCTGGATTTGTTCGACCGCATCGATCCGACCCAAGGGGCGACGTTCCTGACGCGCGGCCGGTTGCGCGACAAAGCGGGGCGCTTCGGCGATGCCTGGGCGGACTTCGTCGAAGGAAAGCATCGAGTCGCCCAGGAAAACCGGTTGGCGTATGATCGCGTTGGCGTGGCCGGTCATCTCGACAAGTTGCGGACATTCTTCAGCGCCGAACGCATGGCGGCATTGCCGCGTGCGGCCGTGCGGCGGGACGTTCCTCAACCGATCTTCGTTCTGGGCTTCCCCCGCTCGGGCACGACGATGACCGAGCAATTGCTGACTAGCCATCCGGCAATCCGAGCGGGGGACGAACTGCCCTTTACCGGCGAACTGGTGGAATTCGCGGCAGGGCAGGTGGGGCGCTTCCCGGATGGGCTGGCGGCATTGGCTGGCGCGGATCGCCACCATCTCGTCACTGTGTTTCGCGATTTCTATCTCGCGCGTGCCGAGCAGCACGGGCTGCTTGCGCCCGGCGCTCAATGGTTCACTGACAAGATGCCGCTGAACGATACGTACCTGCCGCTGCTCCATCTGGCGTTTCCTGAATCCAAGGTCATCGTGGTCGGCCGCCATCCGCTCGACATCCTGGTCTCGGTGATGGGGCACAACCTTACGCACGGGTTCAACTGTGGCTTCCGCCTCGACACCGCCGCGGAGCATCTGGCGGCGGTGTCCGACCTGATGGAGGCGTGGAAGGCGATCGGGATACCGATCCATGATTTCGCGTACGAAAAATTCGTCGGGGATGCCGAAGGCGAGACTCGCCGTCTGATGGGGCATATCGGAATCGCGGTCGATCCGGCGCAGCGGCGCTTTCACGAAAACAAACGGCTCGCGCCGACGCCGAGCTACAATCAGGTCCAGCAGCCGCTGTACGACAAGTCGGTCGGGCGGTGGCGGAACTATGCCAGCGAACTGGCCCCGGTGAAGGCGGTCGTCGCTAAGGCGATGGAGCGCGGCGGCTACACCGCCTGACCGCGCATCGCGGCTAGCCAGCCGCTTTGGCGAGCCCTTTGGAGAGTTGCAGCGCGCCGTTGAGCCGCGCTTGCGGGTCGGGCCAGTCGCGGGTGATCACCAACCGGCTGTCGGGGCGGAGCTTGGCGACGCCTTTGAGGCGATCGACATAGGCGAGCAAGCCGTCGATGTTGGGCGGCTTGTCGTCGTGGAACGCGACCAGGGCGCCCTTCGGGCCCATATCGATCTTGGCGATGCAGGCCTGCTTGGCGTGGAGCTTGACCTCGACCAGCTTGACGAGGTTCTCGGTTGCCTCGGGCAGCGGCCCGAACCGGTCGATCAGTTCGGCGGCGAATGCCTCGATCCCGTTGGCATCGTCGAGCTCGTTCAGGCGGCGGTACAGCCCCATGCGGAGGTCGAGATCGGGGACGTAGTCCTCTGGGATCATAATCGGCGCGTCGACGGTGATCTGGGGGCTGAAGTCGCGCGGACGGTGGGCCAGCCCGCCTGCCTTGGCATCCATGATCGCTTCCTCGAGCATCGACTGGTAGAGTTCGTACCCGACCTCCCGGATATGTCCCGATTGCTCGTCGCCGAGCAGATTGCCCGCGCCGCGAATGTCGAGGTCGTAGCTCGCGAGCTGAAATCCCGCGCCGATCGTGTCGAGGTCGCTCAGCACCTTGAGGCGCTTGTCGGCGGTCTCGGTAACGATCCGATCGGGCGGGGTGGTCATGTAGGCATAGGCGCGAGTCTTCGACCGGCCCACGCGGCCGCGCAACTGGTATAGCTGGGCGAGGCCGAAGCGGTCGGCGCGGTGGATGATCATCGTGTTGGCGCTAGGGATATCGAGGCCGCTCTCGACGATCGTGGTCGAGACCAGCACCTCGAACTTCCTGTCGTAGAAGGCCGACATCCGCTCCTCGACCTCGCCCGCCCCCATCTGGCCGTGCGCGACGACGTAGCGGACTTCCGGCACGTGCTCGCGCAGGAATTCCTCGATCTCCGGTAAGTCCTTGATCCGCGGCGTGACGACGAAGCTCTGCCCGCCGCGGTAATGCTCACGCAGCAACGCTTCGCGCAGCACCACCGGGTCCCACGGCATGACGTATGTCCGCACCGCGAGCCGATCGACCGGTGGGGTCTGGATCACCGACAGCTCGCGAATGCCCGACATCGCCATCTGCAGCGTGCGCGGGATCGGCGTCGCGGTGAGCGTCAGGACGTGGACGTCGGCGCGCAAAGTTTTGAGGCGCTCCTTGTGCGTGACCCCGAACCGCTGCTCCTCATCGACCACGACCAGCCCGAGCCGCTTGAACTCGACCTGCTTGGCCAAGATCGCGTGCGTGCCGACGACAAGATCGATCGTGCCGTCGGCAAGGCCTTCGCGAGTCGCCTTGGCCTCGGCGGTGCCGACCAGCCGCGATAGTCGGCCGATGCGGATCGGAA
The DNA here is from genome assembly GCF_036269755.1 of Sphingomonas sp. Lineage (GTDB taxonomy): Bacteria > Pseudomonadota > Alphaproteobacteria > Sphingomonadales > Sphingomonadaceae > Sphingomonas. The sequence continues at coordinate 464,209 of NZ_DATBDV010000004.1, read as the reverse complement.
AGCCTTCGAAGCGCGCGACGAAATTGTTGTAATGCTGGCGCGCGAGCAACGTGGTGGGGCAGACGATCGCGACTTGCTTGCCGGCCATCGCCGCGGCGAACGCGGCGCGCAAAGCCACCTCGGTCTTGCCGAACCCCACGTCGCCGACCACCAGCCGGTCCATCGGCTTGCCCGCCGCGAGATCGCGGAGCACGTCGTCGATCGCGCGGTCCTGGTCGTCGGTTTCCTCGTACGGAAAGCGGTCGACGAACGCCGGGTAGCCCGCTTCGTCGGGCTCAATCACGTCGCCGGGGTGGAGCGCGCGTTCCGCGGCGGTCGCGATCAACTCGCCGGCGATTTCGCGGATGCGCTCCTTCATCCGGCTCTTGCGGCGTTGCCATGCCTCGCCGCCGAGCCGGTCGAGCGTGCCTGCCTCGTCCGACCCGTAGCGGCTCAGTACCTCGAGATTTTCGACCGGAACGTAGAGCTTGTCGCCGCCGGCATAAGAGAGCGCGACGCAATCGTGCGGCGCTTGCTGGACCGGGATCTGGGTCAGGCCTTCATAGCGCCCGATGCCGTGATCCGCATGGACGACGAGGTCGCCGGGCGAGAGCGTGGTGAGTTCGGCGAGGAACGCGTCGGCGGATTTCTTGCGGCGATTGCGACGGACGAGCCGGTCGCCGAGCATGTCCTGCTCGGTCAGCAGCGCGACATCGGCCGAGGTGAAACCGTGCTCGAGCGGCAGGACGGTAAGCGCGACGCCTCGGCTGCCCGCGCCGAGCGCTTCCTGCCAGGTATCGACCATCACCGCGCCGGTCAGGTCATGATCCTTGAGCAGCCCGGCGAGGCGATCGCGCGATCCTGCCGAATAGCTGGCGAGGATCGGTTTCTTCTTGTCCTTGCGTAGCTTGTCGAGGTGTTCCACTACGGCTTCGTAGATGTTGACGCCGCTCGATCGCTCGGGCCCGAAGTCGCGCGGACCATCCACCGCGAAGTCGATGACGCTCGTGCTCTCGGGCTCGTGGAAGGTCGTGGTCAGGTGCGCCTTCGCCGCGGCGATGCGGCGAGCCCACTCGTCGGCGGTGAGATAGAGCGCATCGGCGGGCAGCGGCCGATAGCTGCCGGGATCGCCCGATTGCGCGCGGACTCGGTTAGCCTGATAGTCGGTGACCGCGTCGAAACGTTGCTCGGCCGCCGCGGGAACGCCGGCTTCGCGTACGACGACCGCGTCGCCGCCGATATTGTCGAACAGCGTTTCCAGCCGGTCCTCGAACAGCGGCAGCCAATGCTCCATCCCCGCGAGGCGACGGCCATCGCTAATCGCCTGGTAGAGCGGGTCGCCGGTCGCGGTGGCGCCGAACGTCTCGCGATAGCGCGCGCGAAACCGCTTGATCGATTCGTCGTCGAGCAACGCTTCGGACGCCGGCAGTAGCGTGAAGCCGTCGACTCGCCCGGTCGTGCGCTGGTCGGCTGCGTCGAACGTCCGCACCGATTCGATCTCGTCGCCGAAGAAATCGAGGCGCAGCGCCTGTTCCTCGCCGCTCGGGAACAGGTCGACCAGCCCGCCCCGAACCGCGAAATCGCCATGGTCGTGGACCGTGTCGGTGCGGACATAGCCGTTTGCCGAGAGTAATTCGGCGAGCTTGTCGCGCCCGATCCGTTCACCGGGCGCGAGCGTTGCCACGAGTTGGCGGATGCGGAACCGCGTCAGCGTGCGCTGGATCGCGGCGTTGGCGGTGGTGACGACGAGTTGCGGCCCCTTGGGCTTGGCCTGGAGCCGGTGCAGCGTGGCCAGCCGCTCCGCCATCACACGCAGGCTCGGCGAGGCGCGATCATAGGGCAGGCAGTCCCATGCCGAATACGCCAACACTTCGAGCTCGGGCGCGAAATAGCCCGCGGTGGCGGCAACGCTGCGCATTTCCGCTTCGTCGGGCGCGATCAGCACGACTCGACTCGGCGCCGCGCGCGCAAGATCCGCGAGCAGAACGGGCAAGAATCCGGCAGGCACGCCGGCGAGCGTCAGCGGCGCCTCGGCGGCGAGGATATTACGAGGATCAGTCATTCGGGTTTCGCGGCGACCGGTACGAAATCGAGGTGCTTCAGCCTGTCCATCATCGGCCCCTGCCAACGCGCGGGTACGCTTTGGGTGCCGATCGCCCAAGCCATGATGTCGACGTCCTGTTCTTCGAGCAGAGCCTCGAACCAGTCGAGCTGATCCGGCGTCCAGCTCTCGCCGTGGCGGTCGAAGAACCCGCCGATCATCAGATCGGCTTCCTTGGTGCCGCGATGCCAGGCGCGGAAGCGCAGGCGTTTGAGGCGAGTGTCCCGGTCCATGGTCTTCCAACGGCGATTGGCCGGCAGCGCTTTTCGGCGCAGTCGGCGTTTGACTTGTCGCGGTGCCAGCCCGCTCCCCACCCGACCTCCCCTATCGATACTGGCGTTGGGAGGTCGGGTGGGGGAGCGGGCTGGCACCGCACCGTTTCGGCGCAAGCCGAAACGCGATAAGCGTCCAAATAGTCATGCGCCCCGATATCCTCAACCCGCTGTTCGCCGAGGTGACGTCGTTGAAGGGCGTCGGCCCGGGGCTGGCCAAGCCGCTCGACAAGCTCGGGCTGCACCGCGTCGTCGATGTCGCGTTCCATCTGCCGACCGGGTTCATCGACCGCGTGCCACGCGACGAACTCGATATGACCGACGCGGGCCGCACGATCGCGATCACGCTGACCCCGGTCGATTATCGTGTCAGCGCCAGCCCGCGCGGGCCGACGCGAGTCCATGCGACCGATGCCAAGGGCAATTACGTCAGCCTGGTCTATTTCGGCGGGTCTTCCGGCTGGGTGAAGAAGCTGCTCCCGCTCGGCGAACCCAAGCGCGTGTCGGGCAAGCTCGAAAGCTATGGCGAGGATTTGCAGATCATCCATCCGGACCTGGGTGAAGCGGGGGAGGGCTTTCGCGAGCGCGAGGCGATCTATCCGCTGTCCGAAGGGCTGACGGCGCGGCGGCTGGGGCAACTCGCGCACCAGGCGGTCGAGCGCGCGCCGGTGCTGCCCGAATGGATCGAGCCTGGCGTGAAGGCCAAGCGCGAATGGCCCGACTGGCGCGACGCGCTTGTCGCCATCCATGCCGATCCGGCCGATGCGAAGGCGCGTGAACGGCTCGCTTATGACGAGCTGTTCGCCAACCAGCTCGCTTTCATGCTGGTGCGGCAATCGTCACGAGCGCGGCGCGGCAGGGCGCTGGCGGGCGACGGGCGGCTGCGCGACATCCTGCAACTGCCCTATTCGCCCACCAACGCGCAAGCGCGGACGATCCGCGAAATCGAGGGCGATTTGGCTCAGTCCGCGCCGATGCTGCGGCTGCTCCAGGGCGATGTCGGGTCGGGCAAGACTCTGGTCGCGACGATGGCGCTGCTGATGGCGGTCGAGGCAGGCGCGCAGGGGGCGTTCTTGGCACCGACCGAGATCCTCGCGCGCCAGCATTACGAAACGTTGCAGCGCATGCTCGCCGGATTGCCGGTCAATGTCGCGGTGCTGACAGGGCGCGATAAGGGCAGGGTGCGCGAATCGACGCTGATGGGGCTCGCCGACGGATCGATCCACATTCTGGTCGGAACGCACGCGATCTTCCAGGAGGCGGTGGCGTACAAGGACCTTGCGCTGGTGGTGGTCGACGAGCAGCACCGCTTCGGCGTTGCGCAACGGCTGCTGCTGCAGGGCAAGGGCAACGCGCCGCACTTGCTGGCTATGACCGCGACTCCGATCCCGCGCACCCTGACGCTTGCGCAATATGGCGAAATGGATGTTAGCCGGCTCGACGAGATGCCTCCGGGCCGCCAGCCGATCGAGACTCGCGTGGTGTCGGCGGATCGGCTGGGCGAAGTGGTCGAGGCGCTCGGCCGGCATATCGACAGCGGCGGCCAAGCCTATTGGGTGTGCCCGCTGGTCGAGGAATCGGAGAAGTCCGATCTCGCCGCCGCCGAAGCTCGGGCCGCTGCGCTGCAGTCGCGGTTCGGCGATCGTATCGGGCTCATTCACGGCCGCATGAAGCCGGCGGAGAAGGACGCGGTGATGGCGGCGTTCGCCAGTGGGCGGCTGAGCGTGCTGGTCGCGACGACAGTGATCGAGGTCGGGGTCGATGTGCCCAACGCCACGCTGATCGTGATCGAGCATGCCGATCGCTTCGGGCTCGCCCAGCTTCACCAATTGCGCGGGCGGGTGGGGCGCGGGTCGGAGAAGTCGAACTGTCTGCTGATCCGCGGCGGAACGCTGAGCGAAACGTCGCGGGCGCGGCTCGCGTTGATGCGCGAGACCAATGACGGGTTTCGCATTGCCGAGGAGGATTTGCGGCTGCGCGGGAGCGGTGAGATGCTCGGCACGCGGCAATCGGGCGAGCAGGGGTTCCGCCTCGCGACGCCCGAGCAATTGGGCGAGCTGCTGCCGATCGCCAACGACGATGCACGCCTGCTGGTCGACCGAGACGGCGGGCTCGACGGGCCCCGCGGGCAAGCGGCGCGGATTGCGCTCTATCTGTTCGAACGAGACGCGGGCGTGCAACTGCTGCGGTCGGGCTAGCGCACGCCCTTCAGCAACGCCGCGAGCAATTCGTAATATTCCGCCATCCCGATCGGCCGGTCGAGCTCGCAGCCGATCCGTCCGCCGAGCGACCAGCGCACCACCGCGGTGATGACGCCGACCACGGGCAAGGTGATGTGCAGCCGCTCGCCGACGGGGCGGTCGCCGACGACTCGCGCCATCAGCCCCTGCGCGGACATGTTGACGATCTGAATCGATAGCGGCTGGGCGTCGCCGCCATAGGCGCGCGCGCGATAATCGACCTCGTCGCGCGGCGCTTCGCGCTTTTCGGTAAAGGCCAGTGCGGTGGCGCCCATTGCCGGTGATTTCCTTTCGACTCCCCCGCTACGCGACTGCTTGTGAAGAGCTTGAAAAGGAACGTATTTAACGCGCGTTGACCAAGTTTCAGGTGGGCGTCAGCAGCCCGTGGTGCTTCTTGCCCGCCGACACGCGCACCGTATTTCCGGCCATCCTGATGGTAAGCAATTCGTTCGCCACTTTCTCGCCATCGACCCGCGCGCCGCCGCCGGCGATCAGTCGCCGCGCCTCGCCTTTCGAGGTGCAGAACCCCAATCCGATCAGCGCATCGACGATGTTGATCGCCTGCGGAACGGGCATCGTCGGCAAGTCTTCGCCCGCGCCGCCCTCGTCGAAAGTCTTGCGCGCGGTTTCGGCCGCCGACGCCGCCGCCGCCGCGCCGCGGCACATCGCGGTCGCGGCGTCGGCGAGCGCGACCTTGGCCTGGTTGATCTCCGCGCCTTCGAGCTTTTCCAGCCGTTCGATCTCCTCGAGCGGCAGGTCGGTGAACAACCGCAGCCTTTTGCCGACATCGCGATCGTCGGTGTTTCGCCAGAACTGCCAGTAATCGTAATGCGGCAACTGGTCCTCGTGCAGCCACACCGCGCCCGACACGGTCTTGCCCATCTTGCTGCCGTCGGCGTTAGTGATCAGCGGCGTCGTCACGGCGAACACTTCAGTGCCGTCGGCGCGGCGAGCGAGGTCGACGCCGTTGACGATGTTCCCCCATTGGTCCGACCCACCCATCTGCAAGCGGCAGCCCAGCCGCCGCGACAGTTCGAGGAAATCGTAACCCTGGAGGATCATGTAGTTGAACTCGAGGAACGACAGCGACTGCTCGCGATCGAGCCGCAGCTTGACCGAGTCGAAGCTGAGCATGCGGTTGACCGAGAAATAGCGCCCGATGTCGCGCAGGAAGGGCAGGTATTCGATGCGGTCGAGCCACTCGGCATTGTCGACTAGCACGGCGTCCGTGGCTCCGTCGCCGAAGCTCAGAAAGCGTTCGAAAATACGGCGGATCGAGGCGATGTTGCTGGCAATCGTGTCCTCGCCGAGCAGCTTGCGCGCTTCGTCCTTGAAGCTCGGATCCCCGACCTTGCTGGTCCCGCCGCCCATCAGCACGATCGGCTTGTGGCCGGCCTGCTGCAACCGCCTGAGCAGCATGATCGAGACGAGATTGCCGACATGAAGCGACGGCGCGGTGGCATCGAACCCGATATAGCCCGGCACGATCTGCTTCGCCGCGAGCGCGTCGAGCCCGGCCGCGTCGGTCATCTGGTGGATGTAACCACGCGCATCGAGCGTGCGGAGCAAGTCGGACTGATATGCGCTCATGATGCGCGCGCCGGTAGCACGGGGAGGGCGGCGGGCAAAGTTGTCGAAGTTTCCTTGGCTAGGTTCTTTCGCCGCCCATGGCTGCCGGCAGGGGCGGACCACGCGAGCATAATTGAGCGCGGCGATAAGAAGGCGGTCGTCGACCCGGCGCGCCGTGCCGACCAACTTGCCGCGACACAGCGTGGTTGCTCCTCGCCATTCATCGCGCGATCGAAGGCGAGTTCGAACGCGCGCGCGCTCGCCCTTCGGAAATTGCGCAGTCCCATGCGGCGGCGAAATCGGCGGCATCGGGACGCAGGCGTAACTTATAGGCAGATTTGGGCCGTGCACCCCACTGCCTTCGCCGCCGCCGCGACCACGCCCATCGCGCGGAGCAGCAGAATGAAATGGCGCTGCCGCTCGGGCGTCCAGCCATCGTGGCGCAGCTTGGTGGCCACTGGCGCGAAGGTGAGCGCGGAGTCGTCGGGGCCGAGATCGGCGAACGGTGAGCGCGGCTGCTCGGTCATCCGCCAGTATATTTCAGACGAAATCCTACATTGGAAGGGTTTGTTTGGCGACCCCTTGCATCCCATGGGGACATTCAGTTCGGCCGCCAGTGGCGCGTTCAGTGGTCGAAGTACTTCAAGACCAAAAAGAGAACGGCGACCACGCCAAGTGCCAATCCAGTCACGACTCCCGCAGCTGCTCCCCTCGGTAGCATTTTCTGCTCACCGACGGCCATCACAAGCTGTGCTGAGCCCGGTTCGCCCACTAAGAGGCAACCTCAGAAAGGTGCCTTCTGCATATCGTTCGACGATGCTGCCGACGCTCGATTAACCGGGTCGCGTCGATGACAACGTTCCCGAATCACCGACCCGGTCACTGGGCAGGCAATTGAGCATGTCGGAAGAGACATATTAATTCCGGCTGCTCGTCATTCAGCTCTCCCTCCTCGAACGAGCCGTAGACCTCCGTGAGGTCAAGCCCGGCTTCGGCCGCCAGCACGCTCAAATTTCGTTTTTCACGCATCGACATCGCTATTTCCGAGGTGAATCGATCGTAACAGCCGTTTTCGAGCAGAGTGAAACGTTCCTGAATGATTACCAGCTTATTGTTGTCATAGCTGCGGCCCTCGCAAATGAAGACACGGTCAAGCTCGGTCCAAGTCCGTCGCGGAAGAACGTGTTTTGCGTAGGGAGGATTGAAGGAATGGAGCAATAGCACGCCATCCTTAGCGAGCGAATTTGCTAGCATCCGCATGACACTTGGAGCTTCGGAATCGTCGAAATTGAAGGAGCTTTCCATGCAAATGATTACATCAAAACGCTGAGCAAAGCAGTAGCTGCGCACATCGGCGTGGATAAGCCGGGTGTCAGAGTTGACGGCGCCCGCTGCTAAAGCGAGGAGGCAGACACTGCTGTCGATACCCGTAAGCGTGTGACCGTCCTGGCTCAGGGCCGCCAAGTGGCGCCCTTGACCGCAGCAAAGATCGAGCAACGCGAGCGCGGGTCGCGTTAGTAGGCGCCGACGTATGAAAGCCACCTGCGCCTCGACGGACGACCCCCGCCGCCCCGTGGCGGCGAGAGTCGCGTAAACGTGGTCGAAATACTCCGACTCGGATTCAGGCAATCATCAGAACCGATTTAGGGGTAGGCTTTTTCTTATCAGGATGGCTTGGCGATTTAGCGGGATGCTGCGCTGGTTTCTTCGTGCCATCCTTGTCTTTGTCTTTGCCTTTGTCGTCGCACATTACGACTGCAGTGAGATCTTGGAGGCCACAGCGCTCGCCAAGTTCCTCGTCGACGTATTCGGTGCCAAATGTGGCCTTCCAGAGCGCCTCCGTGCGTTCGAACTTGTCGAGTAGAATTGTCTCTTCATCCTCGCTCGTACCGAAGCCTGGGTTGTGGTCGAGTATGTCGCCAAGAATAGCCACGCAGTCCGCCGAGTACGCCCTGGGATGTAGCATATGGAGATGCCATACCTCGTCGAGCAAACCGCTGGGCGCAAATGAGAGGTCTGGATTCATCGACTTCAAGTGAAGGAACATGCGGTAACGCTGAACGAGTTCTCCGACTAGAGCGCGGTCTAGCCCGGCGAGCGGCCCTCGTGCGCGGTGCGCGGCCTCTACGAGGTCGACGCTCAACTGGGGCAAATCTAGATTGTCAATTGACATAGCATGTACTCCATGGCCGACGATAAGCGAGACGCCTAACGCCTCCCAATACGTTGGCCGTCTTTTACTCGTCGTGCAAGACAAGTTTACGCCTGACTGGAAAGGGTTGTGATTGGCAATCTCTGGCCGCTAGGCAGATTCGTTGGTCTATTTGAGTCTATTTAGGCAAAGGGATTTTCTTCTTTTGTAAGGAAGGCTAGGATATGCCGCCGGAAACGATTGATGTTTCGCCGTGGCTTCAGTCATTTTTTCCGAGTCCAGCTGGTACCCGTCGGCAACCGTCGATATTCTGTTGGTGTAGTACAGCTTCCTAGGAGAAAGCGTGACCCGGTTCTCCAGCTGTCACACTTTGGCTGGCAGCATCCCGTTAATCGGAGGTCGCTAGTCACCCAAGAATCATAGCGCCGCAACTGGAACCCGCAAACGTCCGCTAACCCACCGAATTGCGGAAGTTTCGCCGCAGTTTCACCGCTTCGGCAGTTCCGCCATCGGATCGACCGGCGCGCGGCCCTTGCGTAGCTCGAAATGCAACTCCGGCCGGTCGGCGAACCCGCTATCACCCGACAACGCGATGGACTGGCCGCGCTTCACCGCCTGGCCGCGCTGGACGAGGATGCGGCTTGCATGGCCGTAGACGCTGGTCCAGCCGTCGCCGTGCTTGACCATCACCAGCCCGCCGAGCCCGGCGACACCGGTCGCGGTGTAGATCACCACGCCGCCGGCGACGGCTTTGATCGGGGTGCCGACCGGGACGGCGATCTTGATGCCGTCGTTGCGCTCGCCGCTGGCGCCGGCGCCAAAGCGCGCGACGATGTTGCCGCTGGCGACGGGCCAGGTGAATGCGCCGTTGAAGGGGCCGGGCGAAGCAATCGGCACGGATGAGGCGAGCGGTGCGCGCACCACGCGCGTCGGGCGCGGCACGGTGTCGCCCTCGGGAATAGCGGGCTCCCCGCCGCCGGTCGCGATGTCGCCGAGGTCGATCCTGAACGCAGCGGCGCGTTCGGCGAGGCTTTGCGGACGCGACGGCTCGTCGCCGGGGATCAGGATGCGGCGGCCCGAGCGCAGCAGATAGGGCTCGCTCAGGTCGTTGGCGGCGATGATGTCGGCCCATTTGACGCCGTAAGCGCGCGCGATCGCAATGCCCGATTCGCCGGGGCGGACGAGGTGATAGCGGCCGCCGGGGATGCTGAGCCGCTGGCCGACGCGGACGACGAAGGGTGGCTGAAGGCCGTTGGCGGCGGCGATGTTCTCCGATCCCGCGCCGGCTCGCTCGGCAATCCCGCGCAGCGTGTCGCCGGGCTCAACGACGTAGGTGGAGTCGGGGACGGTGCGCGCGTCGGGCGTGACCGGGCGAGCGATCCAGGTGGGCGGCGCCTCGGCCGGGGCGGGGACGTCGCCATCGATTCGCTGCGGTTCGTAGCGGTCGGGCGGCGCATCGCGGTTCGAGGGGTAATCCTGCGGCGGCGATCCGGCGTCGGGCGGGCCGTAATCCTGCCCCGGCGGGATGCACCCGGCAAGCGACAGCGCGACGATGATCGACATTCCCGCTTTCCGCATCGCGCCCTCCTTCCGGCGGGGCGAGCATAGCGCGGGCGGGCGAGGAGGCAATTCCTCCGCGGCACCGGCTAGGTGGCGGGCTCCAGCCGGTTGAGTCCCTTGAGATACGGCTGCAGCGCATCGGGGATCGCGACCGATCTGTCTTCCCGCTGATAGTTCTCCATGATCGCGACCATCATCCGGCCAACCACCAGCCCGGAGCCGTTGAGCGTATGGACGAACCGCGTGCCCTTCTCCCCCTCGGGTCGGTAGCGCGCGTTCATGCGGCGCGCCTGGAAATCGGTGCAGGTCGAACAGCTCGAAATCTCGCGGTAGCGCCCCTGGCCGGGCAGCCACACTTCGAGGTCGTAGGTGCGCGCGGCGGAGAAGCCCATGTCGCCAGTGCACAGCTTCATCCGGCGGAACGGCAGCCCGAGCCGGGTGAGCACATCCTCGGCGGCTGCGGTCATCCGCTCGTGCTCGGTCTCGGACTGATCGGGGGCGACGATCGAGACCATCTCCGCCTTCTCGAACTGGTGCTGGCGGATGAAGCCGCGCGTGTCGCGGCCCGCGGCGCCGGCTTCGGAGCGGAAGCACGCGGTGAGCGCGGTGAAGCGCAGCGGCAACTCGGCTTCGCTCAGAATCTTCTCGCGCACGATGTTGGTCAGGCTGACCTCTGCGGTCGGGATCAGCCAGCGCCCGTCGGTGGTCTGGAATAGATCCTCCGCGAACTTGGGCAGCTGGCCGGTGCCGAACATCGCCTCGTCGCGGACGAGCAGCGGGGGCACGACTTCCTCATAGCTATGGTCGCGGGTCAGCACGTCGAGCCCGAACTGGCCGAGCGCTCGGTTGAGCCGGGCGGCGGCGCCGCGCACCAGGGTGAAGCGCGCGCCCGCGAGCGCGACGCCGGTCTCGAAATCGAGGCCGAGCGCAGGACCGATCGCGTCGTGCTCCTTCACTTCGAAGGCGAAGGAGGGCCGTGCGCCATGCTCGGCGATCAATTGATTGTCGTTCTCGTCCGCCCCGTCGGGTACGTCCGCGAGCGGCAGGTTGGGGATCGCCGCGAGTTGCGCATCGAGTGCGTCGCCGACGGCGTTCTCCTCGGCCTCGAGCTCGGGCATCCGGGTTTTGAGCGTCGCCACCTCGGCCATCAGCGCCTGCGCGGTCGCTTCGTCCTTCGCTGCCTTGGCCGCGCCGATCGCCTTCGACGCCTCGTTACGGCGAGTCTGGCCGGCCTGCAGTTCGGTGATCACCGCACGCCGCCGCTCGTCGAGCGCGAGCAACTCGCTCGCCATCGGCGCCAAGCCACGCCGCGCCAGGCCGGCGTCGAACGCTTGCGGATTTTCGCGGATCAGGCGGATGTCGTGCATGGCTCGCGGCTATGCCGAGGCGGGGCGGGGCGCGCAACCCGGCGGGCGGTTGCGGCGTTCTTCCAACGAAACAATCAGGAGATTCGCCCCATGCAACTCGCCCACAACGCGCTCGTCGTCGTCGCCGATGGCCGCAAGGCGCTGTTCCTGCGCAACGAAGGCGACGCCGCCTTTCCTAACCTCATCGTCGAACATGCCGAGAACCATCCGAGCCCCAAGGATCGCGATCAGAAGAGCGACGCGGCGGGCGGCGCTTCCTCGACCCAGAGCGGTGCCGGCGCCCCCCCGGTGGCACAGGGCGGGTCGATGCATGCGCAGGGCGGCGGCGCGCAATTCGCGCCGTCACGCGGAACGATGGGGGAGGTCGATTTCCACCAGCAGGAGGAAGACCGCTTCGCCGCCGACATCGGCGCGATGCTCAAGACTCGCGCGCTCGCCAACGAGTTCGAGTCGCTGATCATCGCCGCGCCCGCCAAGACGCTCGGCGAGCTGCGCAAGCATTACCATGTCGAGGTCGAGAACCGGCTGGCGGGCGAGATCGCCAAGGATCTGACTGGACACCCGATCCTGGAGATCGAGAAGGCGCTGTCGGCGGCGTAACTCCTATCCGTCATGCCGGGCTTGATCCGGCATCCCGCTGCTTTGGTTTCGAAAGCGGGACCTCGGCTCAAGGCCGGGGCGACGAAAAAGGAAAAGGCCCGCGCTCCGGTGGGAACGCGGGCCTTTCTTTATCCTGAGCAGGTCGCCTTACGCGGTGACCATCGTCTTCTTAGCGAACCGCTTGCGCGCGACCAGGGCCGCGGCCGCACCGCCGAACAGGAAGATCATCGGCGGCGCCGGGACCGGAGCGGGCGTGCCGCCGGTCGAGCCGGTCGAGCTGCTGCCGTGCCAGCCGCCGTTCGACGACCAGCCGCCGCTCGAGCCCCAGCCCTTGGACGACGAACCGTAGCTCGACGACGAGGTCGACGAGGCACTCGACTGGTGCTGGTTCTGATCCTGGTTCTGGTTCTGGTTCTGATTTTGGTCCTGGTTTTGATTCTGGCTCTGGTTGTTGCTGTTGTTGTTCGTGTTGCTGTTCTGATTGTTGTCATTGTTATTGTTATTGTTGTTGTTCTGGTTGTTGATGTCGACGTTCGCCCCGCCGGTCGAGGACGAGCTCGACGAAGACGACGAGGTCGATCCGCCCGAGGTTGAGCTGCTGGTCGATCCGCCGCTCGAGCTCGATGTCGACGAGACAACGATGCCGCCCGATGATCCGCCGCCGCCGCCGAAGAAGCCGCCGGCGAAGAACCCGCCGCTGCCGAAGCCGCCGCCCGAGCCGCCAACGACCGTCGCGCCGCCTTCACCGCTCGACCCGACGAATGGGGGCGGGACGGGAAGCGGCGGACCGCCGGCGACCGTCACCATCGCGGGCGGGCACGTCGTCGTGGTCGTCGTCACCACCTTGCGAACGCGAGCGGCGCGCGCTGCGACGGTGCGCTGCGTGCGAACGACTCGCTTCTTGTAGGTGGTCTTGACGTAGCCGGTGCGCGGGGTCTCGGCGACCCGAACGGCACCGCCGCCGACGATCGCGCCGCCGCAAGCGCAGGCGCAAAGTTTAGCCATGGCCATCCGAACAGACATCGCATCACTCTCTCTTTAACCGTATCTGCCCCCACAGAGACGGTGATGGTTCTTCGCAGCTGGCTTGCCGCTATTGGCATAAGCGCAAAACAAAACATTAAGCGCAATCGCGTTAACCAAGAATAATCGCAGAAAACTCATCTTAAGCATTCGGGCTGCGGACCCGCTTTGGTTAACGTATCATTGTGATACGTCGCCATCGTTTCTCACGCGCCGTGGGGGATGCCGACATACTGTCCGAAAGATGAAGGTGGGGTTCACGCCGCGGCAACCTTGAGACGCGTAGAGGCGCTTTCGTTGACCAAGGGCTTGCTGAAATCGCCCCGTCGTCAATTGCTTGTGGAGCCGGTCCGGCGCCGCTATAGGCCCGCCCCAGGGGATGGCCCGACGCGACGGCATGTACCGGAGTCGCGGGTCATGAGGGAGAGCGGGATATGGCGACGGCTTTGAATCGCGTGGACAATTCCAGTTTCGGGATGCCGGCGAACGACGCGGATGACGATTATCGGCCTTCCGCGGACGAACCCTTCATGAATGCGCGCCAGCAGGCGTATTTCCGTGAGAAGCTGTTGCGCTGGAAGGACGCGATCCACCGCGAGGCCGAAGCGACGCTGTCGCAGCTCCAGGTCGAGCCATTGCGTGAGGCCGACCTCACCGACCGGGCGTCGAGCGAAACCGATTGGTCGATCGAACTCCGCACTCGCGATCGTCAGCGCAAGCTGATCGCCAAGATCGACGCCGCCCTGCGGCGCATCGAAGAGGGCGAATATGGCTATTGCGAAGTGACCGGCGAGCCGATCTCGCTCGGCCGGCTCGAGGCGCGGCCGATCGCGACGATGACGGTCGAGGCGCAGGAGCGCCACGAGCGCAACGAGAAGATCTCCCGCGAGGATTGAGCGCGACGATCGCCGCGCAGGCTTAACGCTTTCGACAATATTTTGGGCCTATGCGGGCGTGACCGGCACATGTCGCCGTTCGGACAGGATGCATGGACCAGTTTCCAAAAGACAGTTTCGTTCCCCAACCGAGCGATGCGACGGCGCAGCGCGGCAAGCCGCGCGACAGCCTGTTTCTCGTCGCCGAGGTTCGGATCGACGGGCGGCTGGAATCGAGCCAGGTTCGCGTTCGCAACTTGTCGAGCGGCGGGCTGATGGCCGACTATCCGCATCCGGTCGATATCGGCACGGCCGTCGAGGTTGAGCTGCGCGGCATCGGCAAGATCAATGGTGAAATCGCCTGGACCGCGGCGGGCCGCATCGGCGTTTCGTTCGAGCATCCGATCGACCCGATGCAAGCGCGCAAGCCGGTGGGCGTGCCCAAGAGCGCGCCGACCAAAGACCGGCCGATCAAACCGATATTGTAAATCGGCCGCCCCGGTCGAAACCGGGGCGCCTTTGTCGGTCGCTAGAGCCCGGCGATCGCTTCCTTCACTCGCAATTTCTGCTTCTTGAGGTCCGCCAGGATCCGCGTGTCGGGTGCGGGGCGGTGGCTCTCGGCGATGATCTGCCGGTCCAGCACATTGTGCTTCGTCTCAAGAGCCGAAAGATGCGGGTTCTGCATGGGAGCGACCTCCTTCAGTCGGGCGGGGGATGCGAATAGAACACTTTAATCGTTAAAAGTCGCCATCGATTTCGTTTGCGAATCGACATGTCGCATCGTTTTGCCGATGACCGGAAAAATCCGCGGGGGCAGCCGGAGAGGTGATGGAGGAAGCGCAGATCGTGAAGCGGCTCGACTCGCTCCGGACCGAGCATCGCGATCTCGATTCGGCGATCGACGCGTTGCGCGCGCTGGGCTCGAGCGACCAGCTCCAGATCGCCCGGCTCAAGAAGCGCAAGCTCGCGCTTCGCGACGAAATCAGCGCACTCGAGGATCAGTTAATCCCCGACATCATTGCCTAATTTTAACGATGATCGAAAACGGGACGCGAAAGCGGTGTTGCCGCGCTTGCGGGCGCTCGCGTTTCCGGCGACGGTGGCTGCCATGCCAGGAGCTGTCACCAACGCGCGGATCCACCGCCGGCTGATCGATTCGCTCTATGTCGAGGCGATGCTGCTCGCCGACGAGGCACGCGGTTACTTCGACCAGGGCGCACGGATCGAGCGCGAGGCGCTCGACCCGCTGGGACGTGTGACGTTCAGCTGCGAGTCGCTCAAGGTTACCACTCGGCTGATGCACATCATCGCCTGGCTGTTGACTCAACGCGCGGTGGATTCGGGCGAGCTGACTCCGCGCGATGCGCTCGATCCAGCAAGGCGGCTGGGCGATGCGCCGGTGACCGAGGATGCCGTGCTGGCGCAAATGCCGGCCGAGGCGCGCGCGCTGATCGAATCGAGCATCGATCTCCACCGCCGAGTCGCCAAGCTCGACGAGGCGCAGGCCGAACCGCATCCGTCCGATAGTCCGGTGCAGCATATGCAGGCGCGGCTGGCGATGGCGTTTTAGGCGAAGCGCCGGGCGGCGTCAGCCGGCCCGACTGGCGCAAGCCCGGCCGGCCTCGCGCAGCGAGGTCCGACGACGCGAATTCACTTCGCGGGACTTTCTCTCAGCCATCCCCCAGCAACTCCACGATCAGCTCCCCAATCCGTGCATGCACCGGATTGCGCGCCATCGCATCATCCCCGGGGCCCGCCGGTAACGAACACGGTGACGAACATCGGCTTGCTCGGGTCACCTCCCGCCGGCCAGATCAATGCGACTTCGTTGTTGCTGTTATGCCCACCGGCCCCGGTCTTGTCGCCGATCGCCCAGGTCGCGGGCAGGCCCTTGAGGAGCTTTTCGGTCCCTGTGGTGTTGTTGGCGAGCCAGAACAGCAGTAGCTTGCGCGACTCTGGGCTTAACACCGAACCGAAGGTCAGCCGCCGCAGCGTGTCGAGCATCGCAGCCGGCATCGTCGTGTCGCGCGGGTCGCCGGGCGTGCCTTCGTTGAGCGCCGTTTCCGTGCGGTCGAGCCGCGTGACGGCGTCGCCGGTTGAGCGCAGCCAGCGCGTCAGCGCGGCCGGCCCGCCCATCGTATCGAGCAACAGGTTGGCGGCGGTGTTGTCGCTCAGGATCATGGCCGCTTCGCATAGGTCGCGGATTCGCAACTTGCCGCCGGCATGATCGCGCGTGGTCGGCGAATTGGGCAGGATGCCGGTCGCCGGGATCGGCAGCACGCGTTCGAGCCGCTCGCGCCCATGATCGACTCGGCTCAGGATCATCCCAGTGAGCAGCACCTTGAACGTACTGCACATCGGGAAGCGTTCGGCCGCGCGCCATGCGGCGTTTCGACCGGTGACGGGATCGATCAGTTGCAGCCCGATCCGCGCGCCGGGGCCGATCCCTACTTCGAGCTTGCGGGCGCCGGCGAGGAAGCGAGCGCGAGGATCGCGGCGGGTAGCCGCAGGCAGCAACAGCGCGGCCGAGCCGGTCATGACGACCGCTCGCCGCGTGAAGGTCACAGCGCCAGCCTCGCGCGCGCAGCCTTGTATTCCACCTCCAGCCGGTCGACGCGCACCGCGACGGATTCGATCTTGTCGACCACGCCGATCCCCTGGCCCGATCCCCAGATATCCTTCCATGCCTTGGCCTTGCTCGAATTGCCGCCGCCGAAGTTCATCGTGCTGAGGTCGCCTTCGGGCAGGTGATCGGGGTCCATTCCCGCAGCGATGATCGATCCGCGCAGGTAGTTGCCGTGCACGCCGGTGAACAGGTTCGAATAGACGATGTCGGACGCCTTGCTGCCGACGATTTCCTGCTTGTAGGCATCGACGGCGTTCGCCTCATCCGTGGCGATGAACGGCGAGCCGATATAGGCGAGGTCGGCGCCAATCGCTTGGCACCCGAGCACTGCGCCGCCGGTCGCGATCGACCCCGACAAGGCGAGCGGCCCGTTGAACCATAAGCGGATTTCCTGGACGATCGCGAACGGCGACAGCCGCCCGGCGTGCCCCCCGGCGCCCGCCGCAACCGCGATCAGCCCGTCGGCGCCTTTTTCGATCGCTTTGCGCGCGAACCGGTCGTCGATGATGTCGTGGAGCGTGATCCCGCCCCAGCCATGTACCGCGGTGTTGAGCTCCTCGCGCGCGCCGAGCGACGTGATCACGATCGGCACTTGCCACTTGGCGCACGTCATCAAGTCGGCTTCGAGCCGGTCGTTCGACTTGTGCACGATCTGATTGACTGCGAACGGCGCGGCGGGGCGTTCGGGATGGTCGCGATTGTGCGCCGCCAGCTCCTCAGTGATGCGGTGCAGCCATTCGTCGAGCTGCGCCTGCGGCCGCGCGTTTAGCGCGGGAAACGAGCCGACGATTCCGGCCTTGCACTGCGCGATGACCAGCTCCGGCCCCGAGATGATGAACAGCGGCGACCCGATCACGGGCAGGCGCAAGCGATCGAACAAAGGCGGCAGGCTCATGTCGGTTTGATAGCGCAACCGCAACGACTGTCCAGCGCTCGGCGCGCCGTTTCGAAATGACGGTACGGAATCCCTCGCTGAGGGGCGCGCCATCCATTTGCCATTCACGTCGGAGGCGTTATGGCGCGACAATACACCGCCACACGAGGCTCCCCTTGATGAAGCTTGCCGCCGCCGCCGTCGCCCTGACGCTCACCACCGCCGTCCCGGCGCTCGCTGCCGGCGCGCGGCTGCCGACCGACGTCGCGCCGATCGCGTACGACATCACGATCGATCCGAATGCGCAGGCGATGAGCTTTACCGGCAGCGAGACGGTGACGGTAAACGTCCGCAAGGCGACGCGGACGATCGTGCTCAACGCCGCCGACCTCCAGATCAGCCGCGCTACGATCGATGGCCGTGCGGTGACGTTCAAGCTCGACAACGCGGCGCAGCAACTGACGCTGACGCTACCTGCGGCGGCCAAGGCCGGCCTCCACACGATCGCCTTCGCCTGGACCGGCAAGATCAACGAGTCCGCGGCCGGCTTCTTCGCGATCGACTACACCAATGACGATGGTTCGAAGGCGCGGATGCTCGCGACTCAGTTCGAGGCCCCAGATGCGCGCCGGTTCGCGCCGATGTGGGACGAGCCGAGCTTCAAGGCCAAGTTCACGCTCCACGCGGTCGCGCCAAAGGGCCAGCTCGCTTTCTCGAACATGCCTGCGCTGGTGACGAAGCGCACCGACGGCACCCAGCTCTACAATTTCCGTCAGTCGCCAGTGATGTCGAGCTACCTGCTGTTCCTCGGCATGGGCGACATGGAGCGCAAGACGGTGATGTCGGGCAAGACCGAGATCGGCGTCATCACCCGCAAGGGCGTGTCCGACCAGGGCGACTATGCGCTCGCCTCGGCCAAGCGCTTGCTGGCCTATTATAACGACTATTTCGGCCAGCCTTATCCGCTGCCCAAGCTCGATATGATCGCAGGACCTGGCACCAGCCAGTTCTTCGGCGCGATGGAGAATTGGGGCGCGATCTTCTATTTCGAGCCCGAATTGCTGTTCGACAAGAAGCGCTCGACCGAGAGCGACAAGCAGCGGATCTTCGTCGTCGTCGCGCACGAAATGGCGCATCAATGGTTCGGCGACCTCGTCACGATGAGCTGGTGGGATGACCTCTGGCTCAACGAAGGCTTCGCGTCGTGGATGGAGAACAAGTCGTCGGAGGACCTGAACCCCGACTGGTTCGCGCGCGAATCGGCGGTGGCGTTCGACCGTGAAGCCGCGATCGGCGCCGACGCGACCGCGGCGACTCATCCAATCATCCGCCACGTCGAGACCGTCGACCAGATCGGCCAGGCGTTCGATTCAATTACCTACCAGAAGGGCGAAGCCGTGATCCGAATGATTGAATCGACGCTCGGCCCCGACAAGTTCCGCGCGGGCATCCGCCGCTACATGGCCAAGTACAAGTACGGCAACACCGAGACGGACATGCTGTGGAGCGAGCTCGAGTCCGCGTCGGGGATGCCGGTCAAGGGCTTCGCACACGACTTCACCCTCCAGGGCGGGGTGCCGATGATCACGGTCACCGACGCGACTTGCAGCGGCGGGCAAACGACGGTGATGCTCGACCAGGGGCGGTTCGGGCTCGACGCCGCCTCGAAGAAGCTGCAGCTGTGGCAAGTCCCGCTGCGGATCGCGACGATCGGCGGCGCGGTGACTACGACCGAGGTCAAGAACGCCAAGCCATATGCGGTCGCGGTCGCGGGGTGCGAACCGGTCGTCGTCAACCTCGGCAAGGGCAGCTATGCGCGCATTCGCTACGGCGCGCCAGCGCATGCGGCATTGGTGCGCGCGTTCGGCAAGCTTTCGCTCGCCGACCAGCTCGGTACGCTCGGCGACGATTTCGCGCTGGCGCTGTCGGGGGACCAGGACTTCTCGACCTATGCGGCGACGCTCGATGCGGTGGGCGGCGATGCCAACCCGCTCGAATGGTCGATGGTGTCGGGCGAGCTCGGCTCGCTCGCCGGCCTCTATCGCGATACGCCACTCCAGCAGCGGATCGAGGCGCTGGCGATCGCCAAGCTTGGGCCCGTGCTCGCAAAGATCGGCTACGAGCAGCGCGAGGGTGAATCGCCCCTCGTCACCAATCTGCGCGAAGGATTGGTCGGGCGATTGGGCGCGGCGGGCGATCCCGACGTGCTCACGCGAGCGCGCGCCTATTTCGCCAAGCTCAAGACCGACCCCCAGGCGATCCCGCCGGCAATCCGCCAGCCGATCCTCGGCACGTTCGCGGTCAACGCGACCTCGGCCGAATGGGAGGATCTGCTCGCGCTGACGAAGGTGGAGACGAATCCGGTGGTCAAGAACGGCTATATCCGCCTGCTCGGTGCGGCGCGCGATCCGGCGCTTGCGGCGCGCGCGCTCGAGTTGATCAAGGGCGACGTGCTGACCGCGCAACAGAAGCCGACAATCCTGCGCGCGGTGGCGGGCGGCCACCCCGATATGGCGTTCGACTTCGCGGTCGCCAATGCCGAGCTGGTCAATAGCGTGCTTGAGGCGAGCACCCGCGCCGGCTTCATCGTCAGCCTCGGCGCCGGGTCGAACGATCCGGCGATGCCGGGCAAGATCACTGCATACGCCGAGAAGAACCTGCCCGAAGCGGCCCGCGGCGGCGCCAAGCGCGCGCTGTCGTCGATCGCGGTGCGCAAAGCGGTGGCGGATCGGCTGCGCCCGGGTGTGACGAGCTGGGCTGGGCAGTAACCGACCCGCTTTTGCGAGCGTAGCGAAGCAATGTATCGTCCAGCGCGCCGCTGGATTGCTTCGCTGCGCTCGCAAGGGCGAGTGTCTTAGTCGATCCGCTTCACTGTGTTGGCGAAGCGGCGGGCATTGGCGATGTAATGCTCCGCCGACGCCTTGAGAAACGCGCGCTTGTCGGCGTCGAGCGTCCGAATCGCGCGAGCCGGGCTCCCAATGATCAAGCTGCC
The DNA here is from genome assembly GCF_036269755.1 of Sphingomonas sp. Lineage (GTDB taxonomy): Bacteria > Pseudomonadota > Alphaproteobacteria > Sphingomonadales > Sphingomonadaceae > Sphingomonas. The sequence continues at coordinate 443,979 of NZ_DATBDV010000004.1, read as the reverse complement.
CGGCGCGAAGCTCTTGCCCTCGGTGACGAGCGCGTTGGCGCCGATCACGCATTCGTCGCCGATCACTGCCTGGTTGAGCAATGTCGCGCCCATTCCGACCAGCACGCGGTCGCCCACCGTACAGCCATGCAGGATCGCGTGGTGTCCGATCGTGCAGTCCGCGCCGATTGTCAGCGGCACGCCGTAGTCGGAATGCAGCATCGATCCATCCTGGACGTTGGTGCCGGTGCCGACGGCGATTTGCGATGTATCGCCGCGGATGACGGTACCGAACCACACCCCGACATTGTCGCCGAGCACGACCTCACCGATGACATGCGCGTCGGGCGCGATCCACACGCCTTGGCCGATCCGCGGGACTTTGCCGTCGAGTTCGTAGATGGGCATGGGGCTCTTGTAGCCGTAACGACGATCCAGCATAACCCTTCGTCATGCCGGACTTGATCCGGCATCCCGCTTCTTTCGACTAGACAGCGGGACCGCGGCTCACGGCCGGGGCGACGGTAAAGAGGCCAGAGCGTCGGTCACCGCCTCAACCAATTCCCGCCGGCAAATCAGCAAATCGTGGACGTAAGTGTCGTCACAATTATAGACCAGCGGCGTGCCGTCGAGCCGGGCGCAGTGCAGCCCTGCCGCGAACGCCACGGCGACCGGCGCCGCCGAATCCCATTCATGCTGACCACCCGAATGCAAATAGATGTCGGCAATTCCGCGCACCACCGCCATCGCCTTGGCGCCCGCCGATCCCATCGGCACCAATTCGGCGCCGATCGCTTCAGCGACCGCGACCGCCTCGGCGGCGGGGCGCGTGCGGCTCACCACCATGCGCGGCGGATCGTTGAGCGGCGCCAGGGCAGGGGGCGCGTCGGAGCGCAGCACCAGCCCGGCGTCGGGCAACGCCACCGCGCCGAGCTCGGGGCGACCGTCGATGCACAGCGCGACATGTACCGCCCAATCGTCGCGCCGCTCGCCATATTCGCGCGTGCCGTCGACCGGATCGATGATCCACGTCCGGGACTTGAGGAGCCGCGTGCCGTCGCACTTGCGCTCCTCCGACAGCAACCCGTCGTCGGGCCGCGCGCTCGTGATCGCGTGACACAGCAGATCGTTCGCCGCCGCATCCCCAGCCTTGCCGAGTTCCTTCGCGTCCCAGTCGCGCGACGCGCGGACTTCCTGCAGCAGCTTGCCCGCCGCGACCGCGATCTCGGCGGCGAAGTCCGCATCGGGCGACGTCCAGTTCACAAATCGGGACTCCACACGCCCATGATGTATTCGACAATCCGCTCGGCGGCGGCTTCGGGCGTCTCGCGCGTGGTGTCGATATGGATGTCGGGGCGCTCGGGGGTCTCATACGGGCTTGAGATGCCGGTGAACTGCGCGATCTCGCCCAGCCGCGCTTTTTTGTAGAGGCCCTTCACGTCGCGCGCCTCGGCGACATCGAGCGGGGTGTCGACGAAGATTTCGACGAACTCGCCCTCGGGCAGCATCGCGCGGACCAGGTCACGTTCGGCGCGGAATGGCGAGATGAAGGCGGTCAGCACGATCAGCCCCGCATCGGTCATCAGCCGCGCGACCTCGCCCACGCGGCGGATATTCTCGACCCGGTCGGCATCGTTGAATCCCAGGTCCTTGTTGAGCCCATGCCGGACATTGTCGCCGTCGAGCAGGTAGCTGTGCCGCCCGAGCGCGTAGAGCTTGCGTTCCACCAGATTGGCGATCGTCGATTTGCCCGATCCCGAAAGCCCGGTGAACCATAGCAGCTTGGGGTGTTGGCCCTTCTGCTGCGCGTGCGCCTCGCGCGTGATGTCGATCGCTTGCCAGTGCACGTCGCGAGAGCGGCGCAGCGCGAAGTGCAGCATCCCCGCGGCGACCGTGGCGTTGGTCACCTTGTCGATCAGGATGAACCCGCCAAGCTCGCGGTTGTCGACATAGGGCTCGAACACCAAGGGCTTGTCGGTGGCGAGGTTGGCAACACCGATCGCGTTCAGGTCGAGCGTCTTGGCGGCGAGCTGCTCCATCGTATTGACGTTGATCTGGTATTTCGGCGGCTGGACTTGCGCGGTGACGGTCTGGCTCGACAGCTTGAGCCAATAACCGCGCCCGGGGAGCAACGGCTCGTCTGCCATCCATACGATCGTCGCTTCGAACTGGTCGGCGACTTGCGGCGGATCGCCCGCAGCGGCGATCACGTCGCCGCGCGAGCAGTCGATCTCGTCGGCCAGCGTCAGCGTCACCGACTGGCCGGCGACCGCCTGATCGAGGTCGCCGTCGAACGTGACGATCCGCTCGACTCGCGTCGTCTTGCCCGACGGCAGAATGCGCACCGCATCGCCGGGCGCGACCGTGCCGCTCGCGATCGTTCCGGCGAACCCGCGAAAATCGAGGTTGGGGCGGTTGACCCATTGCACCGGCAGGCGGAACGGCCGGGTCCGGTCGGCGTCGCTATCGATTGCGACGCTTTCGAGATGCTCGATCAGCGTCGGGCCGGCATACCAAAGCGTGTTGGCCGATAGCGAAGCGACGTTGTCCCCCTTGAATCCGGAAATCGGAATCGCCGTGGATCGCTCGATCCCGATGCTCTTCGCGAACTCGGCATAATCGGCGACGATCGCGTCGAACGTCGCCCGGTCATACCCCACCAAGTCCATCTTGTTCACCGCGAGCACGATGCGGCGGATGCCGATCAGGTGCGCGAGGTACGAATGGCGCCGCGTCTGAGTCAGCACCCCCTTGCGCGCATCGACTAGGATCACCGCGAGGTCGGCGGTCGACGCGCCGGTGACCATGTTGCGGGTATATTGCTCGTGCCCCGGCGTATCGGCGACGATGAACTTGCGCTTCTCGGTCGCGAAGAAGCGATAGGCGACGTCGATCGTGATGCCTTGCTCGCGCTCCGCCGCAAGGCCATCGACGAGGAGGGCGAAGTCGATCTCGCCGCCTTGCGTGCCGACGCGCTTGCTGTCCGCTTCGAGCGCGGCGAGCTGATCGTCGAAGATCATCTTGCTGTCGTAGAGCAGCCGCCCGATCAGCGTCGACTTGCCGTCATCGACCGACCCGCACGTGATGAAGCGCAGCAACGTCTTGCGCTGATGCTGCGCGAGATACGCGTCGATATCCGAGGCGATCAGCGCGTCGGGGCGGTAGGCAGGGGTCATAGTCTCCTCCCGCTTGCGGAACTGGTTAGGGGTGGGCCAGTCTCTAGCGGTGCGGGCTGAAATGACAGGCCCACCCCCAGACCCTCCCGCAAGCGGGAGGGGAGAAGTAGCGAGCGCGTCAAAAATACCCCTCCTGCTTCTTCTTCTCCATCCCGGCACCACCCGCATCCTTGTCGATCGCTCGGCCCTGGCGTTCGCTCGTCGTCGCCAGCAGCATTTCCTGGATCACCTCGGACAAAGTCGACGCCTCGCTCTCGACCGCGCCCGTGAGCGGATAGCAGCCGAGCGTGCGGAACCGGATCGAGCGCTCGACCGGCACCTCGCCCGGCGCGAAGCGAAAGCGCTCGTCATCGACCATCAACAGCATCCCGTCGCGCTCCACCGTCGGCCGCGGCGCGGCGAAATAGAGCGGGACGATCTCGATCCGCTCGAGCTGGATATATTGCCAGACGTCGAGCTCGGTCCAGTTCGACAGCGGGAACACCCGGATGCTTTCCCCCTTGGCCTTGCGCGCGTTGTAGAGGCTCCAAAGCTCGGGCCGCTGGTTCTTCGGATCCCAGCGGTGCGACGCCGATCGGAACGAGAAGACGCGTTCCTTCGCGCGCGCCTTCTCCTCGTCGCGCCGCGCACCGCCGAACGCGACGTCGAAGCCGTGCCGGTCGAGCGCTTGCTTGAGCCCCTCGGTCTTCCAGAGATCGGTGTGGAGCGCGCCGTGATCGAACGGGTTGATCCCGCGCGCGAGGGCATCGGGATTGTGGTGGACGATCAGCTCCATCCCCGCCTCGCGCGCCGCCTTGTCGCGGAGCGCGTACATGTCGCGAAACTTCCACGTCGTGTCGACATGGAGCAGCGGGAAGGGCGGGGGCGAAGGGTAGAACGCCTTGCGCGCGAGGTGCAGCATCACCGCCGAGTCCTTGCCCGCCGAATAGAGCATCACCGGACGTTCCGCTTCGGCGACCACCTCGCGCAGAATACGCACGCTCTCCGCCTCCAGCCGCTGCAGGTGCGTGAGCGGAGCGGGTGCCGCGCCGTCGCTCCGCTGCCGTGCCGCCATGCTGTTGGTGATCCCGTCCACGCCGTCTCCATAGCGGGCTCCTGCGCGAAGGCACCCCAGCGCTTCTTTAGCGCTGCAAAGCCGTGCTGCGTAGGATTTACGACGACGACGCCGCGGACCGCTTCCTGACGCATTGGAACGTTGCCCGACCGGCACGCCCGGCGTTGCAATTCCCCGACCTCGCGATTCTTCCGCCCGACGGGCCCGATGAGTCGAGCCGCGTCAGGCTGGCCGCACAACGCCAGCTCGACGTTCGCCCCCTCGACATGCCGGGGAGGCAACCTTTCGCGCCGGCGGTCGCGCCTGGACCTGCTCGCTCGCGGCCGGTGACGCTTTGGCGCAGCTTGCGAGCGACCGCGCGACTGGGGTCGGCGAACTCGCCCGGCGGCTTGCGGAAGCGGCAGCTACGGACTTGAAGCGCCAACTCACCGCACGCCGGCGTGCTGCTGGTCGAATGATGTCGCGACAAAGAAATGGCGGACTCGCTAGGCGCGAACGCAGGACCCCTGCCGCGGTGGCGGGGATCCGATGCAAGGCGGGCTTAGCGACGCCTGTACCGCATCCGGCGATAGGCGGCGCCGCGACCGGTCGCGGCGTCCCCCTTCGCTTCACGCCCAGCTTGTCATCTTGGTCTCGAGGTTCTGGCGCACCGCCTCGAAGAACTGCTCGGTTGTCATCCACGCTTGATCGGGGCCGATCAACAGCGCGAGATCCTTGGTCATCTTGCCGCTCTCGACGGTTTCGATGCACACTTTTTCGAGCTCCTCGGCGAAGCGAGTCACGTCGGGCGTGCCGTCGAACTTGCCGCGATACTTGAGCCCGCCGGTCCAGGCGAAGATCGAGGCGATCGGGTTGGTCGAGGTCGCCTTGCCCTGCTGGTGCTGGCGATAATGGCGCGTGACGGTGCCGTGCGCCGCCTCCGCCTCGACGGTCTTGCCGTCGGGCGAGAGCAGGACCGACGTCATCAGTCCAAGCGAGCCGAACCCTTGCGCGACCTGATCCGACTGGACGTCGCCGTCGTAATTCTTGCACGCCCAGACGAACTCGCCGCTCCACTTGAGCGCGGAGGCGACCATGTCGTCGATCAAGCGGTGCTCGTAGACGATGCCCGCTTCCTTGAACTTGTCGGCGAACTCGGCCTCGAACACTTCGGCGAACAGGTCCTTGAAGCGGCCGTCATAAGCCTTGAGGATGGTGTTCTTCGTCGACAGGTACACCGGCCATTTGAGGTTGAGGCCGTAATGCATCGACGCGCGCGCGAAATCGCGGATCGAATCGTCGAGATTGTACATCCCCATCGCGACGCCCGAGCTCTTGAAGTCGAACACGTCGAAATCGAGCGTCTCGCCATTGTCACCCTGCCACGTCATCGTCAGCTTGCCGGGCCCGGGCACGCGGAAGTCGGTCGCGCGGTACTGGTCGCCAAAGGCATGGCGGCCGACGACGATCGGCTTGGTCCAACCGGGAATAAGCCGCGGCACATTCGAGATAACGATCGGCTCGCGGAAGATCGTGCCGCCCAGGATGTTGCGGATCGTGCCGTTGGGCGACTTCCACATCTTCTTGAGCCCGAACTCCTCGACTCGCGCCTCGTCGGGCGTGATCGTCGCGCACTTGACCGCCACGCCATATTTCTGCGTCGCGTGCGCGGCGTCGATCGTCACCTGGTCGTCGGTCGCGTCGCGATGCTCAATGCCGAGGTCGTAATAATCGAGGTCGATGTCCAGATACGGCTTGATCAGGCGCTCGCGGATCCATTCCCAGATGATCCGAGTCATTTCGTCGCCGTCGATCTCCACCACGGGCGTCTTCACCTTGATCTTGGCCATGCTCTGCTTTCCTGAAGGGAGGGAATTTGGTCGCGCGTCTAGGAGGAAGCGGGGAGGAGGGTCAAGCGTGGCGCCGGTACCGATTCGGTCTCGTCGGGAGCCGGGTCGAGACGGCGAAAGTTCCCAAAGGTCACGGTACGTCCACGCGGGAATGCGACGAATTGATGCATCGTCCGAAGTCGCTGAGCCCTGCTCCCGTCGAGGATGATGCCGATCACCGGCAGAACATATCAGAAACAATGACCTGTAGGAAAGCGCGGATTGTGCGGGGCGGGGGGAGAGGGTAAACGCCGCCGATGCCTTCGATCGATCCGCCGGAAATCGGCACGCCCACGGTAAAATGGCGGTTTCCCGCCATGCATCCCGAGGGGCAGCGTTACGTTGCCATCGTCGCAGTCGCGGCATTGATTGCGCTGATCTTCTCTGCGTTGCGTATCCTGTTTTGGCCGCTCGTGTTCCTGACGGTGTTCGTCGCCGCGTTCTTTCGTGATCCGATCCGCGTGACGCCCAAGGGCGACGGGTTGGTTGTTGCGCCCGCCGACGGCCTGATCACGATGATCCAGCCGATGTTGCCGCCGCCTGAGCTGGCGATCCTCGGCACCGCGCCGCTCACCCGCGTGTCGATCTTCATGAGCGTGTTCGACGTTCACGTGAACCGCACGCCGATTGCGGGCACGATCCGCCGCGTCGTCTATATCTCGGGTAAGTTCCTTAGCGCCGACCTCGACAAAGCGAGCGAGGAGAACGAACGCCAGCACATCGTCGTCGAAGGCAAAGACGGCCGGCTGATCGGCTTCACCCAGATCGCCGGGCTGGTCGCGCGGCGGATCGTCGCGTTCGTCAAGGAAGGCGACATGATCGCCGCCGGCCAGCGCGTTGGATTGATCCGCTTCGGCAGCCGCGTCGACGTCTTCCTTCCCGCCGACACCGTGCCGCAAGTGATGCTCGGCCAACGCTCGATCGCCGGCGAGACGATCCTCGGCAAGGTCGGCGGCGACGCGATGAGCGGCGTCACGCAATGAGGCCGCCGCGGCGCTTGCGCGATCGGGCGCCGCAGGGGCTGCCGTTGCGCGCGGTGACGCCCAACGCGCTGACCGCGCTGGCGCTGTGTTCCGGGCTCACTGGGGTGCGGTTCGCGATCGGCGATGCCAACGGCTCGAACTGGCAGCTCGCGGTGGTGATGATCCTCGTCGCGAGCGCGCTCGACGGAGTCGACGGGCAAGTCGCGCGAATGTTGCGCGGGACCAGCCGGTTCGGCGCCGAGCTCGATTCGCTCTCGGACGCGATCTCGTTCGGCGTCGCGCCGGCGCTGATCCTCTATCTCTGGTCGCTGGTCGGCTCGCCCAAGTTCGGATGGGTCTGCGCGCTGCTGTTCGCGGTGTTCTGCGCGCTACGGCTGGCGCGGTTCAACGCCGCGATCGACGCGTCCGAACAACCGCGCAAGGCCGCGGGCTACCTGACCGGAATTCCGGCGCCCGCGGGAGCGATCGGCGCGATGCTGCCGATGTATCTGTGGTTCATCACCGGCGAATGGTATTTCCGCTCGCCCTGGCTGGTCGCGCCGTGGGTCGCGTTCGTCGCGGTGCTGATGGTGTCGAGCGTCCCCACGTTTGGCTGGTCGTCGATCCGTCTTCGCCGCCGAATCCGTTTCGAGGCCCTGGTGGTGATCGTCGCGATCGGGGCGGCGCTGGTGTCCGCGCCATGGCCCACACTGGTCGTCGTCTGCCTAGCCTATCTAGCGACGATCCCGCTCAGCATCGCGAGCTACCGAAAAGTCAGGCGGCAGCGCGCCAGTATGACGGCTGCGCCACCGGTCGCACCGTAACGCGCAAGGTCGAAGCGCGGCGCGGCGGGAGCGGCGGCAAGCTCGATGCGACGCCTTGGCCCGACAGCGCGGCCTGGATTTTGGGCAGCGCGGGGACGATCGTGGCGTACAGGACGAAACCCGCAGCGCTCAGCGCACCGGCGAACATCAGAACAGCGACAAACGTGAGCATTTCGGAACTCCCCTTCGGCCGGATCCGGAAACCCGACAGAGAATCAACGACTTGCCGATTCACTTGGTTCCATGTCCTGTTGATGATCGCTATATGTTCTATGGATGTTCCGATCGTCAAGCGAAAAATGAGAACAAAGGAGGAATTAACTTGCGTCGGATCGGCTTACCCGCCGAGTCAGCCCATCCCAACGATGTGGCCGTGGATGACTGACGCATATCCTAGCAGAGCCAGGTAATGGCCGTTCAAGTGGTTACAAAATAGCCGTTAATCACTATATCAGGAGAAGGCCGGCGCGATATTGGAGCGCGCCTTCTCATGACCCCGAGAAGATTCATTCGCCATTGGGAGCGAGTCTTGCAGCGACCGCTGACGGCCGACGAGCGTGCCGCGGTGAACCTCGCGCGGCTTGCCTGTACGACCGGAAAGCGCGATACGGTAAAGGCAATGCGCGTCGCTCTCGATCACGCGCGCGCGATTTCGATCTGACGTGCCGCGACGGGCGCACGAGGGTTGCGCTCGCCCTGCACATCGACTAGGGGCCGCGCCTCAACCCGCATGGGAAGCAACATAACCCGGTGCCAGGCAAGCTGTCTGGTTCCCGCTTCCCAGAGGCTCAACCGGAAGGAGTTATCCCTATGGCGGCACCTGTCGTCACCATGCAGCAGCTCATCGAGACTGGTGCGCACTTCGGACACCAGACTCACCGCTGGAACCCGAAGATGAAACCCTACATTTTCGGCGACCGCAACGGCGTCCACATCCTCGACCTGTCGCAGACCGTGCCGCTGTTCGCGCGCGCGCTCGACTTCGTCAGCTCGTCGGTCGCCGCCGGCGGCAAGGTGCTGTTCGTCGGCACCAAGCGCCAGGCGCAGGATCCGATCGCCGACGCCGCGCGCCGTTCGGGCCAGCATTTCGTCAACCATCGCTGGCTGGGCGGCATGCTCACCAACTGGAAGACGATCAGCAATTCGATCAAGCGCCTCAAGACGCTCGAGGAGCAGCTGTCGGGCGACACGGTCGGCCTGACCAAGAAGGAAGTCCTTCAGCTCACGCGCGAGAAGGACAAGCTCGAAATGTCGCTCGGCGGCATCCGCGACATGGGCGGCGTGCCCGACGTAATGTTCGTGATCGACGCCAACAAGGAAGAGCTGGCGATCAAGGAAGCCAACACGCTCGGCATCCCGGTCGTCGCGATCCTCGATTCGAACGTCTCGCCCGACGGCATCGCCTTCCCGGTGCCGGCGAACGACGATGCGGCGCGCGCGATCCGCCTGTATTGCGAAGCGATCGCCATCGCCGCGACTCGTGGCGGGCAGGATCGCCAGGCCGCGTCGGGCGTCGATCTCGGCGCGCAGGTGGAGGCGCCGGTCGAAGAAGCGCTGACCGTCGAGCCGGCGACCGAGGCTCCCGCCGAAGCAGCTGCCGAGCCGGTTGCCGAAGCGCCTGCCGAGGTCGCTGCCGAGCCGGCTCCCACGCCTGCGCCGAAGAAGGCTAAGGCCACCAACGCCGAAGCGCCTGCCGAGCCGACTCCGGTCGAAGCCGTCGAAGCCGTCGCCGACGGTGAGACCGCGCCGGCCGCCGAGATGGAAGCCGCGGCCGAGCCCAAGCTCGACGCTTAATTAGAGGCTTCGACAAGCCTTTCACCGTTCGTGCTGAGCTTGTCGAAGCACTGTCTTTCTCCCGAACGGAAGAAGGGCGGCCCTTCGACAGGCTCAGGGCGAACGGTTTTTGCTAGAAGGATGTAGAGATGGCCGATATCACGGCAGCGATGGTCAAGGACCTGCGCGAGAAGAGCGGCGCGGGCATGATGGATTGCAAGAAGGCGCTGAACGAGACCAACGGCGACATGGACGCCGCGATCGATTGGCTGCGCACCAAAGGCCTCGCGGCCGCCGCCAAGAAGTCGAGCCGCACCGCGGCCGAGGGCCTTGTCGGCGTCGCGGTCAGCGGCACCAAGGGTGCGGCGGTCGAGGTCAATTCGGAAACCGACTTCGTTGCCAAGAACGACCAGTTCCAGGCCTTCGTCCGCGACGTGACGCTGGTCGCGCTCAACGAAGGCGACGACATCGCGACGATCAAGGCGGCGAGCATGGGCGGCAAGACCGTCGAGGAAGTGCTGACCAACAACATCGCGACGATCGGCGAGAACCAGAATTTGCGCCGCGCCAAGCGGCTCGAAGTCAGCCAAGGCGCCGTCGTGCCCTATGTCCACAACGCGCAAGCGCCGGGGCTCGGCAAGATCGGCGTGCTCGTCGCACTCGAGAGCAGCGCCCCGACCGACGCGCTCGAGGCGCTCGGCAAGCAGCTCGCGATGCACATTGCCGCGGCGTTCCCGCTGGCGCTCGACGAGAGCGGGCTCGACCAGGACCTGATCGAGCGCGAGCGCGCGATCGCGACGGAAAAGGCATCCGAAAGCGGCAAGCCCGCCGACATCATCGCCAAGATGGTCGAGGGCGGGATTGCCAAGTACCGCAAGGAAAACGCGCTGGTCAGCCAGCTATTCGTGATGGACGGCAAGACCCCGATCGCGACCGTGGTGGCGAACGCCGCCAAGGAAGCGGGCGTCGAGATCAAGCTGGTGGACTATGTCCGCTTCCAGCTCGGCGAAGGCATCGAGAAGGAAGAGAGCGACTTCGCCGCCGAAGTCGCCGCCGCCTCGGGCGTGCCGCAGCCAGCGTAAGCCGGTAGCTGAAGTCAAAAGGAAAGGGCGGCGGCACCAATGCGGTGCCGCCGCCCTTTTTTGTATCTTTAGTGCCGCTTAGCGAGCGCGATGCAATCGTCGCCGTCCCACACGACGTCGACCATCGTGAAGCCCTTGGCCTCCAGCGCGGCGATGAATGCGTGCGCGTCGCCCGCCCAGCCATGGATCTCGATCGCGATGCGGTCGGCCAGGTCGATCAAGCGGCTGTCGGGGTCGAGGAAGGCGAACTCGCTGCCCTCGATATCGCACTTCAGGAAGTCGATCCGCTCGATCGCGTAGCGCGACAGGAATTCGGCCTCGCTCAGCATCTTGACGTCGCCATAGCGCGACGACGCGCGCATCGATTCCTGCACCTTGGTGATCTTGCCGATGATCGCGCGGCACACGGTTACGCGGTCGCCGAAGCCGTTGAGCGTCGCGGTGCTCTCGAGCGTGTTGGCGAGATCGCTACCCGCCTCGACGGCGATCACGCGCGCGGTCGGGTTGGCGGCGAGCGCCAGCATCGTGAAATTGCCGATATTCGAGCCAAGATCGACGATCAGAGCGTCGTCTGGGAGGGTGAGAATGTCGGTGCCGCGTGTGTAGCAGTCGCGCACCCAGATTTCGCGCATGCCGCTGAACGATCCCCTGCCGGCCAATTTGGCACTGCCGAGGCGGTGCCGGACGGCGAACGGCCCTTCGCCCATTCGCGCGTCGGCGGGGAGGAGGTTGCGCGTCTTCAACACTCGCGGCGCCGCGACCATTACCGCGCCGAGCCAGCGCAGCGTTGTGCCGGGCCCACACACGGTCGCGATCCCCCGGGCGTCGCGAAACAGCTTTGAAATCTGGGACATCGCCCCCCTCATGGAAAACAGCGCGGCGCTAATGCACGGTGCTGCCAGACATGGCAACCGCGCGTCCCTGGCCGCGGCGCCGCCTAGTCGAGCAGCTGGTTCGGCAATGCCCACGGGATCCGCTGGACATCGGCTACCTGACGTGCCCATGCCAGCACGCGCTCGATTTCGACGCGATGCACCTCGGCGGCCAGTCGCAATTCCTCAGAGCGACGTTCGGCGTCGAATGCCTCGCCGGTTTTCGAATGACGCGCGAGCGTCGGGTCGGCGGCGATCGCGGCGGCGTCGAGGTTGAGGCCGAAATGCGTGCCGATCGCGGTGAGTGTCGCTTCGGGTCGAGCGATCGCGGCCTCGCTGTCCGCCGCGACGACGCGCTTGCCGAAACGCACACCGGCATCGCCCATCATGCGATGCAGGATCAGCCAGCCGTCGGCGGCGATCTGCAGGTCGGTATGCTCGAAAATTTCCTCGTCACTGAAGCCGATATCGGTGAGGCCGGCGGTTCGCAGCGTCGCGAACAGCTTGCGTCCCCAAATTCGCCCTTCCAGCCCCTTGCGCGCGATCGATGCGAGATAGAGCGGCAGCGGTGCATGCAGGCACAGCGCCTTGGAGGTCGGACGCCGCGCGAGAATCTGCGAGCCAAGCGCATTGCCGATACTGTTCATCTTGACGATGACCGCTTCGCCCGGCGAGAACGGGCGTGCGAACAGCGATAGAATGTCGTCGATCAGCGCGTCCGTTTGTTGCGGCGTTGCGCCGGCGAGGCGGTACCTGACGATATCGCTCAGAATCGGCGGCTCGCTCAATGTCATCGCGACGTCTTCGAGGTCCAGAGCATGAGTCAGCTGGGTCGAGCCGGTGAGGCCCGAATGCATGATCAGGTGGAGCGGTGCCTGCGCGGACGGCAAGTGCTCCGCGATCAACCGCCGCGGCACCGCGTGGCGGGGCATTGCTTGCGCGACCTCGGGCCGAGTCAAGAAAGCGAGCTCGCGGTGCGTCTTGCGCGGCAGCCAGACGAAATGCACCTCGTCCCGGCTCCGATCATAGCGATAGGGGAGCCAGCGAGCGTCGGCCATGATCGCCGGAATGTCGGGAGCGTTCGCCACGGAATGACTCTTGTCGCGCCCTTCCGTACACGTCCAGTCCGGCAAAGCGCGAAAGACGCCATTATGCTTGGCAGCGCGGCATGGCCTCTCTAAGGTCCGCGCTCCTCACCCGGCCGCTGGACCCATGACCTTTCATTCGTATAACCGCATCCTCCTGAAGCTCTCGGGCGAAGTCCTGATGGGCGCCAGTGAGAATGGTGGCGGACTGGCGATCGATCCTACGGTCACCGCGCGTGTCGCGGGTGAGATCAAGGACGCGCGCGATGCCGGGCATGAGCTGTGCGTGGTGGTCGGCGGCGGCAACATCTTTCGCGGGATGGCGGGCGCGGCGCGGGGCATGGATCGCGCGACCGGCGACTATATGGGGATGCTGGCGACGGTCATGAACGCACTCGCGGTGCAAAACGCGCTCGAGCAGCTTGGCGTCGAGACGCGCGTCCAGTCGGCAATCCCGATGGCCAGCGTGTGCGAACCGTTCATCCGCCGCCGCGCGATGCGGCACCTCGAAAAGGGGCGTGTGGTGATCTTCGCGGCGGGCGTCGGCTCGCCATTCTTCACCACCGACAGCGGCGCCGCACTGCGCGCTGCCGAGATGAAGTGCGATGCGCTGCTCAAGGGCACGTCGGTCGACGGCGTCTACGATTCGGACCCGAAGACGAATCCGTCGGCAAAACGATACGAAACCGTAAGTTACGATACGGTGCTAGCGGACAATCTGAAGGTGATGGACGCGAGCGCGATCGCGCTATGCCGCGACAACGACATTCCGATCGTGGTGTTCAACATCCGCGAACCGGGAAACCTTGCCTCGGTATTGCGCGGTGAGGGCGTCTCGACCGTGGTACAGAAATAGACAGGGAGAGCTGCGATGGCCGCTTATGACAAGGCCGACCTCGAACGCCGCATGGCGGGAAGCGTCGAGGCGCTGAAGCACGATCTCGGCGGCCTGCGCACCGGCCGTGCCTCGACCGCGTTGCTCGATCCGGTGACGGTGGAGGTCTATGGATCGCATATGCCGCTCAACCAGGTCGCGACGGTCTCGGCGCCCGAGCCGCGCATGCTGTCGGTGCAGGTTTGGGACAAGTCGAACATCGGCCCGGTCGAAAAGGCGATCCGCTCGGCCGGGCTCGGGCTCAACCCGATCAACGACGGCAACACGCTGCGGCTGCCGATCCCCGATCTGACCGAGGAACGCCGCAAGGAGCTCGCCAAGCTCGCCGGGCAATATGCCGAAAAGGCGCGCATCGCCGCGCGCAACGTCCGCCGCGACGGGATGGACAGCCTCAAGACCGACGAGAAGAAGGGCATCTATTCCGAAGACGAGCGCAAGCGCCACGAGACCGAGGTGCAGAAGCTGACCGACGGGACGATCGCCGACATCGACGCGGCGGCCGCGGCGAAGGAAAAGGAAATCCTCGGCCAGTGAGCGTTTCGCGCTCTTCTCCCCTCCCGCTTCCGGGAGGGGCAGGGGGAGGGCCTGTCACCGGTCGGGCCGATGCTGACACGCCCTCCCCTAACCCCTCTCGCAAGCGGGAGGGGGACGAGGTCGCGCTCCCCCGCCACGTCGCGATCATCATGGACGGCAACGGGCGATGGGCCAAGAAGCGCCATTTGCCGCGCATCGCCGGGCACAGGATGGGGGTCGAAGCGGTCCGCAAGGTCACCCGCGCCGCGCGCGCGATGGGGATCGAGGCGCTGACGCTCTACGCGTTTTCGTCGGAGAATTGGCGGCGCCCGGAAGAGGAAGTCGGCGACCTGATGGGGTTGTTGCGGCTGTTCATCAAAAGCGACCTCGCCGAACTGGTCAGCGAGAATGTGCGGTTGCGCGTGATCGGCGATTACCGGCGCTTCTCGCCCGACACCGTCGCGCTGATCGACGATGCGATGGCGCGGACCGCGAGCAACACCGGCCCGCTGCTGGTGATAGCGCTCAATTACGGGTCGCAGGCAGAGCTGGCGAGCGCCGCGCAGGAGCTGGCGCGTCGCGCGCGCGACGGCGAGATGGCGATCGATGCGATCGATGCCGACGCGATCGAAAACCTGCTGGAAACGCGCGACTTGCCGCCGCTCGATTTGCTGATCCGCACGTCGGGCGAGCAACGTCTGTCGAATTTCCTGCTGTGGCAGGCGGCCTATGCCGAGTTGCTGTTCGTCGACACGTTATGGCCCGATTTCGACGCAGCGACGTTGAGCGAAGCGGTCGCCGCTTTCGGGCGACGGCAACGCCGCTTCGGAGGTTTGTGAGTAGCCCTTCGACCAAGAAGCCGCCCGAACTGGTGACCCGGATCGTGACCGCGGCGGCGCTGATCGCGGTAGCTTTGGTCGCGATCCTGCTCGGCGGGATCGTGTTCTGGGTCGTCGTCGTCGCGCTCGGCATGCTGATGATGGCGGAGTGGGTCGACCTGGTCGGCGCGCGTGCGCAGCCCAAGCGGCTGGCGCTCTACGCGCTGGTCGTGCCGCTCGCGATCATGGCGCCGTTGCTTGGAGCGGGGCCGGGGTTCCTCGCGCTTGGATTGATCGGCGGCGCATTCTTCTTCGTCGGGGCGACGACCCGATCGGGGTGGCTCGCCGGCGGGATCGTCTATGTCGCGGTGCCGGTGCTCGCGCTGCTGCTGATCCGGCAGCAGAAGGATATCGGGCTGCTCTATACGATCTGGACGCTGGCGCTGGTGTGGATGTGCGACATCGGCGCCTATTTCGCCGGACGGCTGATCGGCGGACCGAAGCTGGCGCCGGTGGTCAGCCCCAACAAGACCTGGGCCGGGCTGTTCGGCGGGATGGTCGCGGCGACCCTGTTCGCGGTGGCGCTGCATTATTGGGCCGGGCTGGGCAAGGCGGCGGTGCTCGCGACGCCATTGCTCGCGGTGCTGGCGCAATGCGGCGATCTGTTCGAAAGCTGGCTCAAGCGCCGCGCGGGGATGAAGGACAGCGGGACGTTGTTTCCCGGCCATGGCGGCGCGCTCGACCGGCTCGACGGGCTGGTTCCGGTTGCGCCGGCCGCGGCGTTGCTGGTCGTCGTGCTGCCCAAGCTCTACGCACTGCTGCCGTGAAAACCGTCACCATTCTGGGCGCGACCGGATCGGTCGGCACCTCGACGCTCGACCTGATCGAGCGCGCGCCCGACGCGTTCCGGATCAAGGCGCTGACCGCCAACGCCGATGTCGAGGGGCTCGCGGCGGCGGCGAAGCGGACAAACGCCGAACTGGCGGTGGTGGCGGATGAGAGCTGTTTGCCCGCGCTCGAGGCGGCGTTGAGCGGGACGGGGATCGCGACCGCCGGCGGCGCCGCTGCGGTGTGCGATGCCGCGCGGCAGGATGCCGACCTGACGATGGCGGCGATCGTCGGCTGCGCCGGGCTCGGCCCGGTGATGGCGGCGGTCGAGCAAGGCGGCACTGTGGTGCTGGCCAACAAGGAGCCGCTGGTTTCGGCGGGCGAGGTCATCCTCGCCGCCGCCGCGCGGACCGGCGCGATGTTGCTTCCCGCCGATTCGGAGCACAATGCGATCTTCCAGTGCTTCGAGCCGGGTCAGGCCCGACATGTTCGCCGAGTCGTGCTGACCGCGAGCGGCGGGCCGTTCCGCGACTGGAGCCTCGACGCGATGCGTCGCGCGACTCCCGAGCAAGCGGTCGCGCATCCGAATTGGTCGATGGGCGCCAAGATCTCGGTCGATTCGGCGACGCTGATGAACAAGGGACTCGAGTTGATTGAGGCGGCGCGGCTGTTCCCGATCGATCCGGACAAGATCGAGATCATCATCCACCGCCAGTCGGTGATCCATTCGATGGTCGAATATGCCGACGGATCGACGCTGGCGCAGCTCGGCCCGCCCGACATGCGCGTGCCGATCGCGCACTGCCTCGCTTGGCCCGACCGCATGGAAACACCGATGGCGCCGCTCGATCTGCTCGCGATTGGGCGACTGGACTTCGAGGCGCCCGACCCGGCGCGCTTTCCCGCTTTGGGACTTGCGCGGCGCGCGCTCGACGCCGGCGGCGCGCGGCCGGCGATCCTCAACGCGGCCAACGAAGTCGCGGTCGCGGCGTTTCTCGACCGCCGGATCGGATTCCTCGAAATTGCCGCAATCGTCGCCGATACGCTCGATCGCTACGACCCGCCGGCGCCGCAAACGCTCGACGACGTGTTGGCCATCGATGGCGAAGCGCGTAGCATCGCGGGGGCGCGAGTGAAGGATTGCGTGAATTGATGCACAGCCCCGGCCTCCTAATGACCATCGGTGCGTTCCTGCTGATGCTGGGGCCGCTCGTGTTCTTTCACGAGCTCGGCCACTATTTCGCCGGGCGTTGGTTCGGGATCAAGGCCGACGTTTTCTCGATCGGCTTCGGGCGGGAAATTGCCGGCTGGACCGACAAGCGGGGCACGCGGTGGAAGCTCAGCGTGCTGCCGCTCGGCGGGTACGTTAAATTCGCGGGCGATATGGATGCGTCGAGTCAGGCCGATCCGGCATGGATCGCGCTACCGCCCGAAGAGCGCGCGCGAACCTTTCCGGCCAAGCCGGTGTGGCAGCGCGCGATCGTCGTCGCGGCCGGGCCGATCACCAATTTCGTGCTGGCGTTCCTGATAGCACTAGGGTTCGCGTTGGCTTACGGCCAGGATTTGACCCCGTCGCAGGTGGGCAAAGTGCTGCCCAATAGTGCCGCGGCGGCAGCGGGATTGCAGCCGGGCGATCGCATCACCGCGCTCAACGGCCGCCCGATGGCGACGTTCGAGGACCTAGTGTTCTTCGTCCAGCTCCGCGCCAATCAACCGGTTCATGTCGATTTCGAACGCGCCGGCGTGGCGATGGCGCGCGACACCATGATCAAGACCGACCGCTTCACAGACAAGTTCGGCAACGAGATAAAGATCGGCCTGCTCGGGATCAGCCCGACTGCGCCGATCGTAGCTCCGGTCGGCTTGCTCGAGGCACCGGGTGTCGCGTTGCATCGCATCGGCGCGATCCTGCGCGTCACCAGCGACGGACTCGGCCAGTTAATTACCGGGCAGCGGTCGGTGAAGGACATGCACGGGCCGGTCGGCATGGCCGCGATTTCAGGCGAGCAGCTCAGCATGGGCTGGACCGACTTCATCAGCCTCGTTGCGCTTGTTTCGATTAACTTGGGGTTCATCAACCTCTTGCCAATCCCGATGCTCGATGGAGGACATTTGCTGTTCTACGCGATCGAGGCGGTAAGGCGGCGGCCGGTGACCCCGGCGATCCAGGAATGGGCGTTTCGCGGTGGGCTGGCCGCGATCCTGCTGCTGTTCTTGGTGGTGACGTTCAACGATCTCGGCGCGGTGGGGGTGTGGAAGCATCTCGCCGGGTTGATCGGTTGACGGGGTTAGGGCAGGGCGGGCGCGCCGGTTTGTACGCGACGGCAATTGTCTCCGGCTGGGGTGGAATGTGAACGTAATCAAGGCAACCAAGTTCGGAACGCGCGCCGCCACCGCGCTATTGGCGGGGACGATGCTGTCCGGCGTGCCCCTGGCGGCCGCGCAGATCGCGCCGGCGCCCGCAACTGCGGTACCCCAGACCGCGCCTGCAGCCGCGCCAACCAGCCCGGCGGTGGCGCCGACGCGCGTGATCAAGTCGCTGCGCGTCGAGGGATCGCAGCGCATCGAGCCCGAGACGGTGATGTCGTACACCAAGCTTCGGGTCGGCCAGGCCTATACCAACGAATCGCTCGACCAGGCGCTGCGCGACCTGCTCGCGACCGACCTGTTTGCCGACGTCTCGATTGCCGGCGTCGAGACCGGCGACATCGCGATCCGAGTCCGCGAGAACCCGATCATCAATCGCGTGCTGCTCGAGGGCAACAAGACCCTCAAATCGGACAAGATCACCAAGGAAATCAAGCTCGCGCCGCGGCAGATCTTCACGCGCACCGCCGTCCGTCAGGACGTCGCGCGGATCGTCGAATTGTATCGCCGCCAGGGACGCTTCGCGGCGCGGATCGACCCGAAGATGGTCAGCCTCGACCAGAACCGCGTCGATGTCATATTCGAGATCAACGAGGGGCCGAAGTCCAAGGTCCGCGCGATCAACATCATCGGGAATACCGTCTTTTCCGATTCCAAGCTGCGCGGGCAGATGGTGACCAAGCAGGCGCGCCTGACCACCTTTTTCTCGTCGAACACGTCGTACGATCAGGACCGGCTCGCATATGATCAGCAGAAGCTGCGCCAGTTCTACCTGACGCAAGGCTATGCCGATTTCCGCGTGACCTCGGCGGTCGCCGAGCTGACGCCCGACAAAAAGGACTTCATCATCACGTACGTGGTGGAGGAAGGGCCGCGCTACAAATTCGGCGACGTGACCGTGGACAGCGACATCCGCGATTTCGACAACACGCGGCTGGCGGCGACTTTGCCCGTCAAGAAGGGCGAGTGGTTCGACGCCAAGAAGGTCGAGGATTCGGTTGATTCGCTGAACCAGGCCACCGGGCTGTTCGGCTATGCGTTCACCGACGTCAGCCCCGATTACCAGCGCGACCCGGACACGCTGACGATGTCGGTCAATTTCCACATCGCCGAAGCGAAACGGAGCTATGTCGAGCGGATCGACGTGACCGGCAACCGCAGCACGCAGGACAAGGTGATCCGTCGCGAAATCCGGCTGGCGGAAGGCGACGCGTTCAACAGCTTCCAAGTCAAGCGCAGTCAGGACCGCATCAACAGCCTCGGGTTCTTCCAGGACAAGTTCGAGATCAAGCAGACCCCGGGCTCGGCGCCCGACCGGGTCGTGCTGGAGGCCAATGTCGAGGAGAAGCCGACCGGCGAATTGTCGCTGTCGGCTGGCTATTCGAGCCTCGAGCGCTTTATCATTCAGGCCGGGCTCACCCAGCGCAATTTCCGCGGCAAGGGTCAGGAATTCCGCGCGAACATCGATTATTCGATCTATTCCAAGTCCGCGCAGATCGGCTTCACCGAACCGTATCTGTTCGACAAGAACATCGCGCTCGGCGTCGATCTGTTCCGTCGCGATTACAACTCGTTCAATTATCTCGGCGACCAGCGCCAAACCACTTATTCGCAGGTATCCACGGGCTTCCAGGTCCGGACCGGTGTTCCGCTGACCGAATATCTGTCGTTGTCGGGACGGTACGGGCTAACCTTCGACAATGTCGGGCTCGACCAGGCGACCTATTTCACCGGGGGGGTCTGCGACCCGCTCAAGGCGGGACGCTATCTCTGCGAGGCGATTGGCAAGCGCACCAGTTCCACGATCGGCTATTCGCTGGTCTATGACAGCCTCAACAGCCGGTTGCGGCCGACGGCTGGGCAGCGTCTGGTGCTGAGCCAGGATCTTGCCGGCTTGGGCGGCGATGTGCGCTATATCCGCACCCGGTTCGAAGCGAGCAAATATTGGAACTTCGCCAAGGGCTTCATCTTCTCGATTTCCGCCGAAGGCGGCTATATCGCGAGCCTGGAAAAGAGCCGCGGCGCGGGCATCGACAAGGTGCGCATCACCGACCGCTTCTATCTTGGCGAGCCGCAGATCCGCGGGTTCGACATCCGCGGCGTCGGCCCGCGCGTTCAGCGCATTGCGTACATCAACGACGCCAACGGCAATCAGGTCCTCCAGACCGACAAGAACCAGATCGTCGACGACGCGCTTGGCGGGCGCGCATATTACCTGGTGCGGTTCGAGCTCGAGCCGCCGTTGGGGGCGGGCATTCGTGAACTCGGTCTGCGGCCGTCGATCTTCATGGACGTCGGCGCGGTGTTCGGTGTGACCCGACCGTTGCCCACGGCCACTTTTCCGACACATGTCGACCCGACCACCGGCAAGACGATCGTCGATCCGCTGGTGACGCCGATCACCGACTCGTCGGGTAACGCGCTCTATAGCTACGCCCTCGCCGACGGCACCTTTGGGACGACGACCTGTGCGGCCGGGCTTCCCGATGCCAGCGGCGCCTGCAACGGCGTTTCGCCGAACAACGCGCTGTCCAATACCACGCAACCGTTCCTCGAGCGCTTCGTCGGCGACACGCCGCGTCCCCGCTTGTCGATCGGGTTCGGCGTCAACTGGAATTCGCCGTTCGGGCCGTTGCGCATCGATATCGCGAAAGCGTTGCTCCATTCCAAGGGCGACGACACCAAACTTGTCACTTTCAACGTAGGAACCCAATTCTGATGACCAACAAGAAGCTTATCGGCGCGGCGATCGCCGCCGCCGCCCTCGTCGCGCCGGCCGTCGCGCTGGCGCAAACCGCGCCTTCGGTGCTCGTCGTCGACATCGACCGCGTCGGCAGCGAATGCAATGCGTGCAAGGTCGCAGGCGGCCAGTTCCAGACGATGGTCCAGCAGGCGCAGACTCGCGCGCAGACGCTGCGCACGCAGTTGGAGACCGCCGGTGCGCCGCTCGAGGCTTCGATCAAGGCGCTAAACGGCAAGGCGCCGGATGTCGCGCTACAGGCTCGCGTCACTGCGTTCCAGCAGCAGGAAAACAGCGCCAATGGAGAACTCAACAATACCCAGCAGCGTCTCCAGTCGATCCAGCAGAACATCAATCGCCAGATCCTCGAAAAGCTCGGCCCGATCACGGACGCGCTTCTGAGACAGCGTGGCGCGCTGATCGTCATGGCGCGCAATTCGACGCTGGCGAATGCCGATTCGGTCGATATCACCAACGACGTGCTGGCGCAGATCAACGCTCAGCTGCCGTCGATCAGCGTGACCCCGATGCCGCAGGCGGCCCCCGCGCCAGGTGCGACCGCGCCTGCGCCGACCGTGCCGGCTCCCACACCGACCACGCCGCGTCGCGGCCGGTGAACGACGACGCCGCGGTAGCGACCGACCTCGGCCCGCTTGATATCAAGCGGGTTCTGGCGGCGCTGCCGCACCGTTACCCGATGCTGCTGGTCGACCGGGTCGAATCGTTGATTCCGGACCGGTCGATCACCGCGATCAAGGCGGTGTCGATGAACGAGGAATTCTTCCAGGGGCATTTCCCGGGAAGACCGATCATGCCCGGCGTGCTCCAAGTCGAGGCACTGGCGCAGGCAGCCGGTGTGCTCGCGGTCGAAAGTCTCGGCCTCGCGGGGTCGGGCAAGCTGGTCTATTTCATGTCGATCGACGGCGTGAAATTCCGCAAGCCGGTCGAGCCGGGCGTCCTGCTCCGCCTCGAAGTCGAATTCGTCCAGAAACGCAGCCGCGTGTGCAAGTTCGCCGGCAAAGCGATGCTCGACGGTGAGGTCGCGACCGAATGCGAATTCACCGCGATGATCGCCGACCCACCGAGCGAGTGATGCGCCTGCGGTCGTTGCTGCTGGCGCCGATCGCACTGGTTACGACGGCCGCGGCCGATCCCAACCTCTATTGGTCGATCGCCGACGAGAGCGGCAAGGCGATTGGCTATGGCTACACGGAGACGAGCGGCACCTTGGACGGACTGGTCGTAACCGATTACCGCGAGCTCGCCGTCCACATGCCAGGCAGGGCCGTGCGCCGCGTCACTGATCGGATCACGACCAGACGGGACAATTCCGGCGCCCGCGATATCGCCGAGCAGATCGATGATGATGGCGCATGGACCGACATCCATGCGGTGATCGAGGGGACGGTGGCGGTCGTGACACGCACGACGCGTGCCGGTCGACAGGTTAGACGCCTTGCGTTGCCGCCAAACGTCAGGGTGTTCAACTACGACATGTTCGCGCCGACCCGGTGCGTCGCCGCGACCGCGACGGGCTTTTTACCCCCGATCGCCGATCTCGACCTCGCGGACATGGCGGTCGAGCGAATCGACGACGGTGAGATGCTCGGTTTCGGCGCGGGCGGGATCAGGGTAACGCCGCGCCGACGCTATCGCGGCGACGCACTGCACTCGATCGACCGAATGGGATATGACGGCGACTGTCACCTGGCCGAAGTGGTCAAGTCGGCCTTCGGCATGACCGTGCGGCTCAAGCCGACGACCACCCGGCCGCGACCGATTGGCTGATCGTCGCGACCGGCACGGGCCTGCGCTTGCACTCCGCGGCCCCCTCTGTTAGGCGCGCGCCCTTCGCTGCCGGTCGGAAACCGGCGGCTTTGTCCAAGGAATTAATCGTGAAAGCCGATACGCACCCCGACTACCACATGATCAAGGTCCAGATGACCGACGGTACCGTGTACGAAACTCGCTCTACCTGGGGCAAGGAAGGCGACACGATGACGCTCGAGATCGACCCGCTGTCGCATCCGGCCTGGACCGGCGGCCGTGGCCAGATGCTCGATGCGGGTGGCCAGGTGGCGCGCTTCAACAAGCGGTTCGGCGGGCTCAATCTCACCAAGAAGTAAGCGCGAAGCGCACATCTTCGACGCCGCGTTCCGCACCCCGGAGCGCGGCGTTTCTACGCGAGCTTAACGCGGCGTTAGGCATCTGCCGCCTAGCATTTCCGCGATGGAACCGCAGCAAACCGACATCCGCGCCGAATACGAACCCGCCGTGATCGGCCGCCGCAAGAGCGTGCGTGCGCCGGTGTCGCTCGACGCCAAGCTCGGCCGCGGCGGGCTCGACCGCACGTCGTGCCGCGTGACCGATTTGTCGCGCGAAGGTGCGCGGATCAGCTCGTATTCGGCGCTGAAGAAGGATTCGGTGATCTGGCTGACGTTGCCGGGGGTAGGGCAGGTTGCCGCGACCGTGCGGTGGGCGGACGATTTCCAGGCAGGCTGCCAGTTCAACGAGGCGATCGGCGAGGCGCAGTTCGAGGCGCTGTTGGAGGCCGGACGACACTGACGACAGCCAAAGCGGCGTCCGTCGAACCGAAAATCAATTTTTACCGCCGTCCCGCGCTCGACCGGTTCAGGTCCGCCGGCGTGAAACGCGTCTGCTCCGCGGACGCGGCGCCGGGTTGCGTGGTGGGCGTCGCCGCAGACACGCTGCGCCCAGGCTCCTTTGCCCGTTGTACCGGGCCGAGCGCGCGCAGATCGAACGGACGATCGAAGCGGACGCCGACCTTGCCGTTTCGCGACCAGCGCACGTCGGCGCCGAGCACCGCGCAATCGAGAATGTCGAGCTGGATCTGCGCGCCGTCGGGCAACTCCCGGCTCGATTCGAGCAGCGCCCCGCCAATCGCGATGTTGCGGATGCGCACCGGGAAGGTCATCCCGTTCCATTGGGCGTTGGCGGTGCGGATCAAGCTGTAGCGCGGCGCACGGGCGTTTTCGAAGCCCTTCGCGGCGACCGCCTCGACCGAGCAGGCAAGCGCGCGCGCTTCCTCGACCTCCATCGGCTTGCCGAAGATATAGCCCTGCACCTGCGAACAGCCGAGCTGGCGGATCAGCCGGAGGTCGTCGTGCGTCTCTACGCCTTCGGCGGTGGTGTCCATCTTGAGACTTTGCGCCAGCGAGATGATCGAGCGCAGGATCGCCTC
This sequence comes from Sphingomonas sp., assembly GCF_036269755.1. Classification (GTDB taxonomy): domain Bacteria; phylum Pseudomonadota; class Alphaproteobacteria; order Sphingomonadales; family Sphingomonadaceae; genus Sphingomonas. The sequence goes on along the minus strand of NZ_DATBDV010000004.1, from coordinate 419,941 downwards.
GCTGGTGCTGCCGGTGGCGGCGGCGCCGCGAACGAAGCTCTGGTCGATCTTGATCTTGTTGAGCGGCGCGCGCTTGAGGTAGCCGAGGCTCGAATACCCGGTCCCGAAATCGTCGAGTGCCAGACGCACGCCCGCCGCCTTGAGCCTGCGGAAGGTTTCGTCGACATTGGCTTCTTCGGACAGAAACACGCCTTCGGTGATCTCGAGCTCGAGCCGCTCGGGCTCGAGTTCGGCGGCCGCGAGCGCGCTCATCACCGTTGCGACCAGGCCGGGGCTGGCGAACTGGATCGGCGAGATGTTCACGGCCATGCGGATCTGCGACGGCCATTTCGCGGCTTCCATGCACGCGGTCCGGACCACCCATTCACCGATCGCGATGATCAGCCCGCATTCCTCGGCCAGCGAAATGAACTGCTCGGTCGGGATCGCCTGGCCGTTGGATCGCACCCACCGGACCAAAGCCTCGAACCCGACCACTTCCTCGGTGACGGTGTTCACGACCGGCTGGTAGAGCAATTTGAGCTCGCCACGCTCGATCGCGACGCGCAGATCGCGCTCGAGTCCCTGCCGCTCCTGCGCGTCGCTGTGCATGTCGGGGGAGAACAGCTTGAACGTGCCGCGCCCGTCATCCTTTGCCGCGTAAAGCGCGAGGTCGGCGTCGCGGATCAGCGCGTCGGCGCATTGATATTGGCTGCGCGCGATCGAGATGCCGACCGACGCACCGATCGAGATGGTGTGGCCGTCGATCTGATAGGGCTGCGAGACTTGCTCGATCAGCCGCTTCGCCAGCGTGCCGAGATATTGTTCCGAATCGATCGCGGGGAAGATCGCCTGGAATTCGTCGCCGCCGAGCCGGCCGACCTGACCGTCCTTGCCGACGACGGACGTAAGCCGCCCCGCGACTTGCTTGAGCAGCGAATCGCCGACCGGATGACCCAGCGTATCGTTGACGTTCTTGAAGCGATCGAGATCGATCAGATAGAGCGCGCAGCCCTTCTTCTGCTTCTCGATGCCGTTCAGCGCATCCTCGAGCGTCGTGCGCATCAACGTGCGATTGGGAAGGCCGGTGAGCGCGTCATACCGCGCGAGCCGATTGATCTCGGCTTCCGCGAGCCGCTGCTCGGTCAAATCGGTTCCGATCCCGCTGAACCCGAGGAATCGGCCATAATCGTCGAAATGCGCGGTTCCCGACAGCGACCACCAGATGTCGTCCTGCGCTTTCGCCTTCACCGTCGCATCGGCGAAGGGCACGCGCGCCGAGAGATAGAACCCGAGCGTGCACTCGCTGTCGGCGGCGCGGCTGCCCGCATCGACCCCGAGCAGATCGACGAACTGCGTGCCGATCAGGTCGCTGGCATTGCTCTTCAAATCGTCGGCAAGTTGAGTCGAAACGTAGGTCAGCGCGCCGTTCGCGTCGGTCTCCCAGAACCAGCCGCGGCCGCTCTGCTCGAATTCGGCGACGAAGCGCGCGGCCTTCTGCGCCTGGTATTCGTTGGCGAGCTGGCGCCCGGCGGCGATGAGCGCGCCGCGGGCACTGAAGATGCTTGCGCCAAGCAAGCACCCGCCGAAAGCTGCGAGCAGGCCGAGGATCTGCGGATTGGGAGAAAACAGCAGGAAAGACGCGACCGCCGCCGCGTAGCTGATCAACAACAGGCTCGGCACCGATACGAACGCTGCGACGGTAAGGCAGAACGCGCCGAGCAACGATGCGCTGATGATGGGCGGGACGGCGTCCGCGCCCGCCGGAAGGCCGTACGCGATGACCATGCCCCACAACGCCCCGATCGATACCGTGAACGCGCCCCACAGCCGGACGACCTGATGCGGGCGCATTTGCTTGGTACGGCGGCGGTTGAGCAGGGTGGACAGGGCCGCGAGGACGACGACGCCGAGCAACGGCAGCGTTACCGCCAGCGGGTTGTCGCTCCCCGACCGAAACGCATGGATGGCCAGGACGATCGCGCAGATGAGGTGCGATGCGAGCAGGTAGGGACCCGTGTTGGAAAGCCCGCGGATGCGTTCGTTGGCGATGCGCTCGTCGTCGGGCTGTCGCGCCGGACGCAGGTCGAACAGGAAAACGTCGACATAGTTCAGGTCGCGCACGCCCGCGGCGGGCTCACTGATCGCCGCGAATCGACTCTTGCGCATGGTTATGTTGCCCAACCGGACCCCGACATATTCCGGATCCGGACTATCCCCACAGGCACGCGTAGCATCGCGCTCTTAAAGCCGAGTAAAGCGGCTCGCCGTGCGCCGCGGCAAAGCCACGTCGTCGAACGCCGCTCTGCGGCGCCGGCCGTGCTGGCGCGACGTGGATTTAGCTTCCCTAAATCTTCGCGCGCTGCGCGGTGGCGGAGAGGGTGGGATTCGAACCCACGGTGGGCTTCCACCCACGGCGGTTTTCAAGACCGCTGCCTTAAACCACTCGGCCACCTCTCCTCGGCGTCGCGCTTTGGGGAAGGGCGGCGATTTGTGCAAGTCGTGCGACGACTGGGGATTCACGGCGGCGCTCGACTGTGGCACGGTCGCACGATGCGAGTTCGGGGCGTAATCGGTGGGATGGTGGCGGCGATGATGCTGACCGCCGCGACGTGGCTGTCATCGAGCGCGGCGAACGCGCAGGACGAGGTCGGATTCCAATCCTATCTTCAGCAGGTCCGCGCTCGGGCGATCGCCAAAGGCGTGCGGCCGGGGACGGCGGATCAGGTGCTCGCCGGCTTGACCTTCAACCCGCGCGTCGTCGAACTCGATCACGGCCAGCCTGGCGGCAATCCCGCTAATCCAACCGACAGCGCCGGCCCACCGTTCGCGCCATATCTGCGCAGGCATGTCGATTCGGCGAGAATCTCGATGGGGCGCACCAAGTATCTCGCCGAGCGCCGCCATCTCGCGCGGATCGAAGCCGAGACCGGCGTTCCCGAATCGATCATGGTCGCGATCTGGGGGCATGAGACGAGCTACGGCCGCGTGATGGGCAATTTCGACTTGCCGCGTGCAATCGCGACGCTCGCCTATGACGGGCGCCGCCGCGATCTTTTCGAGGGCGAGCTGATCGCGATGATGAAGATGGTCGACCGCGGCGTGGCACGGAGCCAATTGGTCGGCAGCTGGGCGGGGGCGATGGGCGGGCCGCAATTCCTGCCCTCAGTCTATTTGCGCCTCGCGCGCGACGGCGATGGCGACGGCCGCGCGGACATCTGGAACAGCGATGCCGATACCTTAGCGTCGATCGGCAATTATTTCTATAACGCCGGATGGCGGCGCGGCCAGCCGTGGGGGATCGCGGTGGCGGTGCCAGCCGGGTTCGATCGCGAATCGATGGCGACCAAGCTGATCTCGCCGCGCTGCCCCCGTGTGTTCGCGCGGCAGAGCGTGTGGCGGAGCATGGGGGAATGGCGCGCGATGGGTTTCGCCTCGCTCGACAAGCCGTGGCCCGCCGATACCGTCCAGGCCGCGCTGATCGAGCCCGACGGGCCGGGGCAGACCGCCTACTTGCTGACCGGAAATTACCGAGTCATTCTCGATTACAATTGCTCCAATTTTTATGCGTTAAGCGTGGGGTTGCTGGCGGATGCGGTTGAACAATAAGGCGATCGCCTTGGTGGTCGGCATGTGCGTGATGGGAAGCGCGGCGGCGCAGGATCGCCCGTCCGATCCAGCAGCGGGGGGCCCACCGCCGAGCAATGCGCCGAGCGGGACATCGGATCGATCGCCCGATCGGTACGACCAGGTCGGCTATGCGAGTGGCGAGGCGGGGGGCAATTCGTCGGGCTTCACCGTCACGCACCGCACCTTGCCGCTCGGATCGTTCGTCGAGGTGACGTCACTCGATACCGGGCGGACGATATTGGTGACGGTCACCGATCGTGGACCCACGCAGGACGGGTTGCTGATCGGCTTGTCGCCCGCTGCGGCCAAGGCGCTGGGGCTCGACAGCCGCGTTGCGGTCCGGGTGCGCCGTGTGACGCCGACGCCGGCGGACCAGAATGCGTTGAGGAACGGGCAACAGGCATCCGATCGGCTCGATACGCCGCCGGCACTGCTCACCGGACTGCGCGCTCAGCTTTCGGGGCAGCCAAGTGTCGCGAACCCGCCTCAGATCGCGGTGGCGACTAGCCCGGTCACTCGGCCACCCCGCGCCTTATTGTCGCCGAAGTCGCCACCTGCCTCCCCGCCACCGGCCAGCGCACCAGCCATCACCGGTCATTATTTTGTCCAGATCGCTGCGTTCGGCAGCAAGGATCGCGCGACTGCGGTCGCCAAAGGCGTGGGCGGCACCGCATCGCCGTTCAAGTCGCTGTGGCGCGTGCGAACCGGACCGTTCGCGGATGCCAAAAAGGCGGCGCAAGCGCGTGACGCCGCCGCCGCGCGCGGCTATGGCGATGCTCGTGTCGTCCGCGAGGACTGAAGTACCCCCAAGTTACGGATCGCGTTACCCCATGAAAAAGATCATCGCTTTCGCCGCCGCGCTCGCGCTCGCCGTACCTGCCTTCGCCATGCCCGAATTCCAGACGCCCGCGCCAGTCGCCTACATGGTCGATCTGTCGTCGAACGCGGTGCTCTATTCGAAGGACGCCGATCGCCGCATGCCGCCGGCCTCGCTGGCCAAGATGATGACGGTCTATGTCGTGTTCGACATGATCAAGCACGGCCAATTGAGCGCCGACAAGCAATTCACGGTGCGCCCGGAAACCTGGACCAAATGGCACGGCCAAGGATCGACGATGTTTCTGTCGGTCAACGAGAACGTCAGCGTCGACAATTTGCTCAAGGGCATCGTGACGCTGTCGGGCAACGACGCCTGCGTGGTGATCGCTGAGGGGATTTCGGGGACGGAGCAGGCGTTCACCGACCGGATGAACGACGAGGCGAAGAAGCTCGGTCTGACCAACAGCCATTTCGGAACGTCGAACGGCTGGCCCGACAATGGCGTTACCTACGTCTCGGCGCGCGACATGGAGAAGCTGGCGGAAGCGACGATCCGTAACTTCCCCGATCTCTACAAACGCTATTACGCCCTGCCGAACTTCACCTGGGGCAAGACGTTGGGCAAGGGCGAAGCGATCGACCAGGCCAATCGCGATCCGCTGCTCGGTAATGTCGCCGGTGCCGACGGGCTCAAGACCGGGCATACCGACGAGGCCGGTTATAGCTTCGTCGGATCGGCGATGCAAAACGGACGCCGCTTGATCCTGGTGATCGCCGGGCTCGACAGCTTCAATCATCGCAAGGAAGAATCGATCAAGTTCATGAACTGGGGCTTCGGGGCGTGGAGCGCCAAGCCGATCGTTTCCAAGGGCAAGCAAGTCGCGACCGCCGACGTCCAGCTCGGATCGTCGAGCACGGTGGGGCTGGTCGCCGCCGACAATCTGGCGGTGACGGTGCCGTCGGGCAGCAATCCCAACATGACCGCAAGCGTCGTCTATGACGGTCCGCTCAAGGCGCCGATCAAGGCGGGCGACCATGTCGCCGACCTGATCGTCAAGACGCCGGGCATGGCCGATCAGCGCTTCCCGCTGGTCGCCGACAAGGATGTCGGCCAGGCCGGTTTCTTCGGCCGCGCCTGGGCGGGCTTGATGCAGCTGTTCGGCTGAGCATGACTCGCGGCCGCTTCCTGTCGATCGAGGGCGGAGAGGGCGCGGGGAAGTCGACTCAGGTACGCCGCCTGGCGGAGACGTTGCGCGCGCGTGGCGTCGAGGTGATCACCACGCGCGAGCCGGGCGGCAGCGACGGCGCGGAGGCGATCCGCGAGCTGCTGATGACGGGGGCGGTGGGCCGGTGGAGCGCGCATACCGAAGCATTGCTGTTCGCGGCAGCCCGCGCGGATCACGTCGAAAAGGTAATCCAGCCGGCGATCGGCGTCGGTACCTGGGTGATTTCGGACCGCTATGTCGATTCGTCGCGCGCGTATCAGGGGGTGGCCGGCGGGATCGACGACGCGGCGGTGATGGCGCTGCACGGCTTCGGATCGCGCGGGTTGCTGCCCGATCGCACTTTGGTGCTCGAAGTGCCGCCGGAGATCGGCGCCGGCCGCGCTTCGGTACGCGACGGTGCGGCGGCGGATCGCTTCGCGGCGCGCGAGCGAACGTTCCATGACGACGTCGCAAGCGCGTTCCGGCGCTTCGCCACGGCCGAACCGGAACGCGTACGGCTGATCGACGCGAGTGCCGCTGCCGACGCCGTGGCGGAAGCGGTGCTGGTCGAGATCGCCGACCTGCTGCCATGACGTCACTCTACGGTAATGCACTGGCACGACAGGCGTTTTCGGCCGCTCTCGAAGGTGGCTCGTTGCACCATGCCTGGTTGTTCGCGGGGCCGGAGGGGGTCGGCAAGGCCAGCTTCGCCATGCGAGCGGCGCGCCGGATTCTTGCCGGCGCTGGTCAACCCGATGACTTTTCCATCCGGGAAAACGACCGCACGCAGCATTTGATCGACGCCGGATCGCATCCCGACTTCAAGAAGCTCGAACGCTTGCCCAAGGACGAGAAAAAGCCCGACCAGGGTCTCGCGCGCAGCATCACCGTTGCGCAGGTGCGCGCGCTCGAACATTTCCTGGGGGTCAAGCCGACCTATTCGGATCGGCGAGTCGTCGTGATCGATTCGGCCGACGACCTTGAGCGCAACGGCGCCAATGCGTTGCTCAAGAACCTGGAAGAGCCTCCCGCGGGGACCGTGTTCCTGCTGGTCAGCCACGCACCGGGGCGATTGCTGCCGACGATCCGGTCGCGATGCCGTCTGTTGCGGTTCGAAGCGCTCGACGATGCCGATATGCGCGCGGCGCTCACGGATGCCGGCGCCGCGGCGAGCGAGATCGACGAGCTGGTGCGCGTGGGGCAGGGGTCGCCCGCGCAGGCGCTGGCGATGGCGGGGCTCGACATCGGCGGGCTCGACAAAGCGCTGACGACGTTGGCCGAGGGCGATCCCACCAACGCGGTGCGCGCGCAACTTGCCAGCTCGCTCGCGCTCAAGGCAGCGCAACCGCGCTACGAGGCGTTTCTCGACCGCGCCCCGCGCTTTATCGCCGACCATGCACGGACGCGGAGCGGCGAGGCATTGCGCTCCGCACTCGACGCCTATGACGCCGCGCGCAATCTCGCCGCGAGCGCGCTCGGCCTGTCGCTCGACGCACAGGGAACGGTGTTCGAAATGGGCGGGATCGTCGCCTCGCTGGCGAACCGCCGCTGAGCCTTCAAACCCCCGCCGCGATGTTCTAGGGCAAGCCGATGGCCGAACCCTATTACATCACCACTGCGATCTCGTACCCCAACGGTCGCCCGCATATCGGGCATGCCTACGAGGCGATCGCCGCCGATGCGATCGCGCGCTACCACCGCCAGGCGGGGCGCGACGTGCGGTTTCAGACCGGCACCGACGAGCATGGGTTGAAGATGGTCCAGACAGCGCGCGAACGCGGCGTCGAGACGCGCGCATTGGCCGACGAGATGTCTGGTTATTTCAAAACGATGGCTGACCGTCTTAACGTGTCATATGATCGCTTCATTCGCACCGTCGATCCCGACCACCACATTGCCAGCCAGACGATCTGGCGGGCAATGGCGGACGCCGGCGATATGTATCTCGATCGCTACGAAGGCTGGTATTCGGTCCGCGACGAGGCCTTCTACGACGAGAAGGAATTGGTTCCGGGCGAGGGGGGCGAAAAGCTTTCGCCACAGGGTACGCCGGTCGAATGGACCGCCGAGGAAACGTGGTTCTTCCGCCTGAGCAAATACCAGCAGCCCTTGCTCGATTTCTATGCGGCGAACCCCGATTTCATCCAGCCCGAGGCGCGGCGCAACGAAGTGCTGCGCTTCGTCGAGGGTGGGCTCAACGACCTGTCGGTGTCGCGCACCAGCTTCGACTGGGGGGTGAAGGTGCCGGGCAGCGAGGGGCACGTCATGTACGTGTGGCTCGACGCGCTGACCAATTACCTGACCGGAATCGGCTATCCCGACCTCACCGGCCCGCTCGGCAAATACTGGCCGGTCGACCTGCATTTGATCGGCAAGGATATCGTGCGATTCCATGCCATTTACTGGCCGGCTTTCCTGATGAGCGCGAAGATTGCGCTGCCCAAACAGGTGTTCGGCCACGGTTTCCTTCTCAACCGCGGCGAGAAGATGTCGAAGTCGGTCGGCAACGTGACGGATCCGATCGAGCTCGCCGACCGCTTCGGGGTCGATCCCTTGCGCTATTTCCTGCTGCGCGAAGTGTCGTTCGGCCAGGACGGCAGCTATTCCGAGGAAGCGATCGTCACGCGGTGCAACGCGGATCTCGCGAACAATCTCGGCAACCTCGCGCAACGCTGCCTGTCGATCATCGCCAAGAATTGCGACGGCAAGGTCCCGGCGGCGGGCGAAGCCACGGCCGCCGAGGAAGCCTTGGTCGAGAGCGTCAAAGCGGCCGAGGTCGAGATGCACGCGGCGATGGGCGAGCTCGCGATCCACAATGCGCTTGAGGCAATCTGGGCGGCGGCGCGCGATGCCAACCAGTATTTCGCCGACCAGGCGCCGTGGAGCGTGCGCAAGACCTATCCGGGGCGTGCCGACACGATCCTCTATTACGCGGCCGAGGCAGTGCGGCGCATCGCGATCATGGCGCGCTGGACAATCCCGGAGAGCGCGGACAAATTGCTCGATCTGCTCGGTCAGGGGACGGAGGCGCGCAATTTCGACGCGCTGACGCGGCCGATCTCCAGCGGTACCGCGCTTCCGGCACCGAGCGGCGTATTTCCGCGGTTGGAAATGGCCGCGGCATGAAGCTCGCCGACAGCCATTGCCACCTCAACTACAAAGGCTTGGCCGAGCAGCAAGCCGACGTGCTGGCGCGCGCGCGTGGTGCCGGCGTGGTGGCGATGCTCAACATCTCGACTCGCGAGCGCGAATGGGACGACGTGATCGCGGTCGCCGAAGCGCAGCCCGACGTCTGGGCAACGATCGGCATCCATCCGCACGAGGCCGACCAGCACCCCGACGTCGACACCGCCAAGCTGGTCGAGCGCGCGGCACACCGCCGCGTCGTTGGGATCGGCGAGTCCGGGCTCGATTATTACTACGACCATTCCGACCGCGAGCGGCAGCGGGCGAGCTTTCGCGTGCACTTGGCCGCTTGTCGAGAAACCGGCCTGCCGATCGTCGTCCACACGCGCGACGCCGAGGAGGACACGATCGAGATTCTAGCCGACGAAATGGGGAAGGGGGCGTTTCCCGGCGTCATCCATTGCTTCACCGCGAGCGGAGTATTTGCAGACAAGGCGCTGGAACTGGGGCTTTATATCTCGATCTCGGGCATCGTGACGTTCAAGAATGCCAAGGATCTGCAGGCGACTGCCGCGCGCTTGCCGCTCGACCGGCTGCTGATCGAGACCGACGCTCCCTTCCTCGCCCCCGTCCCCCACCGCGGCAGGGCCGGCGAGCCGGCGTTCGTCGCCGATACCTGTCGGTTCCTGGCCGATCTGCGGGGCGATGACGCGGAAGAGCTGGCCGATGCGACACGCGCCAATTTCCACAAACTGTTCGGCAAGACTGCCGCATGAAGGTGCGTATCCTCGGCTGCGGGACGTCGTCGGGGGTGCCGCGGATCGGCAATGAATGGGGCGCGTGCGATCCATCCGACCCGCGCAACCGGCGCACGCGCGCGTCGATCCTGGTCGAGACGGCGACGACGCGGATCCTGGTCGATACCGGGCCCGACGTGCGCGAACAGCTGCTCGCTGCCGATGTGGGCAGCGTGAACGCGGTGATCTGGACGCACGACCACGCCGATCACACGCACGGCATCGACGACCTGAGACAGCTTTATCATGCGATGCGCGCGCCGGTGCGCGGTCTGGCCAGGCCGGCGACGGCGAGGATCCTGCAGAGGCGCTTCGACTATGTGTTCGCCGGCATGGACGGTTATCCGCCGACCGCGACGCTCGAGCTTCTGCCCGACGCGCTGACGATTGGGGACATTGCGATCAGCGTCGTGGATCAGCCGCACGCCAACATCGTCTCGGCCGGATTGCGGTTCGAAGCCGAGGGCGGTGCAATCGGATATGCAACCGATTTCAACATGATGACCGATGATATGCGTGCGCTATATCAGAATGTGGACGTCTGGATCGTCGATGTCCTGCGGCGCCATCCGCACCCCAGCCATCCGCACCTCGCACAAGCGCTGCCATGGATCGCCGAGCTCGCGCCGCACCGAACCGCGCTGACGCATCTCGACCAGTCGATGGATTACGCTAGCTTGCTCGCCGAGCTGCCGCCCGGTGTGGTGCCGGGACATGACGGCCTGGAATTCGAGGTGGGCGGATGAGCAACCAGACCGGCAACGGCATCTATTACGCGTTGCTCCTCATCCTGCCGCTGTCCGCGCTGTTCGCGCGGCGGATGCCGCTTGGCCGAGTCGCGGTGATGGCGCTGGCCTGGGTCGGCATCATCGCGACCGGTCTGGTGACCGTGGCGTTGGTCAACCGCAACGCATGGCTGGTCTCGGGCGCGCACGAACTGTTTTACGGGCGCGATCAATCCGTCGCCGGCAATGAAACGCGCATTCAGATGGCGGAAGACGGTCATTTCTACGCACGAGCGATGATCAACGGGGTCGAGCGACGCATGCTGGTGGACAGCGGCGCGACCACCACGGCGCTGTCGGACGGGACGGCAGCCGCCGCAAAGCTCGAGGTCGACACATCGCTGCCCGAAGTGATCGACACCGCGAACGGCATGGTAAAGGCATACCCGGCACGCGTTGCGACGCTTCGCGTCGGCGGCATCACCGCGAGCGACCTTGGCGTCGTGGTTGCGCCTGAGTTCGGCGAAACCGACGTGTTGGGGATGAACTTCCTGTCGAAACTCAAATCGTGGCGGGTGGAGGGGCGCATGCTCGTCCTCACGCCGCAACCGACATGAGCTTTACATAATGTATATTATCACTCTTGGATATGCGAGATGAGCGAGCCTTCCAAGGACCCCCCTGCCGATATCGAGCGCTTGGTGGCGATCATGGCACGGCTGCGCGATCCGGAAAGCGGTTGCGAATGGGACACCGCTCAGACCTTCGGGACCATCGCGCCGTACACGATCGAGGAAGCCTATGAGGTCGCCGACGCGTGCCAGCGTCACGACATGGCTGACCTCAAGGACGAACTTGGCGATTTGTTGCTCCAGGTCGTGTTCCACAGTCGCATCGCCGAGGAAGCCGGCGACTTCGCGCTGGCAGACGTCGTCGCGGCGATCTGCGACAAGATGGAGCGCCGCCATCCGCACATCTTCGGCGGCGGGGCCCAAGGCGGTCATCACCTGTGGGAACAAATCAAGGCCGAAGAGCGGGGTGCCAAGGGCCATGAGAGCGCGGTCGACGGCGTGGCGATCGCGCTCCCCGCCTTGCTCCGGGCAGAGAAACTTCAGAAGCGTGCCGCGCGTACCGGCTTCGACTGGCCCGACACCAGCGGCCCGCGCGCCAAGGTGGACGAAGAGATCGCCGAGATCGAAGCCGCGACGACCGACGCTGAGCGTGAGGAAGAGATTGGCGACCTGCTTTTTGCGGTGGTGAATTGGGCGCGCAAATTGGAGGTGGACGCGGAGGCGGCGCTGCGTGGGGCGAGCGCAAAATTCGAGCGGCGCTTCAAGGGGATGGAAGCTGCGGCCGGACAGACGTTTCCTACACTTGATCTTGAGGCACAGGAGGCGCTTTGGCAGCGCGTGAAGGGCGATGCAGATCCGATGCGGCCGACTTGTTCGGCCGCGGATTGACCATCGGGAGCGTCTGCTGACCTATCCGCGCATGTCCAGCACCCCGGAACCAGCGACATCCCCGCTGATCATCTCGGGCTCCGCGCGTAGCGACGGAAACACCGCGCAGGCTGTCCGCCACCTATGCGAGATGCTGGGCGACCGCGCGACCTATGTAGACTTGGCAACGCAGCGGATCGATTCCTTCCGTTATGGGCATGCCCACACGGGGGACGACTTCCGTTCGTTGATTTCACTGATGTTGCGCCATCGCGACATCGTGTTTGCCACGCCGGTCTATTGGTACGCCATGAGCGGTGTCTTGAAGACATTTTTCGATCGTCTCACCGACCTGTTTGCCGATGAGGAGAGCCGACGCATTGGCCGGGAATTGGCCGGCCGCGACCTATGGGTGCTGGCGACCGGCGCCGACGAGAGCTTGCCGCCTGGCTTTGAACAGCCCTTTGCTCGCACCGCGGCCTATTTTGGCATGCGATGGCGTCGCGCCGTTTATCTCCGAGCTGTCGACGGCGCTTCTCTCAGCGCAAGCGAGCTCCTGGGTGTTGAACAACTCGCCGTCGAGCTGCTGGATAATGCATAAGTTAGACGCGCCTCGTCTCAAACCGCTCGTGATCCCGCGCAGCCATCCGGACGTCGTAGATCGCCGAATCCCCCTCGACCTGTTGCGATAGAACCTCCCCATGCTGATGCAGCCACGCCGCGCCTGCGCCGTCGGCCGCGTCGAGCGTGATCGTGAAGCGGCGGTGGCTCGCGGTCAGCTTGGCGGCGACCTGCCGGATCAGATCGTCCACCCCTTCCCCACTCATCGCCGAGATCGCAACGACATCGTCGCGGCGCTCGGCTTCGGCCAAAGCTCCCTCCCGCGAGTCGCCGCCGAGGAGGTCGATCTTGTTCCATGCCTCGAACCGCGGGGTCGTGTCGGACACGCCGATCTCGCTCAGCACCGCTTCGACATCGGCGCGCTGCGCTTCGCTGTCGGGGTGCGCAATGTCACGGACGTGGATGAGAAGGTCGGCCGATACGACTTCCTCGAGCGTCGCCTTGAAGGCGGCGACCAGCTGCGTCGGCAGATCGGACACGAATCCCACCGTGTCGGACAGGATCGCCTTGTCGATGCCAGGCAAGGAGATCTGCCGCAACGTCGGGTCGAGCGTCGCGAACAGCAAATCTTCCGCCATGACGTCAGCACCGGTCAGGCGATTGAAAAGCGTGGACTTTCCAGCGTTGGTATAGCCGACCAGCGCGATCACCGGCCAAGGCGCACGCTGGCGCCGGTCGCGATGTAGTCCGCGCGTGCGGCTGACCTGGCCGAGTTCCTTGCGCAACCGCGCCATGCGGTCGCGGATCAAGCGCCGATCCGCCTCGATCTGCGTTTCGCCGGGGCCGCCGAGGAAGCCGAAGCCGCCGCGCTGGCGCTCGAGGTGAGTCCAGCTGCGCACCAACCGCCCGGACTGGTAATCGAGGTGCGCGAGCTCGACTTGCAACCGCCCTTCCGCGGTCGCCGCGCGTTCCCCGAAGATTTCGAGAATCAGCCCGGTGCGATCGATTACCTTGGCCTCGAGCGCAGTCTCAAGGTTGCGCTGCTGCACGGGAGTCAGCGCGGCGTCGAACACGACCAGCCCCGCCTCCTCCATACGCACCTGCGCGGCGAGCTGCTCGACCTGTCCCGATCCGATCAGCGTCGCCGGCTTGGGGGCCCGTACGCGGAACGCGATCTTTTCGACCACCTCCACGCCGATCGCCATGGCAAGCCCCGCCGTTTCCGCGAGCCGGGCATCGGCATCGCGGCTCGCATTACCCTGGTCGGGCAAGACCACGATCGCCCTCGCCCCACGGGCGAAGTCGTCGCGATCGCGTTCAAATCCTGTCGTCAATCTTCTATCGAATCGCTTGAATCTTCAGCCAAATTTAGCGGACGTGCCGGCTGGATCGTGGAGACGGCGTGCTTGTAGACCAACTGCGCCATGCCTTCGCGCTCCAGCAGCATGCAGAACAGATCGAACGACGCAATGTGTCCCTGAAGCATCACGCCATTAACGAGAAACATCGTCACGCTGTCGTCGGATTTACGCACTGCGTTGAGGAATATCTCCTGCAACAACGGCTGCTTCTTTTGCGCTTCGCCCACGGCATCGACGATCGCGGCGATGTCGATCGGGTTCGACGGCATGATCGTCGAGATGGCGTGCTTGTAGATCAGCTGGCTCTGGCCGTCGCGGCGCAGCAGCACGCTGAAATTGTCGAACCAGGTGACGATCCCCTGGAGCTTGACGCCCTTGACGAGGAACATCGTCACCGGAGTCTTCGCCTTGCGCAACGCGTTGAGGAACAGGTCCTGGAGCGAGGTCTGCTTGTCGGCCATTATCGGTCCTTGGTCTTGGCGGGACGTACCCCGCGCGGCGCCGGTTTCCGGCGTCCGAAACGCTCGCCCATCCGGCGCGCGCGTCCGCAATGTATGGTGGCGCAGCCGCCGCGTCTAGCGATGCAAGTCAGTCTTCGCGGCTGTCGGTGATGCCGAGCAGCTTGAGCTTTCTGTGCAGCGCCGACCGCTCCATGCCGATGAAGGTCGCAGTGCGCGAGATATTGCCCGAAAAACGCCGGATCTGGACCCGTAGATACTCGCGCTCGAACGTCTCGCGTGCCTCGCGCAAGGGCGCGCCCATCATCGCCGAAGCCCCGGCCGCATCGCCGTTGCCGCCGAGCACTTCGGCGGGCAACAGGTCGACGTCGATCCGCCCGATGCGGTCGCCCGGCGCGAGGATGATCGTACGCTCGACCACGTTCCTGAGCTGGCGGACGTTGCCGGGCCATTCATAGCTCTGCAGCGCCACCATGGCGTCGTTGGCGACCTCGGGCGTCGGCACGCGGCGCTCCGAGGCGTAATGCGCGACGAAATGCTCGACGAGCGCCGGAATGTCCTCACGGCGGTCGGTGAGCGGCGGAATCGGGACGGGAACGACGTTGAGCCGGTAGTACAGATCCTCGCGGAACCTTCCCTCGGCGATCTCGGCGGTCAAGTCGCGCGCGGTCGCGGAGACGACGCGGACGTCGACCTTGACGATGCGTTGCCCGCCCACGCGCGTGAACGCCTGATCGGTCAGCACGCGCAGGATGCGGCCTTGCGTCGCGATCGGCATGTCGGCGATCTCGTCGAGGAACAACGTTCCGCCATGCGCCTGTTCGAGCAGGCCGGGACGAACCAAGTCGCCATGCTCCTCGATCCCGAACAACTCCTCCTCGACTCGCTCAGGAGTCATCCGCGCAGCGCTGACGATGATGAACGGCCCCTGCGCGCGCTGGCTCCAGCTGTGGAGCAATCGCGCGGCGACTTCCTTGCCGACGCCGGCGGCGCCCATGATCAGCACGCGGCTGCCGGTCCCTGCGACTCGCTTGAGCGTCGCGCGCACCGTGTTGATCGCGGCGGAATTGCCCGTGAGATCGGTATCGCGGCCGACCGAGGCGCGCAGCGATGCCACTTCCTGGCGCAATTGCTCGGTCTCCGTGGCGCGCGCCACCATCAGCAGCAACCGGTCGGCGTTGAACGGCTTTTCGATGAAGTCGACCGCGCCACGGCGGATCGCGGCGACCGCGGTATCGATATTGCCGTGACCGGAAATCACCAGCACCGGGATCGAGGGATCGCGCCGCTTGATCTCGTCGAGCAGATCGAGCCCGTCGAGCCGCGAGCCCTGCAGCCAGACATCGAGCAGCACGAGGCTCGGGCGGCGCGTGGCGATCGCGTCGAGCGCGGCGTCGCTGTCGCCCGCGGCGCGAGTCTCATACCCTTCGTCCTGGAGGACGCCGGCGACGAGTTCGCGAATATCCTGCTCGTCGTCGACGACGAGGATGTCGAGGCTCATGGTTTGCGTCCGGTTCGAGTGAGGATGGCGAGGCCGCCATCGCCTGGGTTGCTGTCGTTCGCGACGTCGGCGTCGTCGAGCATCGACTCGAGGGCGGCGGTGTCGAACACTATGGTGACGATCGTCCCGCCGCCCGGGCGGTCGCCGAACGCGATCGTGCCGCAATGTTCCTCGATGATCTTCTTGACGATCGCGAGCCCGAGCCCCGTGCCGCGCGAGCGCGTGGTCATGTACGGCTCGACGATGCGGTCGCGCTCGACCGGCAGGCCGATCCCATCATCGGCGATTTCGACGGTCAAATGGTAAGCATCGGGCGTTTCGCGGCGAAGCGTAACGTTGATCTCGCCAGCCAAGCCCTCGCCGCGCGCCTCGATCGCCTCGACCGCGTTCTTGACGACGTTGGTCATCGCCTGGCCGATCTGGCGGCGATCGCAAATCAGCGGCACTGCGTCGGGCGCGTGGAGCGCGAAGCGGATCGCCGGATGTGCGACCTCGTGCAGGAACAGCGCCTGGCGCGACAGGTCGATCAGCGACTCCTGATGGAATACCGGCTTGGGCATCCGCGCGAACGACGAGAATTCGTCGACCATCCGCCGCAGGTCCCCCACCTGGCGCACGATCGTGTCGGTCAACTGCGCGAACACGCCGTCTTTCTCGTCGATCGTCTTGCCGTAACGCCGCTGGAGCCGCTCGGCAGCGAGCTGGATCGGGGTCAGCGGGTTCTTGATTTCGTGGGCGATCCGCCGCGCGACATCGGACCAGGCGGCGCGGCGCTGGTCGAGCAGTTGTTGCGTGATATCGTCGAACGTCAGCACGCGACCGTCCTCATCGGCAGTCAGCCGCACGGCGAGCGTCCGCGACTCGCCGCCGGCGGTCAGCTGCACGACGGCTTCGCGCACGTCGCCCGACAGCAAATCAGCCAGTTCGGGCGCTATGTTCGACAGCGGCGCACCAACGGCCTTGGGCTCGTCAATCTTGAGCAATTCGGCGGCCGATGCGTTGATAAGGCGGATCGCGCCGTCTCCCGACACCGAAACGACCCCTGCGCTGACCCCCGACATCACCGCCTCGATAAGCGCGCGGCGGCTTTCGAGCGCGCCGGTCTGCTCCTCGAGCCGGCCCGTCATCGTGTTGAACGCGTTGGCTAGCATTCCGACCTCGTCGTCGGTGCGCGGATCGGGCACGCGCGCGCTCAGGTCGCCCTCGGCAACTCGTCGCGCCGCGGCGACCATTTCACCGACCGGGCGGACCAAGCGGTCTGCCACGACCAAAGCGATCCATACCGCGATCCCGACGATCAGCAGGGCAACGACGAACAAGGCGGCGTTGAACTGAAGCTGGAGTGCGCGGGCGCGTGCCTGAAGAGCTTTAAAGTCGGAAAATACGCGCTGCATCTGCTTCGCCTGTCTATCAATGAGCGAAGCATCGTTGATCACACCGGCGTAAAGAAAAATTCCTTTACTACCAGGAATCATTGTTAGAATTTTAATTCGGTTATTGCTTACGGTAACGATACTGCTCTCCCCTTTCAAAAGGGATGACAGCGCGATCGGATCGATTTGACGAGCAACATCTCCGTGAGGATCAAACCTAGCGATAAACTCCGCAATACTCCCATTCTTTATTGAGAAAATTGCTCCTTCATTAAGATTACGGTAGTAAAGTTGATTTCCGACATACTGCGGAAGCGACATGCCAAATTCTGAATCTCGCTCCTTCAGTAGAACGGCAGAATCGGATGTCTTCTTTAAATCGCCAAAATGGCTGGCAATATCGCCGGCCGCAGTTACAACTTCTCTATTCCAACGCGTCAGCGTGGCTTCGTATGATTCTTGTGCAAGGGTAGTAGCATTCTGAAGCAGTCCGCTGACGCGGCCAGACAACCAAAACTGGACACCGTACTGGAACATCACTGCCGCAAAGAGCACCGCCAGCACCGTTGGAACCGTCGCGATGACCGAAAACAGCGCGACAAGCCGTACGTGGAGGCTGCCTTGGCTTCCCCCGCTTGACGTGATAGCGCGCCGTCTCGCGATGCGCCGGCCAAACAACATGATTAGCGCGACGCAAGGGGCGAGGTTGACGATCAACAGCAATGCCACGAGTGGTGGCGTCAGCAGCCGCTGCGGTGCGGAGCCGCCGCGCACGACGAAGTAGCTACCCACCGCCACCGCCACCGCGAGCGCCAGCACCCCAAGCTCGATCGCTGGGGTGATCCGCAGGCGCCGATCCCCGATACGCGGGGGATCGGCAGGGGACGCGTCACCACTCATCGTTGCAGGATTACAACGCCACCGTGGCGAAGAAAACACATAATATAGGACAACTGCCCCGGCTCAGCCCCCGTCCGCCGCACCGTCGATCGGAATCCCCAAGGTGTCGAGCCGCTTCCGGAGCGTATTGCGGTTGATCCCCATCGCTCGCGCCGCCCGCAGCTGGTTGCCGTCATGACGCGCCAGCATCGCCTCGATCAGCGGGCGCTCCACCTCGGCGATGATGCGTTGGTAAAGCGTTCCATCATCGATCGTGCGCGGATCCTCGCGTGCCAGCCGCTCGATCCGCGAGCGCACGGCGACGTCGAGGCTCACGTCGCCAGTCCCGGACGTGGAGGTCGGCGCACCGAGCATGATGCTCAACTCGGCCGCGCCGATCACTTCGTCGCGGCTGAGCACCGCGAGGCGACGCATGATGTTTTCCAGTTCCCGGACGTTGCCCGGCCAATCGTAAGTCCCGAGGGTGCGAACCGCCGCCTCGTCCAGCCGTTTGCGCGGCAAGCCATCGGCAGCGGCACCATCGAGGAAGTGGCGCGCGAGCAACGCGATATCCTGGCGCCGTTCGCGCAACGCCGGAAGCGTCACCGGCACGACGTTGAGGCGGTAGAACAGATCCTCGCGAAATTGACCCTTCTCGACCAAGAGATCGAGCTTGTGATTGGTGGCCGCAACGATGCGCACGTCGGCCTTGATCGTTCGCGCCCCGCCGACGGGCGTGAACTCGCCCGATTGCAAGACGCGCAGCAGCCGAGTCTGCGCCTTGATGGGCATGTCCCCGATCTCGTCGAGGAATAGAGTGCCGCCTGCCGCCTGCTCGAATCGGCCTGGGTTGCGGGCTTGGGCGCCGGTGAACGCGCCGCGTTCGTGCCCGAACAGCTCCGCCTCGATCAATTCGCGCGGGATCGCCGCCATGTTGATCGCGACGAACGGTGCGGCGCGACGCGGGCCGAGATCATGGATCGCACGCGCGACGAGTTCCTTGCCCGTCCCAGATTCGCCCGAGATCAGTACAGTCAGGTCATTGGCGATTACCCGCGCGATGATGCGATAGACGTCCTGCATCGCTGGCGAGCGGCCAATCAGCGGCAGCGCATGATCCTCTGGATCGAGCGGCTCCGTTCCCCCCGCCTCCTGCCGCGCCAACGCGCGCTCGACGGCGCGGGCCAAGTCGTCGAGGTCGAATGGCTTGGGCAGATAATCGTATGCACCGACTTCTGTCGCGCGCACCGCAGTCGTCAGCGTATTTTGCGCCGACAGCACGATTACCGGAAGCCGCGGATGTGCCTTGGCCAACGCCGCCACCATCTCGAACCCGTTGCCGTCCGGCAGAACGACATCGCTGATCACGACATCGGGAGTCGCGGCGTGAAGCGCACGGTTGAACTCGGCAAGACTGGCCGTGGTGGTGACGACGTGCCCGGCGCGGCGGAGCGCATGCGCGACAACGGTGCGGATCGCAGAATCGTCGTCGAGCACCAATATGTTGCCCGCGAGGCTCATTCGCCCCTCGCCAGCAGGACGCGGAATACGGTCATTTCGGGCACCCCTTCGCGCGCATATTGGACGACGCCCCCCATATCCCTGACCAGCTTCTCGACCATCGCCAAACCTAGCCCCTGCCCCTCTGGCTTGCCCGACACGAATGGATTGAACAAATGGGGGACGATGTCGGGGGGCGCCCCGGGGCCGTTGTCGATCACGCACAATTCGATCGGCAAGCGGCGGCGGGGCTGACCCTCGCCGGCGTCGACCGCCAGACCGTGGCGATACGCGGTGGTCAAGAGGATGCGCGGCGTCTTGACGTCACACAGCGCTTCCGCGGCATTTTTCAACAGGTTGATCAAGATTTGAAGCAGCGCGTCGTTGTCCACCAGCGCCGGCGGCAGCGACGGGTCGAAACGCTCCTCTATGGTGACATCGCGCGCGAACCCGGCTTGGGCCACGCGACGGACATGGTCGAGCAATGGGTAGATGTTGACGGGCTTGGTCGCCCTCGGACCGCGGTCGGCAAAATCCTGCATGCGGTCGATCAAAGCGGCGATGCGATCGACCTCGGTGGTGATTAGCGAGGTGAGTTCGTCCCCCGCCCCGTCTGCCGCGAGCAATTGCGCGGCGCCGCGGATCCCCGACAACGGGTTCTTGATTTCGTGCGCCAGCATCGCCGCCGCGCCGATCGCCGCGCGCGCGCCGCCATGCTCGGCTGATTGCCCGACTCGACGCGATCCGCTCGACGGGTGCAGCGCGATCGCGCGCCAGCCTCGATGGTCGGCGATCTCCGTCTCGTAATAATCGACGCGCAACCGTCCCGTGCGCTCGGTGCCGATATCGCAATCGAACGCCGACACGGCGCGGCCCTCGCTATCGCCCCCCCCAGGCGGCGGCGTAAGCACGCTCGTCAGCGGCAGCCCGGACATTGCGCGCTCCGACAGATTGAGCAGCGACTCGCACTCGGCATTGGCGGTGGCAACGCGTCCCTCGGGATCAGTCACCAGGATCGCGGTCGGCAAGCCGGCAAACAGCTCCGAAAAGCTTGGCGCGTCGCGCGCCTCAGGCCGCGGCGCGGGTTCGCCAAGGGGCATAGAAGTCCGCCAGCATCGCCTTGACCCGATCCGGGTCGGGCTCCTGATTGACGGTGTTGCGGAACGCTGCCGAGCCATCGAGCCCCTTGGTGTACCAGCCGATATGCTTGCGCATCATGTTGACGCCGACTTCACTGCCGTAATGCGCAAGCATCTCCTCGTAATGACCTGCGATCACGTCATATTGCTCACCGATCGTCGGGTCGTCGATGATGCGTCCGGACGACAGGTGCGCCATCACCTGGTTGAGCAGCCACGGCCGCCCATAGGAGCCGCGCCCGATCATCACCCCGTCGGCGCCCGATTGTTCGAGCGCCGTGTCGGCATCTTCGGGCGAGCAAATGTCGCCATTGACGATCACCGGGATCGTCACCGCGTCCTTCACTGAGCGGACGAAGCGCCAATCAGCCTCGCCCTTGTACATCTGGTTGCGCGTGCGGCCGTGAACCGTGACCATCTTGCAGCCGAGATCCTCGGCGATGCGGGCGAGCTCGGGCGCGTTGAGGCTCGCATGGTCCCACCCCATCCGCATCTTGAGCGTGACCGGCACATTCACCGCGTTGACGCACGCTTCGACGATTGCGGCGGCGAGTTTCAAGTCGCGCATCAATGCCGATCCGGCGTCGCCGCTCGTCACCTTGCGCACCGGACAGCCCATGTTGATGTCGACGATCGCCGCGCCCTTGTCCTCGGCGAGCTTGGCCGCCTCGCCCATCTCCCAGGGCGTGCAGCCGACCAGCTGCATCGACACCGGTTCCTCGATCGCGTCCCACATCGCCTTCTGGATCGACTGACGAGTCTCCCGGATCGCGGCCTGGCTGGCGATCATCTCGGTCACGTTGAGCCCCGAGCCGAAGCGACGCACAAGGCGACGGAACGGCAAATCGCTCACGCCAGTCATCGGCGCGAGGATCACGGGGGTCTCGATCCGTACCGGACCGACCTGGATGGGGTTGAGTTTGCGCATGTGCCTAAAAATCGGGCAGCGCCTACACGAGCGCGATGCCGCTGGCAAGGCGAGCGCTGGTTGGCTAGGCGCGCCGCATGGGATCGATGGACACCGTGGCGTTGATCGTCGCCGCCGGACAGGGCGCGCGCGCGGGTGGCGATGTGCCCAAGCAGTTCCAGTTGCTCGCGGGGCAACCGCTGGTCGAACATGCGCGGCGTGCCTTTGCCGCGCATCCCGCGATCGCTCGCGTGGTGACGGTGGTCGCCGCAGGGCAGGAAGCGCTGGTCGCGGGCGAGACGGTTGTCGGCGGCGCAACGCGCCGCGAGTCGGTGCGCAACGGGCTCGAAGGCATCGGGGCGGCGGATCGCGTGCTGATCCACGACGCCGCCCGCCCGCTGATCCCGGCCGGGATCGTCGATCGCCTGCTGATAGCGCTGGATGGTGCCAAGGGGGCGGTGCCCGCGCTGCCCGTGGCGGACACGTTGGCGCGCGGCGGCGGCGCGATGCTGCTGGACACTGTTGATCGCTCGGCGCTCGTGCGCGTCCAGACACCGCAAGCGTTCGATTTCGCCGCGATCCTCGCCGCGCACCGTGCGTGGCCCGATGGCGAAGAAGCCACCGACGAGGCGCAGATCCTGCGCCGCGCCGGCCACGACGTGGCAGTGGTCCCAGGCGATCCCCTACTCGACAAGATCACCTATCCCGGCGACCTCGCGCTGGCCGAGGCGCGATTGGGGGCCGGCATGCGCGTGCGCACGGCAATGGGGTTCGACGTTCACCGTCTGGTCGAGGGTGAAGAACTGTGGCTCGGCGGCATATTGATCCCGCACGACAAGGGCCTGTCCGGCCATAGCGACGCGGACGTGGCGCTCCACGCGATCACCGATGCCGTGCTCGGCACGATCGCGGCGGGCGATATCGGCACGCACTTTCCGCCCAGCGATCCGCAATGGCGCGGCGCCGAGTCGGGGCAGTTCCTTCGCCACGCGGCTTCGCTGGTCGCCGCCAAAGACGGCTTTATCGATTTCGTCGACCTGACGATCATTTGCGAGGCGCCCAAGATCGGGCCGTGGCGCGAGGCGATTCGTGGGCGCGTTGCCGACCTCTTGGGGCTTGCGCTCGATCAGATTAGCGTCAAGGCGACCACAACCGAAGGGCTCGGCTTCACCGGCCGCGGCGAAGGAATCGCGGCGCAAGCGATCGTCACTGTCAGGCTATAGGAGCGTGCGATGAAACAGATGGTTGGCGGCTTTCTCGCTCTCTGCGCAGGCATTACGGCAGCGAGCGCGCAGGCGGCGGATGCCGTGAAGCCATGTCTGACCGAAGCCGAAGCGCAAGCGGTGTTCCTGGCGGTGGCGCCGGACGTGATGAAAGCGGTAGCGCAGAAATGCGAGCCTTCGCTACCCGCGGCGGCGACGCTGAGGGGCGGGCTCGCCGCCTTCCTCGCGCCTTACGACGCGGCAGCGGCGGCGGCGTGGCCTCAGGCGATGCCCGCGATCGCCAAGATGGCCGGTCCCGAGGCAAAGGGCATGGATCCCGCGCTGATGAAGCCGATGATGGGGCCGATGATCGGCGCGATGGCCGGCGACGCGGTGAAGCCCAAGGATTGCACGACGATCGATCGGGCAGTTACCCTGCTGGCGCCCCTGCCCCCGGCCAACGTCGCGGGTCTGGTCGTCCTGGCGTTCAGCAAGGCGTCGGCGAAAGACGGCAAAGCGCCCTTCACGATCTGCCCGGTGCGGGCTGTCGTGGGGGCGCCGATCCCCAAATGATCGATACGATTCTTCCCGCCGAACTGGTCGACGCCGCGCGGCGCGTGGTCGAAGCAAACCGCGCGCTGGGCCGCAGGTTCGCGCTGGCGGAGAGCTGCACCGGCGGACTGGTCGCGGCGGCGGTCACCGAGATCCCCGGCTCGTCGGAGGTGCTGCTCGGCGGGTTCGTGACCTATTCGAACGAGTCGAAGCATGCGCTGGTCAAAGTCAGCAACGACGTGCTCGATACGTTCGGGGCGGTGTCGGTCGCGACCGCATGGCAAATGGCGCAGGGCGCGCTGGAGGCAACCGACGCTGATCTCGCAGTGGCGATCACCGGCATCGCGGGCCCGGCCGGGGGTAGCGAGAAGAAACCGGTCGGAACCGTCGTGTTTGCACGCGCCGAACGCGATGCCGATCCGTCGGACGTGGTCGCCGACCGCAAGGAATTCGGCGATCTCGGCCGCGGCGGAGTGCGGCTTCAGGCGGCGCTGTGTGCGCTCGAACTGCTGATGCCGCGCGAGTCGGACGTACCGACGCCGTAGAGCTTTGCCGCGCGATCTTCGAACGCGCCGATCATCTTGCGCAGCGCCTGGCCGAACACCTGCCCCGCGAGCATCTCGAACATCCGGTTCTTGAACGCGAAGTCGACCGCGAAGTCGACCTCGCACCCGCCCGGTGCGGCGCGGAACTTCCATTCGTTGGTCAGATACTTGAGCGGCCCATCGAGATAATCGACGTGGATTCGCGATGGGCGCTCCTTCTCAACCTTCGACGTAAAGGTCTCGCGCAGGCCCTTGAACCCGACGATCAGGTCGGCGACCATCTCGCCCGGCGAGTTTGACCGGATCCGCACCGCGCTGACCCACGGCAGGAACTCGGCATAGCGGCCGACATCGGCGACCAGATCGAACATCTGCTCGGGCGTGTAGGGCAGGAACCGAGTTTCGCCATGACGGGGCATCGCTTCAAGCCGTCACGCCAGCGAAAGCTGGCATTTCTTGAGAGGACGACACCACTCAACCGCCAAAGACCCCAGCCTTCGCTGGGGTGACGGAAGAAAGCTTGGCCTCGCGCGCGGCGCGCATCTTCGCGAAGTCGTCGCCGGCGTGATAGCTTGAGCGAGTGAGCGGCGAACTCGCCACCAGCAGGAAGCCTTTCGCCCGCGCGATCGCAGCATAAGCGTCGAACGCTTGCGGGGTGACGAAATCCATCACCTTGGTGTGGCGCGGCGTCGGCTGGAGGTACTGGCCCATCGTCAGGAAATCGACGTCGGCCGAGCGCATGTCGTCCATCACCTGATGCACTTCGAGCCGTTCCTCGCCCAGGCCCAGCATCACGCCCGATTTGGTGAAGATCGAGGGGTCGTGCACCTTGACGCTCTCGAGCAGGCGCAGCGAGGCGTAATAACGCGCGCCCGGCCGGATCGTCGGATAGAGCCTCGGCACCGTTTCAAGGTTGTGGTTATAGACGTCCGGCCGCGCCTCGACGATCGATTCGACCGCGGCCTGCGCCTTGTTGCGGAAATCGGGGGTCAAAATCTCGATCGTGGTCGAGGGGGTGTTGCGGCGGAGCGCCTCGATCACCTTGACGAACTGCGACGCGCCGCCATCGGGCAGGTCGTCGCGATCGACCGAAGTCACCACGATATGCTCCAGCCCCAGTTCGGCCGCCGCGACCGCGACATGTTCGGGCTCCAAAGGATCGACCGCCCGCGGCATGCCCGTCTTGACGTTGCAGAACGCGCAGGCGCGCGTGCAGGTGTCGCCCAGGATCATCACCGTGGCGTGCTTCTTGGTCCAGCACTCGCCGATGTTCGGGCACGCCGCTTCCTCGCACACCGTCGCGAGGTCGAGCCGGCGCATCAGTGCCTTGGTCTCGGCGAACCCGGTCGAGGTCGGCGCCTTGACCCGGATCCAGTCGGGCTTGCGCTGGCGGGCTTCGCGCGGGATTGGCGAGATCTCGTTCATGCCGGGGCAGATAGCGACCCGGCGCGCCGCTTGCCACCCCCTCCCCGCCTTGGCAGAGACGAAGCATGACCGACTTCAACGACCTGATCGACGGCTATCGCCGTTTCCGCACCAGCGAATATCGCCGCCACCGCGACCGCTGGGAAGAATTGAGCGAGGGCCAGAGCCCGCGCGTGATGGTGATCGCGTGCTCGGACAGTCGAGTCGATCCGGCGCAGATCTTCGATACCGTGCCCGGCGAGATCTTTACCGTGCGAAATATCGCCAACCTCGTCCCGCCGTTCGAGCTGGGCGGGGGGCGGCACGGCGTGTCGGCGGCGCTCGAATTCGCGGTCAATCAGCTCGAAGTGCCCGAGATCGTGGTGCTCGGCCATGGATCGTGCGGCGGCGTCGCGGCGTCGCTGTCGAAGCAGTTCGAAGGCGCGGCGCCTGGGGAAGGCGGCTTTATCGGCCATTGGGTCGACATGCTCGACGAAGCGCGCGACCGCATCGTCGCCGAGCACGGCACCGGTCCCGAGGCGGCGCATGCGCTCGAGCTCGAGACGGTGCGCGTGTCGCTCCGCAACCTGCTGACCTTTCCGCAGATCGAGAAGCGCGTGGCGGCCGGCAAGCTCAAGCTCAAGGGCGCGTACTTCGCGATTGCCGAGGGCATACTCTACGTGATGGACGATTCGGGCGAGTTCGCGCCGGCCTGAGGTCGAATGTTCCGAATGTTCGCGGTGGCCATGGCTACTTCGCAGCATCAGCGGCGGCGCAGCGCGGCAAGCGGGATCTGCGAAGGCCATCGCCTGACGATGTTAGACGAAACCCAACATTTCCAGCACTATAGTCCCTCGCCGCCGACCCATTGCGCGTTCGACAGGCGGCGCGCGAGGTTCCAGGTTTGCTGGCGGATGTCGGGGACCGCGACGATTTCCCAGAATGCGCCGCGAGTCATCGGGCCGAGCGCGTAGAGCCAGTCGTTGGGCGTGCCATCGGCTGCTATCGTTCGCGTGCAGCCGTCGACATCGAGCCCGAGATGCGCCGGGTCTGGGCGGATGACGCCCCGCGCGGCCAGCGTCGCCAGCAAAGGCTCGGTGGTGCGCGTCAAGTCGCCCTGCGGTCCGGTGCAATTGACGATGCGCTGCACGAGCAAAGTCTCGGGCGAATCGCTGCCACGGCGGCGCCAAGTGACGGTGACGCCGTCGGCTCCTTCCTCGGCGGCGATCGTCTTGCCGGCGACCACCTCCAATTGCCCGCGCTCGATCATCGCCGTGAGCCGGTCGGCGACTTGCGGGGCCAAGCGATGGCGATGGACGTCCCACCATGGACGCAGATGGCGCAAAAAACGCTGCTTCTCGGCATCGCTCGCGTTGGCCCACATCGCCTGCGTGTAGCGGCGCAATTCGTCGACCGCGCTGCGCCAGCCGATCGCCTCGCCACGCTGGCGCACCAGCCGGACGAGATCGGCAGGCGATTCGAGCGGTCGCTCGTCGAGCCTGGCGTGGGTCGGCCCCGGCGCGTCGTGGCGATGCGGCAACAGCCCACGCCGCGACAGCGCGACGATTCGCCCCTTGAACCCGCTCGATTCGAGCAAAAGCGCGATGTCGACCATCGTCAGCCCGGTGCCGATCAGCAGCACAATATCGTCGTCGCTCAAGTCCAGCGGCACGCTGCGGTCCCACGGGTCGCTCTTGTAGCAATTGGCCGACAGCTTGCCGCGGAGCCCCGGCGGATCGTGCGGCGGGAGGTTGCCGACCGCAAGCACCGCTGCGTCGGCGTCGATCGTCTCCCCGCTAGCCAGCGTTACGCGCGCACCCTCGCCAACTTCGGTCACATCGGCAACGTCACCCTGCACCACGCGCAGCCGGTCGCCCGCGCTCGCGATCGCCTGGTCGAGCTGGTCGCGCAGGTAGACGCCGTAGGTGGTGCGTTGAACGAAGCTCGCGCCGGAATCGCCGCGTCCGTTCTCCGCCAGCCAGCGCACGAAATGGCCGGGATCGTCGGGGAGTGCGCTCATGTTCGCGGCGCGCACGTTGAGGACATGGTCCTCGTACGCCGCGCCGTACGCCAAACCCTTGCCCGGCTCCGGCGCTCGCTCGATCAGGGTCGCGCGCGGGCCATCGTGGCGCAGCAGGTTGATCGCCTGGAGCGTGCCCGAAAAGCCCGCGCCGATGATCGCGACGTGGCGGATCATCTCAGATTTCGTATTCGAGCTGCCAGGCGGGTTCGGTGAAGGCGGGCGGCCGTTCGGCGTAATTCGGCTGACGCGCCTTCATCGAGCCGTAGAGCGCCTTGACCGTGGTCGAGCCGGTGCGGGTGAACAGCGTCGGGAGGAGGCCATGGACGAGACAGGCGAGCCCGCCGCCGATCATCCGAAAGCCAAAGCCGAACGCGGTGGCGGCGTGCGCCGGATAGCTTTCGCCGACGCTGCGCGGGTGCGCGAGGAAGAGACGGTCGATCATGACCGGCCTGTTAGCGCCCGAGCGGCCGGAAGTGAACCGCCGCCGTCAACCGGCAGGCGGATCGACCGCCTCGCTGATCGGCGCCGTCTTGTTCGCACCGGGTTGGTCAACCAGCCGGATGTTGAGCTCGCGCAATTGCTTGTTGGTCGCGAAATTGGGGGCGCCCATCATCAGATCCTCGGCCTTCTGAGTCATCGGGAAGACGATGACCTCGCGGATGTTGGGCTCGTCCGCCAGCAGCATGACGATGCGATCGACGCCCGGCGCCGACCCGCCGTGCGGGGGCGCGCCGAACTTGAACGCGTTGATCATGCCCGCGAAGTTGGTGTCGACATCCGCCTGGCTGTACCCGGCGATCTCGAACGCCTTGTACATGATCTCCGGCCGGTGGTTGCGGATCGCGCCCGACGACAGCTCCACACCGTTGCAGACGATATCATATTGATAGGCCAGGATATCGAGCGGATTCTTGGTCTCCAGCGCCTCGAGCTCGCCCTGCGGCATCGAGAACGGGTTGTGGCTGAAGTCGACCTTCTTCGCGTCCTCGTCATATTCGAACATCGGAAAGTCGACGATCCAACAGAATTCGAAGCGCTTTTCGTCGATCAGGCCAAGCTGCTCGGCGACCCGCGTGCGCGCGAGACCAGCGAGCTTGGCCGCTTGCGCTCCCTTGCCCGCGGCGAAGAAGATGCCGTCGTTGGGGCCGAGGCCCATCGCCTCGGCGATTGCCTTCATGCTGTCCTGGCCGTGATTGTTGGCGATCGGGCCGCCGAACACGCCGTCCTTCTGAGTCGCGTAGCCGAGCCCAGGAAAGCCTTCGCCTTGCGCCCAGGAGTTCATGTCGTCGAAGAACTTGCGGCTCTTCTCGTGCGTGTTGGGCGCGGGCAGCGCGCGGACGACGTCGCCGGCCTCGACCATCGACGCGAAACGGCCGAAGCCCGAGCCCTTGAACTGCTCCGACACGTCGGTGATCAGAATCGGGTTGCGCAGGTCGGGCTTGTCCGACCCATAGGTCAGCATCGACTGCTTGTACGGAATTCGCTTGAACGGCAGCGGCGAGACGGTGCGCCCTTTGCCCTGCCAGTCGGCGAATTCCTCGAACACGCCGTGAAGCACCGGCTCTATCGCTGCAAAAACATCGTCTTGCGTGACGTAGCTCATTTCGAAATCGAGCTGGTAGAACTCACCGGGCGAACGGTCGGCGCGCGCATCCTCGTCGCGGAAGCACGGCGCGATCTGGAAATAGCGGTCAAACCCGGCGACCATCAGCAGCTGTTTGAACATCTGCGGCGCCTGCGGGAGCGCGTAGAACTTGCCGGGATGGACTCGGCTGGGGACGAGATAGTCGCGCGCGCCCTCGGGCGAGGACGCGGTCAGGATCGGCGTCTGGAACTCGGTGAAGCCCTGGTCGATCATCCGGCGGCGCAGCGACGAAATGACGTTCGAGCGCAGCACGATATTAGCGTGGAGCCGCTCGCGGCGCAGATCGAGGAAACGGTAGCGGAGACGGATATCCTCGGGATAGTCGGCCTCCCCCGCGACGGGGAGCGGCAGCTCCTGCGCCGCCGACTGAACGGTGACGTTGCGCGCGAACACCTCGATCTCGCCGGTCGCGAGATTGGGATTGGCGGTCCCTTCGGCGCGCGCCTTGACTACGCCGTCGATCGTCACGACCGATTCCGTCCGAACGCTTTCGAGGATCGGTAGCGCCGGGCTGTCGCTGTCGGCCACCACTTGCGTGATCCCGTAATGGTCGCGCAGATCGACGAACAGCACGCCGCCATGATCGCGCTTGCGGTGCACCCAGCCCGACAGGCGGACTTCCTGCCCGACATCGGCGGCGGTCAGCGCGGCGCAAGTGTGCGTACGATAGGCGTGCATTTTCTCTACTCGATCGATGGAACGGCGCGGTGCGCCGGAAAGGCGATGCGCTTTCCCGTCACATGAGTCTTTGTCAACCCGCCAGCCCTCGCTATGGGATCAAGATGCATATCCATGGTCTGATCGAAGACAGCGCCGCCCTCGCCAATCTGTGCACGCGGCTCGCCCAATCGCCGTTCGTGTGCGTCGACACCGAATTCATGCGCGAAAGCACGTTCTGGCCGGAACTCTGCCTGATCCAGATCGCCGACGAGAATGAGGCGGCGGCGATCGACCCGATGGCGTCAGGGATCGATCTCACCCCTCTGCTCAACCTGATGGTCGACAATGAAGAGGTGCTCAAGGTCTTCCATGCCGGGGGGCAGGACATCGAAATCATCTACAATCTGACCGGCAAGACCCCGCATCCGCTGTTCGACACGCAGATCGCGGCGATGGCGCTCGGGCAAGGCGAGCAGATCGGCTATTCGAATCTGGTCGACAGCTGGCTCGGTATCCAGGTCGACAAGGGCGCGCGGTTCACCGACTGGGCGCGGCGCCCGCTCGAGGATCGACAAGTCGATTACGCGATCGGCGACGTCACGCACCTCGCCAAGATTTTCCCAAAGATGCTCGAGCGGCTCAAGAAGACCGGCCGCGGCGCGTGGCTCGACCAGGAGATGGAGCGGATCGCCGATCCCGCCAATTACGCCAACGACCCCGAACTGGCGTGGAAGCGCGTGCGGATCGCGGGGCGCAAGCCCGACGTGCTCGGGCGGCTGAAAGCGCTGGCGCGGTGGCGCGAGATGGAAGCGCGGGGCAAGAATTTGCCGCGCGGGCGGATCGTCAAGGACGAGACGCTGGCGGACATCGCCAGCCATCCGCCCAAGAAGCAAAGCGACCTGGCGCGGGTGCGCGGCCTGTCGGCGGCCTGGGCCGGGAACGATATCGGCGGGCGGCTGATGGACGCCATCGAGGGTTCCCGGCCGATGACCGTCGACGAAATGCCGCCGCGCGAGGATCGCAAGCCCGGCCTCGGCAAGGACGGTGCGCTGGTGGCGGACCTGTTGAAGCTGCTGCTCAAGATCCGGTCGCGCGACATCGACGTGGCGTCGCGGCTGCTCGCTCGGTCGGAGGAGCTCGAGGCGCTCGCCGCGGGGCAGCGCGACGGGCTGTCGATCCTCGAAGGCTGGCGCTTCGACCAGTTCGGGCATGAAGCGCTCGATCTGGTCGAGGGGCGGCTGGCGTTCGCGGTCAAGGGCGGCAAGCTGCGCATGACTCGGACCGAGGAGCCCCAGTAATTCGAATCGCTGTGCCTCTGTTCGCGTTCGCAGCCGTCGCGTGCGCGCCCGATGGGAAACCCCGAACGGACCATATCCCGGTCCGCGGCTCCGGTAAGTGTGCCGCGAAGGGGCTCGATGATCTAATCGGTAAATTTCGCACCGATGCGATCGCTGCAGAGGCTAAGCGCCGCTCGGGTGCAGGAACCGTCCGTTGGATCGGTCCTGGACAGATGATTACGATGGATTATCGGCAAGACCGGCTCGATATCCGCGTAGATGCTATCGGTGTCATTCTTAGCCTTAGCTGCGGCTGACGATCACTGTTGTTTTACGATAATTTCAAATAATCCTTGAATTCTTGGGGGGAATCCGAGCTGGACTCGCGATCCGGCCAAGAATACTATCTCCTTTCGATTGCAAAGGGGGGCACGATGCGTCGGGGCATTCAATTGGGGATGGCGTTGCTCGCCATCGGCGTGATGTGGTCGACGACGTCGGCGCATGGCCGCCCGGACCTCGCTCGGACTGGCGTGCGGTTAGCCGGCTCCCCGACGCCTGCGGCACCCTGCCTCCTTGCAACCGACTTCTACAAAATCTCCCCGCCGGCATTGCTCGAGCCGATCCATCTCTACACCGTCGACGCCAATACCGGCGCTGGCACCATGCCGCGCACCACGACGGCGCCTCCTTTCGTCGATCTTGCCTGGGGCGCGGACGGGCGTCTTTACGGGGTGAGCACCTTTGGCTCGCTCCTCTACCCGGTCAATTCGGTCTACCGTGTCGACCCGATCACCGGCGCCACGACGCTGATCGGTCCGACCGGGCTGCATGGGCTGGGCGACGGCGATCTTTCGACCGATCCGCAAACCGGGCTGATCTACGGCATTAACGGAGCCCGGCTCTATCGCTTCAACGGGATCACCAGCAGCGGCACAACTAATCCAACCGCCACCTGGCTAAGCACGGTGAACTATCCTACGCAGAACAGCACCTGGGACTTTAGCGGGCTGGCTTTCGACGCGAGCGGCAATTTGTATGCCCTGGGGCAATCGCAGGGGTACAATGCGCAGCACGCGCATTTGCTTCGGATCAATCCTGCCACCGGCGCGATCCTCGCCGATATCACGCTGTCTAGGCGGTTTCATGGGATCGGCGGCCTCGAATTCCACAACGGTAAACTCTATTACGGCGAGGGCGAAGAGCCGGGCACGCCGCCGGCGAGCTCGAATAACCTCTATTCGCTTTGGCAGATCGATCCCTCGACCGGCGTCGCCGCCGCGCTCGGCTCGATGAACATTCCCGGCGGCGTCTCGTCGTTGGTCAGCTGCCCGTCCACGCCGCCACCTCCCTGCGTGCCGCCGCCGCCCGATATGGACGCCTGGTATCCGATGGACGGTACAGGCAACGATCTCGTCCTGGGCAACAACGCCGTCGCGTCCGGCGGCTATACCTGGCCGGCGGGCGAGGTCGCGGCATCCGTCCGGCTCGCCAATGGCTATATGAGCGTCGCGCCGGGGCCGGTATTGAACGAGGGGCTAGGCGATTTCTCGATCGATACCTGGATCAACGTCAACACCGGTGAACTCGCCGGAATCAAATCGCTGTTCGACAAGCGCATTCAGAATTCGAGCGGAGTCCACGGCTGGGCCTTCTTCCTCTATTCGGGCAAGCTCGGCGTGCAGCTCGCCGATGGCGCATACGGCAATTATCTGGACAACCGCACGCTGAGCCCCGGCTGGCACCACATCGCGGTAACCGTCGATCGCGACAATCCGCAAGGGATTCGCTTCTACATCGACGGCGTGCCAGGAGCGCCGCAGAACCCGACCGCGCACCAGGGCAACCTCGATAATCCTAAACCGACCTTGTTCGGCCGCAATGCGCTCGACAACAGCCAAACCCCGTCGCTTCAACTCGATGAAGTCGAATTCTTCGATCGCGTGGTCGGCACCTCGGAGGTAGCGGCGATTTTCGCCGCCCATGCCGCCGGGAAATGCAAATAGGCGCCGGGAATCAGGCGTCCAGCACCGCCCGGCTCCCGAAGGCATCCGCAAGAGCCAGGTGGCGCTTTGCCACCGCCTCGCCATAAAGCGCGACGTCGTTGCCCGTGAGCCGCAGCCGTAGCACTTCGCCATCCAACCTCAGCCCCGAGCGTCTGAGCGGCGCGGCGACGCCGCCGCTCAACCTTTGTCCCAGCCGGATAGCCAGCCCCCATTGCACCCCGCGCTTTAGGTCGGCGGACGAAGCGAGCGGTTCGATGCCGGCGGGTGCGCTCGCGCCGCCGCCAAGCGAGGTCCATAGCGCCTGCGCGACGATCGCCCGGCCGCGCGCGTCGATCCCCACCCAATTGCCGTGCAGCGCGATCTCGACGCCGCGCTCGGCGCGGAATTCGGGATTTGCGTGCCAGCCGACATCGGCGAGCAGGCAGGCCGCATGCCGCAACCGCTGCATCCCCGGCGAATCCTCGAACAACGGCGCGATCCAGCGGTCGAGCAGATCGCCATGCTGGGGAAAGCGCCCGAGCCGCTGTCCGTCGGCGCGCGCGGCGACGATCAGCGGGTCCTGCGCGCGAGTCTCGGGATCGAGCGCCTGATACAGCAGTCCCTCGCGCAGGCCGAAGCTCGACACGATCGTACGGTCGCACTTGAGGTGCCGCAGCAACGACGCGAGCAGCGCCGCGGCGTCGTTGAGCATCGGCGCGCGCTGCGACGAAATGCCGGGGACGGCCTTCAACGCGCCCTTGCCGATATGGCTGGCGGTGCGGACCAGCCGCGCGACGCTGGCGGGCGACATCGGATATTGCTGGATGATCGGCAGCGGATAGCGCTGCACGTGCATGTCGAGCCGCGCGAGGCTGCGCCACGATCCGCCGACGAGGTAGAGCGGGAGCCCCTTTCCCTTCCCTGCCCAGCCGCCTTGCTTGAGCAACTTGGCGACTCGGCGGTCGATCGCACCCTTGCCCTTGGTGCGAAGCGCGGCAATGCGCAGCGCGCCGAGCGGGAACGACACGCGGTCGCGCACCTCGCCTTTCTTGACTCGCACCAGTTCGAGGCTGCCGCCGCCCAAGTCGCCGACGATGCCGTCGGCGTCGGGGATCGCCGACAGCACGCCCATTCCCGCGACGATCGCTTCCTCCTCTCCGGTCAACGTCTCGACCGGCAGGCCGAGCCGCGCAGCGGCGTCGAGCAGCATCTGGCCATTGGCGGCATCGCGCACCGCGGCGGTGGCGACGGTGCGTAGGCTCGTCACCTCCATCTCGTGCGCCAAGGCGGCGAAGCGCGCGAGCGTCGTTATCGCGAGATCGATCGATGCGGCCGCGATCCGCCCGGTCTGGGCGAGCTGACGGCCGAGACCGGCCATGACTTTCTCGTTGAACAGCGTCGCGGGCAGCCGCGGCGGGCCTTGATAGACTACGAGGCGGATCGAGTTCGAGCCGATGTCGATGATCGCGGTGCGCGGCGGCGCATCCGCGGCGGCGCGGGGTTTGCGGAGCAGGAGCGATGCCATCGCCGAGGCTAAAGCCGCCGCGCCAGCGACAATTTGGGCACCGCCTTGCCCTCCAGCGCCGCACCACGACCCGACAGCGACGGGTTGGTCATGAAATAGCGATGCAGATTGAACGGATGCTCGCCGGGTACGAGCCGTTCATATTCACTATCGGGACCAAGCACCCAGCTCTGCTCATTGTCCATCAGATTGGCGACCATCACTTGGTCGAGAATCTGGTCGTGGACGGTCGGGTTGAGGATCGGCAGCATATATTCGACCCGGCGGTCGAAATTGCGCGGCATCCAGTCGGCCGAGGAAATGAAGATCTTCGCGCCGTCGTTGGGCAACGCCTTACCGTTGCCGAAGCACCAGATGCGGCTGTGCTCCAGGAAGCGGCCGATGATCGATTTGACTCGGATGTTCTCGGACATGCCGGGCACGCTTGGGCGAAGGCAGCAAATGCCGCGGATGATGAGGTCGATCTCGACTCCGGCATTCGACGCTTCGTAGAGCTTTTCGATGATCGCGGGATCGACCACCGAGTTCATCTTCGCCCAGATTGCGCCTGGCTTTCCCTCGTTGGCGTTGGCGATCTCGGCATCGATCAGCGCGCTCAGCCGAGTCCGCATGTCGCGCGGGCTGATCCCCACATATTTGAGCGCGGGTTCGACATAGCCGGTGACGTAGTTGAAGATCTGCGCGGCGTCGCGGCCGAGGTCGGGGTCGGCGGTGAAGAAGCTCAAGTCGGTGTAGATGCGCGCGGTGACAGGGTGATAATTCCCCGTCCCGAAATGGCAGTAGGCCTTGTACTCGCCGCCCTCTCGCCGGACGACCATCGAGACCTTGGCGTGAGTCTTCCAGTCGAAGAAACCGTATACGACCTGGACGCCGGCCCGTTCGAGCGCCGAGGCCCAGAGCAGGTTCTGCTCCTCGTCGAACCGCGCCTTCAACTCGACCACTGCGGTCACCGACTTGCCCGATTCAGCCGCGGCGATCAGCGCGTTGATTACCGCCGATTGCTTGCCGGCGCGGTACAGCGTCTGCTTGATTGCGACCACGTCGGGGTCGGCGGCGGCTTGCTTGAGGAATTCGACCACCACTTCGAACGTCTCGTAGGGGTGGTGGACGACGATGTCCTTGGCCTTGATCGCAGCGAAACAATCGCCGCCGAATTCGCGGATCCGCTCGGGAAAGCGCGGCGCAAACGGCACGAATTTCAAGTCGGGGCGGTTCTCGTCGATGATCGCTTCGAGGTCGTGGATGCCCAGGAACGAGCCGCTTTCGGTGACCGAAGCGTCACCGCCGGCAAGCTCGTCGCGCAGCACCGCGCCGAGCGCTTCAGGCATTCCCGATTCGAGCGCGAGCCGGATCACCCTACCCCGCCGCCGCCGCTTGATGGCGTTGGCGAAGTAGCGGACCAGATCCTCGGCCTCTTCCTCGATCTCGATGTCGCTGTCGCGCAGCACGCGAAACTCGGCGGCGCCGGCGACCGCGTAGCCGGGAAAGACGATCCAGGAGAAGCGTTTGACCAGTGATTCGACCGCGACATAGCGCGCCGGTTCGCCCGGCAGCCGTACGAACCGGGCCATCGGCGCGGGTAACATCACCAGTTCGCGCACTTCCTCGCCATCCGACGCGCGGACGAGGTCAAAGATCACCGCCAGCCCCTTGTTGGGCATGAACGGGAACGGGTGCGCCGGGTCAAGCGCCTGCGGGGTCAGGATCGGGAATATCTGTTCGCGGAAATGGTTTTCGAGCCACGCCGCCTCGTCGGGGGTCACTGCGTCGTCGATCTGGCGCGATCCGAGCACGTGCACGCCGGCCGCGGCGAGATCGCGGCGCAAGTCCTGCCAGATCCGCCGCTGGTCCTCGACCAGCGCGTCGGCGCTGGCGATGATCGCGGCAAGCTGCTCGCGGGTGGTCATCCCGTCGGTCGAGCGCCGGTCGACGTCCTGCTTCTGCTGGCCCATCAGCCCGGCGACGCGGACCATGAAGAATTCGTCGAGGTTCGAGCCCGAGATCGAGAGGAAGCGCAAGCGTTCGAGCAAGGGATGCGCCGCGTTGCACGCTTCCTCGAGCACGCGGCGGTTGAACGCCAGCCAACTCAGCTCGCGGTTGAAATAGCGATCGCCATGCTCGCCGCGCTCGAACGGGTCGTCGGACGCGGACAGGCGGGCGAGGTGAGCTGGGCGAGTCATGCGGTCTCGTCGGTGTGCGGCAGCGCGATGATTCCCGCCGCCGCCAATGTGGCCCGCGCGCGCGGGATCGACAAGCGCTTACGGTGCTCGAGCACGTCCTGATCGAGCACATCGACGGCGCGTTCGACCGCGACGAAATTGCGCTCCAGCCGAGCGATCAGCCAGTCGATCAGGTCGGGCCGCGCATCGAGGTGGCGGCGCAGGAACTGGCGTTCGAGCAACGATCGCATCAGCGCATCGTCGGGAGCACCGATCTGCGCAACCGGGCTGGCCGCCAACCGCGAGCGCAGGTCGGGCAGCGACACGCGCCATTCGGGCGGCGCGCTCTCGGCGATGAACAATTGCGGGCGGTGCGCGGCTTGGGCCTCGTTCCAGGCGTGGAACAGCTCCTTGTCGGGGCGCCGGTCGGCATCGTCGATGAAACTGCCGCCGCTGCGGCTGGCGAACACGCGCGCAAGCACGCTGCGCCCCGATTTGCGCGGGCCCACCAATAACGCAGTCATCACCGGCCAAGTCGCCCAGCGTTCGAGCAAGTGAAATGCGTGCGCATTCGACGGGGTTACCAGGAACTCGTTGTCGCCGGGGCCCGGCGGCCACGCCAGCGGCAGGCCGAGCTGGCTCATCCGCCGGTCGAGTCGTCCGCGCGACGGATGCGCAGCGTGTTGCCGCTCCGCGCGGCGGCAAACCCGCGCGACTGGAGCGACGCGCGTAGCACTTCGGGATCGCCTCCATACGTCACACGCATCACCGATACACCGCCGATCGCCATGCTCGTCGTGGTCGCGCTGCCGACGCCTGGCGTCCCGCGCACCGCCGCTTCGATCGACGACACCGAGGCTGCGGTCGGGGTGTCGAACTGGATCGTGAGCGCGCTCGCCGCCGCGGTCGACGTCGCGGGCGTATCGCTGATCACGACGCCGGTTTCGGTCGGCACATCGGTCGGGGTCGGCGTCGGCGTCGGGGTCGCCATCGGCGGCGCGATATAGGCGAGACTCGGATCACTCTGCAGCCCGCCGTTCCTGAGCGCCTCCTGATAGATCGTGTCGAGCCGCTTGACCCCCGCGTCGAGCAAGGCGGCGAGCCCGTCCTCGCTTTCGACGCGCAAGCTGAACCGCGCGAGCAGAGCGTCGTCGGGGCCGTGCCGCGCCTCGAAGGTGCCGATGATCGGCCCACCCGGCCATTGCCGCGCCAACGTCACCACCGGTACCAGGATGTCGGAGGCGGCATATTGGTCGAGCACGCTGCGCCACCAGCCGCGGTCGCGACGACCCGCCTGCCCTTCGTTGAGCAATAGCGAATCGGGGCCGGTACCCGACGGGCGGACATAGTCGACCGTGCTGTCGCCGATGCGGAAGCGGCCCCAAGCCTCGTCCCAGGCAGTCTTCTGCTCGTATGCGACGCCGACCCCGCCCGACCATTGCACCGGGATCAGCAGCATCGGCGACGAGCGTGCGTCCTCCCCGCCGATGCCGAGCATGCCGCCAATCTTGGCGCGGCTGAACAGCACGCCGAGCTTCGCGATATAGCGGTTGGGACCGATCTGCTCGTTCTGGATGACGATCCCGGTGACCATCGAATCGAGCGTCGAATCCGACGGCACGCCGCCGCCCGCGCCCATCTTCTTGGCCAGCATCGCATACCCCTTGCGCTGCGCGAGCCGCCATCCGGCGAAGCGCGCCGCATCGGCGGTCGCGCCGCTGACGTCGACATCGACGCCATCGATCTCGTAGCTGCCCGAGCTGTCGATCGGCTCGTTGGTGTCGATCGTATCGGTCGATTGCGCCGCCACCATACCGGCGGCGCCTGCGAGCATCAGGGCCGCGGCGATCGCGGAGACGTGGAATAAACGAGCGCGGCGCATGTCGGGCGCCCTTTTGGCGAAGAGCCCGTGGAAATCCAAGCGCGATATGTCTAACGCGCCAGGGCATGAGCGAAGATGCCCCCCGCGCCGGCCCCTACACCTATGCCGATGCGGGCGTCTCGATCGCGGCGGGGAACGCGCTGGTGCGTGCCATCGGCCCGCTCGCCAAGGCGACGCGGCGGCCGGGCGCGGATGCCGATCTCGGCGGGTTCGGGGGGTTCTTCGACCTCAAGGCGGCGGGCTTCGTCGATCCGTTGCTGGTGGCCGCCAACGACGGCGTCGGCACCAAGCTCAAGCTCGCCATCGACAGCGGGCGGCACGACGGGGTCGGGGTCGACCTGGTCGCGATGTGCGTCAACGACTTGATCGTGCAAGGGGCCGAGCCTTTGTTCTTCCTCGATTATTACGCGACCGCGAAGCTCGACAATGCCGTCGCGACGCGCGTCGTCGCCGGGATCGCCGAAGGATGCAGCATCGCCGGCTGCGCGCTGATCGGCGGCGAGACCGCGGAAATGCCGGGCATGTATGCCGAGGGCGATTACGACCTCGCCGGGTTCTGCGTCGGCGCGGTCGAGCGCGATCGCGTGCTGACGGGGGAGGATATCACGCCGGGCGACGTGGTCCTGGGGCTCGCCTCGTCGGGGGTGCATTCGAACGGCTATTCGCTGGTGCGACGGCTGGCGACCGATAAAGGCTGGAAGCTCGACCGTCCGGCGCTGTTCGATCCGGATACATTGCTGATCGACGCGCTGATGGCGCCGACGCGGATCTACGTGAAGAGCCTTCTGCCGCTGATCGCCGAGGGGCGGATCAAAGGTCTCGCGCATATCACCGGCGGCGGATTGCTCGAGAACATTCCGCGCGTGCTGCCCGACGGCGTGCATGCCCGGGTCGACGCCGACGCCTGGGAGCAGCCGCGGCTGATGGCGTTCCTCCAGGCACAGGGTGCGATCGAGCCCGAGGAAATGGCGCGGACGTTCAATTGCGGGGTTGGCATGGCCGTGGTGGTTGCGGCGGAAGATGCAGATGGGGTCGCCGCCGCCCTAGACGCGGCGGGCGAAAGCGCGTTCGGGATCGGCGAGATTGTGGCGGGCAAGCGCGGCTGCACCGTATTCGGCTCGACCGAAACTTGGAGCGCACGTGCGGACTGGTCGGCCACTCACGATGCCTAGCTTTAGCGCCTCCCCGGCGAAGGCCGGGGCCCACTTGCGACCGGCCCGATACTGTACCCCGGCCTTCGCCGGGCAAGCGTACTAATGAAAAAGGTCGGCATCCTGATTTCGGGCCGAGGCTCGAACATGATGGCGCTCGTCGAGGCTGCGGGCGACGCCTACGAGGTCGTGGTGGTCGCTTCCGACAAGCCAGAAGCGCCCGGTCTCGCCTGGGCGCGCGAGCGAGGCATTCCGACCTTCGCGCTTTCGCCGAAGGGCATCGGCAAACCCGTATACGAAGCTGCGCTCAGCGCCGCATTGCGTGAAGCTGGCGCCGAGATCGTCGCCCTTGCCGGGTATATGCGCCTGCTCTCGAACGAATTCGTCGCCGAATGGCGTGGGCGGATCGTCAACATCCACCCTTCGCTCCTGCCCGCCTATAAAGGTCTCGACACGCACCACCGCGCGATCGACGCCGGCGATGCGGAGGCGGGCTGCTCGGTTCACATCGTCACCGAGGAGCTCGACGCCGGCGAGGTGCTTGGCCAGGCGCGCGTGCCGATCCTCCCGGGAGACGACGCCGACACGCTCGCCGCGCGCGTGCTGGCGGAAGAGCATCGCCTTTATCCGCGGGTTCTGGCAGAATTCGCCGCGCGATGAGCCCCGATTTTCAAACCGACCTCGCCCGCGTCCGCGCGATCTGCATGGCCTATCCCGAAGCCGCCGAGAAACTCTCGCACGGCTCGCCCGCCTTCTACATCGCCCAGGGCAAGGTCTATGCCTATGTCTGGCACAACCATCATAACGACGGGCACAGCGCGGTGATGGTCAAGACGTCGGGCCGCGAGGAACAGGCGATGCTGGTCGAAATGGACCCCGATTTCTATCACATCCCGCCCTATCTCGGCCCATCGGGCTGGGTGGGCATGGCGCTCAACGGCGACGCCACCGACTGGCAGCGGATCGAGGACCGGATCGCGATCAGCTGGGAAATGGTCGCGCCGCGCCGTTTGCTCGAGGCTGGCGGCCGATGAGCGACGATCCCGATATCCAGACCGCGGCGACCGAAGCCGTCGCGAAGGCCGAGGCCGCCGCGACTCGCCGCCGCTGGATCAACCTCGGCGAGTTCGTCGCGGTCGCCGGGCTGCTGATCGCCGCGGTCAGCCTGTGGATGACCTGGCACGACCGCAAGGCTGACGAAGCCGACAAGCAAGCTGAAAAGACTGCCGAGACTCGCGACAAGGCGCGATACGAGGTCCGCTCATCGGTGCGCCACAACGATATCGTCATCACCGCTGATGACCGCCACGTGCTCGGCGACATCGAAGTGACCTTCCCGAGCGACCTCGGCGTGTCGCCGCAGAGCAACGCGACGCAGACGATCAAGGGCCGCTGGTATGAGAGCGCGCTGTTGAAGGCGACCGACGGCGGCGCGGACAGGCAGACCGGCAAGCTGCCGGTGCTGCTGACGGTCCATTACATGGACGACGACAAGCCGCTGTCGACCACCGGGGTGTTCGATATCGTGTGGAAGACCGACGGCCGGGTGCCGCTGCTCGGCCGCGCGCTGCACATCGTCGGCATGCGCTTGCACGAACGCGGCGGATCGCAAGCGCGGATCGATGCGCTGTGGAAGGCGGGGCGACCCGCCTCATAACGTCATCCCGGCGGAGGCCGGGATCGCTGGCGGCTTAAAGTCGCTAATCACTGGCGGCCCCGGCCTTCGCCGGGGCGACGTGATTGTTTAGCCGACGATCTCTTCGGGCTGGAAGAAGTAAGCGATCTCGATCGCGGCATTCTCATCCGAATCCGACCCGTGCACCGAGTTTGCCTCGATCGATTCGGCCAGTTCCTTGCGGATCGTGCCGGGCTCGGCATTCGCCGGGTTGGTCGCGCCCATCACGTCGCGATTGCGCTTCACCGCGTCCTCGCCCTCAAGCACCTGGACCACGACGGGCCCCGAGATCATGAACGCGACGAGATCGCCGAAGAACGGGCGCTCCTTGTGCACCGCGTAAAAACCCTCGGCCTGCTCGCGAGTCATCTGGATCCGCTTCGACGCGACGACGCGCAGGCCGGCTTCCTCCAGCAACTTGGTGACCGCGCCGGTCAGGTTGCGGCGCGTGGCATCGGGCTTGATGATCGAAAACGTGCGGTTGGCGGCCATGGCGGTCGCTCGCTCCTTTGATTGGGGATTGTGGAAAGTTCGCGGTGCCGTAATCATCCTTCCCCGATGTTGCAAGCAGGGGGATGCGATGG
Source organism: Sphingomonas sp. (assembly GCF_036269755.1). Classification (GTDB taxonomy): domain Bacteria; phylum Pseudomonadota; class Alphaproteobacteria; order Sphingomonadales; family Sphingomonadaceae; genus Sphingomonas. Next base: position 378,273 of record NZ_DATBDV010000004.1, on the reverse strand, counting down.
CTCGTTGGCCCGCATTGCGGCAAAAGCAGCGCGACTTTCTCCGAGAGATGATCATCATCATCCTCGGCGTGCTGATCGCATTACTAATCAATGCGCTCGCAGATTGGATTGGCTGGAAATATCGCGTCGCCACGACCGAGACTCGCATCGCTAACCAGATGATCCGAGATCAAGCGACGTTGTTGGATATGGTCGACTGGCAACATTGTACCGATGCGGTGCTCACCGATCTCGACGCCGTGTTGATCGATGCCCGTAAAAACGGTCGGCTTCCCGACATTGGTGTTATCGAACGACCCGACTTTCGTGCGTTGACCGACGCTACGTGGCAAACGACGATCGACAACAATGTCGCCGCTCATATGACCGACGACGATGCCGAGCGCTATGCGCGCTACTACGCGGCGATCGGCAAACTGACCGACACCGAATGGGAATTTGCCCGGCAGGCGACGGTACTCGATGCGCTGATTCACGCGCCCGGCGACATTGCCGTGGAGCGCATCGACGCCGCGCGGAGCACCATCGCGCAATTGCGACTGCTGATTCAGGCGAACAGTTTCAAAATTCACCAGGCATTCTCTCAAATGCCTCCGATCGATTCGAGCGATTCACGCGCCACACCGAAACGATGCAGACCGCTAATGATCGACCTCAAGCCTTATGTGAAACGCGACTAGGCGGCCTGTTCCCATTTGCCGCGGTCGTCCTGTTTCCAATAGCGACGCTCGACCTCGGGGCGATCCAGCGCCTTCCACGCCGCGCGCGCTTCAGCGATCCGTTCGGCATCGAAGAAGTGGAACGCGCGGTCGAAAGTTAGTGCTTCGTCGCGCCATCGGCCGTCGATCAACGCGATGTTGCCCGCGGCGTCGGCCGGTTCCGCTTCGGCGCCGATCAGAACCGGCTGTGCGGCATCGTCTTCGCCGCCGGCGCAGGCGTGAGGCAGGAAGCTTTCCGGCGAATAGCTCCACAGCAGCCGGTCGATCGCGCCGCGCTGCGCCTCGTCGTCGCTGACGATCAGCAATCGCCCCCCCGTCGAAACAACCTTCTCCGCAATCTGCGGGAGCGCGCGTTCGAGCGGAGTGACGGTCAGGTGATAGAAGTCGATCTGCATCGTTCCTTTCGTCGCCCCGGCGCTAGGCCGGGGGCCGCCGAGTGAATCAGTAAAACAGGGCGGCCCCGGCCTTCGCCGGGGTGACGCTACGCTTCGAAGTTATCCGCAACAAACCGGTCGAGCAGACGCACGCCGAACCCGGTCGCGCCCTTGTCGTAGGTGCTTCCGGGCTTGTCAGCCCAGACCATCCCGGCGATGTCGAGATGCGCCCATTTCACGCCGCTTTCGATGAAGCGTCCGATGAACTGCGCCGCGGTAATCGATCCGGCGCCGCGCGGGCCGACGTTCTTCATGTCGGCGATCGGCGAGTCGATCAGCTTGTTGTATGCATCCGAGATCGGGAAGCGCCACAGCAAGTCGCCCGACGCCTTGCCCGCCGCGAGCAACTGATCGGCAAGGCCGTCGTCGTTCGAGAACAACCCCGCATGCTCGTTGCCGAGCGCGATGATCATTGCGCCGGTCAGCGTCGCCAAATCGACGATCGACTTGACGTGGTGCGTCCGCTGAACCCAGGTGACGCAATCGCACAGCACCAGCCGACCCTCGGCATCGGTGTTGAGCACTTCGATCGTCTGTCCCGACATGCTGGTCAGGATGTCGCTGGGGCGGATCGCGTTGCCGTCGGGCATGTTTTCGACGAGTCCGCACACGCCGATCACGTTGGCTTTGGCCTTACGCGTCGCAAGCGCCTTCATCGCGCCAACCACCGCGCCGGCGCCGCCCATGTCCCACTTCATGTCTTCCATGCCGGCACCGGGCTTCAACGAGATGCCGCCGGTGTCGAAGGTCACGCCCTTGCCGACCAAAGCGACATCGGGGTCACCCACCCCCTTCCCGCTCCACTTGAGTGCGAGCAGCCGCCCTTCGCGGCGCGATCCTTGCGCGACGCCGAGCAGCGCCCCCATGCCGAGCTCGCTCATTTCCTTGGGACCAAGAACGATGATCTCGAGCCCGAGCCCCTCGACATCGGCGGTGACGCGGTTGACGAAGCTCGCCGGGTAGATGACGTTGGGCGGTTCCGACACGAGCGTGCGGGTAAGGTCCATGCCCGCATTCACCGCGTTCTGCTTGCCCCAGGCAGCGTCCGTGCCGTCGGGCGCGCCGGCAATCGTCACCATCGCCAGTTGCGGCTTCTGCTTCTCGGGGAGCTTGGTGCGATACGTGTCGATCCGCCAGCCGCGCTGCGCGATCGCGCCGGCAAAGCGCGCCGCTGCAGCCGCACTGGGCGACGCGCCGGACAGATCCACCGCGGCGCTGGTGGCATTGGTCAGCAGGCGCGCGGCGACCGCGCCGCCAGCCTTTTCCCAATCGGCCTCGGTGCCCTCACCCGCCCCGACCAGTAGCACGCGTTGGACCGAATCGCCGCCCACGAATGCCTCGACGATCCCGCCCGCTTCGCCATCGAACTTTCCCGCGGCGGCAGCGGCCGCGAGCGTCGCCTTGCCGTCGCGGCCATTGATAGCCGCGTCGAGACCGCCCTTGGCGACAGGGACGGCCAGGGCATCGGCGGCGGGGGCAGTGGCGGCGAATTCGATCTTCATGAAAGGCAAACCTCAATCAATTTGCGCCAAATGGGCGCTGGACGCATCCCTCTAGGCCGCTATTGCGCGGGCTGCAAAGCGCCGATTGCGGTCTGGCGATGGCGATGCGATACGGATTGCGGGCCCGGTCCGAACGGGCATGTCACTCACGAAAAGGGTGTTTGGTGAACTTCACGCGTTCCGCTTTCTTGGCCGGCTCCGCGATGCTGTTCGCGCTCGCGCAGGCCCAACCGGCAGCGGCACAGGATCTCCAGGATCGACAGGCAAGCCCACCCCCTCCGGCCGAAACTGCAGCTCCCGCCGATCCCGACCAGGTGCAATTCTCCGCCGCTACGCTCGAATACGATCAGGATGCGGACACCGTCACCGCAAGCGGCGACGTCCGCATGTACCGCCAGGGCGACAAGCTTCGCGCCGATCAAGTGGTGTGGAACCGCAAGACGGGCAAGGTCGTCGCCACCGGCAACATCGCGGTCACCAACCCGCAGGGCGACGTCGCCTATGGCGACAAGATTGAGCTGACCGATTCGCTCAAGGACGGCGTGGTCGACAACATGCTCGTCGTGCTCGACCAGGGCGGGCGGTTGGCGGCGGTCAAGGGCGTGCGCGACAAGGACGGCGTGATCACGCTGCGCCAGGCGGCCTATACGCCGTGCGCGGTCACCAATTCGAGCGGCTGCCCGAAAAACCCGTCGTGGAAGATCACCGCTGTAAAGGTGGTCTATCGCCCCGATCGCAAGCGCATCTATTATACCGGCGCGCGGTTCAACCTGTTCGGCTTTGCGACGATCCCGCTGCCCAAATTGTCGAATCCGGTCGGCGACGGCGCGGACAGTGGATTGCTCAGCCCCGATATTCGCTACAGCCGCACCAACGGTTTCGAGGTCGCGCTGCCCTATTACTTTCGGCTCGCGCCCAATCGCGGGCTGACGGTCACGCCGCACGTCTATACCAGCGTCGCGCCGATGGCGCAGGCACAGTATGAGGCGCTCACCGGGAACGGCGCGTACAAGGTGACCGGCTACGCCACGGTGTCGCCACGCAGCGACTTTCTGGCGACGACGCCGACTTCCACCAAGAGCGCGTTCCGCGGTTATCTCGATGGCGTCGCGCGATTTCAGTTCGATCCCTATTGGTCGCTCTCGAGCTCGATCCGGTTGACCACCGACCGCACCTTCCTGCGTCGCTACGACATTTCGAGCGACGACCGGCTGCGCTCCACCGTCAGTCTCGAACGGATCGACCCGAACACCTATTTCGGCGTGACAGGCTGGTTCGTGCAGACGCTGCGGCTCGGCGACCGTCAGGGGCTCCAGCCGATCGCGCTTCCCGAAATCGACTATCGCCGCCGCATCGACGATGTTCTGGCGGGGCGGCTGCAGTTGCAGGTCAACACCCTCGGCATCACTCGAACCAGCGGACAGGATACGCAGCGCGCCTTCGCCAGCGCGCAATGGGATCTGCGGCGAATCACGCCTTGGGGCCAGGAAGTGACGCTGACCGCCTATGCGCGCGGCGATGTCTATAACGCCAGCGACACGGTCGCGACTACCGTCGCCAGCTATCGCGGCGAAAGCGGGGTTCACGCGCGAGCGATCGGTGCGCTCGCGCTCGACATCAAATGGCCACTCATTGGCGAGTTCCTGGGCGGGATGCAGCGGCTGACCCCGCGCTTCCAGATCGTCGCCTCCCCGCCCACCCGCAATTTGCTCGTCCCCAACGAGGACGCGCGCGCGGTCGATCTCGAGGATTCGAACCTGTTCGCGCTCAACCGCTTCCCGGGCTACGACCGCTGGGAGGATTCGACCCGCTTCACGATCGGCGTCGATTACGCGCTCGACCTGCCGGGCATCGCGATCAACGCGACGATCGGCGAAAGCTATCGGTTATCGAGCAAGCCGACGATCTTCCCCGACGGCACCGGACTGACCGATCGTTGGTCGGACATTGTCGGACGGACCGAGGTGCGGATCCGCGACTTCGTCTCGGTTGTGCACCGCTACCGGCTCGACAAGGACAATTTCGCGATCCGCCGTAACGAGATCGATGCGACGGTGGGTACCAAGCGCACCTACATCCTGCTTGGCTACCTGAGGCTCAACCGCAACATCTCCACGACACTGGAGGATCTGCGCGACCGTGAGGAAGCACGGGTTGGCGCGCGCGTCGGGTTCGCGCGGTTCTGGTCGATCTTCGGGTCGGCGACGGTTGACCTGACCGACAGGAACGAGGATCCGCTGTCGATCTCCGACGGTTTCGATCCCGTCCGGCACCGCCTCGGCGTGCAATATGAAGACGACTGCCTGCGGCTCGGCCTGACCTGGCGGCGCGACTACCAGACCACCGGCGACGCACGCCGCGGCAACAGCTTCCTGTTGACGCTGGCGTTCAAGAATTTGGGCCGCTAAGCAGAGGTTCATCCGACATTGGGCAAGCGCGCGGGGAATTGGGCGTGCCCGCGTGTTCATGGGGTTTTGACTTGGTAACATTTTTTTCGATGTCGACGCGCATTGCTCGCGCTCTTGCCGGTACCGCGATGGTGGGGCTTGCCGGGGCCGCGCTGGCACAGACGGTTCCAGACTCCACGGTGCCCCAGACGGGGCTCGATATTCCCGAGAATTTGCAGATTTTCGGCAAGGTCGATCCCAACGTCCGCAAGGCGACAGCGATCGTCAACGGCACCGTGATCACCGGCACCGACGTCGATCAGCGCGTGGCGCTGATCGTCGCCGCCAACCAGTACAACCTCAAGCCGGAGGAGATGCAACAGCTTCGCCTGACCGTGCTGCGCGGGCTGATCGACGAGGCGTTGGAGATCCAGGAAGCCAAGGCACACGAGGTGACGGTCAAGTCGGACGAGCTCGACCAGGCGATGGTCAAGGTCGCGCAGAATTTCGGCAAGACGCCCGCCGATTTTGGCCCGTTCCTGCGCTCGATCGGATCATCGTTGCGGTCGGTGCGCATGCAGATCGAAGGCGAACTGGCATGGCAGCGCTATTTGCGCCGCACGGTCGAGGTCAACGTCAGCGACGAGGAAGTGAAAGCGATACTCGCGCGGATGCAAGCGTCGAAGGGTACCGACGAATATCATCTGCGCGAAATCTACATGTCGGCGCCGCCCGAACGCGCAGCCGCTGTCGCAGCCGCGTTGCGCCAGGCGATGGAAGACATGAAGACCGGCAAGGCGCCGTTCGATTATTATTCGAAGACGCTGGGCGAATCGACCATCGCGGCGTCGGGAGGCGAGCTCGGCTGGGTCCGTTCCGACGTGCTGCCGACCGAACTCGCCACCGCGGCGGGCGAAATGCAGGTCGGGCAGATGGCCGGTCCGATCCCGAACTCGGGCGGGTTTTCGGTGCTCTACCTGGAAGACAAGCGCAAGGTGCTCGAGGCGGATCCGCGCAGCGCTCGCCTCAACCTCAAGCAAATGAAGATCGCATTTCCCGCCGGCACGACGCAGGAACAGGCGCAGGAACGCGCGGCGGCCTTCGCCAAGACCGTGCAGGGCATCAACGGCTGCGGGACCGTCAGCAAAATCGCGGCGGATATCGGCGCCGAGGTGGTCGACAACGACACGCTGACGATCCGCGACCTGCCGGCCGCGTTGCAGGACATGGTGCTCAACATGCAGGTCGGGCAGGCCACCCCGCCGTTCGGTTCGCCGAACGAAGGCGTGAGCACGCTGGTCCTGTGCGGCCGTGATGAGGCGAGGGGCGGAAGCCTTCCCTCTGCGGCGCAAATACAGAATCAGATGGAGGAGCAAGGGGTCAACCTGCGGGCTGCCAAGATCCTGCGCGACCTGCGCCGCGACGCGGTGATTCAGTATCGCTGAGGGCGGTTGATGTGAGCACTCTCCCTCCGCTGGCGATCGCGATGGGCGATCCCGCAGGGATCGGCCCGGAGATCATCGCCAAGGCGTGGGCGCGCCGCCAGGAAGCAAGACTGTCGCCCTTTTTCGCCGCCGGAGACGCGCGCGCGATCAAGCAGGTATGGGATGGCCCGATCGTGCCGATCACGGCGCCGGGCGACACCGAAGCCGTTTTCGACGAAGCGCTGCCCGTACTGACGGTCGAGAATGCCGGCGCCATCGTCCCCGGCCGACCCGATCTGGACGGCGCACGTTGCGCGCTTCACGCTTTGGAGCTGACGACCGGGCTGACGCGATCCGGCGCCGCCGGAGCGCTCGTCACAGGACCGGTGTCGAAGGCGCAGATGTATCAGATCGGTTTCACTTACCCGGGCCAGACCGAGTTCGTCGCCGAACGAGTTGGGGTGGCAGCTAGCGCGACGGTGATGATGCTTGCTGGCCCGACACTGCGCGTGGTGCCGGTGACGACTCACGTCCCGCTAGAACGCGTCGCGGGGCTGCTCACCACGGCATTGTTGATCGCCAAGGCGCGGGTGACGGCGCGTGCGCTGGTGCGCGATTTCGGGATCGCCAGTCCCCGGCTGGCGTTCGCCGGGCTCAATCCGCACGCCGGCGAGCAAGGCGCGATCGGGCGGCAGGAAATCGACGTCATCATCCCGGCGGTCGAGGCGCTTCAGGCCGAGGGGATCGACGCGACCGGGCCGATGGCCGCCGACACGATGTTTCATGCCCGCGCCCGCGCCACCTATGACGCGGCGATCTGTTGCTATCACGACCAGGCGCTGGTGCCGCTCAAGACGCTGCATTTCGACGAAGGGGTCAACATCACGCTCGGGCTGCCGATCGTGCGCACCTCGCCTGATCACGGCACCGCATTCGGGATAGCCGGACAAGATCGTGCCGAGCCGGGGGCGATGATCGCGGCGATCCGTCTTGCTGCGGAAGCGGCGCGCCGTCGCGCAGACGCCGCCCAATCGGCGTGAGCGGACAGGACCTTCCGCCGCTCCGGGAAGTCATCGCGCGGCACGGCCTGTCGGCGTCGAAGGCGCTGGGGCAGAATTTCCTGTTCGACGGACAGCTGCTCGCGCGGATCGCAGCTATTCCGGGCGATCTCGATGGTGCGGAGGTGCTCGAGGTCGGCCCTGGCCCCGGCGGCTTGACGCGCGCGTTGCTCGCCGCGGGCGCGAGCGTGACGGCAATCGAACGCGACCGCCGCTGCATTGCCCCGCTCACCGAACTCGGCGCCGCCTACCCGGGGAAGCTCCGGGTGATCGAGGACGACGCTTTAGCCATCAACGCGCCCGCGCTGTTCGCCGGCCGGCCGCATATCGTTGCGAACCTGCCATACAATGTCGGCACCGCTTTGCTAGTGCGCTGGCTGTCGGCCGATTGGCTGCCGTGGTGGCAGAGCCTGACCTTGATGTTCCAGCGCGAGGTCGCCGAACGGATCGTCGCCGCGCCGGGGGATGACGCCTATGGCCGCCTGTCGGTGCTCGCGCAGTGGCGGTCGAGTGCGAAGATCGCGATGAATGTCCACCGATCGGCCTTCACCCCACCGCCCAAGGTGATGTCGGCGGTGGTGCATATCGCGCCGATCGCCGCCCCCATTGGCGTGTCGTTCGCGGTGCTCGAACGGCTCACCGGCGCCGCGTTCGGGCAGCGGCGCAAGATGTTGCGGCAGAGCTTGAAGGGCGTAGCGGGCGCGCTCGACGCGCTCGCCGCGGTTGGGATCGACCCGGCGCAGCGTGCCGAGACGGTGTCGGTGGCGGAGTTTGTCGCGCTAGCGCGCGCGCTATCCTGATTATTTCGACGCGTCGGCGGTTTCGGGAACCGTGGCCGGCGGCGTTGCGCTCGGCGGCGGTCCCTTGGCAATCGACGCGCTGAGCGACACCGCGTCCGGGCAAGGCTTCTTGCCGCACAATGTCTTGATCTTGGCGAGGTTCTCGCGCGCGGGGCCGATTGCGCCCTTGGCGACCAGCGCTTCACCCTGCCCGCGCAACGCGGCGGGATCGTTGGGTTCGATCAGCAAGGCTTCGCGATAGAGGCGAATTGCCTTGCCCGGCAGACCCTGGCGTTCCGCGACCGCGGCAAGCTCCAGAAATGCGGCGCGGTTACGCGGATCGACCACAAGCGCCGTCTCGATCAAGTCGGTCGCGCCTTGCAAGTTACCCGCCGCCGCATCGGCACGCCCCTGCGCGAGCAAAGCCATCGACCGCGGATCGACGGGCGCGCCGACACCCTGCCCCTGCAGCGAGGTCGAAATGCTCAGCCCCGCAAACACGACGGCAAGAGCGGCGGGCGAAAAACGCATGATCGTCTCCACACGAGGCACAGTGTCAGCCGGCTAGCATGCGCGGATCAGGCGTGCGACAAAAAAGCCATCGGTAGCGTCGTGGAGCGGGGTGAGCCGTTTGCCCTGTCCGCGGGGTCGCCCTTGCGCAATCGGTTCCTCGACGCCCCAGCCGGGATGATCGACAAGGAAGCGGTCGATCTGCCCCGCCCCTTCCTCGTCGAGCAGCGAACAGACGATATAGACGAGCGCGCCACCGGGGCGCACCAGCGGCGCCGCGATGCCGAGCAGACGGCGTTGCGTGTCGACCAATCGTTCGATCCGCGTCGGGGTCAGCCGCCAGCGCGCCTCCGGATTGCGGCGCCAGGTGCCGGTGCCCGAGCAGGGCGCGTCGATCAGCACGACGTCGGCGCGGTCGCGCCAGTCCGCCAGCGCCTCGGCCTCGGCATTGGGATTGAGTAGCCGGGTCTCGATAATCGAGGCACCGGCGCGTTCGGCGCGCGGCGGGAGCCGCGACAGGCGGCCGCGGTCGGTGTCGGTTGCGAGCACGACGCCCGCGTTCGCCATCATAGCCGCCAGCGCGAGCGACTTGCCGCCCGCGCCCGCGCAGAGATCGATCACCGTCACGCCGGGCGCGGCCTTCGCGGCGAGCGTCACCACCTGGCTGCCGGCGTCCTGCACCTCGACCAGCCCATCGCGAAACGCTTCGCTTGCTTCGATCGAAGTGCCGGACGGCAGCCGAAGGGCTTGCGGGAGATCGGCAAGGCGTTCCGCGCCGAGATCGCCAAACAGCGTAGCGGGGTCGGCACACTTGAGCAGGTTCACCCGCAGATCGAGTGGCGCGCGTTCGACCAAAGCAGCGGCCTCCGCAGCATCGATGCCCGACGCCTTGAAGCGCTTGCCGATCCAGGCGGGTGCAGTCCCTGCCTTCGCTGCCGGCTCGTCCGCAGCGATCGGCGCCGGCCCGTGCGGCGATCCATCGAACATCGCCGCGACCGCGCTGTCGTCGCGCGCTAACCCGACCATCGCCGCGCGCCCCCTCTCGGGCACTTCGCCGGCGCGGCGGATGGCGGCGTAGACCAGTTCGCGCACCGCCCGACGGTCCTTCGATCCTGCATAGCGCCGCGCCGCGAAATAGCGCGCGATCAGCGTATCGGCCGCAGCGCCCCCGCCGCGCGCGGCTTCGATCACCTGGTCGAGAATTTCGATCGCGGCTTGCGTGCGCGCGCCTGGAGTCACCGTCGGCTCGTCATCGGCTGGGGTAGTTCGGGGCTTCGCGCGTGATCGTCACGTCGTGAACATGGCTCTCATTGAGCCCCGCCCCGGTGATCTGAACGAACCGCGCGCGCTGGCGCAGATCGTCGAGCGTGCGCGATCCGGTATAACCCATCGCCGCGCGAATGCCGCCGACGAGCTGGTGGATGACGTCGCGCGCCGGGCCCTTGAATGCGACCTGGCCTTCGATCCCCTCTGGCACCAGCTTCATCTGATCCTTGATGTCGCCCTGGAAATAGCGGTCGGCGGAGCCGCGGCCCATTGCGCCGACCGACCCCATGCCGCGATACGATTTGTACGCCCGGCCCTGATACAGGAACGTCTCGCCAGGCGCTTCCTCGGTGCCCGCGAGCAGCGACCCGATCATGCAGGTCGAAGCGCCCGCCGCCAACGCCTTCGCCATATCGCCCGAGGTGCGGATGCCGCCGTCGGCGATCACCGGCACGCCCGATTTGGCGGCTTCTTCGGCACAGTCGATCACCGCGGTCAGCTGTGGCACGCCGACCCCGGCCACCACGCGGGTGGTGCAGATCGACCCCGGACCGATTCCGACCTTGATACCATCGGCGCCCGCACCGATCAGCGCCTTGGCCGCTTCGGCGGTGGCGATGTTGCCGGCGATCACCTGAGCCGAATTGCTGAGCTTCTTTACCCGCTCGACCGCGCGCGCAACGTCGCGGTTATGGCCATGCGCAGTGTCGATCACGATCAGGTCGACCTCGGCATCGACCAGCGCCGCGGTGCGATCATAGCCCTTGTCGCCGACGGTCGTCGCCGCCGCAACCCGAAGCCGGCCAGTCGAATCCTTTGTCGCGTCGGGATAATTGACCGCTTTCTCGATATCCTTGACGGTGATCAGCCCGACGCAGCGATAGTCTTCGTCGACCACCAGCAATTTCTCGATCCGCCGCTGATGGAGCAGCAACCGCGCCTGCTCGTGGCCGACGCCGACGGCCGCCGTGGCGAGGTTCTCGCTCGTCATCAGTTCGCTGACCGGCTGCTTCGGGTTACCGGCGAAGCGAACGTCGCGGTTGGTCAGGATGCCGACCAGCTTCCCATTCTTCTCGGTCACCGGAATGCCGCTGATCTTGTGGTGCGTCATTAGCGCTTGCGCTTCAGCCAGCGTCGCGGTCGGGGCGATCGTAATGGGATTCACCACCATGCCGCTTTCGTAGCGCTTGACCGCGCGCACCGCCGCGACTTGCTCGTCGACCGACAAATTGCGGTGGAGCACGCCGATCCCGCCCAATTGGGCCATGACGATCGCCATGTCCGCTTCGGTCACGGTGTCCATCGCCGACGACACGATCGGGATCGACAGCGCGATGTCGCGAGTCAGCCGCGTGTGGGTCTGCGCCTCGCTCGGCAGCACTTCGGATTCCGCCGGCACCAGCAGAACGTCGTCGAAGGTCAGGCCGAGCCGGATGTCCATGAAAGCGCCAATCCCTCGAATCGCAGGTTGGCGAGCCATGTAACCAACACCTGTGCACCGCGCCAGCTTCGTGTCGCATTTCGCTATAACGCCGCGCGGGTTCTGCTAGGATATGCCCATATATCTCGGGGGAGTTTTCATGGGTCTCGTCATCGCCGCGCTCGTCGCGTTCATCGTGCTGATCTACCTGCTCAGCAGCGTGAAGGTCGTGCGTCAGGGTTACCAATACACGGTCGAGCGCTTCGGCAAGTTCACCAATGTTGCGCAACCCGGTCTGACCATCATCGTCCCGTTCTTCGACCGCATCGGCCGGCGCGTGAACATGATGGAGCAAGTGCTCGACATTCCGGGGCAGGAGATCATTACCAAGGACAATGCGATGGTCGCCGTCGACGGCGTCGTGTTCTTCCAGGTGCTCGACGCCGCCAAGGCCGCGTACGAGGTCAGCGACCTGTACGTTGCGATCATGCAGCTGGCGACGACCAATCTGCGCACCGTGATGGGGTCTATGGACCTCGACGAACTGCTGTCGAAGCGCGACGAGATCAACGCGCGATTGCTGTCCGTCGTCGACCACGCCACCGAGGCGTGGGGCGTCAAGATCACGCGCGTCGAATTGAAGGACATCCGGCCCCCCGCCGACATCGTCAACGCGATGACTCGCCAGATGAAGGCAGAGCGCGAGAAGCGCGCGACGATCCTCGAATCGGAAGCAGCGCGTCAGAACGAGATCAATCGCGCCGAAGGCTTGAAGCAGGCGCAGATCCTCGAGGCGGAGGGCCGCAAGGAAGCCGCGTTCCGCGACGCCGAGGCGCGCGAGCGTTCCGCGCAGGCGGAGGCCGCAGCGACCAAGATGGTGTCCGACGCGATCGAAGGCGGTAGTACCCAGGCGATCAACTATTTCATCGCCCAGAAATATGTCGAGGCGATCGGCATGTTTGCCACCTCGCCCAATGCCAAGACTATCCTGTTCCCGGTCGAAGCGACGCAGCTAATGGGCACGCTGGGCGGGATCGGCGAGCTCGCCAAGGAAGCGCTGGGCGATGCGGCGCGGCCGTCGGGCGCCGGATCGGTGCCCTCGACTAGGGGGCAACAATGAATCTGTTCGGCATCGACTTCAGCGTCGGCGCGCTGTGGCTGGTTGCGGCTTTGGTGCTGGCGATCATGGAGCTGATCGCCCCCGGCTTCTTCCTGATCTTCGTCGCGGCGGGCGCGGCGGTGACGGGGTTGGTCGTGCTGGCGGGGCCGGACCTCCACGTGATCGTCCAGGCGCTGCTATTTGCCGCGTTTAGCGGCGTCGCGGTCGCGACCGGGCGGCGCTGGTATCATCGCAGCCCGTCGACTGCCGGCTCGCACGGGCTGAACGACCGCACCGCCAAGCTGATCGGGCGGATCGTCGAGGTGTCGGAGCCGATCGTCGGCGGCGAAGGCCGGGTTCGCGTCGGGGACGGTGCCTGGACCGCCAAGGGCTTCGACATGCCCGCCGGCGCGCAGGTGCGGATCGTTGGTGCCGCGGGCAACGTGTTGCTGGTCGAGCCGCTGATCTAGTTACCGCCGAACAGCCCGCCGGTGAGCCCGCTCAGCTTGCCCATGATCCCGCCCGCGTCTCCGCCGAGCAGTCCCGACAGATGACCAAGCGCGCCTTCGCCACCGAGATGACCGACGATCTGGTCGAGAATCCCCGAATCGAGTCCGGTCGATGCAGCCGCGCTATCGACGGTGCTGCCCGGTTCCGGATGCGCCTTGACGAGCGCGGCGACGGCCGCTTCGGCTTGCTCGGGCGTGATCCCAACCTTTGCGGCCATGTTCTTGATATCGAGGTTCGAATTGACCTGGCCGAGAATGCCATCGAGGATCGACATGAGTTCCCTTTCGTTGCGCGCGTTCGACGATAAGCCGAACCGGCGCCGCTAGGAAGCGCGATCGGGTGCTGCCTAGCGGAGGTCGGGTGAGGGGTCGAGCGAGGCGAAGCCTCGCGCCGAGCTGCGCTCGGCTCACCCCTCACCCAGCTCCGACTAAGTCTTTGCTGCGCAAAGACCAAGTCTGCGCAACCCTCTCCCCCTCCGGGGAGAGGGACAATGGTGAATTACGCGGTGGCGGCGGCGCGGGGGGCGCATTGTCGCACCCCCTCGTCCACATGGTCCGCGAATTGCGCGAAATTCTCGACGAACAGGTCGACCAGCCGGGCCGCCGCGGTGTCGTACTCGGCCTTGTCCGTCCAGGTTTCGCGTGGATCGAGGATCGCGCTGTCGACGCCGGGCACCGCGACGGGCACTTGGAAGCCGAAGTTCGGATCTGTGCGGAACTCGGCACTGTTGAGGCTGCCGTCGAGCGCGGCGTTGAGCAGCGCGCGAGTCGCCTTAATCGGCATGCGATTGCCGACGCCATATTTGCCGCCGGTCCAGCCCGTGTTGACGAGCCAGCAATCGACCCCGCCCTTGGCGATCCGCTCCTTGAGCAGATTGCCGTAGACCGAGGGATGCCGCGGCATGAACGGTGCGCCGAAGCAGGTCGAGAAGGTCGCGTCGGGCTCGGTCACGCCGATCTCGGTCCCTGCGACCTTCGCCGTATAGCCGGACAGGAAATGGTACATCGCCTGGTCGGGGGTGAGCTTGGCAATCGGCGGGAGCACGCCGTACGCGTCGGCGGTCAGCATCACGACGTTGCTGGGCGCCGGGCCCATATTCTCGGCGCTCGAATTGGGGATGAAGTCGATCGGGTAGGCGCCACGGCTATTCTCCGCGAGCGTGTGATCGTCGAGATCGAGCACGCGAGTCACCGGGTCCATCACGACATTTTCGAGCACGGTGCCGAAGCGCTTGGTGGTGGCGAAGATTTCGGGCTCGGCTTCTTCCGACAGGCGGATCATCTTGGCGTAGCAGCCGCCTTCGAAATTGAACACGGCGTCGTCGGACCAGCCATGCTCGTCGTCGCCGATCAGCGTGCGGCTGGCATCGGCGCTGAGTGTGGTCTTGCCGGTGCCCGACAGCCCGAAGAACACCGCGGTGTTGGTGCCGTCATGCGCCATGTTCGCGGAGCAGTGCATCGGCATCACGCCGGTAGGCGGGAGCAAATAGTTGAGCAGCCCGAACACCGACTTCTTCATCTCGCCGGCGTAGCGCGTGCCGCCGATCAGGATCAGCTTCTCGGTGAAATTGACTGCGATCACGGTCTCGGTGCGCGTGCCATGTTTTGCGGGATCGGCGCGGAAGCTCGGCAGGTCGATGATCGTATATTCGGGAACGAAGCCCTTGAGTTCGTGCGCCGCTGGGCGAACCAGCATCGTGCGGATGAACAGATTGTGCCACGCCATCTCGGCCACGACGCGGACCCGAACGCGGTACTCCGGCTGCGACCCACCAAACAGGTCCTGGATATAGAGGTCTTCGCGATCGCGCAGCGCGGCCATGAAGTCGTGCTTGAGCGCCGCGAAATGCTCCGGGCTCATCGCCTTGTTCGACTTGCCCCACCACACGGTGTCCTCGGTCTCGGCGTCGCGGACGGTGAACTTGTCCTGCGCCGAGCGGCCGGTGTGCGGGCCCGTTTCGACGACCAGCGGCCCGTCGGCGCTAAGCTTGCCCTCGCCGCGCCGCACCGCCGCGTCCACCAGCCGCGCGGTCACCAGGTTCCAGTGGAGATCGGCCCTCGTCTCGATACCCTGCGATTCGAGGCCGGCGTCCGGAATACGCTCGCTCACTATGTCAGTCCTCTGCCTAAGGATTGCCGCGCATGGCAATGCGGCCATTGGCGGCGCGCATATCCGCCGGGCCGTGCCGCGTCAAACCGGCCATTGAGCGCTTGGCGGCTTTGCACTAACCCCGTAAGCCATGACCGCAACGATCGCGCTCGTCGACGACGATCGCAACATCCTGACCTCGGTGTCGATCGCGCTCCAGGCGGAGGGGTTCCTGACCCGAGTCTATTCGGATGGCGAGACCGCGCTGAAGGCGTTGGTCGACAATCCGCCCGACCTCGCGATCTTCGACGTCAAGATGCCGCGGATGGACGGCCTCGAGCTGCTCCGCCGCCTGCGCGAGAAGAACCAGGTCCCGGTGATCTTCCTGACCAGCAAGGACGACGAGCTCGACGAGGCGCTGGGGCTCGCGATGGGTGCTGACGATTACATCGCCAAGCCGTTCAGCCAGCGCCTGCTGATCGCCCGCATCCGCGCGATCCTGCGCCGCACCGATCTCGCGCAGGCAGCGCCGGGCGACGAAACGATCGCGGAAACGTTGATCGACCGCGGACGGCTGCAGATGGACCCGGCGCGGCATCGCGTGACCTGGGGCGGCGACAACGTCACGCTGACGGTCACCGAATTCCTGATCCTGGAGGCGCTGGCGCAGCGGCCGGGGGTCGTGAAGACGCGCAATCAACTGATGGATGCCGCCTACCACGACGACATCTATGTCGATGATCGGACGATCGACAGCCACATCAAGCGAGTCCGCCGCAAATTCCGCGAAGTCGATACCGACTTCGACGCTATCGAAACGCTGTATGGCGCCGGCTATCGCTTCTCCGAGGAATGACGCCGACCGCATCGATGACGGTGCCGGCCGCGATCTGTCGCTGCGCTGGTCCGGGCGCATTTCACTCACCACGCGTATCCTGGCGCTTAACATCTTTGCGCTGGCACTGCTCGCCGGGGGGTTCTTCTACCTCGATTCGTATCGCAGCCGAATCCTCGACAGCCGTAGCGCGCAGGCCAGCCGCGAAGCGCGGCTGATCGCGGTCGCGATCGGCGCGGCCGCGCCCGATCATCGCAATGCGCTGACGCTGCGGCTGGCGCGCGATACGGGCACGCGCATTCGCCTGTTCGCCGCCGACGGCAAGCTGACCGGCGACACCCGCGCGATGGGCCTCCGCAACGTGCTGTTGCTCGACCCGACCACGCAGGATTGGCAGCAACAGATTGCGCGCTTTCTCGACGCGATGATCGATACCGTGGTCGGCGCGCCGCGTGCGCCGCTCTATCGCGAGCGTCAGGCGGGCAGCGAATGGCCCGACGTCCGCACCGCGCGGACGACGCAGGCAGCACCCGCGACGGTGTGGCGCGCGCCGGATCGCACGCCGGTCATCACCGCCGCCGCCGCGCTCGGCGACGGCGAGGTGGTGATGACGACGGTCAACGCGCGCGACATCACCCAAACGGTGCGCAGCGAGCGCTTTCGGCTGAGCGTCGTGCTGGCGATCGTCAGCCTCGTCTCGATCTTCCTCTCGCTGTTCCTCGCGCGAACCATCGTCCGCCCGTTGCGACGGCTGGCGCGCGCCGCGGTGCGCGTGCGGCTGGGGCGTGCGCGCGAAGTGGTGGTGCCCCGCCTCCCCTCGCGCCGCGACGAGATCGGCAGCCTGGCGCGCGCGCTGAGCGACATGAGCCAGGCGTTGCGCGCGCGGATCGACGCCACCGAAGCGTTCGCCGCCGATGTCGCCCACGAGATGAAGAACCCGCTCGCTTCGATGCGGTCGGCACTCGAAAGCCTGGGTTCGGTCAAGGATCCGGCGCTGCAAGAGCGCTTGCTCGCGATTCTGCGCGACGACGTCCACCGGCTCGACCGGCTGATCACCGACATCGCCGAAGCGTCGCGGCTCGATGCCCAGCTCAGCCGTGCCAAGTTCGATGCGGTCGACGTGGCGGCGATCGTCGCGGGGCTGATCGCGCAACGCGATGCGCGGGGGGTCGAGCGCGGCGTGCGATTCCGCTTCGACGACCGCGCGCACGACCGGTTGGTGATGGGCGAAGGCGCGCGCCTGGAGCGCGTGTTCGAAAATCTGTTCGACAACGCGATGTCGTTTTCCCCTGACAACGGCTTGATCGTGGTCGGCGCCACGATCGAGGACGGCGAATTGGTCGTGCGAGTCGAGGACGAAGGCCCGGGCGTACCCGCCGAGGCACGCGAATCGGTGTTCGCCCGGTTCCAGTCGGCGCGCCCCGAAAGCGAAGCATTCGGCAAGCATTCGGGGCTCGGTCTCGCGATTGCGCGGACCATCGTCGAGGGGCATCAGGGAACCATCGTGGCGGAATCGCGGGAGGATCGCTTGAGCGGCGCGCGTTTCGTGGTCCGCCTGCCGCTCGCGCCTCGCCGGACGGGAGGCTGACCATCGCCGGCGATCCACCATTCGAGACGCTTCACGTGTCGACCGTCGCGATCGGCGATCGTGCGGTGCTGATCGCGGGCGAGGCGGGTGCCGGAAAGTCCGACCTCGCGTTGCGGCTGATCGATCGCGGCGCGATTCTGGTCAGCGACGACTACACCCGCCTCCGCGCTGTGAACGGCGCGTTGGTCGCTTCGCCGCCCGATACGATCGCCGGCAAGATCGAGGTGCGCGGATTGGGTATCGTCACGCTTCCCCATGTCGCCGAAAGTCGCGTAGCGTTGCTCGTCGAACTGTCGGGGGATGTCGAGCGCATGCCGGAACGCGGGGAAACTCGCCGGATCGCCGGAATCGACGTGCCGATGGTCGCGATCGACCCGCAGCCGGCGTCGGCGCCGATCAAGGTCGAACTGGCGCTGGCAAGATTGACGGAGCAGGCATGACCGAAGCCAAGGAAATCCTGCTCGTCACCGGGCTGTCGGGCGCGGGGAAGTCGACGGTGCTTCGCACGCTCGAGGATCTCGGCTGGGAAACGGTCGACAATCTGCCGCTGCGCTTGCTCGACCGGCTGCTCGGCTCGCCGCCGGCGGAAGGCGCCGAAGACGGCCAACGCCCGCTCGCGCTCGGGATCGACGCGCGGACTCGTGACTTCGACCCGGAGCGCATCGTCAAACGGATCAAGCGCCTGCGCGACGATCACGGATATGATATCGGAACATTGTTCCTCGATTGCAGCGGCGCCGAGCTCGAGCGGCGCTATTCGGAGACACGGCGGCGCCACCCGCTCGCGCTCGACCGCCCCGCCAGCGACGGCATCGCGCGCGAACGCGAACTGCTCGCGCCGCTTCGGCGCTGGGCGAACCGGTTGATCGACACCACCGACCTTTCCGCAAACGAGCTGGCGCAGCAGGTTCGCGAGACGTTCGGTGGCGAAGGGCTTGGCGAGCCGACGCTTGCCGTCATGTCCTTCGGGTTCGCACGCGGCGTGCCGCGCAACGCCGATCTGGTGTTCGACATGCGATTCCTGCGCAACCCGCACTGGGACGAAGCGCTGCGGCCGGGCACGGGGCTCGACCCGGATGTGGCGGCGTACGTCGCGGCCGACCCGGCCTATGAAGCAGCCATCCGCCAGATCGAAGACCTGCTGATCCTGCTGCTCCCACGTTACCGCGCCGAGGGCAAAGCCTATGTGACGATCGCGTTCGGCTGTACCGGCGGGAGACATCGATCGGTCCATGTCGCCGACCGCGTCGCTCGGCGGTTGCACGACGCAGGGTTTTCGCCCACGGTCGCGCATCGTGATCTTGGCGCGGCGCCGCAAGACTCGCTGGAGGGTGCGCCGCGGAGTGGTTTGGGATAATAAGCACAGCATGATCGGCCTGGTATTGGTGACGCACGGGCGTCTGGCGTCCGAGTTCGTGACCGCGATGGAGCATGTCGTCGGCCAGCAAACGCAGATCGCGGCGATTGCGATCGGCCCCGACGACGACATGGAAGCGCGCCGCGCGGACATCGCCGCGGCGATCGCCGAAGTCGAGGCGGGCAAGGGCGTGATCCTGCTGACCGATTTGTTCGGCGGCACGCCGTCCAACCTCGCCATTTCGCTGCTCGAACGCGGGCGAGTCGAAGTGATTGCCGGGATCAACCTTCCGATGCTGATCCGCCTCGCCTCGGCGCGCAAGACGATGAAGGTGGTCGACGCCGTGATCGCGGCGCGCGAAGCCGGTCGCAAGTATATCGCGGTCGCCTCCGAAGCATTGGGCGAGGCCGCTGCGTAGGGTTCAAACTCAACTAGGATGGGGATCGTGATCGCCTGGACAAGTCCACCGACGAGGAGCGCAGCGCAGCCGCGCAGCCGACGCTGCGCGCCAGCAAGCGACGAAGCTCGGTGGGCTTGTCCAGGCGACCGCTTCGCGGCAGGCCGATTTTGGCGCCAGGCGTTGTCGTTTCGTCGGTCACGATGTCTCAACATCGCTCCCTCCTCACTCCTAGCCCAACACCAAAATCGGCTCCGTCACGACCCCATCCTAGTTGAGTTTGAACCCTAAATGCCGGTCAGCCGTAGCGTCCAGATCGCCAACAAGCGTGGCCTGCACGCCCGCGCCTCCGCCAAGTTCGTGACGCTCGCCTCTACTCAGCCGGTTGAAATTACGGTGGTCAAGGACGGTCCCGGTGTCACCGGCACATCGATCATGGGGCTGATGATGCTCGGCGCGGCGATGGGCGACACGATCACCATCAGCGCCGACGGCGACGGCGCCGAAGGCGCGGTCGGCGCGCTGTGCGAATTGGTCGAGGCGAAGTTCGGCGAGGAATGAACCCGGGCGGCGCGAGTAGGACGAATGCTGCGACACGATCTGGAGACACTGCAAATGCTCGAAGTGCTGCGCGATGCGCTGGCGGCCAACAACAACGTGCTGATGGCGCGAATCTGCACCGCTGGGCAAAAGATCCCGAACGAGCGCGCAATCATCGCGGCCGACGAACTCGGCATTGCCGTGCGCGGTGCCGAGGACGGCGAATTCTACGTCCAGCCCTGGACCAACATCGCGTGGATCGCGGTGTCGTGAGCCGATAAACGCCGCCGATGCCTCGCGAGATCACCGCTTTTTCGAATACATTGGTCAAGCGCGTCCGCAGCTTGCGCGACAAGAAGCATCGACGCGCGGAAGGGCTGTTCCTCGCCGAGGGCCTGCGCATCCTCACCGAAGCGCGCGAGGCGGGCCGAATCCCGCATTACCTGTTTTTCACCGCCGAGGGCGCGAGGCATCCGCTGGCGGTTACGCTGATCGATGCGGTCGAAGGCGCCGGCGGCGAGGCGATCGAGACCAGCCACGACATCCTGTCCAAGCTGTCGGGCAAGGACAATGCGCAGTCGGTGGTCGGCGTGTTTCCCGAATTCACCACGCCGCTCGCTGAGCTCGACCGCGATGCGTCGCCGATCTGGCTCGTCGCCGAGCGATTGCGCGACCCGGGCAACCTCGGCACGATCCTGCGCACCGGCGACGCCGTGGGCGCGGGCGGGCTGATCCTGATCGACGATTGCGTCGATCCCTTTTCGGTCGAGGCGGTGCGCGCGAGCATGGGGGCGCTGTTCACCGTGCCGATCGCGCGAGTGCGCTGGGAGGAATTCGTGCCGTGGCTGCGGAGCGGGCCGGCGCAGCTCGTCGGGCTCAGCCTCCAGACCGACACCGACTATCGCGGCGCCAGCTATGCCGCGCCGACGTTCCTGCTCACCGGGAACGAGGCGCAGGGCCTGCCCGAGGCGTACGAGGCGGAGTGCGACGTGCTGGTCAAGCTGCCGATGCTGGGCAAGGCCGACAGCCTGAACGCCGCGGTCGCGACGGCGGTGATGGCGTACGAGGTGCTGGCGCAGCTTCGCGGCTAAGCTAGACCGTAAGTTTGCGTTGCTTCTGGATATATTCGATTTCGCCGGGCGAATCCTTGTCGGCCGGGTCGACAATCAGGCATTTGCGATACGCCGCCTCGGCGGCATTGAGGTCGCCGAGCTCGACCAGATCGTACCCCATCCCCTTGAGCGCGATGCACCGCTCTTCCTTGACCCGTCCAGGCGTCAGGTCGGCCGCCGCTTCCGACCGGCGATAGGCGTCGAGCGATTCGGTGAGCTTCTTCTGCTTCATCAACCCATATCCCAACTCGTTGAGATAGCGGGAGCTTTGTGGCGCGAACCCCACCAGTCGCTGCAATGCCGCCGTGGCGTCGGCATAACGTTCGAGGTCGATCAGCGCGAATGCGGTGACGTATTGCGCGCGGCACCAATCGGGCTCGATCGTCACTGCCTCGCGGCTCGCTTTGGTAGCGTCGGCGCGGTAGGCGGCCGACTGCTCCGGTGTGACGGCGCAATAGATCTGGCGCTTTTCGCCGGCATATCGCTGCTCGAAATCGGCCAGCACCGGGCGCATCAGTTCGACTGCCTTGCCGGGGTCCTTCGCGCGGATCGCGGCCATCCCGCTCTCGAACTTGGCGTCGAAGCTCGATCCGCCGCGCGGCAGGCCACGGGTGGCGATCGAAGGAACATCACGACGTGCGGCGTCGGCGCGCGAGTCCGTGTCGACATGGCGATCGCGCTGCGCGTCCTTATCGCGCGTAGGCGTGTCGCTCGATTGGCCCGGCGGCAGTTGCCGCACGGTTTGCGCCGACGCGGGCGAAGCCGCCATTGCCGACAGTCCAAGCGCCAAAACCAACGCACCGGCTCGTACCATCATCGCCTCAACTCCGACGAATCGATCGGCTCAACGATCCGCTATCTCCGTAATCGGCGCAAGCGTCAGGTCGTCTTCTTGCGCCGCTCGGCGATGTAGAGGAGCTCGTTCTTCGCGTGAGCATCGTCGGGATCGAGCTCGAGGCATTGCCGGTACAGCTTCTCTGCCTCATCGAGCTTGCCCAATTCGGTCAGCGCATAGCCTTGGCAGTGCCACGCGAGCGCGGTTTCCTTCTTCCTGCTCTCGTCGCTGGCAAAGCCGACCACGCCCTCCGCGCGCTTGCAGCTGTCCAGCATCATCGGCCAGTTCTTGTCATAGCGATAGCTTTGCCCCAGTTCGCTCAGGAAATGGGCGTGGAACGGCGCCAGCGAGACGACGCGTAGGTAGACCGCGCGCGCATCGGCGATCCGATTGAGGTCGATCAGCGCGAAGCCCTTGAGATATAGCGCGGTGCAATAACCGGGAGCCAGGGCGACCGCGCCCTTCTTGTCCGGATCGGGCAAGGCCATGTAGGCGATCGTCTCGGCCACCGACATGCCGCAATACAGGTGCCGCTTCTCCTTCGCCTGGTCGGCCTCATAGGCGACAATCACCGGAGCCAGCGCATCGAGCGCTTCCTGCGGCCGGCCCGCGGTAATCGACTGAAACGCCGCATCGATCTTTGGCGATTGTACGTCGTCGATCGATTGTGCCTGCGGAGCGGCGAGCGCCAACAGCACGGCGAGCAACGTCATTGGCTTTCCCCCTTGTTGGCCGAGTCTTCAAGCAGTGGTGTATCGCCATACCGTGCCAGCGTTTCGACCGGAGCGACATCCTCAATCTCGCGCGCGCCCGGCTCGATATTGAGGTCCTTGAGCTTGCGCGCGGTGACCAGCGTCCGGCTTTCGAAGCTCGATACGAAAGCATTGTAATTGTTGACCGCGCTGGTCAGCCCGCCGCCGACCTTCTTGAGGTCGGAAGCCGCCTTGGCGAGGCGGTCATAGAGTTCCTTGCCGAGTTCGCCGATCCGCCGCGCCTCACCCGCGAGCTTCTCCTGCCGCCATACCGCCGCGACGGTGCGCGCGATCGCGATCAGGTTGGTCGGTGTGGCCAGCAACACGCGCCGCTCGAACGCGAAATCCCACAATTTGTGGTCCTGTTCGAGCGCGGCCGACAGGAAATGCTCGCCGGGAACGAACATGATCACGTAATCGGGCGCCGTCGGGAATTGCGACCAGTAGGCCTTATTGCCTAGCGCGTTGATGTGCGCGCGCATCGACGCGACGTGGCGATCGAGCCCCGCGACTCGCTCCGCGTCGTCGTCCGCGCCGAACGCGTCCTGATAATCGTTGAGCGACACCTTGGCGTCGATCACCAGCGAATTGCCCCCCGGCACATGGATGATGACATCGGGCCGCAGCCGCCCCCCCTCACCGTCCGCGACGCTGACTTCGGTCTGGAAATCGGCATGTTCGCTCAAGCCACAGCTTTCGAGCACGTTGCGCAACTGCTGCTCGCCCCAGCGGCCACGCGCCTTGGGAGCGTTGCGCAACGCATTCACCAGCTTCGACGCCTCGGCGCGAACCGATTCCTGGCCGGTGCGCATCGCCTCGATCTGGCCGTGGAGCGTGCCGAATGCGTCACGCCGCTCGGATTCAACCTTAGCGACGCCTTCTTCGTAGCGTTGCAGGCGGTCGTGGACCGGCTGGAGCAGCGCCTTCAGGCTCTGGCCGCTGGTTGCTTCCGATTCCTTGAAGCGTTCGTCGGCGCGCTGGAGGAATTTCGCTTGCGCATCGTCGAGCAGTTTCTGTCCGACCTCGGCGAATTGCCGTGCCAGCACGTCCTTGGCCGCCACCATTTCCGCCATCCGCGCCTCGAACCCCGCCTCGCGCTCGCGAGACGCAGCCTGGTGCGAATCGAGCGCGCGCATCGCGGTATCGCGCTCGGCGGTGACTTCGATGAGCAGTCTTCGCGTCAAATCATGCTGGTCGGCATGGACCTTGGCCGCGGCAAGCTCGGCGACCCCATGGCGCGACGCGAGCAGCCAACCCAGCGCCAGCCCGACGAGCAGCGCGATGACCGCCGCGAGGATCACCATCGTCATCGGGCCTGTCCGCCAATGTTCCCAATGTTCGCACTCACGCGCGCGCGTGCGCGGAGGAAACCGCGATGGCGACTGCGGTCAGGATAGTGGCGGAACGGCGATTGGGTCATACCCCCGGGGAACATAGATCGAACAGGCGATGTAGGACAGGAGAATTTTCGTGCGCGCGGTCAGCCCGCCTTCCGCAGCTTGGCGAGCTTCTTCATCAGGATGTCTCGCTTGAGTTTCGAGATGTGGTCGGTGAACAGCACGCCGTTGAGATGATCGATCTCGTGCTGGATGCACGTTGCCATCAGGCCGTCCATTTCCTCTTCGTGGCGAACGCCGTCGCCGTCGAGCCATTGGACTCGGCAGCGCGCCGGGCGTTCGACCTCGGCATATTGCTCGGGGATCGACAGGCAGCCTTCGTTGTATTTCGAGGTTTCGTCGCTAACCGACAGTAATTCCGGGTTTATGAACGTCACGGGACGCCGCACGGGGTCGCCGCCTTCTTCCTCGGGCTCCTGCAGGTCGATCACGACGAGTCGTTGCTCGATCCCCACCTGAGTCGCCGCAAGCCCGATACCGCGCGCGTCGTACATCGTCTCGAGCATGTCGGCGAGCGTGGCGCGGATGTCCGAGTCGACCGCGGCGACGGGCTTGGCGACGGCTCGCAGGCCGGGATCGGGAACTTCGAGGATGGTCAGGATCGTCATGCGGGCGAGCTAGAAAAGCCCCTGCCTCGCGTCAACCCGATCGGTGACGTCAAGCAATCGGCCGTCGCGCGCGCATCGCCTGGGCGAGCGTGCCTTCGTCGAGGTAATCGAGCTCGCCGCCCACCGGTAGCCCGTGGGCAAGTTGGGTAAGGCGCACCGGGAAGCGCTCGACCCGCTCCGCGATGTAATGCGCGGTGGTCTGCCCTTCGAGCGTGGCGTTCATCGCCAGCACGACCTCGTCGATTCCGCCCGCCTCGACTCGCTGGACGAGCCGCCCGATGCCGAGATCCTCGGGCCGCACGCCATCGAGCGCCGACAGCCGCCCACCCAGCACATGGTAGCGCCCCGGGAACAGCCGCGAGCGTTCGAGCGCCCACAAATCGGCGACTTCCTCGACCACGCAAAGGCTACGCTGATCGCGGCGCGGGTCGGCGCAGACGCTGCACGGGTCGCTGGTGTCGATATTGCCGCAGGTCGAGCACGTCGCGAGGCGCCGGTCGACCGCCTCGAGCGCCGAGAGCAACGGCGCCAACGCGCCCTCCCGCTTCTTGAGCAGATGCAGCACCGCGCGCCGCGCCGATCGCGGCCCCAAGCCGGGGAGTCGCGCCAGCGCCTGAGTCAGCGCCTCGATTTCCTGCGATGCCATGGCGGGAACAGATAGGGTCTAAAACCGTCGCCGTCATGCTGAACTTGTTTCAGCATCCACCGCGATCAACGACGTCAGCGCTTGTGGAGAGATGGACCCTGAACCGAGTCCCGGGTGACGGCGGGGTTGAGTTGGATCGCGGCCGCCCCCAAAGCACGCCGATGCGGATCGTCTTCATGGGAACGCCGGAGTTTGCGGTGCCGACGCTCGATGCGCTGGTCGCCGCAGGACACGACATCGTGGCGGCATACAGCCAGCCACCGCGGCCGGGCGGGCGACGGGGGCGCGAGTTGGTGGCCTCCCCGGTACAGCAACGCGCCGAGGCGCTGAACATCGAGGTGCGGACGCCCGTGTCGCTCAGAACTGCCGAGGCGCAGGCCGAATTTACCGCGCTCGACGCCGATATTGCCGTGGTTGCCGCTTATGGCCTGATCCTCCCGCAGCCGATTCTCGATGCGCCGCCCCACGGCTGCCTCAACGTCCACGGATCGCTGCTGCCGCGCTGGCGCGGTGCGGCGCCGATCCAGCGCGCGATCCTGGCGGGCGACGCCGAGACCGGAATTTGCATCATGCGAATGGAAGCGGGGCTCGATACCGGGCCGGTATTGCTCGAGGAGCGCACGCCGATTGGCCCTTATGACACTGCGGGTATTCTTTCCCATCGGTTGTCACAGATCGGCGCTAAGCTAATGGTCAGGGTTCTAAATAACCCCTCTGCATATCCGCCAGTCGCTCAACCCGACGACGGCGTCACCTACGCATCAAAAGTCGACAAGGCCGAGGCTAGGGTCCGTTGGGACCGAGGCGCGCGCCAAGTCGACCGACAGATTCGCGCCTTCAATCCCGCGCCTGGCGCTTGGTTCGAATACGGCGGAGAGCGGATTAGAGTCCACACGGCCAGAGTACAAAGCGCACCAGATGATCCGGAAAACATCAACTTTCTGGCCGAGCCCGGCTTAGTCCTCGACGATCAACTAGCGGTTGGTTGCGGCGTCGGGGCGATCAGACCTGACACCGTCCAGCGGGCGGGACGTGGCGTCATGACTGCTCAGGAATTGCTCCGCGGATTCCCCATTCCTATCGGTGCACGCCTTTGACTCGGTTCGCGCTGCGGCTCGAATATGACGGCCGCCCCTTCATGGGCTGGCAGCGGCAGGACCATGGGCCGAGCGTGCAGGCCGCGGTCGAGCGCGCGGCGAAGGACATTACCGGCGAGGAGGTGGTGGCACATGCCGCCGGGCGCACCGACGCCGGGGTGCATGCGATCGGCATGCGCGCGCATGTGGACATTGCGCGGCCGATCGCGCGGTTCCGGTTGATGGAGGCGCTCAACGCTCGGCTGCGACCCGATCCGGTTGCAGTGCTGGCGTGCGAAGCGGTGGCCGACGATTGGCACGCGCGCTTTTCGTGCATCGCGCGGCATTACCAGTACCGCATCGCCATGCGCCGCGCGCCGCTGACCTGGGAAAAGGGGCTGGTGTGGCGCGTGCCGCACGATCTCGACGCCGGCGCGATGCAGGAAGCGGCGCAGGTTCTGGTCGGGCGGCACGATTTCACCACCTTTCGCTCGGCGCATTGCCAGTCGGACAGCCCGGTCAAGACGCTCGACCGGCTCGACGTGACGCGCGACGGCGACCGGCTGTCGGTGTTCGCCTCGGCGCGGTCGTTCCTCCACCACCAGGTGCGGTCGATGGTCGGATGTCTGGCGCTCGTTGGCGAGGGGAAATGGTCGAAGGCCGATCTCAACACGGCGCTGGAGGCGGTGGACCGGAGCGCATTGGGGTTCAACGCCCCGCCCGACGGGCTGTATTTCGTCCGTGCGGATTATCCTTAGCGGCTGAATCGCGCCGCCAGCTCGACATGAGTCGACCAGCGGAACTGGCCAACCGGCTGGATCCAGTCGAGCCGATAGCCACCATCGCACAACATCAGAGCATCGCGCGAGAAACTGCTGGGATTGCAGGAGACATAGGCGATGACCGGCGTTCGCGCTGCAGCCAGGGCCTGCGTCTGGTCGCGCGCGCCGGCGCGGGGCGGGTCAAGCACGATCGCGTCGAAACGACCGAGCTCCTCGAGGGTTAGCGGCCGACGGTAGAGGTCGCGGTGGTCGGCGAACACCTGCCGCCCGGCACCGCCTGCGGCGCCCTTCAGCGACAGGATCGCGTCGCGTGCTGCTTCGGCGGCGTAGACCCTGGCATCGAGCGACAGCGCGAAGGTGCCGAGTCCGGCGAACAGGTCGGCAACGGTGCGGGCGTCGCCCAAACTCTGGCGCACCGCCGCAACCAACGCGGCCTCGCCGTCCGCGGTCGCCTGGAGAAACGCGCCATGCGGGAACGGCACAGGCACGCCGCCAAGTGTCACCGTGACTGGCTCGGGCTCCCAACGCGTTTCGGGGCCGAGCCCTTCGTCGATTGCGAAGCGAGCCACTTCATGCTGCTGACAGAAGGCGATGATCGCCTCCGCCGCCGTCAGCCCGTCCGCTCGCATGCCGACGAGGAGATCGACGCCTTGATCGCACAACGTCATCTGGACATCGCAGCGCCGCCTCAACCCGAGCCGCGCGAGCAGTTTGCGTAGCGGCGCCACCAGGACGAACAGTTCGGGCGCGAGGATATGGCATTCGCGCATGTCGATGACGGCATGGCTCGCCTCGGCGCTGAACCCGATCTGCACGCCCGGCTCGGCATGCAGCGTCGCGCGCCGCCGCGTTTTGGGCGGCGACAGGATCGGCCCCCGAATGTCGGCCTCGAGGTCGTGCGCGGCCAGCGCGCGGGCGATGCGATCGACGATGAACTGCGCATAGCTCGAATCGTCGAGATGCTGGAGCTGACACCCGCCGCATTCGGGGAAGTGGCGGCATGGCGGCACCTGGTGGTGCGAGCCCGGCGTGACCGAGCCGTTCTGATTGAGCGTATCGCCAGGCGCCGCGAACGCCGCGTGGCGCCCGTCGGCGGTAACGCCATCACCACGCGCCGCGACTCGCACAATCGTACCGCTCACAGCGATCCCCGCACCGCCGACAACTCGCGCACCAGGTCGTCGGCGATGAACGCGCCGCCGAGCCACCGCGCCGCCTCGGCGTGGAGCCAGACGGCCGCCTCGGGCGCCTTGCCCGCTGCCAGCATCGCGCCGACGGCGCCCGCGAGGACGTCGCCAGTGCCCGCAGTGGACAGCCAACTGTTCGCTGCGGGCGCGACAAGGGTGTCTCCGGCGGGTGTTGCGATCACCGTGTCGGGGCCCTTGAACACGACCGTCGCGCCTGAGCTGGCAGCAGCGCGTCGCGCCGCTTCGATCTTGCTGCCTTGGTAGTCGCCGAACAGCGCCCTGAACTCGCCGGCATGCGGCGTAAATACAGTGCCGCCTTTGCGTTCCGTCAGCGCTTTCATGCGCGGGCCATCAAGCAAGTGCAGCGCGTCGCCATCGATCACCAACGGCCCATCGGTCGCGATTGCGGCGTCGAGCTTAGCGATGGCATCGTCATCGCGCCCGAGGCCGGGGCCGACGACAATGGCGGTGGCCTTCTTGGCTTCCAGCGCCTCGTTCAACGCGTCGCGCGACCAAGGCTTGCGAACCAGTGCATGCGGCGATCCGGGCGGCGTCTCATCAGCGAACAGCAACGCGTAACCCGCACCGCTGCGCAGCGCCGCCTCAGCCGCGAGCGCGCTAGCGCCGAGCATCGCGCCGCCGATCACCACCACCAACCCACGCGAATATTTGTGCGCGTCGGTCGGCGGTGCGCCGAGGTCGGGACGTGCGATGACATGGCACAGGCTCGAGATATCGCCGAGACCGATATCGAGCACCCGCACGGTGCCACATTGGGCGGCGGCAGGTTGGAGCAAGTGCGCAGGCTTGAGCGCGCCTAGCGCAAGCGTGATATCGAACGTCGGGAGGTTGCCCGGCGTCGCGCCTTCGTCCGTCGTCACACCGCTCGGAAGATCGACGGCCAATGACAAGTTGGCGCTTCGGGTCAGCCGCCCGAGGGCGGTTTGCAACGCAGGATCGAGCGGTCGCGACAGGCCGGTGCCGAACAGAGCATCCACCACGATGGGCGCGTCTTTGCCATCCGCGATCGATTCGACCGGACCGTCCCAAGCACGCCGCGCCGCGATTGCGGCGTCGCTCTTGGTCTCGCCGCTGGCTACAACGCGCACCGATACGCCGTTGGCCTTCAGCACGCGCGCCGCGACATAGCCGTCGCCGCCGTTATTGCCCGGGCCGCACAGCACCAGCACCGGCGCGCCGGCCGCTAATCGGCGCACAGCTTCCGCGACCGCCGCCCCGGCTCGCTCCATCAGCGCCTGCACACTCGTGCCCGCCGCAATCGCGCGGTCCTCCGCGGCACGCATTTTCGCCGCGGTCAGGATTGGTTGGCCGTCGATCGGGATCACTTCGCTGCCTTGGCCTTCACCGTCGCGGGCAGGCGATAGCGGTCGCCGCCGATCGCGACCTCGATGCGACCGTCGCCGATCACCGTGACCTTGGCCGGCTCCGCGCCATCGGCGGCGATCACGCCGCGACCGTCGTTGACGACTTGAAGCCGGTGGAATCCGCCGTCGGGGTTGCGGACGGTCAGCGTCAGCCCTTCCGCCGATTGCGTTCGGTCGACCGTGCAATTCCGCGCGAAGTCGGGGGTGCCGGCGGGGGCGCAGTCAATCTTCTCGTCGCTCGTGACTTGCGCCTGGGCGTTGTCGACCGCGTTGGCGTAGCTGCCGCGATCGGCCTGGGTGCCGCACGCCGCCAGCGGAAGGGCAAGCAGGATCGTGCTGGATATCCGCATGTGCGCCTTCCCGAGATTACGGTGTCTTGCGATGCGGCGGGCATAGCGCCGCAGCCGATCTCACGCGAGCGCCGATTCGAGGCACCACCAATCCGGATGCGCGAGCGCGATGCTCGCGTGCGCATCGGCTCGCGCTTGTTCGCTCTCGAACAGCGCGAAGCACGTCGCGCCCGAGCCAGACATGCGCGTGAGCGTCGCGCCGACCTGCGCCGACAGCAGGTCGAGCACATCGCCGATCGCCGGCGCGATCGCGCGGGCGGGCGCTTCGAGGTCGTTGCGGCTTGCCGCGTCGGCGACGAGCGGGCCGCGGTCGATGCCGTCCCATGCTGCAAACGCGGACGCGGTGGATACCGCAACGCCGGGATTGACCAGGAGGATCGGGCGGCCGGCCAGGCCATCGACCGGCTCCAGTTGCTCGCCGCGCCCTCTGCCATAGGCGCTGCGCCCTAGCAGGCACGCCGGCACGTCCGAACCGAGCGCGAGCGCGATCTCCGCCATATCCTCGGGCACGACGCCGCGCAGCCGTCCAAGCGCGCGCAGGATGGCCGCGGCATCGGCCGACCCGCCGGCGATCCCCGATGCAACGGGGAGCCGCTTGTCGAGCGTGATTGTGAGCGGCGGCAGGGCGCCGAACGCTGCGGCGAACGCGTCACGCGCGGCGAGGACCAGGTTGCCGCTCTCCCCCGCCAGCGCATCGGCGAACGGGCCGGTGATCGTGAAGCTGTCGTGGCCGGCTTCGGCGACGGTCACGCTATCGCCGTCGCGGCAGAACGCAAACAAGGTCTCGATCTCGTGATAGCCGTCCGGCCGCCGCGCGCGGACGTGGAGCGCGAGGTTGATCTTGGCGGGGGCGAGTTCGGCGATCATTTGGTCTTCCAAAGACCCGCCGCGGCAAAGCCGCGTCGTCGGCCAGCGCCTATGCGCTGCCGGCCGGACGCGCCTTGAGGCTCGATGTAGCTTCGCTGCATCTTGCCCGGCGCGTCACATATTCGGATAATTGGGTCCACCCCCACCCTCGGGCACCACCCAGACGATGTTCTGCGTCGGATCCTTGATATCGCACGTCTTGCAGTGGACGCAGTTCTGCGCGTTGATCACGAACTTGGGATTACCCTCTTCCTCGCCGACGATCTCGTACACCCCCGCCGGGCAGTAACGCTGCGCTGGCTCGTCATACATGGGCAGGTCGTATTCGACCGGGATGTCGGGGTCCTTGAGCGTCAGATGGACTGGCTGGTCCTCCTCGTGGTTGGTGTTCGAAATGAACACCGACGCCAGCCGGTCGAAGGTCAGCACGCCGTCGGGTTTGGGATAGGCGATCGGCTTGACCTGGTCCTTGCGCCACAGCGTCGTGTGGTCGGGATGGTGCTTCATCGTGAAGGGCATGCGGATGCGCCAGCTTTCGAGCCACATGTTGATTCCGGCGAGGATCGTGCCCAGTCCTTCGCCATATTTCTCGACGAGCGGGAGCACGTTGCGAACGACGCGGAGCTCTTCCTTGACCCAGCTCGAATCGAATGCGGTGCCGTAGCTCGTCAGTTCGTCGCCCTCGCGGCCGGCGGTGACGGCGTCGTAGGCGGCTTCGGCTGCCAGCATTCCCGTCTTCATCGCAGTATGGGTGCCCTTGATCCTCGGCACGTTGAGGAACCCAGCGCTGTCGCCAACCAGCGCCGCCCCGGGCACCACCAGCTTTGGGATCGATTGATACCCGCCGTCGCTAATCGCGCGCGCGCCATAGGATACGCGCTTCCCGCCCTCCAGGATCGCCGCGATCGCTGGGTGCGTCTTCCAGCGCTGCATCTCTTGGAACGGCGAGAGGTAGGGGTTGGAATAGTTGAGCCAGGTGACAAAGCCCAACGCGACCTGCCCGTTGGCTTGGTGATAGAGGAACCCGCCGCCATTCGAACCGGTCTCGCTGAGCGGCCAGCCCTGCGAGTGGATGACTCGGCCGGGCGCATAATTCTCCGGCTTGATGTCCCACAATTCCTTGATTCCGAGGCCATAGACTTGCGGCTCGCAATGCGCACGGAGGTCGAAGCGGTCGACCAATTGCCGCGTCAGGTGCCCCCGCGCCCCTTCCGAAAAGAAGGTGTACTTGGCGTGGAGCTCGAGCCCCGGTTGGTAGTCGGGCTTGTGGCTGCCGTCGCGCGCGACACCCATATCGCCGGTGGCGACGCCCTTCACCGTACCGTCGTCGGCATAGAGGATTTCCGCTGCCGCGAACCCGGGGAAAATCTCGACGCCCAGCTCCTCGGCCTGCCCCGCCAGCCAGCGGCACAGATTGCCCAAGCTGCCGGTGTAGGTCCCCTTGTTATGCATGAAGCCCGGCGAGATAAAGTCGGGTAGCGAGAAGCGGCGCTTCTTAGTCAGCACCCAATGCTGGTTGTCGGTGACCGGCACCTCAGCCATAGGGCAGCCCTTGTCGCGCCAGTCGGGGATCAGTTCGTCGAGGCTGCGCGGATCGATGACCGCGCCCGACAGGATATGCGCGCCGACCTCCGAGCCCTTTTCCAGCACGCAGACCGATATCTCCCCGCCCTTTTCGGCCGCGATTTGCTTGAGGCGGATCGCCGCCGACAGCCCCGCCGGGCCAGCGCCGACGATCACCACGTCGTACGGCATCGACTCGCGTTCGCTCATCCCACTCCTCCTCGGCGCCAGTCATCGCGCGACGACAACGGCTCGTCCCCCAAAGCGGTGCCCGTGAATTGACCCCGCCGTCAACTATCGAGTCTATGGGCGCGACATGGGGGCGGACCAGCACAGCGATTGGCGCTTGAGCGTCGCGAGCGCGCTCGAATGGTGGCGCGACGCGGGGGTCGATTGCGAGATCGACGAAGCGCCGCGCGACTGGCTGGCGCGGATGCCGGCGGCCGAGAAGCTTCCGGCCGCCGTGCGCGAAGCCGCGGCCGAAGCGACGAGACTACCCGAGACACTCGCCGAATTCGCCGCGTGGCGGATCGGCGCGGCGGCGCCCGAGGCCGGATGGCCGGGCAAGGCGCTGGGCACCCAAGGCGATGCGGCGACCGGCCTGATGATCGTGGTCGACATGCCCGATCGCGAGGACGACGCGGCGGGTGCGTTGCTGTCGGGGAGCGCCGGACGATTGTTCGATCGCATGCTCGCCGCGATCGGCCGCGACCGGCAATCGATCTATCTCGCCGCGCTCGCGGTCAAGCGTCCGCCCGCCGGCCGCGTGACCGATGAGGCGGCGCAATCGCTCGAGGCGCTGATCCGTCATCATCTGTCGCTTGCGGCGCCGAAGCGCGTGCTCGCGCTCGGCAATGCGGCGAGCCGTGCGATCACGGGGCTGGATGTCGCCAATGCCCGTGGAAGTTTACGCGCCGTTAATCATGATAGCGGGACAAGTGAGGTCGTGGCGAGCTTTCACCCGCGCTTCCTGTTGGAGCGGCCTGCGGCGAAGGCCGACGCCTGGAGGGACCTCAAGTTGCTGATCGGGGGATTGAAGTGAGATTAGCGCGTTTTCTGGCCGCCACTGCGCTGGCGCTGGCACCGGTGCTTGCCGCCCCGGCGTTCGCCGCTGGCGACCCGCCCGGCGGCGCCGCCGTGATGACTCGCGGCATCCCGTCGCAACTCGATTCGGATCAGCGCGCGGGCTACGCCGCGGTATTCAAGGCGATCCATGAGCAGCGCTGGGCCGACGCGCAGATTCAGCTGACCGCGATGAAACCCGGCCCGCTTCACTCGATCGCCGCAGCCGAACTCTACCTCGCCAAGGGCTCGCCAAAGGTCGACAGCGATCCGTTGCTCCAAGTGCTGGCCAACGCGCCCGAACTGCCCGAAGCGCCGGCGCTCGCCCGCATCCTGGCGTCGCGTGGCGTCGTCGCGCCGGCGCTACCGCAGGCGCAGCGGCTCATCTGGGTCAACGGTGCCTCGACACGCGGGCGCGCCAAGGCGACCAAGCTCGACCTCGTCGCTGCCGACCTCGCGCTCAAGATGCAGCCGCTGATCAAGGACGACAGGGGCGCCGAGGCGCAGGCTTTGCTCGAAGCGACCCCCAACCTCACCCCCGAAGCGCAGATCGAATGGCAGCAGCGAGTCGCGTGGATCTATTTCCTGCAGGGCGACGACGCCAACGCGCGGATGATGGCCGCCAAGGCACAGATCGGCAGCGGTGACTGGGCGGTCCAGGGCGAATGGGTCGGCGGGCTCGCTGCGTGGCGCCAGGGCGATTGCACTGCCGCGAGCGACGCCTTCACCGCGGTCGCGGCGCGCGCGAGCGACATCGAGTTGCGCGCGGCGGGACTTTACTGGGCGTCGCGCGCCGACATGAAGTGCGGCAAGCCGCAACTGGTCGAGGGGCGTCTCAAGAATGCGGCGCAGCTCGACGAGACCTTCTATGGCATGCTCGCGCGTCAGCAGCTCGGCATCAAGGAAACGCAACGCCCGACCGACGAACTGATGCTCGCCGATTGGGACAAGCTCCAGAACCGCCCCAATATCCGAGTCGCCGCGGCTCTGGTCGAAATCGGCGAGACCGACCTCGCCGACGACGTTCTCAAGCAGCAGGCCAAGATCGGGCCCGCGAGCGAATATGCCGCGCTCGTTCGCCTGACCGACACGCTCAACCTGCCCGAGACTTTGATGTGGCTCGGCAACAATTGCCCGCAAGGCACCACGCCGCCGACGATCGCGCGATTCCCCGCGCCGAAATGGGCGCCCGATGGCGGATGGAAGGTCGACAGGGCTTTGGTCTACGCCCACGCGCTCCAGGAATCGCGGTTCCGCAAGGACGTGATCAGCCCGGCGGGGGCGTACGGCCTGATGCAGATCATGCCGGCGGCGGCGGTCGATTATGCGCGCGAACGCGGCATCACCGTCGAGCGCACGCAGCTCGCTTTGCCGTCGGTCAACATGGCAGTCGGCCAACGCACGCTCGAGCGGCTGAGCACGCAAAGCTTCACCGGCGGGTCGCTGATCAAGGTGATGGCGGCGTACAATGCCGGCCCGGTACCGGTCGCCGAGTGGAACGCGATCGTGAAGGATGGCGGCGATCCTCTGCTCTACATCGAATCGATCCCTTATTGGGAGACCCGCGGCTACGTGACGACGGTGATGCGCAATTACTGGATGTACGAAGCCAAGGAAGGCCGCCGCGAGTCGCCGAGCCGAGCCGCGCTGGCAGAAGGGTTGTGGCCGAAATTCCCCGGGCTGCCGGGGCCGAGCGTGGTTCGGCTGACTGCCGCTAAGTAGTTTTTTGTCTGTCCTCACCCTTCCCATCGCCTAATGGCGATGGGGCCCCTTCCCTCTCCCGACGGGAGAGGAGGGTGGCGCGAAGTGTCGGAAGGGTGAGGACCGAGATATGCCGATCGATGAAGCGCGGCAATTCATTCCCGTCCGGACAGCCGTCCTGACGGTATCCGATACACGCGGACCGGCTGACGACAAATCGGGCGATACGCTGGTCGAGCGGCTGACGGCGGCCGGGCACGTGCTCGCCGACCGCGCGATCGAGCGCGACGACCTCGATGCCATCATCGAACGCCTCGCGACCTGGATCGCCGACGCCGAGATCGACGCGATCCTGACCACCGGCGGCACCGGCGTGACCGGCCGCGACGTTACCCCCGAAGCGATCGAAGCGGTCGCCGAGAAGATGATCCCCGGGTTCGG
This sequence comes from Sphingomonas sp., assembly GCF_036269755.1. Classification (GTDB taxonomy): domain Bacteria; phylum Pseudomonadota; class Alphaproteobacteria; order Sphingomonadales; family Sphingomonadaceae; genus Sphingomonas. The sequence continues at coordinate 342,596 of NZ_DATBDV010000004.1, read as the reverse complement.
CGAACTGTTCCGCTGGCAAAGCTACCAGACAATCGGCACCTCGACGATCCAATCGCGCGCGTGTGCGTGCGTCGCCGGCGGCACGTACATCTTCGCGTTGCCCGGATCGACCGGGGCGGTGAAGGATGCGTGGGACGGAATCCTCCGCGATCAGCTCGACAGCCGTTTTCGCCCCTGCAATTTCGTCGAGTTGATGCCACGGCTTACCGAGCGCTAGATCACTTCTTTCCCGGCGTAGCCGCGTCGCGCTTTTCGGCGATGAACTTGATCAGATAAGCGTCCGTCGAGCCGTACCAATCGATATAGTCCTTGAAGTTATCGAACGTCATCTTGCCGAGACAGGACACATCGAGAAATTCCGAGAGATCGCCGTCGCTATCGATCGCGACTTTGAGAAACCGCCTGCCGGCGTTCCACTCGTTCGCCATCGCGACGGTGAAAAACGGCTCTTTCTTGTACCAGCTGTAGAACTGCAACGAGTCGCACCCGACCTTGTCCTTGCAGCCGTAAAAATTGACCTGAAATCCGTTCCCGCCGATCCCGCTCTCGATATAGCTGTCGCCGTTCTTGCCGACCTTGATCTCCGCCTTGTAACCCGCCTCGCGCATCAATGCGGCGACATTCTCAATGCTGCTGACATCGACGATGCGATCCGCCGCCATCGCCGGCGCCGCGGCGAAGATCGCCGCTGCGGCCAAGATAAGTCTAACCAACATATGCCCCCCTTTGTAGCAACGCATTGTGCCGCGCCGTTATTCCGCAGCGGAGGCGGATGTTCAACGTCATTCGGCGCTCGACGGCACCTGCTGCATCGCAGCCAGTTCGTTGCCGTTGGGGTCGCGAAAATGAAAGCGCCGGCCGCCGGGGAAGGCGAAGATCGGCTGGCTGATCGTGCCGCCCGCCGCGGTCACTGCGGCCTCCGCCGCCTCCAGATCGTCGACCTCGATCACCGCCAGTGGTGCGGACGTCCATTGCGAGCGGTCGCCGTTGAGCCCGAGGTCGGTCTCGCCGGTCATCGTCGCCGCATAATCGCCGCCGAAATCGGTGAAGCTCCAGCCGAACGCGGCCGAAAAGAACGCCTTGGTCGTTTCGGTGCTTTGCACCGGCAGTTCGACGTAATTGAGCTTCGCCATATCCACCTCCAATGTTCTTGCTATGTTCTACCGCGCACGATACGCCGTGGCAATGGCAAAGGCCCGTCCCGTTCGCGGCGCGACGCATAATCGCGAGAGCACGCGCTTCGGTCTGGCCGAGCGCGAGGCCGATGGCGATTGGCTCGACGCGCAGGACTGGATCGACGGCGCCCCTCCCCCGCTGCGGACGACCGTGACGGTCGAGACGCCGCGCACGATCATCACGCGCAACCAGTCGCCCGACATCGGTTTCGACCGCTCGATCAACCCCTACCGGGGTTGCGAGCACGGTTGCATCTATTGCTTCGCGCGACCGAGCCACGCGTATCACGATCTGTCGCCGGGGCTCGATTTCGAAAGCAAGCTGTTCGCCAAGCCGACCGCGCCGCAATTGCTCCGCGAGGAATTGTCGAAGCGCGGCTATGTCTGCCGCCCGATCGCGTTCGGCACCAACACCGATCCGTACCAGCCGATCGAGGCGCAGTGGCGGATCACGCGCGAGTGCATAAAGGTGCTGGCCGAGACCGACCATCCGCTGACGATCACCACCAAGTCGGATCGCGTGGTGCGCGATATCGATCTGCTCGAGCCGATGGCGCGAAAGGGACTCGCGTCGGTGGCACTGTCGATCACCTCGCTTGACGCCAAGGTGGCGCGCACCGTGGAACCGCGCGCGCCACACCCCGAACGCCGGCTGACCGCGGTGCGGCGCTTGGCCGATGCCGGCATCCCCGTCCACGTCTCGATCGCCCCCGTCATTCCGGCGATTACCGATCACGAGATCGAGCATATCGTCGAGCGCGCGGCAGAGAGCGGCGCGCGCGGCGTGTTCTTCCTCCCCGTCCGCCTGCCCCACGAAGTCGCCCCGCTGTTCCGCGCTTGGCTTGACGAGCACTTCCCCGACCGCGCGGGCAAGGTGATGGCGATCATCCAGTCGCTCCGCGGCGGCCGCGACAACGACCCCGATTTCTTTACGCGAATGCGCGGGAGCGGACCGTGGGCGGAGTTGTTGCGGACGCGCTTCCAGATCGCGGTGACGAAGCATGGGTTGAACAAGGAACGATTGGCAGTGCGTAGCGACTTGTTTCGGCCGCCAAGGGGCGCGCAGGGGGAGTTGTTTTAGTTACCGTTCTTCCTGGGCCCAATCGTCCCGCTGTAATGACCACGGACCGCCGACTGCGGCGCGCGTGGCAGACCAACCGGGAGAAAGGTTCGCAATTTCATTTAAATCTGAGTGCAAATTTATGACTTCTGACATCGCGACTACCAGCGTTTTGCGCATATCGGTCGGCTGACCATCTAAAATGCCCATGAATGGTCGTCTTCATAGTGCGTTACCATGAGCACGGGGTGCCCTTCAAACACCGACTGGCACGCAATGCACGCGGTGTTCGGCACTTGGTCAAACTTCCAAGTCACTTCTGCCGACTCTTCATCAACGGCTGAATCTTCGTCCCGAAATCTTCGACCCCCTGGATGAAATCGTCGAAGGTTAGCAGCACGCCACCGGTATTCGGCACCTCGGCCATTTCGTCGAGCATCCGCGCGATACTGGCATAACTCCCGACCAGCGTCCCCATGTTGATATTGACCGCCCCCTCGGGCGCGGCGAGTTGGCGGACGTTGGTGGTGGCATTGACCTTGTCGGCGGCGCCCTGATTGGCGAGCCAGGCGATCGCGTCGTGGTCGACGCCGGCGTTGATGTGCTTCCACCGCGCCATCGCTTCCTCGTCGGTGTCGGCGGCGATGATCATGATTAGGACGAACACCGACACGTCGCGCCCGGTCTTGGCGGTCGCTTCCGCGAGGCGGGTGTTGTTCGAGGCGAACGCGGTCGGCGTGTTGACGCCCTTGCCCAGACAGAAGGCATAGTCCGCCCATTTGGCCGAGAACGCCAACCCCTCGTCCGACGAGCCGGCGCAGATGATTTTCATGTCGCCTTCGGGCTTGGGGCGGACGAGGCAATCATCCATCTGGTAGTACTCGCCCTTGAAGTCGCTCCGCCCAGTTTCCCATAATTCCCGTAGGATACGGGCATATTCATCCAACATTTGGTAGCGGTTGCGGAAATGCTCGTCGCCGGGCCACAACCCCATCTGGCTATATTCGGGCCGCTGCCAGCCGGTGATCAGGTTGAGCCCGAACCGCCCGTGGCTGATCGAATCGATCGTGTTGCACATCCGCGCGGCGAAGGCAGGCGGGATGACCAAGGTCGGGCACGTCGCGTAGATCTTGATCTTCTCGGTCACCGCGGCGAGGCCCGCCATCAGCGTGAAGCTCTCCAGGCCGTATTCCCAAAACTCGGTCTTGCCGCCGAACCCGCGCAGCTTGATCATCGACAGCAGGAAATCGAGCCCGTGCTTCTCCGCCGCCTGCGCGATCTGTTTGTTCATGTCGAACGACGGCATGTATTGCGGCGCGTTCTCCGAAATCAGCCAGCCATTATTGTTGATGGGCACGAAAACGCCGACTTGCATGGGCTTAGCTCCTGAGAAAATCGAGGACGATGCGGTTGAATGTATCGGGATCGGTGACGTTGCAGGCGTGGCCGCCCCAGTCCATCAGCGACAGTTCGAAATTTTCGTTGGCGGCGGCCAGCGCTTCGGACGCGGTGTACGGCGCAAGGACGTCGTCGCGTGCGCCGAGCGCTAGCGTCGGCGTCGTAAGATCGGCGATCCACGGCGTCGCGTCGAACGCTGCGATCGCGGCAATGCGGGCGCGGAGCGTGTCCACGGGCTGGAAGTGGGCGACGTGGCTCGCGGCCTCACCGTCGAGCCGTTGGCCGTTTTCGGCGATCCAGCTTGCCGGGAACAGAAAGATCGGTTGCGCCGCGAGATAGGCTGTCGGGCCGCCGTCATTGAGAATATGCAGCCGCGCGTCGAAGCAGCGCAGCGTCACTGGGTCGGTTTTCGCCCAGCCATTGACCACGACCAGCTTGTCGAGTCGATCGGGCGCGATCCTCGCCAGCGCAAGGCCGACGATCCCGCCGAGCGCATGTCCGATCAAGTCGGCGCGATCGAGGCCGATACTGGCCATCAATGCGATCACGTCGCGCGCCATGTCGTCGATGGCGATCGGGTCCGGGATGGCGGAGTCGCTCTTCCCGGTGCCGCGATGGTCGTAGACGATCACTCGATGCCGCTCGGCGAGCGCGGAGAGATTGGGCGCCCAATATCCGCCCGAACCGCCCAAGCCGGCCGAAAGGATTAGCGCCGGCGCGTCAGCCGGGCCATGCGCTTCATAGTAAAGGCCCCCGGCGTGTCCCATTTACGCCTCCCCGGCGAAGGCCGGGGCCCAGTTACGAATGGTCCGATGCCGGGCCCCCGCCTTCGCCGGGGGGGCGTATTGACCTGAAGCGTCAGCCAATGTGCGCGACCGAGGCGATCTCGACCAGGCAATCGGGCTTCACCAGATCGCATTTGATGCAATAGCGGGCTGGCTTCGCGCCCGGAAAATATTCGGCGTACACCTGGTTGAACGCAGCATAATCGCCCAGGTCCTTGAGGAAGATGTGGTTCATCGCGACGTCGCTCATGCTCGCGCCGGCCGCCTTGAGCGTCGTCTTGATCACCTCGAGCACGTGCCGAGTCTGCGCCGCGGCGTCACCGACATGGAGCACCGCCCCGCCCTCGCCCAGCGCGAGCACGCCCGACACGTAGACGGTGTTCCCCGCCTTCGCGCCGGCCGAATAGGGCGCGATCGGGGTCGGAAATTGCGGCGGGTTGATGGGCTCGAAAGGCATCTGATTCTCTCCGTTTCTCACTGCGAGCGTCTAGGACGCGCCAAGTTTTCCTCGCGCGAAACCTCACGCCGCATCATTGCTAGAAAGCTCGGCATATCTGGCGTGTGGATATCGGCGACAGCCCATCGGCCGCGCGTGGAAACGAGATCGACGACAAATCGACCCACCTTGTCGTTGCGCAAGAATGTCGTAACTCGGGCGCCGCCGCGGGGCGTCGACTCAACGCTTGTTCTAAGGACGCGATAGTTGGTCGCGGTGTCTTGGCAGTCGCAGAATGGCACCGCGTCGATCGCCCCAATTTCTCCCTTGGCTGCTGCATCGTCGCGTTCGATCAAGCGCCGTAGTTCGGGAACGTATCGCACCAAGCGATAATTAAACTTGCCGGGAATGCGTCGGTAAATCGCCTGGACATACGCCTTTGCGGCATCCAAGCGCGTTGCCGCGGGCTCGCCTGACACTGAAGCAACAAAAGCAAAAGCGAGCAAGGCGCTCATCGCGCGATCTGGCCGAAACTGCCGCAAAAATCGGCGACGGTGCTGACCCAGCCGAAGAATTTTTCGACATTGTAGACCGTCGCGTCCTGCATCGCTGGCGGGCCGAGATGGTGCGTCGCGTCCTCCAGCATCACCCCGAAATATTCGAGGTGGAAGCCGTCGCGCAGCGTGCTTTCGACGCAGACGTTGGTGGCGATGCCTACGAACACGATGTTGCGGATGCCGCGCGCGCGCAGCGTCGAGTCGAGCTGCGAATTAAAGAAGGCGGAGTAGCGCGTCTTGTGGAGCGTGATGTCGCCGGGCTGCGGCTTGAGCGCGTCGACCAGCTCGTAATCCCAGCCGCCGCGCGCGAGCAATTGCCCCGCAAGCTCGGGCCGCCCTCGCATCGTCTTGAGCGCGTTGGACTTGTGCCAATTGGGCGACCCCGGCCCGCCCGCTTCCTTGTAATCGGCATCCCAGCCGTTCTGCAGATAGACCACCTGCACCCCCGCCGATCGCGCCGTCTCCAGCACCGTCGCGATCTTGCCGATCGTCCCGGCGGCCCCGGCGATGTCGAAACCCGCGAGATCGACGTATCCGCCCTCGCTGGCATAGGCGTTCTGCATGTCGATCACGACCACAGCAGTCTCATGGGGCGCGAGCCGCAGCGCTTCGGGCCGCGCCGCCAACGTCACGCCATTTTCGCCGGCGTTGCCGGTCGTCACCATGTCCATTTAGACGAGCCTGACGCGGTGCGGCGCGAAAGGCAAGTCAGGCGGCGCTCGCCAGCTTGTAATCCTTGTATCGCGCGCGAAGCTCGGTCTTGAGAATTTTGCCCGTCGCGGTGTGCGGCAATTCGTCGACAAACAGAACCTCGTCGGGCAGCCACCATTTGGCGACGTGCTTCGCTAGATGAGTGTTGATCTCGTGCGGGGTCACGTCGCTGCCCGGTTTGCGCACGACGAGCAGGATCGGCCGCTCGTCCCATTTCGGGTGATACACGCCGATCGCCGCCGCTTCACCCACGCCCGCGCAGCCGACGGCTGCATTTTCGAGGTCGACCGAGCTGATCCACTCGCCGCCCGACTTGATCACGTCCTTGGCGCGGTCGGTGATCTGCATCGTCCCGTCCGGATGGAGCACCGCGACATCGCCGGTGTCGAACCATTGATCGGCATCGACCGCGTCGGCCTCGGCCTTGAAATACCGCTTCACCACCCACGGCCCGCGGACCTGGAGCCGCCCCGAGCTGATCCCGTCGCGCGGCTGCACGCGATCGTCATCGTCGAGGACGCGCAATTCGATACCAAACGGGATCTGGCCCTGCTTGCTGACCAGATCGAGTTGCTCGTCGAGGGTCATATCGTCCCAGTGCGGCGGCGGGGTGCCGGCGGTGCCGATCGGCGAGGTCTCGGTCATCCCCCATAGATGCTTGACGGTGACGCCCATCGCCATGATCCGCTCGATCATTGCGCGCGGCGCAGCCGATCCGCCGATCGTCACTTGCTCAAGGTGCTGCGGCGCCTCGCCGGTGGCGTCAATATGCTGGAACATCGCCAGCCAAACTGTTGGAACACCAGCAGAATGGGTGACCTTCTCCTGGTTCATCAACCGGCAGATCACGTTAGCTTCGTTGGTCGCCGAATAGACGAGCTTCGCCCCTGCCAGCGCACAAGCGAACGGCAGGCCCCAGGCGGCGGCGTGGAACAGCGGGACCACCGGCAGCACCACCGCGCGCGGGCTGAGGTTGAACACCCAGGGGGCGACTTCGGCCATGGCGTGGATCATCGTCGAGCGATGTTCGTACTGCACCCCCTTGGGATTGCCCGTCGTGCCGCTGGTATAGCAGATCATGCACGGGTCGCGTTCGGAACCCTCGTGCCAGACATAGTCGCCATCCTCGGCGTCGAGCAGCGCCTGGAAACCGTCGGAGCCGAGATCGTCGAACGCGACGTAGTGTTCGATCGAGGTCCATTGCGGCTTGAGCCGATCGACCAGCGGCTGGAACTGCCTGTCGTAGAACAGAACTCGATCCTCGGCATGATTGGCGATGTAGATCAGTTGCTCGTCGAACAGCCGCGGATTGATCGTGTGGATCACGCCGCCCATCCCGATCGCGCCATACCAGGCGGTCAAATGGTGATAATGATTCATCGCCAGTGTCGCGACTCGATCGCCCGGCCTGATCCCCCACTTCTCAAGTCTTTGCGCGAGCTTCCTCGCGTCGCGGTGGATGCCGGCCCAATTGGTCCGCGTCTCGCGCCCGTCGGCCCAATAGCCGACCAGCTCCCGACCGCCATGCTCGCGCGCCGCGTGATCGAGCAAGCGCATCACGCGCAACTCGAAATCCTGCATGGCGCCCAGGCTCATCTTACTCTCCCGCTTGTCGTGGCGGGCAGTATTCCGCGCCTAGCCGACCAGCGCAAGCCGTTGCGGCGGCGCGATCGCGATGTCCGCGCTCACCACCCCCGAAAGCGTGGCGATGCGGTCGGTCAGTTCGGCGTCGAGCAGGAAGTCGCGGCCGAGCAAGATGGTCGCAGTCCCGCCATGCGGCAGGGCGATGACCACCCGCACCTCACCCCGCGCGCCACGCGCTTCGGACAACAGTCCGTTGAGCGCGGGGATCGCGGCGATATCGTCGATCGCGATCTCAAGCATCATCCGCGTCGAGTTCGCGAGGCCCTCGAACGGCTGGATGCGCTTGACCGTGACTCGCGGCGTCTCTTCGCCGGCGCGCCGGTCGAGTTCGACCGTCAGAAGGCCGCACCCGCCGTTGCGCGCGGCCGCCTCCAACTCGGCGGCGACGGAATCGTCGAAGCAGGTCACGACGAACTGCCCCGACGGATCGGACATCGTCGCCATCATGTAGCGCCGCCCCTTGGCCGATGTGCGCCAGCGCGCCTCCTCGACCAATGCCGCCATCACCGCGCCGGCACGGCCGCCCTCGGGGATCTGGATGTCGCCGAGACCGGCGAAACGACGCGCCCCATGCAATTTGGCGAGTTGGGCAAAACGATCGACCGGGTGTGCCGAGAAATAGAAGCCGAACGCCTCCTTCTCCTGCTCCATCCGCTCGGCCAGCGTCCAGCGCGCCGACAGCGGCAGCTTGATGTGCGTGCCCGACGCTTCGCTCTCGCCGAACAGCCCGCCCTGCCCGCTGGTCTTCTGGTCGTGGACTCGCGCCGCTGTCGCGAGGATGGTTTCAGCGCAAGCGAAGATGCCGGCGCGATTGGGATCGATGCCATCGAACGCCCCCGCCGCGGCGAGCGTTTCGAGCTGGCGCTTGTTGAGCAGGCGCGGGTCAACCCGGTGCGCGAAAGCGTCGAGGCTATCATACGCTCCGTTGACGTCGCGATCCTCGACCAGCCGCTCCATCGCGCCTTCGCCCACCGACTTGAGCGCCGCTAGCGCGTAGCGGACCGCGAGTCCGCTCTCGGTTTCCTGCACGTCGAACTCCGCCAGGCTCCGGTTCACGTCGGGCGGCAACAACGCGACGTCGAGCCGGCGCATGTCGTCGACGAAAATCGCGAGTTTGTCGGTCAAATGCAGATCGTAGCACATCGACGCCGCGTAGAACTCGTGCGGATGGTGCGCCTTCAGCCACGCGGTCTGATAGGCGAGCAACGCGTACGCCGCAGCGTGCGACTTGTTGAACCCGTAGCCGGCGAACTTGTCGATCAAGTTGAACAACTCGTTGGCCTTCGCCTTGTCGATCTGGTTGGTTTCGAGACAGCCGGCGACGAAATGGTCACGCTGCGCGTCCATCTCCGCCTTGATCTTCTTGCCCATCGCTCGCCGCAGCAGGTCGGCGCCGCCGAGGCTGTAGCCGGCCAGCACCTGCGCCGCCTGCATCACCTGTTCCTGATATACGAAGATACCGTAGGTCTCGGCGAGGATCGGCTCGAGTAACGGGTGCGGATAGGTGATCGGCTCCTGTCCGTTCTTGCGGCGGCCGAACGCCGGAATGTTGTCCATCGGGCCGGGACGATAAAGCGAGACGAGCGCGATGATGTCGCCGAAATTGGACGGGCGAACCGCCGACAGCGTGCGTCGCATCCCTTCCGATTCGAGCTGGAACACGCCGACCGTGTCGCCCTTCTGGAGCAATTTGTAGACCTGCTCGTCGTCCCAAGTCAGCGCGTCGAGGTCGAGCGCGATGCCGCGCTTGGCGAGCAACTGGGTCGCCTTCTTGAGCACCGACAGCGTCTTCAGCCCGAGAAAGTCGAATTTCACGAGGCCGGCATATTCGACATATTTCATGTCGAATTGCGTGACGGGCATGTCCGAGCGCGGATCGCGGTAGAGCGGCACCAGCTGGGCGAGCGGGCGGTCCCCGATCACCACGCCCGCCGCGTGTGTCGAGCTGTGACGCGGCAACCCCTCCAGCTTCATCGCGAGGTCGAGCAAATGCCGCACGTCCTTGTCGCCGCGATATTCGGCGGCCAGTTCGCTAACGCCGTTCAACGCGCGGTCGAGCGTCCAAGGATCGGTCGGGTGGTTAGGGATCAGCTTGGCGAGGCGATCGATCTGGCCGTAGCTCATCTGGAGCACGCGGCCGGTGTCCTTGAGCACCGCGCGCGCCTTCATCGTTCCGAACGTTATGATCTGTGCGACCGTGTCCCGGCCATATTTTTCCTGAACGTAGCGGATCACCTCGCCGCGCCGCGTTTCGCAGAAATCGATGTCGAAGTCGGGCATCGACACGCGTTCCGGATTGAGGAAACGTTCGAACAGCAGCCCGAGCTTGATTGGGTCGAGATCGGTGATCGTCAACGACCAGGCGACCACCGAGCCCGCGCCCGACCCGCGGCCGGGACCGACGGGAATGTCGTTGGCCTTCGCCCATTGAATGAAGTCGGCGACGATCAGGAAATAGCCCGAAAACCCCATCGAGACGATGACGTCGAGCTCGAACTCGAGCCGGTCGCGATAGGTCTTGTCCCAGCCCTCTTCCCCGGCCCCGCCCAATTCGGCGATCCGCTGGAGGCGCTTTTCGAGCCCCGCGCGGCTGTCGGCACGCAACGCTTCGGCCTCGGCCTCGCGGTCCCCGGCCAAGCTGGGCAGGATCGGCTTGCGCTTGGGCGCCGCGACCGCACAGCGTTGCGCGATCACCAGGGTGTTGGCGATCGCCTCGGGCAGGTCGGCGAACAGCGCGCGCATGTCCTTGGCCGGCTTCATCCATGCATCGGGCGAGCTTTTGGGGCGATCGTCGCTGGCCACGTAGCTCGACGAGGCGATGCACAGCATCGCGTCGTGCGCTTCCAGAAACTCCTCCTCGGCGAAGCAGCACGGATTCGTCGCGACGATCGGTAAGTCGCGGGCGTAGGCCAATTCGAGCAACTCCGCCTCGGCCTTGCCCTCGACGGGATCGAACCGGCGCGAAATCTCGACGTAGAGCCGGTCGCCGAAGATTGCCTGTAGCCGGTCGGAATAAGCGCGAGCCCGGTCGGGCTGGTCCTCGGCAAACAGCCGCGCGAGCGCGCCTTCCCCGCCCGCGGTCAGCGCGATCACGCCATCAGCATGCGCTTCCAGCGTATCGAGATCAACATGCGGCGCCTGTTCGAGAGGGCGGCCGAGATGCGCCTCGCTGACCAACTTGCAGAGGTTGAGATACCCCGCTTCGTCCTGCGCGTAGAGCGCCAGCCAGTCGATCGCGACCGCCGCGCCCTCGGGGATATCGGGCCGCGCGATCCCCAGCATGGTGCCGATGATCGGCTGCACCCCCGCATCGATCGCCGCGTCCGAGAATTGCATCGCGGCATAGAGCCCGTTGCGGTCGGTCAGCGCGGCGGCGGGAAAGCCGAGCGATCGCGCGGCCTTGGCGATCGCTTTGGGCTCGATCGCGCCGTCGAGCATCGTGTAGCACGAGAAAATCCGAAGGGGCACGTAGCCGGAATGGGGCATGGCCCTGCTATGGACGCAGCACCCCCGCGAGGCAAACCGCTACGCCGCGCTATCCACAGTTTTCGATGCGCTCAACCTTGGCGCGACGATGCGCCGAAGGACGAACACGGACAGCGCTACCGGGGCGATCACCCAGACGACATGGGTCTTGTCCACGATCAGGCAGATGAAGAACATCGCCGGCATAATCAGCGTCGGCAGTGCCCTCCGCCAACGCTCGGCACGGGTAACCTCGTCGCGCATCACGCCTGGGCGTGCCGACGCGTAGATCCACATGGCGGAGTTCATCAGCCCGCAGACGACCATCACCAGGCAATAGAATTTGAACCCCACCGCCAGCCCGCCCGGCTGGTAGAAAACGTGCACCGCCGCCGGCAGGATCGCAATGCCGCACAGCAAGCCGAGCGACAGGCCGGTCAGGATGTTATCGGTGCGGTGGACTCGCGCGAACAGTTCGCGGTTCGCGATCCAGAAGATGGCTGTGACGAGAAAGCTCAGCGCATAGGCGACCAGGCTCTGGCCGCTGTCGGCGAGCATCGCCTGTAACGAAGCAGGGTGCTCGGGCAAGCGGATCTCGAGCGCCGCCAGCGTCGTCGCGATCGCGAAGATACCGTCGGACAACATGATCAGGCGATCGGTGCGATGCCGCTGGACATGCTTTGCGAGCGGTTCCTCGCTCGCCAGCGATTCGATCTCGGCCATGCTACAACAGCTTCTCGATGTCCGCGGCAATCTCCCCAGGCTTGGTCGTCGGGGCGTAGCGTTCGACCACCTGGCCGTCGCGTCCGACGAGGAACTTCGTAAAGTTCCACTTGATGCCGTCCATTCCGACGAACCCCAGCATACCGGGTGCCTGCTTCTTGAGTTCGGCATAGAGCGGGTCCGCGCCTGATCCGTTGACCTCCACCTTGGCGAACACCGGAAAGGTGACGTCATAGGTCAGCGAGCAGAACGTCGCGATCTCCTCGGCGTTGCCGGGCTCCTGAGCCCCGAACTGGTTGCACGGGAAGCCAAGCACCTCGAATCCGCGGTCGGCATATTTGCGGTGAAGCGCCTCCAGCCCCTCATACTGCGGCGTAAACCCGCATTTCGACGCGACGTTGACCACCAGCAGCACCTTGCCCGCAAACTCGCTCAGATCGACATCCTCGCCATTGGCTGCGCTTACGTGAAAATCGGTGATCGCGGTCATGTGCCCCATCCCCTTATCCTAGACGCCCCTCATGGAGCCGCATCACGCGGTCCATCTTGGCGGCGATGCGCTCGTTGTGCGTGGCGATCAGCGCGGCGGAGCCCTCCTGGCGGACCAGCCGCAGCAGCTCGGCGAGCACGATGTCCGCGGTCGCTTCGTCGAGATTGCCGGTGGGCTCGTCGGCAAGGATCAGCGCCGGGCGATTGGCAAGCGCGCGGGCGACGGCGACGCGTTGTTGCTCGCCGCCAGACAGCTGGCTGGGCTTGTGCGTGAGGCGGTGGCCGAGGCCGAGCGTGGTCAGCAGCTCCTCGGCGCGCGTGTTCGCATCGCTTCGCTCCGCGCCACGGACCAATTGCGGCAGTACGACATTCTCGATCGCATTGAAGTCGGGCAGCAAGTGATGGAATTGATAGACGAAGCCGAGCCGATCACGTCGTGTCGTCGTCCGCGCGCCCGCATCCTGCTGCGCCACTTCGACGCCGGCGATCCGGATCGACCCCCCGAACCCGCCTTCGAGCAGCCCGACCGCCTGGAGCAGAGTCGACTTGCCCGAGCCGGACGGACCGAGCAGCGCGACGATCTCGCCCGGCGCGATCGAGAGATCGACGCCGCGCAGCACCTCGATCGTTTCGCCGCCCTGGCGGAACGAGCGCGTGAGGCCGGTGGTGGCGAGAACTGCCTCATTCATATCGCAGCACCTGCACCGGATCGGTCCCCGCCGCCTTGAACGCCGGGTAGAGCGTGGCGAGGAAGGTCAGCAGCAGCGCGATCGCCACGACCGCGACGATTTCGAGGGGGTTGGGCTTGGACGGCAGCTCGGTCAGGAAACGGATCGAAGGATCCCACAAATTCTGCCCCGAAACCCTTTGCACCAGATCGACCACGCCCTGGCGGAAATAGAGCGCGACGAAGCCGAGGATCAGCCCGGCGACCGTCCCAAGTGCGCCGATCGTGGTGCCGACGGTCATGAAGATCCGCACCATTGCCCCGCGAGTCGCGCCCATCGTGCGCAGGATCGCGATGTCGCGAGTCTTGGCGCGAACCAGCATGATCAGCGACGAAGCGATGTTGAACGCCGCGACCAGGATGATGATGCACAGGATGACGAACATCGCGACCTGCTCGACCGCGAGCGCCTGGAACAGCTCCGAATTCATCTGGCGCCAATCGCTGATCACGGCGCGTCCCGCGACCTTCGCCGCAAGCGGGCGGAGAATGTCGCCGACCTTGTCGGGCTCGCTGGTCTTGACCTCGATCATCCCGACCGTGTCGCTGGGGAGCAGCAGCAGCGTCTGCGCATCCTCGATCGGCATCAGCACATAGGCCTTGTCGTAATCGTAGACGCCGACGGTGAAGATCGCGCCGATGGTATAGGACAACATCCGCGGCACGGTGCCGAACGGAGTCGCCTGGCCCGTCGGATTCCAGATCGTGATCTGGTCGCCGACTTGGGCGCCGAGCGATTCGGCGAGCCGGGACCCGATCGCCACCCGGTTGCTGCCCGGCGTGATGCTGGCGAGATTGCCGACGACGATGTTGTTCGCGATCGCCGGATTGGCGCGCATATCCTGAACCCTCATGCCGTCCAGCAGCATGAATTCGACCCGTCCGTTGAAGGTCGCCATCAGCGGCTGCTGGATCAGCGGGGTCGCGCTGGTGACTCCGGGGGTTGCCTTGGTCTCGGCAAGCACCGAGCGCCAATCGCGCAGCTGACCGTTGTAACCTTGCACCACCGCGTGGCCGTTGAGCCCGACGATCTTGTCGAACAGTTCGGCGCGAAAGCCGTTCATCACGCTCATCACGATGACCAGGGCCGCAACCCCAAGCATCACCGCGAACAGGCTGAACGCCGCGACCAGCGCGATGAATCGCTCGCCCTTGCCGGGCAGCAGGTAGCGTCCGGCGATCATGCGTTCATAGCGCGACAGGAGTATCAAGCAGCCCTCACTCGTCCGCCCCGGATGCCTTGCTCTAGGGGGACGCCAAGTGGCTGGCAACCAAGGCAACGCTGTGGCGGAATCGACACAGCGTCGCCGCAATCGGCGGCGCGCGGCCGGTTTGGCGATGACAAACCCGGAGTCGCCGCCTAGCACCGGTCCATCGAAACGCAGGTCAATGGCCGTGGTTCGGGGATTGCTTCCAGCTCCGCCTCAATAGGGGCGTGCGGGCGGGAGCTTCAAGGGGGCTGACGAGCAATCGTCACGCAGGCGGCCGGGTCGGAAACGATCCGGTCGTTTGCGTTGGGCGAAGTGGATTAGCCAAGGCTAATCCACGGTGCGAAGCATCGCCCCAGCCGGCCGCCGGGGTGCAATGCGCCCGAACGACGGCGGCTTTGCCGACCGTCGCCCACATCCGCGTCGATCAGAATCCAACCCGCAACGTCACCCCGTATGTCCGAGGATCCCCCGGCTGCCCGACGATCAGCCCAGTGCTGCCCGATTGCGTGCTCAACAGCTCGAAATAATCCTTGTCGAACACGTTGCGGACCCAGCCGTAGATGTTCCAATTGTCCTTGCGGAACCCGGCGCGGAGGTTCGATAACGAGTATCCCGCGATATCGGTGTAGAGCGAGCGCGACGGGTTGGAGGAGAATTTGGAGCGATAGCTGCCGTCATAGCCGATATAGGCCTGACCGCCTGCCACCGGCTGGTTGAACTCGCCGCCGAACGAGAACGCCCATTTCGAGATGCCGGGCAGGATCTGGCCAGAGATATCGCACACGAGCGGGCTCAGGCCTGGCGTTCCCGCCGCCGGCGTCGCGCCATCGAGCGCGGGGTTGCCGCCCGACAGCTCGGGCGGACACGGCGCGTTGCGGAAACGGACATACCTGGCGTCGGTAAAGGCGCCGTTGAAATAGACGCTCAACCGCTGGTTCGGCCGGAAGGAGGAGTCGAACTCGATCCCTCGCACGCGCACCAGCCCGGCATTGGCGAGATAGCCGCGGATCACCGTGGTCTGGCCGTTGTTCACCGTCGCCTGGTAATCGTGGACGTCATCCCAGAACGCGGCAAGGTTGAACGTCACGCGCCGGTTGAAGAATTGCGTCTTCGATCCAAACTCGAAATGATTGACCTTTTCGGGCGCGACCGTCGCCTTGGTCAGATCGACGGCAGTGTTGGTCGAATTGAGCGGCAGTCCCGACAGGTTGATCCCGCCCGATTTGAAGCTGCGCGCATAGGTCGCGAAAAGATGCACGTCGGGATTGAAATCGTATGACAGCGTCAGGTCGCCCGACAGGTTCCACGCGCTGAACCTGGGGCTGTAGCGTTGCGGGGCGAGCGTGTTGAGCTGGTCGGCGACGGCTGCGCCGCTGGCGAGCAACGCTGCGACATTGTCGGCAGTCGCGACGAAATTGTATCGCGCGTTCCGGATGCTGACGACGGACTCGTAGAACCCGGACTTGCGATCGTAATTGACGCGGAGGCCGGGCTGGACATGGAAGCGCGGCGTCACCGCCCAGTTGAGCTTGCCGAACAAGGCGAAGCTCTGGTTGCTGAAATGGATGCTGTTGGTCGAGGTGAGCCCGTCGAGCACCAGCGGATTGTTGGCATTGGCGCTGGTCGGGTTGAGCAGCCACCGGCTGGCCGCCGGCCCTTGCACTTGCGACCCCTGGGTGTCGATATTCTGGGTGAAGAAGAATGCGCCCAGTGTGTAGTTGAGCTTGCCCGAGCCGTTCGACCCGACCCGCAATTCCTGCGAGAATTGCTTCTGTTGCGATGGATTCTGCGAGACCGTGGTGATCGGCAGCCCGACGAAATCACGGTCGTTGGCGGGCTTCCAATCCCAATAGCGCCACGCCGTCACCGAGGTGATCGTCGCGAACCCCGCGTCCCAGCTGCTGACCAGCGAAACGCCGCCGACCTCCTGCCGGGAGTTGATCGTCGCGTCGAGATCGGTCACGCGGTCGAACGGGTCGGTGCTCGGCGGCGCGTAGCCGAACGCGTTCGCGAGCGCGGCGTATTGACGGTTGAGCGGGCGCTGGGTCGTGCCGACCCGCGCGTAATATTGGACGCAGCAATAGGGGTTCTGCAGGCTGAAATCGGCCGACAGCGTCAGGTCGAGGCTGGGCGCCGCGCGCCATAGCAATTGCCCGCGGACGCTGAAATTGTCCTGCTTCTGCAGGTTTTTGCCGGTCGCCATATCGTAGATCGTGCCGCCGCGCTTGGTCACCGAGGTCGATACGCGCACCGCCAGCGTGTCCGCTGCGATCGGTGCGGAGCCCGAGGCCTTGAGCTGGAGCAGCCCGTAATTGCCGGTGCTCGCCTCAAAGGTGGCATCGGGAGAGAGGCTGGGCGTTCGCGTGGTGATGTTGACCGCGCCGGCGGTGGTGTTCTTGCCGTACAGCGTGCCCTGTGGCCCGCGCAGCACCTCGACTCGCTCGACATCCACGAAGTCGAAGGTCGAGGCGCCGACGCGGCCGATATAGACCTGGTCGATATAGAGCCCGACGCCCTGCTCGATCCCGTCATTGGTCAACCCGAACGGCGCGCCGAGCCCGCGAATATTGATCGCCGAGTTGCGCGGGTTGCTCGAATAGAATTGCAGCGACGGCTGCAGGGTCTGAAGCCGGTTGACGTTGAACGCGCCGGCGTTCGAGATCGTGTCACCGGACAGCACCGACACCGCGATCGGCACGTTCTGCAGGCGCTCGTCGCGGCGCCGCGCGGTGACGATGATGTCGCCCTCGCTCTGTGGCGCCGCTTGAGGGTCGGCTTGCGGCACGGGGTTGGCGGCGGCAGGCGGCGCCGGCGGATCGGTGCGGTCCAGGGGACCGAGCGCAGCCGTGGCAAGCAGGAATGGGATCGTGGCGAACATCGTCTAGGTCCCTGTGCAGCAAGGACGCCATAATCCCCATTCAATTGCTGGGATTAAAAGCAAGATCGGCTGCGCGCGCTTAAAAGCGAAACTTTATCATCGTTGTAATCGCACGACATTTCCTCCGCATCGGGGCCTTGAAGGGGCGACGAGCCGCCCCAGATATACGGTGGCGCGATGCCCATCCGGGGTCGCGTCGACTGAACATTGCTCAATGGAGGATATTCACATGCGACAGTTCGACCTTACCCCCTATCGCCGCTCGACGATCGGCTTCGACCGCTTGTTCGACATGCTCGAAGCGTCGGCTCGCCAGAATGGCGGCGGCGACAATTACCCGCCGTTCAACCTCGAGCGCACCGGCGAGGAGCAGTATCGCATCACGCTCGCGGTCGCGGGTTTTCGCCGCGACGAAATCGAGATCGTCGCGCAGCAGAACCTGCTGACGGTCAAGGGCAAGAAGGACAAGGACGGCGACCAGTCGGCGTTCCTGCACCTCGGCATCGCGACGCGCAGCTTCGAGCGGCGTTTCGAGCTCGCCGACTTCATCCGCGTCGAGGACGCGCGGCTCACCGATGGCCTGTTGACCATCGACCTGGTCCGCGAAGTGCCCGAGGCGCTGAAGCCCCAGACGATCGCGATTAAGACCGGCGCCCCACTCGCCGCGATCGACAACGCGTCGTCCGAGGAGTCGCAGGCGGCGTAACGAGTCCGGCGCTTTTCCGCTCCCTTGGAGGCGCCTACAGGGCGTCCGGGCCACCACGGCCCGGGCGCCTTTTCTTTCTCATTCGCCGCGCCACTTCTCCATTGCACGGCGGTAGCTCGCCTCGCGTGTCGCACGCTGTTTTTCGAGCGTGGCGGTCTCCGCCTCATGCTCTTTGGCTAAGGCCCTGCGCCGCTTCTCGATCGCCGCGATTTCGGCGTCCAGTTTCCTGAGTTCCGCCTGTTGGCGCTTTTCCGCTTCGGCGGCAGCCGCCTCGGCCGCATCGAGCGGTTCACGGCTCGGCCGCGGCGCCGCAGGTTTGGCAGGCTTGGTTTTCTTGGCGCCGGCGCCTTTGCTCGGTCCGAGCGCGGCGAGTTGCTCCTCGTCGGAGCCACGTGATCGCTTGATGACCTTGCCAGGTTCGGCGAGCGGCTCCTTGGTCAGCGCGGGATCGGTCACAACCTCGGCCATTCCGCGGGCGAACAGATTCTTGTCGCTGCCCCACGCCTCCAGCGCCGCCTTACGGCTCGGCGCGGCGACATAGGCGTCGTGGAAGCCGATCGGCGTGCGGAACACCTTCAGCTTCGCCACGGAAAACTAGACCAGCCGGCTCTGCCGCACCGCCGCCGCAATGAAGCTCGCGAACAAGGGGTGCGGGTCGAACGGCTTCGATTTGAGTTCCGGGTGGAACTGAACGCCGACGAACCAGGGATGGTCGGGGCGCTCGACGATCTCGGGGAGCATGCCGTCGGGCGACATGCCGCTGAACACCAGTCCGCCGTTCTCCAAAGCGTCGCGATAGCCGGTGTTGACCTCGTAACGGTGGCGATGGCGTTCGCTGATGTCGGTCGCGCTGTAGATCGAAGACACGACGCTGTTGCCGTCGAGCTTGGCCGGATAGGCGCCGAGCCGCATCGTGCCGCCCAGATCTCCGCCCGCCTCGCGCTTCTGCACGCCTTCGGCCGACATCCATTCGGTGATGATGCCGACCACCGGCTCGTCGGTCGGGCCGAACTCCGTCGAGCTCGCCTTGGCGATCCCCGCTAGGTTCCGTGCGCCCTCGATGCACGCCATCTGCATCCCGAAGCAGATGCCGAAATAGGGCACGTGACGCTCGCGCGCGAACTTGACGCTGGCGATCTTGCCCTCCGCGCCACGCTCGCCGAACGCGCCTGGGACGAGGATCGCGTGGCACGGCTCCAGCTGGGCGGCGATGTCGCTGTCGGCGTGCTCGAACAGTTCGGCGTCGATCCAGCGGACGTTGACCTTGACGCGATTGGCGATACCGCCGTGCACGAGCGCCTCGTTGAGCGACTTGTACGCGTCCTGCAGCCCGACATATTTGCCGACCACGCCGATCGTCACTTCGCCCTCGGGATTGGTAAGGCGATCGGTGATGTCGGTCCAACGCGACAGATCGGGCGCGCTCCCCGGCACGATGCCGAATGCGGTGAGCACCGCGGTGTCGAGGCCCTCGCCGTGGTACTGCTCGGGCACCGCATAGATGCTCCTGGCGTCGAGGGCGGGGATCACCGCTTCCTTGGGGACGTTGCAGAACAACGCGATCTTGGCGCGCTCGCTCGCCGGGAGCGGTTGTTCGCAGCGGCAGACCAACACGTCGGGCTGGACGCCGAGGGCCGCGAGTTCGCGGACCGAATGCTGGGTCGGCTTGGTCTTCAATTCGCCCGCGGCAGCGATGAACGGCACTAGCGTTACATGTACGCTGACCGAATTTCCGCGGCCGAGATCGTTGCGGATCTGGCGGATCGCTTCGATGAACGGCAGCGATTCGATGTCGCCGACGGTCCCCCCGATCTCGCACAGCACGAAGTCGAGGTCGTCGGTCTCGGTCAGCGCGAACGCCTTGATCGCGTCGGTGACGTGCGGGATGACCTGAACGGTCGCGCCGAGATAGTCACCCCGCCGCTCGCGCTGGATGATCTGCTGGTAGATCCGCCCGCTCGTGACGTTATCGGATTGCCGCGCCACGACACCAGTGAAGCGCTCGTAATGGCCGAGGTCGAGGTCGGTCTCGGCGCCGTCGTCGGTGACGTAGACCTCACCGTGCTGATACGGGCTCATCGTGCCGGGATCGACGTTGAGATACGGATCGAACTTCCGGATGCGGACGCGATAGCCGCGTGCTTGCAGGAGGGCGGCCAGCGAGGCTGCCATCAAACCCTTGCCAAGCGAGGACACCACGCCGCCGGTAATAAATATGAACCGCGCCATGGGAGAAAACGCCTAGCTTGATTTGGGCACGAACGGCAAGCGCGCGAATCCGTCGCGCCGACAAAAATCTGCCGACGCGACGGACAAGCGGCTCAGATTACTTGGTCGGCTTGGCCTTGTTGGTCTGCGGCGCGGCGACGTTGTCGCCCGGGGCCAGCGTGCCAGGGAAGTTCAGGTTGCCGCCGATCCCCGCCGCCGCGTTGGCGGCATCACCACCGAACGCGCCACCGGTATTCGGAACGGGCTGGCCCGCGGCGGGAGCGGTGACGGGAGCGGCGCGGTTGAGCGAGGTATCGACCGAGGTCGAGTGCCGCGTCGCCGCCAGCACCGCCAGCGCGATCGACAGCAATACGAAGCCCGTCGCCAGGATCGCGGTCGATCGAGTCAGGAAGTCCGAAGCGCCACGCGCCGACATCAGCCCCGCCGGGCTGCCGCCGCCGGTCAGTCCACCGCCCTCCGACCGCTGCATCAGGATCACCGTGACGAGCGCGAGCGCGATAAAGAAATGGACGACGAGCAGGAAGCTGAACAGCATGGAACGGAACGGACCTGTAATGGCGAAAGCGGGCACATAGGCGAGCGGGCGCGCCCGATCAACCGGCGATGGCCCCGCATTCCAGCGCTCGGTGAACATGGTTTACGCGACATTTCGTCATACGACTGAAACCAAGCAGCACTCGCGCACGTTGTTACGGCACCGATCCCGCCCTTTTTGAATAAGCCGATGCGAGCATGGCCATGAATGTCGCCGCTACCTTCAACACCCAGCCGCTCACGCGATGGATGAACACGCTGGTCGATTATGTCCGGTCGGGGGAGCCGGATTTGACCAACCGCCAGATGGCGCTGCTGATGGTCGTCTATCTCAGCCCGGGACCGCACACCGTCCGCGGGCTGGCGCGCGCGCTCAATGTGTCTAAGCCTGTCGTCACGCGCGCCTTGAACAGGTTGGGCGGCCTCGGCTATCTGCGCCGCCAGCGCGACGATACCGATAAACGCAATATCTTCGTTGCGCGAACGACCGAAGGGGCAGGTTTTCTTGAAGAATTCGGACAATTTGTGGGAGAAGGCGAGTCGTCCCGCGCCCGTCGAGCCACCGCGTAAGAGTTTCGCGCTGACCGGACAGTCGATCGCGATCGATCCGCTCCACAATGCCGTTCGCCCCGATCTCGCCGACGTCCGCCTGGCCGAATACGTGTTCGCCCCGCATTATGCCGCGCCGATGCCGTGCACCGTGACTCGCGGCGTCTCGCTCCACGCGCAGTCCTCGCTCCAATCCGAAACGCTGGCCGAGTTGAAGGCAGGCGAAACCTTCGAATGCCTTGAAGTGCTGCGTGAGGTCGCCTGGGGCGTGGCGCCCGATCGGCGACTGGCTGGCTATGTCGCTCGGGACGCGCTGGACCGGCTGGCGTGAGCGTCAGCGTCTTCATCGACGGGGGACATGGCACCACGGGGCTGGAGATCGCCGAGCGGCTTAGCGGCCGCGCCGATGTTTCGCTGGTGGTGCTGGACGAAGCACGCCGCAAGGACCGGGCAGCGCGCGAACAGGCACTCAACGACGCCGATTTCGTGATCCTCTGTCTCCCCGACGAAGCCGCGCGCGAAGCCGTCGCGATGATCCGCTCCGACACGCCACGCGTGATCGACGCATCGACCGCGCACCGTGTCGCCGAGGGATGGATCTACGGATTCGCCGAGCTCGAGCCCGCGCAGCAGGCCGCAATCGCCTCCGCAGTTCGAGTCAGCAACCCAGGCTGCTACCCGACCGGCTTCCTCGCCTTGGTTCGCCCGCTCGTCCGCGCGGGGTATATCCCGGTCGACTGGCCGCTCAGCGTCAACGCGCTGTCGGGCTATTCGGGCGGCGGCAAGAGCATGATCGCCGAGTTCGAGAGCGGCGAGGCCAAGACACGCGGGCGGCTGTACGCGCTCGGGCTTGCGCACAAGCACGTCGCGGAAATGCGCCGCCACGCGCGGATCGAGCATTTTCCGATCTTTCAGCCGGGCGTGGTCGACACCTATCGCGGGATGATCGTCGAGGTGCCGTTGCCGCTCCACGCCCTCCCACGCAAACCGACGCTCGCGCAGATCGAGACGACGCTAGGCGATGCCTATCGCGATTCGCCACTGATCCACCTGGCATCGGGCGACGATCCATTCGTGCGGATCGAGGACGACGCCGGAACCGATCGCCTGACGTTGCGCGTTTGCGGCAATGACGAGACTGGTCAGGCGCGGCTGATCGCGACGCTCGACAATCTCGGCAAGGGCGCGGCGGGCGCAGCGGTGCAGAACCTCAACATCATGGCCGGGTTCGATCCGGTCGCGGGGCTGACCCTTTAGACTTAACGCTTTCACGATTTGGAGTTTCGCATGCAGACGCGCCAGCCGCTCGACAAATTGTTGCTGTTCGGCGCGACCGGCGACTTGGCGCAGCGCATGCTGCTGCCGTCGCTCTATGGGCTCGACGAGGACGGGCTGCTGCCGGAGGACATGACGATCACCGGGGCTGCGCGCACGCCGATGAGCGACGACGCGTTCCGCAAGTTGGCCAAGGGCGCGCTTGAGCAATATCTGCCCGACGATCGCAAGGACAAGGACAAGATCGCCGCGTTCCTGAAGCGGCTCAACTACCAGACGCTCGACGTGACCAAGACCGATCATTTCTCCCGGCTGGCCGACGAGCTCGGCGACACGTCGAAAGGCATGGCGATCTTCCTGTCTACCGCGCCGAGCCTGTTCGAGCCGACCATCAAGGGGCTCGACAAAGCGGGGTTCACGCATGGCAACGTCCGCATCGGTCTCGAAAAGCCGCTCGGCTACGATCTCGCCTCGAGTCGCGAGATCAACGACGCCGTCGCCTCGGTGTTTCCGGAAGACCGCATCTATCGGTTCGACCATTATCTCGGCAAGGAAACCGTCCAGAACATCCTCGCGCTGCGCTTCGGCAATTCGTTCTTCGAGCCGGTGTGGAACGCCCAAGGCATCGACAACGTCCAGATCACCGTCGCCGAAACGGTCGGGCTGGAGGATCGCGCGGGTTATTATGACGGCGCGGGCGCGTTGCGCGACATGGTTACCAACCACATCCTGCAATGCCTGGCGCTGATCGCAATGGAGCCGCCCGCGCGATACGACAAGGATGCGATCCGCGACGAAAAGGCCAAAGTCTTCCGCAGCTTGCACATCATGACCCCCGAGGAAGTGCCGCATCTGACCGTGACCGGCCAGTATGGACCGGGTGCGGTCGACGGGAAGATCGTCAAGTCGTACCTCGACGAGCTCGGCAAGCCATCGAACACCGAGACCTTCGTCGCAATCAAAGCACAGATAGAGAATTGGCGCTGGCAGGGCGTCCCGTTCTACCTGCGCACCGGCAAGCGCATGGCGGTGCGCCACAGCGAGATCGCGATCCAGTTCAAGCCGGTGCCGCATTCGATGTTCACTGGCCGCGGCGGGCTGCTCCAGCCCAACACCTTGGTGATCCGCCTCCAGCCCGAGGAATATATCCAAATGCTGGTGATGGCGAAGGAGCCGGGACTCGATCGCGAGGGCGTACAGCTGCGCGAGGTGCCGTTGAACCTCAGCCTCGACGCCGAATTCGCGGGCACGCGCCGCCGCATTGCATACGAGCGGCTGCTGCTCGACCTGATCGAGGGCGACCAGACCTTGTTCGTGCGGCGCGACGAGGTTGAAGCGCAATGGACCTGGACCGACGCAATTCGCGCGGGCTGGGCGGCGAACGACACCAAGCCGAAGAGCTATGCTTCGGGCAGCTGGGGGCCCTCCACCTCGATCGCGCTGACCGAGCGCGACGGCGTGACTTGGCAGGACGACTAACCACGGTGCCCGGGCTTGACCCGGGGTCACGCTTGCTGCGTTGGGAAGCGGGTTGCCGATCACATTCGGCATGACGAATGAGAGAACACGAAATGGCGATGAACGAAGAGATCGAATGGTGGGAGTATGACGACGCAGAGGAGATGGCGGATGCCGTCGCCGGCGACGTCCAGTTCATCATCGAAAGCGCGATCGACGCGCGCGGCGGCGCGGTGATCGCGCTCGCGGGCGGCAAGACGCCGCTTCCGATCTACGCAAAATTGAGCGAGACCAAGCTCGACTGGAAGCGAGTCACGATCATCCCTGGCGACGAGCGTATTGTCCCGTTGGGCGATCCGCTGTCGAACGTGACTGCGCTGGCGAAGGCGTTCCTGCCCAAGGGTGCGCGGGTAATGCCGATCGTCCCCACCGCGACGCCCGATTACAAAGCGGCTGGCCGATCGGCCGACGCTTTGATGCAGGATCTGCACTGGCCGCTCGACCTTTGCTTGCTTGGCGTCGGCGCCGATGGGCATACCGCCTCGATCTTTCCCGGTCCGGACTTTGACGAGGCGCTCAACGGCCCCAAGGAACGCCGCGCGCTCGGCGTGATGCCCGAACCGATGCCGAACGACGCCCCCGTCCCGCGCGTGACGTTGAGCCGAGCCGCGATCGTGTCGTCGGCGGCGGTGATTATCGCGGTGACGGGTGCGGCCAAACGCCAAGTGATCGAGGATGCGATCGCACAAGGCGCCGGATCGACCTATCCGATTGGGCGCGTGCTGGCGGACACCGAGCTGCCGGTCGATATCCATTGGGCGCCATAGCGAGGATGGAAGTCGTCGCGGTCGACATCGGCGGCACCCACGCCCGCTTCGCGATCGCCGAGGTGGCGGACGGCAAGGTGGTGTCGCTCGGCCAGGCGATCACGCAGAATACCGCCGAACATGCCAGCCTGCAGACTGCGTGGCAGGATTTCGGCAGGCGGCTGGGGCGGCAGTTGCCGAAGGCGGCGGCGATCGCGGTCGCCTCGCCGGTCGGAGGCGAGGTCATCAAGCTGACCAACAATCCGTGGATCGTCCGCCCGGCGCTGATCCCCGAGCGGCTCGGCGCCGACACCTATGTCATCGTCAATGATTTCGGTGCGATCGCGCACGCGGTCGCGCAATTGCCCGACGCGGACTTCCTCCACATTTGCGGCCCCGACCGGCCACTCGCGCGCGATGGCGTAACCTCGATCTGCGGGCCCGGCACCGGGTTGGGCGTCGCCGCGGTGCTCCATGCGGGCGGAACCTACCACGTCCTTGCCACCGAGGGCGGCCACGTCGATTTCGCTCCGCTGGACTCGTTCGAGGATGCGATGCTCAAGCGGCTGCGCAAGACGTTCACGCGCGTCTCGGCAGAGCGCGTTTGCGCGGGGCCGGCGATTGTCGCGATCTACGAAACGCTCGCCGAGATCGAGGGCAAGGCGGTACGCCACCTTGACGACAAGGCGATCTGGCAACTGGCATTCGAAGGATCGGAGAGCTTGGCGATCGCCGCGCTCGACCGTTTCGTGCTCGCGCTGGGTGCATTCGCCGGCGACCTCGCGCTGATGCAGGGCGCGAAGGAGGTCGTCCTCGCGGGCGGGCTCGGTCTCAAGCTCAAGGCCCATTTCGCGCGATCGGGCTTCGCGGAGCGCTTCACCGCCAAGGGGCGGTTCCGGCAGATGATGGCGGACATTCCGGTCAAGCTGATCACGCATCCGCAGCCCGGTCTCTACGGCGCCGCCGCTGCCTTCGCGCGCCAATATTCGCGGCAAGCGTAGAATTTACATCTCCCCCCGCGCGCGGCGGATGGCGTACCATTTGGCGACGTTCGCCTGATGCTGCTCATAGGTATTGGCGAAGACGTGGCCGCCCGTTCCATCGGCAACGAAATAGAGTGCCGCGCTGTGCGCCGGGTGAAGCACGGCGTCGATGCTTGCGCGGCCGGGATTGGCAATGGGGGTCTTCGGCAGGCCCGTCATCTTATAGGTGTTCCAATCGTTCTTCGCCTCAAGCTCCGAACGCAGAATACGACGGCCGAGCGGCTTGCCGAGCGTGATCGGATAGATCGTAGTTGGATCCGCACCCAGAGGAATTCCCTGCTTCAACCTGTTCGAATAAACCGCCGCGACCGTCGTCCGCTCACTTGCCTTCGCTGTTTCCTTCTCGACGATCGAGGCCAGGATCAGCGCTTCCTCGGGCGTTTTGACCGCCAATCCTGGATCGCGCGCAGCCCAGGCCTTGGCAAGGTAGGCCGTCATCGCGCGCTGCATGCGGTCCACGATCGACCGCCGAGTCGCGCCGCTTTCGTAGCTGTAGCTGTCGGGCAGCAGCGAGCCTTCCTCCGGGCGCCCGATGCTCCCGGTCAGCTCGGGCGCGGCCGTAATCCGCTCCTGCGCCATGATCGACGGCATGCCTTCGGGAATCGTCACCAGCCGCTGCATGGTCTTGCCGGTCTGGAGCAGTTGCAGGATTCTCGCCTGGCTGACATGCGCGAGGATGCGATACTCGCCCGCCTTGATGCCGGCGCCGCTACCTAAGAACTTGGCGAATAAGGTGAAGCGCCTTGCGGAGCGGATCGCGCCTGCCGCCTCCAACCGCTCCGCCGCCTTGGCCAGGCTGCTGCCGGGCGCGACGACGATGGTGATATCCTTCGCCGCCGGCCCTGCGCCGCGCCAATCGTGGATCGCCCAGAACGCGGTGCCGATGAGCACCAGCGCCGCGACCAGCCCGAGACAGCCGAAGCGGCGCATGGCGCGTCAGATCGCCTTCATCACCAGGCTGGCATTGGTGCCGCCGAAGCCGAAAGAGTTGTTGAGCACCGCGCGCACCTCACGCTTCTTCGCCGTGTGCGGGACGAGGTCGACGCCCGCGCAATTCTCGCTCGGATTGTCGAGGTTGAGTGTCGGCGGCACGATCTGGTCGCGCATCGCGAGGATGCAGAAGATCGATTCGACCGCGCCCGCGCCGCCAAGCAGATGCCCGATCGCCGACTTGGTCGACGACATCGACATGCTGCCGAGATGGTCGCCGAACAGCCGCCGCACCGCGCCGAGTTCAAGCTCGTCGCCGAGCGGGGTCGAGGTGCCGTGCGCATTAACGTAATCGATATCGGCAAGACTCAGCCCGGACTTGCGGACTGCCATCTCCATCGACCGGAACGCTCCCGATCCTTCGGGGTGCGGCGCGGTCACGTGATAGGCATCACCGGACAGGCCATATCCGAGCACCTCGGCATAGATTTTCGCGCCGCGCGCCTTGGCACGCTCATATTCCTCGAGCACAACGACACCCGCGCCCTCGCCCATCACGAAACCATCGCGATCCTGATCCCAGGGCCGGCTCGCACGCCACGGCTCGTCGCGGAACCCCGTCGACAGCGCGCGTGCCTGGCCGAAGCCGGCGATCCCGATCGGGCAGATCGCCCCTTCCGAGCCGCCCGCGAGCATGACATCGGCATCGTCGCGCGCGATCATCGCGGCGGCGTCGCCGATCGAATGTGCGCCAGTCGAGCAAGCGGTGACCACCGCGTGGTTCGGACCCATCAAGCCATATTTGATCGAGACCTGCCCCGAGATGAGGTTGATCAGCCGGCCATGGACGAAATGCGGAGAGACTCGTTTCGGCCCCTTCTCCGCGAGCACCAGCGACTCGCTTTCAATTCCCGGCAGTCCGCCGATTCCCGACCCAATGGAACAGCCCGCCCGAAAGCGCTCTTCCTCGCTCATGTCGAGCAAGCCGGCCTCCTCGATCGCCTGACCCGCGGCGTCGATGCCATAGACGATGAACGGATCGACCTGCCGCTGGACCTTGTGGTCGACGCGCTTGTTGGGATCGAAGCCATATTCATGATCGGCCGGCTTCACTTCGCACGCATAGTTGCTCTGGAAATCGGTCGCGTCGAAGCGCGTGATCGTGCCCGCGCCCGATTTGCCGGCGATGATGTTCTTCCAGGTCGTCTCGACATCCCCGCCGAGCGGGGTCACCAGGCCCAGGCCGGTCACGACTACGCGCCGCATCGTCTTCTCCAATCAAGTTCGTCAAAGCGAAACGGCCCCCCGCCCTGGATGACCCGGGACGGGGAGCCGTTCGTTACTCGTTTTCCGCGGCGCGCGCCACGGACGGGCTCAGCCCTGGTTCGCGTCGATATAGGTGATCGCGTCGTTGACGGTGGTGATCTTCTCCGCGGCGTCGTCCGGAATCTCGACCCCGAACTCCTCCTCGAACGCCATCACCAGCTCGACGATGTCGAGGCTGTCGGCACCGAGATCGTCGATGAAGCTCGCCTCGGGCGTCACCGCGCTGGCTTCGACGCCCAGGTGCTCGACCACGATCTTCTTCACCCGGTCGGCAGTATCGCTCATTCGTCGCTTCCCTCTATTGCTTGGGGCAGGCCCCGATGTTTCCTGAACGCACCTAGAACGGGGTTGGTGCCCGCGCAAGTGTCGGCGTCAAGCCGCGGCGAACTCGGCAGGATAGAATTCGAGTCCCGCGAGCGCCGCGAGATAGAGCAGGACATGGCGCCGCGCGGTGGCCTGCCTGGCCACGGCGGTGATAACCTTGATTGCACCCGGTGACGCCTTGGCGATCAAGCTGCTGCGATCCTGCACCGGCAATGCGGCATAAACGGTCGACAACTTCACGGGATCGAGACCGTCGCGGCGGAGCGCCGATTCGGCACCCAATTTGGTGGCGCGGCCCTGCGTGTAAGACGTTGCGACTTGCACCGCGTCGGGCGACCAATTGCCGGCAACGCGGCACGCCTGCCGCGCGGCGAGCAACGCCTCGCGGTCCGCGTCGAGCGAACGTGATGGGTCGATGCCCTTGTCGGCAGCCATGACGACGCCTTCGCCGATCCGCTGCATTGCAACCGGCCCCAGTTTCGCCTCTATGCAGCCAAGCGTCGAGAGATCGGCCGCCCGTGCGGGGGTGAAGTCAGATGCGCCGAGCGCGGACGCCACACACAGCACGAGGGCGGCCCTTGGCATCATGTTCAACCGGCTTTGTATTGTGCGGCGTCGACGGTCTGCTGATGCATCCCCCACAACGCTTGCGCGACCAGCGGCGCCAGCCTCTCGCGCTGCTCGGCGGTCAGCGACTCCGGATCCAGCCCAGCCGCCTTGAGTTGCGCCATCGCGGCGGCAAGATGGGCATCGTCGACGCGACCCGTTGCGAACGCCGCCTTCGAGTCCGCATCGAGCCCGGCGTAGAGCGCACGGACAACACCGCCGGTCAGGCCGAGGTCGCGCCCCTGGTAGAGCGCGTCGTCGGTGAGGATTCGGGCGGAGAAGAACCGCAGCGCTATGTCCTGCCGTTTCGGACTCCAGCCGTTGCCGGCGCGGCACGCCGCGATCGTCTCGCCGATCAGCTGAAACGTCTCCTTCTGCTTGCTGGTTTTCGCAGCATAGCCGTTCTTGATCAGGTCGAGGATGTCGGGCCGGGGAATGCGGTGCGAGAATTGATAGATGCAGCCGACAGGGCGCATATCCTTGCCCGCCAAATCGCCGCCTCCGGATGCGGTATCACTACCGCCCGGCAGGCCCCGCTGGCTGTAATCGGGCCCCATCCGCTGCGCCGCCGCAGGGCTCGCGGCAAGCATCACAACGCCCGCCGCAACGATTGACCACCGACCTACCATATTTCCCTCCACGAATCTCATTCTCACAGCATCGCCATTCCGCCGTTGACGTGCAAGGTCTGGCCGGTGACGTATCCCGCCTCCTTACTGGCGAGATAGACGACCGCCGCGCCGATGTCCTCGCCGGTGCCGAGATCGCCCGCCGGAATCCGCGACAACAGTGCGGTCCTCTGGGCTTCGGGCAGCACATCGGTCATCGCCGATCGGATGAAGCCGGGGGCGACGCAATTGACGGTGATGTTGCGGCTGGCGAGCTCCTGCGCCAGCGCCTTCGACATGCCGACCAGCCCCGCCTTCGATGCGGCATAGTTCGCCTGTCCCGGGTTACCAGTCGCGCCGACCACGCTGGTGATCGAGATGATGCGGCCGAACCGCGCCTTCATCATCGGCCGCGCAGCGGCGCGGATCAGGCGGAATGCGGCCTCGAGATTGACTCGGATCACCTCATCCCACTCTTCGTCCTTCATCCGCATCGCCAGGTTGTCGCGCGTAACGCCAGCATTGTTGACGAGGATATCGAGTCTGCCGTCCAACGCCTCCACCGCCGACGGAACCAGTGCGTCGACCGCGGCGCCATCGGACAGGTTGCATGGCAGCGCGACGTGATCGCCGCCGAGCGACGCGCGATATGCCTCGAGTTTTTCGACGTTGGATCCCGACACCGCAAGGCGCGCGCCCTGCCCTGCCAAAGCCTCGGCAATCGCAGAGCCGATGCCCCCCGATGCCCCGGTCACCAAAGCGGTCATGCCAGTCAGGTCGAACATCTCTCTTACTCCAGTCAACGCGGCCTGAGCCCGATCTGTTTGCGGTCGGCATCGTACAGCACCGACCAGTGAAAATAAGGGGCCAAGCCGAGCGAGAGGCGCACTTGCGGCACCGCCGGCGTCGGTTCGTAGAAGATGCCGCTGGCTTGATCGCGGCGCCCGGCAATCACATCCATCGTGGCGAGTGCCTTGCCGTCGCCCACGGCGATCTGGATCGGGGTACCATCCGGCCAGCGTTGCGGTTGAACGTCGCCGAAGATGCGAAGCCCTGGTGCACCGCTATCGAAGAATGCGGGCCCGCAAACCTTGAGCGGCGGTGGGCCGACCAGGCATCCAGCCGTTCTTCCATAATCGTCCAGGGCGATGCGCTGGTAATTCGCGATCTCGCTGTCGTCGGGGTCGAGAACCAGCCGCCCTGCCGCGTCGCCGGGGCGCGGCAGTTCGACCAACCAGCGCTTCACACCGAGCAGGCGGAACGGGTTTTCGATGGCGTCGTGCTGGAGCCGGATTCCAAGGATCGCCGCAAATCCCTGCCCGGCAACGCCGTCACCCTGGATCCCGAAGGTCGTGGGATCGGACCGCCCTGCGGCACAATTCGGCTTCTGTCTGTTACAGCCGATCCGATCAATCCGCATGATCGTGATGGGGGCGGATATTCCACCGGCGCTGATCGCGACCTTAATCGCGGCGCCGTCGAATTGGGTTCCGGCGCCATAGGAATACGAAATACGTCCGCCCTTCGCCGCGCGAGCGGCATCGCCCAACGCGCGCGGCAGCACGCGGAGCCCGACCGACCCCGTGTCCAGCCCGACTTCGACTGGCTTGCCGTCGATCGTCAGCGTGACGGCATAGCGCCTCGCGCCGCTCCGGAGATCGACCTCGTGGATCGGAATTTCCGCGCGCGCCCCGGCCGATGTTGGCATCAACAGTGCCAGCGCGAGGAAAAGCGTGCGCACCTAAAGGCTCTTCGCCAGCGCTTCGATGTCCTCCATCGAGATTACGCTGATGGCATCGACGTCGGGCGCGGTGCGCTTGACCATCGGCGCGAGGACCTTGCCGCCGAACTCGACGAAGCAATCGACTCCGGCCTCGCTCATCGCCAGCACCGATTCGCGCCAGCGCACCATTCCGGTGACCTGCTCGACCAGTTTTTGGCGGATCGTGTCGGGGTCGCTGACCGGACTCGCGGTGACGTTGGCGAAGACCGGCACCAAAGGCGCATCGATCCGTGCTTCGCGGAGCGCCTCTGCCATCGCGTCGGCGGCGGGTTGCATCATCGGGCAATGGAATGGGGCCGAGACCGGCAACGCGATCGCGCGCTTGGCGCCATAGTCCTTAGCGATCGCGATGGCGCGGTCGATCGCGGCCTTGGCACCCGAAATCACGACTTGCGACGGATCATTATCGTTGGCGACGGTGCAGACCTCGCCCTCCGCCGCCGCGTCGGCGATCTCGCGCGCGGTGGCGAGATCGGCGCCGAGCAATGCCGCCATCGCACCTACGCCAACCGGCACCGCCGCCTGCATCACCTCGCCGCGAAGACGCAGCAATCGCGCGGTGGTCGCAAGATCAAACGCGCCTGCCGCGCACAACGCAGTATATTCGCCGAGCGAATGGCCGGCGACGTAATCGGCCTTGTCGGCCAGGCGGATGCCGCCCTCCTTTTCGAGCACACGCAGCGTCGCAATCGCGTTCGCCATGATTGCCGGCTGAGCGTTGGCGGTCAGAATCAGCTCGTCCGCCGGTCCCTCGAACATCAGCTTCGACAGATGCTGCCCGAGCGCCTCGTCGACCTCCTGGAACACGGCGCGCGCTGCCGGGCTTGCGGCGTTCAGCGCGTGGCCCATGCCGATCGCCTGGCTGCCCTGCCCCGGGAAAATGAAAGCGCGCATGATCTCTCCTCTTGGTTCGCGGCAGTAGAAAGCGCCGCGCGCGCACGCAAGACGATAGCGCAGATCCGCAGGATTCCGCCCTTTTCTGAACTCCTGTTCAGTTGCGGGCATCTTTTGCGACAGCTCGCGACCAATTCGCCGTAGCGGTGCGAAACACCCGCGACACCTGGTCCCCAAATTGCTCTTCGACGCCAAACACGACGTCGTTCGAAATGGAGGTTGTCATGAAGAAGTTTGTCCTCGGTGCCGTCGCCGCTGCGATGCTCGCGAGCCCTATCGCGATCGCTCCTGCCTCGGCTGCGCCGCAGCGCCACGTGACCAAGGTCAAAGTCAGGCCCAACGGCCGCACTGTCGTCACCGGGCGAACGGTTCGCGCGCCGGCGCAGAACTATCGCCGGTGGAACCGTGGCCAGCGCTTCGATGCGCGCTACGCCCAGAACTACCAGGTGGTGAACAACTGGCAGCAATATCGCGGCCGTCGCCTCTATGCGCCGCCCCGCGGCTATCATTGGGTGCGGTCGGGCAACGATGCGGTGCTCGTCGCGATCACCGGCGGCCTGATCGGCGCGGTCCTGTCGGGCGCGTTCAACTAAGGCTTCGGCCTGAAAGATGAGAGGGCGGCGAGCTTGGGCTCGCCGCCCTTTTTCTGTGCGGGACTAGCCTGGTCGAGGAACCGCAAACCGGTTCCGCGTGTTCCGGAGTCCCAATCCTCAGGAGCCGAGTCATGAAGGCCTTACTGTTCCTCGTCGCGCCGGTTGCGCTGCTGGCAACCCCCGCCAATGCAAAGACGCCATCGTCCTTTCTGCACGACGCGATTCAGGGCGACAATTCGGAGATGACGCTAGGGGCGCTAGCGGCGACGCGCGGCGATTCGGCTGGAACCCGTACGTTCGGCCGCACGCTTCGTGCCGATCACGCCAAGGCGAAGATGGATGCGGTAGCACTCGCCCGCCGCGATCGTGTCGCGATCCCGTCGGACATGATGCCCGAAGCGCGGACCGAGTACCGCAAACTCCAACGCATGTCGGGGCCAGCGTTCGACCGCGAATTCGCGCGCTATATGGTCGACGATCATCGTAAGGACATCGCCGAGTTCGAAGACCAGGCGCGGACCGGTACGCGTGGGACGGCGGCCTTGGCGCGCGCCACCCTGCCCGACCTGCGCAAGCATTTACGGATGGCTGAGGCACTAGTCCGCTAGTCCCTCTACCAACACACACCAAGAGCGTGGCCCGTCGTGCGCGACGGGCTTGCCTTTTTTGCACGCTTCCGCCAAAGGCCCCGCTTCCGGCTGTGTCCGGATACCCAGAACGATAGCCGGAGGGGTGTCGCACGGTGCGGCGTCAGCGATCGGCCAACAGAGAGAATATGCACATGGCTCTTTACGAGCACGTGTTCCTTGCGCGCCAGGATCTGGCACAGGCGCAAGTGGACGCGCTGGCGGAAGCCGCCACCAAGATCGTCGAGGACAATCAGGGCAAGGTCGTCAAGACCGAGACCTGGGGTCTGCGCAGCCTAGCCTATCGCATCGCGAAGAATCGCAAGGCGCATTACGTGATGCTTGAGATCGACGCGCCGGGTTCGGTCGTCGCCGAGCTGGAGCGCCAGACCCAGATCAACGAGGACGTGATCCGCTACATGACCGTCAAGGTCGACGCGCATGAGAACGGCCCGACCGTGATGATGCGCAAGGGTGAGCGCGACCGCGAGCGCGGCCGTGACCGGGGCGATCGTCCCGACCGTGACCGCGGTCCCCGCGGCGGCTTCGATAGCGAATAAGGATAGACAATCATGGCACGACCCTTTTTCCGCCGCCGCAAGAGCTGCCCGTTTTCCGCCAAGGATGCGCCCCGGATCGACTATAAGGATGTCCGGCTGCTGCAGGGCTTCGTCTCCGAACGTGGCAAGATCGTCCCCTCGCGCATCACGTCGGTGAGCGCGAAGAAGCAGCGCGAGCTCGCCCAGGCGATCAAGCGCGCGCGTCATCTGGGCCTGCTGCCCTACCTCGTGAAGTAAGGAGCAGACACGATGGATGTCATTCTGCTGGAACGCGTCGAGAAGCTCGGCGCCATCGGCGATGTCGTGAAGGTCAAGGACGGGTTCGCCCGCAACTTCCTTCTGCCCAACAAGAAGGCGCTCCGCGCCAACGAAGCGAACCGCAAGGTCTTCGAAACCAACCGCGCGAAGATCGAGGCCGACAACGCCTCGCGCCGCTCGGACGCCGAAAAGGACGCCAAGTCGTACAGCGACGTCTCGGTGACGCTGATCCGTCAGGCGTCGAACACCGGGCAGCTGTACGGCTCGGTCGCGGTTCGCGATCTGGTCGAAGCGCTCGAGGCCGACGGCCACAAGGTCGCCAAGAGCCAGATCGTGCTCGACAAGCCGATCAAGGCGATCGGCGTGTACGACGTGCGCGTGCAGCTGCACCCCGAAGTGTCGGTGACCGTCAAGGTCAACGTCGCTCGCTCGCCCGAAGAGGCCGAGATGCAGTCGCAGGGCGTCGACGTCATGGCGCAGATGTTCGAGGAAGGCCGCGACGTCGCCGGCTTTACCGAGGACTTCGACCCCAATGCCGAGCCCGGCGCGACCGCCGAGGTCCGGGTGGTGGCGGATGCGCCCGAAGCCGGGGAAGCCGCTGGAGGCTGATCGGCTCTACACGTTGCAGGCAAAGAAAAGGGCCGTCCGGATATCCGGGCGGCCCTTTTCCGTAGCGACCCTCTTCGGGGGGAAGAGGCCGCGACGTCCTGACTGGGGAGATCAGAACGTCGAAACACAAGCTCCGAGCACGGCGGCGAGCGGGATCAGGGCGAAGACGACTGGCATGACCTTGTTCACGGCAATTTCCAACGGGTCGTGATGACCTTGACCGCTAAGAATGCGCGGCGCCGACAAAGTTTCCAAATGGTGAACGGTTATATTTTCGCGATAGGCTGGAACTTTCGAAAGGCTCGGGACTCCGCTCACTTCCTCCCGAACAATTTTTCGATGTCGCTGTGCGCGAGCTTCACCCAAGTCGGTCGGCCATGGTTGCACTGGCCCGAGCGTGGCGTGACTTCCATTTCGCGGAGCAGCGCGTTCATCTCGGCGACCGACAGCACGCGGCCGGCGCGGACGGAGCCGTGACACGCCATCGTCGCGGCGACATGATCGAGGCGTTCCTTGAGGCCCAGCGCCTCGTCGAACGCGGCGAGTTCGTCGGCGAGGTCGGTGACGAGGCCCATCAAATCCCCCTGCCCTAGTATTGCGGGGGTCGCGCGGACGAGCATCGCGCGCGGGCCGAAGCGTTCGAGGTCAAGGCCGAATTCGGCGAGTTCGGGCAAACGCGCCTCAAGCCGATCGCAAGCGGGCTCTTCGAGCTCGACCACTTCGGGCAGCAGCAATGCTTGGCTGGCGACGCGGCCGCCCGCGAGGGCCGCGCGCATGCGTTCGAGCACCAGGCGTTCGTGCGCCGCGTGCTGGTCGACCAGCACCAGCCCATCCTCGGCCTCGGCGACGATATAGGTCTTCGCGACTTGCCCGCGCGCGACGCCGAGCGGGTGGGCGACGGTGTCGGGCGGCGGGGCGTAAGCGGGTTCTGCGCGAGCCTGTGGCGGCGGCGAGAAAAAGGTGGCGCGCCGTTCCATGACTGGCGTCATCCCGGCGAAGGCCGGGATCTCTGGCTGCTCAGAATACTGCCAGAAATCCTGGCCTTCGCCGGCATGACGGGCCTGCGGCTCCGCTTGCCACGCCGCAAGCGCCGCGTCACTCGGCCGCTGCACCGAACGGTGCCCCGCCTCCTCGATCGCCCGCCGCAATCCGCCGACGATCAGTCCGCGGATCATCTGCGGCTCGCGGAAGCGCACTTCGGTCTTCGCCGGGTGGACGTTGACGTCGACCATCTCGGCGGGAAGATCGAGGAACAGCGCCACCACCGGATGGCGATCACGCGCCAGCATCTCGGCATAGGCACCACGGATCGCGCCGAGCAGCAGCCGGTCCTTCACCGGCCGGCCGTTGACGAATAGATATTGGTGGTCCGCAACCCCGCGGTTGAACGTCGGCAGCCCCGCTACCCCGCCCAACCGCACGCCGTCGCGCTCCCAATCGACACCGACGCTGTTGTCGGCCAGCGCGCGATCGGTCAGCGCGGCGACGCGCGCCGGGCGATCCTCGGGCGCGCTGGTGGCGAGGCTGCGCCGCCCGTCATGCTCGACCGAAAAGGCGATGTCAGGGCGCGCCATCGCAAGGCGCCGGACGATGTCGAGGCTCGCACCATATTCGGCGCGCGGCGTGCGCAGGAACTTGCGCCGCGCGGGCACCTTGTCGAACAAGCCCTCGACGCGAACGCGCGTGCCCGGCGGCAAGGCGGCGGGGCCCTCCTCCACCAACGCGCCATTGTCGATCACACGCCGCCAGCCGTCGCTCCTGCGGACCCGGCTTTCGAGCGTCAGCCGCGCGACGCTGGCAATCGACGGCAGCGCTTCGCCGCGAAAGCCCAAAGTGGTGACTTGGTCGATCGCTTCGTCGGGCAGCTTCGACGTCGCGTGCCGCTCGAGCGCCAGCGCCATGTCGGACGGAGTCATCCCACACCCGTCGTCGACCACCTCGATCAGGTCGATCCCGCCCGCCGCCAGCCGCACCGCAATCCGCGTCGCGCCAGCGTCGATCGCGTTTTCGACCAGTTCCTTCAACGCGCTGGCGGGTCTTTCCACCACCTCACCGGCAGCGATACGATTGACCAGATGTTCGGGGAGGCGCCGTATTGACATGGGTGTGACTCTAGCCCAAGCGGCCGGCTCTCGCGACCGTTAATGCCGACCAACCGGAGCCCGGAACTAGGCTTTGCGGCGGGGGAACAAAAACTTTGAGCGCGTCGGTTTGCGCGCCTTTTCGGGCGGTATCTTCACTATGGTCTTCGGGCGTTTCTTCAAGCTCATGTCGCACGACATGGCGATCGATCTGGGGACGGCGAACACCGTCGTCTACCTACGCGGGCGCGGCGTGGTGCTCAACGAGCCGTCGGTGGTCGCAGTCGAGACGATCAACGGTCAGAAGAAGGTCAAGGCGGTCGGCGACGACGCCAAGCTGATGATGGGCAAGACCCCCGACAGCATCCAGGCGATTCGTCCGCTTCGCGATGGCGTCATCGCCGATATCGACGTGGCGGAACAGATGATCAGCCACTTCATCCGCAAGGTGCATGGCGGCCAGCGCCGCTTCATGCGCTGGCCCAAGATCGTGATCTGCGTCCCCTCCGGATCGACCAGCGTCGAGCGCCGCGCGATCCGCGACGCCGCGCAGAATGCAGGTGCCAGCCAGGTGTGGCTGATCGAGGAGCCGATGGCGGCGGCGATCGGCGCCGGGATGCCCGTGACCGAGCCGATCGGCAGCATGGTGGTCGATATCGGCGGCGGCACCACCGAAGTCGCGGTGCTCAGCCTGCGCGGGCTTGCTTACACCACTTCGGTTCGCGTCGGCGGCGACAAGATGGACGAAGCGATCGTGTCGTACGTGCGCCGCAACCATAATCTGCTGATCGGCGAAGCGACCGCCGAGCGGATCAAGCAGGAAGTCGGCACCGCCAAGCCGCCTGCCGATGGCATCGGTCTGACGATCCACATCAAGGGTCGCGACTTGGTCAATGGCGTGCCCAAGGAAATCCAGATCAACCAGGGCCAGATCGCCGAAGCACTGAGCGAGCCGGTCGGGACGATCGTCGAGGGCGTGCGCATCGCGCTAGAGAACACCGCGCCCGAGTTGGCAGCGGACATCGTCGACCAGGGCATCGTCTTGACCGGCGGCGGCGCGTTGCTCCACGGCATCGACGAAGTACTGCGCGACGAGACCGGCCTGCCGGTGACGATTGCCGAAGACCCGCTGACCTGCGTCGCGCTGGGCACCGGCCGCGCGCTCGAAGATCCGATGTTCAAGGGCGTGCTGCACACGGCTTGATCGATTGGTTCCGCCGATACGGTGCCGCCGGGCCGCATCAAGTGTAAGGGGGATGGATGGCGCCGCCACGCAACCGGCGCCCGGGTTTCTCGCGACGGGCGCAATATGGTCTGTTCATCGGCTACGTGATCGCGATCGCGGGAGCGCTGGTGGGGGCTGTCCTGCTCGCGCTGGCGACGTTCGACCCGCCCGCTTTTTCCGCGCTGCGTTCGGGCGCGGCCGAGGTTACTGCGCCGATCAGCTGGGGAGTCGGATCCATATGGCGCGGGATCACCGGCATTCCGTCGGCCATCGGCAGCTTTTTCGGCGTGCATGGCGAGAATGCCCGGCTGAAGGAGCAAATCGCGGGCGAGCGCCAGCAACTCATCCGCGCGCGCGCCATCGCTTATGAGAATATCCGCCTCAAGAAGCTGCTCGCAGTGCGCGAGCCGGGCACCGAAACCGTCACCACCGCGCGCGTGGTCAGCTCGTCGGCGGGAAGTACGCGGCGCTTCGCGTTGCTCTATGCCGGGCTGATTCAGGGGGTGCATGCCGGCATGCCGGTGCGTGCTGCCGATGGATTGGTCGGTCGCGTGCTGGAAGCAGGGCCGGATACGGCGCGCATATTGCTGCTGACCGATCCCGAAAGCGTCATTCCCGTTCGCCGCACGAGGGACGGCGCACCCGGCTTCGCGACCGGGCGCGGCGACGGCGTGCTCGACGTCAAGCCGATCGCGCTCGGCAATGCGGCATTCGGCCCCGGCGACGTGCTGGTGACCTCGGGCACCGGCGGACTCTTCCCGCCCAACCTGCCGGTCGGCCAAGTCACCAGCCGCACACGCGATGGCGCGCTGGCCAGACCCTATGCGTCGCCCGACGCGCTCGATTACGCGATCGTACTGAGCGCCTTCATGACACCGCCCCCGGCGCCTCCCGCAGACTCGCGGCCGTGAAGCAGGCCGGTGGCGCGTTCGCGCCCGATCCAGTTCCTGCGGCCGCATGGGCAATCCCCGCCGCGTCGATCGTGCTCGGGTCGATGCTGACGATCGTTCCCATGGTTGCGACTTTTCCGGTCTTGCCGCCGCTCGGGCTCATGATCCTGCTCGCATGGCGACTGCTGCGGCCCGAGACGGTGCGCGCGTGGACGCCGATTCCGTTCGGCTTCTTCGACGATCTGATCAGCGGACAGCCGCTGGGAAGCGCGATCCTGCTGTGGACGCTCAGCATCGTCATCATCGACTTGCTCGATCAACGGCTGATGTCGCGCGATTTCTGGCAGGATTGGGTGCTGGCGTCGGGGGCGATCGCGTTCTGCCTCAGCATCGGGCGCTTGATCGCGACGCCGCTTGCGGCGCATGTCGATACCTTGCTGCTGTTTCAGGTGATCGCCGCGGTGCTGCTCTATCCCTTCGTCGCTCGATTGGTCGCCTGGCTCGACCGGAAGCGGGGCCGCGCTTGAGCCGGCCGCCGCGCCTCACCACCGACGCCGCCCAGAGCTACAGCTTCTCGCGCCGGGCGCTGATGGTCGGCGGCGCGCAGGGCGCGGTCGCGCTCGCGCTGGCGGCGCGGATGGGATGGCTGTCGGTGGCCGAGAACGAGCATTACCGGCTGTTGTCCGAAAGCAATCGAGTCAATTTGACGATGATCCCGCCGCGCCGCGGCTGGATCGTCGACCGCTACGGCCATGCGATCGCCAACAATCGCACCGATTTCCGCGTCGATATCATACCTGATCGCCTGCCCGAGGCCGAAAGACCGCGCGTCTTCACGCTGCTCCAGCAGCTGCTCGGTCTGCCGCCCGAACAGATCGTGCGGATCGAGACCGACCTCAAGCGCGCTGCGGGGTTCCAGCCGGTCCAGGTAGTCGAGGGTCTCGATCCGGACCGCTTCGCGGCCGTCCAGTTGCGCATTCCGGAACTACCGGGCGTCGCGCCGAGCATGGGGTTCTCACGCAACTATCCCGCCGGACAGGCTGTCGCGCATTTGACCGGGTATGTCGGCGCGGCTTCGGCCGAGCAATATCGGCAAATCAAGGACCCGTTGCTCATCACGCCGGGATTCAAGATTGGCAAGGATGGACTTGAAAAGACACTGGAAGCCAAACTGCGCGGCGAAGGCGGCGCTAAGCGAGTCGAAGTCACCGCCCACGGCAAGTTGGTGCGCGAGCTGGCGACGCGCAGCGCGACGCCCGGTCATGTCCAGCGGCTGACGATCGACGCGGGTCTGCAGGAATATGCGGCGCGGCGGCTCGGCACCAATTCGGGCTCAGTGGTGGTGCTCGACACGACGAATGGCGACGTTCTCGCGTTCGTGTCGATGCCGGCTTACGACCCCAACAGCTTTTCGGACGGGATCAGCCACCTCGAGTGGAAGATGCTGTCGGACAACGACCACGTGCCGCTGATGAACAAAATCCTGCAGGGGCTGTACCCGCCGGGATCGACGGTCAAGCCGATGAACGGGCTGGCGCTGCTCCACAACGGCGTGAGCCCCGAAGACCGGATCAGCTGCAGCGGTGCGCTCAGGGTCGGTAACGGCATCTTTCACTGCCACAAGAAGAGCGGCCACGGCCCGCTCAATCTCAAGCAAGCCATCATGGCGAGCTGCGACATTTATTTCTACGAAATGGTCCGCCGCCTGGGCTACGACAACGTGGCGCCCGTCGCGCGCACGCTCGGGCTGGGGCAAAAGTTCGACATCCCCTTCCCCACGCAACGCTATGGCACCGTCCCCGACAGCGGGTGGAAGCGGCGCAGGTACAAGGCCGACTGGACCGTCGCCGACTCGCTCAACGCATCGATTGGCCAAGGGTACGTGCTCGCCAACCCGCTACAGCTCGCGGTCATGGCGTCGCGCATCGCTTCGGGCCGCGCGCTGGTGCCGCGGTTGCTGATGGACCAGCCCGCGCGCGCCGCCAATCCGCTGCCGCTCGATCCCGCCCACCTCGCCTATATACGCGACGCGATGTACGGCGTGGTCAATCAAGGCGGCACCGGCGGCGCGGCGCGGCTCAACATTCCGGGCGTCTCGCTCGCCGCCAAGACGGGGACCGCCCAGGTCCGCCGGATCACCATGGCCGAGCGTGGGAGCGGGGTACTGAGCAACGCCTCCTTGCCATTCAAACTGCGCGACCATGCATTGCTGGTTTGCTTCGCGCCGGCCGAAAACCCGCGTTATGCCGCCGCTGTCGTGCTCGAACATGGCGGCCACACCGTGCGCAATCTCGATTCGCCCGGGATCGGGCGCGACATCATGACCTATCTGCTCGACCGCGACCGCGCGCTCAAATCGCTCGCCGAGCTCGAGCCGACCTGGGGCGGCGACATCGTCATCCGCGCCACGGCCGAGACCGCTGCCTATAAGAGCCAGATCTCGGCGGTGCAGGCGGTCCAGACCGAGGCAGACGCCCCCGCCCCCACCGAGGCGCCAGCAGTCGAAGCGGCGACCGATGCCGCCAACAGCTCGGCAGCCGCGGTCGCCAACACCGCGCTGCCCGCCGAACAAGGGTCGCACGAGGTCGATCAATGAGGCGTGGTTCCGCTGCGGCGCTTGGTTTCG
Organism: Sphingomonas sp.; assembly: GCF_036269755.1. Taxonomy (GTDB): domain Bacteria; phylum Pseudomonadota; class Alphaproteobacteria; order Sphingomonadales; family Sphingomonadaceae; genus Sphingomonas. The sequence goes on along the minus strand of NZ_DATBDV010000004.1, from coordinate 300,798 downwards.
TGCCCGAGCCGCTCGCGCAGCTGCCGTGGAAGATCATCCTGCTGATCCTGGCGATCGGCTGCTTCGACCTGCTCGTCCTCTATTCGGCGGCGGGCGCCAATTTTCACAAATGGGCTTTGCCGCAGGGCATCCGCTTCTTCGCGTTCCTTGCCGCGGCGATGGCCTTGTCGCGGGTGCGCGAGGATTTCTGGGGGATGATCAGCCTCCCCGCCTATGTGCTGCTCTGCTTGGCCCTTGTCGGAGTCGAAGTGCTCGGCAAGGTCGCGGGCGGCAGCCAGCGCTGGCTCGACCTCGGGATCATTCGGCTCCAGCCGTCGGAGTTGATGAAGCCGTTCATCGTGCTCGCGGTCGCGCGCTTCTACGATCTGCTGCCTTTGAGCGAGACTCGCAAGTTCGTCGCGATCTGGCCCGCTTTGGTGCTGATCGGAGTGCCCGCCGGCCTCGTCATGCTCCAGCCCGACCTCGGCACTGCGCTGATGATCACCGCCGGCGGCATCGTCGTGATGTTCCTTGCCGGCATCCCCTTGCGGCTATTCCTCGGCGGCGGGCTGTTCGCGGCGATCGCCGCGCCGCTCGCGTTCAACTTCATCCTCCACGATTACCAGCGCAACCGTATCCTGATCTTTCTCGATCCCGAAAGCGACCCGCTCGGCACCGGCTACCATATCAGCCAGTCGAAGATCGCGATCGGATCGGGCGGGATCTGGGGCAAGGGGTTCCTCAACGGAACGCAGAGCCACCTCGACTATCTGCCCGAGGGGCATACCGATTTCGCGCTGGCGACGATGATGGAGGAATGGGGCTTGGTCGGCGGCGTGCTTCTCATCATGGCGTGGTTCGGCGTGGTGTGGTGGGCGATGAACGTCGCAATCCGCGCGCAGGGGCGCTTCGCACGGCTGACTGCGGCGGGGCTCGCGACGACCCTGTTCTTCTACGTCGCGATCAACATGGCGATGGTGATGGGGCTGGCTCCGGTGGTCGGCGTACCTTTGCCGCTGATCAGCTATGGCGGATCGTCGCAAATGACCGTGCTACTGTGCGTCGGCATCCTGATGTCGATCGACCGCCACAACCGCCAGCAATCGCGCTGGTAGCCGCAGACGCGGCAAAAAGGGTTTGCAAAGCGGAGCCGCAATGCTAACGGCCTCGCTCCCCGACGGGGACAGCCTTTCCGGCATGGACGCATAGCTCAGTTGGTAGAGCAGCTGACTCTTAATCAGCGGGTCCTAGGTTCGAGCCCTAGTGCGTCCACCATTTTTCCTTCCTGTTTATCAGTTATTTAGGTCAGTCCCGGCCACTAGCCTGAGCCGGAACGGGCTCCCACTGTGACCATTTTTGTGACCTTGACCGGGCTTTTCTCTCTCGGGCGCAGTGTGACCTGATTCACCCTCAAAAATCAGCTGGTCTGCGTAAGGCTGCAAATGCGTCACCGACATGTGCGCGTAGCGGCGCACCATCGCCTCCGATTTCCAGCCTCCCAGCTCCTGCAGCACCCATGTGGGCACGTCATTTTGCCGCAGCCAGCTCGCCCAGGTATGCCGCAGGTCGTGCCAGCGAAAATCGGTGATCCCGGCTCGCTTGAGCGCGGCTCGCCAATGTTTCGTGTTCACCTGCCCGATCGGTCGTCCGGCATAGTTGAACACATGCTCACACTGCTTTCCCATCTGCCGCCGGAGGACCGAGATCGCGAGATCGTTGAGCGGGACGCCCAGCGCTTCGTTATTCTTGGTATCTCCATGCTCGATCGTGACGATACGGCGGGGAAGGTCGACCTGATCCCAGGTCAGTCTCTTGATATTTCCCTGCCGCAAGCCCGTGGCGAGCGCGAACAGCATAAGGTCCTGCTGGTGAGTAGGTAGCTCCCTTAGAAGTCGCTCGGCCTGTGCGTGGGTCAACCAGCGTACGCGAACCTTGCCATTCTTCGTGTAGGTGCGGAACGCCGGAATATGCTCGATCCATTCCCACTCGCGCTGCGCCATCCGGAAAATGGCGCGGATCAGCGCCACGTAGAGATCCTTCGTGCGACTGCTCGAACGAGCATGGTGTCGAGAAATGATCCCGTCGATCATGTCCCTGCTCACCTGGTCCAATGTCTTGCCACGCAGATGCTTGGTGAACCACCGGATGCGAGACACGTCGTCCCTGTAGGACTTTTTGTGTTTCTTCTCCTGCAACCACCGCAGCGCCGCCTCGTCCCAAGTCCGTTTCGGCTTTATTTTGAGCCTGGCAAGGTCCCACAGCTCGGCCTTCAACTTGTCGTGATATTCTTCGGCCTTGAGCCTGTCGGACGTCCCAGTAGTGCGTCTAATGAGCGTTCCGTCAGGCGCTGTGATCTTGACGTAGTATGTTCCTGCACGGTTCCAGAGTGCCATATTGCCTCCTGTTGAAAGGCACTCGGCTGCATTCGTGCGACCGCAGAATACCCCTCTCGAGTCGCCGCCACAAGGTCCGCCTCCACGAACCGCCAGCCGCGTCCAATCTTCGCGCCTGGAATCCGCCCGGACCGAACCCAGGCGCGAACGGTGTTGGCGTGGACTTTGAGAAAGGCCGCCGCCTCCTCGACGCAAAGCAGCCGCTCGTTCATATCAGCCTGCGCTCGACGCCGCTCCCCGCTTCGCTTTGGCGAACTCGCGGTCGCTTTCGAGAAAAGCGCTGAGCATCGCCGGAATCAGCTCGGCGAGCGGTTCGTTGGCACCATAGGTCGCGGCGTAGAGCGCGGCATAATCGCCAAGCCGCTGATGTAATTCCGGGAGGACCGAGATCGTCAGTTTGATCGGCGTGCGGTCGGGCAGTCGCGCTAACTTGATGTCGGCCATCCCTAACGCTCCTGCCAGGGTTTCAGGATAAGGTCGCGATGCAGCACCAGCCGGACGGGTGCGCCCGGCCGGATCGTAATCGTCGGTTGGACCTGCAGGTTGCGCGACGTCAGCTGGTCCCCTGCCCGAGAGACGCTTTGCTGGGTCGACTGCCGCAGCGCTTGGACAAGATCGCTTTGTCCGCTGAACTGTAGCTCGGCGCCGACGCCAAGGAGGGTAGAGAGCACCACACCTTTGAGCAGCGCCCAGGTGTGCGCATCGACTTTGTCTTCCAATCCGGCATAGCCCGACGGGTCGGTCGCGGGGGCATTGTCCAGACGCAGTGAGCTGCCATCGGGCATCAGGATACGCTGCCAGACGACGAGCGCTCGCCGCTGCCCAAACGCAACGACGCTGTCGTACGACCCGATCAACCGCGCGCCCTGCGGGATGAGCAGGATACGGCCAGTCGCGCTGTCGTAGACGCGTTCGGTAACCTGCGCGGTCACTAGCCCCGGCAGATCGGAGCGCAAACCGGTGATCAGACTGCCGGCAATGACGCTGCCGGCCGCAAGCGTGAACGGCGAAGGGCTGGCTGCGAGCCGGTAAGGGTTGGTGTCGCCGGCTTTGTCGGTCGATTGCGTGAACTCGGTCTTGCGCTGTTGTCCGTTGGGATCGCGATCGGGATCGAGCGTCACCTTCGGCGCAACGTCGCTCGCCGGTGCGTTAGCCGACGGCGCGATGGGCGGACCGGCATCGGCGGTGAGTCCTCGATCGCTCGTCTGCACCAGCAGCCCCGACTGTCGCGCGGCCTTGAGATCGTCGGCCTTTCTCTGCCGGGCGTCGTCCACCGCCCGCCCTGGTCCGGCAACCGGCGGCATCGGCTGTCCACCGAGTTGCCTCTGACGGTCGAGGATTGGTCGGCCGAGATCGCCGGGCAAAGGCGGACCCAGTTTGGGGGCGGCACCGTAGGATGTCGGCAGCGCGCTCAGCGTGTCCGTCGGCGCCTTTGCGATGAGCGATCGATCGTCGTCGTTCGTCGCCAGCCGAAGCGCGTGCGGCTCCAGCGCGAACCAGGCCGTCGCCACGACACCGGTGGCCGCGGCGGCTGCCAGCGAGACGATGACGCCGCGCTTGAAGCGAACCGCGCGCTGCGGTCGTGCCCGCAAGACGAGCGACTCCGGATCGACTTTCGGGAGCGGCGGCGTGGCCGTCTCGGAAGGCTGAACTGGTGTGTCTTCGCTCATGATGAGTGCCGCCTTCCGCGAGCGCGGGAGCTGCCCGTGCGCGTGACCCGCACGATGTCCTGATGCCTGGTGCCAAGACGGAGTTCGGCGACGTCGAAAATACGATCGACGACGTAATATCGGCCACGCAGTCGATAATTGACCAACTGCGCCTCGCCTTTGGCACCGACTAGGAACAGCGGCGGCGCCTCGCCGACCGGCAGGTTGGGGGGAAATTCGATGAAAGTCTGACGGCCATCGTCAAACGCACGTATCGGCCTCCATGCCGGCCGGTCGCCTGAGATCGCATAGTCAAAATGGAGCGCATCGACATCGAGACTGCTGGAAACGGGCGCGGCCGACGCTGCGGCAGCTTCCGACGCCTTCAATGCGATCAACGCATCTTGGGGATAGGTCCAGGATATGGCGGACATTGCGGCCCCACCGCTGCTCGACAGACTCAAATGGTAGGTCCGGCGATCGGTCGTGACGACGAGGTTGGTCGTGAGCCCGCCGGCATAGGGTTTGACGAGGATGTGCGCGCGCAGCTCGGCACCGGTGCCACTGGTCGTATCGCCGATCACCCAACGGGCGGTGTCACCACTGGCGACGGCACGAAGCTGCTCCCCCATTTGCAGGGCGATGTCAGTGACCCGCTCCGGCGCGGTATAGATCCGGTAGATCGTACCGTCGACGAACGGCATCACCGCGCTGGCATTGATGAACGATGGCGATGTCGGCTCGCGCGTGCCGGCACGGTTCGCGGCGGCAACAGCCGACGCCGCTGCGCGGACTCGATGCTCCCGAGATGCGGCGTCGGCGGGCGGTGCTGCAATCAAGATCGGCAACAGCAATATGGCGGATGAAACAGGCGAGCGTTTCATTGCTGGTTCTCCAGGCTGGGATTAGAAGGGGACGTGCTCAGATTGGGATCGAGCGGCGAGCCGAGCGGCACCGTCGAAGCGGCCGGTGTCGGGGGCGGTGCAGCTGGCGATGGCGAAGCCGGTGGCGGATCGAGTTCTCGGCTCCAGTCGATCGCATCGACGAACACCCCGAGCGGGTTCTTGCGCAACGCATCGGCAGACGTCGGCGGTTTAAGCTTGATCGTCAGAATACCGGTCCAGTGCGAAACCCCGGATTGTGCGCCGCGGTCGAACGCCGTCTCGGTCCATGTGACCTGAAACGACTGATCCGATGCGCGCACGACGCTGGTCACCTGCACCGACACGGTCTTCTCGCCGACATGCGCGAACGGGTCGGCAGCGCGGGCATATTCACCGAGGAACACACCCCCGCGCTGCGTCGCGAACTCATAGGCGGACAGCCAGTCGCGGCGCATCAGCACCGGATCGAGCGAGATCGACCTGACGTTCTCGATGAACTTGCCAAGGTGCCAGGCGATCTGCGGATCGGTGGGGTGGTAACCGGCTTCCGCCTCGCTGACCGCGCGCGCCTCGCCGAGGCGATCGACTTCGACCACGTAAGGCGTCACCCGGCTCTGCAAGGACTGCCAGATGAGCCCACTCGACATCGCGGTGGTCAGCGCGAGCCCGCCGAACGCCATCAGCCGCCAGTTTCGCGCCTGGACGCGGGCCGACCCGATTCGCTCATCCCACAACTGTCCGGCGCGCTGATACGGCGTTTCGGGTTCGGGGGTTCGCCCGTAGCGCTGGACGCTGCGTTTGAAGAACATGACGTCAATCCTCCTTTTCTTTGATGTCGGGGGTGGCGGATCCTCCGCCGCGATCGCCCTCGCGCAGCGTGTGCGCGACGATCTGACGATGATGGCGCGCATCCTGAGATTGCTTGAGCGAGCGCGCCCAGGCAGGCTGCCGGGCGTCGCCATCTCTGCCCTGCGAGCCGGACGCCGACGATGGATGATGATTGGTGAGTGCGCTGAACGCCGCCTGCCGGCCGGACGCCGCAGCTTCGCCGAGGCCAAGGGCATTGCTCGCTCGCGTGCGCGCCGCATTGCCGGCCGCGCGGGCGACACCGCCAAGTCCTGCGCCGACGCTGTTCGATCCGGCGCCTTCCTGACCCATTTTGTAAGCGGTCGAGGCGGCCGATCCCATCGACGTACCGGCACGCATCGCCGACATCGCGCCGCCGCCGATCGCGCCAGCCGCACCGGCCACGGCGCTGCCGCCGAGCGCCGCAACACCGGCCGCGCCGATCGCTGTGCCGACCGCGGCACCAGCACCAAGCTGCGGCGCGCCCGATACAAGCCCCGAGGCGATGCTCGGCCCGAAGATCCCCAGACCGAACAGCGTCAACGCGGCAAGCATGACGCTCAGCGCCTTGGCAAGGTCGGGCTCCGATCCCTGCAGGCTTTGGCTGAAGTCGCCGAAGAAATTGGCGCCGATCCCAACGATGACCGCCAGCACCATGACCTTGATGCCAGAGCTGACGACGTTCCCGAGCACGCGTTCGGCGAGGAAGCTGGTGCGTCCCCACAGCGCGAACGGCACGAGGACGAATCCGGCGAGGGTCGTCAACTTGAACTCGATGATCGTCACGAACATCTGCAGCGCGAGCACGAAGAACGCGAGCACGATGACAGCCCACGCGAACAGCAGCACCGCGATCGTCATGAAGTTGGTGAAGAAGGATACCGGACCTGTGAGATCGGAAATCTGCGCGAGCAACGGCCACGCGGCTGTAAAACCGGTTGACGCTAGATTGCCGGGTTTGAGCAGATCGTCGGCCGACATGCCGCCGCCGCCCGCGGTGACGCCGGCCGCAGCGAACGAGCGGAAGATGATATCGGCGAGCGTCGAGAACTGGCCGATGATGAAGGCGAACGCGCCGATGTAGAGGATCTTCTTGATGAAGCGCCCCATCACGTCCTGCTCGCCGCCCATCGCCCAGAACAGACCGGCGAGCGTGATATCGATGCCGATCAGCGTCACCGACAGGAAATGGACGTCGCCGCCAAGTAGCCCGAACCCGCTGTCGATGTAGCGGATGAAGGTCTGCATGAAACGGTCGATGACGCTGAGATCGTCCATGATGGCGTGTCCTGTCAGGAATAATGGCCCGCGAGGCGCGACTGGGGGAGCGGCATCGCGCCCCGCGGGCGTGGCGGCGGACGTCGGCGAGGGGGTGGGCGCCGTTCGCCGCCACTCTCGGCGCGGTTTTGCCTAACGGGGGTGGTAGGCGGTGCCGCTGCCGAGAAACTTCTTGGCGGCGGCACGCGCATCGCTCTCGGCCTGCGCGCGGCGCGCCGCTTCCAGCGCTTCGGCGCGGTATTGCGCCGCCATCATGTTCTGGATCTGGAACTGCTGCTTGGCGGCGAGCGCCAGCAACTGGTTCGTCGCCTGGCCGACCTGCAGCGCGCCCTCGGCACCCTGGCTTTTCTGAACGATCGACGACAGCGCCGACGCATCGGCGTTGACGCTGCCGACCACCTGCGCCTGCACCTGCATGGTCTGATTGAAGGCCGCGAGCGACGCGTCGAGCCGCGCCCGTGCCGCGACCACGTTCGCATTGCTACCGAGCGCATCGCTGAAGCTCTGCGGGAACATCCGCTGGAACTCTGAATCGACATTGCCGACGCGGAAGCTGACGCCGCGTGCCTGGCCCATCAGCTGGTCGATCTGCTGCAACGTCTGGGTGAGCTGCTGCATCTCGGGAAAGTCGATCCGCGACAGGTTTTTGGCCTGGTTCATGATCATGGTCGCCTCGTTCTGGAGCGACTGGATCTGATTGTTGATCTGGCTGAGCGTACGCGCGGCGGTCAGCAGGTTCTGCGAGTAATTGGTCGGATCGAACACGGTGAACTGCGCGGCGGCCGGCGCGGTATAAAGCGCCATGCCGAGCGACCCGGCGCAGCCGAGCGCCAGCGCGGACGCGGTGAGGAATTTCGAGAGCGTATGGGGCAGTTTTCGCTGGGACATGGGAAAGCTCCTTTCGGGTTAGGGGTCAGCGAACGGGGGATGCGAAGTCTTCGAGCAGCGCGGCCGCCCAATCGAGATCGCGAGAACGGAGGAAATCGGCGGCAAAGTCGGTCGCGCCGTGCTCGGCCAGGAGCGCGTCGATCTGCTGCTGACTGGCGGGATCGGAGGCGCCGCACAGTGCGAGTGCGATCGGCCCCAGGCCGAGTTCGAACAGCCGGTTGCCGCGCGCCGACTGGAGGTAATAATGGCGCTTGGGCGTCGCGCGGGCGACCAGTTCGATCTGGCGCTCGTTGAGCCCGAACCGCTCGTAGGCGGCGCGCGACTGCGGTTCGATGGCGCGGTCGTTGGGCAGCAGGACGCGCTGCGGGCAGCTCTCGATGATCGCGGGCGCGATGCTGCTGTCGGCGATGTCGGCGAGGCTTTGCGTGGCAAACAGCACCGCGACGTTCTTCTTACGCAGCGTCTTGAGCCACTCGCGAATGCGCGCCGCGAACAGCGGGTGATCGAGGAAGATCCAGGCTTCGTCGAGGATCAGCAATGTCGGCCGCCCGTCGAAGCGCTCCTCGAGACGGTGGAAGAGATAGGTCAGCACCGGGGCTACGACGCCGGCCTGCGCCATCAGCGCCTCGGTCTCGAAGCACTGGATGTCGGAAAACGCGAGCGCTTGCTCGGCCGCGTCGAGCAGCCGCCCATACGGTCCCTCGAGCGTGTAGGCGGTCAGCGCGACTCGCAAGGCGTTGGACTGGAGCAGCAAGGCGAGCCCGGTCAGCGTGCGCTCCTCGACCGGCGCCGATGCCAGCGATCCGAGGGCTGACCAGATCGACTCCTTGATCTCGGGGGTGACGGTGACCTTTTCCTGGGCCAGCAGCGCGGCGATCCATTCCGCCGCCCAGCTGCGCTCGTCGGCGCGATCGATGTGGCGCAGCGGCTGGAAAGAAAGCCCCTCCCCCGCATCGCTACCGCCAAGACCCAGCGCGTGATGCGCGCCGCCCATCGCCAGCACCGCGGCGCGCGCCGAATAGCCCTTGTCGAAGATGTAGAGCTGGGCGCCGGGATAGCGGCGAAACTGCAGCGCGATGAGCGCCAGAAGCACCGATTTGCCCGCGCCGGTCGGCCCGACCACAAGCATATGGCCGACATCGCCGACATGGGTCGACAGCCGGAACGGCGTGGCGCCCGCGGTACGCGCGCACAGCAACGGCGGCCCGCCGAGATGATGGTTGGCAACGGGGCCCGCCCAGATTGCCGACAGGGGCACCAGGTGCGCGAGATTGAGCGTGTGGACGAGCGGCTGGCGGACGTTGGCGTAGACATGACCGGGAAGCGAGGACAGCCACGCCTCGACGGCGTTCACGCCCTCGCGCACGCAGGTGAAGCCGAGTCCGTTGACGATCCGCTCGACCGAGCGGACTTTCTCGTCGGCGCGGTCGCGGTCGTCGTCGGCTATGGTAATCGTTGCCGTCAGATAGCCGAACGCGACATAGTCCGCGCCCAATGCCTGCAGCGCCTGGTCGGCATCGACCACCTTGTTGTCGGCATCGCTGTCGAGCAACTGCGCCGGCTGGTTATACATCACCTCGCGCAGCATCGCGGTGATCGACTTGCGCTTGTTGAACCACTGGCGCCGGATCTTGGTGAGCGCCTTGGTCGCCTCGGTCTTGTCGAGTGCGATGAAGCGCGTGACCCAGCGATAGCCGAAATCCGACGCGTTGAGCGCGTCGAGGATTCCGGGCCGGCTGAGATTGGGGAAACCGAGCACGGTCAGCGTGCGGATATGCCGGTCGCCGAGCTTCGGTTCGAGACCGCCCACCAGCGGCGTGTCGGTGAGCAACGCGTCGAGATACATCGGCGTGTCGGGCACCGCGACCGGCTGGCGGCTGGTCGAAACGGTGGCGTGCAGGAAGGTAAGCGTCTCAGCCGACGACAGCGCGCGAACCTCGGGCAGAAAGGCCGAGAAGAGATCGAGCACGCGATCGGTTTCGGCGACGAAGCCGGCCAGCGCCGTACGCCAATCGCGCCCGCTCGCGTCACCGTCGCGATCGACCAGCGAGCGACCGGCCGCATCGCTCGCATCGGCGGGCGGCAGGAACGTCAGGGTCAGATGGTAGCGGCTTTCGAAATGCGCGCCTTCGGCCTCGAACGCCGCGCGGCGTTCCTCGTCGACCAGCCAGGATGCCGGATCGGGAAAGGTGCTGGCGGGATAGCCGAGCGCCTCGCGGCGATCGGCCTCGAAAAACAACGCCCAACCCGACCCGAAGCGTTTGAGAACATTGTTGGCGCGCGCGCACGCGCCGACCAGCTCGGCCTCGGTCGCGCTCTCGAGGTCGGGACCACGGAACGCCAAGGTGCGCTGGAAGCTGCCGTCCTTGTTGAGGACGATGCCCGGCGCGACCAGTGCCGCCCAGGGCAGATGGTCAGCGAGGCGATCGGCGATATGGCGGTACTCGCGCAAGGCTAGCATGCGAAATAGGCCTTCTGACGGAGATGACGGAGCAGCACCGGCGCGAAGTCTGGATCGCGGCGCGCGGCGAACACCGCGAGGCTGTGGCCGACCGCCCACAGGATGAGCCCGATCAGCCATTGCTGAAGACCGAGCCCGACCGCGGCGGCGATCGTGCCGTTGACGATGGCGATCCCGCGCGGCGCACCGCCGAGCAGGATCGGCGAGCCGAGGCTGGCGTGGATCGGTGCCTCGAACCCCTCGAGATGGTGGGTGCCGGACGTGGCGAGCATCAGACCAGCGCTCCGCCGCCAAAGCTGAAGAAGCTCAGGAAGAAGGACGAGGCGGCGAACGCGATCGAGAGACCGAACACGATCTGGATGAGCCGGCGAAAACCGCCGGCGGTTTCGCCGAACGCCAGCGTCAGGCCGGTGGTGATGATCACCATCACCGCGACGATCTTGGCGACCGGCCCCTGGACGGATTCGAGCACTTGCTGGAGCGGCTGCTCCCACGGCATGCCCGAGCCGCTGGCGAAGGCCGGCTGGGTCAGGGCGACGTAGCAGCCGAGCGCGATCGCCGTCAGCGCGGGGCGAGAGAGTCGGGTCGGCAATAGTCGGCGCATGGTCAATCTCCTGGGGTTGCGCGGGAATGATCGGGGGAAAGGTCGATGACGGCGTAGCCGCCGTCGGGATCGAGTCCGGCGACGCGGGCGACAGTATCGACGCGGCGATCGCTGCCGCGCCCGGTGATGAACACGACCATGTCGATCGCCTCAGCGATCAGCCGGCGCGGCACCGTCACGACGGCTTCCTGGATCAGCTGCTCGATCCTGAGCAGCGCGGAGGTCGCGCTATTGGCGTGCACGGTGGCAATCCCGCCGGGGTGACCGGTGTTCCACGCCTTGAGCATGTCGAGCGCTTCGCCGCCGCGCACTTCGCCGACGATGATGCGGTCGGGGCGCAGGCGCAGCGTCGAGCGAACAAGATCGGCCATGGTCACGCTGCCGGTGCGCGTGCGCAGTGCGACGGTATCGGTGGCGGGCGATTGCAGCTCCCGCGTGTCCTCGATCAGGATCACGCGCTCGTCGAGATGCGCCATCTCGACGAGCAAGGCGTTGGCGAGCGTCGTCTTGCCCGAGCTCGTGCCGCCGGCGACGAGGATGTTGCGGCGCTCGACGACCGCCAGCGACAACAGCCGCGCGACGTCAGGCGTCATGATGCCGTCGCCGACATAGTCCATCAGTGTGTAGAGCCGCGTCGCGGGCTTGCGGATCGAGAAGCACGGCGCGAGGCTGACCGGCGGCAATACGCCTTCGAACCGCTCCCCTGCCCCTTCGCCGTGCGGCGGCAGCTCGGCCGAGATGATCGGCGAGGAAGCATGCACTTCGGTTCGCGCGTGGCTGGCGACCAGCCGGATGATGCGTTCGACTTGCGCCGGGTCGTAACGCACGCCGGTGTCGGTACGCCCCTCGCCCAGCCGGTCGAGCCGCAGCGCGCCGTCGGGGTTGATCATCACTTCGAGCACGAGCGGATCGGCCAGTGCGGCGGCGATCGTCGGGCCCATCGCGGTGCGCAGCATCGCGCGGCGCCGTCCTTCCGACACGGTATCGGACGCACCCGCGCTCACGATGCCGTCCCCGCCGGTTCGGAAGCGCCGAGCGTTCGCTTGCCGGTGGCGAGCTGGCGCCCGACCTGGCTGACGAATTTCTCGAACCGAGCGAGCCCGACCGCCCGGCCGGCACTGTCGGCTTCGGGTAATGGCGCGGTGACCAGCAGCTGAAAGCGCACGAACAGCGACAGGCTCTCGATGACGATGTCGAGATCGCGGCGGACGAGCTCTACGTCGCGCGACAGTCGGTCAAGCCGCAGCTTGAGCAGGTCGTCGATTTCCTTGGTGCCGAGCCGTGCGAGCCAGGCGGCGACGGCATCGTTGACCAGCCGCGACTTCTTGGCGCCGCGACTACGGGCAAGCGTTTCCAGCGCGTCGCTGACCGCGCGGTCGATATAGAGGTTCTGCCGCACCTTCATGACAGCAGCCCCGGGATGAGGTCGCGCTCGGCGCCCTCGTCGATTCCGTAAGCGCGGACGGCGGTCGACAGACCGCGCGCCTGATCCATCGCCCGCTGGTCGGCCGCGGCGGTGTCGTCATCGTCCAACCCGGTCTGGACAGGCTCGATAGCCGCGTCGGCATGGACCGAACGATGCTCGGCCAGACCCGGGTGACGCTGCTGCTGCATGCCGCCGTCATCGTCCGCAGCGGCCGCATCGGCCCGCTCCGCTAGCCGGGTATCGGGCAGCCGCGCGAACCGGCCCCAGTCGTTCGAGCGTGCGACCGGACGATCGGCATAGGCGCCATCGGCCAGTGCGGGCGCCGGGGCGACGCGAGAGGAGAAGTTGCGGTCGTCGAAATAGCGCAGCTTGGTCGCGCGGATCGGCGCGAGTCCTGCGATCAGCACCAGCTCGTCGGTCGCCGGCAACTGCATCACTTCGCCGGGCGTCAGCAACGCGCGGGCGGTTTCCTGCCGGCTGACCATGACGTGGGCGAGCCACGGCGCCAGGCGGTGGCCCGCATAGTTGCGCATCGCGCGTTGTTCGGTCGCGGTGCCGAGTGCATCCGAAATGCGCTTTGCGGTGCGTTCGTCGTTGGTCGCGAACGCGACGCGCACATGGCAATTGTCGAGGATCGAATTGTACTCGCCATAGGCCTTCTCGATCTGGTTGAGGCTTTGGGCGATGAGGAAGGCGCGGATGCCGTATCCGGCCATGAACGCGAGGCTGGTCTCGAAGAAATCGAGCCGCCCGAGCGCCGGAAACTCGTCGAGCATCATCAGCAGTTGGTGCCGGCGCGCGGTGCCGAGCGGCTGGTCGAGCCGTTCGGTCAATCGACGGCCGATCTGGTTGAGGATCAGGCGGACGAGCGGCTTGGTGCGGCTGATGTCCGACGGCGGGATGACGAGATAGAGCGAGATCGGTCGCTCGCCATCGACAAGATCGGCGATGCGCCAGTCGCAGCGCGAGGTGACCGCGGCAACGGTCGGGTCGCGATACAATCCGAGAAACGACATCGCGGTCGAGAGCACTCCCGATCGCTCGTTCTCGCTCTTGTTGAGCAGCTCGCGCGCGGCGGATGCGACGACCGGATGGACGCAGGGCGCGTCCTGGCTGCCGAGATGATTGGTCGACAACATCCGCCGCAACGTCGCGACGAAGCTGCGCTGCGGGTCGGACAGGAAGGTCGCGACGCGGGCGAGCGTCTTGTCCTCTTCCGCATACAGGACGTGAAGGATCGCGCCTACGAGAAGGGAATGGCTGGTCTTTTCCCAATGGTTGCGCCGTTCGAGCGCGCCTTCGGGATCGACCAGGATGTCGGCGATGTTCTGGACGTCGCGCACTTCGTTGGCGCCGCGGCGGACTTCGAGCAGCGGATTGTAGCGCGCCGATTGCGCGTCAGTCGGATTGAACAGCAGACAATGCGAAAAGCGCGAGCGCCAGCCGGCGGTCAGGGTCCAGTTCTCGCCCTTGATGTCATGGACGACGGTCGAGCCGGTCCACGACAGCAAGGTGGGAACGACCAGCCCGACGCCTTTGCCCGAGCGGGTCGGCGCGAACGCCATGACATGCTCTGGACCGTCGTGGCGCAGATATTGGCCACCCAAGCGGCCGAGAAACACGCCGGCATCGTCATGCAATCCAGCCTGGTCGATCTCGCGGGGCGAAGCCCAGCGCGCCGAACCGTAGGTGGTGACGTTGCTGCGCTGGCGCGCGCGCCACAACGATCCCGCCACCGCCGCGCCGCACCCGAAGAAACCCGACGCGCCAGCGAGCATGCCGGCCTTGTCGAAGACGTGCGGTGCATAGGCGTCGTAGTGATACCACCACCAGAACAGCGCCCACGGGCGATAGATCGGCAGATGCCGGAAAACCAGCCAGGGAGCGCCGAGTTCGGGCTGATACGCGAGCATCGACGCCGCCCATTGCGTGGCCGCCCACAGGCCCGCGATCACGATCGCGAACACAATCAGGACTTGCCCGATCAGCAGCTTGGTCGGTGTCACGGAGAGGCTCCCGCCGGGCGAGTTCCCGACGGCCTTGGACTCTGCGAATCCGCTTCGAATCTACAGGGTGCAGCGAGGGGCGTAGCAGCCCTTTGCGGACCGAAGCAGCAGAGACTTTAGCCTCCTGCCGCCTCGCGCAACGCCGCGATGCGCTCCAGGCTCACGGCTTCGACGATATCTCGCAGCTGGCGCACTGACGCCAGGATCGCGATCAGTTCGTCGGGGCTGATTTCGTAGGCCGTCGAATAGCGAGCCTCGACATAGGCCCGCTTCAGCAATTGGAAGCGTCTCCGATCGATACGGCTGTCGCGCGGCCATGCGTCGATCAGCCGCGGCTCGCCGTCTTCGGCGAGCGAGCGCAGGAATTTGATATTGTGCGAGCGTGGGAAATACAGCGTCCGCACCAGCAGGCAACAGATGTACGCGCGCTCTGTTGCCTGGTGGAGCGTGAACGCCGCGTCCTTACGCCAACCCTGATCACTCCTGCCCATTTCAACTTGAGAAGTGGACGTGGCCAGGGAACGATCAACACTCGGCTACCACTCCGCCAAGTACCCCTCAGCCATTTTGAGCGCGTCGACGGTTGTGAGCGGCATCGGCGTCGCGAGTGGGTGGCGGGGCAATTCGTACAGGATGATCCCGTCGCGCGCGATATCGACCCAGAAATATTCGCCCCGCTTGAGCGACTGGTTCACCTCGTCGAGCGAGTGGACAATGATGTTGACTGGCCGCGCAATATTGCCGTCGCGCAGGATGCGATCCTCAGCGACATACCAGTAGTGCGCAATGTCAGTTAGGTCGTCATGGTTGACGATGACGAGCAGATCGAAATCCGACTGGTACCCATTTGCTGGCTCATCGACCCAGTCGTCCCGCGCATAGGATCCGAACAGGATGATTTTCAGAATCTTGCCGTTCTTGCGGCTAGCCGTGGTGGCGCCGGAAATCGCCTCGGAAAATTCCTCCATCAGCACGCCTTGGACGCGCTCCAATTCACCCTGCTGCACCGCTGGCAAGTGGTCTAAGTCTGTCCGCATATATCGGAATCTTCGGCGAGCCGACGACGATTAGCAAGGATAAGCTGGTCGATGCCGACATTGATCGGCGCGGCATGTCGAAAAGACACATAGGTCGCCGATCGACACAACCACCCGAACGACAGACGGCAGTTGTTGGGCCGGTTGCGGCCTGTCAGCTTCCGAACCAGCATCGGTGAAACCTGCCACAGCGATGCCGCGTGCATGCGTGCCAACGCCGATGCGATCTCGGTCCACCACGTCAAAGGCGTGCAGTCCGACACCGACGACTTCGACGTTGCGCGTCACCGCATCGAAAGGCGGGAGTGGAAGTTTGCGGCCAACAGCCGGGCGGCCGGGGACCTGCAGACTTCTAACGCTGGCAGCGGCAATCTGCCAGGCAAGCATGACCAAACATGCCCGTTGGGCGTCAGCGCGGGCAGCAGGTCGCGTTGGTCATCGCGTGTCAAAAATAAGTTTGCGCGGCACCTTGGGGCCGCCGACGCCAAGTTTGCGCCCGAGGTCGCAGGGGCGGATTCGGCTCGCTTGGCGAGGCGGGAGTCGTGCCGCTCGATGGCGAACGCAGTCACAGCCCGAAGCCACTAGCTTTGCGCATTTTGCTTGGAGAGAATCGACCGGTGTGAGACCAGACGGTCATGAACATCACACCCACCGACAAGCGCATCCGCACCTTATTCCAGGCCAATTTCTACAAGATTCCGCGGTTCCAGCGTCCCTATTCGTGGGACAAGGGCAATATCGAGGAGTTTTGGAACGACGCCGTCGCGGGCGGCAAGGAAGGTTATTTCATCGGCTCGATGGTGATGTTTGGCGACAAGGGCGACCAGGAACTCTATGTCGTCGATGGCCAGCAGCGGCTCACCACGATCACGATCTTCCTGTCGGCGCTGCGCGACACCTTGCTCGAGGCCGGCGAAAACGACCTCGCCGCCGGTATTCAGAACGTCATCCAGCGGAACGATATCGCCAACAAGCAGCGCTACGTGCTGCTGACTGAAACCTCCTACCCCTATCTTCAGGAATATGTGCAGAAGCTCGGCGCCCCTGAGATTGCGATCGAGCCAACCGACGAAGAGAAAGGCATCCAGAGCGCCTACGACTTCGCGCGCGAGAAATACAAGGCAATGCTGACCGAAGCGGCGGCCGACCTCGAAGGCGCGAAGCGTAAGGCCGCGATCCGAAAGCATCTTGAAGCGGCGCGCGACCGGCTGCTCGGTCTCGAGGTGATCATCGTCCAGCTCGACAATGAAGACGATGCTTATATCGTGTTCGAGACGCTCAACACGCGCGGCAAAGACCTTGAGCCCAAAGACCTGATCAAGAACCTCCTGACAAAGCTCATCCGGCCCAAGAACGCGGATGTCGATCCGGCCAAGCTCAAATGGAAAGCGCTGATGGACCAGATCGCGGCGTCCTCGGCGAAGATCGACGCGTCGACTTATCTCCATCATTTTTGGCTCTCGCGCTATGATTACACCCCTGAGCGCACGCTGTTCGACAAGATTAAGAAGCGCGTGACCAAGGTCAACGCGTCGGCAATGCTCGATGCGATGGTCGAGGACGTCGAGCAGTATCGGAGGATATTCGAGCCCGACAATTTTCCGTGGGACAACGAGGCCGAACCGCTCAAGCGGTCGTTGCGCGCGCTGACCGTGTTCAAGGTCCGCCAGCCGACCCCGATGGTACTATCGCTGCTGCGCGCGTATCGCGACAAACGCATTTCGCTCAAGCAGGCGCGTGAGACGCTCGATGCGATCGAGCGATTTCATTTCATGCACACCGCGGTCGCCGGGCTATCGTCGTCAGGCGGGGTATCGTTTATGTATGCCGCGGCGGCGCGCGACCTAACCAACGAGGACGACGCCCAGAAGCGCGCCAAGGGCTTGCGCGAATTCATCGCCAAGCTGAAGGCGCGTCAACCCGAAGAGGAAGCCTTCGCCACCGGGTTCGACGACTTGGGCTACAGTAACACCGAGACGCGCAACAAGGGGCTGATTCGCTACGTACTCGAGCGGTTTGACCGGCAGGTGCGCGCCGACGCGGCGATCGACTACGGCAAGATGACGATCGAGCACATCGGCCCGCAAAATCCGGCGGGCTCCGCACCGTTGACCGGCTTTGCGACCATCGGCAACCTCGTGCTCGTCTCCGACGACCTCAACGGCAAATTGAAGAATAAGCCGTTTCCCGAGAAGAAGCAGATCATGATCGCCTCCAAGCTGCCGATGGACCCCGTGCTCGCTGCGGCAGACGACTGGGGCGATGCCCAGATCGAGCAGCGCACCGCCGCCATTGCCGCCGCGCTCTATGCCGCATGACGCCGTGATGGTGAGGGGCGACCGGCGATGATCCTCGGACTGCGCCGCTACCCCGTACAGCGTGCCGCGCGCGCGCCGCTCGTTGAGTTCATGCTCGACAGCCTGCGCGCGGCGGGCTGCACAATCCTGCACGCGCCCGATCCGAGCAAGGCGCCGTTCGTCATCACGTTCGAGACGCGGGAGGGCGAGCGGATGGGCGTTGTCGCCTATGCGTTCCTCGCCAATGAATCGCCGACCAAGGTCAACCGGCCAGCCGACGAGCGCAGCTTCCAGATCAAATACGGCCCCGACGACAAGCAGCTTCACCGGCTGTTTCAAGATCCGCTCGGGCTCTACACTACCCTCTTCCTCGGCATCGACACCAAAGAAGGATTCTTTGTCGCGGCCGACCCCGAGGTGCACAATCCGACGCGCTTCTTCATTCGCCTCGAGTTCAAGGAGCGCCATGCCCAGGCGATAAAGCGCAACAGCTGGTACGCTTGGGAACGCGAGAGCCGAGGGCGCAAGGACCTACTCCCGGGCGAACGCACCTATGGCTATGAGACATTGGTCGGCGGCACTAGGGACGCATTTCTCGACCTCGTCCGGTTCGAACGCGCCGCGCAAGGACTGTCGCCGGGCGATCGCAATTTGCTCGCTGACCGCCGCGACCTATTCGCGACGCCGCTCACGGCAGCCCAGGCGACGGGTGAGACCGGCGCGGCGATCCATCCGCTCGCCGCCGAGTTTGAACTCGAGCCCGACCAGATCCTCGAGCTGATCGCTAGCGCGCGGCGCTTGAAGATGGCGGTGCGCGGCTGGGTAGCCGAGGAAAAGCTGCGCGACGTTCTCCAGCGCACACCAGGGATCACTGCGTGCGAGCGGCTCGACCAAGAAGGCGGTGCAGATCTCAAGATACGATGGCGCAACGGGCCGTCGTTGCTGATCGAGTGTAAGAACGTGCTGCGGCAACCCAACGCGGCCGGGCTCGCGCGGATCGACTTCCAGCGCACGCGCGCAGCAAAATCGGATCCCTGCTCGCGCTATTATGCCCCGACCGACTTCAACGTGGTCGCGGGATGCCTTCACGCGATCACCGAGCAATGGGAGTTTCGCTACGTCGATCCTTGGCTGCTCGACCCTCGCGCCGGCTGCCCAGGCAAGCTTAACAACGGCGTCCTCGTTGATCATCGCTGGACCGCCGACGCCAGCCGGGCTTTCGAAGCGGCGGCAGCGCGGCTACGGTCGCCATGATGCGACCTCTCACCGCCATCAGTCTGTTCACGGGCGCCGGGGGGCTCGACCTTGGGTTCGAGGCAGCCGGCTTTACGACCGCGGTCGCGGTCGAAATGGATGCCCGCTGCGTCGAGACGCTCGCCGCAAATCGCGACTGGCCGATCATCGCGCGCGACGTCGGCCGGGTTTCGACCGACGAACTGCTCGCGACGGCCGGGCTCGCTCTTGGCGACGCCGACATCCTGATCGGCGGGCCGCCCTGCCAGCCTTTCTCCAAGTCGGGGTTCTGGGCGACCGGTGAAGCCCGCCGGCTTGACGATCCGCGGGCGAGCACGATCGACCATTATCTACGGATCCTCGAGGACGCGCGCCCCCGCGCTTTCTTGCTGGAAAATGTCGAGGGCTTGGGGTTTCGGGGCAAGGACGAAGGCCTAGCGCGCATCCGCGACGCGGTGGCCGGCATCAACGCCCGGCACGGCACCAACTATCAGCCCGCGGTGACCGTGCTTAACGCCGCCGACTATGGCGTGCCGCAAGTGCGGCGCCGGCTGTTCGTTGTCGCGGCACGCGATGGGGCACCGTTTCACTTCCCGACCGCTACGCATGTCGATCCGAGCCGCCGGCTTCCCGGCGACGAGCGGCCGCGCTGGCTGACGGCGTGGGACGCGCTGTACGATCTGCCGGCGCCGGCTGCGGCGTCACTTGCGCTCAAGGGCAAATGGGCGGGCTTGCTGCCCTCGATCCCAGAGGGGCAGAATTATCTGTATCACACTGACCGGGGCGATGGCGAACCGCTGTTTGGCTGGCGCCGACGGTTCTGGTCGTTCCTGCTTAAGCTCGCCAAGGACCAGCCAGCTTGGACGTTGCAAGCGCAGCCCGGCCCCGCCACCGGACCGTTTCATTGGACGAACCGCCGCCTGAGCATGCGCGAAATGGCGCGGATCCAGACCTTTCCCGACGAATTCGTCGTGCTCGGCTCGGTGAGCGACGCGCAAAAGCAACTCGGCAATGCAGTTCCCTCACTCCTCGGTGAGACGTTGGCGCGCGCGATCAAGGCGCAACTGCTCCACTTGCCGTTGGCGACCGCCGCGCCCAGCCTCCAGCGGATGGCAGCCGGTACCCCACCACCCGCCGAACGCCCGACGGCTGTGCCGCCTGCCTATCTTGCGCTTAGGGGCAAACATTCGGCGCATCCCGGCACGGGACTGGGATTTCGCGCGGCGGCCCGGGAGGAAATGACGGTCGCGGCAGAATAGCGGGGACCGCGTGCCGCCCCGCCGCGGTCGACACCGCGCGCGACCTGAAAGGCTCGCATCAAACCTTTCGCGTGGCGAGATAGGGTTATCGATAAAACGGGCGACGATAGAAAGTTTGGCTGCCCTCAGCCCCGTCGTTTGGCGGTTAACGACAGAGGCCTTTCAGGCGCCCAAGCCGCGCATTGCGACGGTCGCAGACCGATCTTAGCGAACGTCAGGTTTTGGGGTGAGCCGCCTACTAGGCCTACTAGTTCGACGACCGACATTGGGAGCATAACAGCCATCGCGCGAATGTCGGCAATTGGGCCGCTAGCAGTCCGGCAGCTTTCATCCAGTAAGGTGCGTAAGCTGACGAAATCCGGTCAGTAACGCTTTGCAGTCCGGACAAGACCGACGGGAAGCTTCACTGCGTTAGGTACTGCTTCTACGGCTCTCATCCGACCATTGAAGCGAGGCCCTATCGTGATAGAACCTGTTAGCACTAAGAGATGACTCTCCGGAATTAGAGATGTCCCGATCCGCCAGTGCACCAGTTGTAATCGATGCGCGCCAGCTGGTGCGTATCGAGTCGGTGCATCGCGGCTTTCTCTATCAGCATTTGTTCGCCGTGGCCTGTCTGCTCATGGCTGGCCCGGCCCAAGTGCTCGGTGTTGTAGTCGAGGCCGACGAGGATATCGAGCTGGTGCTCGCGGGGCGCCGCCTCTACCTTCAGGTCAAGTATCGCAAGGAACGGCTTGCACCCGCCGACGTCGCTGACGCGCTGACGCGGTTCGAAGCTATTCGTGCCGAGCATGCGCCGGGCCAGCGTGACGGCGAGGCGCGGTTCGCCATCGTCAGCAACGCGCGGCCCTCGGAATCGCTTGCGGCGATGCGCGCCGCCAAAGACTGGCCCGCAGATGTCGCATTGATTTGGCCGGACGGCGTTGCGCAGATTGATCCGGCTATCCCGCGACCACCGCGCGATCTATTCGAGGCTGCGGCGCTATGCACCGGGCTGGCCGGAGCGCTGGAGTTCGGCCTGCTGCGGCCGGAGACGCTTACCTGGAAGCTTGCCAGCCTAGTCATGCTCGCGAGCGCTGGCGGCGCGCCACGCCAGGATCATCGCTTTTCCCGCGAAGAGCTGCCCGATCTGTTCGAGCAACTGGTCGTGCAGATGCAAGAACTGCCCGCACCTCCGCTGCACTACCGGGCACAGATGGACGAGCCGCCGCTGCTCACCGGGGATCGCGTACGAATCCTCGCTGGCCTGTCAGGTGCGGGAAAGACGGCATGGGTCGCCGAAGCGGTGGTTCATTCCGCCACGCCGGTGACCTATCTCGACGTTGTCGAAACCCCCGGTGCCGCGCTGGCCTCCGCAGTAGCTCGCGAAGTCGCTGCCCGAATGTTCGGCCGCCGGGGCAGTCGGCTTGGCGAAGTACTGTTCACCGGCGCAAGCGGGCTCGACACCTTGGGCGCACTTAGCGTCAAGCTGGGCGAGGAGGGGCTTCAAGCCCATGTCGTCATCGACAATGCGCACCGCGTACCCGCTGCAGACTTGCGCTCTATCGTCGACCGCGCGCGCCATCTCAGCTTTCTGCTGATTTGCCAGCCTAGTGCCGAAACGCCGGTACTCGAAGCCAGCCTCGATGTGGGTGCCGAGACGCTCAGCGGCTGGGACGAGGACACGATCGCCGCAGCGGCAAGCGACGCAGGATGTCGGGCGGACTATGCCGACTGCGAACGTCTCTCGCGGCTTACCGGCGGATTGCCGTTCTACGTCCTCAACGCCGCGACGGTCGCCGCGCGCGAGTATAGTGGCTCGATCGCGGCCTTCTGCGCCGATATCGAGGGCCAGACGCATATCGTCGAGGTTGCCCAGGAGATCATTCTGAGGCGCGCCTTCGAAGGCCTGCCGCCTGCGCAGCGCGAGACCGTTGCCCTGCTCAGCCTCGCGGATGTTGCCTTGTCGCGCGACGAGGCGTCGGCGTTTCTGCAGGGAGCGCTCGGCATCGACGCGCGGGCGGCGGCGCAGCGCGTGCGCGATCTTCCGGCCAGCGGCGCGCTCGAGCTGTTCGGCAATGCCGGAGTCAAGATTCACGATGCGGTCCGTCTGCTCGGGCGCAGCGATGTCGCGGCGCGGGGCGCCGAGTTCGAGCGGGACGCGCGCCGGTCACTGCGCGGCGTGATGGTGCAGTCGATCCGCAGCGACTGGAGCGTGGCGAAGCTCAGTTTGCTGATCCGCCTGTTCGGCCAGCTCGGTGAGGCGCAAATCCTGGTGCAGTTCGCAACCGACGAGCTATTCCACGAAATGGGAGTCTGGCCCGAGATCGAGCCCTTTCTCATCGCGGCTGCCGCGGATGAGGAGGTCGACGCGGACACGCGGCTCTGGGCGCTCGACGGGCTCGTTTTCAATGATCTGCGCGAAGGCGACGTCGAGGCAGCCGCGCCACGTATCGCCGCGATGCGCGCGCTGCTGGGGGAGCATGAGCTCGACAATGATGCCTGGATGGCGTGGGGCATGAAGGGCATGCTGCTCATGTCAGCGACCGACGATCCCACCGGCGTGGTCGAGATGCTCGATGAAGTCGAGGCGCGGCTGCCCGACAGCTCCGAGCATCGCCGTGTCTTCCGGTACAATCGAGCGCTTGCACTGTTCAAGCTCGGGCAACTCCAGGTCGCAGCAGAGGAAGCCGTCCAGCTGACCGGCGAATATTATGGTGAACTCGGCTTGACGCCGGCCGATGTGATGGGACGCAATGCGCCGGAACTGCAGGCGCTGCTTCCAAAGCCCCGGGGCGAGCTGACCGATACCCTCAAGCATCTTGCCGATACGCTCGATCTGCAAGCGCAGGCACTTGGCGCACTTGGCCAGCGAACGCCGCTGCAGCGCATCCACGCGATGAAGTTCTACGAGCTGGCGCGGGCACCGCAATCCATGGTGCGGGTGGGACAGGATCTGGTCGATGAATTTGTCGGCATGCACGACTTTACCGGCGCGCGGCAGCTGCTCGAGACCAACATCCTTCCGATGATACAAGCCATGGGCCTGGTGTCCTGGACGCTGCCGGTACGGGGGCAATATGCCGTCGTCCTTGCCTATGACGGCGCTCACGACGCCGCCGACGCCGAGGTCGAGCGGCTGCTGCCGTATCAGGAGGCGATGGACCCGAACCATCGAGCCGAATTTCAAAACCAGCGCCGGATGATTGCTAACCTTCGGCGTTTCGGCGGGCCGCCCCAGCGGCAGGTGGAGATCCCCGCCGACCTCCAGGTCCTGTTTGACCGGCGGCGGGGGCAGCGACAGCTTCCCGCAAGGCGCGTGAAGATCGGCCGCAACGAGAAATGCCCCTGCGGCTCCGAGCGTAAGTACAAGCATTGCCACGGACGGTGATCGACATCGACGCCATGCGCACGCCGATCCTTATGGCGCATCCGTTGCCGGGAATCGACGATCGCTACTGCTTCTACTTTGACGAAACAAACAATGTCCGGAAGCTCTATTTGACGCCGTATGGCATGAACATCCGGCGGCCCGAGATTTTCGTGCTGGGCGGGATCGTGCATCGCGGTGACCCGCGGCCGATCAACATCGAAAAGCTCCGCGCCGAGCTGCGATTGCAGGCGAACGCAAAGGAGCTGAAGCTCAAGCACCTCGGGCAGGGCGGCTTTCTCGACCTGCTCGCTTCACCCAAGGTCGAGACCTTCCTGGAATGGCTGACAGTCGAGGACATGCTCGTCCATTATCAGGCGATCGACCTGCTCTACTGGTCGATCGTCGACATCATCGATTCGATCCTAGACAAAGCCAAGCAGCCGCAGCTTTATCCGGCGATCTTCCTGCTCAAGGACGCGCTTTATACGATCCTGCGCGAGGATGTGGACGCCACCGCGCGATTGCTGGCGAGCTACGACTATCCCAATGTCGGCGCGGAACGCCGCAGCGCCTTCATCGCCGAGCTTCTCGACATCGTCGAGGGCTGCGAACCATGGCTCGAGCATTTTGCCTATCAGATGCTCAAGGGCACGCTGCAGATCGCGCGGGGCCTGGAGAGCCTGCCGTATCTGGAAGAGGAAACTCCGAACCTGCTGATCGCCGGGTTCGGCCAGTTCTTCCTCAACCGTCTGTGCCTGTTCAAGCATGCCCGGCACATCCTCGACGACGAAAAGCAGGTCGAGGCCTGGCTCGAAGCGCATCCCCTTTCCGAAGGCGGCGCGCCGTTCCGGCACTATCGCTTCGCCAACTCGCTGGCCGAGCCAGGCATCCAGCTGTCCGATCCGCTGGCGGGTTTGATGGGCAAGCTGTTCAGTCATGTCGGGCGGACGCCGCCCGGAGAACTGGAAGGCGAGATGGGCGCGCTTACCGGCCAGCAGCGACGCAGCCTCGGATTGCTGGCCCGGCTGGTCGATGCCTCGACCGATCAATGTCCCGGCTTTGCCCAACACGTCATCTCGAGCGAGGATCGCCGGCGCGCCGCTTTCGTATTGGAGGAAGTCGGGCTGTCGATCTGAAGACGGACCCCCGCTTGAGCGGCATGACCGATCGGGATGAGCCAAGCCGGCAGCGGTGCGGGGCGGCGCGGGTGAGAGTTGCTTGAGGTATGAGCGGAGGCACGGGATGCGGATAAGGCTGCCGAAACTGTCATGGTCCTGGTGGCTCAGCGCTTTAGCGTTTGCCATGATCGGAGGAGCGGCGGGAACGCTCGGCGCGCTGGCGGTGGTAGGCTTCCAGGCGCGCGGCGGCCTGTCTGCCGGCGACGTTCTCCAGTTCTTCGGCGGCATTCTTGGCACCGGTCTCGCCATTGCGGGTGCACTATGGGTCGAAGGGCGCAAGCGCCGGGCCGACATCGCCGATCGCGCCAAGCCGGTGCTCGATGCCCTGCTACGGCTCGAGGACCGGTCGCGCCCCTTCTTCCACGATGTGACCCGACGTGAGCATCATGCCGAAGCAATCCGGACCGGCATGAAACTGCTCGACCGCACCTTGATGCTCGCGCCGCCCAACACCGCCCAGCTGATCGGGCTGTTCGACCGGCTCAAGGAAGGTGCGGAGATGCTGACTGGGGAGCTGTATCTGCTGATGAACGAGCAGGCGCCGATGAAATCGGCGCCCGAGCGCCACCGCGTTGAGGAGCTGCTTGAGGCCTTCGACGCGCCGCTGAAGCTTCTGATTGTCGAATATAGCCGCCTCATCGATCGCAAGGGGACTCGCTCGGTGCCGCATCTGGGTAGGATGCCCGAGATTTGAGCATCAGCACTGGCTATTGCCATGCGAATTGTTCACCCTCTGGCGCATAATCATCGCAGTCCAAATGAAGAGCGGTTGCGCCCCCCGACGCAAGTCCTGGAACTTAGCCGGTCAGGCGCGAAGCCTCCGATTGCCGCCATGCTGCGGGCAGGCTGCGGCACTCTCGACAACGATCCGGCCCTAGGAGTTCACAGACGCCAGCAAGATGGCGCTCAGGGACGCGCATACGCGCGACCGTCAACGCCAGGAACAAACATTCGCTGAGACCATCGGGCTGAAAGGACGACACGATCGGATCGGCGAGAAGCAGATCCGTCGTGCTCATGACGATAAGCGCGGGATAGCGGTCGGCGCACAAGTCGGTGGCTTTACGCTCATCGATCAGCGCGCTCGCTCCAGAACCGAGCGCATATGCGATCGTTGCCGCCTCGCCATCATCAAGTGTGTGGCTTGTAGGACCAGCGACGAGTTCGAGAAACACAGCTTCGTCGGTAGAACTGAGTGAAACCTCGCGGATCAAACCAACCTCGATCAGCCTCGCAACCTCGGCGGCAGTTTGCCGACCTTTCGCGCGCCCGTTCTCAAGCTCGCCGAGCGCGGTCGTCGTGATCACCAGTGCCGCCGGCGACGATCGGAGAATGGCCTCGGCACAGCCTGTCGCGACGAGGTTGATCCAGACGCTGGCATCGCCGACGAGCGATGCCGCCCCATCAAGCCAGGAGGACTGGTGACTCATCGTCGACCGCTCCTTCCGCTTTAAATTCATCGATCATCTCGCGTGCTTCGATGCGGTCGATATGAAGAAGGCGTGCCAACTGCCCCTCGCTCAGAAGACCGCGCCGCCACGCTTCACTCGCCAGGAGGCTCATGCGCATCGACACTTGCCGTGCGGCATCGGTTTTAGCTGGATCGGGCGGTATCGCGTCGCCGAGCACTTCGCGCGCTTGCTCGTCGGTGATGCCGCCGTGCTCCTTAAACCAGTCCCAGGTGCCGGATTTTGTAAGGCCGAGTTCCTCGAGCCTTCGCACCATTGCTTCGCGCGACACACCGAAGGCGTGTGCAAGAATAATGATATGGCGGCGAGTGAGCCGCGCGGCACCGGCGGTGACATCCTGAAAGCGAGCGGCAACCGCTCGGGCGGGCGTTAGAAAGCAGCGCGCGAAAGCGTTGGCGTAGCGTTCTTCCCGCGAAGCTTCAGGCGAATCCGCATAAAGCGCATCCGGTGCGCGGCGGGTCGAAATGAAGTGGCCGGTCTCATGTGCCCCGGTTTGCGTGCGCCGATCGCGGGGATGCAAGGCGTTTAATAGAATGCAGGCACCGGCAACTTCGTCGAACGCATAGAGCCCCGAAATCCGAGCCGGCAACTGCCGAACGAAGACACGCGCGCCCAGTTGGACTTCAAGTAGGCTGACCATGTCGTGGACCGGTGCCATGCCAAGCCCCAGCCACTGGCGCAGCTCGCTCGCGTCCTGCTCGGCCTGGAGCAAGACGTTGCCGGGTAGCAGGGGGCGCTCCGGCGGGTCGTTGCGCGCGCGTTTGATGCCGAGCAGGTTTTCAAGTTCCAACTCCGCTTGGACGAGGCTGTTCAGCAGAGCGACGGCCTCTTCGACCTCGGCATCTGCTTCGCCGGCTCGGCGGAATCGCGGGCGCAAATCGACCTTCGCGCCCCCCTGGCGCAGCAGCACGTTGAGGGAGACGTGATACAGCGCGGCAAGCTTCTGAAGCTCCTCAAGACGCGCGCGGCGCTGCCCTTGCTCGATGGCGACCAGCGTGGTGCGCGCGACATTTAGCGCCTGCGCCGCTGCAGCTTGGGTAAACTTCGCATTCTCCCTCGCGTCGCGCAGCAGCTCTCCAAGCGCTTCCGGGGTCAGGCTGCCTGTCACCGCTGCCACGGTGAGACCTGCGCGAGCTTGGCGACGAACGATTGCGGCCCGAGGCTCTCCTGAAACGCAAGCCATTCGGCGCGATGGCGCGCCAACAACGCCAAGAGGTTTGCCTCAGCCTCTGCCGCCGGCATCCTGAGGGCGTCGGCGGTTTCGCGGGCCACGCGTGCAACCGCGCGACGGTGGAGGGCAGAATCGGGAAGGGAGGCCAGATGGTCGAGGTGGAGTACACCGGCGATGGCATGGTCACGGAGCGACGGGGTCATCAGCTTGAATCCCACTACTGCGCCGTTCTCGATCTCGGGGGCGGACAAGTCCTCCCAGATGTAGTTGGCGGCAGGCTCGTCAACGCCGGCCGCATGCATGCTAAGGCGCCGCAACATGCAGGCAGCGCAGATACCGCATTGCCGGCGCTTGTGCTCGAAGCTTACCTGCCGAGCACCCTGCCAGCACGAGCGGGTGTTCGCCCAATTGGGCGGCTGCGCGAGATTCTGCGCCGCTGTGACGGTCTCGCCCTTGGTCGACCAGATGCGGGGATACTCATAGTGCGGAGTCTTCCCGGTTAAGGCTTCGAACAGCGCTTCGATCCGACGCGTAAACGCGGGATGAACCCGATAGTCGGGGTGGCTTTGCCCCAAGGTAACCAGGATCGGACCAAGGGCGCCCTGACCGCTCTCGGTCACCACGATCCGCTCTACATTGGCGAGCGCCGCAGCGATGCCTGTGATCACCGCGAACTTGAAGCCCCGCGACCGCGCCGACGATTCCACTCTTTGGCCGACATCGAACCGCACCTGATAGGGCACCGACATGAAGCGGCGTTCGCGAGGATCCTTGGAGTGAGTGTCGGCGCCCTTAGTGCCGAGGCGGACGCGCACGAGCCCGCCCTTTTCGGCATCGTCGACGAGCGCCGAAACAGCGCGGGAATCCACACCGTCGCTATACGGCACGATCACGCGGTCACGCACGTCGAAGCCGAGGGAGCCCTGTCCCACGCGCTCGATATCGCGCGCGCGTTGCACAAAGCTGACGATCCAATGATCGCCAGTTAGGAACGCTAGAGCATCCTCAAGCGCATTGTGGACTGCGGGATCCTCCCAGCGATCGAGCGAATGGACGGCGACACGCAGGTCGAAGGAGCGCGCCCAGCCCCACGCCGCGCGTTTGACGCTAAGATCGCAATATTCGACAGCGGCCGCAACGACGAGAAGGTCGACCAGTTCTGGACGCCAGCCGGTATAGAAATAACTCTCCAGCCCGGCGATTGAGAGATTGATGGCAGACCCGAGCTTGGCGGCGGTCGCGCCGACGCGAACGTCCGCGTCGAATTCGATCGCATCGACCACGAACGCGGTCTCGCGTGAGGCATGATAGGTGCGGCCGGTCATAGCGGAACTCCAGCGTCGAGATCGGTGAATTGGGTGCGAGCGCGGCGCGTCAGCGGCTCGCCCGTCCGCAGTGCGGCACGCGCCAGGCTGGACAAATCGATTTGGCGGTGCGCCGACTCGAAGCGGTTCCGCACGAACTCCGCGTTGCGGATGCTGTCGTCACGGCGGACATGCTCCTCGACTTGACGGTAATTGCAGAGCAAGCGGTCTGAGAGCGCTTCCTCGGCGGCGAACTGGACGGCATCGCCGCCAATGCGTCCGGTTGCGACAGCATCGATCGCGTTGCGGATGAACGACGCCTCCAGCGGCGACGCGCAGCCGCGCCGGAGCGCAGCCAAGTCTGCCAGAACCTGGTCCGCGAAGAGCGCCTGCTGGCCCAAAGGAGCAACAACGAAATTGACCGACGCAACAAGTGCCTGCCGGACTTCGGCGCGCCAGTCGGCGTGCGACGCGCGCGTCACACTTTCGACGATCTCCTCTTGCGAGAACGCCTCTTTGTAAGCGCACTTTGCCGCATGCCGCCAACGAGGCTTCATCGGAAGAGATTTGTACGGGCCATCGCTCATCGATTCGTACTCCCCGCAATTTAAATGATGCGAAGATCTGACATTGTCAACATCGATTGCCTAGACACCTGACATTCCCACCCATCCGTCGGCGATAGCATCCATGGTGATTATACAGGTGCTACCGCCGAAAGCCGTAAATCAAGCGGCGAACCGTGAACTGCCGCCTTCGTGCTTGACGTCGACGATTCGACTGACGCCTCGAGCGCCATGAACCAACGGCCGGTTCTAGGCGCAAGGTAAGCTTGGCTCCACGACCGTTTTTTGGGCGCAAAGCAGCCATGACCGACTCAACATTCCGCTTTCCTAGATTAAATGGGATCGGCATCATCGGGATATGTCGATCAAATCCTCGCATCCCGAACGCCGCTGGTGGGTGGCAACCGCAATCATCGCTGGCGCGTGATTAGGAGGCTTTCCGGACGCGTTCGCGAAATGGCACTGACGGACGCCGAGTGGAGACTGGCCGAGGCTCTCGCGATGCACAAGCGGTATGGCGACGACGCGCCAATCCAGGTTGCCGAACGCTTGGGTGGGCTAGCAATCTCAGGCGACGAAGCTGGTGTAGAGCGCTGGCAGCAGATCGCGGTAGCGCTCGACGGGTTGATGCGGTCAAGCCGGCAATGAGACGCCCAACCTCGGAAGAGTTCGAAATGACCCTGCTCGCCTTGTTGACGCTGCTCGGTTTCCTAAGCTTTTTGGGCGCCATCTAGGTTCGAGTCCCCGGCTTGAGCGTGAGCAGGCAGCCTATTTTCCCTTATCATCGAGAAAGTATGTTGAGTTGCGCTTGTGGCGCGCGCGATGGTCTCTTCAAATCAGCGATTCTGCTGGGAGCGTATGAGCCGTGGTACTTCGCTTCGACCATAGCTCACTGGTGCGTGACATTTCGATGAGGGAATCTGGGAAGCAGCGGTTCTGCAAAGCCACAATGTCGTCGAAACTGCCATGCAACCACAGCTCGTATTCGTCCGACTGCAACAACACCGGCATGCGATCGTGGACCGGGCGGATCGCCTCGTTGCAGTCGGTCATGACCCCCGAATAGACATCGCCCCATTCGGCGCTTTGCCGCCACAGCCCGCCCCAGGCGAAAATCGGCTGGTCCTTCACATTGAACCAAGTTCGCGTCTTCGAGCCCTTCGGCCCCTCGGCCTCGGCAAAGCCGGTGAGCGGGATCAGGCAGCGCCATTCAGGCTTTCGCGCCAGCCCGATCCACATGTTCTTGCTGACGTCGGCGATGTTGTTGACCGGCTTCGGTTTCGATTCCGGCTTCATACCCTTGAGCCGCAGCGGAAAGCCCCAGGTCATCGATTGCAGTATACGCGCACCATCCTCCTCGCGGACCACCAGTCCGGGTGATCCCGGATAGCTCTCCTCGGGCGCGTTGAACTGCTGGACCGGTGCCGACACGCCAAAATGCGCCGCGACCTCGGCCGCGCTTTTACGGACGGTGTAGAGATTGCACATGGGCGCATCCTAACACGGAATTGCGAGCGTGCACGCGGCTAGAGCAACGCCATCTGCGGCTGGATCCCGACGGGCAACTTGCCGCTCTTCCAGCGGTCCTGTGTGTTGAGGATTGCCATGCCATCATCGGCGATCGGCGGCCGGAACTGGAACGCGATCACGTCCTGGATCGAGCCGTGCAGCCAGCGATCATATTCGTCGCGGGCGAGCAGTACGGGCATGCGGTCATTATAGGGTTCGACCATCCCGTTCGCCGTCATCGTCATGCCCGCATAGACCGGCCCGAACTCGGGCGTGTTGCGGCAGAACCCGGCCCAGGCGACCAGCGGCTCATCCTTCACCGAAAACCAGGTGCGGGTCTTTTCGCCGGGCTCACCGTCGGGGTTGGCGAAATGCGTCAGCGGGATGAGGCAACGGTAGCGCGGCTCGACCACCATATGCTCCCACATCGGATTGGTGAGATCGGCGACCAGACCGATGCGACCGGGCGGGTCGCCGTGGAGCCGCATCTCGCGCGTTAGCCGGGGAAAACCCCAACTCATGTTCTTCAGGAGCCGGCGGTCCCTGCCCTGCAGCACCACTAGTCCCGGATTGCCTTCGATCACTTCGGTCGGAACGGCGACCGGCGCGGGCATGTCCGCGCCGAAATGCTCGGCGATTTCCACCAATCCCGCCATCGCCGTGTAGAGCCTCGACATACGGCTCGGCCTTCCTTCAGTCGACTCGACCGGCCCCGCCTACCACCGAACAAACACCGAACACAATTTCGCGCTAGCGAAAATCGCGCGGCTTGATCTTGATCCCCTCGGTCGGTTGGCCCGGGATGATGCCCGACCCCAGCCGCAGATCGGGAATGTAGATGTCGCGCGGCCCCTTCCCCAGCGGCCGTTCGGCCGGGTCGCGCGGGTCGGGACCGAGCCCGTTCTTGACCACGTCGGCACGGCTGACGCGGTAGACATCCGCCACGTCGGCGCGGTTGCCGACGCTCGCCAGCAAGGGCGAGAGATCGTCGAGCCGATGCGCGATGACGTGGATCACCTCGCCCTCGCGCTGGACCTGCCCGCGCACCCCCATCATCGACGCGCCGAGCACGGTTCGCCGGTTGGCTTCGAACACCTTGGTCCAGACGACGAGGTTGGCGACCTCGGTCTCGTCCTCCAGCGTGATGAACATCACCCCCTTGGCCGAGCCCGGCTTCTGGCGGACCAGCACGATACCGGCCAACTCGACATAGCGCCCGTCGCGCACCGTCTGGAGCTCCTGGCACGTGATGATGCGCCGGGCGCGCAATTCGTCGCGCAGGAACGCGAGCGGATGCGCGCGCAGCGACAGGCCCGACGCACGATAATCCTCGACCACCTCGGCCCCCTCACCCATCTCGGCAAGAACGACGGTCGGCTCGATCGCCTCCAACCGCAGCTTGCCATCGCGCTCGTCGGCCGCGGCGAACAACGGCATCGCCGCGTCCCCCAGCCCTTTCACTTCCCACAGCCCCGCACGTCGGCTCGCCCCGATCGAGCCGAACCCGTCGGCGTCGCCGATCCGGTCGAGCGCGCCGCGCCCGACGCCAGCGCGGCGCTGGATTTCTTCGATGCTGGCAAAAGGCTGGTCACCGCGCGCCGCGACGATCGCCGCAGCGTCGGCGTTGGACAGATCGCGCGCCATGCGAAGACCGAGGCGTACCGCTTTGTATCGGCCAGCCGTTTCCTCCAGCGTACAATCCCAGCGGCTGGCATTGACGTCGATCGGCCTTATCTCGACCCCGTGCCGCTGCGCGTCGCGGACGATCTGCGCCGGGGCATAGAACCCCATCGGCTGAGCGTTGAGCAGCGCGGCGCAGAACGCGTCGGGATGATGGCATTTCATCCAGGACGACGCATAGGCGATCAGCGCGAAGCTCGCGGCGTGGCTCTCGGGGAAGCCGTACGATCCGAACCCCTCGATCTGCTTGAAAGTCTTCTCGGCGAAGGCATGCTCGTAGCCGCGCGCGACCATGCCATCGATCAATTTGTCGCGGAAATGCGAAACCCCGCCGGTCAGCTTGAACGTCGCCATCGCGCGGCGCAGCAGATCGGCTTCCGAAGGCGTGAACCCGGCGCATTCGATCGCGACGCGCATCGCCTGCTCCTGGAACAACGGCACGCCCAGCGTCTTTTCGAGCACGCGGCGCAGCTCGGGGGTCGGGTAGGTCACTTCCTCCTGGCCGTTGCGCCGCCGCCGGTAGGGATGGACCATGTCGCCCTGGATTGGGCCGGGGCGGACGATCGCGACCTGGATGACGAGGTCGTAGAAGGTCCGCGGCGCCATCAGCGGGATCGACGCCATCTGCGCGCGGCTCTCGATCTGGAAGACGCCGAGCGTGTCGGCCTTGCGGATCATCGCATAGGTTGCCGGATCTTCCGCCGGGATGGTCGCGAGGTCGACCTTCAGCCCCTTGTCGGTCTCGAGAAATTCGAACGCGCGGCGCATGCACGACAGCATGCCCAGCCCGAGCACGTCGACCTTCATGAACCCGAGCGCGTCGATATCGTCCTTGTCCCACTCGATGACCTGGCGGTCCTCCATCGCCGCGGGCTCAATCGGCACGAGTTCGTCGAGCCGGTCGCTGGTCAGCACGAACCCGCCGGGGTGCTGCGACAGATGGCGCGGCGTGTTGATCAGCAGTTTGGCGAGGTCGAGCGTGAGTGCGAGCCGCCGATCGCCGAGATCCATGTTGAGTTCTTCGGCATGCTTCTCCTCGACGCCCTCGCGGCTCCATCCCGAGACCGAGGACGCCAACCCCGCGGTCATGTCTTCGGACAGGCCGAGCGCCTTGCCGACTTCGCGCACCGCACCGCGCGCGCGGAACCGCGTCACGACCGCGGTCAGCGCGCTGTGGTTGCGGCCATAGGTCTCGTAGATCCACTGGATCACTTCCTCGCGCCGCTCGTGCTCGAAATCGACATCGATATCGGGCGGTTCGCGGCGCTCGGCCGAGACGAACCGCTCGAACAGCAATTCGGAGCGCACCGGATCGATCGAAGTGATGCCGAGCACGTAGCACACCGCCGAATTAGCAGCCGAGCCGCGGCCCTGGCACAAGATGTCCTTGCTCCGCGCGAACGCTACGATCGAATGAACGGTCAGGAAATAGGGCGCATAATCGAGGCTCGCGATCAGCTTCAGTTCGTGCGTCAGTTGCGCGCGGACCTTGCCGTCCAGGCCCTCGGGATACCGCTCGGGCGCCTTCTCCCACGTCAGCCGCTCGAGTTCCTGCTGCGGCGTGCAACCGGGCACGCGGATTTCGTCGGGATATTGATATTTGAGCTCCCCCAGTCCGAAGCTGCAGCGCGCCGCCAGCTCGACGCTGCGGGCGACCGGGCCGACGTCCTTGAGGTAGCGCCGGAATAATCTCTCCATTTCGGATGTAGTTTTGAGATGGCGGTCGGCGAATTGTTCGCGGCGGTCGCCAAGGTCGTCGATCGTGCACTTTTCACGGATGCAAGTGACGACGTCCTGCAGCAGCCGCCGGTCGGGCGAATGATAGAGCACGTCGCCCGTGGCGACGGTCGGCACGTGCGCCGCCGCCGCGATCGCGGCCAAGTCGCGCAACCGGATCGCGTCGCGCGGATGGCGGCGGATCGACAGCGCGAGATAGGCGCGGTCGCCAAAAATGCGCTTGGTTCGGGCCAGCGCGGCTTGCGCCCCGGCATCCGCGCGATCGGGACTGAGCATCGCGATCAGCCCCTCGTTCCACTCCTCGACATCCGCCCAGTCAAGGTGACACGCCCCCTTCCCCGCCCGGCTCTTGCCGATGCTGAGCAGCCGGCATAGCCGGCCATAGGCCACGCGGCTCGTTGGATAGACGAGCAACGCCGTCCCGTCGGTCAGATCGAGCCGACAGCCGACGATCGCGCGCACGCCGGTCACTTTCTCGGCATCCCAGGCCCGCACCAGCCCAGCGAGCGAATTGCGATCGACCACGCCGAGCGCGGGCAAGCCGAGCAAGGCTGCCGCGGCGAACAATTCTTCGGGCGACGACGCGCCACGCAACAAGCTGAAATGCGTCGTGACCTGAAGCTCGACATAGCCCGGCGGCCCGCCGTCGATCGCTGCCGCAGGCCTCACGCGAACGCGCCGTGCAGGAACCAGCGCATCGACCCCGTCGCCGGGTTCTCGCCGTCACCCAGCCGAAAGATCCAGTATCGGCCGCCGCTGGTGGTCTCGACCTGGAAATAGTCGCGCACGGTGAAGGGGCGATCGGCTTCGATGCCCTGCTCGCGCCACCATTCGCCGTGCAAGCGCTCGGGTCCGTCGGCCTGGGCGACGCGGTAGCGTTTGCGCCGCCAGATGAACATCGCCGGCGGATGGTCCGGCAGCATCGCCGTGACGTCGATCGCCTCGGGCGCGGCAAGCATGCGGCTCGGCCGCGGCAGATCGCTATTCCAAGCTTGCCCGCCGGTTGTCGCCAGCGCGGGCACGGCGCCGATCGACCGTTCGGGCATGGCGCTGGCGCGCCCCACCGTCCGATAGAGCTGGCGCTGCCCGAAGCGATTGGCGAGCGCATCGATCAATGTCGCCAGATCGGGGCGCTGGCGCGCCGCATCGGCCAGGCCTTCGCGCTGCACCGGGTCGAGCAGATCGACGAGCGGGGCGACGAGCGTCATCGCCTCGACCCCGAGACCCGGATCGACCGTCTCGATCTTTGCGCGCAGCAGCTTGGCAAGATGCGCGGGTTCGCGCGATGGCGTTGCCGTGCCCACCCGGATCGCCTGCACTTGCCCATCGACGCGGTGAAAATGACAGTCCAGCCGGCGCGCGCCCTGCCCTTCCCTCGTTAGCTGGCCGGCCAAATCGCGGGTCAGATCGGCGATGACGTGCGCAAACGCATCGGCGGTCAGCAGCGGCTCGACAAAACCACGGTGCGCGCGGGGCAGTTGGTCGGGAAAGATCGGCTCGATCGGCTCGCGCACTAACCCAAGGGCCTGGTCGAGCCGGCGATACAGCGCGCGGCCGAACCGCTTGGCGAGCGGTGCGCGCGGCGCGCCGATCAGCTGCTCGATGCGATCGAAGCCTAGCTTGCGCAGCGCGTCGACCACGCCGGGCTCGAGCCGCAGCGCGGCGGCCGGCAGCAACGCGATCGCCTTACGATGCTCGCCGGGTTCGATCGTAACCGGCCGCCCGGCCGGAACGTAGCGGGCGACGGCGTGCGCGCAGCCGGCGGTGTCGGCGACGGCGATCTGCACCGCCACCCCGAACGCCGCGATGCGTCGATGCAGATCCTTGACGAGCGCTCGCTCGCTGTCGAACAGCGAGGCGCAGCCGGTAATGTCGAGCCACAGTCCATCGGGCGGATCGGGCGCGACGATCGGCGAATAGCGCTGGCCCGTCCAGAGCGCGAGGCGGCGCAGGCCGTCGAGATCGGCTGCGGGATCGGCATCGACGACCTCGATGGTGTCGGCGAACGCCCGCGCCTTGGTCACCGTCATCCCTGCCGCGATACCGAGCGCCCGCGCCCGCGCGTCGACCGCGGCGATCACACGCCGGCCGTGGTCGGGGATCGCCGTGACCAAGGCCGGCCGCGCATCCGCGGCCGCCCGGTCAGGCGGCGCGTTGCCGGTCTTCCGCCGCAGCCGGTCGGTCGACCAGTGCGGCAGATAGACCGATACGACCCTGCGCATCGCACCCCTCCACGATCCAATTGCGTGACTCGCCGCCGCGAACGCGCTCCAGCGCCACCTGCCAGCGCGGCCGCCCCA
This sequence comes from Sphingomonas sp., assembly GCF_036269755.1. Lineage (GTDB taxonomy): Bacteria > Pseudomonadota > Alphaproteobacteria > Sphingomonadales > Sphingomonadaceae > Sphingomonas. The sequence continues at coordinate 264,292 of NZ_DATBDV010000004.1, read as the reverse complement.
AGCTGGGAATGCCGAGCGCTTCGCTCGGCGCGGCGCCGATTCGCCACCGCGTGACCGCCGCCGTCCCGTCGGCGATGGCGTCGGGGTTTGAGGCGCGGCGGAAAACGAACGCGGTTACCCCCGAAGCCTCCGCCGCGAGTTGCAGGCGCTTCGAGGCGGTGGTCGAATATTTGGTGACTTCGCCCACCACGCCGGCGACGCCGGGGTGTCGCAGGCATTCTTCCATAGCGAGGAGGACGTTGGTGTCGCTGCCGGCCTCGACATGGATCACGCGGTCAGGATGGAGTCCGGCAAGGTGGAGCGCTGGCGCGAAGAGGTCGCGCCAGCGCAAGCACCAGAAGACCGGCCCCTCGGTACGGGCCAGGATGCCAGCAAGGAATATCGTGGCACTGGCATCATCGGCCAGATCGGGGCTGCCCAGGATTTCGTGCAGCGCGCCCGCCGCCAACCCGCCGCCCGGCAAGTGACGATCCAGCGCGTCAACACCGAACGGCAGTACCGCATGGCGCGCGGCCACGCCCTCGACCTCTGCGATGCGGGCGCGCAATTCGGCAATGATATTGGTGTGGCGCATGGCATCGAACAGACTCGGGAAACGGACAATTCGTTCCCTTTCTGTTCTCCAATTCCTGCCGCTGTCAAGTGTGAGTGTCGTTCCTGATTATAAAATTTGGGTCTTGGAGAACGGAGTTTCGGGAGATCATCCAGAAGGCAATTGTGCATGAATTTTTAATAAGAACTTGTGCAAATATAGAGGACGACCTATCTGTCTCACGAGGATAATGACATGTCGGCTCTGACAGATCTCACGAAGCGGCTTCGGCCCGGTCAGGTGTACCGGCGCAAGGATCTCGCACGCTGGTCGACATCGGTCGATCGTCACCTTCGCCAGCTCGTCGATACCGGCAGGCTGGAGAAGGTGTCCGGCGGACTGTATCTCGCCCCGCGCAAGACTCGGTTCGGCAATGCCCCGGCAACGGAAGAGAGATTGGTGGAAAGCTTCCTCGGCGACGATCGCTTCCTGCTGGTGTCGCCCAATGCATTCAACAGCCTGGGCGTTGGCACGACGCAGCTGCATAACGAGCCGGTCGTGTACAACCGCAAGCGCCACGGCCGCTACAAGCTCGATGGCCGGACCTATGATTTCCGGATGCGGACGGCTGTGCCCGCGCAGCTTTCGCAGGAGGTTCTGCTGGTCGATCTCCTCCACAATCTTGGCCGATTGCCCGAGGATAGCAGGGACGTGCTGCCGCGCGCGCTCAACCGCGCACGCAAGATGGACAAAAAGCGACTTGCGCGCGCCGTGCGCGAGTTCGGCTCCGTGCGCGCCCAGCGTCTGCTGGAACCAGTGCTCCACAGCGCTGCGGCCTGACCGGTCGATCCATGCTGCTTCACGAAAGTCGCGACTATCCGGACTTGGTCGCGGTGACGGCCCGTGAGCTCTCGATCGATCCCGGCCTGGTCGAGAAGGACTATTGGATCATGCATGCCCTGTGGGGCCTGCAGCAACTGGGATTCCGCTTCGAACTCAAGGGCGGAACGTCGCTGTCCAAGGGCTTCCAGCTGATTCACCGGTTTTCGGAAGACATCGACATCCTGATCCATCCTGATGGACCGCTTCCGCAGGGACGAAATCAGAATAAGCCTGCCCATGTCGAGGCGCGTCGGCAATTCTATGACGGATTGCCGCCGCGGCTCACCATTCCCGGCTTCGACAACGCCGACCGCGACGAAATTTTCGACGACGAAAAGATGCGCAGTGCCGGTATTCGCCTCCACTACCCCTCGATCAACCGTCTCCCCGAAGGCATCAAGGCGGGCATTCTGCTCGAGGCCGGTTTCGACCAGGTCGCACCAAACCGGCCCTGCTTGATCTCGTCCTGGGCCTATGAGCGCGCAACTGCGGCTGGGCTCAACCTCACCGACAACCGCGCCGACGCGGTGGATTGCTACGAGCCGGGCTACACCTTCGTCGAGAAGCTGCAGACCATCTCGACAAAGTTTCGCCGGCAGCAGGAAACGGGCGAGCTGCCGCAAAACTTCATGCGGCATTATTACGACATCTATTGTCTGCTCGGCGATGACAGCGTTCAGGCATTCATCGGGACTTCGGCCTATCATGACCACAAACAAGCGCGCTTTCCAGCCGCCGACGAAAAGAATCTGATGATCAATCAGGCCTTCAAACTCGAGGCCGAGTCCACTCGGAACGCTTTCGCCCGGGCGTATCGGGAAACGCGCGCGCTCTACTATCGCGGGCAACCGGATTTCGACGCGCTGCTTGGCCGCATCGCCGACAATCTCGAGCGGCTGTGATGCCTCCAGCCGCAGTCTACCGGCTCAGGAAATCGTCGGTCCGCCGCGGCCCCGTCCGACCGACCAATTGACCCCGTCGCCGCGCACGATCCCAGACACCGGCTTGCCCAACTGCCGATCGAGGACCGGGCGCCACGGCACCAGCGTGAACTCGCGCGACTTTTCGATAAGCGCAAACCGCCCGCTGATAAGATCGACCGGGCGCTTCAGCACACCGTCGATGCGCGCGCCGGGCGGCGATGCCTCGACGAACGGCAGCCCGAGCTCGTCCGACAGCTGCCCGGCGATGCGCAACAGTTCGCGTCGCTGAAGCGTCGCAATCAGGCCAGCGGGGTATGTCGTCGCGCCGCCCGCTTCCTCGGCGAAGCCGTGCGCCACGAGCCATTGCCGGCGGCGCTCCTGTGCGTCCCGAACGTCCGCACCGAACCCACTGTTGCGGACGGCCAGTCTGTCGGCAGAAACCAGATCGCGATCGAGCCAGGTCGCGGCGTCCGCGTCGACCAGCTTCGCCAACGGAAGCGGCGACAGGATCGCCACCGTGGCCGGCCGGTCGGCCAGCAGCCGCGCTTCATACTTGGCGGCGCGTTCGAGATGATCCTCGGCAATCACCCACACACCGGACGGCTCACGATCGACTAGGCCGGTCAGTCGTCGCATCGCATCGAGCCGCCGGACGTGCGTTTCGGCGAAGGCCTCGGTCGCGCTCGGATCGTGGCGCAAATGCGCGTCCACGTCGTAGCGTCCGGCGTTCGCCGCGGCCACCGCCGCCACCGTGCGATCGGCCTCGCGGATCTGGCCTTGGCGCGGATCGATCCGGACGATCGACCCTTCGGCGACCAGATCCAGGTCGCTGCCCTTTCCGACCCCGACAAAATGACCTCGGCCATCGACGCCATCGACGATCAGGTAATGGCGGTCGGCGTGCTCGTCAGCGAGACCGCGCCCGACCAGTCGACCGACCAACGGCCGAGCGTCTGCCGCGGCCGGATCGTAGATGAGCTGATCGGCCCGCGCGCGCTCGATCCCGCGTGTCGCGAACGCGCGCTGCATCGTGCGGATGATGTCGCCACGCTCGCCCATGCGCTTGAGCGTTTCGTCATACCCCGCCGCCAGTTGCCAACGCATGCCACGGAGGGGTTCGGCAAGCCCTAGCTTGGCGAGCTTAGCCAACCGTCCGGCGCGCAACGTCTGGTCGAACGCGCTGCCGCGCGCTGGCCCGACGACGCCCTGCCCGTCCCGATCGCGCAGCATGGCGCGATCGAGCGAGGTTAGCCTTTCCTGCTCCACCTCGGCGCGCAATCCGCTCTCGATCTCGCGCGCTGAACGTGGACCCAAATCGAGGTCGATGAGCTCGGCGGCACGCTCGCGCATGCCGACCGTCAGATAGTCGCGCGCGATCACTAGATCGGCGCCGAGATGATCCTTGCCACGCACGACGATGTGGGTGTGCGGGTGGCCGGTATTGAAATGATCGACCGCCACCCAGTCGAGCCTCGTGCCGAGATCCTCTTCGACCCGCGCCATCAAGCGCCGAGTCAGCGGTTTGAGGTCGTCATAGTCGGTGCCATCTTCGGGTGACACGATGAAGCGGAACTGATGGCGGTCGCCCGCGCCGCGCGCGCGAAATTCCTTGCCGTCGATCATGTCCTCGTCGCGCCCATACAATGCGCCGGATTCACCCTCGCGTGTCGTGCCGTCACGCTGCAGATAGCGAAGGTGCGCCGCGGCGCCCGCCGCCCCTTTGCCCGCGAGCTTGACGATGCTCGCCTTGATGATAACTCGGCGCCGCCGAAGCGCGCTGTAGCCGCCGCGCGCGGCGAGCAGATTCCCGACGCCGGCGCCGCGACCGATGCGGTTGCCGCTGAAGCTGCCTTTTTTGCCGGCCGGAAATGCACCGCCGCCGCGCGCCAAATTGGTCGCGGCGAGCACGCGGCTGACATAGCTGCGCCCGCGTTTGCCGCCCTTGGCGCGCATGCGGCCAAGCCGCGGTTCGAACTCGCCTTCGTCGCGCATCGCGATCGCCCAAGATACCTGAAAGCCTGATATTGATACGCTTCGCGGCGACTGAAAACCGGTGCCAATGGAAGCCGCGGAAACGCTGGCGTCCAGGGTTAAACGGCACTGGTCGCGCCAGACCAGTGCCAGCGGCGACTCGAAAAAACGATGTGCAGACAATGCTTTGCGGGACCAACGGTGCCGCGGCTTTATCTTGCCTTCTTAATTGGGCTCTTTCTGGTCGCCTTTTCTACCATCGTCGCCCTCCTATCATGGTCTGCTGAGTCGGCCCAGCGCGGCGGGATTCGAGGTCTGGTACGCAGTGCATTCTTCCGTGCTCATCGACGGCGTGCTTCAGCAGCCCGCGGGCAGCTGCGTTACCGTCGCGGCACATGTCGCTATCGGAGTAACGGGGCATCATCACAGGCATTTCGGCGTGGTCCGGGGATGCCGGCCACAGGCAAGATAACGTGCTTCCCGTCTTCATCGTCTGTACCATTCCTCATCCGCTGACGCGGATCTCCTATGTCCGGGCGTAACTTAAACGCTTCGCTTTCGCCGCGATCCAGATGGCGGTTTCCTCCTCAGTTGCTTGCGGGTCGCCGACGTAAAACGTGCCGTCGCGCCACATCGCGTGCATCACGACCGCCAGCTTGCGCGCAACCGCAACGCGCGCCTTGGCGTGGCACTTGGTCTTCGTGAGACCGAGGCCCCAGGTCTTGATCGTGTCGATGCCCTTGAAGCGCGTGAGCATCGCCGACGCGGCTTCGTAGAGCGCGCGCCGGACGTCCGGATCGCCGGCCTTGCTGATTCGGCCCTTCACATCGATCGAGGTGCCGGACTGCCATCTTTTTGAGGTCAGGCCGAAGTACGCGGCCACATCGCGCGATCGTTTGAAGCGCGCCGGATCGTCGATCGCGGTCACGAAGCTGAGCGCGGTGACCGGCCCCACGCCGGGTATAGCCATGAAGCGGCGGCACAGATCGTCAGCCATCGCGAACTGCACGACGAGCTTGTTGAGGACCAGATATTCTGTCCACAAAGCTGCCCGCGCGCGCAACATGCACTCGACCAGTCCGACGGTCATCGCATCGCCTTGCACGGCGTCGCGAACGGCCTGATCGAAGCTGCCGCGACCTACTTTGCCGAGCCGGATACCGAACGCCTTGAGCGAGTGGCGGACCGTGTTTTCGAGGTCGAGGAACTTGCGCTTCAGGTTGCGGCGCTGGACCAGCAACAGCCGTATCCGGTAGCAGGCTTCGGTCTTGATATGGGCCTGGCGGTACCACCCGGTACGCATGATGTGAGCCAGGCCGAGGGCGTCTTTCGCATCGGTTTTGTTGCGCTGCGCGCTCATCGCAGCGCGGACGTGACGGGTCTCGAGGCACACTGCTGGTACACCGGCCGCGAGCAGTTCGGGATGCAGCCAGGGCGACAGCGCGCCGGCTTCGTGACCGGCCCTGCGCAGACGCCCGGCGAAGGGTTTGAGTGCGTCGGCGATGGTTGCAGGATCGGTCGCGACCGACACTTCCAGCACCGTTTCACCACTGTCGGTGACCACGCAAATCGCGGTTTCGTCGATCGACACGTCCAGTCCGGCAAAATACTCCATCGCTCGCCTCCTGCGGTTTCCACCCGCAGGAACGCTCGCACGCCGCGCCCTCGCTTGCCCAATTACAGCGGCATTACGCCACCTTTCCGCTTCTTCCCCTTCTCTCACCCAATCGCCTCACTTTCTCGTCCTGCCCAACCCGCCCGCCGAGGACAAAAAAAGCCGGGACACGATGCCTGTCGGCACCGCACCCGGCCGCGTTCAACCGATGCTCAACGCTGTACCTCGAACGCCTTTTGCGCCGCTTTCGCCGTTTCGAACGACCGCTTGCCCGTCATCCCGTGCGCCATTCCGTCACCATCGACGATGCACACCGCGACAAACCAGCGGCCCTCGAATTGTCCAGTGATCGCCACCCGATCCAGTTCGAAACCGTCGTCATCCTTCACTTCATACGCGCCGAGCCAGCGTTCCTGATCCCGCGCATCCCACACGAAATCCGCTTCTTCCGCGGCCAGAAAACGCGCCGCGAGCGCCTCTGCCGCGCCGCGCCCGAACTCCAGTTCGAGCCCCGCGACCAACGCTGCCATCACGCGATCCGACGCGACCGAAACCGGTTGAAACATGGTCATGAGAACCTCCATCGATTGATGCCTTCCTCATCGAAGACGGCCCCTCGACGGCGGTTGCCGGCGTGTCTGTCAGGGCTGCCGAAGCGTCAGCGCAGGCACCGCGAAGCGGCGGCGGAGGAACCGATTTTGTTGCGTCGAAGACAAACAAACTCGCGTGCGCAGCACGCTCCGGTTCGCAGCAAAATTGGAGGGGCCGCCGGCCTTGCACAGGCGCGCCGTCGGCCGCCATGCTCGGACGATCCGAGACGAGCCCTTACCCCCCTAATATGGGCAGAGAATAAATCGCCATGCCTGCGTAGCGGTATTGGCACCACATCGGTTCGGTTTTCACACTGAGCTCTTGACGATGGGGACGGCAAAGCTGACTCTTGTACTGTAGCGAATGACGTCGGTACCGTATCGCCAACATCCTGTTTCGCTTCTTGCAACGTCACGGTGGGGACCGGACGATGATGACTGGGGGACAGAATAGCATCGACCGCCGGGCGCTGATCGCAACCGCGTTGGCCACACTTGTCACCGCCTGCTCGACTTGTCCGCCCCTCGACGCCGCGCCGCCGACGCGAGCGAAGATGGGCGATTCGCACGTCCATCTCTTCAACGCCGCCGACCTCCCCGTCGCGGGATTCGTGCGCTTCGTCATTCTGCCCGAATACCTGCCGCACATTCCGGAAGTCGGGCTGGCGCTCATCGATGCCGCCTTGTCGGTGCTCAAGGCGATGGCACCGAGCGCCGCCGCGGAGCTGCGCCAAAACCCGCGCGACGCGCCGCCGCGCGCTTTCGCAGACCGGCTCGGCAACCGCATCGACACCATGGCGCGCCCCGCCCGGCAGGCCGCGACGCTCCGTCCCGCGGAGGACGTCGCACACAGTTATGCCGTTCTCGGCGCGCTGCTCGAGGCCGCCGACCCAACGGGCGGGGCGGCGAATGCCACCACCAAATCGCCAACGGGCGCGACCGTCGACCGCGCATTTCTCGCGCGGGTCGCCGTCGAAGGACGCGCGGCGGCACGCCCGGATGTCGGGGTCCGGGCCGGATTGTCGGCAATTCCGAGCGTATCGTTTGCTGGCGTGCGGGGTTCGGACGACCTCGGCGCGCTGTGGGACACGATCAAATGGTTCTACGAAATGGTGCTGCCGCGATGCCGGCATCTGCACGATTATCTTGCGACGATCAGCGATAGCGAGCACGCGACCGACCTCATCGTGAACCTGCTGGTGGATTACGATGCGTGGCTCGGCGACCAGCCGTCGTCGGGTTCGTCGATGATCGAGCAATTGCGCTTCTGGGACCGATACGGTGCCGGCGTCGCGGACCGAGTCACGATCAAGACATTCGCCGGCTACGATCCGCTGCGGCATGCTGAAGATCGCTTGGCGACGCCGGCGGCGTCACTGTATTGGGACCAGCTCAAGAGCTGCCTCGATCCGCCGTCGCGGGGCGGCGCACCGTTGGCGTCTGGGTTCAAAATCTACCCGCCGATGGGGTTTCGGGTCAGCTGCAACCGCGGCCACGAGCCGGAACGCGATCGCTCGGGACGGCTCGTTCGCCAGCGCTGGGACCGCAATGGTTGGCATATCCCCGAGTTCGGCGATCGGATCGAGGATGTCCTCGACGACTTCTTCCGGTTTTGCGCAGGGCGCGATATTCCCGTTGTGGCGCACGGCCGTAACAGCCAGGAAGCGTCAAAAGGCACCGGTGAATTTGCCAGTCCGCAATACTGGCACGAGCGGGCGAACTGGGTCTGGGCGCAGACCGGACGGCCGCTCCGGGCGTCGATCGCGCATTGGTCAATGACGCCCGAATACAGGGAATGGATGCCGAAAATCCTCGCGCTCAACGTCGCGGGCAAGGCCAACATCTTCTTCGACATCGGCTACACCCAGGAGTTCCTTGACGGCGATGGCCCGGGCTACCTGGCCGACCTCGCCCAAGTCTATTCGCCATGCGAGAAGACCGCCAAGTGGCTAATGTTCGGCAGCGACTGGATCATGCTGGAGCGCGAACCAGGGGTCAAAAACTACTTGGCCAACGCCGTCGCCGCAATCCGCGCGGTCGATTTCTGGCGCCCGCACGAAGCCCCGCTGCTGCGCGAAAATCTTCGCCGCTTCCTGACCCCGGGCGTCTGACCGGATGGCGTTCGCTACCGCCACGCCGTCGATGTCCGTCTGCGATTGGGGGACAATGTGCGGACCATTCACCAAGCCCGGGAGTGCGCAACGATGCGATTTCTGACCTTGCTGCTCGTGCTCGCGGGACTGTCCGCGTGCAGCCATGCCATGCCTGCGCCGCCCCCGCCGCCGCCCGCCGCCTGCCCCTTGACCGGTTATCCGATCAGCGTCGGGGGCGGCGAGAACAAGCTGCTATTGCAGCTGACCCGGACCGTACCGACCCTCGACAGGGTGTTACCGGGTCTGCTCAGTCCGCCGGGTGTTCGTTTGCTATCGACCGATCGCGACCGCGTCCTCGTCATGAGCGGCGGGAGCATGCACGGTGCGTTCGGCGCCGGGTTCTTTCGCGGTTTGCCGGCGATCCCCCAATATCGCGTCGTGACCGCGGTGAGCACCGGCGCGCTGCAAAGCACTTTCATCTTCCTTGCCAATCAGCCGCAGGTGCGCTCGACTAGTCCGGCCTATTTTCGGGGCGATCCTCTCCTCGGAGAGCCAGGCTCGAGCTATCTCGCCGACAACGCGCTTGCCTATAAGATTCAACGCGAAGGCGACCTCCTGAAGGTCGGCAGTCTCAGCTATGTCGGCGCGGCGGCGCGCGGTTCGCTGGCGACGTTTGCGCCGCTCCGCGCGTCGCTGCTGCAGTTGATCACGCCCGAGGTGCTCGACCAAGTCGCCGACGAGGCGATCAACGATCACCGCTCGTTGCTGGTCGGCGTCTCCAATCTCGACGACGGCATTGGCTACGCAATCGACATGACCAAGCTCGCAATCATGACGAAGAAGGAAACCGATCCCTCCATCCGGCGGGGCTATGCTCGATGCTATGCCGAGGCGTTGATCGCCTCGGCGACGGTTCCGCCAGGCGTTCCGCCGGTCACGCTGACGGTGAACGGCCAGACTCACTCCTTCATGGACGGCGGCGCCAAATTCGGCGTGTTCTTCCAGCAGATCGACGCAGCGGTCGACAAGCTTCCGGCGATCGACATCGACCTCGTCATCAACGGCAAATTGTTCCAGGGACCATGGCTCAACAAGGACGGTACACCCGTCACCCGATGGTCGATCGTCAATTACGGGCTGCGGGCGGTCGATCTGCTCGAAACCGAAGTCTACCGTTTTTCGGTGAGCGATGTGCGTCGCTGGGCGTTGACGAAGGGCCGACTGCGCGTCGCGTTCATTTCAGGCGACGGATTGCAAACCGTCCAGGGCGACCCCGACGAATACCGGCCGCGCTACGATCCTAAGGGTCCGACCTGTGCGGAGCGACAGGTTGCTGAGCGGCGCACGCTCAAGCCGCAGGAATTCTACCCGGCCTATATGCGCTGCTTGATCGACTACGGCCAAGCGCGCGGTGAGGCGCAAGACTGGAATCCGGTGTCCGCGCTCAACCACCCGTAGGATGGGTGGCTACGCCCCGAAACGCGCGCCACTAGCGGCTACCGGCCGCCGCCGACCGCAAACAAAACGCCAGCTTCGCGTGGCCGCAGGGTGTCATCCCCAGCAGCGGTCGGTGCGGAGGATTCGTCTTTGATTGCGAAGATCGAGCGTGGCACGGCGGGCGCGACAATTGCGATGCTCGACCTTGCACGGGGCGGGCGGACTCCGGCTCGCGCGGCGTTGGCAACGTAATTGACGGTCTCGACCGGCAATGCCGAGCGGCCGGCGAGATAATCGCCGTAGCGCCCGGGGCCGGCATTATAGGCGGCGAACAGGCCGGGATAGCCGAACCGGTCGTACATCAGCCGCAAGTAAGCGGTGCCGGCGAGGATATTGTCATGCGGATCGAACGGATCGCTGCCCAGGCCGTAAGCGCTGCGCATCGCCGTCCAGGTGGTGGGCATGAGTTGCATGAGCCCCATCGCGCCGGCGCGGCTGACGATCTTGCGACCGTCCAGCATCGTGCGGCCGGCGCTTTCGGCGTGCATCACGCGCTCGATCCAGGCGACCGGCACTCCGAACCGCACCGATGCCTCGGCGACGAACGACCGCCAGTCGGCAACGCTTTGGGCGCGCGCCGGCGACGCGACAACGAGCGCGAGCGCCAGCGCGCCGAGCCTTAGCGGAGCCATAAAGCGGTCGCCTTGCCGATAACGTCGCTACGCCGCGTCGGCCCGAAATAGCGCCCGTCGAACGAGTCCGGGGCGCCCGACATCAGCAGCAACAGCCTGTCGGGCCCGAGCGTCACGCAGCCCTCCCACCACGGCAGCGGGCGCCCGGCGCGGTCGGCCTGTCGGCGCGTTACCGCATCGAAACCGTTGACCGTGATCGTCGCGCCGAGTGCGCAGATGCGGTCGCCGGTCATCGCGGCGACGCGTTTCACCAGCGGCACGTTCGCCGGAACATAATGCCGAGCAGCGGCGAGCGCGCGCGCGGCGATCGGGGTTCGCGCGATCACCATGTCGCCGCGCGTGATCGCCGCGCCCGGCGCGACCCGATATAGGCCGAGCGGCGCGCTGGCGCTCGCGTTCCACACCAGCCGTGGCGCCACCGGCGCCGCGATCGTGGCGATCAAGGCGGCGCAGGCGGCGCCGAGTACGGCGCCGCGCAGCACCAGCCGGCGGCGGCGGACGCGCGCGGCGCGGTCGGCGCGCAGCGCCTCGCCCCAGGCGAACAGCGGGAGCTGGCGCGGCTCAACCACGGCCGCCGCCACGCTTGGTCGCGTCCGACCAGGCCTCGATATCGTCGATATGATAATACCAGGCGCGACCGTGCAAGCGGCACGCCGGCCCCCTGCCCTCGACCCGCATCCGCTTGAGCGAGCGCGGCGCGAGGCCGAGATGGAACGCGGCCTGCTTGGCGGTCAGAAAAGGGCAGGTCTCGCGCGCATGCTGCGCGCGGGCGGCGGTGTCGTCCATCGTTGGGGTCCGTTCGCGCGGTCACCCGATTGCGCCGCAGCGGTCCCCAAATGACCGCAGCGTGATGCTGCCGGCAGGGTCGAAAACCGACCCGCGCGTTTTCGACCCGTTGCCGGGATGCCCCGCGCGCCGTGCGGCGCGCGGGGTCCGGGGCGGCTCAGTCGGCCGGGTTCCAGATGATGGCGAAGGCATCGTCGTCGTCCTGGCCGGCGGCGCGGCCGAGATTGGCGTAGAGCCGGCGCGGCCCGAATTCGGGCGCGGCAAGACTCAGCGACACATAGTCGTTGCCGGAAGTCTCGCTGACCCGGTTCCACCCGGCGCCGACCTCGACCCCGCCCGACACGACCCGGTAATCGGGCTGGCGGTCGCCGCTCTTGCGGGTGTTGGGCAGGATCTCGATCTCGGTGCGGATCGACAGCGTCTTGAGCTGACCCTTGAAGCCGTTTCCGTCGCGGCTGACATATCCGATGGCTGGCATTGTTCGTCTCCTTGAAAGTCTCGACCGGACCCTTTTCCGGCCGATGGCGCGACCAAAGGGATGGCCGGACGCACCGCGCGAACCGCCAGGCCGCAGCGCAGCGGAGGACCGGAGCCAGGGGCTGATTTGTGCGCGCAAGCGCCCGCGAGGAGATCGCCATCGGCGGGCGGGGAAATCAGTGCCGCCGCGATGGTTTCGCGCGGGGCGTGGCCGTTCCAGGTCAGGCGCTTGAGGAGCCGAAAAAGGTACCGGTTCGATGCAGAAACCGGACGAACTGCTGCTGAGGATACAAGGCTCGCGGCAACGATGCGGGGCCGGCTCGACCCCCTCGCAATCGCCGTCGCGCGATCGATCCTGTCGCCACCAAGCTGCCACGATCGCCAGACCGTCATCAGGGCTGGCGCGGCCGGTCGCCGCGCGCCAAGAGGGTCACGAGATGAGGCCGACACCGTCGCTGACCCCGCGCTGGATCGTAAGCGCTGCGCTGCTGCTGATCGCCGCGGCGCCGTCCGAACAGGCGCAGATACGCTACGTCACCGACGGCGACACGTTCCGCCTGACCACCGGCGAACGCATTCGCATCGCGGGCATCGACGCCCCGGAAACGCACGCCGAGCAGGCCAGATGCGCCGCCGAAATTGCACTCGGCGACGCCGCCGCCACCCGGCTGCGCGCGCTGCTCGACGATCGCAGCGTCGGCATCGAGCGGGTCGGCCGCAGCTACGACCGCACCGTCGCGCGCGTCACGCTCGACGGGCGCGATCTCGCCGCGATGCTGGTGGCGGACGGCGCGGCGCGGTGGTGGCCGCGCGGCGCGCCCAAGCCCGATTGGTGCGGCACCGCGCGCGATCGGCAGCCACCCGCGCCGCGCCGAGGCCGGCGCGGATGACGACGTTGGCCGAGCAGGTACGCGGCTTCGTCGCGCGGCTTTCGCCCAATCCGGTGTGCGACGGCTGCGTCGCCGAACGGCTCGGGCTGACCGCGCCGGAGCGCGCCAACGAGGCGATCCGCCAGCTTGCCGGGAGCGACGGCTTCGAGCGCCGTCGCGATATCTGTTCGTTATGCTTCGGCGAAAAACTGGTGACGCGCCGGCGCTGACGCGCGACGGCCCGAAAACCGCGCCCGGGCCCGTTCGGGGCCGGGCGCGGCGTCGCGCTCCGTCACAACGCGCAGCGGCGCCGCCCCAGTCGAGCGACAGTCCATCGTCGGCGATTGCCTCGACACAGCAGTCGCGGTCGCGGGCGGCAAGCGCGCGGCCAATGGTGATCGATACCCGGGCACGGTCGCCACGCCGTTTGTCTTCTCCGCCGCGCGCCCGGGCGCCGTCAGGCGCGCGGGCGCGCGGCCCGGTCTCAATGGGTCCGAGCCGGCGCTAGCATCGGCGCACGGCAACGCGCGGGAGCAGGGCTCCCGCGCGCGCCTCATGCCGTCACGCGGCCAGCCGCTCGTCTTGGTCGAACGCCTCACCCCCGGCGTCATCGCCGCCGACATCGTCGGCGCCGGCGCCGCCGGCGAACGCGGCGGGACCGGCGGGGTCGGGATCGCGGTCGATCCCGGCGTCGGGGTCCGCCGTGGCGGCCGCAACCCTGGCACTCGCCTTGACCGTGCCGACCCCGCCGCGCGGCGTATAGGCGCTCGGCGGGAACGCCATCCAGCGCGGCACCCAATGCTCGACCTTGTCGCGCCCGCCCTCGCCGTCGAGATGATCGGTGACGATGCGCTTCAAGGTCTTGCCCTTCTCCTTGGCGTTGGCGCTGGCGACCGTCTCGCCCGCCACCTCGGCGACCATCGCGACCAGCACCTCCTTGTCGCGGACCAGATCGAGGAACGCGGTGTCGGCCCGCCAATAGTCCGCCATGTCGATGCCGAGCGTCGCACCGGCGACCTCGACCGCGCTGCTCCCGGCTTGCAGCGTTTCGCCCATCGCAACCGCGACGACATCCATCACGCTCGCGTCGGGCAAGTCGAGCAACCGCATGAACAGCCGCACCAAGACGTAATCGTCGCCATTGCCGCCGGTCACCGTGGGCGCTTCCGGGTTCATCCCGAGAACGCCGAGCGCTGCACGGCGGCGCTCGTCGAACCGCGTTTCGCCGACACAAGTCTCGACGCTCTCGCGGGTTCCCTCGTCGCGCGCGGCTTGCGGCTCGCGGCGCACCGACCACAACGGCGACCCCGCAACCAGATGCGCCACCATCAGGCGCAACGCGACACCGGGATGGCCGGTCAGCGCCGCGCGCACGGCGGCGTGACGGTGGAGATCGACATAGGTCTGTCCCGCCGCCGTGATCTCGGGCCGCTTGGGCTTGTCGGCGGCGGTCGCGCCGCCGCGCGCGGCGCGCACCGCTTCGCGGCGGCTGACATAGCCTTCGTGGACCGTCACCTCGCCCGACGCGCGCACGTCAAAATAGACGCGTCCGCCCTTGCGCTTGCCCGCTTTGTCATACTCCCACGACGAAAAATATTCGCTGGGCGGGACGACCACCGCATCGGCCCATCCGGCGTCGATGAACGCCGCGCGGCGCGCGTCGATTTCGGCATTCTGCGCGGTCCAGAACGCGTCGCTATCGGCAAAATAGGCGTCCTCGCCGAACAGATCGGCAACCGTCGCCAGCCCGCTCGCCGCCACGTCGAACAGCGCATGCTTGACCGCGATCGACTGCCCGCCGAACAGCCACGCCTTCAGCTGATGCCCGGTCGGCACATAGGCATTGTCGTCGGCGGCGAGCGCCAGCCATGCCTGTTGCTGGCGCTTGCTCGCGAGCGTCAGGTGGCGGACCGTCACGCGGTCGATCTGCTCGGCGGCATACATCCGGCGGATCGCCGGGAGCAGATTGCCGAGCGCGAGGATACGGCGCACCGACAGATCGGCCAGCCCGAACGTCGCGCCGATATCGTCGACGCTGCGGCCTTCCTTGACCAGCCGCGTGAAGGTCGCCCATTGCGTCACCTCGTCGGCGTCGCGCCGCGCGATATTCTCGATCAGCGAGGCTTCGACCGCGTCGGCGTCGTCGCCGTCGTCGAGCACCGCGCACGGCAGCGGCTCGGCCTCGTCGCCGCCCGCGCGGCGCTCGTCGGCGACGATCTTCGCCGCCGTGAAGCGCCGCGCGCCCGCGACCACCTCATAGCCGTCGGGCGCGCAATTGGGGCGCACGAGGCACGGCTGAAGCACGCCGCGCTGCCTGACCGAGGGCAGGATGTCGGCAACGTCGGGCGCTTTCCTGGCGTAGCGCATGTTGCTCGTGCTGATGACCAGCTTGTCGAGCGCGATAAATTCGAGTCTCATGGTCTTGCTCCTTCGTGAGTGCCGGTCCCGTCATGCTTGGACAGTGCGGCGGGACCGGTTTGGTTTGCGGGCGAACACGCGCCCGCGCGTCAGGGAACCCATCAAGCAACGTTGACGGGAACCCTCAGCCGCCCCCGGGGTCCGGGGGCGGAAGCGGGTCGGGATCGGTGTCGCGATCCAGCAAGGCGAGCGCCGCGCGAAACTTGGCGTCGAGCGGACGCAGCGCCGCCGCCGCGTCGAGGATCGATCCGGCGGCGCGCGCCATGTCGGCCCAGACCGACAGCGGCACGAGGCTCGCGAACGACAGGTCGCGTTCGATGCCGAGGCCGAACGGCAGCCGCACGGCGGTGAGTTCGGCGAGGCTGAACGAGCCGAGTTCGGGACAGCCGAACCCGAGATCGGCCAGCCCGAACAGCGTGTCGCCGTCGCTGTCGAGTTCGGTCGCGAGCCACGTCGCCGCGCCCACCGGATTGAACAGCTTGACCAGCGGTGCGGGGTCGGGTTCGTGCGCGTCCGCCGCTTGGGCGGCGCGCCGGGCTTCGGCGTTGGCGCGCAACGCGGCACGCAGGTCGGGGGTGAGCAATTCCATCGTCACACATCCTTCGGGGCGAAGAGGTCGAGCTGATTGCGGGCGTTCAGATCGAACAGGCCGAGATCGCACGCGCGCTGCGGCTTTTTGGGCTCGAGCGGCGCTGCGGCGCGCGCCGCGAGCCGCTGCGCATTGCTGATCGGCACGACGCCGGGAACCAGCGACTGCAAGCCGATCGCGGTCGGCTCGACCGCGAAATCGCAACCGGTCGGCTCGCCCGCGAACGCGCCAGCCGACGGCGCGGCGGCGGGCGGCGTGACGGCGGGCGCGGTCATGCCGCGTCCTCGCGCTGCGCCGCGTCGCGCGCGGCATGTCGCGCGAGCAGCCAGTCGGCGGCTTTGCTGGCGGCGGACGCGGCGCGGAAGATCGCACGACTGTCCTCGCGCAACACCGCCAGCCAGGACCCGAGATAGTCGGCGTGGCGCACGGTCGGCGCGATCCCGAGCGCGGCGCACAGGAACGCCGATCCCATCTCGGCGACGAGTTCCTCGCGGGCGTAATCCTTGCTCCCGAACGCGTTGACCAGCTTGCGGTCGAGCCGCGCCGGGTGCCCTGTCGCGTGGGTCAGTTCGTGCAACGCCGTGCGATAATAATTGATCTGCTCGAAGAACGCGGGCTGCGGCGGCACCTGCACGATGTCGAGCGCGGGCACGTAGAACGCCTTGTCGCCGCCGACATGGAACGCCACCCCGCTCGCCGCGATGACGCGTTCGGCGACGGGGACGATCGCGCGCTCGGGCAGCGGCGCGGGGTCGCGCGCGAACCCATCGGGCAGACCGTCGATCTGGGCGACGTTGAACACGGTGAAGCGTTTGAGGAACGCGATCGTCCTGGCGCGATCGCCGCTGTCGCGCGCGCGAGTGCGCTCGCTTTCGGGCGTGAAGCGGTCGGCATAGACGATTGTCGTGCCGCGCTCGCCTTTCCTGACCGCGCCGCCCGCGTCGAGCGCCTGACGGAAGGTCAGCCACGCTTGCGAGCGATAGCCGCGCTCGATCACCGCGCCCCAAAGGATCAGTACGTTGATCCCCGAATAGGCCCGGTCGCTCACCGCGTTGCGCGGGAGACCGGCGGCGGCTCCGCCGATCCGGCCCCACGGCTGCACCCACGGCACCCGCCCGGCTTCGAGCTCGGCGACGATCCGGCGAGTCACGTCGTCATAGAGGCTGGCGCGCGGTTCGCGTGCCTCGTCGTCCCGCCGCCCGCTGTGGCCAGCGCCCTGCGCCCCCGCACCGGCACCGGCACCGGCACGGGGCCGCGCGGTCGCGATCCGGCGCGCGCGCTTCGCGCCGCCGCCGTTCCGCTCGGTCGCCCCGGTCGGCGATCCCGCCGCCGTTGGGCGCTTCCCCGCACCCCTTGCGCCGCCCGCGCCACGCGCGTCGCGCGCGCCGAATGCGGGGAGTTGGGTATCGGAACGCATCGCAAGCCTCCTGCCCCGCCCCAAAAAAAACCATGGCCCCCCCGGAAAGCGGGGGTGGGCGGCAGAAGCGAACCGGAGAGTCCCGCCACGAGCGGGACCGGCACCTGGACAGGCCGGAACGACAGTGGAGGAGCCGGACGCGAAGCGACCGGCTTGCCGGGACCGCGGGCGGGCCTAGCAGGGAGCGCCGCCCACTTCCGCGCCACCGGGAGAGGCCACGACAGCGCCGCCGCGCCAGCGGCGCCGACTCATGGTCGGCGGCTCGCCGCCGACCCGCACAAGGACGGGAACCCGCGCGCAAGGCGCCGGAGAAAAGGTGCAGGGTCGGGCTTCGCGGCATCGGCCGGCACCTGTCGGTCCGCCGCGAAACCGGGCGCACCGGCCGGCGCCGGCGCGCGAGCGCCCGCGGGGCCGCGATCGGGCGCCGCACCCTGTCCGGGCGAGCGCAGCCGCCCGGCAGCGTGCGTCCTCAGCCCCGCTCCACATCGGCCGGCGCGCGCCGGCCCGCCAGCCGATCGTCACCGCCAGGCCGAGACCCGTCGGTGCGGGGCTCGGTCCCGCCGCGCCGCGGGCGGGATAGAGCGAGCGGTCGCGCGGCACTGGCCGGGCGAGGCGCCAAAACGCAGTTCGGAGTGATCCACACACGCACACGCACACGCACACGTTTACCGCCGTAGCAGCGATCGATATCCCCCTGCCGCCATCCGCTTCGCCTCCGCCGCCAGCCGCCGCACCCGCGACCGCAGCGAGTCGGAGCGCCGGCCCGCGTCGCTGGAATCGTCGCCGAACAGCACGTGCGCGATCTCGCTCTGACTGGCCCCCGCGGCGATCGCATCATGCACCCGCAGCGCGACGATCCAGCGCTCGATGCGACGATCCGCCGGATACAGCGACACCGCGAACCGCCGGGTCCGGCACAAGTCGATCAATCGTCGCAGCGGCAGGATCTTCGGGGCAGCCGACGCCAACCCGGCGAGCTCATAGTGCAGGACGACGCTGCCACCCGCCAGCATGCTCCCCGCCGCAACATCGATCCTGATACGATGCCAGCCGTCCGACAGCACGACATGTTC
Source organism: Sphingomonas sp. (assembly GCF_036269755.1). GTDB lineage: Bacteria > Pseudomonadota > Alphaproteobacteria > Sphingomonadales > Sphingomonadaceae > Sphingomonas. Next base: position 245,928 of record NZ_DATBDV010000004.1, on the reverse strand, counting down.
GCCCAATTCGTCGACCGCAACGGTCAGCCACGGCGACAGCGCCGCGGGATCGAACGCGTCGGGATCGCCGGCCGCGACCGGGCTGGCGGTCGCCCGGATCGTGCCGGGATCGAGGTCGGCACGCCAGATCAGCCGCGCGTCGGGCAGATCGGTTTCCGGCCGCTCGGCGAAAATGCAGCCCCCAATGGACTAGGCTCCCGGCGCGCGCACCGGTCGATCCGCGCGTCGCGGTGCTCGCACGGATTTGCCAGGCGATATAATCGGGATCGCGGCGCAGCCACTCCCACATCAGCCCCGCGCGATCGATGCCGCGCAGCCGGTCGTACAGCCGGGCGTCGCGCCAGTCGCGCGGGGGCGATCCCGATCGCCGCCGGATCACGGCGCGATACCTGTGCCAATTACCTCCGAAATGGAGTCCAGTTTGGTTGCGATCCCGGCCGAATATAGATCCAATATAATGGACCGCCCTGGGCTCGACTGCCAATATCGCTGCAAGCAAGCGCCTATAATTGCGCAGTTTTGGCCAACGGGTCCGCCGGCGGCGTGAGAAATCGGCGGCGGTCCCCGCAGGAGTGTGGAAGGGACGATCGCGGGACGATCGGCGGCTTGAGGCGCCACCCGCGGTCGGGACGATGCCCGATGGGCATGGCCAGGAATGCCAGGGATTTCGTCGCGCGAGTCACGGCGGCTTCGGACGCCGACGAACTCGCGGACTCGCTCGCGCTCGTCAGCGCGGCGATGGGATTCCAATATTACGCGGTGTCGCACCATGTCGACATCGTGCGCGCCGGCGGCACGGCGATCCGCGTGCACAACTATCCCGACCGCTGGGCGGATTATTACAATGCCAACGCGCTCGGCGTGAGCGATCCGGTGCACCGCGCCAGCCACGTGACCAGCATCGGGTTCGCCTGGTCGCGCATTCCCGACCTGGTGCCGCTGACCGCGCGCGACCAGCGCGTGCTTGCGCTCGGCAGCGAACAGGGCATCGGCGACGGTTTCACGGTTCCCGCCAACGTGCCCGGGGAGTCGCACGGCTCGTGCTCGTTCGCCAACGAAGCGGGGCGGCCGATGCCGGACTCGGTCTTGCCCCTGGCGCAACTGGTCGGGGCGTTCGCGTTCGAAGGCGCGCGCCGCTTGTGGTCGGTGCGGTCGCTGCCGGCCGATGCGAACCGGGTGCTGACCGACCGCCAGCGCGACTGCGTGTTGTGGGCGGCACGCGGCAAGAGCGACTGGGAGATCAGCCGCATCCTCGGCGTCAGCCAGGAAACGATTGCCTGCCATATCAAGCAGGCTTGCGAGCGCTACGACGTGAACAAGAGGACATTGCTGGCGATCCGGACATTGTTCGACGGAACGCTCACCTTCACCGACATCTTCCGCCGCTGATATCCCCCTTTTCGGGGATACCGCCACAGCGGTGTTGCGACGACCTAACCCTCCATCAACCGGAGGGGTCGCTCGATGCTGCAGTTCGTTCACAACAATCAGGACCAGGCGCCCGACAGCGTGCTTCGCGGCATGTTCGCCGCGCGGCGGGAAGTGTTCGTCGATCTCCTCAAATGGGACGTCCCGGTGCTCGACGGGAAGTATGAGATCGATCAGTTCGATGACGAGCATGCGCACTATCTGATCCTGACCGCGCCGGACCGGTCGCACCTCGCCTCGGCGCGCTTGCTGCCCACCATCCGACCGCACATCCTGGACAGCCTGTACCCCGACTTGTGCGACGGACCGCCGCCGGCCGCCAACGACGTGTTCGAGATCACGCGATTCTGTTTGGACCGGCGCTTGCGTGCGCCGGCGCGCCGCGTCGCACGCGACGCGCTTGTCCGTGGCCTGGTCGATCATGCGCTCGATACCGGGATCGCGCGCTACACCGCGATCGCCGAGCTCGGCTGGTTCTCGCAGATCCTCGCGTTCGGCTGGGACTGCCTGCCGCTCGGGCTGCCGCGCGTGATCGATGGCGCGACGCTCGCCGCGTTTGAGATCGCGATTACCCCCGAGACGCCCGCGCGCCTCGCCGCCGCCGGGATCGTCACATCCAGCGATACCGAATCGCGCCGCGCCGCCTAGCCCCGGGAGAGCATGATGACCTCGCACAACGCCGAACAGCACACCGAACAATTGCGCCGCGAAGGCTGGTGCATCATTCCCGATGCGCTGCCGGCGGCGGCGATCGCCGACCTCGACGACGATCTCGCGGTCACGTTCGACTGCACGCCGTTCTGCCGGGGCGGGTTCTACGGCGAAACCACCAAGCGGTTCGGGCGCTTGCTCGCGCGCTCGTCCCATGCCGCGGCGCTGGTCCAGCATCGCACGATCCTCGACATAGTCGGCGCGCTGCTGTCGCCCTATTGCGACACGATCCAGCTCAACGTCACCCAGGCGATCGCGATCCACCCCGGCGCGCCAGCGCAATTGCCGCATCGCGACCAGGACATGTGGGCGGGACCCAAAGGCGAGCTCGAATACCTCGTCAACGTCATCTGGCCGCTGACCGAGTTCACCGCCGCGAACGGCGCGACGATGGTCTGGCCGCGCAGTCACGGCCGACAAGCGCTGCACGCCGAACCCGATGCGCAGCCGGTCGCGGCCGCAATGTCGCCGGGATCGGCGCTGGTGTTTCTCGGCTCGGCGCTGCACGGCGCCGGCGCCAACCGGTCGCGCGACGTCCGCCGCGGCATCGTCGTGGGCTATGCGCTGGGCTGGCTCAAGCCGTACGAGAATCAATGGCTGGCGTATCCGCCGCCGGTCGCGCGGCGCTTCGCGCCCGACCTGGCCGCGCTCGTCGGCTATCGCCAGCACCGCCCCAATCTCGGCAATTACGAAGGCCAATGCCCGTCGATCCTGCTCAAGGACATCGTGCCCGACCACCTTGCCGCGGCCGATGCGCTACGGCCCGATCAACAGGCGATGATGGACAGCTATATCGAAGATCAACGCCGGCCGTCATGAACGCCGGCGCCACGGCGGAACGGGTCTACGACGCCTTGAAGCGGCACTTGCTGTCGGGCGATGTGGCGCCAGGCTGCCGTCTCGAACCGGCGTTACTCGGTGAGCAGCTGGTCAGCAGCGTCACTCCGGTGCGCGACGCGCTGCATCGCCTGATCGGCGAGCGGCTGGTCGAAACGCATAGCGGGACCGGGTTCCACCTCGTGAGCCTGAACGAACCCGATTTGCGCGACCTGTATGCGTGGAACGCCCAACTGCTGCTCGATGCCGTGCGATGGTGGCCGAACACCGCGCCGCGCACGCTCGCCGCGCTGACGACGGAGCCGATCGCGGCGACTCGCGACCTGTTCGGGCAGATCGGCCGCCTGACCGGCAACGCCGAAATCGCCGTGGCGATAGCGGCGGCGAGCGACCGGCTCGAAGCGACGCGCCACGCTGAGGCGCTGACGCTCGATGGCGTGGGCAGCGAACTTGGCGCGCTCCACGCTGCGCTCGCACGAGCCGGCCGCGCCGAGGTCGCGCGGCTGGTACGGGCCTATCATCGCCGTCGCCTGCTCGCCGTCCCGGCGATCGTACGCGCCTTGTACCGGCCGGCGGCGCCCGCGTAACAATCGCGCTATAGGATCGGTATAAAGTTCGCATAGCTGGGCCGCTTTCATACCCTTCGACGCGGCCGCCATGGTGGCGGCCGTCAAGGAGAATGATGATGAGCGATCGTGACATGATCGATCTCGGCGCGGCGAGCGTCGAGACCAAGGGTCAGACCGGCCCGAACCTCGACGAAGCCAATGGCATCGTCGTCGGCGGACTGTCGAACGACTGACCGGCCCAGGACCCGCAGCCGCGGTTGCGGGTCCACCGGGCAACAATCGCGCTATAGGATCGGTATAAAGTTCGGATAGCCGCCCGGTCGCCTTAGCCTGCTCCGCGCCGTCACACCGGCGGCGACTATGCGGGAGATGCAACATGACCGATCACGACATCGTCGATCTGGGCGTGGCGAGCGCCGAGACCAGGGGCGGCAAGGGCATGGCGCTGGACGAACAGTTCGGCGACATTCCGTTCGGCCTTTCGGCCGAGTGACGCCCCCGGACGCGCGGCGTCGCGCCGCGCGTCCGGCTGTACCGCCATGCCGCTCCAGCTGCGCTCCGGCCTGTCCTTCTGCCGCGTCGGCGAGCGGCTGGTGTTCCTCGACGTGCCGGGCGACCGCTATTTCTGCCTGGCGACACCGCTCGAGCGCGCGATCGCGCGCATGGCCGATGACGCCGCCGACGCCGATCCGGCCGACGACGCCGTCGCCCGCTTGATCGAGCGCGGCATCCTCGTCGCCAGCGGCCACCCCGTTGTGCCGTGCGACCTGTCGCTGGACCCGGCCGACAGCCTGCTCGATGGCGGTGCGATTGCCGAGACAGGTGCCGCGATCCGCGCCGCCGCGAACCTGTGGGCGAGCATCGTTCGCGTCAAGCGACGGTCGCTGCGCCATAATCTGCGTGCCATCGCGCTGCGCCGCCGCGCGGCGGACCCGCCCCAGGCAAGATCGTTGGCCCAGATCGCCGCGGCGTTCGATCGCGCCAGCGGCTGGACGTCATCGCACGATCGCTGTTTGCCGCAATCGCTCGCGGTCGCCCGTGCAGCACTCAGCGCCGGGCACGATGTCCGCGTGGTGCTCGGCGTGTCGCTCGGCCCGTTCTTCGCGCACTGCTGGGTGCAACAGGGCGCGACGGTGGTGAACGACCGCGTCGACCTGGTGCGCCGCTTCACCCCGATCCTGGTGGTGTGATGCGCCCGCGCTATCTGGGGTGCTGGAGCCCCGACGATTCCAAACCGGCCGTCGCGGCAATCGCCGCCGCCGATCCCGGCTTGCCGGTGCGAGTCGATACGCCGCATCTGGCGCTGGCCGCCGACCCGAGCCTGCCGCTGCTCGCGATCGACGATTGCGGGATCGTGATCGGCGCCGTGTTCGGTGATGGCCGGCCGAACGCGTTCGACGCGTTCGACCTGGACGATCGCACCGCGATCGCCGCCAGTCGCGGCGGCGTGCTGGTCGAGCGGCACTGGGGATCGTATCTCGCAGTCCTGCCGCCGGGCGAAAGCGAAGAGCTGACGCTTTGCCGCGGCCCATTCGGGCATCTGAGCTGCTATACGCGGTGGGCGCAGGGGCGCTGGTGGTTCGCCTCGGATGCCGCGTTGCTCGCCGCCGCCGGCGGGGCGCCTCCGTTCGACCCGGATGCGCTCGCGCGCCATCTCGCCTATCCCGAGCTCGCCGACGAGGAAACCTGCCTCGGCGGCGTGCACGACCTGCGCGGCGGCGATCGCGTCGTGCTCGGCGCGGGCGGCACCCGGCACTCGCGGACATGCTGGTCGCCCTGGTCCTTCGCCGAGCGGGCGACCCGGTGCACCGACCGCGACGAAGCCAGCCGCCGGATCCGCGACGCGACACGCCTGGCGGTCACGGCGCACGCATCGCTGCACGACCGCGTCCTGCTGCTGCTGTCGGGCGGTCTCGACTCTTCGATCGTCGCGGCGTGCCTGAAGAGCAATGGCGGGCGCGCCTCGGCGTTGACCTTCGTCACCACCGACCGCATCGGCGACGAGCGCGAGTTCGCGCGGATCGCGGCGGCGGGCACCGGACTCGACCTGACCGAGCGGTTCCGCGAGTCCGATGGCGTCTGCTTCGAACGCTCGGCGGCTGCCAGTCTTCCCCGCCCGATGGCGCGCGCGTTCAACCAGGAGTCGCATCGCCTCGCGACGGTAGAGGCGCGCAGCGTCGGCGCCACCGCGATCTTCGACGGCGGCGGGGGCGACAATCTGTTCTGTTCGCACCGCTCGGTCGCCGCGGTCGCCGACTGCTTGCTGACCGACGGGTTCGGCCAGGCGTTCGCCGCGACCGCGCGCGCGCTCGGCAGCCTCACGCATGCCGGGCTGCCGCGCGTCGTCGCAGGGGCAATCAAGCGCGCCTGGTTCCGGCCCGCCGGACTGCGCCTGGTTCGCGACACCAGCTTCCTCTCGCCCCGCGCCGCAGCGATCGGCGTCGCCCGGCCCGACCATCCCTGGCTCGTCGCGCCGCCCGGCGCGCTGCCCGGGCGCGCGGTCCACGTCTCGCTGCTGGCGACCGCGCAAGCGTCGATCGAGTCGGGCGGCGTCGCGGGCGAGATCGACCGCGTCTCGCCGATCGTCACCCAACCGGTCGCCGAGGCCTGCCTGCAGATACCAAGTCACTTCTGGTTCGCGCCGGGCCATGACCGCGCGGCGGCCCGCCGCGCCTTCGCCGATGCGCTGCCCGCGCGGATCATCGATCGCCGATCGAAGGGGTCGCCGGCGCCGTTCGCCGCGTCGCTCCTCGAGCAGCGCCGGGAGAGCCTCAAGCCGTTCCTGCTCGACGGCGTGCTGGCGGGGCATGGGCTGCTCGACACCGAGGCGGTGCGCGCGTTCCTCGACGATCCGGCGCCGCAGCGCGGGTTCGGGTTCACACGCTTCCTGACCGTCATCGACGCCGAGGCCTGGGCGCGCAACTGGGCCTAGGGCTTGGGCGCCGGCCTGTCCCGCGCCGCGCGCATCGCGCGCCAGCGGGCATATTGCGCCGCTTTGCCCGGGTCAGGATCCTCGCGCCCCTGCAACCAGAACGCGAACCAGTCGATCGACCGCTCGTAGACCGCGAGACGGTGCACCGGCTGCCATTTCACATGATATTCGTCGGGGAAGATGTAGGATTCGATCGGCTTGCCGAACTCGCGCATCGCCTCGAAGGTCTCGAAACTCGCGCTCGCCTCGTGATCGGCGAGCAGCATCAGCAACGGCGTATCGGTCTTGTCGCCGCTATAAGCGAGCGAATAATCCTTCCAGAAGTCGCGATCGGGCCTGGTCAGCGGCGGGAAACCCATCTTGCGCAGATAGGCCGAGAAAGCGAGCCCGCTGGTCGCGATCACGGTGACGGGATCGAAGCAGCATGAACTGATCGCCGCGGCGGCGAACCGTTTCGAGTTGATCATCGCAAAGCGGACGGTGGACGACCCATCGCTGAGCCCGGTGATCCCGACCTTTTTGCCGTCGACGCTGCCGGTGGCGATCGCAAGGTCGAGTTCGGCCAGAACCGACGACAGATTGTTGCGCCGCTCGGTCCAGCCCTTGAGCGCGGCGGCGTTGAGCTCGAACGCGGTCTTGAGGTTGGGAAAAGCGGTCGCGAAATGCGGCGGACGCTCGATGCTCAGCACCGCGAACCCGCGCGCGGCGAGCAGATAGATCGGGTAATCGTTGCCCGTCCCGCCGCGCAGGAACCCCTGGCTGTTATACTGGACGATGACGAGCGGGAGCCTGGTGCCGGGACGATAGCCCGGTGGCAGCACGAGGTCCGCCCAGGATTCTAGGCCGAGATAGTTGCGCGCCCGCAAGCGCTGCACCGAACCCAGCGCGATACCGGCAAACCCCGGGTTGGGATCGAACACGGGGGTGACGTGCCCCGAGCGGCGGTCGATCGTCACGATTCGGCGCGGCGTCGTCGCATTCTCGAGCGTGCAGGCAAATCCCGCCGACGCCCAGCCGCAATCCTGGATCGTGTCGCTGGAGGACAGCAGCAACTGGGCAGTCGTGGCGCCGGGCACCCAGCGATAGAAGGCGACCTTTTCGCGGTTCCACCCCTCGCGGCGCTCGACGAACAGCGCGCGTCCCGACGGGTCCCACCACAAGGCAACGATGCTGCCGGTGCACCAGGCGGCTGAACATTTGACCGTCTTGCCCGCGGCGTCGCTGGTGAACAGGTTGAACGGGGTCGCGGCACCGCCGCCGATCCGCGCGGCCCAGGCACGGCGGCCATCGGGTGCCGTCGCGGCGGGCGCGACCGGCAATCCGGGATCGGCGTCCGCCGGAAACGACGCGGCGTCGCCCGCGCTTGCCGGCCTCGCCGATCCGCCACCAGTATCGACTGCCATGATCCGTCGCGGCTGATCGCTCGCGACGAGCGGCCGCATATCGTAGCCCGCATAAATCCGCTCGTCATAGAGCCAGCCCGTATCGCCTTCGCGCGTCGTCGCGCGCTCGGCAGCGACGATCCCGGGCTGCGTCGAATAGAGCAGGCGCGCGCCGTCCTTGCTCCACGCGACCGTCGCGACATCGCCGACCTCCTGGCTCACCGCGCGGCTACCGCTGCCATCGGCACTGGCGATCCATGCCTGGGTCACGCCATTGTCGCGCCGCACGAAGGCGACCCGACTGCCGTCGGGCGACCAGACCGGCACCGTCGCCCAAAGCCCGCCGGCCCGCGACCGATACCCGCGTAGGTCGGCGATCTCGAACCGGTACTCGCCGCCGGCATCGACCAGCCGCGGCGTGGCTCCCGCCCGCAAGTCGCTGACATAGATCGCCAGGCAATAGCCGTTGCTCGCGAGGTCGGCGCGAACCAGCGAGAACGCGACGCGCAGGCCGTCGGGCGACACGGCCAGCCGGCTCGGCGCCCCATAGATGACCGGGAACGGATCGCCGATATCGCGCAGCTCGATCAGGTCTTGAGCCGTGATCGGTCGCTTTGGGCCAGGCGCGGCAGCCGGTCCGGCCGGCGACGCCATATCGGCGCACCGCGCGTGCGCGGGGCCGGCGATCGCGGTACCGGCCCCGAGACCCAAAGCGAGCAGAAGCTTGATGGCGCGCACCGTCAGAACTTCCTGCTCAGGCCGATGCTCACGAAGCGGCCGACGGGCGAATAATTGGTTGAATCGTACGGCGTGTCGGTCACGCCGGGTGAGACGATCAGCGGCGGCTTGGTGTTGAACAGGTTGCTGACCGACACGCTGAACTCGACCCCGCGCAGCGGCCCCGGCACATTCGACAAGCGAAACCGGCTCGTCAGGTCGACCGTGGTCATCCCGGCGATCGGCAGCGGCGTAACCGTTCGCGCATCGAGCAAGTCGCCGCTCACGTTGAGCGTCGCCGCCAGCGACAGCGGACCGACGCCGTAGCTCAGCGTCGACTGGCTGCGCCACCGCGGCGGGCTGAAGATGCGCCCCGCCAGCGGGATCACCGGCTGGGTGCTGCTGATCTGCTGGTCGCTGTCGAGATAGCTGAGATCGACCGTCAGCCCGACACGCTGGCCATCGGGGAACGTCGTGCGGTAGCGGGCCAGGACATCGATTCCCTGCGCGCGCTGACGCCCGGCATTGACGCTGGCATTGTCGATGAACGCGACGATGTTGGCCTGGTCGTAAGCGACGCCGGTGATGTTGAACAACGTCGCCGCGCTCGCGATCACCTGCGCCTGGAAGGCGGCGCTCGGGTTGCGCACGATCTGGCTGGCATAAAGCGGGTTGGACAGCGCCTGCGAGACGAACGCGATCGGCGAGACGATCCGGTCGCGGTAATCGACGCGGAAGTAACTCACCTCGAGCGAAGCGCCGGGCACCGCTCGGGGATGGAGCGCGACCGTCGCCGACCAGGTCGTCGCGCGTTCGGGCTTGAGCGCGGGATTGCCGCCCTGCACGTAGAGCACACCGGCGGCTGCCGGAAACCCGCTGCCGCCGACGATCGACGGCGGATAGATGACCGCCGCGCGCGGCTGGTATTGCTGATACTGGGTCGGCACCCTGAACGCTTTGCCCCAGCTCAGCTTGACGTCGAGGTCGGGCATCGGCGCATAGACGAGCCCGACCTTCGGCGTGGCGACGCCACCCTGACCGGGATAGCGCTCGTACCGCACCGCGCCGGTCGCCGTCAGGCGATAGAGCCCCGGCATTGCCGACGCGCCGCCGACCAGCGGTAGCTCCAGCTCGCCATAGCCATAATAGCTCGACTGGCGGTGGCTTGTGTTCACCGCGCTCCCGTTGGTGGCGTAGCGCGCGAAATCGATCGAGCGGTAGCCCGCCCCGATGGCGATCTTCGCCGCGCCGCCCGGCAACTCGAACAAGCGGCCGTCGCCGCCCAGCTCGATCGCGCGCTCGCGATTGGCATAGAAACCGCTGCTCGATTGCGTACAGGCGGTGGCGGTGCAGGTATCCTGGCGGCTGTTGACGCGTTCCTGTCCGACCGCGCCCGACAGGACCACCCGCCAGTCGCCCGCCAGATCCAGCGTGAGCGCGGGCGCGATCGCCCACGAGCGATCGCGGTAGGAATTGGTCGCCCGACCAAGCTTGATGTCGCCGCTCGGCACGGTCGGGAAGGTCGACGTGCTCCACCGGATGTTGAACAGCGCATCGACCTCGAACTTCAAGTTGGCGGTCAGGTTCTGCGAGCCGACCAGCATCGCGCTGTGATGATGGAGCGCCGGATAGAGCGTGAGACCGGGCTTGCCGGCGGCAAAGCTTCGCTGCGCGCCGACGATCGCCGTGTTGCGGCCATAATCGTACGACCCGACCACGCTCCCGCCCGACCAGCTCGCGCCCGCCGTCGCGAAATATTGCTGCTGAAAATCGCCGCCGTCGCTGGCGGCGCCGATCCGCGCGCCTGCTTCGACACCGTCGGCCTTGCGCCGCAGGATGATGTTGGCGACTCCGGCGACCGCGTCCGAGCCATAGATGGCCGATGCGCCGTCGGGCACGATTTCCAGCCGCTCGACCGCACCGATCGGGATTGCCGACACGTCGATACTTTGACGCGAGGCAGTGAAGGCGAGTCGCCGGCCGTCGAGCAAGGTCAGCGTGGCATCGCTGCCGAGCCCACGCAGGTTGAGCGACGACGCGCCGCCGATATCGATGCCTGACGCCGACGGGACGTTGATACCGAGCCCGGGGTTTTGACCTCCCCCGAAACTCTGCGGGATCGAGCGCACGACTTCACCCAGATCGTGCTTCCCCTGATCGGCGAAATCGGCGCGGGCGACCGTGATCACCGGCGAGGCCACGGGACCGCCGCGAATGCGCGACCCGGTCACGATGATGTCGGAACCGCCGGCCGTCACGCCGTCGCCGGCTCCGGTATCGCGATCGATCACGTAGGATTGCCCGGCAGCCCGCGCGCGCAGGCCCGACCCCGCGAGCAATGCGGTCAGCGCTTCCTCGACCGTGAAGCTGCCGGCGAGCGCGGGCGCCTGAAGGTCGGCGACGATCGAGCTCGGCGCGACGATGCTGCGGCGCGATGCGATCGATACGGCACGAAGCGAATTCGCCAATGGCTGGGCGGGAAGCTCATAAGCCTGGCGCTCTGCGGTCTGCGCGCCCGCTGCCGGTGCGGCGAGGATCGCGAGCGGCGCGGCGCAAATCGAAAGTGCAAGAAAACTGGTCATGTGCCGCATCGCAAATCCCCCGTCGCGGCACGCTGAAAACGGTGCCGATCGATGCGGGGGACGACGCAGCGCCCCGCTACCCTACCTTTTTTTTGGCTCCTCCAGCACGAGGTTCCCGTCGGGCAGGCGTCGCTCGTCGAGCTTGAACATCGCCGCCACGGCTTTGGCGAAGCCCGCGGGGTCGTCGGCGCGGAACGCGCCGCTCACTTCGAGCCCGGCGATGCGCTCCGACCCGAGCGACAGCTGGGCCGGATTGCGGCTGTTGAACGCCGCGACGGCGGTGCGAAGTGGCACCGCATCGAACGACAGCATGCCCGACACCCATTGCACATCCTGCGCGTTGGCGGCCCGCACCTGCGGCCGGGCCTGCCCCTGCAGTATCGAGACCAGCCGCCCCGGCGCCAGGACCTGCGTCCAGTTGCCCGAACCGCCCAACGGCTGGCCCCCTCGCACCTCGATCGCACCCCGAAGCGCCGTTACCGAGGCGAACGTCGGCCCGATCTGCACATCGAACAGCGACCCGTCTGCGGTCACGCGTCCGCCGCCCGCGCTGACGACGAACGGCCGTGCCGGGTCGCGCGCGACGTCGAACCGCGCCCTGCCCGCCTCCAGCGCGACATGGCGGTCGGTCGGCGAAAAATCGGTCGCGAGGCGCGTCCTGCTGTCGAGCGTGACGACGCTGCCATCGGTCAACTGGAAGGTCCGAACCCGGCCCTCGGCGTTGACGTAGACGATCGCGTGAGCCGCACGCGGCCTGTGCAAGGTCCAGATCGTACCGATGCCGAGCAGAACAAGGAGCAGGCTGGCCGCGACCGCATAACGCGCGACAGGTGTACGATGCCAGGCCCGCGCAGAGCCAAGATTGCGCGGCAGGTTCGTGGACGACGCCAGGACGAATCCGTCCTTTTCCCAATTGCGCAGCGCGACGCCGTAAGCTTCGTCGTTGAGCGGATCGGCGGCACGCCACGCGGCCAGCGCGTCGATATCTGCTTTGCTCGGCTCGCCGCGCATTCGCGCCAGCCAATGCCCGGCCTCGTCGAGCGCCTGCTGGCGACTCGCCGCCCCTTCGCTCGCGTCGCTCATCAGCGAACGACGTGTCGGTTGAGGTAGACGATCGCCTTGCTCATGTGTTTCTCGATCGCCTTCACGCTCAAACCCGTACAATGTGCGATCTCACCATAACTCAAGCCGTCGATGCGGTGCGCCAGAAAAATTTCCCGGGTTCGTGGCTTGAGGCGATGAATGGCGGCTTCGAGCCTTGCCAGCAGGTCACGCGCCTCCAGCGCGGCGAGCTGATCGGGCGCGATCAACGATACATCGTCGATGCTGACATGCAGGCTCGCGCTATGGCGGGCGGCGTGCTTGGCTTGATCCTTGAGCAAGTTGTTCGCCGTTTGATGGAGATAGGCCACTGGACAGTCGATCGCCGCAGCCTTGCTGTCGTCCAGCGCCGCCAGACGCGTGAACGCCTGTTGCGCGACGTCTTGCGCGTTGTCGTTGCCGGTACGCCGCGACAGAAAACGAAGCAGTCTTGGTCGATGTGCGCGATAGAGGCTGTCCAGCCGGCCGGGGTCCGAAGGAACGCGGTCCTCGGGTGGGAGCGGGTCGCCTTCAGGCAGGCCGGCACGGGCTTCGCGCAGCATCGTCAAGCCTCCGGCGAGCGGGGGCCGAGGCGGACGATCAATTCGTTCTTCGTCCGCGCCATCTCGCCACTCCGGGTTGCGAGACGGAACCGGCGTGAGCCGGGTGTTGAGAACATGCTTGAGACATGCGCCGGCGCCTTTAGCCGCGAACGGCCTGGACATGAACGCCGGCCACCCGGCCGGATTACGGCGATTGCTACGTCGCTCAAGACAAGGTTCTCACGCCTCGGCACCGCTGCATGCGGCGCACACGAAGCCTAGAATTAGTCGCGGCGCAGCGCAAGCATCGACGTTGTCGCCAGCGAGTCGCGTGACCGCGCAAGGGCTGAGTCAGCGGCAGCGATCGAAGGCATTCGGATAACCATCGTCACCGGCCGCGCAGCATCTTTTCGCCTTCGGAATTTGCATCTCCGCTGCGTTCATCGAGATGGAAGAATCAGACTGACGACACATCGCAGTATGAGCGTCAGCATTTCCTTGACGCCTGGCACCACTCTTCCAGCGATGCAGGAACAGCCTAACCGTTTGTCGGCGTTAGCCAAGTCGCGTCGGTCACCGAAGCGGAGCGTTGAGAACGCGCTGGAGCGCGCGCCGATGCTCTTAGCGTTGCCGCCTGGACATGGCACCGGCCAGCCGGCCTGATCGATGGGCCGATACGGTGCAACCCACCCTCTACGCGCTGCACCAAGCGGTCGCGCCGAGACGTCGGAGAAAGCGCGCCGCCGGCATCGAACCTGGCGAAGGCCCGCACTCTCGCGACTGCTCATGGGAGATCCACCGGCTGAGCGGCCACCGTTCTGCGAGGGACCCATCACAACCATACGCTAGCGCCGGACGGAAGAGGAAAGAAGCCACGCGATTTTGTATGAGCGAGACAGAGCAGATCGAGGTGCCCAATATGGTGCCGGACCCCGGGGAAAATTCTGGCAATACGCGCGTCCGAACTACTCTCGTGGCATTCCTAACAATCCACCAACCAGTCAATTGAAGGACGCAGGCAATTGCCCGCCGCTATTCGCGATTTCGCGCTCACGCGCTGCCCGATTCAGATCAAATCCAACGCACGCATGCTGGCAGATCCCATCGCCGTGACGATGACATGGTCGTGCACGCCGATGCCGACGCTTTTGCAAGCCTTTTGCAGCGAGCGCGTAAGGTCGATGTCGGCCCGGCTCGGCGAAGTGTCGCCCGACGGATGGTTGTGGACGAGCAGAAGGGCGGCCGCTCCTACCTCGAGCGCGCGGCGAAGCACCTCGCGGACATACACCGGTGCCTCGTCGATCGTCCCACGGCTCCAGTCGTCATCGACGATGAGCCGGTTGTGCGCATCGAGATGGAGGATGTGAAACCGCTCGATAGGCTCGGCGCCGAGCGTCATCGCGAAGTACGCATTAAGTTCGCGCCAATCCTTGATTGACGTGCGCCCGGGCTCCGGACGCAATGCGATGACCAGTGCGCGCCGGTACAGCTCGAGTAGCCGCTTCGATTTGGAGTCCGAAACGATCGGCATCAGTCGCCGCGTGGGCGCCGTCATAACGCGCCGTAGCGTGCCGAACTCGCTGATCAGCGCGGCGGCGACCGTTTCCGCTTGCTCGACGCCGCCGATCGACAGCAACGCCGCTAGACAGGGCGCCTCGTCCCCTCTCGACGGTCGGGGGCCCGGAAGATTGCCCAAGCCAGAACGAGCAGGGTCGGATACGCGGAGCTCTCTTCCATCAGCTGGTAGCCCAGCCCGTAGATGGTCGGGTCGACGATCTTGGCGAAATGACTGAGCGTTGCGACCGCCTGCAGCGCTGTCGCCAGCATCGGCCACCACCGGTCAGCCCGCAGCGCGATGACGAGCAGGGCGCAAAGCAGCCCCGTATCGATCGCGACGAGCGACCAGTCCAAAGCGTGGAACTTGATGCCGAGCTCGGGCCGCAGCGCCACGCTCAGCGTTGCGGCCGCGAGGTAGCATGCGCTCGCTGCCTTCTCCGGCCATCTTCCCCAGCGCTGCGCCGCGATGAACAAGGCAATGAGCAAAATCCAGAATATGCCAATGTACCAGATCATGGATCCGAGGCATCACGGCGCTTGCCGGCACAGTCAAGGCGGAACTAGGCTACAAGCGACAGGCTGGCGCCAGGCTTGTTCGGCACGGTCTCGCTAGGACCGTAATCCTCGTCGAGCCCCATCTCCTTGCTCATTTGGCCCAGGCCGTAATGCATGTGGGCGAGCGACCGAACGCTGCCGACCGACTGGTTGAGCGCTTTCAGCGCGCGGTCGATTTCGCGAGCCCCATGCCCGATCGACAAGCCGGCGTCGCGACGAGCCGCGATAAGGGTCGCGACTAGGCGCGCTTGCGCCTCGGCGGAGCGGTCGGCGAGGTCCTCGGCCGGAAGGATGGCGTCACGAATTGCCTTGGCCTTGGCTTGAAGTGATTTGGTCATAGGTCCCCCTCCCCGGGGAGACCCCCGGTCATGGTTCGGCTGGTGAGATGCGGTTAGCGACCTGCTGGAACGAACCGTAGATTGCTGGTGCGGCGACAATGGCAAGCGCCAGAAACAGGATCGCAAATGCGAGGAGCGTCAGGCGCTGGAGCGTCGAGACGGCATTGTACGGCCCCTTCGATTGCTGCAATGCCGACTCCGGTTCGCGATAAGGCGTGACGGTCTCGGCACTGTGTTCTTCCTGTACGACCGATTCCGAACCACCCACCGGCAACGGGAACGGCGTGCCATTGTCTACGTCGATCGCTGCCCAAGCACCCATACCACTTGGGGTATTACTACCGCTAGGCGGCTCGCGACCCTCGTGGCGAGCGAGCAAATCCGCAGCGGTGAGGCTCGACGACACATGCAGCTTTGACCGTGCCGATCGCAAATGGACCTTGACGGTATGATGGCTGATGCCGAGTTGATCGGCCAGGAGCTTCTCCTGAAATCCAGGGGTGACCAGCCGAAGACAGGTGCGCTCCCGCTCGGTGAGCGAATCGCACGGCGAGATGTTCATTGCGCAGGAAAATCCGTCGCAGGAGAAAGCCGTTTAGCTACCAGCAAGGTCTGATCCGCGTCCGATTGCGTTTCGACGTCCGCTCGGTCGAGGAAGCGGCCACGCGATCCGTGGAGCTATTGCCACTTGGCGATCGAACACGGGTATGGACTTGGCACGTGATCGCGACGCGATAAACGTGCCTCTCGATAAGGAGGCGGCAGTAGCACAACCCTTCACGTCGGGCTCAGAGAACCACGCCGTTGAACCAAGGTCCCTCATCCGGCGGGTTGCCCGGTTCGACCTTGTCACGCCGATCATATGCGGGGTCTGTCGCCGCGAAGCGCCCATCGCCACCACGAGAGCGGAGTTGGATGGGAGGTTCCTGATCGCCGGATCCAATCTACCTCCAGCACATCGAACCCAACGCGCCTGCCTTTGATGGTAACCCGATCACCAAAATGCTGTCCGGCAAAGGAGCAAAGCTCTAGCCGCCAAGTTCCACCGCCATCGACGTTCAGTACCGGTCGATCACGGTCGACCAGCAGCAGGCCCGTGACAACATGCTCCGTTCCGATCGGCACGACCTCAGCACCCCCTCGAGATCCGGAACCTGCCGGCGACATTAAGTCGGCGATTGTCTAGTGGCAACAAGCAGTTGTCGGGGAGCAAGCCTCCCGTCCTTGAATTGAGACTCGTAGGAGCCCCTGTGCAGCGCGAGCGCTGCAACCCAGACGGCTTCGGACACGCCCGCCAGATAGTTCGACGCGGCAGTTCAGCCCCGTCGGCCAATGCTTAGGGTCAGGACTCATTGGCCATAGCCAGAAGATGACGGTGGCAGCGAGAGCGACGGCGGAGAGGAAACACGGTCGGGCAGCGATCGTAGCGAGTAGCAACCCGCCGCCAGTCCTACAGGCGCCCGAACATCATCTCGATGCGGCTGCGGCGCCAGTGTAATCGCTGACCCGGCCTGCGGTCATGAAGAAGTTGAGCGGGCGGCCGTCGGCATCGCTGACGGCATGGAGCCTCGTGTTCATGCCACCTTTGATGCGGCCGATCAGCCGCCCAAGGTCCCTTTTTAACTCGCAGGATAGATGCCGTGCGGTGTTCCTTGAGGCAGGTCGCGTCGATCATGACGGTCTTCGACTCGGCGCTTGCGGCAGCCAGCCTCTCCACATCTGGAGAAAAATGCCCCTTCGTCCCCCCAGCGCTTCCAGTGGTTGTGCGGACCATAAACCTTCGGCGCATCGCACCACCGCAACCCGTTGCGATTGACCAAAACGATGCCGCTCAGCATCTGACGGTTAACAATCAGTGGTTTGCCAGGCTCTTGGGAAAATACGATCGCAGACGCTCCATCTGCTCGTTCGTTAGCCAGTATAGGTCGCTGACACGCGGTCTCCTCATGGAGCCTGAACCAGATCGCGACGCTCACATCAATGGGTCCCGACCCAAGAGGTCAACGAGTGGCAAGAGGCCACCGACGACGCTAGCACAGACGAAGATTTCACCGTTGTCGATCACAGCTTTCCCATCGACGGTCGCAGCTCGATTTCCAGGGTAAAAACATGCTGCATTGCCGCGTTCGCTGGCAAATGGCATAGTTGCGATAGTGCGATGTTGTGCCCATCGCTCAACTACCGGGAGCGTCGCAAGGGGGACGGATTGGTGAAAGCCATTTTCACGGCGCTGGCGTTGGTTGCCGTGACGGCACCCTCGATCTCGGATGCGCGACATTATCGCCACGATTATCGCTATCCTGCGACTTCCGGATACTACACCGCGCGGAGCGGTGACCGGGTTAGGCGCCCCGTTCGAGCGGCTCGCCCTCCGGCGGGGGCAAGCGCCCAATGCCGAGACGGCTCATGGAGCTTTAGTGAAAGTCGGCGCGGTACTTGCTCGTGGCACGGTGGCGTCGGGCGCTGGCTTTAGAGGCGCAAACGGCCCGCAAAGTTCGCCGCCCACACCCCGGCGTCCCGATCAACTTGCTGACCTGCTGTACGTGTACCCTCCCGTTCGCATCGAAGTAAATGCAGGCAGGGGCGCAACCGACACCTTCGCAGCGCCGATGAGACGGCGACGCATTGTCACCCCCCGAGAGGTCGGCTAGCCGGCGTTGGTAAGGACCAACCGTTTGGCCCGACCCTTTGTTCGAAGGGCCTCCGG
The DNA here is from genome assembly GCF_036269755.1 of Sphingomonas sp. Taxonomy (GTDB): domain Bacteria; phylum Pseudomonadota; class Alphaproteobacteria; order Sphingomonadales; family Sphingomonadaceae; genus Sphingomonas. The sequence continues at coordinate 227,991 of NZ_DATBDV010000004.1, read as the reverse complement.
CGCCGGCGCGACGAGGTCACGATCGAGGGCCGACCGCACCGCCGGACTGAAGAATGAGGCGAGGATCTCGTCCTCGAACAGGCGTCCGAGATCGGACAGCCGCACCCCAGCTCGCTGGTCGGCTCGGACATACCGTTCGAGCACGCCCAAATCGAGCAGGCGTCGCATCCGCCGATCATAATCCGTGGCAAGGCCAGGGCGGATCGAGGCGGCCAGCGCGAGAGTATCATTTTCGACACGGCCGCGACGCAGACCGGTAGCGTAGGACATCGCGATCACTTCCTCGGCGTCGATACGGCGACCGGTGGCGATTGGCGCGCCGCCCGCCGCGACTCGATCGACATAGGCGTCGATGTTCGCCTCGTTCCGCCAGGCATGGCCGAACGTCCCGCCCGCGCGATCGCGGCTTTCGACATGCGAATAGGCCGACGCGCCCATCCCGAGCAGGTTACTTGCCAGCGAGGTCCGGACGGCCTTGAACGGATCGACGTGCCGGTCCTCGCGCGCAAACCGGTTCCCGTCGCTGCGTGTGTAGCCAAGCTCGGTCGTCCCACACCAGATTAACATTCGCCCGAGCAGCGTCTCCGCTTCGGTTTCAAAGCTCGCGTGCCGGCTGCCGGACTTGTACCAATCGCCTTGCGGCCGGTCGGCAAACCGGCCGTGGTACCAGGTCAGGTGGGGCGGCAGCAACGCAGCAAGCGCGCAGAGGTTGCCCAGAATTTCGTCGGGCGAGCCCTTGTAGAGGCTCTGGATGAGGTCGACGTTCCAATTGTCGAAGACGGCGGCGGCAATCTGCGACGCGCGGATCGCGACGTCGCCCTTGTAGCCACGGGCGGCATAGCGAAGAACCGCGTCGTCGAACGACTGCACGCCGAAGCTCAGCCGGTTGACCCCCGCCGCCCGCAACCCGAGAAGTTTCTCCTCGCCACCGGCGGCGGTGATAGTGAGTGGACTGCCCTCAACGCAGATATCGGCGTCGCCGAGGACATCGAAATGGCCGCGCACGGTGGCAAGGATGTCGATCAGCGCGCCCTGTTCGAGCACAAGCGGTGTGCCGCCGCCGATATAGATCGACGAGACTGCGCTCGATCCGGCCGCTCGCGCTCCCCAGAAGCCGATCTCGCGCTTAAGCGCTTCATTGTAGCGGTGCACGGGAGCAGCGGTCTCGCCCGCGCCGCCGCCGTAGTGCTGCACGGCGTAATGACAAAAGGTGCAGCGAGTCTCACAAAACGGGATGTGGATGTACAGGCTGGTGCGGTCACCAAGATCGGACGCCGCCATGGTCGCCGCATCGGTGGGCACGAACGAATCGATCGGCGGATAGACCGCGACCGAGTGGGATCCGCCCAGTACCGAGCGACTGATCGAGATGCCGGCGTCGTGCAGCGCGGGCAATATCGCGGGGAGCCCGAAGCTGGCGAGCGCTGCCCGCGCTTCGGCGAACGCGGCATCTGCTTGGCTCATGTCTCCACCCCCTGCCCCACCCGCTGGGCCGCGCTGACCTCGGCGACGAAGGTGACGAAGACGTCGGCGCTGGTGCCGGCGCTGATTTCCTCCTGATAGACGAAATCGAACGGATCGATGAGGCTGGGAATGTACTGCTTGCGCCAGCGTGTGGCGTTCTCGCCGACGAGCGTCGGGGAGACCTGGCCCCAAATCCGCTCGGCAACGATCGGCAGCCCCGCTTGCTCGAACGCCGCGCGGATCCATTCGTAGATGTCGTCATACTGGACCCACGGCTCGGCGAGCCGCGCGAGCGGTAGTCGCACCAGCCGGTGCGTGACCGCGATCCGGCCGCCCGGGCGTACCACCCTCGCCATCTCGCGCAGCATCGCCGGGCCGATACCCAATTCCCAGATCGCGCCGGTCCACTCGTTGACGGCGGCGTCCATCGATCGGTCGACGAGCGGGAGGCGCTCGGCGCGACCCGTGCGGAAGCTCAGATTGGCGAAGCCGCGATCGAACGCGAACGCCCGCGCGCGCCCACTCAACAGGCGCAGCATCTCGATCGAGACAATAAGCCCGTCCGGTCCAACCAGTGGCGAAAGCCGCCTGGCCACTCGCCCCAGGCCACCGCACACATCGACCACGCGGCTTCCCGGCCCGATCCCGAGCATTGCCGGGTGGTTGGGCAACAGATCCTCTTCGATACGGACCAGCTTATCCTCGACCTCAGGGATCTGGCTCCACAGATTGTCGCCTTCGCTCGCCTTGAGGAACGGGACGCGATGGCGAAGATAGGCACGGCGAAACCGGCCCTCGATGTCGCTCGCCGCGGCCGATCGCTCATCGGGTGACGCCACTCCGATCAGGACGTCGTCGCTGGGCAGCGTCTCGACGCAGACGTCACCGAACGCATCCTCCATCGCACGCACGGCATCGAACACCTCGACGAACGCCGAATCGTCGGAGCGCCCGCACGAAAGCATCGCGGGATCGAAGCGCAACCGCAGCCCGGTTACGGTCATGGACTTCGCCCAGGACAACGCCCGGTCGCGCACATTCGCATCGAGGATGGTCTCGTCCGGCTGCAAGACGACATGGACCGCAACGCATTCGTCGGTCAGTTCGACAAGCCCCGCGACCCCGGCATCCGGCGCCGGCCAAACGACCTGCTCGATGATCACCGAAGCTCCGAGGGCCAGGATCGTGCGCGCGAGCGCAGCATCGCAATTCGCATCGCGGGTGCGGATCGCAACCTCGAAAGGAGCGAACGAGCCGCAATAGCGTTCGTCGGCCAACCGCTCGATCGTCGCGCCGTGCGACGCCAACCGGTCGCAGCGCAGCACGAGCGAGCAGGCGGACGGATCCGCGCCGACCTCCGCGAGGCGCGCGGAGAAGTCGGCCGCGTCGAGGTCGATCGTGACCGACCGACGGCTGCGCCGAGCGCGCCGCGCTGCCGCATCGACTAGCAACGCCGCGCGCGCGACCCCGGTGGGCGCGGCGCCGACAAAACGGTGCGCGAAACCGGCAGCCGCCAACGCCGCGACGATCGCATCTACGAGGCGTTGATCCGAATAGTCCCGACGCAGCGTTTCGATCGCGGTTGGGCCGTCGAACAGCGTATCAAGAAGCTCGAGCAATCCGTCGCCAGGTGGCACCGCGAGCGCGGTTTCGAGTTCACCATGAACGAGCAGGCGGTAACCGTTGACCTCGACCCCGAGCATCTCGACCGACGGATCGAGCATGATCAACGCCGGGCCGGGCTCGGGCCCATCCGGTGCCAGCACCGTTCCGGGGGCTAGGTATGGCGTCACGCTGCCGCGCCCATGGCAGCAGCGACGGCGCGCCGTCCGCTCGCCGTCGCCGGCTTGGCGAGCGGCTCGACCACCAGACCGGCAGCGGAAAGCGATGCGATCACCGTGACGACGCGCGCGACGGGCTCGCCGAGCAACGATGCAAGCTCCGTCGCGGAGCCCGGTGTCGCGAGCCGGGCCGCAATGTCGGCTGCGAACGGCGACAGCTGCACGTAAGCCCGGGCCGCCTCCGCAGTGGGAAGATAAACCAGCCACTGACTCGGCGCCGCCGGCGGCGCTTCGCCGGGATCGAATGCGTCGGGATGCTGGATCCATGCCGACAGATCGTGCCGCGTTCGTACCAATACCGCGGCTGGACTGAGCATCACCGGCGCCAGCGCGCCGGGCGCGACCGGGGCAGTCGCCGCGTCGGCTGGCCAATGCGGCGGTGTCGCTGCCCCGAGCCGCCGCGCCAGCGCGACCGAGGCGAGATCGAGCGCTGCCACATCGTGGCAAGCGGGGCTCGCGAAGATCGGCAAGGTCGCGAGATACTCGACGAACGCGCCCGCCGCTTGCCAAAAGCGCGGTCCGTAATCGGCATAGCCGACCGAGGCTGCAAATCCTTGCGCCACGGCGTCGATATCGAGGTCGCTCATGAAGAGAACGTGGCGGCTGAGCGGTACTAGGCTGAGCGCGCCGAGCGCGTTGCGCGCGAGCCCCTGCCGGTACATATCGATGTTGGTCGCGGTGGCCAACGGCGTGCGAGCATATTCCGCCACGATCGTGCGTGCCGCCCGCGACATTCCTCGCTCGGCGCCGGGGCCGGCTCGAGCGGGATCGACGATGCGGTCGATCAGCGCGTCGCTCGTTAGGATCGTCCGCCAGACCTGCCAAACCAGCCGGGCGTCGCTCATGCCGCGACCCGGATTGCCGTGGTGCGCCGGCTGTGATCGCCATACGCCCGGTCCCAGGCGCGCCGCGCGCGCTCGAGATCCGCCAGAATCACTTCGGTGGTGCCGGCATGATCGAGCGTTTCCGTGCCGCGGTGAAGGATTGCCTGGGTCTCATATTCGAGGATCACCGCGCCCGGCCGACTGCGCGACAGCACCTCGTCGAGCAGATCCCAGACCGGTTGGGGCACCTCGGTGTCGTGAAGATCATGATATTGATCGTCGATCCAGCGCCCGCCGGCGACATGAATCGAGATCACTCGGTCGAGCGGCACCGTGTCGAGGAATTGCGCGATCGAATAGCCAGCACCGCTATGATTGAGTTCGTTGGCATAGAGATTGTGCAGGTCGAGATGGAGGTACGTGCCCGACAGTTCGACCACCCGGGCGAGGAATTCCGCTTCGGAGAGCGTGCTCCCAGGGCAGACGCGGTAATAAGCGGCATTCTCATGCCCAAGCGGCACACCATAGAACTCTTGCAGCGCGCGCGCACGCTCGGCGACGCGCACCGCCTCGATATCGGAGAATTGGAGCGGGCTGCTCCACACGTCGGACCAAGACGAGTCGCTATAGAAACAATGATCGGACACCCAGGGCACGCCGAGCCGGCGGGCCAGCGGCACATGCCGCCGCACCGCCGGCGTACTCGCGAGATCATCGAAGCCGAAGTCGCCGCCATAGTTCGAATGGCCCGTTAGCGGAAAAAGCCGTGAGACCGAGTCGAGCAGCGCGGCGCCACGCGCCGACAGCAGCCCGGGGCCGTCGAGCGGCGCCATCACGCTGTCGAACAGGATCTCGAGCAAGTCGAGCGGCTGATCGCGAAACGGAAACCAGCCGATCAGCTCGGGGTTATATTGCAAGCCGACGCCCAGCTTCGCAACCGACATCGCCCCTCCCCCAACGGTTGCCAGTCGAGTCAGCGCGACGAGCGCGCCGACCTCATTGCGCGCATTTGGGGCTGCCGGCGCAACGCGGCGCGGCAGCACATCGCGGCGCAGCCGCGCACTTGGCGGCGGTTGCGGCACAACGGGCAGCAACGGCCGCACATCGCGCTGCCGCCGCAGCGCATTTGGCTTCGGTCGCACGGGCAGCGCACTTCGCCGCGGCAGCCGCGCACCTGGCCGCGTTGGCGGCACATTTAGCGGCGCTCGCCGCGCACTTGGCCGCGTTGTCGGCGGCGTTGACATGCACGGCAAGATGTTTGACGTCGGAAGTATCGGCCATGATTCCTCTCCACATTCGATCTGTGTTGCGCAACGTAACTTGACGCGAACGCGGTGACGGCTATTTGCCTCGACACAAACGGTGCCAAGCCGCCACATGATAGGACGTCGCTTTAGCACGTCGCCCTCTACGTCATTGTACTAACTTAATATTCGTATAACGACTCGCGTCGTTTAATTTACTTGTCCCAACTATGCGCACCCCACCATGATATCGTCAATATAGTCGATTACTCCGAACTGGACAGAATTGGTTGCAATCGTGCATTGCTGCTGATGGATGAACGCGAAACTCACTGGCCAATCGATGAAAATCCCACCAACGGCATTCACGTCGGTCGATTGGACCAAGCTGCCGCGCGAGCGACACGTGGGCGAGACCGGCTACGCCGATTGGCGAGTATTGATGATCGGCGACATCCGCGTGAGATTGGTCGAGTACAGCGCCGACTATCTTGCCGATCACTGGTGCGAACGCGGGCACATCCTGCTGGTGCTCTCTGGCGAGATGGACACCGAGCTGCGCGACGGGCGGCGAGTAAGGTTGAGCGCGGGCGTGAGCTATCACGTTTCGGACGACGGCGATGTCGCACATCGCTCGTCTTCGAAGGATGGCGCGACTTTGTTCATCGTCGATTGAACCGCAGCGATCGGCCGACCGTAGTTCGCGTCAGGCGATACCGGAGCGATCGAGCAATTCCGCCATCGCTGCCGGAGTGTCCCGCACGCCACGGCCGATCGCCGCCGCCACGGCGCCGCGTAGCGGTCGAATGCTCCGCCGGCCCAGCGCGAACACGCTGCCGGGCCGGCTCGGACCGCTGAGCGGCTGATCGGTGATCCAAACGGGGCTCCAGCCGTGCCGCAACATCAGCAACGCCAGCGTATTGGCGGTGAGCAGTCGGCGATGGTTGTGGCCAATCGCCCCGCAATAGGCCGCTTGGCCGAGGCCATGCGCTTCAAGGAGAAGCAGCGATTCCGGCGCGGCGGCGGCGTGACAGCGCCGCAATACCGCGCTGGTATCGTAGACATGTTCCAGCGAACCGGTGATGATGACCAAGTCGAACATGCCCGCTTCGAGCGCCATCCGCTCGGCGCTTGCCGCGACCACGTCCAGCCCAAGTCTTTCGACAGCATAACTGGCCGCCACTAAGTCAGGTTCGCTTCCGCGCACGCGCCAGCCTTGCTCGCGGAACGCGAGCATCATCCCGCCGGCGCCGCATCCGACGTCGAGAAGTCGACCGCGCCGCGGCAACCAGGGCGCGAGGGCGCTGTGCAGCGACTCGCCGCGTGTATGCTGATCGTCGACATAGGCCTCGCTCGGCCCTCCGGCCCCCAGCGACCGGCGGTAAGCCTGGGCATAATAGGCTTGGTAGAATCCGCGCGCGAACTTCTGCGACTGGTACAGCAACCCGCAGCGGACGCAGCAGCGCGTGACGAAGGCCGCGTTCAGGTCAGCGTCGACGCGGACGCTGGCGCGTATCGACACGGCGCCGCCCGCACCGCAGAGTTCGCAGACGCGGCTATCGACCGGTGGAGCGAAGCGCCCGAGGCCGATCCGATCGAGATAATCGGGGAGCGCCAGCACTTGGCGCTCCTCAGCGTATCGCAAGGAACCCCTCGAAACAGACATACTTGAACACCGACATGACATCGACGAAGCCGGCGCGCTGGAGAAGGCTGAGGTTACCTTCGGTCGAAAACGGCTCGAGGACCCCCTTGAGGCTGCGGCTTTTCGCCAGAATCTCCTCAGCGCTATAACCGTGCTCGATCTTCATCTCGGTGTAGAGGGCAGCAGCCATGTCCTGAAACCGCGCATCGGGCGCGCGCACCTTTTCGAACAAAAGCAGCGCGCCTCCCCAGTTGAGGCTGCGGTACAGGCGATCGATCAATTGCTGTCGCCGCCGCGGCGGCACGAACTGGATCGTGTAATAGGCGATGATCAGGTCGGCCGGAGCATAGTCATAGTCGCAAATGTCGCCCTCAACGATCGTAATATTCCCTTCGTCGCCTGAGGTCGCCAGCGCGGCCTGTGCTTCGCGCACCATGGCAGCCTCGCAGTCTATTCCCACCCATTTGACGCTCGACGCATGCCGCGGCGCCAGCAGGTGCAGCAGGCGGCCTGTCGATGCTCCAAGATCGTAACAGGTCGAATGCGCCGACACGAAATAGTCGCTAATTCGGGCGACCAGTTCGTGGCAGTCGGTATAATAAGGGATCGAGCGTTGCGCATGAGCCACGAAATTGCCTGGCACGTCGCCACCGAAGTTCCACCGAGCCGGTTCCATGGCGATGTTGTCGCCGCAAACCTGGCTGTCGAGCGTGGCCATCAGATCGCCGCCATCGGCATCGATTGGCGCGGCACATAGGCCCCGGGCGAGGCGCCGTAATACCGCCGGATCTCCAGCGCCTGCAGGTCGAAGCCGTGTTTGAGGTCGTGGAGGCCGTCGACGATCCGGTCGAGGAGGGTTTCGTCTCGCACGTCGAAACAGTCGGGATTGTCTGCAAACAAGCGCTGGTGGCCGAGCTGCGAGTCGATCGCCTGATGCGCGAAATAAGGGGCAAGGGCGCGCGGCGGGAGGCCGTAGCGCGCCTCCACCGCCGTCTGGAACTCCTCGATGTGCTCATCGGCGACTTCCTGCGCCTCGACCATCGCCGCCATCAGCAGCGCCGCGCCGGGAGCGGTTGCGAACAGGTCGCGCATCAGGAACCCGATTAGCTGCGTTGAGACGAGCGGCCGGCTGTTGACCACCTCGGCCCGGGACAGGCCGAGATTGGCCAAGGTCTCCAGGACGAAATGCTCGTGGCCCCGCTCCTCCGCGGCATAGCGGGTCAGCAGGGCCTGAAGCGGACCGACGGGGGCATGATCGGCGGCCACCGAGATCGCGGCCGGGAAATCGCGGACATAATGATACATTTCGAGCAGCCACCCGACCAGCACTTCGCGCGGCAGACCCTCGACAAGGAGCGCGTTGCCAATGAAATCGCGTGCCAGTTCGCCGCTCCACAGCTCGACGATGCGCGCAAGCCGGTCGGCGACCGTTCCGCTCCCCTCTCCGACCACGCCGATCCCGCGCAACGCTGCCAGCATTGCCGCGACATCGTCAGTCGCCGTGCCGCTTCGCCTCGCAATCTCGGCGACGCTGTTGTGCGGCGTGCAATGCGGCCGGACACGTAGGAAAGCCAGCGCTTGCGGCGTCGCGACTTCGAAGCACCCGTCGGGCGTCTCAACGAACGCCGTCGGATCGTCGAGCGTCACTTGCCAGATATTCTCACGCAAACGCGGGCAATCCAGGCCCGGCGAGGTCGCCATTTGGTTCATCGCACTACCTCGGTCGAGACAATCGCCGGAAATTCTCGCCCCCGGCCAGATAATCGGATCGCCGCCCTGGCCGAGTTTAGCCGCACATGAAGATCGTGCGCCGGCGGTCCGCCGGCACCGAGCGGCCTTCGGTCTGGCGAAACACAAGCACGCCGGTCGGCGCGTCACGCAACGCGTCGAATACCGCGTCGACGGCTTTTTGCGCGTGACCACGGTCGAGGCCGTGCTTCTCCACAGCGGCAACGAGATCGGACTTTTGCATTGCATCCTCCTTAACACTGGAAAAATCATCCAGTCGATCTACGTCAGGATCAAATATGGCCTATAGTGAGATATACCTCTTTAGCTGAAGCGCTCAACGTCAACTAGATCTAGCACATACCATAATATTACTGATGCGCGCGTGACGGCTCTTAACGCGCTAAGGCGCTTTACCGGCACTGCGAGTCGCGCCTTTAACTAAATGGGGTGCGCCCATTGAAGACACGTTGTCAATGATCATGCGAAATTACCTCTATTTCGGACCAACTAGCCGAAATCTTCTATGGCATCGGCCGTGTTACATGACGGATCGCCGCGAACCCGATCCAACGGCGGTTATTGGGGCGCATAATGGTCGCCTCGCTTTGCGCTGATAACTGGGGATTATGGTGGGGCGGGATCGAGATTTCGGATCGATCGGCTCATTCACTGCCCAAGCGACCAGGGACGACCTCGTCGATGTCCTGATCCTACCCTATGTTGACGAGGGCGTTCAGGTCAGTCTGGCGCAGAAGACTGAGCGGCACCAAGTCGCGGTCATCGAGGACCATTGCGCGCTCGAGGAACACTGCACCTCGCTGGAAAAGAAACTCAAGTATTCGAAGTCGCGAAGGGTAGCTTCGGAATTCATGGCGGGAGCGTTCAGCGCGAGCATGACGCCCGATGGCATACCCGGCCAGTTTCGTTGGGGAATTTTCGATTGGTTAGGCGCCTCGGAAGCGCAGCTCCCTTCGATCTACGTCGTCAGGCGAAATCAGATTCAGGATGACCAGCTTTGTAGGTTTCTGAGAGGATTTCGAGCCATCCCAGCACACCGGCGCCCGAAAGTCATCATCGATGCCGAGGGGGAAATTCGCCAAGGCCAGAGTCTGCTTCAACTGTCGCGAGACGGAATTCGAGCATTCATGCCTGGGCGGGACGGGATAGAGAGCAGCGAACTCGATACAGGCATAATCGGGATCGAGCGATTTCCGGAGGCCATCCTTTCGGGTGCGCTTGGAGCATGCGCCGAAACCAAGCTTCCCCGGCCACGGCCCGGAGCTTCGGCGATGGAGCGGCGCCGCTACGCTGTGTTCCTGTATCACCGTATTCAAGCGAACAAGGGTTGCGATCGTCGTTTTGAAGCAGCCGCTGATGTCCACCGCCTCGAGAAGTATCTCCGCAACGAACTAAGAGAGGGGCTCGACGACACCGACCGGCCATGGTTTGCGGAAGCTCTCGTCTTTACGCTTCTCGATCGAAGCTATGTTTTGGAAGAGGGTGCGGCACCGATCGAAAACGCGCTCGCCATTGCGCAGCAGCTGAACGACAAAGACTTGCAAGCGTGGGCCTTGCGGCATGTGAACATCAGTGCGGGAGTTTCGCCATTCGCTTCAGAGAAGTTGGAGGAAGCAGCTTCGAGATTGCAACAGGCCGGCCGCTTCGCGCAATCCGCTTATGCTTCGACCAATCGGACAATCACGGATCTGCATCGGCTGGATGCTCCGATTGACGTTGGGCGAGCCGACGCGGTAGTCGACTTTGCGCTCGACTGGGCGCCCTATTGCGAGCGATTAAGCTCGATCATCAATGCCGCGGGAGCTGCCGCGCTAATTGCTGGTAATCTGAACCGGGCGGAAGAGCTGTTCCGCCACGCGATGAACGCTAACGGCGGCAGCCTTCATCGCATTTCAGCCAAGGTAAACCTCGCAATCACCCACCGTTTGGCCGGCGCCCATCTCACCGTCGATCGAGTCGAAAGCATCTATCGCGCGATCATCATAGCCAGGATGTCGCCCAAATTGAACTATCATCACGTGTACTTGCTCGCGAACCTGCTCGCACTCACTGGGTCCAAGAGGCTGAAGACTAAAATCCGGGCGCATTTGAAGGATGCAGCGTATCTGGGATACGATGACGAGACCGTCGCAGAAGACAAGCTGCTGCCGTTTCTCGCCACGCAATTCACTATGATCGCCGATGGCCATCGCTTTCGGGGACGGCGGGGCAAATTTGTCGAGCAGTTTGGGCTGCTCCCGCTTGCCCAGTTCATCTGGAACTGAGTGCAAGCAACCCAGCGCTGAGCAGATAAATGGCCGCTCGTTCGATGGGGTTGCTTGAACGAGTCGCGATCCAAGAGAGGTCGGGATGATCGCCGTGCTGCTCAACATAGCGAGCGGCCAGCTCCGTAACCGAATTGCTAGGACCAATGGTTGGCATCGGATTGATTTCGAGAAAAGTGCAATCCTCGAAGCGGATTGGAGCCGTCGCTGACGGCGCGCACTTCAGGCGAATATCGACCCTCGAGACGAATTTCCCGCCAAAAACCTGCGTGATTTCTACTGCTCGCTGAGCAAGCTCGTGATCGACCGGATAATAGGAAGAGGCGACGACCGTCCGGACCCCTGGATTCCGCTTCTCATAGGCATCGTACGTCCAATTGGCCGGATCATCTGTTTCCGGCGTTATGGCTTGCGCGCCGTGACATTCGAGGCGCCCGGTGAGTGTGCTGTAAAAGGTCACGATCGTTGCGTCGTACCCCCGTACGAACTCTTCGACGATGTAATCTGGATCCTCGGGATTGTGGACCTCAGCGAGCGTCAGACGTTCGAGGCCGACACTGCTTCCGTAGGTTCGCGGCTTTCGAATAACCTGATCCCGCGCGCTCAATCCCTCTTCGATGCCGCGCGGAATGTGCCAACCACAATCGCGAGCGAGACGTTTCGCAATCGCTTTGTCTTCACCGAGAAGTGCCGTGAAGGCGCTGCACGGAAACGTAACCAAGCCTCGCCATCCGGCGAGGGCAGGCACGACGGACCACTGATCCAGGGAACGGTTTCCGGCGTTGAGGTTTACGACAAATTGCACGCCCTTGGGACTTGCTGAGCAATAATCGAGCCATTGGTCCAAATCGAAAAAAACCGGGATCGCTCCACAATGTTCGGCCGCCTGCGAGAACATGGCGATGACGTTCGTCTGCCAGCGATGATACCAGTCCTCGTCCAGTGGCGCCCCAAATCTGTGGCTGTAGACGATCGCGATCCGCTGCCCCCGCAGCAGCTCAGCAAATTCGGCCAGCCGGGTCGCCCCCCCCTCGCGCATAATCCCCAGTTATCCGTTCCAGTTATCGACGTGGTGTAGCGCAATAATCCCGATGCTGAAAAGGTGCACGGATCCGAAAGGCCTTTCGGCGCAAACATCCATTTTGGACCAATTGGGGGCGACGCAAATGCTTGTGACTGGCGAGATGACGAAGGCCTATATCGAACGACTGCGCATCGCACGTAACCCTTCGGAACACACCCTTCTCGCCTACTCGTCTGATCTCCGAAACTATCGCACGTTCGCGACTACACAGGCCATTAATTGCGCGAATGGCGATGGCATTCTCGCCTATGTTGGCCACCTTACCAGATCGGGGGCCGCGGCGCGGACAGTGCGACGTCGCGTCGCATGCTTGCGAGGCTTCTATCGCGATCTGGCGCGTGAAAAGCTTATCGAGAAGTCGCCTTTTGTGGAACTTGAGTTGCAGCTGCCCCGCGCCCGGTCCTTGCCACGGGCAATTTCGCGGACGGACACGCGCGCACTAGCGTCGGCGGCTTGGCGTGTGTGCCGCGGTCATCGCAGCGCGTTCGCCATTCCGCCCCTTGCTGTCGCAATCCTGGTGCTGATCTGCACGGGCGTGCGGGTCGGGGAACTGGTGGCGCTCCGTAGCGACGACTTCCACGGAGATAACGGCGCGCTCCGCGTCCATGGCAAGGGTCAGCGCGAGCGGTTCGTATTCTTGGTCGATAAAGATCTGAGAAGCCTCGTCGCTAGACTAGCCGCGCGCCGCGCGGGCCTCTTGCTGTTCGCCAACGGAGAATTGCCATGGTCCACCGATTGGGTGCGCCGCGCGCTCCGAGCGTTCGCGACCAACGCCGGGATTGTCTGCAAGATCACGCCCCATATGCTGCGCCACACCTGCGCGACGTTATTGCTTGAAGACGGCGTGGACCTGCGGTTCCTTCAGCGCCTCCTTGGGCATGAGAGCATTTCGACAACCGCCATTTACGCGCACGTTAGCGATGCTGGCCTTCAGCGCGCACTTGAGAATGCTAAGCTGCTGTCTCGCCTAAAGGAAGCCGCGTAGGCGGAGCTGCCATCGCGCAACAGCGTACCGTGAACCGCCATGATAACTCAGAATTATGGTCGAGCCGGAAGATCGGATGCAGCTGCCAGTCGCACGGTTGACGGGTCTGCCGAGCGAGGGAACGCTTCGTGGTGATTTCACTTACAAACTGATCCAGGACGCCGATATCGCGAACGTGGCTCTTGAGCATTCGCTCTGGACCGGCGCCGTGCTGCGAAATTGCAAGTTCACGAACGTCAGCTTCGCGCGATCAGACTTCGCCGGCACTCGATTCGTCGACTGCAAATTCATACGCTGTAATTTCGAGCCGGACGAGTTCAGGTCGTGCTTCATGACGCGCGTTTGCTTCGAAGGGTGCGCCCTCTCGGGCATCAACTGCGTCGGTACCGAGTTTGATACCTGCACCTTTGAAGGCTGCGATATGCGCCGTACAGCGGTGCGCGAGTGCCAGTTTCGAAAGTGCCAGTTCGACGACATTTCGTTTGCAGGGTCGAGCACCACTCTTAACCGCTACGACCAAAGCCAGTTCAACCGGGTCACCTTCGGCGATGCGACGATCCTGTTTCTGATCTTCCGTGAATGCAGATTTCAAAACTGCGCTATTAACGCGGAGACCCTCGGCTACACCTTTGGCCTCACTCTCGCTGATCTTGGCGACTTCGACCTAATTTATCTGGGAGAGGAGCAGGAGCGCCCGGAGGATGTCGACCTTCTATCGGTTCTCGTCGACACCTATCGCGCGCGCCGATGGGCGCTTGGCGTATGTCTCCTTGAACTGAACTTTCACCTTGCGGCACCTTATCTGGCGCTTCGGACATTCGCGCATCATCTCGCGCGCGATGTCGCCGCGGAGCCGCGGCTTGAATGGGACGAGCTGCTTTTCGTGTGCTTCGTGCTCGAAGACTTGGCCGCGCGAGATGAACTGCCGTTTCTCGCGGCCTGGGAGATTAATGCGGCCGTCGCTGCGGCAATGCAGGCCGTTGAGCAGTCGCGCCACGGCTTCGGCGGTCTCGTACCATCGGCTGGGAACATCGCTTGGCGTCTGGGCCGCCTATCGCAAAACCGCCTGGCCGACGTCCTCGCCGACATTTCCTATTCGCCAGACGAAACCGCTACGCTCACGCTGACAATGACAGAGCGGCCGACCATAGGGCTGCCGGAGGCGATCCCGGCTGAATTATTTTCGAACGCGGGCGGGGCACGCTCCGAGATGCGGCTGGTAAGGGCATCCGAAGGCTCATGGGTCGAAGTTTGGCAGATCAGCGCCGGCGCTCTCGTGTCCCTCAAACTCGGACTCGCGCTAGTCGACTCGACTTGGGAACAGGCAACGAAACTCTGGACGCGGACGAAATCCGCCGGGACGACGATCAAGGGCTGGGTCAAGAAGGACGCTGTTGTCGCGGCGGCTTCGGCCGCCTTGCCTGCGCCCGGTGTGCTGGCCCTGCCTTCAGCACCTGACCTGCCGGCTAGCCCGGCTCTGGATCTCACGTCCGTTGCCGCCGCGGTCGAACGCGCGACCGCCGATCTGAGAGTGATCACCGATATGGACCGCGAGGCGATGCTCAGGCTTGATATAGCAGTGAAACGGCTGTCCCTCCTCGGGGATCAGAACGTCCGGCGCTTGCTCGAATATGGCGCGCCAAATCTTATGTCGATTGCTATTTCCCCTGCTCAAGGATGATCGCGCCGGTTTCTCGCATCAGCCGGTGCAGCGCCCCAACGCCAGCATCGTCGAGGCGGAAGAGGTTGATGCGGAAGCAGAAATTGCTTGAGGCCGGATGACTGAAGCGCGCCGAAGGGATGAAGCTGGCGCCGGTCGCGAAGATCAGCCGTTCCAGAAAATCCCGATTGTACTGCCAACTCGCATCGAGTGCCGGAAAATAAAGCTGGCGAAAATGGCCATCGGCCGCGCGATCATGTTCGACGAACGAAAACTCGCTAACGACCATTTCCATCCGGCCGCCCAGCTCTCCCTGGATCGCGCGCGCTATCGCCATATCGCGCCCAAATGTCGGGTTGGAGAAGTGCCGGATCGCATCGAGGTTGCCCGCCGATAGGCCGCCCGAAAACAGGTCTGACCATTGTTCGAGCGAGGCATGCAGTTGTTCGGGGAAAGTCACGGCCGAGAAGCGGAAGCCGTTCAGCGACAGCGCTTTGTGCGGCACGTAGATGCCGATCAGGAGACTGGCGTCGGTGGCAACGGCAGTGACTGCGCGGTCCGCATATGCCAGGCTCTCGTCGACGACGACAATGATACCGCTGTCCGTCACCGCCGCCAGCCACTCGCGCAGCTCGTCTTCGTCATAATAGACGCTGGTTCCATAGACGGGGTTGCTGATCCAAGCCGCACCCGCGCCGCTCGCAATTACTTGCGGCGCGGATGGCAGGTGGTAACCATCGGCGCCGCGCTCGACGTCGAACGAAGCGATGCCGACGCCACAGAAGCGGGCGAACTCGCTGAAGGCGAAATAGTGAGGCTGGACCGCTGCGATCGTACCGACACCGGCATTCCTGAGATACGCGACGACATTTGCGATCGAGGTGGTGCCCGAGGGCGTGAACAGGCACGAACGGCCCGGAGGCTCGCCCAGAATGCGCGGGATGTCCGCGTGCAGATCTAGGTCCGAGGTGTAGGTGTATTCGGTCAGAGAGCCTGGCACTCGAGGGGGTGTGATCCTTCGCTCGACTTCGGCGCCCAGCAGTGGCTTTGGATTCCAATAGGATAGATTATCCGGCTTGTAGCCGAAGCGATCGGCAAAGCGCTGACGAATGTCAGAGAGCAGCGCGAGCCACTCCAGCGAGGCGATCGGGGGAGCTGGCGGCAGAGCCGAGCGGTCGTCCCTTCGCATAATTCTGAGTTATCCTCCAAGTCGTGGCGCTAGCGCATCAGGAGAACATTCGCAAAGCGAGCAAGCAATTCGAATTAAGAAGGCAAATCTGGCAGCCGCAAAGCCCAGCGAGCGTCTGCTTTTAAGATGCGCCCGAGATGCATCCAGCGGGTGCTGTCAGTCTAATGCGAACTCGTCTCTCCACGGTGCGGCTCGGGCTTTAAGCGCAGCCGCCGAGCTCGCGACCATTTGCCACTCGGCCAGTGCGGCCGAGCGGCGTTCCTTGTAGGTCTGGCGATCAACGAGATGGCGTTCGAGATTGAAGTGGTTGTGGACGTTGGCGTGGACCGAGGCGAACTTCTGCAGCGTCTTCATCTGCCTGAAAGCGCAGCATCGCCCGCTCTCGTCGTCGAAAAGGCAGGTGACTGTTTTCGACCCTGTTGTTGGCGTGCCTGCCGATATCCTGGCGCTCGCTATTGCCCAACTGCTTCATGGCGGCCCGATACGACTTCAGGCCATCCGTCGTTGACTCGCTCGGGCGTGCCGTGGCGTTTCAGCGCCTTCTTCATAAAGACTAGATCTGCGGTCTTGTCCCGTGTTCTGGTGACGTAGCTTTCCAGGGTCTCGCCCTCGTGATCGACAGCGCGCCACAGATAGTGGGTCTCGCCGTTGATCTTCACGAACACCTCATCAAGGTGCCAACGCCAGTGCCGGAAGCCGCGCATGTAGCTTACACGGCGTTGGCGCACCTCGCTTGCAAACATCGGCCCAGATTCCACCAGAAGCGGATGGTCTCGTGGCTCAGGTCGATGCCACGCTCGAACAGCAAGTCCTCGACGTTTCTGAGCGATAGAGGGAAGCGCACATACATCAGCACGACCAGCCGGATAATCTCGGGCGACGAGTTAAAGCATCGAAACGGGCTGTACGGCTTGGCTCTCGATTGCGGGGCATCGGCACCCGCTAGCAGCGCTACGGATTGCCTGCCACATTCGTCTGACAATGCCCGCTGGGGAGTTGCCGAAGATCAGCCGGACAGACGTCCGCTGTTAGCCTCATTCGCGCACAAGCGGACGAGCAGCAAGCGACCCAATGACTGCCGCGTGGCCGATTCAGTTTGGAACGACCGCAACTGGGCCGGTTGCTGACTGGCGGTTGTTGGCTCTTGTGGGCCGCAAAGCGGTCCCTCGCTCAACGTTGCGGATAAAACGAGAAGACCCGAATCAGTCTTTCAGCGGCGCGAAAATCGCTGAAACAGAATCAAAGTGTGGTGCGGCCCTATGTTTGGATCGGTAAGGCCGTCGCGATAAGGATAGGGGCCAAGAACGCGCCCAGAAAAATTAGCTGCGACGGGCGGCGAACCGACGCCGTGCACCATGGCGTCCTGCCCACTAATTTTCAGCGGCTCGGCCATTTCGACATTAGGGCGGAAGGACTACTATATCGGAGCGTGGCGCGTGGTGCGTCTGCTCCAAGCGAACGGGTGCAGTTCTCAAGTTAATGTCCGTTAGTTCAAACATCCCCAGGGTTTCACGAAGCGCCAGCGACGAGCACGAGTTCCACACGCTGGGCTCGCGGCCTTTCGAACACCTCGTCCGCGCCCTCCACGACGCGCAGCCCGACATCTACGGATCGCAGCTCTACGGGCCGGACGGGCAACCGCAGTTCGGCGCCGACCACATCGCCTTCCACCGCGCCGAGCCGGCGCCATGGCTCGAGGTCGGTCAGAGCAAGGCATATCGGACGTTCGGCCCGGCCAAGCTCCGCGAGGCGGCCAAAGACTTCACCGACAACTGGGACACGCATTGGCGCGAGCGCGACGTCCGGCGGTTCATCCTCTTCGTTGGATGCGCGATCAAGTCGCGCGCGGCGGCGGACGAGATCATCGCGCTGACGGCGGAGTTCGCCAGGCTTGGGGTGGAGCTTCAGGTCTGGGACGCGAACAAGATCTACGACCATCTGCCCGCCGCACCGGCCGTGGTCCGCGCGTACCTCGGCCAAGACTGGTACTCAAAACTGATCGGCGAGCCGGTCGGCCCCCTTACAGGTCTCGTGCGCGACCTGCAGCGCGGCGATCAGGGCGCGCTGACCGTTGGCGGCTACGTCGGGCGGCTGAATCAGGCCGAGACGGCCGAGCTGGTCGAGCTTCGCCGCCGCTCGCGGCGGGGCGAGGCTGCAGCCGTCATCGGCGAACTCGAGGCGATGCTCTGCAGCCCTGTGGCTGGCGCGACGGCGCCAGAGGTTCTGGCAGGGCAGAAGCGGATGCTCGCGGGACTCCTGATCAGGCGCGACGCCGATCGCGCCCGCGCGCTCCTCGACGAGGCAGATGCGTTGGACGGAACCTCCGAGCGGCAGCGGCACATCCTGCTGCTGGAGACGATCGGCCCTGAGGCGGCGCTGGCCGCGATCGATGCGACAGGGAATGCCGAGTTCGCCGAGATCCGGGCGATCGCGCAGCTGCGGCTCGGCGCGCCGGGCGACGCGTTAGACGAAGTCACGCCGTTCGCCGCAGCCGAGGACGCCAGCGCGGAGACGCTCCGCATCGCCGCCATCGCCACGCTCGCGGCGGGCAATCGCGCAGGCGCGGTCGCGCTGGCAGAGCGTGCGGTCATGCGCGATGCTGACGCGCGCGCCTGCCGCCAGGCGCTAGCCGTCAGCCGTTTTCACGCCGCCCTGTCGGACGCCGCGGAGGTGTCGCTCGGCGAGTGGCCACAGCCCGTCGACATGCCGCTGGTGAAGGTGTCGGACGAGGCCCGCCGCGACCTCGAGGCCGCGGAATGCCTCTTCGGCGAGCTCGCCGAAAACCCGTCCCTCGAAGAGCACGCGTCGGTGCTGATGTGGCGGCTCGGGACCCTCGCGTGTATGCCGTGGCGTCGCGAGGAGCTGGTTGGTCGCATCGCGGAGCTGGAGGCAGGCGGCGGCCTGCCGCTCCCCATGATCGGTTGGTGCGTCGCGCGCGGCTTCCCGTTCGACGAGACGGAGGCCGCGCGGCGCTGCGATGCCAGGATCGCCGAAGATCCGGACGACTTCGAGACACTGCTGATCCGCGTCGCGCTGGCCAACCACCGGCGCGAGCACGTCCTCGCGCGTCGGCTGATCGACGGCGCGCGGGAAGCGCTTGTCGCGGCGGGCCATGCCGGCCTCTACGAATACTGGTCGTCTGTATTGGATCTGGAGGCTAGGAAGAGGGCAGACAGCAGCGCGGCTCCTGAGCATCCGTGGCTGCGGCTCCGCCTTGCCCTCGGCATCCGCAACAAGAAGAAGCGCCTGAAGGCGATCGGCGCGCTGCTCGAGCGCGAACTCGACAGCAGCCGGGACCCACGCGTGATCCTCGCCTGCGCCCAGCTGCTGCTCGACGGCGGCTGGCATCGGACGGCAGTAAAAGCGGCGGTCTTCCTGATCGAGCGGATCGCGACCGGAGAGGCCATCGCGGTCGCGGCGCACGCGCTCTACCGCAACGGCCGGTGGAGCGAGGTCCTCGCGGCACTCGGGAACGTTGAGGCTTTCCCGGGCGGTCGCCTCCCCGCGGATCTGGAGCGCCTTCGCACCGAGTGCCAGGCGGGGTCTGGCGAGCTCGTCGCGGCGCGCTCCACGAGCCTCCTGCTCGCACAGACGACGGGACAGCCCCGCGACATTTGGCGGTCGATCGAGTTCCACCTCGCGACCGGCGCCGAACCCGCCGCGCTGGCAATGTACGAGCAGCATGCCGACAAGCTGGCCGTTCCGACCACGAGCCACGTCCTCCTCGCCAACGCGGTCGCCTCAACCAATCCCGACGCGGCCGCCCGGATCACGCGGCAGATCGCGGCGGCTGCGCCCGACGAGCTGGTCTCGGCCACCTTTTCGCTGGCGAGCAGGCTTAGGCTGGACGCCGAGCAGCGGGCGCTGGTCAGCCGGATGAGCAGGCTCGGGGCCGACGGCGCCGCCGGGGTCCGCACGCTGACCATCGACCAGGTGCTCGAGTGGGTCGCCGAGCGCAACGCCCAGATCGAGGAGGTCTTCGAGAAATACGCGAACGGCCATCTTCCAGTCCATCTGCTCGCCGGGGTCCGGCACGCGGCGCTACCGTTCGCTTACCTGCTCCCGCTCATCGAGCCGCCGTCGCCCGATGTGCGGTCCTCGATCCTGTCGACCCGCTACGGCCGGCGCTACGACGAGTCGGGGTGGCCGGCGGCCCGGGAGGACGTCACCCTGCTCGCCGACGTCACCGCGCTGCTCACCGCGCACGGCCTCGACCTGTTGGACGCCGCCGAGCGCGCCTTCGCGCCGATCCTGATCGCTCCCGACACGATGAACGCGCTGCTCGCGATGCGGACCGATGTAGAGCTCGCCCAGCCCTCACGCGTGGCGGCGGCTCGCGCGGCCCTCGCGCTGCTGGACTCCGGCGACATCTCGATAGCGCAGGAACCGCAGCTCCACGGCTTCACCGTGATGTGGGAGGGCTTCGGCGAGCCGGCGGCGACGCTCAACCTGTCCAGGCTAATCGAGCAGGCGGTGGCCACCACGCCTGCCGGGGAGCGCGACGCGATCCGCGAGGCACTCGGCACCACCCTCGATCCGGCGCCCGCGGGTGCGGTCCCGCCCGCCGGTAGCCTCGTCAACCTCGACTCGGTGATGCTCGTCACGCTCGGCGAGGCCGGAGCGCTTGGGCCAGTCCGCCGCCGTTACCGAGTCGCGACCTCCGCGGACGACCGGGCGCGGCTGCAGGGCGAAGTCGCGGACGCCGACGTGCGCGAGCGGCTGGCCGCCTCGCTGCTTCAGCTGAGAGGGCGGCTTGCCGCGGGGCTCGACGATGGGACCTACCGGTCCGTTCCGGTCGTCGAGGCGCCCGGCCACGATCCCGTCCAGCGGAGCTTCATGCAGCTGCTAGACGCGATGCGCGACGGGAGGTCGATCCTGTGGATCGACGACCGTTTCGCCAGCGCCGTCCACAGCGCCAACTTCCGGGTGGCAACGACTGTCGAGGTGCTGGCCGCGCTCGTCCGCCACGGGCGGCTTACTCCGGAGCGGGAGCGAGCGTTGCGCCAGCGGCTGCGCGCGGCGCGTTGGATGTTCATGCCCCTCGATGGCGAGGAGATCGTAACCCTCGTCCGACCCGCGGTGCGCGACGGGGAGTTGACCGAGACCGCCGACCTCGCGGTGCTGCGGCGCTCGATGGGCGAATTCCTGAGGAGCCGGAGGCGCCTGCAGTGGCCCGATCCGGCGGCGGCCACGCAGGAGATCCGCGGCGAGGTCCCGTTCCTTCTCGACCACGGCCATGCGATCGCGCAGGCCCTGGCGGCGATCTGGAATGACGCGGGCTGGACGGTCGCCGACGCGCAGGCGGCGTCGCGCTGGATCGTCGATCGGCTGGAGACCGGACTGTTCCCGCTTCCGGTGCTCGCGGCGGGCGACCCCCGGTCCGACCACCTGATTGGCACCCACCTAGGCGGGCTGGTACTGGTCGCCCTGCAGGTCAGGCCCGGTCGGGTCGACGACCCGCGCCAGGGGCAGTTCCTCCGCTGGCTGGTCGAGGAGGTCGTCCGGCCCGCACTGAAGGTGAGGCCCGAGTTCCGCGCGCCGATGGACGAGATGATCGAGGGCTTCCTCGTCGACGACGGGGATGAGGCCGACACCAGGAACGTCGAGCTCTGGCGGACGCTGGCCGGCAAGGCGATCAACGCTATGCCCGACGACATTCGCGTTCCACTGATGTCGCGCGTGCGCATCCGCCGTAAGTTCGACCTCCCCGAGCACGGCATGATGGGCGTGGAGCCTTACGACTTCGACGAGATGTCGTTCTGGCGCGCGATGGCGGGCGCCACGACGACCGACCGCCTGACCGTCGAGACGATGACCGGCGAGACCGGCGAGGTGTTGCTCGTCGACGATGAGGGCGGGCGCGCGCTGACCGTCGCGATCGGTGGCACCACGCTGAGGCTGGACGCGTGGCCGTGGGAGATCGCGAGCGAGGACGCAGCGATCCGCAGCGCTGCGGTCGTCGAGCGCGCGGATGCGCTCGACCTCTCGGAGGACGACGCGGCCGGGCTCGCGGCGGGGCTCGCCGAGCTGCCAGCGGAGGAGCGCGGCGGCCACGTGCTCGGGCTCGAGCACGCCGGAATGGCCAAGTGGTATCTCGACCTCGAGGAGAAGCTCCGCAAGCGCACCCCATTCCAGATGGCGGACTTGGCGCCGGACGGGATGCTCCGGGTCTCGCGCCTACTCCGCTTCGAGGGCGATCTTGACCAGGCCGCCCATCGACTGGTCACTCAGCGCGGCCTTGTGGTCGCGCTGCGGCGGTTCGGCGGATTGCCGATCGCTCCACCGCCTTCAATCAGCGCGGCGGTCGCGGACCTCGATGCCGCGCAGCTGTCGGCGCTGGTCGACGAGGCACAGATCGACACAGCCCCGCCGTGGACTCAGCTCTGGATGGCGGCCCTGATACTCGCCCGTCCCGACCGGGGTAGCGGCCTGGCCGACCGCATCGCCGCTTGGCGCGGGCGGGCGCTGTCGCCTGAAACCGACGTGATCTGGCGGCTCTATACGGCGCTCGCTCGGCTCGTGGCGCGCGAGGGCCCCCGGATGCTGGAGTGGCGGACGCTTACCGTGGATGAGCAGCTGCTCACGGTCTGGGGGCACGCCAACGCGGTAACCGAGATCGTCGTCGCCGGCAACGTGCGCCTCGATCCGCTGATCGAGCTACTCCGCCAGAACCGTTTCGTCTCGCCGCGCCTGCTGCTGGAGCCGCAGTCGCGCTTCGCGCACGACCGGGCCGATCCGGCGCACGTCGGCACGGCGAGACTGAAAGCTTACGCCGCGCTGCCTGCGCTGCTCGCCCTCGCCGCCGACGACGCCACGCGGGAGGACGCGGCCGCGGCGATCCGCGACCTGTTGCACGATGCGTCGTCCGAGCCCGCGCGGCTGCGCGTCGAGGTCGCCGAGGGAGGGCTGCGCCACGCGGACGCGCTGGGCAGCTTGTTCGCGGCGGACTGGTCGTCCCGGATGGAGGAGATCGGGACGGGATTGGGTGGGCTTTTCGGAGCGGGCCTCACCGCCCTCGCCGCGTCTTTGCTCGAGCTGGAGAAAATCGCGGACCGGGAGGGCTCAGCCTGGCCGTTCCTCCGCATGGTCGGCGGCGACGCCCCGTTCCCCGCTGACCTTGCGGGCGCCGCCCGGGAAGTCGCGGCGACCGCGTTCGCACCGGAGGCGACGCACGGCCCACACCGCGACCCGCACGTGCTCCTCGCCTTCGCCCGCATTGCCGGGAGCAACGGATGGACCGAGCACCTCGCTGCCATCGAGGAGGCGTATGCCGCGCTAGACGTCGATACGCTGGCGCAGGACGACGACGGCCGAACGCTGCTGCTCGAACTGGCGATGGCGCGCTCGATGCTAGAGCCTGACCAGCTCGAACGCACCCGCGTGCTCGGCCGCCACTTCATCCGGCTCAGCCGCAACTCACTGCTCCGGCCTCAGATCGAGGCCGCGTCGCTGCAGTTCGCGCGCGGGTTGTCTGGCCAGGAGACCGAGGCATTCGTCGATACGCTCGGCGAGTTGATGTCGAGCGTTTAGATATAGTTGGAGATCAACGGGGCACGACGGCAAGCTCGAAAAAGTCCTTTATTCGATAGAAACTATCTGGGCCGCCCAAGTGCTCATATCTGAAAGGATCGCCGTGCAGATCAGTCAGGTCGAAATGCTGCCCGCCAAAATCGTAATGGCGGCGGTATCGTGGATTGATCTGCCATACGGGCTCCGCGATGTCGTGCGCGAAGGCGTTGCGAATCTGGTAGATGAGCGCCACGCACTGTTCTGCTTCGCTCAAGATCGGATCGGGCAACACGACGCCGCTCTCCTCTCTAGCCCGGTTCAGGGTGATGGCGGCTGCGCCGAACGCGATGGTGAGGTTATTCTCTAGCGCGATCAGAAGGTCCTCCGGGCCTCCCAGCGCTCTCGGGGCAACGAAGAGCATCTCGCCGTCTTCCCAGGTTACATCAGTGTCGAGCTCGGCCGGATCAATCTTTCCCTCAAGTCCGTAATTGTAGAGCTTCCAAGCAAACGAAAGCTGTCCGAAAGCAGTTGGCAGATACTTCAAATTGCTTGCCCCTCACGATCGCGTCCGACGATGCCGTCAATCAGGCTCAGCTGGCAAGCTAAACGAACGACCGCTTACGCGCTCGCGGCGGAGCGGCCCGAATGGCAACAGTTGAGGCGCGTTACGGACGCGACACGCGCGCACGGAAGCTTCCGACTCAGAAGCAGTCGTTCCACGCAGACCGAAGCGAATGCTGCTCGCGACCGACTATCTGAACGTTGCGAGCCGTGCTATACGCTGCGCATTCATCAGCCATCTCCGAGATTGCCATGCGTTATGGTGTTCGCCGTTCACGTCGGCGGTGAGGTCGCCGCGACGCTGCAACTGACCAGCTGACGCGCAAGTTGTTCCTTGGTCAGTCGCGACATCGGTGCCGGCGTGTCTGCCTTGCCCGCGAGCGCACCGACCAATGCCTGTGTATCGGCTGCAGCCTCGACCTTTTGGTCGGGCAGGGGAGTTGTCGTTTCGATGAGATGCTTCACGTCGCGTAGGCTGGTCGACTTGACGACGCAACGAATGACACCCGTCAGGATCGGTGCCGCGAGGCGCGGATCAGTCAGTCGGAAACTGACGATCAGTCCGGCGCTAACTTTCACCGCGCCGGGATATCCAAGGGAATACCAGATGTTTGATCGGGTAACCGCCAATCCACCGTCCTGCTCGATCGCGACGCGCAGGACGTCTGGATTGCCGGTCAGGATCGTGTTCAACTCGGCAGCGGCCATGATCGGTGCGGGTCCCTTGTCGGCCGCGAGCCCTGCGGCGACGAAGGCCTTGATCGCGGCAACCTTGTCCTTGAGCGACTTGCATTCGGTATTCTTTCCCGCCCAATCGGACAGAGCGTCGAACCGCGCCAGGAACCGGTTGGTGAGGACGCCATCCGTGGCGATGTCCCCCAGATCGCCCGGCGCGATGAATTGATCAGACCCGCCAGACGCATTGTCCGCCTTGCGCTCGATCTCCTTCATGTTGAGCTCGCCGGGCTGGTACCAGCGCGGTGCCGACGCGGTTCCCATCAAGATCGAATTGACCAGCATTCGGTCGTCAACGCTCAGCGGAATGCCTTTGACGTCGATGTCAGTGGCGATCGCTGCCACGGCATCCGATGGTGACAGGACGGCGCGGCCCTCTGGTGTGTTGAGTATGAGCGAAAAGGTCCGCTCGCCGGGGTCGGGCGACGGTGCCGGGGTCGATTTGCCTTTGGTCGCTACCTTGCCCGGCTTATCGGTGCATTGCTCGGCGGTATAAGCCTCGAGCGCCTTCAGCCGCCACGCGAAATAGCGCGCAGCGGCGAAATCTATGGTGTCGCTATGCCCGACCACCAGCACCTGTCGCGTTCCAACCAATTGCAGCGCCAGCCGACGGATCTCGGCGCCGGCTACGAGTACGCCCTGGACGTTGAGTACGCCCGCCTCGACCGCGCCGCCGCCATCAGACACGCTATTCTTGCCTGATGCAGCGGTGACGCCGATCCCTGCGGCGATCCCGACGGTCTTTGTATCGTCGGCAAGGCTAGGGGTCGGGACTGACAATAAGGCGAGGCAGGACACCGCAGACACAAACCGTTGCCGCATGCTCTCACTCCCCGTCTTGTCGTTGTCTTCTACCCGCTCAGTTGTGGTGTTAAATGGTGTCGAACAGTGCGACGCGATGCAAGGCGTAATCGCGTCGAATTGTAGCCAGAGTGGATGTTGCGCTTTTGCTCGACCCAGAATGAGGTCTATGTCCGAAAGTAGCTCTAGACCGAGCACCGTCGCTACGGAGACGAAGGCTCGCTCAGCGTTTTCAATAGTCAAACCAATAATGGGCGGATTGCACGATCCCTTTCGGATACGGCGAATTGTTATTGCACCCCGTCTTGCCGACAACCCCGCATCCGCCTTTCGCTGGCTTGCCGCTCATCGTAAGAGCGGGCTGTCCATTATCGAGAAACTGCCAGCCCCACGTAACGGCACCGCCCTCGTTGCGGAGCCGGATATAGATGTCGTTTCGAAAATGGGGTCGCAGACACGGCGTCAGATCGATCCGGACCGACTGACTGAAGTTTGCAGCCGGCGTCAGGACCTCTTTGTTGCATTCGACATAAACCTGGTCATCGGCGTTGGAGAGCACGACTTCCCACCGGTGTGGCTGAAATGATCGCCACGGTTGTTGCGGCGACGATGCGCCGGGCGGCGCGGGGCTCAAGGGCGGCAGCGCGCCCTCTTCTTGAACCCAATCGGCCGGAGATGCAGTTGCCGCCAACAGGAATGCGAGAAAAGTGCGAAGCATCAATCGTCTCCCTTTTCCGCTAATCGTCCGGCCAATTTCCCCCTGGCCGGGTCAGAGAAGCGAACGCCTAAACTGACGGCATCATCGTCTCAAGCTCGGCCCCCGACTTCCCACCCGTGATCGCTATCGCTCGATTTTCGTCACGACCGGACATTTGGCATCCGACGCCTGATTGGTCACGTTGATCAGTTGATGCGCCATGAAATATTCGCAAACAAGCATCCGTTGGTCGCCGGTTTTGATCGACTTCTGGCGTAGAAGGAACGTCCATCCGGTGATCGTAAACACCAATAACAGGACAACAACAATGCCGGCTAGGATCGCAGCGATTACTCCGAGTCGACGGACAAGTGACATGAATCGAAAGCTGAAACGGTTGCCCGCCCTTGTCAATTGCGGGCTTTCCCGCCCTAAGGCGGTCATTCCAACGCGGCTGAACGAATGTCGGTTTTCGGGTATCAGCAACTAGTCGTTGAACGACCGAATTGGGGCGCGTAGCGGACCGACGGCTTCTGGGCCGCTAACTGACATTCGGGTTTTGAGCGTTCAGCTCCCGAAGCCGACCTCACTGCATCTACGTCATGAGCGTAGGTTCGAGGGGGTTTGCGACTGTCCTCGCGGTGCGCCCCTGGGCACTATTACACTTGGATCGATAGGATCGCCTTGTAGGAGATATGCTTCGGCCCTGTACCACGCGATGTTGCGACGATCTGCCGTCTGCCTTCTTCAGAGACCAAACCAGCTAACACGCGCTCTCGATCCGGAGAGGGAGCCCGAAGGCGTAGGACACAGTCGGAGATCTCGGCGGCGCCGTCTTCGACGAGTGCGACTTTGTGCTCGAGGCGCCTATCGACCCGTGCGATTAGAATGTCCCCCGCCTCGGCAACTACACCGACCGGGGTACTTGGGGTGTTTGCCCTTGCCCCCAGCGAAATGCGCCCGCCAGGACAGCTAGGGAAATCACCGGTATGGAAGATGCCTCCGTTGGCCGACGCGACCTTGCGCGAATCAGAGCGCCCGCGAATGACTACGACACCCAGGTCAGCTAGGGTCTTGCGCTCCAACCCCGGCGCGCCTTTGGCGTGAAAGAGACAGTCAAGCCGATGGACACCATCACTCGCCCTGATCTCAATACGTGTTTGGGCTTTACCGGAATCGTCAACCGCTAGAAGCTTGATCGTTTCGCCCCGCTCGCCCTTCTTGATCACCACGATAAAGGCGAGTGCGTCGGTGCGCCCGAATGTGCGTCGGGGTAGCTGGATCACTGTTTGTATTCGATGATTTTCGATGAGAAGCCGTCGGGCCGGCCCCATAGCCTCACTCGAGATGAGCGTATCGGGAACTACGAACGCCACCGTCCCCCCGGGACGAACGAGGAGAAGGGCCTGCGCGAGAAACGCGAGGTCTACTGGCACCGACGTCCACCCCGGGACTGCATCTCTTAAACCCGCGCGATCCATAATGTGGTCGATCGACGGATTGCGCGGCGTGCGAGTGTAGGGAGGATTCGATATTGCCAAATCGGTCGAGCCGGGTTCGACGCCAACCGCGGGCGCCAGTCCGTCGGCCAGTACGTCGCGGAGAACATGACTAAAACGTTCAAGATAATTCGATCGTAACGCGGCTACTTCGGGATCGACATCGACGGTGGTTATGCGCGCTGTCGGCCACCGCGCCCCGGCTGCGTCGCTTAGCGATCCCGGCCCACTTCCAAGATCGACGATGTGCTCGGGCAGCAGGCCAGCAAGCGTGTCAACTAGCAACTCGCTCAGCCAATCCGGACTGTAGAATCGACACAGCTTTTCGTTGATCACCTGGCCCCCTCGTAGCCGTCAGCTTACGACTATTCTGGCGCGGGTACCAGATCAACGGCCCCGCAAAGGTACCAGGTTGCCGCGAGCCGCGGCGTCGGCCCCAAATCTCGAGGCGACGGTTGCACCAGCTCTCGTTTTGCAGGAAAAGCCCGCGTGCCACTCGATCGCCCGTCGCAAGAACTTAATGTCGCGCTGCTCAGCGAGAAGTGCTCTGACTTTGCCAAATTTCAAATTTGGCCGCTGCGAACCCGCCTGGACGCGCGGGCGTGGCTCGGAAACTTCCAGGATGATGATCTTCCACTGGCGAGACACCTGCTCAATGCGTTCATGTACTTCAACGACGACCTGACCCGACAGCTCTTCGTTGCAGCGCTGCAGGGCATTGGTGTGCTGCAGCCTTGGAGAGCCCGCCGGAGGGGAAACATATTCGATGATTGGTCCACATTTCTGCAATCAGCGTCTTTGACTTACGTAACCGGCGAGATCCCAAATCCGGCGGACAGTGGGCATCTGTTTGCTCGGGCGGCCCGCGACCATGCCGGCGTCTCGGAAGAGCAGATCCTGAACCCCGTAGAAGCGTTGGAGCGGATCGCTATTCGCGGCGATCGATCACCCGTCGTGTTTGTAGACGACTTCGTTGGCTCCGGCGATCAGTTTACCGAAACTTGGGAGCGTCGTTACGACATTGGTGGAAAGTCCTACTCTTTTAGTGAGGCCGCAAGCGATGCGGATCGTGCCGGAACGCCGCTCGAAGTCTACTACGCGCCGGCTGTGTGTACGATGTACGGGCTGGATAATATCAAGCGCAGATGCCCCGGCGTAGAAATCAGCGCGGGCAACATTCTCGACCAACGCTACAATGTCTTCCATCCGGATTCGCTTGTCTGGCCAGCAGAGCTGGTGGCCGACGGTCAAGCGCTCGTCCGGCGTTTAAGTGTCGCACTCGGGCTGCCGGAGGACGAAAGCGAATGGGGCTTGTTTGGCTATCACGGGCTTGGCCTCGCGATCGGGTTCGCCCACAAGACGCCCGACGCGACGATCCCGCTTTTCCGGTATCGCGCTGAGCACTGGAGACCGCTGGTGAAGGACGTATGACCGGGCATGCTTCCCGCGCCAGTGAAGCTTCCGAACTGTTCGGCAATTACAAGGCCGAGTGGTTGGGCGAGCGCATCTTCGAATACTTTAGAACGCCAACCTATTTTCCCGATTTAGAGCGTCCACGGCCCTGCGTACTCATCGGAGGGCGCGGCACCGGCAAAACGACGGTCCTCCGCTGTCTGTCCTACGAAGGTCGCTTTGCGTTGGACAGCGACCCGGCGAAGATCCCGAACTGGGAATACTACGGCTTCTACTACCGGGTGAATACCAATCGGGTATCGGCGTTTAAGGGTCCTGAACTCCCGCCCGAGCGCTGGCAAAAGCTGTTCGGACACTACATCAACCTCCTGCTCTCGCAGAACGTAACCAAGTTTCTTGAGTGGTACGCGCAACATTGCCCCGACGCGCCCGCACTCGGCGAGGATTTGTGCCTTGAGGTCAGTCGAGCTCTTAACGTCGAGGATGCCACCGACCTCAAAAGTCTGCGCATCGCGGTCCGGAAAGGCCTTTCTGATTTCGAACGCCTGCTCAATAACATTAAGGCCGAACAGGACCTTGGATTATCACTTCAGGGTGCGCCACTGGACGCGCTGTTTGCCGGTCTGCGCGAGATGCCCCAATTCGCAGGCAAGAGCTTCTTTTTCCTACTGGATGAGTACGAAAACCTGCTCGACGATCAGCAAGTGGTCGTCAATAGCCTGCTGAAGCATGCAACGGTTGACTACACTTTCAAGATTGGAGTGCGCGAGCTCGGTTGGCGAAGGCGCTATACACTGTCGGACACCGAGGAGCTGACTAGTCCAGCTGACTATGTCCGCATCGACATCTCCGTCATTTTAACCGGTGACGAGTTTAAGGAATTCGCCCGCGACGTATGCGACGCCCGTTTAAAGAATATGCTGCAGCCGGCCGCCAGCATCATTGACCTGCTACCTGCTGCCACCGCGGATGCGGAGGCGGAAGCGCTAGGTGCTTCGAGAGTGGCGAAACCGATCCGCGAGCGGATTCGGCTCTCTTCCGACACGCGGATCGCTCGCGGTGCCGACGCTTTGAGTGACCTTGACGTTATCCTTATCGACCTTCGAGGCCGGTTGCGGGGCATGACACTTGAGAAGGCCCTGCGAGAGCAACGCACGGACTCGGACGAGTGGCACAACTTTGTAGACAATTACCGCTACGCTGCACTCTTCCAAATCGCTGAGGCAGGTTCCGGTATCACGAAACTGTACTGCGGTTGGACCACCTACACGACTATGGCATCCGCCAATATTCGCTATCTCCTCGAATTGGTCGACTACGCGTTCCGCGAACATCAACAGGCCGATGGTACGCTCGGCGAAAAGTTTTCCTGGCAGACGCAGACCAAGGCAGCGCAGGCAGTAGGGCGCAAAAATCTCTTTGAGTTAGAGGGCTTCCGCGAGGGCGCGCTCCTTGTAAAGCTCACCATAGGCCTTGGCCGATTGTTCCAAATTATGGCGCGTCGCCCCGAAGGTCACTCGCCTGAACAAAATCAGTTCGCTCTTTCTGCCGTAGCGCCACTATCCCCGCAGGTAGAGAGCCTCCTAACAAACGCCGTCATGCATTCGGCGCTCGTGCGTACGATCGCGAACAAACTCAATCAAACTGATGCCCGCTCTTACGACTACAGCCTCCACCCGATCTTCTCAGCCTTTTTCGGCATTAGTCATCGACGCAAGCGCAAGATCATTATCAATCCCGACGACTTGATGGTCATCGTCAAGGATCCAGGCCGCGGGGTTCGACAGCTTCTCGAACGAGAGCCCGAAGACGTGCGGGAACCCCTCCCTGAGCAGTTGCGCTTGTTCGAGGCCTATCTTGATGACGCTAGTCAATAGACCGATCCCGACGACCGAGTATCCGGAGGCTTCGGAGTTTGTGCCGGAGCCAGGTGCGTTATACGTCTATGGCACGCGAGCCGAGGCCCGGACCCGCCACCTCGAGTCATGGCGAAGCCGTGCGACCCATCTCGAGTTCATGGAATTGGCCGAGTATGGTACCGACGCAATTCAGCTCGTTACCGACCCGTCGCGTCGGGCGATGCTCCGAGATGTCGGCGAGCTAAGTGCGCTACTCGGCGCGGCGGTCGGCCGCCATCTATACCTAGATATCACCGGTCTCTCCAATCACGTGTGGCCCGCGATCCTGAAAGTCGCGCGCGCCACGCAGTTTCAGATCCAAGTGATGTACGTTGAGCCCCGCGACTATGCCTATAGCGCGTCGCCGCGTGAAAACGTGTTTTTCGACCTAAGCGAACTCATCAGTGGAATTTCTCCTATTCCTCAATTCAGCAATTTGCGCGAGCCCGACGAAGAGGAGGTGTCGCTTATCCCCTTGCTCGGCTTCGAGGGTGCTCGCTTCAAGCATCTACTCGAGGACATTCAGCCAGAGAGTGGCAACGTCAATCCCGTGGTTGGCGTGCCAGGATTCCGAGCCGAGTATCCATTTTTCACCTATCAGGGCAACCAAATGCCGCTAAAAGACTCGGGCGCTTGGCAGGACATCCGCTTTGCAAAGGCTAATTGTCCCTTCAGCCTTTACTACTGTCTCCAAGATATCGTCGCCGACTATACCGACGACTGGTTCTTCAAAATCGGCTTGATCGGCACAAAGCCGCATGCGCTAGGTGCGGTCCTCTACTGTCTCCAGCATGAAGAGCGTGTTGAATTGATTTATGATCACACCATTCGCAAGGCTGATCGATCAACGGGCCAGTCGACTTGCCTAGTCTATCCGGTCTCCGAATTCCTAGACAGAATGGCTGGTGCCTGAGATTGGAGTGGCAATTTGATAGTATGTAGCAGAGCGCATATTCTGCAGACCAGCCAGCGTAAGAATTTGTCGACTCAAGTCACGACCGCAAACTACTCACTAGCTGAGCTTGACTACTAGCCGGGCGGCCGGCGGCTTTTGGGATCAATGCCGTTCCCGCTGCACGACCACTTCTGGGCGCTTAGCCGCCCGGCGTTGGAGCGACTTATGGGCTGCACAGAACCGTGGCGCTGGCCAGTTGGCCGAAGGCTGGCGCAGACGATCCGATCCGGACGCAAAATGAGGGGACGGCTTGGCGATCCGTGTGGAAGATCGCTAGATCATGGCAACGCTCATCGCGCTTCCAATTACGGAGACCCGACCGGTGCCCAATACCGAGATTGGCCCTTCCTCGTCGCTGGCTGATCTAGAGGATCAGCTCGGGCGGATTCCGCCGACCGGCGAAGAAGCCGCTGCGCGGCTCAAGGTCGAGTCTTTCGCAGCATCCGACCTGCTAACCGACCTATGGGGCGCGATTCTGTGCGGAACGTTATGCCGCCGCGCCACTACCGAGATCGTTTATGGCGAACCGACCGACGGTTCCGCTCGCTTTAGCAATACATTGACAGGACTGGTTGCTGCTTCGCTCGCCGCGTCGATCAGGGACAAGGCTGGCAATACGCTGGATGGCGCGGAACTGCGTCAAAATCTGATGCTCCGGCGGGACGGCTTGGTCAGTCCCGACAGCGACGTTGCGCAAACCCTCGTAGAGTTCGATCCTGATTTTCCGATTTCGCCGCTATTCCACCTCGACAACGGCGCTGCGGCACCGGGGGCCCTACGCCGCCGGTTGTTCCAGTCGCAAGTCTTGCGCTTCCGACAAATGCTCGACCTTGGAGCGTTGCGAAGAGGGGGGGGGGCGGTCGGAAGCGGCGCGGCGGGCGATCTCGGCACCTTCTTGTCGGAGCTACACGAAAACGGGCTCGAGCACGGATCGCGTGATGGCAGACAAACGCTCGTCGGCACGCGCTTCATGCGCCTGCGCACCCACGCCGCGCCCGATGCTACGGAACTGGCCGAACGCTGCGGCCCGTTCCGGCAGCTGCGCCGCTATGTCGAACGAACCTTCGGTGGGGACGGACCGGTGACCCTGGTGGAAGCGGCGATCTCGGATTTCGGCCGCGGTATCGTCGATGCCTATCAGGCGTCGCCCGCCGGACTGGGACCGGATGTCAACCGACGCGACTTGCTCGAGCGGCTAATCTATGGCCGACTGACGTCTAAAAGCAGTGATCCGTCGGCAGGCCTCGGCATTCAATATGCGCTCGACGCCGCGCGCAGGATGAACGCCTTCGTGTCGCTTCGTACCGCCGAATTCTGGATGGCCGTCTCGTTTCTGCCGGACAGGGACGATCCGCGCCTCGTCCATCTCGGTGACCGGCCACATCCTTCGGTCGCTGGCACACACTGGCAAATGTTCTGGCCGCAGCCCTGAGCCGGGATAGTCGATGCATCAATTCTCGCTCACGCTGGATACCGATCTCCCGCCGATTCAGGTACTGGTCGCGCAATTCTCGAGCGAGCAAACGCTACCGGCGCTACTCGAACTGATCTATGACGGGCCCGAGCACAGTCGGCGCCGGGCTAGTGCGATCGTGTTGCGTCCCGCCGTCACGGAGCATTTCACGCCGGACGACCTGATCGCAGCGCAGAAGGGCGCAGAGCATAAACCCGGCTCTTTTATCGACGCTGTGGCGGAGGCCTGCGCGACCGGACCCAAGGCTTTCGAACGGTTCGACGGCGTCCCGATCTTTGTGCTCCATTCCGACAATTTTGCACACCGTCTGAGCGGCAATATAAATCCAGGAGTGGTGCCGCCCTCTCTGGTGCTCGGGCATCTCGCCGCTCCCCGAGCGCTCGATGCGATCCGCGACCGCGAACTCAACGAAATCGTTGAGCGATCGCGGGCAATATTGATGCCGGTCGAAGGCTCTTACTATGACCCGCCATCAGCCAAGCCGATCCGCTCGTTTCTGAGAGTCGGCAACATCCAGTATTCGCGGCAAGCCGTGGACGCGATTGCCTTCTGGCTACTGCCGCATGTCGCGGCTGCTCGTGCCATTCTCATCGACACTTGGTCGATCTCTTCGCTTGCGTTCAATCTTAGCCGGATCCTGACGCTTTATGACGGGCGGACGCCAATTCCGGTCGAGATGCTCACCCAATACCAAGATCGCAGCTCGGAGGCGCAAGCCGCTTTGCTTGAAGCGCTCGATCGACTGTGGAGCGATTGCCCGAACGGCAACGAGCAAATTCCCGTTACCTGCATCGTCAGTGCCACCCAGACCGGCTCGCTGGTCGGTGTGCTGCGCGACGAGATCGAAACGGCGTGCCTGCCGATCGACATGTCGTTCGTCGCCTTGTTTAAGCTCGGCAAGACTGATGCTCTGCCGCCTTTGTGCGATTTGTCCGAAGTGCCCGAGTTCGCGCCGTTGACCGAGGCGATGATCGAGGAGGGATCGGCCATTCATATCGATCCGCAAGTTTACTTTCCCCTGGTCTACCAAGATGTGGAATTCGAACTGCGGATTCCACTGGCCAAGAATTTCGGCGTTTTTGTCGAGCGGTTCGGTACGCGCATCGTGTCAGCACATCGCGATCAGGTTTCGGACGGTTCGCCGCGCCACCATGCGGTTCACCTCGACATGGCGGCGCTAATTGACCAGCCCGCTTTCATCGCTGCTTTCGAAAGCGATATTGCCGGGCTCGATCCGCCGCCCAAAGCGATCCTCACGCCGCAACACGATGTCGCGCGAATACTCGGTGAGCGCGCGCAGGCCGTGCTCGCCGCGAAGAGCCATTACGCGGTCCATCTCCAGCATCCGACGCTGCATCTGCGCGGCGAGGAACCCCTGCTGGAAGCGGAAGCGCATATCCGGGACACGCTGGCGACGCTCGGCGTCCAAGACTCGCTTCTCATCCTCGACGATTGTTTCATCACCGGGGACCGCCTTACTGGCTATCAAATGCGTCTGCGCCAGCTCAATGTCCGCGCGCGCCTCAATTACCGCGTCGCTGTCGCGCGGCCCGACGACATGCAGCGCTGGGCACAATGCCGAACCATGCTCGGCTGGCGCGACCCTGCGGATAAAAAAGTCCATGCCCGAAACAGCGTAGAGGCAATCCATGAAATCTGCCTGCCTAACTGGCAGGAAACCGGGTGTCCGTGGTGTGCGGAAGCGGCATTCTATCGACGCATGCTGAAGGAAAAGGGGGCGCTTCCTGCACAGTTCCAAGACCGGCTCGACCGGCTCAACGATCGCGATAATGGTCTGGTCGATGATCTGTTCCTTGTTCCCTTGGGCGCTAAGCCTCTCACCCTTTATCGCGGATCGATCTTCTTGCCGCCCAGTGCCCCGCAAGCGACAGTGTTCGCGGCGATCTCCAGCGCGCTCCAGCAAATGCGGACAGTCGCCGTCGATACGCGCCCGCGCCTCGGTCCCCGGCGCTATCCGATCGCGACAGTGCTCACTGCGCACGAATATCTGCAAGACGTCTACAAGGATTCAATCCTGCGCGCGGCGGTCTTGCGCGCGGCCCGAGGCGAGGAGCTGCGCTATACGAACGAGCGAGCCGAGAACGAGCGGACGGCCATGGTCGAACACCTGCTGATTTCGGCCAAGCCAGACGAAAGCGACCTCACCCTCGAGCTGATTCTTGCGCATGCCGGCCATAAATGCCGGATCGACACGCCCGCGGACGATCCAAAACTCGACCCGGCCGTCGCCGCCTTCCTCGCTGACGTTCGCGCGCTTCTGGCTTGACCATTTACCGGCCGCCTGTCGTCAGAGCATTTGCTTGAACGAGACCGACACGCTGAACTCGGGAAAATTGGTGCTCCGCAACGATCGCTGCGACAGTTCGCAATATTGCGCCACAGCAAAGCTAACGAGGTAAATCCTCGGGTGCGCGGTTCGACAACCTCAGTTATACCCGATTGTGTGGCAGCTTTCGAATTCAAAGCGTCGGGCAATGAACGACCGCTTTTGGGGCGCAAATCTGCCGTCGGCGATGTGACTGAATCCGTGTCGGTGCCCCATGTTGCCAAAAGTTGCTCATTGCGATCAATTGTCTGTATTTATTAGACACGAATGCAGCCAAGTGCTTGATATTGTTGGTAGATGGACGCTCTCTTAATCAGCGGGTCCTAGGTTCGAGCCCTAGTGCGTCCACCACCTTCTCAATGGCTTTGTAAGAAGCGGCTCCGCTTGGATCGCTTGCGGGTCAGCAGGCGTGGATTCGCGAGGGGAGTCAGTCGTTCCCGACCTCGCGCCAGCTCTTCTCGTTCACCTCGACGCCGTACTTTTTCGCGGCAGCTTTGATCCGCTTCCACGCGGCGTCCCGCTCACCGTCGCTCACGCCCTTCACCTGGTTGAAGCGCGCAATGGCGTTTCGCACGTGGCTGGCGTTCTCGAGCGGTTCCTTGCGTTCTTTGGGGAAGGCGAACTGGTCTCTGTCCAGCTCGTCGCGATCTTCGGTGCTAAGCTCAGTCATCTCTATCTCCTCCATGCGGATCAACGCACGAACCTCTGAGGCGTTCACGAATCCGCAGGGGCCACTTCGCCCGCCGAGTGAACCGCTTCGGGGGAAAATCGTTATAAAAACGTACTGACTTTGGAGACTACAGTGTCGATCGAATTGGGTATTTTTGACCCTCTTATCCGCAAGCTCAGCTCTGGCAACGTTCTTTCGACGCGTGCGATCGAAGCTATTCGACAGCTACCCGTCAAGATCAAGACGGTGACTTCTCGAACGAAGGTCGTGGACGAAGGTCAGAATATAACCGACTGCTATCTCCTGGTGGATGGGTACGCCTGCCGATACAAATTTACTGCGACCGGTGGGCGCCAGATCGTATCGTTCCACATGGCAGGCGACATTCTCGACATTCAGCACGTGCTCTTCGATCGCGCCGACCATTCCGTAAAAACCATTTCCGAGGCTGCACTTGCCGTCTTCCCGATGGCCGCGCTGCGCAATCTGATCGCCGACCACCCCGATGTCGGCAGAGCGCTTTGGCGCGATTGCCTAGTCGAGGCGTCGATATTTCGGGAGTGGGTGCTCAACGTCGGACGACGCAATGCCAAGGTGCGAATCGCGCATATGCTTTGCGAGTTTGCGGCGCGCATGGAAGCGGCCGGCCTGGGCTCGCCCGCCGACTTCACCCTCCCGATGACCCAGGAAGATATCGGGGACGCTACCGGTCTCACGCCCGTGCACGTCAATCGCATGCTACGTGAACTGACCGAAGAGGGATCGATCACGCGCGACGCCCGCCGTATCAGGATTGCGGACTGGCCCCGCATGAAGCGAACGGCGGACTTCTCCCCGGCCTATCTCCACCTGTTTGATCGTCCGCCGGCCGAGGATGGCCGCTCACGCGAGTCCGATTACGCCGAGAACGTGTCTGCACTCGCCCGCTAGCCAGGGCGCGAGCGGACCTCGAGTTCCGCTCCTCACGCGCTTTGCGACAGCGCGTTCGGTCTAGCGTAATCGCCACCGTGTATGATGGTCCCATAGCATTCGATCGTCACGCGCGGAGTCGAGCGTCGACGCCTTATCCTTCGCGCGCTGAATGGGCAGTCGGCTAGCGGATATGCTCGCGACGGATGCCGAGGCCGAGCAGTCGCGCCGGGAACTGCTGAAGCAATGGGCTGCGATCGATCAGCTTGAGGATCCACGGCGCCTTGGTCGCGCGTCCGGCGAGCGCGGGGCCGAGGACGCAACGATGCGCGACTCGCTGGATCGCCTGGATGATCTTGACGGAGAATAACCGGCGTTCCTGCACCTTGTGCAACAGCGGATCGACGTCATCGCCGCTGAGCATCGGCGCAGCCAAGAGATTGGCAGCCGCGACGGCGTCCTGGATCGCAAGATTGATACCGACCCCGCCGACCGGCGACATCGCGTGGGCGGCGTCGCCAATCGCCAGCAAGCCCGGCCGCGACCATTGCGTCAGCCGGTCGAGCGACACGCTGAGCAGCTTGACGTCGTCCCACGATTGGACCGCCGCGATGCCATCGCGCAGCACCGGTGCCGCAGCCGCGACCTGATCGCGAAACGCGTCGAACCCCCGCGCACGGACCGCGTCGGCCTGACCTTTCTCGATAACCCGCGCGCACTGGAAATAGTCGCCGCGGTCGATCGTCACGACCATCTCGCCGTTGGCGATGAACCCCTGCGTCCTGTTATCCGGCGTCTGCGGCTTCGGCACCCGGAACCAGAACACATCGATCGGCACGCCGAGGTCGTGGAGCGGCAGCCCACCCTCACGGCGGACGAGCGATGAGCGGCCGTCGGCGGCAATCGTCAGTCGCGCCGTGATTTCCCCGCCATCGGCGAGCTTCACGCCCCCGACTCGACCGCCCTGCTCGATCAGCCCGCTCACCTCGGCATTCATCCGCAGCGTGAACGCATCCAGCTTGCCAGCCTCGCCCGCAACGAAGTTCAGAAAATGCCACTGCGGCATCAGCGCGATGAAGTTGCCCGGCCGTGGCAACCCGCGAAAGTTGCCGATCGTATAGGCTCTGCCGCCGATTACCGCCCCGATTGTGTCGACCCTGTCATGCGGCTGTTCGAGCAAGCGGTCGAGCAGCCCGAGCTCGTCGAACAGATCGAGTGTGGACGGGTGCACCGTGTCGCCGCGAAAATCGCGCAGGAAATCGCCATGCTTTTCGAGCACGATGGTTCGCACACCGGCACGAGCGAACAGGAAACCGGCGACCATTCCCGCAGGCCCGCCGCCGATGATGCAGATGTCGGCGTCAGTCATGGCCTGACAAATGCTCCCCACCCTGCTTTGATACAATCATGGCGATCGGTCTCGACAATGCAGGGTTCAGCGACGCGCTGGTGATCCTCGGCGCGGCGGGCATCGTGATCCCGGCGTTCGCGCGTTTCAAGATCAGTCCGGTGATCGGCTTCATCCTGGTCGGCATCCTTGTCGGCCCAGCCGGTCTCGGCGCGCTGGTGGGCAGGCATCCCTGGCTTTACCACGTCACCATCTCCGACGCGCACGCGATCGAGCCGTTCGCCGATTTCGGCATCACGCTGCTGCTGTTCTCGATCGGGCTCGAACTGTCGCTCAGACGCTTGTGGTCGATGCGCGGCGCGGTGTTCGGGATCGGTGCCGCCGAACTGCTCGGCTGCGCGGCCGTGATCGGCGCAGCATTGTTGGCGTTCGGCAATGGCTGGAGCGCCGGCCTGGGCCTCGGCCTCGCGCTCGCTTTATCCTCGACCGCTTTGGTGCTGCCGATCGCCGGCACGCAAAGCACGGTCGGCCGCACCGCCTTTGCCATGCTGCTGTTCGAGGATCTCGCGCTGGTGCCGATTATCTTCGTCCTGGCGGCAGTCGGCGGCGGTGCGACATCGGGGGTGGTGCAAACATTGCTATGGGGAGCGGTCAGCATCGCCGCGATCTTCCTCGTCGGCCGTTTCCTGCTGCCGCGACTGTTCGCGCAAGCCGCACGGACCAAGAGCCCGGAGTTGTTCCTCGCTGTCTCGCTGCTGGCTGTCATCGTCGCAAGCCTTGCCACCGCGGCGGCGGGCCTGTCGCCAATCGTCGGCGCGCTGCTCGCCGGTGTGCTGATCGCCGAGACCGAATATCACAGCGAGGTGGAGGTCATCACCGCACCGTTCAAGGGTCTCGCGCTCGGCGTGTTCCTGATCACCGTGGGCATGAGCCTTGATCTCGAGACGTTGCTCGCGCACTGGAGCGATTTCGCGCTGGCGCTGGTCGGCGTCGTGGCGGTGAAGTCGACCGTCACGTCCGGGCTGCTCCGGCTCTCAGGTGCGCGGAGCGGGACTGCGGCGGAGATCGGCCTGTTGATGGCGAGCCCATCGGAAACGACGCTGATCGTGCTCGGCACGGCAGCCGCAGCAGGCCTGATCGCAGCCGCCGACGCTGCCTTCTGGCAGACCGTGACGGCGCTCGGCCTGACCATCACGCCTGCGCTCGCCGAGATCGGTCGCTTCGCCTCGCGTCGGATCGAGGCGCGCGCAGGCACGAACACCGATCTCCTGCTAAGCGACGGGCCGGGCACCGTCGTCATCGGCTTCGGGCGCGTCGGACGCATGGTCGCGGACATGCTCGCGGAGCACCACCAGCCGTATGTCGCGATCGAAGCCGATATCGATGCCGCCAAGGCTGCGCGGCGCGACGGTTACCCGGTCATCTTCGGCGATGTCGCGCGTAGCGAGCTGGTCGACCGCCTCAACCTCGGCCGCGCCAAGGCATTGGTGCTGACGATGGACGACCCCCTGCTGACGGTGCATTTGACCAAACGCGTGCGCGGCTGGATTCCAGGATTGACCATCATCGCCCGCGCCCGCGACGCTGCGCATGCGGCCGAACTCTACAAAGCCGGCGTCACCGACGCGGTGCCTGAAACGCTCGAAAGCTCGCTGCAACTGTCCGAGGCCGTGCTGGTCGATCTCGGCGTGGCGATGGGCCCGGTGATCGCCTCGATCCACGAGAAGCGCGACCAGTTGCGCAAGGCGATCAAGGACGAAGCGCAACTCGACCGCGAGCCGCGCATCCGCCGCGTGCGGCGCAAAGATTAGCCCGCGAGCGCCGCCTTCACGGCCGCGACCGCGTCGTCCCCCCTGGCGCCATCGGGCCCGCCGCCCTGCGCCATGTCGGGCCGGCCCCCGCCACCTTGCCCGCCAAGCGCAACCACGGCCTGCTTGAGCAGATCGACCGCATTGAAGCGGTCCGTCAAGTCGTCGGTCACACCAACGGCGACCGAAGCGCGGCCGTCATTGACCCCGACGATCATCGCCACGCCGGACCCGATCCGCTGCTTCGTCTCGTCCACTGCGCCACGCAGGCCCTTGGGATCGAGTCCGTCGACCACTTGGCCCACGAACGCGATGCCGTTGATCTCCTCCGGCCCCGCAGACGCCCCACCA
This sequence comes from Sphingomonas sp., assembly GCF_036269755.1. Lineage (GTDB taxonomy): Bacteria > Pseudomonadota > Alphaproteobacteria > Sphingomonadales > Sphingomonadaceae > Sphingomonas. The sequence goes on along the minus strand of NZ_DATBDV010000004.1, from coordinate 187,067 downwards.
GCGCCGCCGCCGAGCGCCAGCGCCTTCTTCGCCTCAGCGAGTTCGCGCTCCAGCCGGCGGCGCTCCTCGACCAGTTGCGCGACGCGCGCAGGCACCTCGTCGGGCGAGGATTTGAGCGTTGCGGCAGCCTCGCGCAATTTCTCGTCGCGGCTGGAAAGGTAAGCGCGCGCCGCCTCGCCGGTCAGCGCCTCGACTCGCCGAACGCCCGACGATACCGCGCCCTCGCTCACCACTTTGAACAACCCGATCTCGCCCGTCGCGCCGACATGCGTGCCGCCGCACAACTCCAGGCTGTAGATGCCGTCGCCGCCGCGCCCCATCGACACGACGCGGACCTCGTCGCCATATTTCTCGCCGAACAGCGCCATCGCGCCTTCTGCGATTGCTTCGTCGGGGGTCATCAGCCGAGTGGCGACCGCATCGTTCTGGCGGATGTACGCGTTCACGTCGGCTTCGACGTCCGCGAGCTTGGCCGGATCGACCGCCACCGGCTGCGAGAAGTCGAAGCGCAGGCGATCAGGAGCGACTAGCGAGCCCTTCTGCGCGACGTGCGTGCCGAGACGTTCGCGCAACGCTGCATGGAGCAAATGCGTCGCCGAGTGATTGGCGCGGATCGCGTTGCGGCGTTCCCCGTCGACGACCAAATGCACGGCATCGCCGATCACGAGTTCGCCCGCTTCAACCTTCATGCGGTGCGCCCAGAGTCTGCCGAGATGCTTTTGCGTATCGAAGATGCGGCCCTTCAGCCCTTTATCGTTGCTCGCGATCCCCGCGTCGCCGACTTGCCCCCCACTTTCGGCGTAGAACGGCGTCTGGTTAAGCACGACATCGACCTCGTCGCCCGCCACGGCCTTGTCGATGCGGCCGCCGTCCTTGATCAGCGCTACGACTTCGCCCTCACCCTCCTCCGACGTATAGCCGGTGAATTCGGTCCCGCCCTTTTCCTCGACCAGATCGTACCACAGCTCGTCCGACGCTTTCTCGCCCGATCCCTTCCACGCGGCGCGCGCGGCACGCTTCTGCTCGGCCATCGCGGCGTCGAAGCCCTCGCGATCGACCTGCAACCCTTGCGCGCGCAACGCGTCCTCGGTCAGGTCGTAAGGGAACCCGAACGTGTCGTAGAGCTTGAACGCGGTCTCGCCGGCCAGCGTCGATCCCTGCGCCATCCCTGCGGTCGCCTCGTCGAGCAACTTGAGACCCTTGTCGAGGGTCTTGCGAAACTGGGTTTCTTCCTGCTGCAACGTCGCCTCGATCAACGGCTGCGCGCGAACCAGTTCAGGATAGGCGGCGCCCATCTCCGCCACCAGCGCAGGCACCAGCCGCGCCATCAGCGGGTCCTTCGCGCCGAGCAGATGCGCGTGCCGCATAGCGCGCCGCATGATGCGGCGGAGCACGTAGCCGCGTCCCTCGTTCGCCGGCAGCACGCCGTCGGCCACCAGGAAACCCGCCGAACGCAAATGGTCGGCGATGACGCGATGGCTCGCCTGCTGCTTGCCCGCCGCGTTGGTGTGAGTCAGCGCCTCGGAGGCCGCGATCAGGGCCTTGAAGGTATCCGTGTCGTAATTGTCGGGGACGCCCTGCATGACCGCGGCAATGCGTTCGAGGCCCATGCCTGTGTCGATCGACGGCTTGGGCAGATTGCCGACGATCTTGTTGGCCTCCTGCTCGAACTGCATGAAGACCAGGTTCCAGATCTCGACGAAGCGGTCGCCGTCCTCGTCGGGGGATCCCGGGGGCCCGCCCGGGATGTGGTCGCCGTGATCGAAGAAAATCTCCGAACACGGCCCGCACGGGCCATTGTCGCCCATCGCCCAGAAATTGTCTTTGGTCGGAATGCGGATGATCCGCTCTTCGGGCAGCCCCGAAATCTTGCGCCACAGGTCGAACGCTTCGACATCGGTGTGATAGACGGTGGCCGTCAGGCGGTTGGGGTCGATCCCCAATTCCTTGGTCAGCAGATTCCATGCGAGTGTGATCGCACGGTCCTTGAAATAGTCGCCGAACGAGAAATTGCCGAGCATTTCGAAGAACGTGTGGTGCCGCGCGGTGTAGCCGACATTGTCGAGATCGTTGTGCTTGCCCCCGGCGCGCACGCACTTCTGGCTGGACGTCGCGGTGGAATAGGGCCGGCTTTCGAGGCCGGTGAACACGTTCTTGAACGGCACCATCCCGGCGTTGACAAACATCAGCGTCGGATCGTTTTGTGGCACCAGCGGCGCCGACGGCACGACGGTGTGGCCGTTGGCGACGAAATAGTCGAGGAAGGAACGGCGAAGATCGTTGGTCGAGGTCATGGCCAAGCGACTTAGGCGAGCGCTTGGTCCTACTCAAGTCGCGAGCGGTGGCGCGACGCGCGACTTTGGATTAGGATCGCATCGGGCCAAATTGGGGGACACACGGTGCGCGCCTGGATCATGCTGTTGCCGCTGGTGGCGTTGATTCCAGCCGCCGCTGGCGATGCGCGGTCTGCGTTCACCGCGGTCGACGAACTGGTCCTTCCGCTCTGCGGTGGCGACGATGCCCCGCTACCGGTCAAGACCGAGTTGCTCGCAGGCTATGGCAGCGGCGGCTTTGCGATCACGACCAAGAGCCCACGGGCGCAGGCCTTCTTCGACAATGGCATGCAGCTCGCGCATGCCTTCGCGCACAAGGCCGCGACCGCTGCCTTCGCCGAGGCCGCCCGCGCCGATCTCGATTGCGCGATGTGCCAATGGGGCGAAGCATGGAGCCTCGGCCCGACGATCAACTATCCGACCGACTCCGACGCGCAAAAGGCCGCCGCCGCCAAGGTCGCGACCGCCGAACGGCTGATCACGACTGGGACGCCGGCACGCGAACGCGACCTGATCGCCGCGCTCAAGCTGCGCTACGTCAATGGCGGTGGCCTCGGCGCGGGCGACATCGCGTTCGCGCGCGCGATGGATGTGCTCGCCGATCGCTATTCCGAGGATGACGAGATCGCCACGATCGCGGCCGACGCCTGGATGATCCCCGCGGCGCTGAACAACGTCACGTCGAAGCTGCCGCGAGCGGTCGAGCTGCTCGAACGCGTGCTGCGCCGCAATCCGACCTATACGCCGGCCATCCACTTCTACATCCACGCGACCGAGATGAGCGGCTTTTCCAAGCGCGCCGAGCGCTACGCCAATTTGCTGCCCAAGCTGGCGCCGCAGTCGAGCCATCTTATCCACATGCCGTCGCACACCTTCTACTGGGTCGGCCGCTATCAGGACGCGGCCAGCGTCAACGTCCAGGCGGCGGCGCTCGGCCTGTCCGACGCGCGGATCGTCGGCATGACCAAGGCCGGATCGGAGTGGCAGCAGCCCTATCACGCCCACAACGTCCAGTTCGGGATCGGCGGCGCGTTGCTGTCGGGCGATGCGGCGGACGCGTTGGCGCTGAGCGGGCCGTTGTTGGTCGTGCTCGGCAAGCACCCTTCCGACAATCCCTACATGCAGATGGTAGCCGGCACCGCTTACGCCGCGCAGGGACGGTTCGGATTGCTCGGCGATGTCATGGCATTGCCCGATCCGGGCGAAAAATATGGTTTCGCGCGGGCGTACTGGCATTACGCTCGCGGTGAGGCGCAGGCGCGCGCCGGAAACCCCGCGGCCGTTCGGGCGGAAGCCGCCGCGATGATCGCGCCGACCGATTCGAAGAAGAACGACGCGAGCAAGCAGGCGCGGCAGCTCGTGTTCGTCGCACAGGCGGTGCTGCAAGGACGCGCGGCGATGATCGACCGCGACTATGCCGGCGCGGCGGCGGCATTCTCGAGGGCGGCGACGATCGAGGAAGACCCGATGCTCAAGGATTTCAGCGACCCGCCGATATGGTGGTATCCCGCGCGGCGCAGCTATGCCGCGGCGCTATTGATGCAGGGCAAACCGGGCGCCGTGCTCGATCAAATCAAGCTTGTGCTGGCGCGCCGTCCGAACGATCCGGTGACGCTGTCGCTGCGCGTGCGAGCCGAGGCGATGCTAGGCCGCCATGCAGCAGCGGCGCGAGATCGCGCGCGCGTCCGCCGCGATTGGCACGGCGGCAAATCGGGGCTAGATCCGATCCTGGCTTGATCAGTCTAACGGCTGGTCGATCGACGGCGGCGGGTTGCTGAACCATTTCGGCCCCGCTTCGGTCATGTGGAAGCAATCCTCCAGCCGCACGCCGAATTTGCCGGGGATGTAGATGCCGGGCTCGTTCGAGAAGCACATGCCGGGCGCGAGCGGGGTCTTTTCGCCGCGCACCAGATAGACCGGCTCGTGGCCGTCGAGCCCGATACCGTGCCCGGTGCGGTGCGAGCAGCCGGGCAGTTTGTAGCCTGGGCCGTAGCCGAAACTTTCGTAGAGCTTGCGAACCGCAACATCGACACTGCCTGCCTGCGCGCCGATCCGCGCCGCGGCGAGCGCGGTCTGCTGGCCCTGGTGGACTTGATCCCACACCATCCGCTGGTCCTTGCTCGGGCTGCCGAAGACGAAGGTGCGCGACACGTCGGACTGGTAGCCCTGCACCGTGCAGCCGCAGTCCATCAGCACGATCTCGCCATCGGCGACTCGGTGTACGGCCTTGGTACCGTGCGGGTACGCCGCCGCTTCGCCGATCAGCACCAGGCTGAATTCGGGGCTGCCGCCCAACCTTTCAGTCGCGGAGTCCATCAGCGCGGCGATGTCGTGCCCGGTCATGCCTTTCTCGACTCGCGGATAGACCCAGCGGTAGGCGGCGATGGTGACGTCGGTCGCGAGCTGCATCAGCGCGAGCTCGGCGGGAGTCTTGATCATCCGGCACCCGCGCACGACCGGGTTAGCGGTGACGATCTTCGCGCCAGGGAGCACATGCGCGAGCATGTCGGGAACGAAGAACCGGACCGTTTCCTCGATCCCGACCGGACGGGCGGCCAGTTTGCGATCGCGCAGGAAGCCAGCCACGACCTTCAGCGGATCCTCGTCCTCCTGCCAGACGCGCACCTCCGCGGGGACGGCGAGCGTCTCGCGCATCCGCGATTCTTCGAAATAGGGCGAGACGATGCAGGGCTGGCCTTCGGCGGGCAGTACCGCGAGCAGCGCGCGCTCACTGCGTCCCCAGCGAATTCCCGTAAAATAGACCAGGCTCGACCCGGACTCGATCAGCACCGCACCGATGCCGTTCGCCCGCATCAGCGCTTGTGCGCGGTCGAGCCGGCGCCGCCGCTCGTCCGGGCCGATCGGCACCGCTTCGGTTGTCATGTCCTTCAGCGCGGAAAGGTCGGGCGTCGCGGCACGCGCGGCGCCGGATAATAGCAACGGTGCGGCGGCAGCGGCGGCGAGCAAGGATCGGCGGTCGGGCGAAAAGGGAGATTGGGGCATGGCCGCGACGATACGGCGCTTGACCCGGCGGCGACAATCCCCTTCGCTGCCTGCCGCTGTTGGGGAGAGCGTGACGTGGCGAAGCGACTGACGACCTTCATCCTGATCGGGCTGGTGCTCGGGCTCGTCGTCGGTTGGGGCCTCAACACCAATGGCGATGCGGTTCTGGGGTTCTTCAAGCAGATCGGCTGGGCGAAACCGCAAACCGACACCGCGGCGTTCCTCAAGGAACTGGCCGGGTACTTCGGCATCGTCACGACGATCTTCCTGCGGCTGATCAAGATGATCATCGCGCCGTTGGTGTTCACGACGCTGGTGGTGGGCATCGCGCACATGGGCGACACCGGCGCGCTTGGGCGGGTCGGCTTGAAATCGCTCGGATGGTTCATCTGCGCCAGCCTGATGTCGCTGACGCTCGGCCTTGCGCTGGTCCATCTGCTGCAGCCGGGGGTCAGCCTGGGCCTGCCGATCCCGCCGGCGACCGCGGATGCCGGGATCGCCAAGACCGGCTTCGACGCCGCCGATCTGGTCAAGCACATCGTCCCGCAATCGATCTTCGACGTGATGGCGACCAACGAGATTCTGCCGATCGTAGTGTTCTCGGTGTTCTTCGGCGTCGCGATCACCGCGGTCGGCGAGCGCGCCAGGCCGCTCGTCCGCGCTGCCGAAGCCGGCGTCGCGGTGATGTTGCAAATCACCGACTACGTCATGCGGTTCGCGCCCTTCGCGGTGTTCGCGGCGGTCGCCGCCACGCTCACCGAGCACGGGCCGAAGGTGATCGGGGGGCTCGCTTACTTCATGGGCAGCGTCTATCTCGGCCTCGGTCTGCTGTGGCTGCTGCTGATCGGGCTCGCCGCTCTCTTCGTCGGGCGCCGCGTGTTCGACCTGATCCGCTACATCCGCGAACCGGCCTTGCTGGCGTTCTCGACCGCGTCGTCCGAAGCGGCGTTTCCGCGCACGCTGGAGGCGCTCGACCGCTTCGGCGTACCGCGGCGGATTTCGAGCTTCGTCCTCCCGCTCGGCTATTCGTTCAATCTGGACGGGTCGATGATGTACATGACCTTCGCATCGCTGTTCATCGCGCAGGCCTATGGCGTCCACCTCCCGCTGGGGACGCAGATCGGCATGCTGCTGATGCTGATGCTGACGTCGAAGGGAATCGCCGGCGTGCCGCGCGCCAGCCTGGTGGTGATTGCCGCCAATCTTTCGAACTTCGGCATTCCAGAGGCCGGCTTGCTGCTCGTTCTGGGGGTCGACCAGTTCCTCGACATGGGGCGGTCGGCGACCAACGTCGTCGGCAACGCCGTCGCGGCGACGGTAGTGGCGAAGTGGGAGGGCGGGTTCGAAGCCCCCGAGCCCGTCGCGATCGAGCCGCCGCACGCGCCGAGCCACGGCATCAGCGGTCACGCATAGGCGTATGGCCCGCCCTTCGCGAGCGCGGCTTGATAGGCTGGGCGGGCATGGATCTTCGCGACCCAGGCGACGGTGGCGGGACGCGAGGCGCCCAATCCGCCGCGGCTCATCGAGGCTTCGAGGGGGAAGCTCATCATGATGTCGGCGGCGGTCATCGTGTCGCCGGCGAACCACGGGCGTTGCGCCAGCTCGTTTTCGACGTAGTCGAGGTGGACGTCGATCATCGGCTGGATCCGCTTCGCCGCCGCCTTCCCCAACAGCGGGATCCGGTTGACGACCAGCATCACCAGCAGCGGCGGCATCATCGAGCCTTCGGCGTAATGGAGGAACTGGTGATAGCGCAGCACGTCGCCGCGATGTGCGGGCGAGCCAAGTTTGCCGTCGGCTTTCTCGACCAGATATTCGCAGATCGCGCCGGTTTCGACGATCGTCTGCCCGTCATCCTCGAGCACGGGGGACTTGCCGAGCGGATGGACTCGGCGAAGCTCGGGCGGGGCGAGCATCGTCTTGGCGTCGCGCTGATAATGCTTGATCTCGTAGGGCAACCCAAGCTCCTCGAGCATCCAAAGGATGCGTTGCGAGCGCGAGTTGTTGAGGTGGTGGACGATCAGCGTCATGGCCGCTCCCCTGCTATCGCGCTCCATATCCACGCGGCGCCCCGAAAAGTCACGGTGCCATTGGTGACATGGTCGGCAAGCGCGGCGGCGAGCTTGTCGCGCATCGCGGCGCGGCGATCGGGCGGCGCGGCGGCCAGCGCGCGCGCTGCGGGGCCGATGCGCGAGAAGAAGCTCATGGCGTCGGCCACCGGATCGTCACCCGCACCGGCGACGTAAGCGAAGTCGGCCGACCTCGCCTCCGGGTCGCGCCAACCAGCTTCACGTAGCACGCGGGCGGTGAAATCGCGATCGGCGAGAGCGAACGGCCCCGGTGCGTAGGTGGTCGTCGGAGCGCCGCTGTTTCCCACGGCTGCCTCGGCCGTGAGCGCCCACTGATTGTCGGCGCGCGCGCGGAAGCACGAAAATACCAATCTCGCGCCCGGCCTTGCCACGGCGCGCAAGGCAGCGAACCCGGCGACCGGATCGTCGAAGAACATCACACCATGGCGCGAGAACAGGAAGTCGGCCGAAGCGTGCGGCAGGTCGCGAGCATCGCCCACGCGAAACGACAGGTTGTCGATACCTTGGGCGCGCTCGGCGGCGATCGCGACCAGCGCCGGCGACAGATCGACGCCGACCACCGCAAGGCGCGGACGCGCGGTGGCGAGCGCGATCGACGTCCCGCCCGCCCCGCAACCGATATCGATCGCCGCCCCGCTCTCCGGCGCGGCTTCGAGGATCGCGGCGTCGAGCTGTCGCGACAGATCGGTAAAGCTGCGGTCGGTGCGCCGCCACTCCTCCGCCCAGACGTCGCCGACTCGGCCGTTCCACTCGAACGCGCTCGTCATTGGCCGCTCTCCTCGCCGTCAAACTTCTCGAACCTCGCGCACATGAGAAGGCGCCGCGTAGAGAAATTGATAAACCGAAACCGGAGACCCCGAAATATGAAAGGCCCGCCAACGCGGGCGGGCCTTTCCGGGGATTGCGGCGGAGGGGGAGATCGCCGCGGGGGTAAAAGGTTAACGCTGCACGGTGCGATTGGTTGCAATGCAGCAACCAATCGGTCCGACAAGCGCTCAGAGATCGTCGTCTTCCGACGGTCCGGCCATCATCTCCTCGGCGACGGCGTCGGTCCGCGTGCGGATCGCGCGCTCGAGTCGATCGGCCATTTCTGGATTTTCCTTGAGGAACTGCTTGGCGTTCTCACGGCCCTGGCCGATGCGGACGCTGTCATAGCTGAACCAGGCGCCCGATTTCTCGACCAATCCGGCCTTGACGCCAAGGTCGAGAATCTCGCCGATCTTCGAAATGCCCTCGCCGTACATGATGTCGAACTCGACCTGCTTGAACGGCGGCGCGACCTTGTTCTTGACGACCTTCACCCGCGTCGCATTGCCAACGATATCGTCGCGATCCTTGATCTGCCCGGTGCGGCGAATGTCGAGGCGGACGCTGGCATAGAATTTGAGCGCGTTGCCCCCGGTCGTGGTCTCGGGATTGCCGTACATCACCCCGATCTTCATGCGCAGCTGGTTGATGAAGATCACCATGCAGCGCGAGCGGCTGATCGAGCCGGTCAGCTTGCGCAACGACTGCGACATCAACCGTGCCTGGAGGCCGACATGGCTGTCGCCCATCTCGCCCTCGATCTCCGCGCGCGGCACCAAGGCGGCCACCGAGTCGATCACGAGCACGTCGATCGCGTTCGATCGCACCAACGTATCGACGATTTCGAGCGCTTGCTCGCCGGTGTCGGGCTGCGACACGATCAGCTCGTCGATATCGACCCCGAGCTTCTTGGCGTAGACGGGGTCGAGCGCATGTTCGGCATCGACGAACGCTGCGGTGCCGCCATTCTTCTGCGCTTCGGCAATGACGTGGAGCGCGAGCGTCGTCTTGCCCGAGCTTTCCGGGCCATAAACCTCGATCACGCGCCCGCGCGGCAACCCGCCGACGCCGAGCGCGATGTCGAGCCCGAGGCTACCGGTCGAGATCGTCTCGACCTGCATCGCCTCCTTCGAGCCCAGCTTCATCGCCGAGCCCTTGCCGAACGCGCGGTCGATCTGCGCCAGCGCAGCTTCGAGCGCCTTGGCGCGCTCGCCGGAAGTCTTGTCGCTGCTCAGTGCCATAGGATTGTCGATGACCTTCAAAGATGCCGCCATTGGGTGCCTCCATCGCCTAATGCGAACCACGTCCGCGTCAATCATGAAGGTGTTCGTATCCGATTTGTTCCAGGAGAACAAGTGTGGAACAGAAAATAATTTGTCCTGAGCGGCGCGACCGGCAATGTGTAGCAGATGACCGACCTCACCCCCTTCATCGCCGGCCTGCCCAAGGCCGAGCTTCACCTCCATATCGAGGGTAGCCTCGAACCCGAACTGATGTTCGCGCTGGCCGAGCGCAACGGCGTCGCGATTCCGTTCGCGTCGGTCGACGAGGTCCGCGCCGCGTATAATTTCTCCAACCTGCAGGACTTCCTCGACATCTATTATGCCGGCGCGAACGTGCTCCAGACCGAGGCCGATTTCCGCGACCTGGCGATCGCCTATTTCGATCGCGCGGCAGCGGACGGCGTGGTGCACGCGGAGATTTTCTTCGATCCGCAAACTCACACCGACCGCGGCATCGCGATGGCGACGGTGGTCGAGGGGCTGCTCGCGGGGATGGCAGCGTCGGAGGCGAAGCACGGGCTGACGTCGAAGCTCATCCTCTGCTTCCTGCGTCACCTGAGCGAGGAAGCGGCGTTCGAGACGTTGCGACAAGCCGAGCCGTGGCTCGACCGGATCGCGGGGGTCGGACTCGATTCATCCGAAGTCGGTCACCCGCCGGAGAAATTCGCGCGCGTGTTCGCCGAGGCGCGGGCGAAGGGGCTGCGGCTGGTCGCGCATGCCGGCGAGGAAGGGCCGCCGGAGTACGTCTATCAGGCGCTCGACTTGCTCGACATCGATCGGCTCGACCATGGCAATCGCTCGCTGGAAGATCCGGTGCTGACCGCGCGGCTGGCGCGGACGGGAATGACGCTGACGGTGTGCCCATTGTCGAATGTCAAATTGTGCAACGTCGCGTCGATCGACGAGCATCCGATCGACCGCATGCTCGAGCTGGGGCTGCGCGCGACGATCAATTCGGACGATCCGGCCTATTTCGGCGGCTATATCGGCGAGAATTTCCGGGCGGCGTCGGAAGCGCGCGGGCTCGACAAGGACGATTTGGTGATGCTCGCGCGAAATTCGTTCCTCGGCTCGTTCCTGACCGACGACGAAGTGGCGGCGCACCTCGCGCGGCTCGATGCCTATGCCGGAGGACACGCCTGATGCCGATCTTCACCCCGATCGCGCACGAGGAATTCGTCGATCAGGTCCACGCGCTCGCCGCGGCGATCGCGACGGACGGCTGGACGCCGAGCTTCATCATCGGGATCGGTCGCGGCGGGCTCGCGCCGGCGGTATATCTCAGCCACGCGACCGGCCTGCCGATGCTGTCGGTCGATCACTCGTCCAAGGTCGAGGATTTCTCCGACGCGCCTTTGGTGCGGCTGGCGGCGCGGACGCGCGATGGCGAACGCTTGCTGTTCGTCGACGACATCAACGACACCGGCGCCACGATCGGCAAGCTGCGCGCGGCGCTGGCGGCCGCGGGCGCGGTTGCCGATGGCGTGCGGTTCGCGACGTTGCTCGACAACAGCCAGTCGAGCGAGCGAGTAGAATATCGTGCCGAGGTCATCGACCGGCGCGAGCGGAAGGACTGGTTCGTGTTCCCCTGGGAAGCGGTCGCGCCGCAGACCTCGCTGGATGCGGATGCGGCTGCGGTGCCGGAGCGGATTGCTTAACCTAAACGCCCCTCCCTTCCAGGGAGGGGAATCAGGTATCCAGCGCCGCCAACGCCTTCTCGACTCCGTCCATCGTGTACGGCTTGGTCAACCTTGGCCGATCGGCGTGGCCGTCGGTCACTTCATCGCCTCCGCTCGACAGCACGAAGGGAATCCCCGCCGCCGCCAGTGCGTCGGCGACCGCCCAGCTCTTCTCGCCGCCCGACAGGTTGATGTCGAGGATCGCAGCGTCGGGACGCTCGTCGGCGATCGTCGCGAGCGCCGACTGGACCGTGTCGCACGTGCCGGCCAGTTGCTTGCCGAGCATTTCGAGGAAATCCTCGAGCATCATCGCGATCAGGGGTTCGTCCTCGACGATCAGGACACGCTCGATACTCATCAAACGCCCTTTGTCAGTCGTTGCGCGTCGCGGCAAGCACGTCGCGCGCGGCTTCGGCGAGTTGCTGCACCGAAAACGGCTTGGGCAGGAACGCGACATGGTCGAGGTCGATCGACTTGCGAAGCTGCTCCTCGGCGTAGCCGGACATGAACAGGATCGGCAAATCGGGGTGCCGCTCGCGCGCGTGGCGAACCATCGTCGGGCCATCCATCGTCGGCATGACCACGTCGGAAATGAGCAGATCGGGCTGCGCGCCGCCCGCGAGCAGTTCGAGCGCCGCTTCGCCGTGTTCGGCGGTGAGCACGGTATAGCCCTGGCGGACCAGCGCGCGCTCCGCAACCGCGCGGACCATGTCCTCGTCCTCGACCAGCAGGATCGTGCCGCTGCCCCACAGGTCGGCGGGCTTATCCTTGGGCGCGGCGCGCGCGGTTTGCGGCGCGGTGGCGGTGTGGACCGGGAAATAGATCGTGAAAGTCGCGCCCTGCCCCGGGCGCGAGTCGGCGAAGATGTAGCCGCCGGATTGCTTGACGATGCCATAGACGGTCGAAAGGCCGAGCCCGGTCCCCTTCCCCACTTCCTTGGTGGTGAAGAACGGCTCGAAGATCTTGGCCTGGATATCGGGCGGAATGCCGACCCCGGTGTCGGCGATTTCGAGCAGCGAGTAATCGGCGACGGGCAGGATGTCGTTGCCGAGCTTGCGAACCTCGGCGGCGGTGATCGCGCGGCTGGTGATGGTGAGCGTGCCGCCGCCGTGCGGGTCCTTCGCCAGCATCGCGTCGCGCGCGTTGACCGCGAGATTGACGACGACTTGCTCGAGCTGGCCGGGGTCGGCGCGAACCGGGCCGAGGTTGCGGCCGTGGCGTACCTCGAGCTTCACTGTTTCGCCCATCAGCCGCTTGAGCAATTGCGACACTTCGGAAATGACGTCGGGCAGCTGGAGCACTTGCGGGCGCAATGTCTGCTGGCGCGAGAAAGCGAGCAATTGCCGGGTCAGGCTGGCGGCGCGGTTGGAGTTGGCCTTGATCTGCTGGATATCGTCGTAATCGCTGTCGCCGGGCGAATGGCGCATCGACATCAAGTCGCAATGCCCGATGATCGCGGTCAGGATGTTGTTGAAATCGTGGGCGACGCCGCCGGCGAGCTGGCCGACCGCCTGCATCTTGGTCGCTTGCGCCACCTCGCGCTTGAGCCGCGTTTCCTCGCCATTGTCCTTGAGGCTGAGCAGCACCGCGGCGTCGCCCAGCCCGCGCGCGCCGGCGATGGTCAGCGCCACCGGCTCGTCGGGATGGTTCTTGAGGCGGATCGCCATGTCGGTCGAGTGCGTCGCGCCGTTGGCGAACTTGCGGATCGCGTCGGCCACCGCGGCCTTGTCCTCGCGCACGACGAGGTCGCCGGGATAGAGCGGCGGGTGCGCGGGATCGACTTGGGCGGCGCGAACGAACGGGTCGTTCATCTGGACGAAGCGCCCGTCGCGATCGACCAAGGCGAGCCCGACCGGGAGCAGCGAGATCAGGCTCTTGACGTGCGCGGCGGCGGACGCCCCGATCGCAGGCTGGCCGCTTTCCTCCTCGTCGAGCAAAGCGACGAGGATCGGCGCGTCGTCGCCTTCGAGGAACGGGATCTGGAGGATGCGCAACGGATTGCCTTTGGCGCCCTCGCGCTCGAACCGGACCTGGCCCTGCGCGTCGGCGGTAAGGAACCGAGCGAAGTCACGTCCGACGACGACGCTTTCCTCATGTCCCATCGACCGTTCGCGAAGCGCGCGGTTGGCGGCGAGCAGCTTGCCGTCGGGCGCGACCAACGCCGCCATGATCCCGGCGGCGGCGAGCCGGTCACCGGTCGGTCCGGCGACGATCGCCTGGACGTTGGTCGCGAGGTCGGAGCCCTGCGCTTCGTGGAAGCGCCAGACGAGCATGTCCTCGGCCTCCCCCGCGCGCTCGATCCGCACGCCGAGCGGCGCGCCGCGGCTGAGCACGCGGTCGAGCTCGGCCGCGCCATCGCGCCACGCGGTGCGGCCGGCGCTGGCGAGGTCGGCGGCACCGCTGCCGTCGAGCGGCAGCCCGGGCGGCGTCGGATAGCCGCCAAAGCGCGCGCGATATCTTTCGTTGGCGCAGACCAATCGGCCGGCGCGATCGGTCACCGCGAGCGCGTCGTCGCTGGCGGCGGCGAGCGTTCTCGCGATGCTCCAGTCGGTATCGGGGGTGGTTTCAGCGGTGGACGAGGCGAAGCGCGACCACACCAGGGCGCCGCCGATCAGCAACAGCATCGCGGCGGCAAACCCGGCGGCGACGGGCGGACTGTGCAGGATCAATAACGCGATCGCCGCCGCGCCGGCCCCACACGCCGCAGCGACGATCAGCGCCTGGCGCTGGCCGGGGGTCGGCTGAAGGAAGGGAGCGGGACGCGAGGCCATTGCAGGCCCTTGTGGCGGGGTGGCGGCACAGGTCAAGCGCGATGACGATGATGGCCGGGGCGGGAGTGAATCCCGCCCCGTCGGACGCGGCGATGCCGCGCCGGCCGGCCGTTCACGGTCTCGCAGATAGTGCTATCTGCGTGCCGTTCCGGCTCACCAGATCCGCACGCGCTGGTCCGGCGCCAGATACAGCTTCTGCCCGGGCTGCGGATTGAACGCCGCGTACCAGGGATCCATGTTGCGCACGATGTTCGCGCGCTGCTCGCTGGGCGAGTGCGGGTCGGTCAGCAGCCGCTGACGGAGCGTCGCCTCGCGATAGCTGCGCCGCCACACCTGCGCCCAGCCGAGGTAGAAGCGCTGGTCGCCGGTAAAGCCGTCGATCACCGGCGCCGCCTTGCCGCCCAACGTCTTGTGATAGGCGTCGTAGGCGACCGACAGGCCGGCCAGATCGGCCGAGTTCTCGCCGAGCGTCAGCGCGCCCTTTACGTGCATCCCCGGCAGCGGCTCGTACGCGTCATATTCGGCCGACAGCCTCGCCTCGAGCTTGTTGAACGCCGCGACGTCCGCATCGGTCCACCACTGGCCGAGCTTGCCGGTCTTGTCGTACTTGGCGCCCTGGTCGTCGAAATGGTGCGACAGTTCGTGGCCGATGACCGCGCCGATGCCGCCATAATTGACTGCCGGGTCGGCGTTGGGGTCGAAGAACGGCGGCTGCAGGATCGCGGCCGGGAAGACGATCTCGACCATGCCGAAATTGGCATAAGCGTTGACCGTCATCGGGGTCATCCCCCACTCCCAGCGCTGCAGCGGCTTGCCGAGATGGCCGAAATTGTAATCGTGCTGCCACTGGTTGGCGCGCCATTCGTTGCCGAACGCATCGCCCCTGGTGATCGTGAGCGCGCTGAAATCCTTCCACTTCGACGGATAGCCGATCTTGGGCGTGAAAGCGGCGAGCTTGGCGTGCGCCTTGACCTTGGTCTCGGGCGCCATCCAGGTCAGCTTGTCGATGCGATCGCCCATCGACGCGATGATGTTGTGAACCAGCTTGTCGGCCGCCGCCTTGGTCGCCGGCGGGAAGTATTTCTGGACGTAGATCTTGCTGACCTCGTCGTCGAGCGACCCGGTGGTGAATTGCACCGCGCGCTTCCACCGCGCTTCCTGCTCGGGCGTGCCCGACAGCGTCTTGCCATAGAATGCGAACTGCTCGTCGTCGAACTGCTTGGGCAGCACGTCGGCATAGCTATCGAGGCTGCGCACCATCAGCTGGTCCTGGAGCACGCCGATCGGAGCGTCGGCGACGAGCCTGGCGATGCCGGTGATCGCGGTCGGCTGGGCGACGATCACGGTATCGACGTTGCCGCCGAGCCCGCGGAAATAGGTCGCGAAGTCGAACCCGGGCGCCGCCTTCTGGAGGTCGGCAACGGTCATCTTGTTATAGGTCTTGTCGGCGTCGCGGCTGTCGACGCGAGTCCAGCTGGCCTGCGCGATCCCCGTTTCGAAATCGACCAACGCCTTGGCGCGTGCATCGGCATTCGCCTCGCCCGCCATCGTCAGCACCTTGGCGATGTGCGCCTGATACGCAGCCTTGGCCTCGGCGAGCTTCGCGTCGGTCGAGAGGTAGTAATCGCGATCGGGGAGCCCG
The DNA here is from genome assembly GCF_036269755.1 of Sphingomonas sp. Lineage (GTDB taxonomy): Bacteria > Pseudomonadota > Alphaproteobacteria > Sphingomonadales > Sphingomonadaceae > Sphingomonas. Next base: position 171,459 of record NZ_DATBDV010000004.1, on the reverse strand, counting down.
AGGCCCGACTGGCTCACGCCAAGCGCGTAGACTTCGGGGTTCTTGTCGTCCTGGCCGACATAGGCGCCGAACGGACCACCGATACCGCCCTCCGACGCTTCGGCCAGCAGCCGGGCATAGCCGGCCTTGTCGACCGACTTGATCTTGGCAAGCCAAGGCTGGATCGGCGCCATGCCCTTGGCGTCGATCGCCGGGCGGTCGAGGAACGTCGAATAGGCCGTGCCGATCTTCGAGTTGGGATCGCCAGCCGCGGTTTCGAGGATGCCCTTGGTCCGCTCCTCCGACAGGTCGGACAGCAGGTTGAACGCGCCGTAATTCGACTTGTCGGCCGGGATCGGCGTGTTCTTCGCCCAGGTGCCGTTGGCGAACAGGTAGAAATTGTCGCCGGGCGCGACCGCCTTATCCATTCCGGCCTCGTCGTATCCGAAGGTGCCGAAGGCGGGCTTGTCCGCGGGCGCGGCGGCGAGCGTCTGCTGCGCCACCGCGACTCCGCCAAGGGCGGTCGCGGCGAGCAGTGCGAAGGCGAAAGGTTTCATGTCGTTGGCGATCCTTGCTTGGAGAGAAATTACCAGATTCGGACGCGCTGGTCGGGCGCCAGGAAGAGCTTTTGCGACGGCTGGACGTTGAACGCGGCGTACCACGGATCCATGTTGCGCACGATGTCGGCGCGCGCGTCGTTGGGGCTGTGCGGGTCGGTCAGCAGGCGCTGACGCAAATTGGCTTCGCGATAGTTGCGCCGCCACACTTGCCCCCAGCCGAGATAGAATCGCTGGTCGCCGGTATAGCCCCCGATCACGCGCGCCCGCTTGCCGCCAAGCGAGCGGTGATACGCGTCGTACGCGGCATTCAACCCCGCCAGGTCGGCGCTGTTCTCGCCGAGCGTCAGCGCACCCTTGACGTGGAAGCCGGGCAGCGGCTCGTACTTATCGTATTCCGCGACGAGGTCGCCGCTCAGTTTCTTGAACGCGGCGACATCGGCGTCAGTCCACCATTGCGTGAGCTTGCCGTGGAGGTCGAACTTCGATCCCTGGTCATCGAAGTGATGGCTCATCTCGTGGCCGATCACGGCGCCGATCCCGCCATAATTGATCGCCGGGTCGGCGTTGGGATCGAAGAACGGCGGCTGCAGGATCGCCGCCGGGAAGGTGATCGCGACCAACGTCGGGTTGGCCTGCGCGTTCACCGTCATCGGGGTCATGCCCCATTCCCAGCGATAGATCGCCTTGCCGAACTTGGCGCGGTTGTAATCGTATGCCCATTGCGCGGCGCGCCATTCGTTGCCGAACGCGTCGCCCTTGACGATGTCGAGCGCGGCATAATCGCGCCATTGCGTCGGATAGCCGATCCGCGGAGTGAACGCGGCAAGCTTGGCGTGCGCCTTGACCTTGGTCTCGGGGGACATCCAGGTGAGCTTGTCGATCCGCACGTTCATCGCGGCGATGATGTTCTTGACCAGCAAGTCCGCCGCGGCCTTGGTCGCGGGCGGGAAATATTTGGCGACATAGACCTTCGATACGTCGTCGGTCAGCACACCGCTGGTGAACTGCACCGCGCGCTTCCACCGCACTTGCTGCTGCGGCGTGCCGTTGAGGACGGTGCCGTAGAAATGGAATTGCTCCTCGTCGAATGCCTTGGGCAGCACGTCGGCGTAGCCATCCAGGCTGCGAATGAGCAACTGATCCTTGAGGACTTCAAGCGGCGTCGAGCCGATCAGCGCGGCGATCCCGGTGATGGCGGACGGCTGGCCGACGATCACGGTGTCGACCGGCACGCCGCTCGCCTTGAAATAGGTCGCGAAGTCGAACCCGGGTGCCGATGCCTGGAGCTCGGAGACGGTCATCTTGTTATAGGTCTTGTCCGCGTCGCGGCTCTGGATCCGGGTCCAGCTCGCCTTTGCGATCGCGGTCTCGAAATCGACGATCGCCTGCGCGCGCGCATCGGCATTCGCCTCGCCCGCCAGCGTCAGCATCTTGGCGATGTGCGCGACATACGCCGCCTTCGCCTCGGCCAGCTTGGGATCGGCGCTAAGATAGTAATCGCGGTCGGGCATGCCGAGCCCCGACTGGCGCAGCGACACGGTATACACGTCGGGGTTCTTGGCATCTTGCGTGACGCCGCTGCCGAACGGCGTGCCGACGCCGCCGCGCGAGGCTTCGACGAGCAAAGCCGCATAGCCGTCCTTCGACTGCAGCGCCGCGATCCTGCCGAGCCACGGCTTGATCGGCGCCAGGCCCTTGGCCTCGATCGTCGCGGTATCGAGAAAGGTCGAATAGGCGCGACCGATCTTGGAATTGGGATTGGCAGCCGCCGACTCGAGCAGCCCGCGCGTACGCTGGTCGGACAGATCCTGGAGTTGCTCGAACGCGCCGAAGCTCGACTTGTCGGCGGGGATCGCCGTGTTGCGCGCCCAGGTGCCGTTGACGAAGCCGTAGAAATCGTCGCCGGGGACGATCGACTTGTCCATCCCGGCTTCGTCGAACCCGAACGTGCCGAACGCCGGCTTGGCGGCAGTCGCGGCGGGAGCGGCCGATTGTGCAACCGCGATGCTGCCCAATCCGGTCGCGGCAAGCAAGGCGAGCGTAAGCGGCTTCATGCGGATGTATTCCTCTCGCTGACGATGGAAGCCGATCGCGCGAAGACTCGCCGCCGCCCCCTCTATGACGCAGCGTGTTCTACGCCAGTGATACGCCCAGTCAATCGCCCGAGACGCATGGCCGATCGCCGACCGACGCTACGGCCTAGCCGCGCTCGCGCATGATGCGGCCGGCTTCCTTCTTCCAGTCGCGTTCCTTGATATGCTCGCGCTTGTCGTGCGCCTTGCGGCCCTTGGCGAGCGCGAGCTCCAGCTTGGCGCGGCCTTGCGAATTGAAATAGATCATCAGCGGAACGAGCGTCATGCCCTCGCGCGCGACCGCGCCGTGGAGCTTGTTGATCTCGCGTTCGTGGAGCAGCAGCTTGCGCCGCCTTTTGGGCTCGTGGTTGAAGCGGTTGCCGTGGCTGAATTCGGGAATGTTCGAATTGATTAGCCACACCCCGCCGTCGGCCGTCACTTCGGCATAGCTTTCGGCGATCGATCCCTCGCCGAAGCGCAGCGACTTCACCTCGGTGCCGGTCAGCGCGATGCCGGCCTCATAGGTCGTATCGATCGCATAATCGAACCGCGCGCGCCGGTTCTCGGCGACGATCTTCTTCTTGTCGAACGTGGCGGGTTTGGGACGCGGCATGGGAGCGCGGCATGTAGGGGGCCGCCGCGCGCAAGGGAAGCGTCAGTGCAGCAGCGGATCGTCGCCGTAGCGGTTGGGACCCTCGGTGCCCTTGAGTGCGAGCACGACGATCAGCACGATCAGCATGAGAAATCCGATAGTGCCCAGCAGCGACACCCACGCTATCGACTGAATCGCCGGCGCCATCGCCGCATTCACCTGATCGGGCGACATGCCGGGTCGGATCGCCGGAAATGCCGCGAAGAACTTCGGCAGGGCTGCGGCGTAGATCAACGGCATCGCCAGCTGATAGGCGAATATCGGTGCCGCCCACCAACCCGAATGGTCGCCATCGTGCAGGCGCCGCACCACCGCCGCCGCGACCAGCCCGATCATCACGATCGCGGCGATCGTCAGATAGGTCATCATGTTTGATATCATCGGCACCATGACCTGAGACATGATCTGCCTGACCAGTTCCGGGTGCTCGTCGAAGCGGTGCGGATCGCCCTGCATCATCGGCGCCAAGCGATGGAACGTCGACACAATCATCGGGATCATCACGATCGTGCCGACCACCATCTGAGTGGCATAAACGATGAGCATCCACAGCCAGAACGGCTGCCGGTTCTCGCGCCCGTTGAAATCGGCGAGGCCGGCGAGATGGCGTGTCAGGAGGTTCATGATCCAATCCTCGCTTGAGTCATCGCCGCATCGACCGCCGCGCGCGCCATCTCTCCCGCCTCGGTCATTGGCAGGCGGAGGTGGAGCGGCCAGTAGGGTTTGACCTTGCCGAGCGCGTACTTGACCGGGCCGGGCGAAGCGTCGGTGAACATCGCGAGGTGCAGCGGGTAGAGCCGGTCGTGCAGCGCCCGCGCCTGCGCGATGTCGCCCGTCGCCCACGCCGCCTGGAAATCGGCGCACAGCCGCGGCGCGACGTTGCCGGTGACCGAGATGCACCCCACCCCGCCCATCGCGTTGAACGCCAGCGCGGTCTCGTCGTTGCCCGAAAGCTGGACGAACTCGTCGCCGCAGCCGAGCCGCTGTTCGGTCACGCGGCCGAGATTGCCGGTCGCATCCTTGACCCCGATGAACACGCCCGGAAACGCCTTGACGATCCGCGCCATCGTCGCCGGCTGAATGTCGGTCACGGTGCGCCCGGGGACGTTGTACAGAACGATCGGCAGCGGGGTTTCCGCGGCGATCGCCTCGAAATGACGGAAGATGCCTTCCTGGCTCGGGCGGTTGTAATACGGCGGCACCATCAACGCGGCGTCGGCGCCCGCGGCCTTGGCGGCGTGAAGATTGGCGATGGCGACGCGGGTGTCGTTCGAGCCGGCACCCGCCAGGATCGGCACACGCCCGGCCGCTTGCTCGACGCACACGCGGACGACGCCGAAATGCTCGTCATAGGTGAGAGTCGCCGCTTCCCCCGTGGTGCCGCACGGCACCAGCCCCGCCGATCCCTCCTCGATCTGCCATTCGACCAGCGCGCGGAAGGCATCCTCGGCGAATCCACCATCGGCCGCGAACGGCGTGACCAAAGCCGGGATCGACCCCGAAAACATGCCTAAAAGCTCCTTATCCGCGCCGAAAATGCTGTTTTTCGGCCTGACAGATACGGGCCGATCGCCTATCCTGTCCACATGATCGCGTCTTGGATCAAGTTGAGCGTGGCGACCGCCGCTTTGTCGGGCATGGCAGCGACGGGCTATGCATTCCAGGACCAGCTCGACTGGGCGAAGTCGCGGCTCGCCGGGTCGGCCGCCGATCCGATGGCGATGAGCGCGCTGTCGGCGTCGATCACCGAATGGCGCTCGCTCAAGGAAGCCAACGGCGCGCCGTTCGACAATTATGCGCGCTTCCTGCTCGCGCATCCCGGCTGGCCGGGCGAGGCGCAGATGCGCCGCGCGGCGGAGTCGGCGCTCGGTCAGGAGACATGGTCGGCGTCGACCGCCGTTTCGTTCTTCCGCCGCTATCCGCCGCAGACTGCGACCGCCTGGATCCGCTTCGCGCAGGCGCTGAACGGCACCGGCGCGCGCGACGAAGCCAAGAGCGCGGCGCGCAGCGGATGGGTGATGGGCGCGCTGTCGCCGGCGGACGAATCGTTCGTGTTGACGACCTTCCCCGATGCACTGACCCCCGCCGACCACGATGCGCGGATGGACCAGTTGTTGTGGCAGGGGCAGACCGCCGCCGCCGGGCGCGAAATCCTGCTGACCAGCGCCGCGCGGCGGCCTTTGCTCCAGGCGCGGCTCGACTTGCGCACCAACGCGCCGGGTGCCGGCGCTGCCGACGCGCTCGGCGCGGGCGACCCCGGCTATCTTGCGGACAAGGCGATCTGGCTGACCAGTGGTGGCGCGGGCGCGTCGGCACGGTCGCTGCTGGCGCGGCCGCACAGCTTCACGACGCTTCCGACCGATGTCGATCGCTGGTACGATCTGCTTCTCAAGAATGCGCGCGCCGCGCTGGCGGCAGGCGAGTATAGCAATGCCTATGCGATCGCCAGCCAGGTCGACGACGCCTATCCCGCCGGCACCGATGTCTCGCTCCGCCCGCTCGGCGAGCGCGATCCCTATACCGATCTCGTCTGGCTCGCCGGCAGCACTGCGCTGAAGCAGCTCGGCCGCCCCGCCGAGGCGATCGGCATGTTCGTCCGCTACACCGGCGGCTCGCGCTCGACCGCGCTCAAGTCGAAGGGCTTCTATTGGGCGGGCCGCGCCGCCGAAGCCGCCGGCCGCGCCGAGGAGGCTCGCGGGTACCTGGCGCGTGCCGCCGCGTATCGCGACCAATTCTACGGCCAGCTCGCCGCCGAACGCCTCGGCCAGCCGCTGCTCGCGCCAACCGATCCGGGTCAGCGCTCGATCGACCCTTCGGCACGCCAGGCCTTCTACAAGAGCGAAGTCGTCCGCGCCGCGCAATTCCTCGGCACGATCGGTGCGCATGAGGACCAGACCGCGTTCCTCCGGCAGATCGCCAACGACGCGACCACCGACAGCGACCATGCGCTCGCCGCCGAGCTGGCGCGCACGCTCGACCGGCCCGACCTCGCGGTGATGGTGGGACGCAGCGCGCTGTTGAACGGCCTTCCCGATTATTCGCTGACCGGCTTCCCGACCGTCAGCATCCCCGCCACCGCGGCAGGGTCCTGGACCATTGCCCACGCGATCATGCGTCAGGAAAGCCAGTTCGATCGCGCGCTGATCAGCCGTGCGGGCGCGCGCGGGATGATGCAGCTGATGCCGGGCAGCGCGCGCGAACAGGCCGGCAAATCGGGCCTCTCCTGGGATTCGGGGATGCTGCTGTCGAGCACCGACTATAACATCCAGCTCGGCACCGCCTATTTCCAGCGGCTCTACAACACCTACGGCAGCTATCCGCTGGCGATCGCGGCGTATAATGCCGGCGGCGGCAACGTGAACAAATGGCTCGCGGCGAACGGCGATCCGCGCACCGGCGCCGTCGACTGGGTCGACTGGATCGAGGCGATTCCGTTCGAGGAGACTCGCCGCTACGTCCAGCACGTGCTCGAGAACGCTGTGGTGTACGATTTGATCAACCCGCAGCGCGCGACCTCGACGGGGAGCGCGCGGCTGAGCTGGTATCTCGGCAACAAGCGGCCGGGCTGAGCCCATTAGCGATCGTCCCAATTACATCACCCCCGCCGGCTTCGCGGCGTTGCGCGCGGAATACGACCAGCTGTTCGGCGACGAGCGTCCCAAGCTGGTCGAGGTGATTTCCTGGGCCGCCGGCAATGGCGACCGGTCGGAGAATGGCGATTACATTTATGGCCGCCAACGGCTGCGCCAGATCGACCGGCGGCTCGGCTGGCTGGCCAAGCGGATGAAGGCGGCGAAGGTGGTCGATCCAGCCGCCGCGCCCGATCGCAGCCGAGTCTATTTCGGCGCGAGCGTCACGATCGCCGACGAGGATGACAACCAGCGCATGCTGACCCTGGTCGGCGACGACGAAGCCGATGCGGGGCAAGGCCGGGTCGGCTGGGGCTCTCCCCTCGCGCGAGCGCTACGCGGCGCCGCGGTCGGCGACTTGCGCCGAGTCACGTTGCCGGCGGGCGAGAAGGAATATGAGGTGATCGCGATCGACTATCCCGCGAATTGAGGAACGCCGGCGCGACCCGGGACGTTTTCATTCCCGAGGAGATCGACGATGACCGAGGACCCCCGCACCACCGCCGCCCGCGACCATGACGATAGCGACTTGATCGACGCGATGATCCCCGACGAAGACGCGGTATCCGGCAGCGCCGGCGGCAACCTGCAGCGTGACATCGGCAGCAAGGCCGACCTGATCCGCGCGGTCGACGACCCCGAAGCCGAGGTCCGCCCCGAAAAGGTCGACGATATCGCCAACGACCAGGCCTATGACAGCGACCGCCGCGGCGACGGTTGATCGCATAGCCACGGCAACCGATCGTTTCTTCCCGCGCCCTGTTCGCTCCGCTCGTTCTGCGATACGAAGACGAAACGAACAGGAGGATTGCCGATGCCGATTCCCGCCAGCTGGTCGCCGCGCTTGCTCTCGCTGCTCCGCATCGTCGTCGGGCTCGCGTTCCTGTCGCACGGCGTGTCGAAATTCTTCGGTGTGCCGCCGTTCCCGGCCCCGCTCACGCCGCTACTTACCGCGGCGGGCGTGCTCGAGCTCGCCGGCGGCGCGCTGATCCTGATCGGCCTGTTCACGCGGCCGGTGGCGTTCATCCTCTCCGGCGAAATGGCCGTCGCCTACTTCATGATGCACGCGCCCAAGGGCATTTTCCCGCTCGCCAATGGCGGCGAAGGCGCGATGCTCTATTGTTTCGTGTTCCTCTATCTGGCGGCAGCCGGCGCGGGGCCGTGGAGCGTGGACGCGACACGCGGCGTAGATCGCGCTCGGTGATCGACGACACTCCGACCCGCAACATCGCGTTGCTGATCGATGCCGACAATGCGTCGTGGCACAAGCTCGACCCGGTGCTGACGGTGCTGGCCGAACTCGGCACCGTCAACATCCGCCGCGCCTATGGCAATTGGTCCAAGTCCGCGCTCAACGGCTGGCGCGATATGACGATCAAGTACGGCATCGAGCCGCAGCAGCAGTTCGACCTGACCAAGGGCAAGAACGCCACCGACATGAAGATGACGATCGACGCGATGGACCTGTTGTCGCGCGGGCGCGTCGAAGGGTTCGGGATTATGTCGTCGGACAGCGACTTCATGCCGCTGGCGATGCGGATCCGGCAAGACGGTCTGCCCGTCTACGGGTTCGGGGGCACCAAGGCTCCGGAGGCGTTTCGCGCGGCGTGCACGCGGTTCATCGACGTCGATGCCCTGGGAGACGTGTCGAGCGACGAGCCGCTCGAATCGCCCGTAGTGGCCGCCGAGAAGTCCGGCACCGGCGCGGTCGACGAAGCGGTCCGCAAGCTCTTGCTCGACGCCTACCAAGCGTCGAAGCGGGACGAACGCGGTTTCGTCAGCCTGTCGGCGATGGGGCAGCTCGCCGCCAACCGCTCGAGCTTCGACGTGCGCAACTATGGGTACAAAAGGCTGTCCGATCTGATCGAGGCGGTATCCAATTTCCAGATCGAGCGCCGCGAAGGTGGCCGCGTGTTCGTCAAGAGGATGCGCTAGGACAGCCGCCGGCCTCGGCGATCATCGCCCCCAATTCGCGGTCGATCTCGGCGCGCGCGGCGGCGTGGCCCATGTGGTCGATCTCGGCGAGGCTGTGGCGCTTGCCGATCCGCTGCATCAGCCGATAGCCGAGATAATAGCCCCAGCGCTTCGGAAACGTCTGGTCGGGTCCGCCGCCGTAGAAATAGCTCGCATAGGTCGGCTGGTCGCTCTTATCGAGGTCGCGCTTGAGCGTGCACAAAGCGAGCGGCCATTGCGCGTCGACCGCGCCGCGGATCGGCGTCGGCAGATCGAGCATCAGCATGTGGTCGTCGGCACCGGGGTTCATCACCGACGCGGCATAGGTCGCCCCGCCCTCCTGCCACAGCGAGCACCAGATCGTCGTGTCGGGCTTGCAATCGGCAAACCATTGTCCATTCTCGACGTGGAACAGTTCGTGGTCGAGGAATGGCCCGATCGTGCCGTCGCGGTGGATCCGTGCGATCACGTCGGCGCCGAAGATCATGTAGGTTTTGCCGCGCAACGTCCGCGTGCCGCCGTCCATCCGGCCGAGCGAATGGACGAACCACACCGGCAGGACCGGCTTGAACCCCGGAAATCGCGCGCGGAAGTGGCGGATGCCCGCGGCATAGGCCACCGGGAAATCGCGTTCGACCTTTTCGTAATCGGCGCGGATCGCATCGAAGCCCGACAGCGACTTCGCCACGTTCGTCTGGAACTGCGCCTCGCTCTGGCCGTCCGCGGGCTCGTAGAAACCGGGGAACAGCGCATCGAAGCGCTGGCGGAACAGCGCGACGCGGTCCTTCTCGGGCATCGCCGCGGTGGCGTCGTGGAATTCGGCGAACTGGCGGGTCAGCGATGTGTAGCGTGCGGCCGGCCCGTGCGCAGTGCTCGCTGCAGGAAGCAACAGCGCCACCGATAGTGCCATCAGCATCCGCTTCATCGACTCGCCTCCCGATTTGGTTGCGCATCCTATCCCTGACTGGCTGACGTAACACACCTCGCCGCCATCGCGCTGGAGTTGCCCGTGGTTTCGCGCGCCCCCTTCGCTTCGGCGCGCTTCCCGCTCCGCTCTCGCCGAACCGCGCCGCGCGCGCGGCGAACCGCCGAGCCCGCCCGGTCCGGACGCAACCGAACGGTGATATCATCGCCGGCGATGGGCGACGATCAATTCGCCATCGAGTCCAAAGGGTTGTTTATGGGCGTGATGCAGCGGGTCGTGGTGTCGGGCCGAGTCCACCAGGTCGGCTTTCGCGACTACACCATCCGCAAGGCACAAGCGTTGGGGGTCACCGGCTGGGTGCGCAACCGCAACGACGGCACGGTCGAGATCATGGTGTCCGGGGAGGACGAGGCAGTCGCGGCTTTGGTCGACGCCTGCCGAGAAGGCCCGCCGCTCGCGCGGGTCGACCATGTCGAGGCGCATATCGAAGCGGGCCAGCCGGTGAAGGGGTTCACCAAGCGGTTTACGGCGTGAAGTTCCCTCATTGGGTATTTTCGAGCATCGGTATATAGACGACGCATGACCGAGGTCGTGCCTCTGACGAGAACCCCCAAGCCGGTGAAGCTGCGGGTCGAGGACTATCTCGCGCTCGACGGACTCGGGGCGTTCGACGCCTACGGCAAGACCGAGCTCATCGAGGGGGAAGTCGTCTATATGAACGCGCAGCATCGACCGCACGCGCGGATGAAAACGCAGCTTCTTATCCTTCTGGCGAACGCCCTGCAAAAGCTCGACACCAGGCTCGAGGCACTGGTCGACGGTTCGGTGTCGATGCCGCCGCACAATGTACCGGAGCCGGATATTTCGATCACCAACGAGCCCGAGGGGGAAGGCCTGATCCCCCTCGCCTCGCTCGTTTTGGTCGTCGAGGTCGCGGATACGACGCTGCGCAACGATCTCGGCCGCAAGCAGCGTATCTATGCCCGCGAGGGGGTGCCCGAATATTGGGTGGTGGAGGTCAACAAGGCAGTGATTCACCAGATGTGGGCGGCGTCCGGCGAGAGCTATGCCGAACGACGCAAGATCGGGTTCGGGACGCGGATCGACTCCGTGACGATCGACGGCCTCGCCGTCGAGACTTCGGGGCTCTGATCAGGCGGTCCCAGCCCGCCGCTCGCGCCGGTCGACCATGTCGAGGCGCACGTCGCGGACCAGCCGGTGAAGGGGTTCACCAAGCGGTTCACGGCATAGATGGCGATTCACGTATTTCGTGATACATTCGAACCATGACCGCGCACGATATCGTCACCTCGCCGCATCTGGCCAAATTGACCGTGAAGGATTTCCTGACTCTCGCGGAGTCCGGCGCGTTCGAACGCTATGCGCGGACAGAATTGATCGAGGGAGAAATCTGGGCGGTGAACGCGATTCATACCCGCCATGCGCGGATGCACGGCACGCTCGTGACCGAATTGGGTGCCGCGATAAGGGGGCTGGACGCAAAGCTCGACATACTGATCGCGCCGTCTACCGAGCTATCGCAAGACTCGCTCCCCGAGCCGGACATCGCGATCGCCGCGCGGAGCGAGGACAAGGTATTGCAGGGTCCGACCGTCAAGCTGGCAATCGAGATTGCGGATACGTCTCTCGATATTGACCTCGGCCGCAAGGCAAGATTGTACGCGCGCTATGCCGTGCCCGAATATTGGGTGGTCGATGTCGAACGCCGCATAGTCCACCAACTCTGGTCGCCGGCCGGTGAAGCGTTTGCCCAAAAGCGCGAAATCGCATTCGGCGAGCCGCTCATCGCCGCGACTATCGCTGGCCTGACCATCGCGACCGAGGCGCTATAGCGATCTTCAGCGCCTGATCGGCTTGACGAACTTCAGCGCGTATTGATCGGTCTGGCCGCGCACCTTCGGATCGAAGATCGACAGCGTGTGGTCGTCGCTCGGGCGGCGCAGGAACGTGCCTTCGTCGACCAGCTTGAACCCGACCGACATCACTTCCGCAATGACCTGCGATCGCTCGATGCGGTGAAGCCTGGTGATGCCGGCAACGTCGGTGCCCGCCGGCGCTTCGTGATCGAGGATGAAGAACGTGCCGCCGGGCTTGAGCGAATTGAACACGCCGCGATCGAAGGCGACGGTGTCGACCACGCCGTATTTGGCGATCTTGAGGTCGTGATAGTTCTGCGTGACCCAAGCGAGGTCGAGCGGCTTGGGGAAGCGGACGGTGCCGAACGCCGCGGCTTCGATCGAGACGTTGCCGCCCTTCGCCGCGTCGATCACCGCCTTGTCGGCCTTGGGATCGCCCCACCGCAAATTCTCCATGCCGTAGATATGGCCCTTCGGCCCGACGACATCGCTCAGCATCCGCGTGAAATAGCCGCCGCCGGGATAGAATTCACCGACCGTCATGCCGGGCTTGACGCCAGCGAAGGCCAGCGTCTCGGCAGGCTTGCGGTTTACGTCGGTCGCTCGGTCAGGGTCAGGTCGCGAGGTGTCGGCGACGGCGGCGGTGACATAGGCGGGCATAGCCGGCACGGCGGCGTAGAGCGCGACCGGCGCGGCGGCGACCAATAAGGCGATAAGCGTGCGGCGCATTAGAATCCTCTCCCTTGCGACTCGTTCAGCCGAATGTTCCCAATGTTCGCACTGGCCATGGGCTTGTTGGCCGATGCATCGAACCGAGGAAGCGGATGCCGATCGCGGTTGCGAGGATGACATAATCGCGCCGTGTAGGAAAATGGATTTGCGGGGGCGCCGTTTGGCGTCGAAACAGATTTTCGACTGGTGGAGAGGTCATTTCGTGGAGCAGGCGCGACCTGAACTGGCAGCGTGCGGACGGATTGGCTCCGAAATTGGATTATTGAAGGTGTTTAGGGTTTCGGTTCGTAACCCACGTCCTCATACAGCCAATCAGTTCGCCCATTGGTTGGGCTGCAATGTTTTCATCTGAGTAACCTCGCTCCTTAAGCGAGAGATAATTATCGCCCATAAATTCGTTGAAAGCGCCCCATACGGCGGCTGGGCCCGGAGTGCTGTTGTCGAGACTTTGCGCTAACCAATTGCGAACTTCATCATTAGCCGCAACTGGTTCATTTTTATGGACGCCTATGTCCGATCCTGACAGATCAGAAATAGCTGCTTTGAAACGATGGCTTTCGGCTTCAAGAATCAATATTTTCTTTTCACTCCAAGCGCCGCCTGCGTAAGCCTTACACCCATAATCCACGCCTAACTCAAACGGCATATTTAGCCGAAAAAACTCGCCAGCCTCGTTTGCCTGCAGGCGCGAAAGGTCATGAATTCCGTACTGAGATTCTCTGATTAGCTCCAGAATCTTATCGATTCTATTTTCACCGGAGTCCGATCTTTCCAGTGCAATTCGCGGTTCAAATCCAAGATAAATTATGCAAAACAGAATTGGACGTAAAAGATCCCAATATTCGCCATCAAACGGGCAATTTATAAAGACATTTCTCCCAAAGGCCATGCTTAAGGCTTATATGAAGTGTGGTCACGAATTCGCCCACTCTTGCTGTGAATGAATACATCCGACCTATCTTTCTTCGCATGTTCTTTGCCATATGAAACAGCATCAGCCTGTGTATCGAAATTTTTTGAAGCCTTGGACGCACCAGCTTTGCGCACGCTCCATCCGCCCGAGGAACTAGGAACCACATGCCTGGTATTCTTTGCCATGCGCAACTCCAACTCACACACGAAGGTTCATAAGTGGTTCAACGAATGATAGCAGCCTTCCCGCCCTTCATCTAGTCAGCTTCTTATACGCCAGCGCCGTCGGCCGATCCGCCGCATCGCCCAGTCTCCGCCGCTTATCCTCTTCGTAGCTCTCGAAATTTCCCTCGAACCATTCGACGTGGCTGTTGCCCTCGAACGCCAGGATGTGCGTGCACAGGCGGTCGAGGAAGAAGCGGTCGTGGCTAATCACCACCGCGCAACCGGCGAAATTCTCGATCGCTTCCTCGAGTGCGCCGAGCGTTTCGACGTCGAGGTCGTTGGTCGGCTCGTCGAGCAGCAGGACGTTGCCGCCGCGCTTGAGCATCTTTGCGATGTTGACTCGGTTGCGTTCGCCGCCCGACAGCTTGCCGACGTTCTTCTGCTGGTCGGCGCCCTTGAAGTTGAACGCGCCGACATAGGCGCGCGTCGACTGGTCGAAGCCGTTGACCTTCATCGAATCGAGCCCGTCGGAGATTTCCTCCCACACGTTCTTCGACGGATCGAGGTGATCGCGGCTCTGGTCGACATAGCCGAGGCGCACCGTGGTGCCCTTGTCGATCGTGCCGCTGTCGGGGGTCTCGCTGCCGATGATCAGCTTGAACAGGGTCGACTTGCCCGCGCCGTTGGGGCCGATCACCCCGACGATGCCGCCGGCCGGCAGCGTGAAGGACAGGTCCTCGAACAGCAATTTGTCGCCATACGCCTTGGACAGATTCTCGACCTCGATCACCTTGCCGCCGAGCCGTTCGGGCACCTGGATGACGATCTGCGCCTTGCCGGGGGTGCGGTTCTTCTGCGCCTCGACGAGCTGGTCGAACTTGGCGATACGCGCCTTGGACTTGGTCTGGCGCGCCTTGGCGCCCTGGCGGATCCATTCGAGCTCGTTGCGGATCGCGGTCTGGCGGCCGCTCTCCTCGCGCTCCTCCTGCTCGAGGCGCTTGGCCTTCTTCTCGAGATAGGTCGAATAATTACCTTCGTACGGGAAATACTTGCCGCGATCGATTTCGAGGATCCAGCCGACGACATTGTCGAGGAAATAGCGGTCGTGGGTGATCATCAGCACCGCGCCGGCATATTCCTTGAGGTGGTTTTCGAGCCACTCGACGCTTTCGGCATCGAGATGGTTGGTCGGTTCGTCGAGCAGCAGGATCGACGGCTTCTGGATCAGCAGCCGGGTGAGCGCGACGCGGCGCTTCTCACCGCCCGACAGATTGGCGACGGCGCTGTCGCCCGGCGGACAGCGCAGCGCTTCCATCGCCAGTTCGAGCTGGCTGTCGAGGCTCCAGCCGTCGACCGCGTCGATCTTGGTCTGGAGCTCGCCCATCTCCTCCATCAGCGCGTCGAAATCGGTGTCGTCCTTGGGATCGCCCATCTCCGCCGAGATCGCGTTGAAGCGCTCCACCAGCCCGGCGGTTTCGCGCGCGCCGTCCTTGACGTTCTCCAGCACATTCTTGGTCGGATCGAGCTCGGGCTCCTGCTCGAGGTAACCGACGGTGATGTTCTCTCCCGGCCACGCTTCGCCGGTATAGTCCTTGTCGACCCCCGCCATGATCTTCATCAGCGTCGACTTGCCGGCGCCGTTGGGCCCGACGATGCCGATCTTCGCGCCCTGGTAGAATTGCAGGTTGATGTTGGACAGCACCGGCTTCGGCGCGCCGGGGAAGGTCTTGGTCATGTCCTTCATGACAAAAGCGTATTGGGCGGCCATGGCGGCGCGTTGCTCCGTATTGATGTGCGGGAAATTCGAAGGCGCAGATAGCGATTGCACGCGAGATTCGCAAACGGACTGCCAACACAAATACCGTTCGTGCTGAGCTTGTCGAAGCACCGCCCTTCACCCTAATGCACGATTCGAAAAAGCAGCCCTTCGACGAGCTCAGGGCGAACGGAGGAACAGACCATGCGGATCGCGCCCATCGCTCTTGCCGGCATCGCCGCCATCGCCGTCCCCGCCATCGCGCAGCGCGCCTTGCCGGGCGCGGTCAAGGTCGATCCCGCGGTCGCCAAGGCACGCGACGCCGCGCTCAAAGACGATGTCGCGTATGACATCGTCGAGGGGCTGACGACCGAGGTCGGCCAGCGTCTGGCGGGGACCGAGGCCGAAGCGCGGGCGCGGGCATGGGCGGTGGTCAAATTGAAGGCGCTGGGGTTCAAGAACGTCCATATCGAAACCTACACGATGCCGGTGTGGGTGCGCGGCGAGGAGAAGGCCGAGATCGTCGGGCCGTATCCGCAAAAGCTGACACTCGCAGCACTCGGCCGCTCGGGGGCGACGCCGCCCGCGGGGATCACCGCGCCGGTGGTTTATTTCCCGACCTTCAACGACTTGCTCGCCGCACCCGACGGGAGTCTTACGGGCAAGATCGCATTCATCTCCAACCAGATGAAGACGACACAGGACGGCAGCGGCTACGGCGAATATGGCGCCGCGCGGTTCGTCGGGCCGAACATCGCGGCGAAGAAGGGCGCGGTCGCGGTGATCATCCGTTCGATAGGCACCGACCATGGCCGCTGGCCGCATACCGGCGGGACCAATTGGACGCCGGGCGTGACTCCGATCCCCGCGGCCGCTTTGTCGGTCGCCGATGCCGAGCAGCTCGAGCGAATCTTCGCCCGCACCGACAAGGTCTCGCTCCACCTGACGCTGACGCCGCGCACGTTGCCCGATGCGGAGTCGGGCACTGTCGTCGCGAAAGTTCCCGGGACCGATCCCAAGGCCGGGACGATCGTCGTCGGCGGGCACCTCGACAGTTGGGATCTCGCGACCGGCGCGATCGACGATGGCGCGGGCGTGGCGATCACCACCGCGGCGGCCAAGCGGCTGCTCGACGGCCCGCGTCCGCGCCGCACGATCCGCGTCGTGTGGTTCGGCGCCGAGGAGCCGGGCGGGTTCGGCGGCGCGGCCTATGCCAAAGCGCATGCCGGCGAGACGTTCGCGATGGCGGGCGAATCCGATTTCGGGGCGGACAACATCTGGCGCTTCAACGTCAACTTTCCGGACAGCGCGAAGGCGATCGGCGACCGGATCGGCGTCGCGCTCGCGCCGCTCGGCATCACGCGCGGGCGCGAAGTTGCGGGCGACGGCACCGATGTCGGGCCGCTGTTCAAGCTTGGAGTGTCGGCGGTCGACCTCAACCAGTCGGGCACGCGCTATTTCGACTGGCACCACACCGCCGAGGACACGCTCGACAAGATCGATCCCGAGCAATTGCGCCAGAACGTCGCGGCGTGGACCGCGGTGCTGTGGATCGTCGCCAACGCGCCGGAAGATTGGGGCAAGGCGACGCCGAAGGACTGACATTGCTCCACGTCAATTGACCGAGTGGACCGCGCGGTTATGTCTCGCGCCGCCGAATCAGCAGGAGTTTCGCATGAAGAAGATCGCCACCGTCCTCGCCGCCGCCGGCCTCGTCTTGCTCGGCGCGTGCCACAAGCAGCCGACGACGGAGAACGCCGCGGTCGCCATGGACGCCAACCTCGCCGATCAAGCCGCCGCGCTCGACAATGTGGTCGATGCCGACGCCAACGCCGCTGCGGCGAATGCGACGAACGAAGCCGGCGCGAGCTACAATAACAGCGTCGACAGCGTCCGGGCCGAAGCCGAGGCGGCGAAGAACAGCCATTGATGGCATGGGCGGCGGGGTGGTTCTCGGACGCCCCGCCCCATCGCGCGAAATGGTCGGGGAGACAGGATTCGAACCTGCGACATCCTGCTCCCAAAGCAGGCGCGCTACCGGACTGCGCCACTCCCCGCCACCGACGCGGACGACGGCTAGCGAAGCTAGCCGCGACATGCGGCACGGTCGGCCGGCGCGCCAACGGCGCGTCCGACGGCGCGGCTTTGCCGCGACGGAGCCGGGAAGGCAAGCGAAGGATTAGCAGCAGCGCCGCGGCGAAGCCGCGTCGTCGAACGGCGCTGAGGCGCCGCCGGCCGCGCTTGCCTGTCTCGCTTGCAGCTTCGCTGCGCACATGCAGGCGGCGCGTTGGTGGGCCCGGCAGGACTTGAACCCGCAACCTAGCCGTTATGAGCGGCCAGCTCTAACCAGTTGAGCTACAGGCCCACCCTGCCTGCTGCCGTAGCGGAGGTACGCCGCCGCGATCAACCCGCCGCGTCGATCAGTTCTGCCAGCCCGACCGGCCGCAAGCCGAGGCGATCGAGCTCGGCCAGCACCGTGTCCCACCATGCCCAGAACGCGCGCAGATCGGCGGCGTCGCGCACGTACGGGGTGTGTCCCGGCGCGAGCGAGGGCGAGTGGAATGCGAAGCTCAGCACGCGCAAGCCGTCGCCGACCGCCGCCCGGATCGCTTCGATCGCCTCGGCGACGGGTATGCCCTCCGGTGTCAGTGGGATCCGCTGCAGCAGCCGCGTGCGCGCCAGCACGGCTCGGCCTTTTGGGACTCGGCCCGCAGCGCGGTATAGCGACGCCCCTCCGCTGCGCGCCGCGCCCGTGAAAACGGTGGTGGACGGTAATTCGATCAGGCCGCCGACCCGAAACGCGTGATTGCCGAGCACGCCGAAATCGGGACCGCCCTTCGCGCGATAGTCGAACCCGGGCCGCACCGAACTGTCGAGCCGATAGCCGGCCGCGGTCATCAGGTCGAAGCTCGACGGCCCCAGCCCGTACCGCCCAGCCCGGTACGCCGTCGGACGCGTGCCGAACGCCGTGGCGATCGTATCGGTCAGCGCCGCGAGCTTTGCCGCCTCCAGCGCACGCGGCAAATTGCCGGCGAAGCTGTTGCGCTCGCTCGGCGCCTCATCGAACGGCGGGTTGACCCATGGATGTAGCTGCGTGCCCACCATCGTGCCGCCGGTCAGCAACGGTCCGATCAGGTCGATTGCGCGAGCGTCGGTCGCGATCGGGTGATCGACCATCAGCGCGAGCGGCACCCCGGCCGCGGCGAAGCGCGCCTGCGCCTCGGGCAAGGCCGCGATCGCGGTCACCGCCCGGTGCTCGCGCGCCAGCGGGAGGTTCCAGTCGAACTCTTCCTCGACATCGACGAATATGACGAAGCGCGATCCGAACTCGGCGGGCCAGGCGATCATGTCGGCGGCCGCGGGCATGGCCGGCCGGAACCCGGCTTGGGGGGCGTCGCGAGTCACGTCAGTTGGAAAGCTGCCCCACATCCCGATCCAACGCCGCCGGCAGCCGCAATGTCAAGCGATCGTCGGCGATGGTGAGGCCGCCGCGCAGCTCGACCGCGAGGTTGCGCGCCAGCCGCAGTGCGAAACCTGCACCGAGCAAGGGCGCGCCCTCGCCCTGGTCGTCGAGCCGATAGAGATCGTCGCCTGCACGGCCGGCGAAAGCGCGTGGCAGGTCGATGGTCAGCGCGACCATGTTGCCGTCGCGCGCCGTCGCGACCGCCAGGCGTTCGTCCGGCGCGCATGCCCCGACCGCGAGTCCAAGCAAGCGGCCGACGATCCGCGCGACCGCGATATCGTCCCCGGCGATGTCCAGTTCTTGGGAGGTGGAGCGGAGATCGACCACGGCGCCGCGGAGCCGCATCAGCGGCTCGAGGTCGCCGACGATCCGCGACAGCAACGGAGCGAGCGCCACCCTCCCCGGCCGCAATACCAGCGCGCGTTGCTCGAGCCGCGCGGCAGTATCGACATCGTCGATCGCGTCGAGCAGTTCGCGCGTGCTGCCGCGGATTACGGCGGCGCGTTCGCGATAGGGTTCCGGCGCCGGGCCCAGCACTTGCGCTTCGATCATCTCCGCGAACCCGGAGATCGCGTTGGTCGGCGTGCGCAATTCGTGGACCAGCGCGCGCAATGCTTCGGCGGCCGGGCGGCGGAGCATGACCGGTTCGGCCCGCTCGTCGGACCGCGGGCGGCGGGCGATGCCGCGATAGCCGGTGAAGCGGCCGCTGATCGGCTCGAACGCAGGCGTCGCCGAGAGCTGCCAGTCGCCCGCCGCGGTGGAGTTCCCCGCGATCACCAGCCTGGCGTCCGCAAATGGCGCACGGCGACGGAACGCGCCCGACGCGACGCCATCGACCTGCGCCGAGCCGGCGCCGAGCAGCACGCCGACCAACGGCTCGCGCGGCGGGCCGTCGACCCAGCGAATCGTGCCGGTCGCGTCTGTCTCGAAACAGAAATGATCGACGGGGGCCGCGCCGACCGGGGGGCGCGGCGGGCGATTGAGGTCGCCATGATCGCGTTGATAGGCGTCGAGCCGCGCGACGAGTTCGGCAATCGCGAATGGCCCGGCCGGATCGGGCGGTGCGATAGGGTCAGACGGCTCAGCGAGCAATGGAATTGCCGGTGCCTCCGATGGCGCCGCGCCATCGGGTTGCGGCAGCGCGAAGTCGGCGGCGCCATAGCTGTCGAGCGCACGCACCGCTGCCGCCGGCAAGTCGCGCCGATGGCGAAGCAGTGAGCGCGACGCCGGTGGCAAGGCTGGGATCAACGCTACCCATTCGTCGGCGCTAAGCCGCGCAGTCGACAGCACCGGCGCGGCGATCGCCGGCTCGTCCTCGCCGAACAGCCCGACCAAGGCCGCGGGCGGCTGCGCGAAAGCGAGGCCCCGCGCGCTCGCCGAGCGCACCGGCGGCGGCACTTGCCCGCGAATCGAGCGCAGCCGCTTGATCGCCTCCGGCATCGCCGGCGCTCGGCCCCGCCCGATCAAATCCGTCAGCTGGCGCCAAGCGCTTTGCGCGCCGAACGGAGTCGCCGTGTCGGCGGCCAGAACCGTGTCGAGGCTGTCGTCGAAGCGCAAAGATCCGGGTCCGTCCTGGCGACGCGCCGATCCGCGCCGTCAATCATTTCTTAACCGCCCGCGCGCTGCCGACAACGCTTCATTTTGGCGCGTCGCAATGTGGGACGATTGCGTCGCGCCGCAATTATATTATGCTTAGCCGCAAGAAGGCTCGCCTAAAAAATCCGGAGAGAAGACAATGGCGTTGGATCGGATCGACCGGCAAATCTTGTCGTTGCTGCAGGCCGATGGACGAATGACCAATGTCGAGCTCGCCGACCGCGTCGGGTTGACCGCGCCGCCGTGCCTGCGCCGAGTCCGCGCGCTCGAGGAAGCTGGCGCGATCACCGGTTATCACGCCGAGCTGGACCCGGCGACGCTGGGTTACCCGATCACGGTGTTCGCGATGGTCAGCCTCAAGAGCCAGGCAGAGCGTGACCTTGCGGCGTTCGAGGCACACGTCGCGACGATCCCGGAAATCCGCGAATGCCACATGCTCAATGGCGAGATCGACTTCATCCTGAAGATCGTCGCCGGCGACCTTCGCGGCTTTCAGGACATCCTGACGACGCACCTGACGCCGGCGCCCAACGTCGCCAGCGTGAAGACGTCGCTGACGATCCGCACGTCGAAGCACGAACCCGGCATTCCGGTCGGGAAGAAATAGAAAGGGGCGACCGTCCACCGGCCGCGACGCTTTCGCTGTTGCGGCAAACGCCGCAACATGTCCCGCACCAGCCCGGAGCGGCTGGCGCCGTCCAACTCAAGTCTCAGCTTGTCGGCGGATGATCGAGCCAGGTCGTCCAGAACGCCGCAATGTCGCTGCGCGGCGCGCCGGTCACCGCGGCAAACGCGGTCTTCGCGCCCGCCTTGTCGCCCGACAGCGCCAGCGCGATGCCGAGATGCGTGTTGACCTCGTCGGCGTTGACCCCGCCCTTGGCGAGCGCCTGACGATAGAGCGTGATCGCGTTGGCATAGTCGCTGCGGCCGAGATAGGCGTCGCCGGTTTGCGCCGACAGCGCACCATTGGGCGACGCCGCCGCCTTGCGCGCCAGTGCGTCGAACGATCCTTCGGCCGCGATCTGCGCCGTGGAAGAGCTGACTAGCGCCGAAATGTTCGAGCTCGACGGCGTCGGGATCTTCCCCGCCGCCTTGCCCTCGGCGATCACCGCCTTGGTTTCGTCGGGCAGACCGATATCGGTCACCTTCTGGGCATATTCCTCATATTCGCTTTGGTCGGCGAGCGCATGGGCCTGGCGCATCAGGCGGAACAGGTCGACTTGCTGGCGCTTGTCGAGCTTGGCCAACGGCTGCTGGCTGAAACCATAAAAGCCGATCGCGGTGTGCCACGTCTTCGACGTCGGATAGGCGCTCACCCAGCGCTGGAGCCACTTGAAGGTTTCGCCGTGGAGCCCGCCCTGATTCGACCGCGCGATCGCATAGCGGTAGAAATCGTCGGTCTGCGGCTTGCCCGATGCAAACACCTTGTCGAGATCCGCCATGCCGCCCGCGACGTCGCCGCTCTCGACCTTCGCCCTGGCGAGATAGTAATCGAGGTTGGGCTCGGCCGAGCCCCCCGCCCTGGCTTTGGTGAACAAGTCGATCGCCTGCGCCCAATGCTTCTGGTCGAACGCAATCGTAGCGCGGCTGAACTCGAACTTGGTGCGCAGGTCCGCTGGCGTAATCGGATTTGCGATCAGCGCGTCGAGCGGCGCAATCATCGGGGTCGAATCGAAGACGCCGTTGGTGCTCTGCGCGGCAGCCGCGACCCGCGTGGTATTCAGCTGGAGGCGCAGCGTGCTGGCATAATATTTTTCGTCATCGCTCTTTGCCAGTCCCTCGGCTTCGACCGTCGCCGCTTCAGCGGTCGCATCGTCCTTTGCGGTGAACGCGGCTTTCGCCTTGTTGAAGGCGGCACCGAAGGCCGGACTGACTTGCGGACCGGTGGGCTTGGCATCCTCCTTTTTCTTCGCGAAGGCGGCCGGCGTATACGCAACACCGGCCATGCCAGCGACGAGTGCCGCGCTCAGCACAGCGGTCGAAATCCTCTTCATCAAACTCTCCTCATCGGCGCGCGGCCTGTCGCCAGCGCTCTAACCACGGAGCAACGGCGGTTCAAGGCGCGTGGCGGGTCGCACTGGCCAATCCTGGCTGAACGCGAATTGAATGAACGCGCCGGCTCCTCTGGGGCGAATTCCTCGCGCGCGTACGCGCGCACGCGTGACATCGGCTGTGCGGAGGCCTATATCGTCACTCAACCGCAACATTACCTGAAAGCAGCAGTGATTTGACCGACGAGACCGTCCTCGCCGACCCCTCGGACATTACCCCGATCTCCATCGTCGACGAGATGAAGACGAGCTATCTCGATTACGCGATGAGCGTGATCGTCGCCCGTGCGCTGCCCGACGTGCGCGACGGATTGAAGCCGGTGCATCGCCGCATCCTGTTCTCCGCGCAGGAAAGCGGGTTCTATTACAACCGCCCCTACCGCAAGTCCGCCCGCATCGTCGGCGACGTGATCGGTAAGTATCACCCGCACGGCGACAGCTCGATCTACGAGGCGCTGGCGCGGATGACCCAGGATTGGGCGATGCGGCTGCCGCTGATCGACGGCCAAGGCAATTTCGGATCAATGGACCCCGATCCCGCCGCGGCCATGCGCTACACCGAAGCGCGGCTGGCCAAGTCGGCCGGGTTCCTGATGGAGGATCTCGACAAGGACACGGTCGATTTCGTCCCCAATTACGACGGATCGGAAAGCGAGCCTTCGGTCCTCCCCGCGCGCTTCCCCAACCTGCTGGTCAACGGCGCCGGCGGCATCGCGGTCGGCATGGCGACCAACATCCCCCCGCACAATCTGGGCGAAGTGATCAACGCGTGCCTGGCGTATATGGACAATGGAGCGATCACCACCGAGGAACTGATGGAGATCGTGCCGGGGCCGGACTTCCCGACGGGCGCGATCATCCTCGGGCGCAGCGGGTGCCGCTCGGCCTACGAAACCGGGCGCGGTTCGGTCGTGCTGCGTTCGCGCTACAAGATCGAGGAAGGCCGCAACGACCGCCGCTCGATCGTGCTCACCGAAATCCCCTATCAGCAGGGCAAGAACGCGCTGGTCGAAAAGATCGCCGAAGCCGCCAAGGACAAGCGCATCGAGGGTGTCAGCGACATCCGCGACGAGTCGAACCGCGAGGGCGTGCGAGTCGTCATCGACCTGAAACGCGACGCGACGACCGAGGTCGTGCTCAACCAATTGTGGCGCCACACCCCAGCGCAAGGATCTTTCCCCGCCAACATGCTCGCGATCCGCGGCGGGCGACCCGAACTGCTCAACCTGCGCGATTTCATCCAGGCGTTCATCCAGTTCCGCGAGCAAGTCATCACCCGCCGCTCGAAGTTCGAGCTCGCCAAGGCGCGCGACCGGGCGCATCTGTTGCTCGGCCTCGTGATCGCGGTCACCAACCTCGACGAGATGGTTCGCATCATTCGCGGCTCGGCGAGCCCGATCGAAGCGCGCAACGCGTTGCTGATGCGCGAATGGCCGATCGCCGAGATCGCGTCGTACATCCGGCTGGTCGAGGCGACCGACGTCGAGGTGACCGGCGACACATATCGCTTGTCGGACCTCCAGGTTCGCGCAATCCTCGATCTGCGGCTCCACCGCCTCACCGCGCTCGGCCGCGACGAGATCGGAGGCGAGTTGCAGCAGCTCGCTTCGTCGATCGCCGAACTGCTCGAGATTCTCGCCAACCGCGTGCGGCTGTACGAAGTGATGCGCGAGGAACTGGTCGACGTCCGTGAGCAGTTCGCGACCCCGCGCCGTACCGAAATCGCCGCCGCGGCCGACGGAATCGAGGATGAGGACCTGATCGAGCGCGAAGAGATGGTCGTCACCGTGACCATGCAGGGCTATATCAAGCGCACGACGCTCGACACGT
Source organism: Sphingomonas sp. (assembly GCF_036269755.1). GTDB lineage: Bacteria > Pseudomonadota > Alphaproteobacteria > Sphingomonadales > Sphingomonadaceae > Sphingomonas. The sequence continues at coordinate 147,307 of NZ_DATBDV010000004.1, read as the reverse complement.
TCCGCGCGCAGAACCGCGGCGGCAAGGGCCGCGCCGGGATGGCGACCAAGGAAGAAGACGTCGTCACCGAGATGTTCGTGACGAGCACGCACACGCCGGTGCTGTTCTTCTCGACGCTCGGCCGCGTGTACCGGATGAAGGTGTGGCGCCTGCCCGAAGGAGGCGCCAACACGCGTGGGCGGCCGATGATCAACCTCCTCCCGCTGGCCGAAGGCGAGGCGATCTCGACCGTGCTGCCGCTGCCCGAGGACGAGAATGAGTGGGGCAAGCTCCACGTCATGTTCGCGACGGCCAAGGGATCGGTGCGCCGCAACTCGATGGACGCGTTCACCAACGTACCGTCGAACGGCAAGATCGCGATGAAGTTCGAGGGGGAGGACGAGGATGACCGGCTGATCGGCGTCGCATTGCTCGACGACGAGGACGACGTCCTGCTGGCGACGCGCCAGGGCAAGGCGATCCGCTTCGCAGGCGACGACGTGCGCGCGTTTCAGAGCCGCAACTCGACGGGCGTGCGCGGCATGCGGCTCGGCAGGGGCGACCAAGTGATCTCGCTGTCGATCCTTCACCGCGTCGGAGTTCGCGATCAGGAAGAGCGCGAGGAGTATCTTCGCTTCGCGCCCTGGAAGCCGGAGAAGGACGGCGAGATGCGCGACCAGGCGCGGTTCGAGGAGCTCAAGGCCAAAGAGCAATTCATCCTGACGGTGTGCGCCAACGGCTATGGCAAGCTGTCGTCGGCGTACGAATATCGCCGCACCGGCCGCGGCGGCCAGGGCATCACCAACATCGACAATATCGCGCGCAACGGCCCGGTCGTCGCCAGCTTCCCGGCGAGCAAGGGGCATCAGCTGATGCTGGTTACCGACCAGGCCAAGCTGATCCGCATGTCGCTCGGCGATCTACGCGTGATCGGGCGCAACTCGGCGGGCGTGCGGCTGTTCAACGTCGCCGACGACGAACACGTCGTCTCCGCGGCTCGGATCGAGGAAAGCGAAGGCGACGCCGAAGCCGACCTGACCTTGCCCGAAGATCGCGAGATCGCGCCCGATAGCGGTGCGGACACGGCGGAAGATAGCGCCGCGGGTCCGGAGGATGGCGAATGAGCCCCGTCGCGTCCGCGCGCCCGACGACGGCGTACAAGGTGCTGACCGCGGAGCAGATGCGCGACCTGGAGGCGGATGCCTTCCAGGGCGCACCGGTCGACCTGGCCGACGGCTATATCCACCTGTCGACGCGTGATCAGCTGACGGAGACGGTCGACAAGCATTTCGCCGGGCAGAGCGATCTATGGGTAGCCGCGATCGATCTCGAAGCGCTCGGCGACGCCGTGCGCTGGGAGGAATCGCGCGGCGGCGCGCTGTTCCCGCACATCTACGGCGCGATGCCGCTCGAGGTGGTCGTTGCCTACAGCCCGCTCGAGCGCGACGATGAGGGCAATGTCCGCCTGCCGGTCGCCGGTTAGCCTCGCGGTGCGCTAGGCGAACAGGTCGACGACCTCTTCGCCCTCGCCTTCCTCGCGCAGCAGCATCGTGCGGTGGCAATGCTGCGGGTCGCGCTCGAAACACAACAGCGCCGATGGCTTTTCCGCCGCAAGATCGCGCATCCGCGCCGCTTCGGCCTGCGCTTCCGGCAGATGGAGCTGGCCGGCATAGACCGCTTCCATCGTCCGCCAGTCGCCCTTCTTCGCCGCATCGCGGCCCGGCTTGGGCGTGCCGAGCGCCTTGAGGTGGATGTATTCGATCCCGGCATCCTTGAGCGTCGCCGCAAGCGAATTCTTCGAGAAGCCCGGCCGGCGCGACAGCGGCAGCGCGCGAACGTCGATCACCCGCTCGACCCCCGCCGCCTTGAGCGCGGCGAGGAACGCGTCCATCGTCGTGGCTTCATAGCCGATGGTGTAGATCGTCATCGTTCTTCCATTTGACGAGCGTGGTGACCACGCCGAGCGCGATCAGCACCTGCCCCGCGACGTAGAGCGGCCAGATCAACAGCCCCGGCGCCATCGAGTTCGCGAGCGGACCCATCCGCGCGAAAATCAGCAAGTCGGATGCGACGAACAGCACCGCGCCCAACCCGACCTTGTAGCGCGGGAATCGGCTCGCCCAGGCGCTCGCCGCCATTGCGCCGAGGCCGATTGCATAGATCGCGAAGCCGATCGCCACCGTGCGGTCGCTCGGCAGCAGGAATGCAATCGCCGGTGTCGCGACCAGCAATAGCAGCGCCAATATGCGCTGGCTCGGCGTCAGAGCCGTGCGGCGATAACGCCAGTAGAGGATCGTGGCAGTGATATGCCCGGCAAGGAACGCAAGCGCGCCGGCGATCTGGCTCAGTTCGAGCAGCACGTCGCCGATCGCGCCGAACGCCATCACTGCAGCGAACAGCCAGCCGTCGCGGTTGTGCGTATTGAGCGCCGCCCACGCCGCCAGCAGCCCGACCGCGGCCCCCTTCCACGCGATCAGCGCGATCGGCGGAATGCCCGGCGGGATGGCCAGCCAGAACGACGCGCCCGCGAAGATGGCAAGGCCGAACAACCAGCGATGCGCGACGGTGACGGGCAGCGGAATGGTCATGCCCGACAGATGACGGCATCGCGCCGGGCGGGCAAGCCCGCGATTGACGCGCTCGCCTCTCCCCGCCATCTCGCCTCGCCATGACGCATCAGGTTCACATCATCGGCGGCGGGCTGGCCGGATCCGAAGCGGCGTGGCAACTCGCCGAGGCGGGCGTGCGGGTCAAATTGTCGGAAATGCGCGGGTCCGGCGACATGACGCCGGCGCATCACACCGACGGGCTGGCCGAACTAGTCTGTTCGAACAGCTTCCGCTCGGACGATGCCGAGAACAATGCGGTCGGGCTGCTCCACGCCGAGATGCGTGGCCTCCGGTCGATCATCATGAGCGAGGGCGATCGCCACAAGGTGCCTGCGGGGTCTGCGCTGGCGGTCGATCGCGACGGTTTCTCGGAAGGGGTGACGGCGCGGCTGGCGGTGCACCCCAACATCACCATCGTCCGCGAACGCGTCGATGCGCTGCCCGACCAGGGGCTTGCGATCGTCGCGACCGGCCCGCTCACCGCCCCCGGCCTTGCCGCGAGCATCGGCGCGGCGACCGGCAGCGACGCGCTCGCCTTCTTCGATGCGATCGCGCCGATCGTCCATCGCGACAGCATCGACATGGAGACTGCCTGGTTCCAGTCGCGCTGGAATAAAGGTGAAGGGCACGATTACATCAACTGTCCGATGGACAAGGATCAGTACCACGCCTTCGTCCAAGGGCTGATCGACGGCGAAAAGGGCGAGTTTCGCGAGTGGGAAAAGGACACGCCGTACTTCGAAGGCTGCATGCCGATCGAAGTGATGGCGGAGCGCGGGCCGGAAACGCTGCGGTTCGGCCCGATGAAGGGGGTCGGGCTCGACGATCCGAAGACCGGCCGCTGGCCCTACGCCGTCGTCCAGCTGCGCCAGGACAATGCCTCGGCCACGTTGTGGAACATCGTCGGGTTCCAGACCAAGCTCAAGCACGCCGAGCAGGTGCGGCTGTTCCGAACGATCCCGGGGTTGGAGAATGCCGAGTTCGCGCGGCTCGGCGGGCTGCACCGCAACACCTTCATCCGCTCGCCCGAACTGCTCGACTCGACGCTGCGGCTCAAGTCGCGGCCCAATATCCGCTTCGCCGGGCAAATCACCGGGTGCGAAGGCTATGTCGAAAGCGCGGCGATCGGGTTGCTCGCAGGCCGGTTCGCCGCCGCCGAGTTGCGCGGTGACGTCATGACGCCCCCGCCGGTCGAGACGGCGCTCGGTGCGCTGCTCCATCATATCACGGGCGCCGCCGAGGCCGCGACCTACCAGCCGATGAACGTCAATTTCGGGCTGATGCCGCCGATCCCCGGGCGCACCAAGAAGGCCGATCGCAAGAAGATGTACACCGACCGCGCGCGCGCCGCGCTGGCGGCGTGGATCGCGCCCTAGCTGTCCTCAGCGGGCTCGTCCGCCGCCGGTGCCGCCGCCGGCTTGTCGACGCATTTGGGGCGCGGGCGCGACTTGCGCTTGACTGCGGTGGTGGCGAACTCGGCCGCGCTCATTGCGCCCGATCTGTCCTTGTCGGCGGTCGCGAACTTGGTCTCGGCCTTGACCGCCCACTCGTCGAACGACAGCGTGCCGTTGCCGTCGACATCGAGCTTGGCGAACGCCTTGTGCCGTGCGGCGAGATATTCGTCGCGCGTGATCGACCCGTTGCGATCCTTGTCGTAACGGTCGAAGCGCTTTTGCTCGCGCGTCGCGGGGAGCGCTTCGGGAACGGCTGGGGCCGCATCCTGCGCCTCCGCGGGAGTGGCGATCGCCGGCATCGCCGCGAGCGGCGCCTTGCCGCCGGGCCGAGTCGCCTGGAGCATCATCCCCGCCACCACCAACAGAAAACCGGCCGCCGCCCCCGCCAGGTATCGCCACATCGCGCGTTCTCCCGCTGTTGTTCGCGGGAGCCTAACGCGTTTTGCGGTCGCGCAAAAGCTAGCGGCCGGTGATCCGGTGCCAACCGAGCCGCGCGACGCGCCATGGCGTCGCCGGCCCCGCCAGATCGAGCCGCGCGATATGCGCCAGCGCACCGAGCGCGCGGGCGTTGCGGCTCCAGCGTCGACCGGCCGCCTTCGCCAGCAACGGCATGGCGACGTCCCGGGCCTTGGCAGCGAGCGCGGGATCGCTGAAGTGAGTCGCGAGATCCGCGAGGGCCCACCCCTCCCCCGCCATCTCGACCGGATCGCCGTCGCCGACGTCAAGCAGCCGCCCCGCTTGTACGAACAGCACGCGGCCGCGCCAGCGTCCATGATCCGCAATCGCAGCCTCACCGAGCTCCCCGAGCAACGGCTCCCAGCCATCGATCATCGTCGCGAGCGCTGCACCGGTCACGCCAAGCGGCATGACGTCGTCGGCCAGCGCCTGAAGCACCGGCTCGCCCGGCGGCGGTGCCGCATCGAGCCGCGTCAGCGCCTCGCGCCACCATGCCAGCCGCATTTGCCCGATCATCGGCTCGCGCGTCGTCCGCAACACTTGTCCCAGCGCCGCATCGAGCGCGAGCAACGCCCGGAGCCCCGCCCGGCGCGGCGCGGGCGCATAGCTTAGGACCAGCGCAAGCTGCGGATCGTCGATCGACGTCACCGCAACGTTAACCATTCCGCTTTAGCCCCGGTTATCCCTTGCTCCTCCATAGCGCAGGCTCGTGGGACCTTATCGGGCGGTACGGGCAGTATGATCGGATCGAACAGCCGACAAAGGCGAGGCACTCTCGGGCGTCTGCGCCGAGATGTAAGCGGCAACACGCTCGCGATGATGGCGATCGCCCTCATCCCGATCTGCGCATTGGTGGGTTCGGGCATCGACACCGCGCGACTCTACGTCGTCAAGGTGCGGCTGCAACAGGCTTGCGACGCCGGCGTGCTTGCGGGGCGCAAGGCGATGACGTCGTCGGCTTCGACGACCCTCGACGCTACTGCGACTGCGGAAGCGAACACCTTCTTCAACAACAATTTCAATTCGGGCTGGATGAAGACCAATTCGGTCAGTTTCACCCCGTCCAAGACGACCGACCAGCAAGTTTCGGGCGTGGCGTCCGCCAATGTGCCGATGTCGCTGATGAAGATGTTCAACATGCCCGACGTCACGCTCAACGTGACGTGTCAGGCCCGCTACGACATCGCCGATACCGACATCATGTTCGTGCTCGACACCACGGGGTCGATGGCGTGCACCGCGGCTGGGTCGTGCAGCGGCACGGTCGACAGCTATACGCGGCCCGACGGCACCACCGGCTATCACGCGCACGAGGTTTCGGGGTCTAAGATTTCGGGGCTGCGCACCGCGGTGCTCAATTTCTACGACACGATCGCAGCCAACGTCGATCCGACCACGCACGTTCGGTACGGGTTCGTGACCTATACCTCGACGGTCAACGCCGGCTATTCGCTGCCGCAGGGCGATATCGTCGACAGCTGGAATTATCAGTCGCGCCGAGTCATCGGCGACGCCAATAACGGATCGGGATACAACGTCACGCAGACCGGCGTCGGTCAAACGCCGTGCGGCAATATGAATGGGCGCTGGCCCGCCACCGGCTACAATACGGACGGCACCGCAGTAAACATCACGACGACCTGGAGCACCGGCAGCGGCGGCACCTGCGTGGAGTACACCCAGCCGCTCAAGCCGATCTGGCGCTATCAGCAGGTTAATTTCAACACGAGCCAGTTCAAGACCGGCGTCGCGGTCACCGACCCCAGCGCGGTCGACGGATCGACGACCAAGTGGCAGGGCTGCGTCGAGGAGCCGATCGATTCGTCGGGCGCCGGCCAGTCGAGCTTCGACATCAACAATTTGCCGAACGACCTCAATCCCGACCTCAACCCGACGAGCGACAGCCAGAAATGGGCGCCGATGTGGCCCGACGTCGAATATTATCGCGGCAACAACACGACCTATGACTATTCCGGCAGCGTCAGCAAACCGTCCACGCCGCCCTCGCCCTACGTCTACGGCGACTATGCCTATACTGGTAGCAACTACGTACAGGCGCTGACCTCGGCCGGGTCGCCGACCAATCTGAGCGGCGGCTATGTCTCGTGCGGCAAGCCGGTGTCGCGGCTCGCCGTGATGACCCGCTCCGATGTCAGCAACTACGTCAACGCCAGCGACTTCGTGCCGCAGGGCGGTACGTACCATGACACCGGGATGATCTGGGGCACGCGGATGATCTCGCCCAACGGCGTGTTCGCGGCGGACACCGCGGCGTGGCCGGGGCGCAATACGCCCAACCGCTACATCGTGTTCATGACCGACGGCGACATGGCGCCGAACTACAACATCTATGGCCTGTACGGCATGGAATATTACGACAAGCGCGTGACGGGCACGACCGGTCTCGGCAACGATACCGATGATCACAACGCGCGCTTCCTCGCCGAATGCGCGGCGGCGAAAGCGCGCAACATCAAGGTGTTCGTGATCGGCTTTGGGCAGACCCTCACCAGCGAGCTGACGACCTGCGCGTCGCCCGGCAAGTCCTATTACGCCAGCGACAACGCTTCGCTCAACGCTGCATTCCAGGATATTGCCAAGCAAGTTGCCTTGCTCCGGATTTCGCAATGATGCGCCGGCTCCGCTCCCTTGCACGCAATACGCGCGGCGCGACGATCGTCGAATTCGCGATCGTGGCGCCGGTGATGATGATCCTGCTGATGGGGATCAGCGACCTGGCATATCAGGTCTACGCGCAGTCGATCCTCAACGGTGCGCTGCAAAAGGCAGCGCGCGATTCGTCGATCCAGGGCGGTGCGGAAAACACCGCGGCGATCGACGCCAAGGTAACGGCGATGGTCAAGAACATCGCCGCCAACGCCACGATCGTCTTCTCGCGCAAGAATTACGACACGTTCAGCGTGATCAAACCCGAACCGTTCGTCGACACCAACGGCAACGGCGTCCGCAACACCGGCGAGTGCTATACCGACGTCAACGGCAACGGCACCTGGGACGCCGATCCCGGCTTGAACGGCCAGGGCGGCGCGAACGACGTGACGATGTACACCGCGACGGTCACATACCCGCGGATGTTCCCGGTCGCGGGGCTGTTCGGTTGGCCGAGCACGCAGACGATTGCCGGCAGCACGTTGCTCAAGAACCAGCCCTATGCGTCGCAAACGACCGTGACGCCCGCGACGGTATGCACCTGATGACCAAGCTCCATTCGACGCTGGCGCGGCTGCGCCAAACGCCGGGTCGGCTGGCGCAGGACACGAGCGGGCTCGCCCTGCTCGAATTCGCGTTCGCGATGCCGATCGTGCTGATGATCGGCATGTACGGGATCGAAACCGCGAACCAGGCGCTGATCAACCTCAAGATCAGCCAGATCGCGCTCAACCTCGCCGACAACGCCTCGCGCGTCGGGCTGCTCAACAACTCGAACATCGAGCAGTTGCGCGAAGTCGACATGAACGACGTGCTGCAGGCGGCGCGTAATCAAGGTGCGGGGATCGGATTGACGACCAACGGCCGCATTACCGTGTCGAGCCTCGAGAAGGACTCGTCGGGCACCCAGCGTATTCACTGGCAGCGCTGCATCGGCCAGAAATCCGGCACCGGATACGATTCGACCTACACGACGACCGTCACGGCGGGCACCGATGCGACCAGCGGGAACGCTGGAACGCCGGCGCCGACGGGAATGGCCGATTCGGAGAATCCCGGCAGCTCCGTCAGCGCTCCGACCAACGGCGGCGTGATGTTCGTCGAGATCAACTACCTCTACAAGCCGGTGGTCGGGAACTGGCTGTTCGGCACCATGCGGATCCACTATGTCGCGTCATTCATCGTCCGCGACAACCGCGACTTCGCGCAGATCTACAACCCGTCGCCGACCGCGGCGCGGGCGACGTGCAACCTGTATCCGGCGTGATCTAACGAAGCCTTTCGGTAACAGAAGAAGGGCGGGATGGTCTGACCATCCCGCCCTTCTTCGTTGTCATGATCCGATCGGTCAGAACTTGACCGACGCACCAGCCCGGAAGAACCGGCCAAGCAGCCCACGGAAGTAGACGTCGCTCGTGCCGCTCGACGGATACGGGGGCAACTGGCCGAAGACGTTGTCGACGTTGAGACGGAACGTGAACCGCTTCGCGACGTCGAACGAGACGCCCAGGTTGACGAACGCCACGCCATGCTCGCGGTTGAAGGGACGGAAGGTCGGGGCATTGTTGATGTCCTGATACGCCGGCCCGATATACGATACCTGCGTCAGGAACTGGAACCAGCTGTTCTCGTACGTAAGCGTAGCGACGCCCTTGTCCTTCGAATAGCCGACATCGCCAGCGGTCTCGGTCTTGGTCCCCTGCGCCGTGGTCGAGAGCTCGAACAGATGCTGGTAACTGACGTTCAGCCCGATCGCGCTGTCGGCGCCGAGGAACGGCGTCCTCGTACGATAGTCGCCCGACGCGACGATGCCGCGATAGTGCAGCTGGTCCTGATTGGCGTAACCGGTCACGATATACGACAGCTGACCGGCCGTGTCGCGACGGATACGCGCGCAGAACGGATTGTTCGGATAGTTCGTCGCGTCATAGCAATTGCTCAGAACCTGATCGGCACCAAGCGACGAGATGACGTTCTTCACCAGGATGTTCACATAGTCAGCCGATACCGTGAACCCGCGGAAGAAGCGCGGCTGGAAGATCGCGCCCACCGTCCAGGAATTGGCCTTTTCGTTCTTCAGCGATGTATCACCGGCGACGGCCTGCGTGAACGAGCGGTCGTCCGAAAACGAATCGTAAGTCGCGATCTGCGCCGGCGTCAGCCCGGCAGCCGTCAGTGCCGCCCTACAGTTGGCAGCGCGCGTCGCTGGTGCCGGTCCGTTGTTGATTTGATTTCCGACAACATCGCAAGGATCGGTCGCAAACCCGAAGTACGACTGGGCCGGGTTCTGGCTCTCCGTGATCGAAGGAGAACGGATCGACCGGGTAAAGTTCCCACGGATCGTGAGGTCCTTCACCGGTGCCCACCGGCCGCCGGCGGTGAAGGTGACCGCCCCGCCATTGACCGAGTGATTGACGTAGCGAACCGCACCCTGGAACTCCAGCATGTTGAGTAGCGGGATATTTTGATCCGGTCCGATCAACTGCGCCTTGACCTCGCCGAATACTTCGTCGGTGTTGTAGCCCGCGTTGATCGGCGCGATCGGCACGTTCTGCCCGTACGACGTGCGATCGTTAGTCGGATCACCGTCCCCGTTCGTGTCTACCAACGGATTGCTATCGGGCGCTCCGAGGAAGATGGTCCCGGGGTTGAACCGTTCATGCTCGTCGCGATGCTCGTACCCGAGCGCGAACGAGAAGTCCCCACCGGGCAGCTTGAACAGCGGTCCACTCAACGATGCGAGGAAATCCTTCTGCGTGTTTGCCGAGCGCGGCGTGGCGATGCCGGTAATGTAGTCCTTCGCCGCCTGGCTGGCGACGTTGGTTCCGAACAAATCGAGCGGCGCGCAGGTCGAGCTTACCGTCGGCGCCGGCGAATTGGTCAGGCCAGCCAAACACGGAATGCCATTCGGGTTAGCCGCAGTGATCGCGCCCGCCGCGTTCAGGAAATTCTGTTCGACGATCGTGGGGATCCGGCTCTCGGTGACCGAACGGCCGTAATTGCCATAGATTTCCCAGTTCCACGTCTTGTCGCCGAACACGTTGAAAGAGCCATCCACGCCCGCAACGAACCGGACGATGTTGACCTGACCGCGAACGCGCCCCGTCACCAGATCGGTGTTAGCGCGGCCCAGATAGAAGTAATTCTGGTTCGCGGTGTAACCGAGGCACTGGTCGCTGAGCGTGTAGAAGGTCGAGCAGCCATTGTCGTTGATCGACTGGATGATCGACGCCCGTGCGGCCGGCGTCAGGAACGGATTGTTCACGCTAAGGATGACATCGCCCGCCGGCGCGCCGGGAGCATCGAAGAATCCCGATTTATATTCGGGCTGATCGCGCAGATTGGTGCCTTCAGAATGCGAATACCAGGCTTCGCCGAACAGACGGATGTTCGACGAGATGTCGAACGACCCCAACACAATGCCGCTATAGCGCTTGGTGTTGGTCAGCAGGTTCGACAGATCGGTGAGGGAAAAGCCGTTGCCGCCCGACGCATTGGTGAAGCTGGTGGTCTTCCCGAAATCGATCGGCACCAGGTTACCGCTCGCGTCGAACTTGAGTTGCTGGCCCGGAACACCGCCATTGACGCCAGGCGAGTAGGGACCGCCGAAAAAGGCTTGCTGATACTTCGGAGGAAGCACCGAGTTCACGCCCAACACGTCATACAGGTAACGCCCGACGAGGGGGATGCCCGTCTCGGAGATCCCGGGGATGCGCCGATCGGGGTAGAATTCTTGCGTGAAGCCATATCCCGGCGTCGTCGCGGTGTCGTAGTAACGCCCCTGCCCCGACAGCCCGCGATCGGTATAGAGAAGGCCCTTGCCCTCATTATACTCGCCCGCGAAGGTCAAATTGGCGCGGCCGCCCAAGAAGTTATGCCCGGCAAGCAGCCGGATCCGGTAATCCGGCGCGTCACCATATTCCGAAATCTGATACTGGCCGTCGAGCTCGACGCCGTCGTACTTTTTCTTCAGGATCACGTTGATCGTGCCGGCGATGGCGTCGGAGCCGTAAATCGGCGCGCCGCCGACCGCGATCGTTTCGACCCGATCGATCAGCTTGGTCGGAATGATGTTGAGATCGACCTGGTCGCCGCCTTGGCCGGTTGGACCGAAAATCGCCGCCGTGTTCGACCCGACGAAGCGACGGCCGTTGACCAGCGTCAAGGTACGCTGCGAACCGAGTCCGAAGAAGTTGACGAAGCTTTGACCCGGACCGAAGCTCGACTGAAGACCGACCGGCGACGAGTCAGGCACGCCGAACGCCGGCAGCTCGTTAAGCGCTTGGCCAAGCGTGGTAAAGCCACGACTCTCGATGGATTTGCTGTCGAGAACGATCGTCGGCTGGGCCGAATCATAGCCCTTCGTTGCGATGCGTGATCCGGTCACGATGATATCGCCATCCCCGCCCTGCGTACTGGCAGGAGTCGGAGTCGGAGTCGCGCTGCCCGGCGGCGGCGTTACGCCCGGAGGCGTCGCGGTCTGGTCGTCGGTGGACGTGGTCTGCGCGAACGCCTCGGCCGAGGTCATTGCGGCGATGATCGCAGTGGTCGACAGTGCAAGTCGAACGATGCTGCGCGCACGACGAAGGTGCATGATAAAACCCCTTGTTGCGGACCATCCCACTGGCCCTTTGTTGTCGCCCCCGCGATGTCATTAATAAGCCATCTAAGCTGCCCTAGTTCAATCGCCGCAGACTGAAATTCCCAAGGTGTTGCAAAGCGGCAACAAAAAAGCCGCGCTCGGTGACCGGACGCGGCTTGCATTTTGCTCGCCGGAGCGATGCTCAGTAGCGGTAGTGATCCGGCTTGAACGGCCCCTCGACCGGTACGCCGATATAGTCCGCCTGCTTCTGGCTGAGCTTGGTCAGCTTCACGCCCAGCTTCTCGAGGTGCAGTTCGGCGACCTTCTCGTCGAGATGCTTGGGCAGGACATAGACGTCGTTCTTGTACTGCTCCGACTTGGTCCACAGCTCGATCTGCGCCAGCGTCTGGTTGGTGAAGCTCGACGACATCACGAAGCTCGGGTGACCGGTCGCGTTGCCGAGGTTCACCAGGCGGCCCTTGGACAGGATGATGATCTGCTTGCCGTCGGGGAACTCGACCAAATCGACCTGCGGCTTCACTTCGGTCCACTTGTAGTTCGACAGGGCCGCGATCTGGATCTCGCTGTCGAAGTGACCGATGTTGCAGACGATGGCCATGTTCTTCATGCCCTTCATGTGCTCGGCGGTGATCACGTCGGCATTGCCGGTCGCGGTGCAGAAGATGTCGGCGCGCTGCACCGCTTCTTCCATCGTCACGACTTCATAGCCTTCCATCGCCGCCTGCAGTGCGCAGATCGGATCGACCTCGGTCACCAGCACGCGAGCACCACCATTGCGTAGCGACGCCGCCGAGCCCTTGCCGACGTCCCCGAAGCCGGCGACGCAGGCGACCTTACCGGCGAGCATCACGTCGGTGCCGCGACGGATGGCGTCGACGAGCGATTCCTTGCAGCCATAAAGGTTGTCGAACTTCGACTTGGTGACGCTGTCGTTGACGTTGATCGCCGGGAACGGCAGCTCGCCCTTCTTGGCGATCGCGTACAAGCGGTGGACGCCGGTGGTGGTCTCTTCCGACACGCCCTTGATGTTCTTGACCGTCTCGGTGAGATAACCGGGCTTGCGCTTGATGAATTCCTTCACCGCGCGCTGCATCTCGATCTCTTCCTCGTTCTCAGGCTCAGCGAACGAATGACCAGCCTCGAGCTTGGCGCCCCACAGCGCGAACGCGGTGGCGTCCCCGCCGTCGTCGAGGATCATGTTGCAGGTCTCGTCGCCCCAATCGAAGATCGAGCCGACATAGTCCCAATATTCGGCGAGGCTCTCGCCCTTGATCGCGAACACCGGCACGCCGGTCGCGGCGATCGCGGCGGCGGCGTGGTCCTGGGTCGAGTAGATGTTGCAGGTCGCCCAACGGACATTCGCGCCGAGCGTGGTAAGCGTCTCGATCAACACCGCGGTCTGGATCGTCATGTGCAGCGAACCGGTGATGCGCGCACCCTTGAGCGGCTGCGACTTACCGAATTCTTCGCGCAACGCCATCAGGCCGGGCATTTCGGTCTCGGCGATGTTGATCTCGGCGCGGCCGAAATCGGCGAGCGAGAGATCCTTGACGACATAATCGGTCGGGCGGTCGAGCACGGTGGCCACGTCAAATTCTCCGTAGAATCGGGTTGATGCGCGTCGCCCTACGCGCTCCCCGGCGTCATTGCAATCGCGATATAAAGATTTCTTTATATGTCGTTGACCAGCACCGTGGCGATCATTGTCGCGCGATGGCGAAAGCCGAGGCTTTCATAAAGTCCGATCGCGCCGGTGTTGCTGGCGTAAGCGTGGAGGAACGGCACCTCTCCGCGCGCATGCATGCGCGCGGCGACAATGCGCATCAGCCCTGCGGCATAACCGCGCCCGCGAAAATCGGGATGCGTGCAGACGCCGCTGACCTCACGCAGTCCTGGCATCGCCATCCGCTCGCCGGCCATTGCGACGAGGCGTCCATCGAGTTTCACGCCGATAAAGTCGCCTAGCTGGTTGGTGCGAGAGACGTATGGCCCCGGCCGCGTCAATACCGCGAGATCGTACATCGCCGGGCGTCGTTGTCGCTCAGTTCGACAAAAGCAAAATCAGGGCCATGACCGGGTGCGAGCGCTTCGGCCACCATCTGGACTATCTCCGCGCTGCGCGCTTTTCGCGTGCCGGGCGGCGTCGGCCATACCTCGCGCTCGATCAGCCACAGCTCGCCGCCACCGGGAACGAGGGCGGCAAGCGCTGTCTGCTTCGCCGCGGATCGGTCCGCTGCCGCGCCGAACACGCCATGCTCCCGGTCGAGCCGGCGCGCCTGGTCGTCGCCTTCGGCAAGATGCGCCCAGTCCGTCCCAAGCGCGTTCCAGACGGGGCGGTCGAGGAGATGCTGCACCCCACACCGGTAGGAGAACTGGCGGTTTTCTCCAAGTCGAGCGTCGCTTTGTCTGTCAGTCTCCACAGTCGGGAAACGAGAGGGGAAAATAGATGGACATCCGATGGGTTGCGGCCGGCCTTGCCCTGGCGCTCGGCGCGTGCGGCGGATCGGGCGCGGGCGTGCCCGATCAGTTCGCGGGCACCTGGGGCGCGGATTGTTCATCGCCGTTCGTCAAGTTCGACGGCAGCACCGTCCACGTCTTCCCCGACAATGCCGACTATTCGATCAAGTCGGCGACGCTGAGCGGAAACGAGCTCAAGGTCGCGTACGACACCAAGGATCGCGGTACCGTCACCGACACCTACGAAAGCGAGGGCACGACGCTGCGCCTGACCAAGACCGAAGCAGCCGGTGGCGAGGCGACCTGGGACAAGGCGCCGATGTCGAAGTGCCCTTAAGTATCGCCGACGGCTCGGTTTACGCGGTGCCGGTCTCCGGCACGAGCAGCCGTGGATCGATCCCGGCGCTGGCGAAACCTGCCGCCCAGCGTTCCGCGGCGGGCGTGTCGTAGATCAGCGCTTCGTCGCCGGCGACGTTGAACCAGCCGTGACGCAGCATCTCGCCGTCGAGTTGCCCGGCTCCCCAGCCGGCATAGCCGAGCGCGACGATCCAGCGGGTCGGCCCTTTGCCTTGCGCGATCGCGCGCAACACGTCGATGGTGCCCGACAACGCCCAGCGTGCCGCGACATCGATCGTGTCCTGCCCGCTCCAGCCGGTCGAATGGATCACGAACCCGCGGCGCGGCTCCACCGGGCCGCCGAAATGAACCGGCGCGTTGGGCGCCTCGCCGTGCGCGATGTCGAATTGATCGAGCACGTCGTGCAGCCCCAGCCCGTCGATCGTGGCGCCGATCCCGATTCCGATCGCGCCGTCATCGTCATGCCCGCACATCGCGATCACCGCCTGCTCGAAGCGCGGATCGCCGATCCCCGGCATTGCGAGAAGAAATTGTCCGACCAGAAAGCGTGGCGACTCCATGACTTGGACTGTAGCCCCGACCTGCCTCCCGCGTCACCGCTTGAATTTGCCGCCGCGAGCGCCAATTGCGCAGCTCAGACACCCTGGGAGATTATGACATGACCGTTTCCGTCGGCGACAAATTGCCCTCGACCACCATCGTCAAGGCGACCGAAAACGGTCCGGAGGCGGTCAGTTCGGACGAATTCTTCGCCGGCCGCAAGGTCGCGCTGGTTGCGGTGCCCGGTGCCTTTACCCCCACCTGTTCGGCGCGCCACTTGCCCGGGTTCCTCGACAAGGCCGACGAGATCAAGGCCAGGGGCGTCGACGAGATCGCCGTCACTTCGGTCAACGACGCGTTCGTCATGGGCGCCTGGGGCAAGGCCAACGACGCGGGCGACAAGGTGACGATGCTCGCCGACGGCAATGGCGAGTTCGCGCGTGCGATCGGGCTGACGATGGACGGCAGCAAGTTTGGCTTGGGCGAGCGCAGCCAGCGTTATTCGATGATCGTCGACGACGGCGTCGTCACCGAGCTCAACGTCGAGGTGCCCGGCGAGTTCAAGGTAAGCTCGGCCGAGCACCTGCTCGAACAGCTGTAATCGCTCCTAACGCACATCATGCGGAACGCTGGCGCGGCCATCGCGTTGTCGTGCCAGCATCGTTTCGCAGGGAGAATTGAAATGGCCGACGTGAACAACAATTCGAGCGGTGGCGGAAACGCCGGGACTGGCGGCAGCACGGGTTCGGGCTCCGCAACCGGATCCGCGGGCGACACCACCAATCTGGTCGACAGCACGCGGCAGGAAGCGCTGTCGCTGCTGGCCAAGGCACAGGAGGATATCTCCGCCTTGTTCGCCAGGGCGCAAGAAGCGCTGGGCGGCGCGGTGACCGCGGCGAAGAACAACCCCAAGGTCGCGGCGGGCATCGCGGTCGGCGCCGCGGCGACGATCGCGGGCGGCGCCTATGCTGCGAGCAAGAAAAGGTCGGGCGGCAAATCGGGCGGCACCAACTCCAAGCCCGCGAGCGGTTCGAACTCGTCCACCGCGCGCAAGACCACGACCCGCAAAGCCGCCCCCAAGAAGAGCGGGTCGTAACGTCCCCGACTTGCCAGCGTCATCCGGGTGCTTTAGCTGCTCCGGATGACGCAAGCTTCCGATATCGTCGCCGAACTCGACCGGCTCTACACCAGCGCGGTCCGCCGCCTCCAGCAAGCGCTCACCGCCTACCTCGCCGACGGCACCACGCCCGATCCTGTTTCCCGCACCGACGGCTCGTTCGCCTATCCCGAGATCCGGCTTACTTTTAGCGGAAACAACAACCGCCCCACCCCGCTCCGCTCGTTCGGGCGGCTGAGCGAGCCGGGCGATTACCGCATCAGCGTGACCAAGCCGGCGATGGTCGCCGATTACCTCACCGAGCAATTGACGCTGCTGATCGAGGATTACGACGTTACCGTCGAGGCGGTGCCGGGGCGGCAGGAAATCCCCTTTCCCTACGTGCTCGACCCCGGCCACGCGCTGAGCCTTGACGAAGTGTCGGCGATCGAGCTGGCGCGCTGGTTCCCAGCCACCGAGCTCGCGCATATCGGCGACGAGATCGCCGACGGCTTGCCAACGCCCAACGAAGCGCGGCCGCTCGCGCTGTTCGATGCGCTGCGCACCGACTTCAGCCTCGCACGGCTGCGGCATTACACCGGCACCCCGCCCGAGCACGTCCAGCGCTACGTGCTGTTCACCAACTATCACCGCTATGTCGACGAATTCGTACGCTGGGCGTGCGGGCAACTCGGCCCCGACGCCGACGGCAAGGCCAGCCGCTTCACCGGCGTCTCGGGCGCGGGCGGCGTGATGATCCGCGCCGGCGATGACGCCGAGGCGGCATTGGCCGACACCAGCGCGTGGCGGCGGCACCAGATGCCGGCCTATCACTTGATGGCCGACGACCGCACCGGGATCACCCTCGTCAATATCGGCGTCGGACCGTCGAACGCGAAGACGATCTGCGATCACCTCGCGGTGCTGAGGCCCGAAGCGTGGCTGATGATCGGGCATTGCGGCGGTCTGCGGCCGAGCCAACGGATCGGCGATTACGTCCTCGCGCACGCTTATCTACGCGACGATCATATCCTCGACGACGTTCTGCCGCCCGAAATCCCGGTCCCTGCGATCGCCGAGATCCAGGTCGCGATGGCACGCGCGGCGGAGATCATCAGCGGCCAGTCGGGCGAAGAGCTCAAGCGCCGCCTGCGCACCGGTACGATTGTCACCACCGACGACCGCAACTGGGAGCTGCGCTATACCCAGTCGGCGCTGCGTTTCTCGCTCAGCCGCGCGGTCGGGATCGACATGGAGTCGGCCACCATCGCCGCGCAAGGCTATCGCTTCCGCGTGCCCTATGGGACGCTCTTGTGCGTGTCGGACAAACCTTTGCACGGCGAACTCAAGCTGCCCGGCCAGGCCAACCGCTTCTACGAACGCGCGATCGCCGAGCATATGCGGATCGGCATCCAGACCTGCGAGGAATTGCGGCTCGAGGGGGTCAAGCTCCACAGCCGCAAGCTGCGCGCTTTCAACGAGCCGCCATTCCGCTGATCGGGTCGGCGCGGTCATTAGGGCTATCACGGCAACGAAACGATCTGTTATGCGTTCGCCATAGCGAGCCGCAGAACAGGGGAATTAGCGATGGCCACGACTCCGAAGAAGACGACCGCCAAGCCCAAGGCCGCGCCGAAGGCGGCGTCCGCCGGGGCCGCACCTAAGGCCGCCGCCAAGCCGAAGACACCGGCCAAGCCCAAGGCTACCAAGCCCGTCGCGAAAACCGCAGGCGCTGCCGGCGCCACCACCCCTGGAGCCAAGCGCGCTCCTGCGGCGGCGAAATCATCGGCCACTAAACCCGCGGCCGAGACCAAACCGGCGGCCAAGAAAGCTCCGGCAACGCCCAAAGCGTCAGCAAAGCCCAAGGCCCCTGCCAAGCCGAAAACCGCCGCGAAGCCAAAGGCGCCGCCGAAGGCCAAGCCGCCCGGAAAACCCGAAGCGGCCCAGCCCGCCGCGGCGAGCACGCCCGCTCCAACCCCGGCTCCCGCGCCCCAACAACCGCCTCAGCGCCGCGGTTTCTTCGCCAGGTTGTTTGGTGGGTAAGACGCCCCCACACGGGTCTTCTGGGGAAACCCGAGGTGGCTTGCGTCAGGTCAAGCGGCGAGGAAGTCGGCGATCGCCTCCCCTAGCTCGCTTTTGATCACGGCGCTCATGTGGTTCCCCGGCACGTCGACATAACTCGCATCGGGTAGCGCATCGGCGAGCGCGGCGGCGCTGCCGTTATCGTCGTCGTCGACGCCGTTGACGCACAATGCCGGCCATTCAAATCCTTCGATCACCGACAGCGGCGTGTCGACGAACGTGTCGAGCACGCCAAGCAACGCGACAGGATCGCCGCCGGTGGTCTTGAGGAACGCTTCGGCGAACCATTCGGGGCTGCCATGCTTGTGCTTGCCGAGATTGGTCAGGACATGCCGGAAATGCCCCGCGCGGCGGTTGGTGTCGGTCAGCCCGTCGAGTCCCATCCCGGAAAACACCACGCGGCGCGGGTGGGCGCCGGTCGCAAGCATTCGGCACGTCGTGCGCGCACCCAGCGAATAGCCGCCCAGATCGTAATCGGTCAGCCCCAGATGCTCGATCAACGCATGCCCGTCGCGCGCCAGAGCATCGGGCGGGTAAGCACTCGCGTCGTGCGGCTTGTCGCTCGATCCGTGCGCGCGCAGGTCCGGCATGATCACGCGGAAGCCCCTGGCGGCGATCGCCGCGGCGTGGCCGTATTTGATCCAGTTGGTCTCGGCATCGGAGAAATAGCCATGGATCAGGACTACCGCCCGAGCGTTACCCCCGTCCGGTCCGACTTCGCGCCATGCCAGCCGTGCGCCGTCGAAACTGGGGAAGAATTGCGGTTCGATCGCGGAGCTGTTCGGGATCATCCTGTTCCTCATTGCTGCACTGCAAAAATAATTTTCGGCGGTAACTGGATTTTATAAGCACGCTTATTATATGCGAGCCCATGAGCGACTCACTCGGTTTCCTGCTTAGCGACGTTTCGCGGCTGATGCGCCGCCGTTTCGACGAGCGTGCGCGTCAGGTCGGCGCCACGCGCGCACAATGGCGCACCCTCGTCACGCTCAGCCGCAACGAAGGCCTCAACCAGGGCGCGTTGGCCGATCTGCTCGAAGTCGAGCCCATCACCCTGTGTCGGATGATCGACCGCCTCGAGGAATCGGGGCTGGTCGAGCGCCGCCGCGACCCCGCCGACCGCCGCGCTTGGCAATTGTTCCTCACCGGCAAGTCAAAGCCGATGCTCGCCGACCTCAAGGACATGGGCGACGAATTGATCGAGCAAGTGCTCTCCGGGATCGACGCGCATGAGCGCGTTCTGCTCGGCCGATCGCTCGAGCTGATGCGCGCCAACCTGCTCGCTTCCCCCTCCCCCCGTACATCCGAGACCGCCCATGGCTGACGCCGACCCCAAGATCGAGACCAAGACGCCCCAGGTGGCCGCCGCGAACGTCATCGAAGCCGTCGAGGCGCCCGCCGTGAAGCAGCGCCGCTGGGGCCGGATTGCGCTGATGGCCGCGGTGCCGCTGTTGATCGTACTGGTTGCCGGCTATTTCTACCTGACCGGCGGGCGCTATCAGACCACCGACAACGCCTATGTCGAACAGGATACCGTCTCGATCAGCCCCGACGTGTCGGGCCGCATCGTCAAGGTGAACGTCGAGGAGAACCAGCGAGTCAAGGCGGGCGACGTGCTGTTCGAGATCGACCCCGAGCCCTACCGCATCGCGCTCGAGCAGGCGAACGCAGCGATCGCGAGTGCGCGCGTCGACGTCTCGACCAAGGCGACCGACACCGGCAGCGCGGCCGCCGATATCGAAAGCGCCAACGCCGATATCTCGCTGGCACAGGCGACCTATGCTCGGCAGAACGCATTGTGGAAGAAGGGCTTCACGACCAAGGCCGCGCTCGACGCCGCCCAGCACGAAGTGCTCGCCGCAAAGGCGCGTCTCGCGACTGCGCGTGCCGCCGCGCAAAAGGCGCAGGTCCAGCTCGGCAGCGGAGTCGCGGGATCGGGCGTACCCGCCGCGGTCCAGGCCGCGATGGCCGATCGCGACAAGGCGATGATGAACCTCAGCCGCACCGTGGTGCGCGCGCCGCATGACGGCATCATCACCCAAACCAGCCGGCTCCAGGTAGGCAACATCACGCCCTCGGGCGTTCCCGCGCTCAGCCTGGTGGTGACCTCGCCCTGGGTGACGGCGAACTTCAAGGAAACTCAGCTCGGCAACATGCGGGTCGGCCAGCCCGCCGAGCTCAAGTTCGACGC
Source organism: Sphingomonas sp. (assembly GCF_036269755.1). Classification (GTDB taxonomy): domain Bacteria; phylum Pseudomonadota; class Alphaproteobacteria; order Sphingomonadales; family Sphingomonadaceae; genus Sphingomonas. The sequence goes on along the minus strand of NZ_DATBDV010000004.1, from coordinate 126,813 downwards.
CTATCCCGGCATGAAATTGTGCGGCAAGGTCGAGAGCATCGGCGCCGGCACCGGGTCGTCCGCATCGATCCTTCCGGCGCAGAACGCCAACGGCAACTGGGTCAAGGTGACTCAGCGCGTACCGGTCCGCATCACTATCACCTGCAAGGCCGACCGTCCGCTGATCACCGGCCTGTCGACCGACGTCACCGTCGATACCAAACCCAATGGCTAGCACCGCCGCTGCCGGACGCCCGCAAGCGGCGGCGCCCGTGCTTAGCAAGCCGCTGCTCGAAACCTCGAACCGCGCGCTCCTCACCGTCGGCGTGATGGGCGCGATGGTGATGCAGATCCTCGACACCACGATCGCCAACGTCGCGCTGCCGCACATGACCACGTCGCTCGGCGCGACGGCCGACACGATCACATGGGTGCTGACCAGCTACATCATCGCGACCGCGATCGCGCTGCCCGCGACCGGCTGGCTGAGCGATCGGCTCGGCAGCCGCAATCTGTTTCTGATCGCGGTGGGCGGCTTCATCGTCTCGTCGATGCTGTGCGGCACCGCGGTCAACCTCAGCGAGATGGTCGGATTCCGAATCCTCCAGGGTATGTTCGCCGCATTCATCAATCCGCTGTCGCAAACCGCGATGATCGACATCAATCCCAAGGAGCGCCAGGCGCAGGCGATGTCGGTGTGGGGAATGGGCGTGATGGTCGGGCCGATCCTTGGACCGGTGATCGGCGGCTATCTGACCGACAATTTCAACTGGCGCTGGGTGTTCTACGTCAATCTGCCGGTCGGCGCGCTCACCTTCGCGATCCTGTGGTTCCTGTTGCCATCGCGGCCCAAGGCCAAGCGCAGCTTCGACTTTACCGGCTTCGCGTTCATCGGAATCGCGGTTTCGTCGTTCCAGTTGATGCTCGATCGCGGGCAGAACCAGGACTGGTTCTCGAGCTGGGAGATCATCATCGAAGGGTTGATCGCGGCGGCCGCGGTGTGGGTCGCGACGATCCATCTCGCCACCGCGAAGAAGCCGCTGTTCGATCGTCACCTGTTCAGGAACCGCAACCTGGTGACGTCGATGCTGTTCATGATCGTCATCGGCATTTCGACAATGGCGCCGATGGCGCTTCTGCCGCCGATGCTCCAGCAATTGTTCGGCTATTCGGTGGTGCAGACCGGCATGATGATGGCGCCGCGCGGCGTCGGCGTGTTGTTCACGATGTGGCTCGCGGGACAACTGATCGGGCGAGTCGATACGCGCATCGTGATCGCGGTGGGGCTCGTCCTGTTCGCCTGGTCGTTGAGGACGATGGCGGGCTGGTCGCTCGAAATGGATGCGTGGCCAGTGATCGTCTCGGGCTTCGTCCAGGGCCTGGGCATGGGGCTGGTGTTCATGCCGCTCAACAGCCTCGCCTTCGCGACGCTCGATCAACAATATCGTACCGACGGCGCAAGCTTGCTCAACCTGATGCGCTCAATCGGCCAGTCCGCGGGCATTTCGATGGTCACCGTGTTCCTTGCGCGCAACATTCAGGTCAGCCATGCCGACCTCGCCCAGCATATTACCGATAAGCTGGTTCCGGGCATGGCCATCAACCAGCTGTCCCAGTTCGGCGTCGCGTCCGATGCCGTGTTCGGGATGATCGACGGGATGGTCAATCAACAGGCGGCGATGATCGCGTATATCGACGATTTCTACCTGATGGCGTGGATTTCGATCATCGTGCTGCCGCTGGTGCTGCTGCTCAAGAAGCCCAAGGGCAAGATCGAAGTGGTGCACGCCGAATAGGCGCGTTCAGCCCCGCAGCGCGGCGACGAATTGCTCCGTCGGCGCCATTTCGGGCCATTGCGGAACGCCCTCGGGCAGATCGACCCACGCTTGCTTGTACGCGGTGAAGATATGCGCCTTGCACACCAGTTCCTCCGATCGGTCGAGCGTACCGGCACGCACCACGGCGATGCCTGGGCCTCGGGTGTTGGTGTTGTAGATGCGCGCTAGGCATTCGCCGCAGAAGCGCTGGACCGACGTGCGGTCGTCGGTGGTGATTTCGCGGGTGACGATCGGCCCGCTGACGGTGACTGCCCCCTCGGGCACCAGCGCCTGGACGCTAAACGCGCTGCCCGACACACGTTGGCAAATATGGCAATGACAGGCATAGACCGGGGGCAGCGCGTCGACCGCGATTTCATAGCGGCACGCGCCGCAGCGGCATTGCCCGGTGACCGTCACGCTCTGCGCTCCAGTCCGGCCTGCTTCATCCGCCACAGCGCCAGGTCGATGCGATCCTGGCCGAAGAATGGCTCGCCGTTGAAGACGAGCGTCGGAACGCCCCAATGCCCGGCCGCCTCTAGCGCGGCCTGATTGGCGGCGACATCGACGTCGAGCGCATCCGCATCGCGCTCGGCCTCGGCGTCGAGCTCGGCCATGTCGAGCCCCGCGCGACCCGCAGCGCCCGCCAAATGATCCCCGAGATGCCAGTCGACCGCCCCGCCCCATACCAATTGCGCGACTTCGTCGGCGTACGCGAACCCCCTGCCCCGCCGCGCCGCTGCCTGGCCCGTGCGGACGAGACGGCGGATATATGGCTGCTCGGCGGCGATCTCCCGCGTCGCGATGTTCTGAACGATCGGATCGGGCCAGGGCGGGCCGAACGCGATGCCGTCATGCTGCGCCACGCGCATCACGTCGCGGATCGTGTAGCCCAGCCAATTGGGATGGTTGCGCTCGAAGAAATCCGGCTGGCGAATCGCGAGCGGATAGACCGGCTTGAGATCGATCGTCAGATCGTAATCGCGCACGATCAACCGCCATTTGGGCAGAGCGAGGTACGAATACGGGCTGCGGAACGAGAAATAGAGATCGGCCCGCAGCGTCACTTCAAGCCGCCTTCTGCAAATGCCGCCGCCCGAACAATTCGGCAATCTGCACCGCGTTGAGCGCCGCGCCCTTGCGGAGGTTGTCCGACACGCACCATAGGCTCAGCCCGTTGTCGACCGTCGGGTCCTCGCGGACGCGGCTGACGAAGGTCGCATATTCGCCGACGCACTCGACGGGCGTCACGTATCCGCCGTCCTCATGCTTGTCGACGAGCATTACCCCGGGGGCCTCGCGCAGGATTCGCTTGGCCTCGGCGGCGGAGATTTCGTCCCCGAACTCGATGTTGATCGCTTCGGAATGGCCGACGAACACCGGCACGCGCACGCACGTCGCGTGGACCTTGATCCTGGCGCCGAGGATCTTCTTGGTCTCGACCACCATCTTCCACTCTTCCTTGGTCGATCCGTCGTCGAGGAAGCTGTCGATGTGCGGGATCACGTTGAACGCGATCTGCTTGGTGAACTTGCTCGGGGTCGCGGGATCGCCGACGAAGATGTTGCGGCTCTGCTCGAACAGCTCGTCCATCCCCGCCTTGCCGGCGCCGGACACCGATTGATAGGTCGCGACGACCACGCGCTTGATCGTCGCCGCGTCGTGGAGCGGCTTGAGCGCGACGACCATCTGCGCGGTCGAGCAATTGGGGTTGGCGATGATGTTCTTCGCGCGATAGCCCGCGATCGCTTCGGGGTTCACCTCGGGCACGATCAACGGCACGTCGGGGTCCATGCGATACAGCGAAGAATTGTCGATCACCGTGCAGCCGGCGGCGGCGAAGCGCGGCGCATGAAGCTTCGAGCCTTCGGAGCCGATCGCGAACAGCGCGATGTCCCACCCTTCGGGATCGAAATGCTCGATGTTCTGGACCCTGAACTGCTTGCCGGTCTCGCCATAGTCGACCATGTCGCCGGTCGAGCGGGAGGACGCGACGACGGCGATCTCGTCCGCCGGAAACTCGCGCTCCGCCAGGATGTTGAGCATCTCGCGCCCGACACTGCCGGTGGCGCCGGCCACCACCACCCGATAACCCATCGCATCTTCCTTGATCGCCGCCCATCCGGCAGCGCTTGCTACTTAGGGCGCAGGCGGCAAAATGGAAGCGCGCTTTCATGGAGCGCTCTCTAAGGTTCGTCTGATGCCCGATTTTCCGATTGCCGCCGTCCGCGCCCGCTTTCCGGCGCTCTCCCGCGACGCTGTGTTCTTCGACGCGCCGGGCGGGACGCAGGCGTGCGACGCGGCGATCGCGGCGATGACCGATCACCTGACGCGCGGCACGGCCAATGCAGGCGGTCCGTTCGCGACCTCGGTCGAGACAGATCGCCTTTCGGCCGACGCGCATGCGGCGATGGCGGATCTGCTCGGCGCGCGGCCCGAAGAGATCGCGTTCGGCCCCAACATGACCTCGCTGACCTTCGCCGTGTCGCGCGCACTTGCGCGGGAATGGGACGCGGGGGACGAGTTGGCCGTCACGCGGCTCGACCACGACGCCAACGTAGCGCCGTGGCTGCAGGTCGCGGAGGATCGCGGCATGACCGTCCGCTGGCTCGATTTCGATCCCGCCACAGGGCGTTGGTCGCTCGACGACCTGGAGGCGCTGCTCGGATCGAAAACGAAGCTCGTGGCGCTTGGCGCCGCGAGCAATGCGCTCGGCACGCTCAACCCGATCGCGGAGGCGTGCGCACTGGTCCGCGCCAACAGCGAAGCCCTGACTTACGTCGACGCGGTGCAGTCGGTCCCGCACGTCATCACTGACGTCGCCGCGATCGGCTGCGACTTCCTCGCTTGCTCGCCGTACAAATTCTTCGGCCCGCGCCAGGGCGTGCTGTGGATGCGCAGCGGCCTATCGCCGCGCGCCTATAAGGTCCGTCCGGCGGGCGACGAAGCCGCGCACCGCTTCGAAACCGGCACGCCATCGTTTGAAGGCCAGGCCGGCGTACTCGGCACGATCGGCTACCTCGAATGGCTCGGCGAGCAGGTCGATCCCACCGCCAACAGCCGCCGCGCGCGCCTGATCGCCGCGATGACCGCCGCCACGGTGTATGAGCGGGATCTCGGCGACCGCTTGATCGCCGGGCTGGCGACGATCCCCGGCCTCAGGCTGTGGGGCCCGCCGACGATGGACGCCAGAGTCCCGACCTTTTCCTTCACGATCGACGGGTACGGTCCGCACTCCATCGCCAAGCACCTCGCCGATCGCAACATCTTCGCCTGGGCGGGGCACTTCTACGCGGTCGAAGCGCTCGACCGCCTCGCGCTTGTCGACAAAGGCGGCCTGCTCCGCGTCGGACTGTGCCACTACAACACCGCCGAGGAAGTTGACCGCCTCCTCGGCGCGTTGCGTACGCTCTAAGCTAGCGCCGGTTCTTCACCGTCCGGTCGAAGAAGTCGAAGATCGTCGTCCAGACGTGGATGTCGCGTCCCGCCGCATGCGTCTTACCGGGATAGAACATCATTTCGAACGGGCGATTGGCCGCCTGCATCTTTGCCGCGAACAAGGTTGAGTTCTCGAACACGACATTGTCGTCAGACATGCCATGGATCAGCATCAGCGGGTCGGAAATGCGCATCGCATCGCCCAGGGCGTCGGCGGTCGCATAGGCCCGGGTGTCGGCGCCCTGCGGCTCGGTACCCATGTAACGCTCGGTGTAGCTGGTGTCGTACAATTCCCACTTGGTCACCGGCGCGCCCGCGACGCCGGCCGCATAGACGCCCGGACTGGCCTCGAGCATCTTCAGGGTCATGTACCCGCCGTACGACCAGCCATAGATGCCGACCCGGTCGGGATCGACGTAGGGCTGCGCCTTGAGCCACTTCGCGCCCGCCAACTGGTCGGCGACCTCTACGCTGCCCATCGCGCGATAGATCTGGTCTTCATACGCGGTGCCGCGATTGGCCGATCCGCGATTGTCGATCTGGAAGAAGATGTACCCGCGGTCGACGACATATTGCTCCATCGGGCTCTCCCAGCCGCGAGTCACGGTCTGGCTGTGCGGCCCGCCATAATGCTGGAAGAACACCGGATAGCGCTTGCCGGGCTCGAGTTTGGGGGTGATCATTTCCCAATAGAGCGTCGTACCGTCGGCGGCCTTGATCGTCCCGAAGGTGCGCTGCTTGTGCTCGCCGAGATAGGGGTAATAGGGATGCCCCGGCTCCAGCGCATTCTCGTTGATCCACGCGATGCGCTTACCCACCGTGTCGGCGAGGAACGTCTGCGGCGGCTGGTTCGGGTTCGATCGCGTGATGATCAGCCGCGACGCCGCCTTGTCCATCGCCGCCGAATTCCACCAGCCGCGCTCGGTCAGCCGGTTGATCTGCCCCGGATGCGCGATATCGACGGTGTAGAGCTGCTGCTCGAGCACATCGTCCTTGTTGCCGAGGAAGTAGAGCCGCCCGCGCGCTTCGTCGACGCCGACCAGGTCGGTCACCACCCATGGCCCCTTGGTCAGCTGGACCCACTTGCCGTTGGCGAAATGGTAGAGATGGCCATAACCGTCGCGTTCGGACTTCCAGATCAGGCTGCCGTCCTTGAGCACGCGGTAATCGTCGTTGAGGTTGACCCAGCTCTTCGGCCCCGATTTCTCGACGAACCAGGTCCTGGCCTTGCCCGTCGTCGGATCGATCGCGAGCATGTCGAGCTCGGTCTGGGCACGGTTCTCGCGCTGAACGAGCAGCGTCTTGCCGTCGGGCGTCCAGTTCACGCGCGCGAGATAGATGTCGGGATCGCTGCCCAGGTCGACCTTGACCTTGGCGCCGCTGGCGGGGTCGATCACCCACAATTCAACGCGGACGTTGGGCGTGCCGGCAGCCGGGTAGCGCTGATCGTAGACCTTGGTTCCTTCAGCGCCGATCGCGGCGCGCGTGACGACCCCGACCGGCCTCTCGTCGAACCGCTCGACCGCAACCAGCCGGTCGTTGGGCGACCACCAGTAACCGGTGCGACGGTCCATTTCCTCTTGGGCGACGAATTCGGCCTCACCCCAATGTACCGTACCGGCGCCGTCGGTCGTGAGCGCGCGCGCATCGCCGCCGTCGAGCGGCTGGACGAACAAATTCTGGTCGCGAACGAAGCTGACATAGCCGCCCGCCGGGCTGATGATCGGGTTCAATTCGCCGCCGGGCGTATTGGTCAGCCGCGTGACCTTGCCGTCGAGCGTCGCGAGATAGAGATCGCCGTCGATCGGCACCAGGATCGACTTGCCGTCGGGCGCCCAGTCGTAGGCGACGATGCCCTTCTGCCCGGCGATCCGCGCGCGCTCGCGCTGCATCTTCTCGGCTTCGGTCAGGTCGGCGCCGCTGCCGACCTTCTTCGAATCGACCAGCATCCGCTCCTGCCCGGTCGCGGTGTCGAGCGCCCAGAGGTCGTAGCGGTCCTTTTCGTCGGGCCGGTTCTTGAGCAGCGTGAGCAGCCGGCCGTCGGGCGACAGTTTCACCGCGCGCGGCTGCGACCCCGACAGATCGGGGCTCGCGAACAGCCGCTCGAGCGTCAGCGGCTGCGAACTATCGTCAGCTGCCATTGCAGCGCCGCCCAACACCGCCATCGGCGCCACCGCCACAGCCAGCCCGATCATCCATTTCCGCATCCTTCGCGACTCCGCTGATCGCCCGGCGAAACGCGGGCGTTGCGCGGCTTATCGCGAGGCGTTGCGCGCGCGTAAAGGGCGGATCAGCGCGCGACCGGCTGTAGCCTCCACAGCGCGACCGAGCCGTCTTCGCTGCCCGTGGCCAGCCAGCAACCGTCGGGACTAAACCCGACCGCGACAACATCGTCGGGCTGGCGGTCGAGCGCCGCGACCAGCGCGCCATCGGCGACTCGCCAGATCCGCGCGGTCGGGTTCGATCCACCGAACGGGTGGCGTCCGATCACCGCCTTGATCGCGGCATCGATCCCGTGGCTCTCGCGTCCGCCGCTCGCCAGCCATTGGCCATCGGCGCTGAACGCGACCGCATCGACGAACTGCCCCGCGGCAAGCGTCCGCACCGGATCGCCGTTCGATCGCCATAGGCGAAGCGTGGCGTCGTCCCCGCCGGTCGCGATCATGCCGTCGCCGCGCCGGACGTCCACCCCGACGATCGCTTGGTCGTGATGCCCCACGGCGCGGACCAGCCGACCCGAGGCGACGTCCCAGATCTTGAGCGTGTGGTCGAAGCTGCCGCTCGCCAGCGTCTGCCCGTCCGAGCTGAACGCGAGATCCCAGACGTTGCGCTGGTGGCCCGTTAGCGTGCGCAACGGGGTGCCGTCGGCGGTCATCAGATGGATCAGCTTGTCCTCACCGGCGACGGCGAGCGATTTGCCGTCGGGGCTGAAGCGCAGCGCCCAGAGCGGTTGCGCCGAGACCTTCACCACGCGCCCCGCGCCGCTCGCGAGGTCCCATAGCCGAAGCGTGCCGTCGTAGCCGACCGTCGCGATCGACCGTCCGTCGGGCGAGCGATCGATCGCGGTCGCGCCGCCGGGATGCGCGAATTCGCGGATCGCCTGCCCGCCCGGGACCGACAACAGCCGAATACGACCATCGACGCCGGTGACGGCGAGCGTCGAGCCCGCCGCATCGAACGACACCGCGCGAACGGGTTTGGGCGATTTGGCTATCATCCGGACGAAGCGCGCTTCGATCCGTGGTCCACTGGCTGCCGGCACCGGCTGCATCGGCTCGGCCCCCAGGACGAGCCGTGCCGCGACCAATACCAACGCGATCCCCCCGAACGCCCATATCAATTTACGCATCGTCACCTCTTGTGTATTATCAATATAATACACCAAGATCGGTCCTGCGCAAGCCGTTGGCGGTTATTGACCGGGGATCGCCTTGACCACGGCCTCCGCTCTTAAATCAGGGCGTCGCGGTGGGCGCGGGTGCCGCCGGTGCCGCCGGCGTGCCCGCCCCGATCGACCAGGCGAGCTTCATCGAACCATCGGGCTGGCGCTTCAACCCGGCCACCCAATTGCCGGTCTCGCTGGCGGCTGCCTTGGTCTTGGGATCGGTGTAGCTGTAGCGATAGGTCGTCCGCACCACCGCGATCTCGCCCGACCGCGCGACATCGACGTTCTGGACGCTCAGGTCGAACCGCGTGGCGGGGTCGGTGAACTGCTGCTTCATCGCCGCTTCGTCGGCGGCTGGGCCAACCCCGTTCGGCTGGCCGTGGAACATGCTGACATAGTCCGACGCGTCATAGCTCGCCGCCTTGGCCGCATCGTGCGCGTTGTAGGTGGCGGAGACTGCGGCGATAACCGCCTTGGCTTCGTCGGCGGTCTTCGCCGCATCGGCGTGATGCTCGCCGCCCCACTTATGGTGACACCCGGTCACCGTCATCATCGCGAGCCCGGCAAGCGTCGCGCGAGCAATTGTCGATCGGTCCATTTTTCCCTCCCCGGTTTCGGCAAAGGGCTGCGCCTGCTGCGCCCGCGCGTCAAGCGCGCCCAGTCTCAGCCGGATGCCGAGGCGGCCTTCGCCGGGGTCGCGGAGCATCCGGGATTGAGCGTGATGTACTTGCGCACGATCGCCTCGCCTTCCGGATTCAGCCGCGCGCCGGTCTTTTCCATCGCCGGAATCATGACTCGCAAGCTGGCCATGATCGCGGCTTCGTCGTGGCGCGCCACTTCGACCGCGAGCAGCAAGCGGTCGCGCTCCGCGTCGGACAATGGCCCGCCATTGCGCCGCAGCGCCGTGAGATTGGCGCTGTCGTCGAACTCCTTGCCGTTGAGCCGGTCGAGCGCAGGCACGGTCGCATAGGCCATCGTCCATTGGTTGAGCCGGTCGTGTGGAATGTGCGCGGTCAGGTCCGACGCGATCATCGCGCGATAGGCGAATTCGTCCCACGTCCAGAATGGGACCGCATACCGCTCGATGTTCGCGACCACTTCGGCGCGCGGAGCACCGCGTTCCACCGCTTGCTGGATGCCGTCGAGCGCCTTGTGCACGCAGGCATCCATCCCGCGGCGAGCATAGGCTTGCGGCCCGTCGTCGGTGCTGAGCTCGGTTAGCATCGCTTCCTCGGCGGCATGGATCTTGTGGCTCCACTCGATCGACCGCACGACCTGCTCGGCGCCGAGCGCGATCAGCACACCCAGCACGATGATCCCGACTTCGCCCAGAAAGCCGCCCCAGCCGTGAACCGGTTTCGGTTTATGAATCTCCAACGATCGCCCCCCAATTGCGACGTCGATCATCCAATGCTGCGCGGCCGAACGCAACCGCGCTTTCGCGTGGTCGCGCGCGCCGGCGCGAATGAAAAAGGGCGCCGGATCGCGCCGACGCCCTCAATTCTTGCGAAAGGCCTCGAGCGATTACTCGGCGGCCGCTTCGCCCTTGGCCGGACGCGTGTCGCGGCGTTCGGCGATACGCGCCGACTTGCCGGTGCGGCCGCGCAGGTAATAGAGCTTGGCACGACGTACGGCGCCCTTGCGGACGACTTCGATGCTGTCGATGTTTGGCGAATAGAGCGGGAAGACGCGCTCGACGCCCTCACCGAAGGAAATCTTGCGCACGGTGAAGTTCGACCCCATGCCCTTGTTTGAGCGCGCGATGCACACGCCCTCGTAATTCTGCACGCGGGTGCGCTCGCCTTCGACCACCTTCACGCCGACCTTAAGCGTGTCGCCGGGGCGGAATTCCGGAATCTTCTTGGTCTCGTTAAACTTGGCGATGTTCTCCGCCTCGATCGTCTGGATGAGGTTCATCTCATTCGTCCTTCTTACGTCGCCGCGCGCCAGAGGGAGGTTGGACCCGAGCGCCCTCGTGGCGCTCCCAAAGATCCGGCCTCCGTGACCGTGTATCTGCCTCGGCCATCGACTTTCGCCAGGCCGCGATCTTCGCATGATCCCCCGATCGCAGCACTTCGGGGATCGTGCGTCCTTCCCATGTCGAGGGTCGGGTATAATGCGGGTATTCGAGCAGCCCGGTTTCGAAGCTCTCGTCCACGCCGCTGGAAGGCGCGCCCATTACGCCGGGAAGCAGCCGAATGCAAGCGTCGAGCAGCACCAGCGCGCCCATCTCCCCGCCCGACAGGACATAGTCGCCGATCGACACTTGCTCGATGGCGCGAGCCTCGAATATTCGCTCGTCAAACCCCTCAAAACGCCCGCACATGACGATTGCGCCGGGGCCGCTTGCGAGATCGCGAATGCGGGCCTGGGTAAGCGGCGCGCCACGCGGCGTCATCGCCAGGATCGGGCGGCCGTCCGCGACGCCGTCGATCGCCGCCGCCAGCACATCCGCGCGCAACACCATCCCCGCCCCGCCCCCGGCAGGCGTGTCGTCGACCGTCCGATGCTTGTCGGCCGCGAAATCGCGGATGTTGACCGCGTCGAGCGACCATCGACCTTCGCTCGACGCGCGTCCGGCGAGCGATACGCCGAGCGGACCGGGAAACATCTCGGGATAGAGCGTCAGTACGGTGACAGCGAAGGTCATCGCGTCCAATTCTCTAGGCGAAGGCCGGGGATGTCGCGAAAATCGTCCTCATTGTTGGTTACCATGGTGAGATCGAGTGCCAGCGCATGCGCACCGATCAACCGATCGAACCGGCCTCGCTTGAATGGGATCGTGCGATAAGCATTGGCGGCGGCCCGGTCGAAAGGCTGGATGAGTACGACCCTGAACAACGCCTCGACCAGATTCGCCGCGGCGGCGTTGGCAAGATCGAGGCCCCGGACTACTTCCGCATAAGCGATCGCCGACGTGACGAGTTCCCCCGGCTGGTGTTGCTCGACGCGGCGGCGCGCGGCCTCGGACAATCCTTCGAGCAGGTAGATGCAGATATTGCTGTCGAGCAGATAGCGAGGCTCAGTCACGCTTGAGGAGCTTTCCTTCCCAATCAAGCTCTCGCGGTTCCATCATACGCTCTTCCCGCGTCAGGGGTTTGAGGCCAGGACACGATCCATAAATTCCGGTCAGATCTATTTTCTTGCCCTCTGCCGGCACTGGCTCGAACGCATATCTACCTCTGTCCTCGCGCAAGATCATCTCGTCGCCGTCCTTCAGGCCGAGCGCCTTGGGCAGCCGCAACGCGACCGAATTGCCCGACTTGAACACCTTGGCGCGATATTCCTCGCTCACGATTCCTCTCCGGTATATACGGGATGTATATACATTTCGGTACATCTGCGCAAGGAACGTATTCGATCCGGATATCGTTGGCGCGCAGATGGACGACTGCATCATCATCGGGGCGGGACCGGCTGGACTGACGGCGGCGATCTATCTCGCGCGCTTCCACCTCAAGATCCGGCTGTTCGACAACGGGTCGAGCCGCGCCGCGTCGATCCCGCGCACCAACAATCATGCCGGTTACCCGGACGGTATCCCAGGGCTCGAGCTGCTGCGGCTGATGCGGCGACAGGCAGAGCGGTTCGGCGCCGTGCGGGAGGAGGTCCATGTTGATGCCATCGAGCCGGGCGAGCGTGGCTTCACCTTGCGGATCGGGGATCGCGCGGCGCGGGCGCGCACCGTTCTGCTGGCGACGGGCATCGTCAATAACCAGCCCGACATGCCGAAAGACCTTCACGACGCCGCGGTCAGGCGCGGGCTGATCCGCTATTGCCCGATCTGCGACGGGTACGAAGTCACCGATCGGCGCATCGGCGTGGTCGGCACCGGCGAACACGGTATGCGCGAGGCATTGTTCCTGCGGGGATATTCCAAGGACGTGACCCTGGTCGCGCCGGGCGCGGCGCACGATCTCGATGCCGACTGCCGCCGGGCGCTGAACGAAGCGGGCATCGAGCCTATCGACGGTGCCTGCACGCTGATCGCGATCGACGGCGACACCATCCGGGTCGCGACGGCGGACGGCGTACGTGCCTTCGACACGCTCTATCCGGCGCTTGGCTCGACGATTCGCTCGGAGCTTGCCGTGGCAGCCGGTGCGCGAGCGAGCGACGACGGCTGCCTCGAAGTGGATGCGCACCAGCGGACCTCGGTGCCCGGGCTATTCGCGGCGGGGGATGTCGTGAAGGGGCTCGACCAGATCAGCCACGCCATGGGCGAAGCCGGGGTCGCGGCGACGGCGATCCGCAACGCGTTGAACGAAGAGACGCCGATCAGGCGCTAGCGAAGGCGGCAGCCACGACGATCCGCTCCGCGTTCCATTCGGGCACGGCCTCGGGGCGCATCGGCACCATGAAGGTCTTGCCGTCGGGGCGCTCGATCTCGATCACGTCGCCTGCGCCGAAATTCTCGACCGCGACGACCGTGCCGAGCTGCTCATCCGTTTCGGATACGGCAGCAAGCCCGATCAGATCGGCATGGTAATATTCATCCTTGCCGAGCGGCGGCAGCTCGCTGCGCGGTACGGCGAGCGCGGTGCCGCGCAGCGCCTCGGCGGCGTTGCGATCGGGGATTTCGGCAAAGCGCGCGATCGCGCCTTGCGGGGTCGGGCGCAGCGACTTGAGGGTCAGCTTACCCCCGTTGAAACTGGTGAACGCCGACAGATCATCGGCGAACACCTTCAACCGAACCTCCCCCGCCACGCCGTGCGCGCCAACGACGGCGGCGAGGGTGACGGGGGCGTCGTTCGGCATTGGGCTCAGCCCTCGGCCGGAGCCTGGGCGGATTCACCCTCGGGCGCCGCGGCGTCGCCAGCGTCGCTGTCGGGGGTCGATTCGTTGACCTCGGCGGCAGGAGCCTCTTCGGCGGCAGGAGCCTCTTCGGCGGCCGGCGCTTCCTCGGCGGCGGCAGCTTCTTCGGCAGCACCTTCGGTCGGCGGCGTCTGCTCGGCCACTGCTTCGACAACCGCGTCGGCTTCCGGCGTGGGCTCTTCGGTCGCGGCTTCGACCTCGGCGGCGACGACCGCTTCGGCTTCCTCGTTGGAACCCTCGGCGGGCGCTTCCGCGGTCACTTCCTCAGCGGCTGCTTCCTCCGCGACGGGCTCAGGCTCAGGCGCGGGCGCGTTCTTCGCCTCTTCGGCAGCAGCGGCGGCTGCGGCGGCCTTCGTCTCACGCTCCTCGGTGCGCTCCTTGGCCTTCTCGCCCGGCTCGCCCTTGGTCGGGTTATTCTTCGCGGCGCGCTCACGAACGCCGGCAGCGTCGAGGAAGCGAGCGACGCGGTCGGTCGGCTGCGCGCCGACGCTCAGCCAATGCTTGGCGCGCGCGGCGTCGAGCTGGATGCGCTGGTCGTTGTCCTTGGCGAGAAGCGGATTGTAGTTACCGATCTTCTCGATGAACTTGCCATCGCGCGGGCTGCGCGCATCGGCGACGACGATGCGGTAATACGGGCGCTTCTTCGAGCCACCACGCGAAAGACGAATGCTGATTGCCATTGTAACTCTACTTCCTTGTTGAAATTGACGTTATTTCTTTTTGACGTTCATGAAATTCTGAAAGCCCGGCGGCATCTTCGCGCCGGTGCCGGGCAGGCCGGGCAGTCCGCCCATCTGGTTCACCGCGTCGCTGAGATCGAAACCGCCGGGACTGCCAGCGCCTCCAGCGCCGCCCGCACCGCCGGGACCACCCATGCCGCCCATACCCCCCATGCCACCGCCGCCTTTGCCGAGCATCGCCATCATGCCCTTGAGGCCACCCATCTTCTTGAGGCGCTTCATCGCGGTGGCCATTTCCTGGTGCATCTTGAGCAGCTTGTTGACGTCCTGCACGGTAGTCCCGGACCCCTTCGCGACACGGATCTTGCGCTTTGCGTTGAGCAGTTCGGGCTTCGCCCGCTCCTTCGGCGTCATCGACGTGATGACGGCGTCCATCCGGAACAATATCTTGTCGCCGCCGGCCTGATCGACCGCGGCCTGCGCCTTCTTCATGCCGGGCAGCATGCCCGCAAGAGCACCGACGCCGCCCATCTTGCGCATTTGCTGGAGCTGGGCGCGCAGGTCGTTGAGGTCGAACTGCCCCTTCTCCATCCGCCGCGCCATGCGCTCGGCGTCTTCCTGCTGGATCGACTCCGCAGCGCGCTCGACCAGCGACACGACGTCGCCCATGCCGAGGATCCGCCCGGCGACCCGGCTCGGATGGAAGCCTTCGAGCGCATCGAGCTTTTCGCCGGTGCCGGCGAACTTGATCGGCTTGCCCGTAACCGCACGCATCGACAGCGCCGCGCCGCCGCGCGCATCGCCGTCCATCCGGGTCAGCACGACGCCAGTCAGCGGCACTTGCTCCGAAAAGGCGCTGGCGACGTTGACCGCATCCTGCCCGGTCAAGCTGTCGACGACGAGCAGGATTTCCTGTGGACGCGCGATGTCGGCGACCGCCTTCATTTCATCCATCAGCCCTTGATCGACATGAAGACGACCGGCGGTGTCGAGCATCAAGACGTCATAGCCCTGCAGCTTCGCTGCTTGGAGCGCGCGCCGCGCGATGTCGACCGGCTGCTGCCCCGCCACCACCGGCAGCGTCGCGACCTCGGTCTGCTCGCCGAGCACCGCGAGCTGTTCCTGCGCGTTGGGTCGATTGACGTCGAGCGACGCCATCAGCACCTTCTTGCGGTCGCGCCCGCCCTGCCCGCTGCTCAGCCGCTTGGCGATCTTCGCCGTCGTCGTGGTCTTGCCCGAGCCTTGCAGCCCGACCATCATCACCACTGCGGGCGGCGTAACGCCCAGGTTGAGTTCGCTTTCGTCCGCGCCGAGCATTTCGACCAGCGCATCGTTGACAATCTTGACAACCTGCTGCCCCGGCGTGACCGAACGCAGCACTTGCTGCCCGACCGCTTGCTCGGTGATCTTCTCGACGAAATCGCGCGCGACGGGCAGCGCGACGTCGGCCTCGAGCAGCGCGATCCGCACTTCGCGCATCGCCGCGCGCACGTCCGCCTCGGTCAGCGCGCCACGGCCACGCAACCGGTCGAACACACCGCCAAGACGATCGCTCAGGCTGTCGAACATCAAATCACTCCGTCATGCCGGCGGAGGCCGGCATCGCTACGTTGCCATTCCCTTTCCGGCGACCCCGGCCTCGCCGGGGTGACGCAAGAAGGATCAAACGCAAAACACGCCGGCGGACGAAACCTCGTCGGCCGGCGTCACCACATGGTGCGCGTGTCTCGCGTTCGCAAAGGGAACGGTCGGCGGGGCTCCTAAGCGAGTTCGACGAAAAACGCAACAGTTCGGTCCGGCTTAACCCATTCTTGACCTGACCAATGCGATCATCCGCCGAACGGACCGTATGCGCGGTCGCGTGGGCAGAGGGATTTGGGCATGAGCGAACCGTCGGGTGCCCGGCGCGACCTGATGAGCGGTGCCATCACCGTCTCGGCGATCGTCATGTTCGTCGGCACCGGCAGCGCAGCGCTGTCGATGATCGTGTCGAACTATGTCACGGGCAAGGGCAACGGCGCCAACGACCAGACGCTGATCATCGCGATGCTGCTCAACGTCGCACTGATCCTGTTCGGTTGGCGGCGGCACCGCGATCTCGCGCGCGAAGTATCGGAGCGCGCGGCGGCCGAAGAGCGCGCCAACATCCTCGCCTCCAAAGATCCGCTAACCGGGTTCCTCAACCGTCGCAGCCTCGCCGAGGAAGGCGCGGCGATGGTCGTCCGCGCCGACCGCCGCCATAAGGCAATGGCGCTGATGATGCTCGATCTCGACCATTTCAAGACGGTCAACGACATGCACGGCCATTCGGTCGGCGACGCTTTGCTCCGCGCCGTCGCGCACGAAATGGCGGTCGTGCTGCCCGAATCGGCTCTGGCCGCGCGATTCGGCGGCGACGAATTCGCCTGCGCGATGCTGTTCGATCCCGGCAATCCCGATAGCGTCGAACGCGTTGCCGAGCGGCTGGTGTCGCGGATGAGCCAGCCGTTCCACGTCGACGGGCTCCATCTCAACATTACCGCCTCGGTCGGGATCGCGCGCAGCGACGATGATTGCGCGACGATCGACGCCTTGCTGCGCGCGGCGGATATCGCGCTCTACGCCGCCAAGAATGCCGGCCGTAATCGCCACGCATGGTTCGACGTTTCGATGGAGCGCGAGATGCAGGCGCGCAACGAGCTCGAAGGATCGCTCCGCGTCGCGGTCCCGCGCGGCGAGATCGTTCCTTATTTCGACCAGCAGATCGACTTGACGACGGGCCGATTGACGGGCTTCGAAGTGCTGGCGCGCTGGGAGCACCCGCAACGCGGGCTGATCGACGCCGAGCATTTCGTGCCGATAGCCGAAGAGACCGGCATGATCGCCGATCTGTCGATGGCTGTGATGCGTCAGGCGTTCGTCGCGGCGCGCGACTGGCATCCGGCGTTGACGCTCGCGGTCAACGTGTCCCCGTGCCAGTTCAAGGACTCCTGGCTGGCGCAGAAGATCATCAAGCTGCTGACCGAAACGGGCTTCCCGCCGAACCGGCTCGAGGTCGAAATCACCGAAAGCGCGCTGTTCGACAACATGGCGATGGCGCAATCGGTGGTCGGCAGCCTCAAGAACCAGGGCATCAAGCTGGTGCTCGACGATTTCGGGACGGGCTATTCGAGCCTGGCGCACCTGCGCGCGCTGCCATTCGACCGGATCAAGATCGACAAGAGCTTCGTCATGTCGATCAACCAGAACCCCGAAAGCGCGGCGATCGTCAACGCGATCGCTCGGCTTGGGGAAAGCCTCAACCTGTCGATCACCGCTGAGGGGATCGAGGAGAAGGCAACCGAGGAGCGCCTGCGCGCGCTCGGCTGCGCCCGCGGCCAGGGATATTGCTTCGGACGGCCGCTGTCGGCGGCCAACGCGCGGCGGTTGCTCGCCGAGCGGCGTCTGCTCGCCACGTCGCCCGCGGAGACGGTCGAGGAACCTGTTACCAGCCGGCGCCGGGCTGGCTGAGATAGGCTTGCTCCTCCGCCGTCGAGACTCGTCCGAGCGCGGCGTTGCGTGACGGGAAGCGGCCAAAGCGCTCGATCACCGCCGCATGGTCAAGCGCATAGCGTAAGGCTTCCGCATCGCCCATCGCAGTGAACAATCGAACACTCTCGCGTTGATCCTCGAGGCTTTCCGAATGTTCGAACGGCAGATAGGCGAATTGTCGCTCGACGCCGCTCATCCCTGCGTCGCAACCTTTCGCCACCGCCAGTTTCGCAAGCTGGAGCGCCAGCGCATCCGCCTCGAACGCGCGCGCCTTATCGCGGTGAATGTTGCGTGAGAATTGATCGAGCAGGACGATCGCGCCGAGCAAATCGACCGGGTCGTCGGTCCATCCCTCTGCCCCGCCCGCCAGCACATCGTTACGCCACTCACCGAAACGCCGCTCAATCTCCGCGTCCAGAGCGTCGTCCTTGGCGAACCTTTGTTCGGCCGGCGTCTCCTCCAGCCAGAAGCGGAGCACCGCGCGCGCCTTATCGTGGACTTGCGCGCTCCCCCCTTCTAGATCACCCGCCATGTCGTCCCTTCCGCAGCCCGAGGTCATCAGCCTGGGGTGCCGCCTCAACATCGCCGAAAGCGAAACGATCCGCGGATTGCTCGGCGGCCGCGACGTCGTGGTGGTCAACAGTTGCGCCGTCACCAACGCTGCGGTTAAGCAGACCCGCGCCGCGATCCGCCGCGCGCGTCGGGCTCGCCCGGGTGCGATGCTCGCAGTGACCGGCTGCGCGGCGCAGATCGACCCGGCCAGCTTCGCTGCTATGCCCGAGGTCGATCGCGTGATCGGCAATAGCGACAAGCTGTCGCCCGATGCCTGGGCGGCGCCCGATGCGCTGATCGTTCGCGACATGGCACGCGTGACCGAAATCGCGCCGCACCTCGCGATGGCATGCGACCAGTCGCGCGCATTCGTCGAGGTGCAGAACGGCTGCGACCATCGCTGCACCTTCTGCGCGATCCCATTCGGTCGCGGGCCGAGCCGATCGGCGCCGGCGGGCGCGGTGATCGCCGCGGTGGAGGCGGCTGTCGCGGCCGGCAAGAACGAGGTGGTGCTGACCGGCGTCGATCTCACCAGCTACGGCCACGACCTGCCCGGCAGTCCCACGCTTGGCAGCCTGGTCGAGCGCATCCTCGCGCGCACCGCCCTGCCCCGCCTTCGCCTCTCGTCGATCGACGCGCCCGAGATCGACGACCTCCTATTCGCGCTGTTGACCCGAGAACAGCGGGTGATGCCGCACCTCCATCTGTCGCTCCAGGCGGGCGACGACATGATCCTCAAGCGGATGAAGCGCCGGCACACACGCGCCGATGCGGTGCGGCTGGTCGAACGGCTCAAGGCGGCGCGGCCGGAAATCGCGATTGGCGCCGACCTCATTGCCGGATTCCCGACCGAGGACGCCGCAATGGCCGCCAACAGCCTGGCGCTGATCGACGATTGCGACATCGTCCACGCGCACATCTTCCCCTATAGCCCGCGCGCGGGGACTCCCGCCGCTCGCATGCCGCAGGTCGCCCTCGACGTGCGGCGAGAGCGCGCCGCACGGCTCCGCGAGGGGGCGGCAAGGCGCAAGGCGGCGTGGATGCGTTCGTTGATCGGAACCGCCCAGCAGGTGCTGATCGAAGCGCCCGGCAATCGTGGGCATGCTGCCAATTTCGCCGACATTCGGCTCGACCGCGTTTATCCTAAAGGTAGCATCGTTTCCGTGACCATCACGCCCGACAATTTGAGCATCGCATGAGCGCTTCCCCAACCTGGCACCAGCGCCTGCTCGGCGGCTTCAAGCGCACGTCGGATCGCCTCGTCGGCAACCTCGCGGGCCTCGGCACCGCGCGGCTCGACGAGGAGACGCTCGACGAGATCGAGGAAGCACTGATTGCCTCCGACCTCGGCCCCGCCACCGCCGCGCGGATCCGCGAACGCCTCGCCGAGGGCAGCTTCGAGCGCAACATGGAGGAACTCGGCATCCGGCTGGTCGTCGCCGAGGAGATCGAGAAGACGCTGGCGAAGGTCGCCAAGCCGCTCGAGATCGAAGCGTTCCCGCGCCCGCAGGTAATCCTGGTGATCGGCGTCAACGGATCGGGCAAGACGACCACCATCGCCAAGCTCGCGCATCTGCTCACCGAACAGGATTACGGCGTGTTGCTGGCGGCTGGCGACACCTTCCGCGCCGCCGCGATCGGCCAGCTCCAGACCTGGGCCGACCGCGCCGGCGTCGAGCTGGTCAAGGGCAACGAAGGCGGCGACGCCGCCGGGATCGTGTTCGAGGCGGTCAAGCGCGCGACCGATACCGGGATCGACGCGCTCATCGTCGACACCGCCGGGCGCCTGCAGAATAAGCGCGAGTTGATGGACGAACTCGCCAAGATCCGCCGCGTGCTCGGTCGGATCAACCCGGCCTCGCCGCACGACGTGATCCTCGTGCTCGACGCCACCACCGGACAGAATGCGCTCAACCAGATCGAGGTGTTCAAGGAAATGGCCGGCGTCACCGGGCTTGTGATGACCAAGCTTGACGGCACCGCGCGCGGCGGTGTGCTGGTCGCCGCGGCCGAGCAATACGGCTTACCGATCCACGCGATCGGCATCGGCGAGAAGATCGACGATTTGCGCCCGTTCGACGCTCGCGAAGTCGCGCGGATCATCGCCGGGGTCGAGGAGATGGTGCGATGAGCGGCCGCAACGGATCGTCTGGCTTGCGGCTCGCGATCGACTATGCGCCGCTGATCATCTTCGTCGCGATCACCTTCTTCGCGCCCGACGTGCCGCTGATGAAGCTGGTCGCGCATCTGACCAACGGACTCGACGGCATGGAGCGGATGAAGGCGATCGTCATCGCTCGCGTGCTGGTCGCGACCGTCGCGTTCATGATTGCGATCGTAATCGCGATGGTCGTGTCGCAGATCAAGCTCGGCTCGATCTCGCCGATGCTGTGGATTTCGGGCGGGCTGGTCGTGCTGTTCGGCGGGCTGACGATCTATTTCCACGATCCGAGCTTCATCCAGATGAAGCCGACCTTCGTCTACGCGACCTTCGCGGCGGTGCTGTTCGTCGGGATGCTGACTGGCAAGCCACTCCTTCAGCAATTGCTTGGATCGGCCTATGCCGGACTCAGCGCCGAAGGATGGCGCAAGATCACGCGCAACTGGGCGTTGTTCTTCGTCGGGATGGCGGTGCTCAACGAGATCGTGTGGCGCAACACCAGCCTGACCTTCTGGGCGGGGTTCAAGCTATGGGGCGTGATCCCGATGACGATGCTGTTCGCGTTCGCCAACGTGCCGATGATGATGAAGCACGGGCTGATGGCAGAGGGCGATGCGAAGGCCGATGCCGCGATCGACGAACTGCCGCCCGAATAAGGGCGAAGGTCACACCCGGGTCACACTATAGCGATGTCCGGCCGAGCCGTGGAGGTCGCCTGAAAAGTCGCGACGATTGCGTCGATCGCACGGGCGCGTGCGAGGGTGGGATGCCGGCGATGAGGAAGAGCGCGCGGAGAGGCTGACGCACGAAATCCAACATTGCAGGCGTGGCAGTTATTGCTGGCAGGGCCTCGGACGGGGTATCGGCCAGTAATGCGGGAAAGCCGCCCTTCAGCGTGCTGCTACCGCGCCGCCCAGGAACGGCGGCTTCGGATTTGGTGAGCGCACGAGCTCACCCTCTGGCTCATCGCCAGGCCTCTTTCGTGCGTCGCGATTTGCGATCAAGCGCGCGATGAGGCTGGCAAAAGCAATCGGATTTCCCGCTCCTGAGCGATCGTGGCGCACAACGGGCATGTCCTTCATAGGCATAACGGCCCTCCTCAGAACTGACATCCTGCGATCAAGATGAGCCGCTATCGCAATGTCTGCAATAGCGAGGGCAAACCCTCTCCGGAGCGACGCCAAATGGGCGTCAGCGGTTGCGGCGGTCGCTCGCAATTTCCAGCAAAACGCCCCGGGCAACCGCCGCGGCCGTTTCACCGATTGCTCAAAAGCTCACCCCACCGCCGCATCGTACCGCCGCCCGGCCTCTTCCCAGTTCACCACGTCCCACCACGCCTTCAGATACGCCGCGCGGTCGTTCTTGTAGGTGAGGTAGTAAGCGTGCTCCCACACGTCGTTGCCCAGGATCGGCGTGCCCTTGTCGTTGGCATCGTCCATCAGCGGATTGTCCTGGTTGGGGGTCGACACGACCTTGAGCGCGCCCGAGCTGTCGGCGATCACCCATGCCCAGCCCGAGCCGAACTGGCCCGCGCCCTTGGCGTTGAAGTCTTCCTTGAGCTTGTCAAGCCCGCCATAGGCATCGATCGCGTCCTTGAGCTTGCCCGTGGGGCTCCCGCCGCCGCCCCCGTTCTTGGGCGTCATGATCTTCCAGAAAAAATCGTGATTCCAATACCCGCCGCCATTGTTGCGCACGAGCGGCGGCAGGCTCGAGATCATGCCGAGGATATCCTCGATCGACTTGCCCTCGAGCTTGGGATCGGCGGCGACGCCTTCGTTGAGCTTGGCGGTATAGGCGGCGTGGTGCTTATCGTGGTGAAGCGTCATCGTCTCCTTGTTGATGGTCGGCTCCAGCGCGTCATAGCCATAGGGAAGCGGCGGAAGTTCGAAAGCCATCGGAGCGTCTCCATATTCGGGTCTGATCGGGGTTTGCCAAGCAAACGCCGCTACGGCTCAAATGGGTCCGCGATGATCGTTGCGCAAGCGATTCCGTTTAGGTCCGGGCTTTCTTAGCCGGGCAGCAGATCATGCCTGCGCAGCGCATGCCGAAGCTGGTCGTAGCTTAGCCCGAGCGCGTCGGCGGTCTGGCGCTGGTTGAAGCGATTGGCGGCGAGCGCCTTGGTGAGAACGTCGCGTTCGAAGCGGGCGACGCGCGACTTGAAGTCGGCCGGCTCGGTATCGCCCAGCGTCGCGGGGGCCGATGGCACGGGCGCCGGACTCGACGCCGCGGGTGTAACTGCGGCCGCCCCCGGGCGGTGCGGGGACTGGAACGGGTCGAACTCGATCGTCGCGATCGGACCGCTCTGGTGCCAGCGATAGACCGCGCGTTCGACGACGTTGCGCAACTCACGCACATTGCCCGGCCATTGATAGTCGATCAGCGCGTCGATCGCCTCGGGCGAAAAGCCCTCCCAATCGCGCGCCATCTCCGCCGCCATGCGCCGCCCGAAATGGTCGGCGAGCACCGCGACATCGCCGGGCCGCGCGCGCAACGGCGGCAGCGTCACCACCTCGAAGCTTAGCCGGTCGAGCAAGTCGGCGCGGAACTGATGCTTTTCGACCTTGTCGGGCAAATGCTCATTGGTCGCCGCGACGATGCGGACGTCGACTCGGATCGGGTGCGACGATCCGATCCGCGTGACTTCGCCATATTCGACCGCGCGCAACAACCGGTCCTGCGCCGCCATCGACAGCGTGCCGAGCTCGTCGAGAAACAGCGTGCCGCCGTCCGCCTCCTCGAACCGCCCTGCCCGCGCCCGCGTGGCGCCGGTAAACGCGCCCGCCTCATGCCCGAACAATTCGGCCTCGATCAGCGTCTCGGGCAGCGCCGCGCAGTTCATGATGATCAGCGGATTGTCCCAGCGCGGGCTGAGCCGGTGGAGGCGCTCGGCGACCAGTTCCTTGCCGGTCCCGCGCTCGCCGATCACCAGCACCGGGCGGTCGAGCGCGGCGGCGCGGCTGGCCTGTTCCAGCGCGTCGAGAAACGGGCCCGACTGGCCGATGACTTGAGACGTTCGCTCCATGGCCAACACTTGGCGTATTTTACCAACTCTTCGCAAGCAAAAAGCTGGCCGCGCTGCTCGCTTTTCCCCGGAAATGGCGGTTTTCCGCCGTTTTTCACAGTTGGCACGGTTGCTGCAGTCACTTGGGCAACGCCGGAATGACGGCGCGTAGAGACACCAGGGAGTAAGACAATGAACAAGGTTTCGATCGGTCTGGGCCGCACCGTCGTGGTGATCGCCAGCACGTTGGTTTGCGGATCGTCGCTGATGTTTGCGGCGCTCGGCCCCGGGCTGGCGCAAGCGCAGACCCACCAAGTAGCCGCCGCCCCCCGGGCGTAACGGCAACGGGTCCCATCAAAGTCATACTTTGATGGGCACCCCACGCCGGGGCGGGCCTCCCCCTTGCTGCCCGCCCCGGCAATCCAATTCGAGTTTCCCGAGTAAAGCGTAGATTTCCGAGGAGTAACAATGATGGGCATTTTTTCGCGGACCCGCGACATCATCGCCGCCAACTTCACCGACCTTTTGGACAAGGCGGATGACCCGGCGAAGATGATCCGCATGATCATTCTGGAGATGGAAGAGACGCTGGTCGAGGTTCGCGCCTCCGCCGCGCGCACCATCGCCGACCAGAAGGAGATGCGTCGCCACGTCGCCAAGCTCTCCGGCCTCGAGGAAGGCTGGACCGAGAAGGCCGAGCTGGCGCTGTCGAAGGATCGTGAGGACCTCGCCAAGGCCGCGTTGGTCGAGCGCCAGAAGGCGACCGACATGATCGCCGAACTGAGCGCGCAGATCGCGGTGCTCGACGAGGCGCTGCGCGCGTCCGAAGAGGACATCGCCAAGCTGCAGAAGAAGCTCAACGAAGCGCGCAGTCGTCAGACGTCGATCGCGACCCGGTTCGAGAGCGCCAACAACCGCTTCAAGCTGCGCGAGGTCTATTCGGCCAGCCGCACGCAGGACGCCTTCTCGCGCTTCGACATTCTCGAGCGCCACGTCGACCTCGCCGAGGGTCGCGCCGAAGCCGCCGGCCTGGGCGCGTCGCCCAAGAGCCTCGAGGAAGAGATCGCCGAGCTCAAGGCCTCCGAAAAGGTCGATGCCGAACTCGAAGCGCTCAAGGCGCGTATGAAGAAGGGGGCCTGAGATGGATGAGATCCTTGTCCCGGTCTTCGTCGTCGGCATCCTGTTTCTGGGCCTGCCCTGGCTAGTCTTCCACTACGTCACCAAGTGGAAGCAGGCGCCCAAGATCACCAACGAGGACGAGAAGCTGCTCGACGAGCTCTACTCGCTCGCTCGCCGCCTCGAAGACCGCGTATCCACGGTCGAGCGCATCGTCGCTGCCGACCATCCGGATTGGAAGACCAGCATGCCGCTGGCCGCCGACCCGGCCGAAATTCCCACCAGGAGGAACTGAAATGTCCGCCAGCCGCACCAAATTCTACCTCGACAAACAGAACAAGAAGGTTCTCGGGGTTTGCGCGGGTATCGCCGACTATACCGGCTTCGACGTCACCATCGTTCGGGTCGTCACCGTGGTCCTGGCGCTGATCACCTCGGGTTGGGTGATCCCGGCTTACTTCATCACCGCCTGGGTCGCCCCGTGCAAGCCGTTCGGGCTGTACGAAGACGCCGAGGACGCGAAGTTCTGGCAGGGCGTGCGCACCAATACCTCGCGCTCGACCGCCGAGGTCCGCTCCAAGTTCCGCGATCTCGACCGGCGCCTGGCCGACATCGAGACGCTCTACACCAGCCGCAACAGCCGGCTGGCCGACGAAATCGACAGCCTGCGCTGAGCGCGGCCGACCACCAAAAGGGAAAGTGACGATGGATCCGACACCTTACTTCATCATGGGCAGCTTGTTCGGCATCACCGCGACGCTGGCCATCCAGTGGTTCGCCAACCGCAAGGCCACCAAGGCCGTCCGCATCGCGCAAAGCGCGCTCGCCGCGCCGACCGCCGAAACGCTGCTGCAACAGCGCGAACGGGCGGAGATGGCCCGGCGCTTGGCCGCGCTTGAAGAGATCGTGACCGACCAGCCCAAACGGCTGGCCTTTGAAATCGACAGCCTGCGCTGAGCGGCTGGAACGGGGAGATTGAACGTGGACAAGGGACAGATCTTCGTTCTGGCGATCATCGCCATCACGATGATGGGCGGCATCCTGAAGATGTCGATCCGCGCCAAGCATGGGCTTCCGCTGGAAGACCGCCACAGTCGGCGCAACCGTCACCGCGGCGATGCCGAGACCGACCTGGAGGCGCAGCGCAAGATCGACCTGCTGTCGACCGAGAACGAGCGCCTGACCGGGCAGATCGGCCGGCTCGAGGAACGCCTCCGGGTGCTCGAGCGCATCGCCACCGACCCCGCCGAGCGCGTCGCTCGCGAGATCGACGAACTGCGCAGCCAAGACTGAGGACAAAAGCCATGATCAGCCCATTGCTCATCCCGATTCTCGGAATTTCCTGCGGCATGGTCGCGATCGTCGGCGGGGTCTTCGTCAAGCCCTGGTTCGCCTATCGCCACCGCCAGCTCGACCTCAAAGCCAATCTGGTCGCCGAAAAGGCGGCGCAATACGCCGCCCAGACCGAACGGCTCGAACAGCGCATGCGCGTGCTCGAACGCATCATCACCGACCGCGGCATCGACGTCGCGGATGAAATCGAAAAGCTGCGCGACACACCCGCGCCGCTCAACTGAGGAAGCCACAATGGTTCTGCTTATCATCACCGTCATCGTCGGCATCCCGACCGGCATCGCGGTCTGGCTGACCGAACGGGTCGATCGCCCCCGCCGCCGCGCCATGCGCGAGGCGCAGGTCCAGCCCGCCGAATAACTTGCATCGCCGCTCAGGAGCTACGCACATGAACCCCTTCGAAATGGTGATCGGCATCGTTCTCATCGTGACGATCGGCGGCATCATCCGCGCCAGGATGGGCGTCGGCCGCGACAAGATGGGCAACGAATTCAGCCTGCGCGACAACGCGACCACGGCGGAGAACCAGAAGCTTCGCGAGGACATTCGCGGGCTCAAGGAGCGCATCGCCGTGCTCGAGCGCGTGATCACCGACACCAACAGCAGCACCCAACTCGACCGCGAGATCGAGAAGCTGCGCAACCAGGACCGCTGACGCGGTCCTCCCTCACCCATGGAGACGTCTGTCATGACCGACCCCAACCTCTACCTCACCATGGCGGGCGCGAGCCTCGCCGGCCTCGGCATGGTCTGCGTGGCCGGCCTGGCCGGCTGGCGCGGCTGGCTCACGCTCAAGGAACGCGAGCTGACCGCGTTCGGCGACCACCCGCATGCCGACGGCCCGAGCCTGCCCAATGCCAGCGCGCGGATCGAGATCGCCGACCTCAAGGAACGCATCCGCAAGCTTGAGGCGATCGCATCGGGCGTGGACCTTTGAGGTTTGCGCCCACCGCCCTGAGCTCGCCTCAGCGCCCCGACCCACGGAGGCCGTCGCAGCCGCGGCGCGGGATTTGGACGCTGAAACGAGTTCAGGACGCGGTTGGATTGACGGCACGGGCCGCTATAGCGCGCTCGATGCCGACACTTTCCGATCTTCAGGAAGAATATGGGTTCCTCGATGCAGACGATCGCTACCGGCTGCTGATCGATCTCGGCCGCGAGCTGGACGAGATGCCT
Organism: Sphingomonas sp.; assembly: GCF_036269755.1. Lineage (GTDB taxonomy): Bacteria > Pseudomonadota > Alphaproteobacteria > Sphingomonadales > Sphingomonadaceae > Sphingomonas. Next base: position 99,830 of record NZ_DATBDV010000004.1, on the reverse strand, counting down.
GAGCCGCTCAAGACCGACGCCACGCTGGTCCGCGGCTGTTCGGCGTCGGTGTGGGTCTATCCGACCGTTCGCGAGGACGGCTCGCTCCATTTCCTCGCCGACAGCAACGCCGCGATCACCAAGGGCATCATCGCGCTGGTGCTCCTGACGGTGCAGGATCGTTCGCCCGCCGAGATCCTCGCGACCGACATCGAAGCCGCGCTGGCGCCGTTCGACCTGAAGAACCAGCTCAGTTCGAACCGGACTCAAGGCATCCCCAACATGATCTCGCTGATCCGCGCGACCGCGGAACGGTACGCTTGAGCGCTAGCCCCAGTCGAAGCTTAGCGGCGCTTCGCGAAATGCGAAGCGATCGAGGTGGCGGGCGACGGCGCCCTTCAGCCCCTCCAGCTGATCTTCGTTGCTTGCGTCGATCCTGACCGCGAGCGTGTCGGCCGACGCGTCGAACGTCACCAGCGCGTCGCCCGGCCAGTCGGCCCCGCGCGCGTCCCTGGGGAACACGACGGTGCCGTGATCTGTGGTGAATTCGACCACCAGATTGTGCTGCCAATGCTTGCACAATTGCTGGAGATACCGGCTGGCGTGCGCGGTCGGGACGCGCGCGGTGGCAGAGGCCTTCATCGCGGTGAGAGCCTTTCGATCTTCTGCGCGGTCTCGTCGATCAGCGCGACGACCCGGTGGAGCATATCGGCGTCAACGTCGCCTTCCCGCAGTCGGTTCATCAGCACCTCGCGCAAATTGCCCATCGCGCGACGGATCGAGCTCGAATCGGTCTTTTGGCGATCTTCGCCCAACGCCGTCAGCCGCGCGATCAGCGTCGCGACCAGTTCGGCATTGGCATCGAGCTCGGCGGTGCCGGCCTCGGTGACGGCGAACAGTTTCTTGGCGCCTTCGCTCTGCCGCGCCTCGATCAAGCCCATGTCGTCAAGCAGCGTGATGGTCGGATAGACCACCCCCGGGCTCGGCGCATAGGCGCCGCCGGTCATCGCCTCGATCTGGCGGATCAGGTCGTAGCCGTGGCGCGGCTCGTCGGCGATCAGCTTGAGCAGGACGAGGCGAAGTTCGCCGCCGTCGAACATCCGGCGGCGGCGGCCCTCGCCACGCGAATCGCGCCCGCCCCAATGACGCGCATGACGACCCCAACCGCGGTGCATGCCGTGGTGCATCCCCGAATGGCAGCCGTGACCGCTTTTCTCAAAATATACGAACATCTCTGGATTCCTCAGTGGTAGCAGATATCTCTAAGATATATCTTAAATCGATGGCGTCAAGATATATCTTTAGCGTCGTGCCGGTCCGCTGGGATTTCTTCGGCGGAACGCCTATCTTCCTCCCATGGCCGACCTCTTCGCCGGTTTCGAACCCGAAGCCGCTCCCGACACGATCCATGAGAATGCCCCGCTCGCCGACAAATTGCGGCCGCGGCGGCTGGAGGAGGTCGTCGGGCAGGAGCATCTGACCGGACCAGAGGGCGCGATCGGGCGGATGGTCGCCGCGGGGCGGTTGTCGTCGATGATCCTGTGGGGACCGCCCGGCACCGGCAAGACGACGATCGCGCGGCTGCTTGCGGACGCCGTCGATCTACGCTTCGTCGCGATCAGCGCGGTGTTCTCGGGCGTCGCCGACCTCAAGAAAGCGTTCGCCGAAGCGCGTGAGCATGCCCGCATGGGCAAGCGCACCTTGTTGTTCGTCGACGAGATCCACCGCTTCAACCGCGCGCAGCAGGATGGCTTCCTGCCCTATGTTGAGGACGGCACGGTGACGTTGGTCGGCGCGACCACCGAAAACCCGAGTTTCGAATTGAACGCGGCGTTGCTCAGCCGCGCGCAGGTGCTGATCCTCCACCGGCTCGACCATAAGGCTTTGTGCAGTCTGCTCGACCGGGCCGAGGCGTTGGAGGGGCGCCCCCTCCCCGTCACTCCCGAAGCCCGCGACGCGCTGGTGGCGAGCGCCGATGGCGACGGGCGGTTCCTGCTCAACCAGGCGGAGACGCTGTTTTCGGTGAGTTTCGACGCGCCGCTCGATCCGGCGGCGCTTGGAGACTTCCTGCAGCGCCGCGTCGCGGTCTACGACAAGGATCGCGAGGGGCATTACAACCTCATCTCGGCACTGCATAAGTCGATCCGCGGGAGCGACCCGCAAGCGGCGCTCTATTATCTCGCGCGGATGCTCACCGCCGGCGAGGAGCCGCTCTATCTGCTGCGCCGGCTGACCCGCGCCGCGGCCGAGGATATCGGGCTCGCCGACCCCAACGCGCTGGTGCAATGCATCGCCGCCAAGGACACTTACGATTTCCTGGGATCGCCCGAAGGCGAACTCGCGATCGCGCAGGCGTGCCTCTATCTCGCGACCGCCCCCAAATCGAACGCCGCTTATGTCGCGCAAAAGGCGGCATGGAAATCAGCCAGGGAAACCGGCTCGCTGATGCCGCCGCAGAACATCCTCAACGCGCCGACCAAGCTGATGAAGCAAATCGGCTACGGCAAGGGTTATGCCTACGATCACGACAGCGACGAAGGCTTTTCAGGCGCGAACTATTGGCCCGAGGAGATGACGCCGCAAACTTTCTACGCGCCGACCGACCGCGGGATGGAAAAGCGCATCGCCGAACGGATGGCCTACTGGGCCGAACTGCGCGAGCGGCGCGGATGATTGACAGCTGGGATGCCGCGGTCGCTTACGCGCTGATCCTCCCCGGCACCGAGCGCGCGACGAGCTATGGCAAGCCATCGGTCAGGATGGCGGCGAACGGCCGCTCGTTCGTGTTCCCAAGCCATGAGGCGGACACTTCCTTCGGGATTGCGCTCGATCTCGACACGATCGAGATGCTCAAAGAAACCGATCCTGAAACGTTTTGGCAGACGCCGCACTATGTCGGGTGGGAGGGCGTCCTGGTCCGCTATGCGAGCGCCGATCCGGAACGCGTGAAGGCGATGATCGACCAGTCGCGCGACTGGGTGGCGGCGAAGAAACCGGTCAGGCCGCGCAAGAAATGACCCCTGTCTTCTTCGTCGTCCCAGCGCAGGCCGGAACCGTTGCGCGATGAGCGCGCCGAGCACCACCCAGCGATCCCGGCCTGCGCCGGGATGACGACTAAATCGCACTTCACGCGATTCGCCGCGATCGACTGGTCAGGTGCGAAGGGACGACGGCACAAAGGGATCGCGCTCGCGGTGTGCGACGCCGGCGATGTGGCGCCGGTGCTGGTCGATCCGCCCGACAGCGCCTGGTCGCGGACCGCGATCCTCGACTGGCTGCTCGCGCATCGCGAAGAGCCGATGCTGGTCGGGTTCGATATGAGTTTCTGCGCGCCATTCCTCGAACGCGGCGCCTACTTGCCCGGCGAAAGCACGCAGAGCGAGGCGCGAGCGTTCTGGGCGTATGTCGATGCCAACAGCCCCGACGAGGATCTCGGCGCCGCGTCGTTCCTCGACAGCCGGCGCGGCGTCCAATTCTACCTTGGGGCGGCGGACGGCGAGAAAGCGCGATTCCTGCACTTCCGCCGCGGCGAAGCGGCGTTCAATGCGAGCGGCGGCGGCAAGGCGACCACCGTGTACGACGCGATCGGCGCCGCGCAGGTCGCCAAAGCGAGCTTCGCGGGCATGCGGCTGCTCCATCATGTCGACCGAAGGATCGCGATTTGGCCGTTCGACCCTGTGCCGAGCAGAGGCATGCTGCTGGTCGAAATCTACACCGCGATCGCCGCCCGCGCCGCCGGGTTGCGCAAGGGCCTGAGCAAGCTGCGCACCGCCGAAGCGCTCGACGCGGCGCTGGCGGCGACCGGCTCGCAGCCGCATCGGCCACTGACGCGGTACGACGATCATTCGACCGATGCGATCCTCGCCGCCGCTTGGCTCCGCGCCAATGTCGCGCGCGCCGAACTGTGGGCACCCGCCGGCCTCACCCCAGAGATCGCGCGCACCGAAGGCTGGACCTTCGGCGTCGCCTGACGCATGGGCATCGGAGTCATTGGGACATTTCGGGGCTCGCGCCCCGGGGCCGGATTAGCTCAGCTGGTAGAGCAGCGGTTTTGTAAACCGAAGGTCGGGGGTTCGAGCCCCTCATCCGGCACCAGACATCGCCCTGGTGCAAGCCCTGCGACGCGTCAATGAGCCGCGGGAACGTAAATGGATAACATAGGTTATTCGCAGTTCCGGACGTTACCGCGCCGGAACGACGACGTCGGCTGTTCACGCGTACAAGGAACGAAGACTCATGCGATGGCCCTCCGAACGTCCTCGTAAGGCGATTCCCCACTTGATCGCATCGCTCCTCGCATGAAGCTTATCGACAAGCTCAGGCGGCTCGGGCCCGGCCTCGTCACGGGCGCGGCGGATGACGATCCCAGCGGCATCGCGACCTATTCGCAAGCCGGGGCGCAGTTCGGGCCGACGCTGTTGTGGACGATGGTATTCGCCTACCCGCTGATGGTCGCGGTCCAGCTGGCGAGCGCGCGGGTCGGGCGAGTCACGGGCAACGGGCTGTCGCACAATCTGAAGGCGATCATGCCCAACTGGGTCGTCATCGCGCTGGTGACTTTGCTGTGCTTCGCCAACACCATCAATATCGGTGCGGACCTCGCCGCGATGGGCGCGGCGTCGGCGCTGGCGGTGGGGAGCGGCGCGCATCTGTTCACGATGGGTTTCGCGCTGGTTTCGTTGCTGCTCCAGCTATTCGTCCCCTATCAGCGCTATGTCGCCTTTCTCAAATGGCTGACGCTGGTGCTGTTCGCCTATGTCGCGCTGATCTTCATGGTCCATGTTGACTGGCCCGCCGCGATCAAGGGGCTGGTGATCCCGACCATGGGCGGCGCCAAGGGCATCACGGTGATCGTCGCGATTTTCGGGACGACGATCAGCCCGTATCTGTTTTTCTGGCAGGCGGCGCAGGAAGTCGAGGAAGTCGACCACAGCGACGAACGCGAACCGTTGACCGAGGCGCCGCGCCAGGCCGACGATGCCTTCAGCCGGCTGCGCTGGGATACGTTCGGCGGCATGGCATTGTCGAACATCGTCGCGCTGGCGATCATGCTCGGCACGGCGGCAACGCTCCACGCCGCGGGGAAGACCGACATTGCGACGGCCGCCGACGCCGCTAAGGCCCTGCAGCCGGTCGCGGGCACCTTCGCCTTTGCGATCTTCAGCTTGGGCATCATCGGCACCGGCCTCTTGGCAGTACCGGTGCTCGCGGGATCCTCCGCCTATGCGGTGTGCGGCGTTGGCGGCTGGACCGCGGGCCTCGAGCACAAGCCGAGAGGCGCTCGCATATTCTATGCCGTGATCGTGCTGGGCATGCTGTTGGGGATCGGACTGGACTGGTCGCCGATCAATCCGATGAAGGCGTTGTTCTGGAGCGCGGTCGTCAACGGCGTGGTCGCGGTACCGATCCTCGTCGGGCTGATGCTGGTCGTCGCGCGCCGCGACATCATGGGCAAATTCGTCGCTTCGCCAATGCTCAAGATCTTTGGTTGGCTGACCACACTGGTCATGGGGATCGCAGCGATAGCGATGATCGTTACCCCCACCTGAAAGGTGGAGAACGACCATGGAGTGGCTGCAAGTAATCGTCGGGCCGGACAACGGCACGCCGAGCGTCGCGCAATTCTGCGCCCGCGCGGTCATTCTGTTCCTCTATGGCATTTTGTGCATCCGGATCGCGGGCCGGCGCACCTTTTCCAACCTCAGCCCGCTCGACATCATCGTCGCGATCGTCGTCGGCTCGAACATCAGCCGCGCGATGACGGGAAAGGCGCCCTTCGTGGCGACGATCGTCGCGACGTTGTTGCTCGTCGTCCTCCATCGGCTGGTGGCAAGGGCAACGGTGCACGCGAACTGGCTGGGACGCCTGGTCAAGGGCAAGCCCGTCACCCTCGTCCGCGACGGCCAGATCGATCGCGTTGCGATGCGCCGCCAGGACATCAGCGACGAAGATTTGCTCGAGGGGTTGCGGCTGAAACGCGCCGAGCACCCGAGCGATGTCCGTCTGGCGACGTTCGAGCGCGGCGGCAAGATCAGCGTCGTGCCGAAGTAGAGCGCGTCGCGCGCACCTCCACCAACGAGAAGGCCTCATGGACCAGGCAGACATTCCCTCAGCCCCCGCCCGCGACCAGCCCGGCAACAAGACCGCTTTGCTGATCATCGACATGATCAACCCGTTCGATTTCGAGGAGGGCGACGCCTCCCGCCGCGCGGCCGAGCCCGTCGCCGAGACGCTCGCTCAACTGCGGCGCGCCGCCGACGACGCCGGCGTGCCGACGATCTACGTCAACGACAATTTCGGACAATGGCATTCGGAGAAATCGCGGCTGGTCGAGCATGCGAGACCGAGCCTCGCCGGCGGCGCGATCGAGCCGCGAGACCAGGACTATTTCATCATCAAGCCGCAATTTTCGGGGTTCTATGCGACCAATCTGGCGGTGCTGTTGCCCAAACTCGGCGTGCGACGACTGATCCTGACCGGCATTGCGACCGAGATCTGCGTCCTGTTCACCGCGGGGGACGCGCACATGCGCGACTACGCGCTGTGGGTACCGGAGAATGGCGTAGTGCCAATCGACGAGCAGCGCGGCGCCGGCGCGCTCGAGATCATGCGAACCGTCATGGACGCGGAGACGAGGTCCACGACGGCGTTGAACCTGTCGGATTGGATCGCCGAGGGAGAGGAATAGGAAGCTTGTCATCGCCGCTTCGCGACAAAATCGCCGCAACCTTATCGGGCGCGGCGGCGTTCAATTCGTGAACCCATCCAAGGAGAATGACGATGCCCGACACGCCCGCCCTCAACCTGTCGTCCGACACTGCAGAATCCGGTTCGACGAAAACCGCCTTCCCCCAATTCGCGGTCGATGCCGCCAATCGCCAGATCGGCAAGGTCGGCGACGCGCTGACCGGTGCGGCGGACTCGATTGACAGCATGTTCGATCGGCAGGAGCTTCCCCTCTTCGGCGAACAGTTGCAGGGCTATGCGTCCGACGGCGCGGCCAGGCTTCGGCGCTGGGGCCAGCAGGCCGGCGAGCAGGATGCCGGGGAATTGATGGCGGATCTCCAGCGCACCGCGGCGGCCCGTCCGACGCTGGCAATCGCGCTCGGTGCCGGACTCGGCGCGGCCCTGGCGCTGTTGCTCGTTCAGACTGCGCCCTCCCCAGCGCCAACTCAGCCGTAGGAGGCCAAGCCATGGACGACACATCGATCAAGCCGACCAGCGAAACGCGCGCACCCAACCTGTCCACCGAGCATCAGGAGGATGGCGACGCGCGCCGCCCTTCGGACCAGCTCGACCGTAACCAGGCACCGCCCGAGGGTGATGGCGGCCGAAAGACGTCTTTCACCAAGAACGACTGACGCGGTTGCGCGCATCGCTCGCGGTCTGAGGGTCGAAGATGGCCAGCTTCGACCCCGCGAGCGATGCGCGCGTCGCTTGGGCTCAGCCTTTGTCGGCCGAGCCCGGTTCCGCCATCTTGCGATGGATCTCGGCGGGCACAGACTGCGGCATGACGCCAGCGGCCGCGACCTGAAGCTTGTTCTTCCAGCCAGAGATGATCGTGTCCTTGCCCGCCATGAGCGCGTCCCAGCCGTCCTTGGCGACGTCGGCGGGGTCGGACTTGCTGTCCGACTGACCGACGCTGGTGTCCATCATGTCCGCGCGCTTGAAGAATTCGGTCTCGACCGGACCCGGCTCGAGCGTGGTGATGGTGATGCCCTCATGCTCCTTGAGCTCATTGCGCAAGGCTGCCGTGAAGTTGTCCACGAACGCTTTGGTGCCGTTGTACACCGCCTGGAAGCTACCCGGCATCCAGCCGGCGATCGAGCCGGTGACGAGCACCTTGCCCTCGCCCTGCGCCACCATCTGCTTGAGCACCTTTTGCAACAGATACGTGGTGCCGGTGACGTTAGTGTCGATCACATGGCGCCACTCGGCAACGGCCTGCTCAAGGAAGCCGCGGCCGAGGCCGTGCCCGGCATTCGCGCAGAGCAAGTCGATCTGGCGTCCGCCCGCGGCTTCGATCAAGCGATCCACGCCTTCGAAGGTCGACAGATCGGTTTCGAGCGTCTGCGCGTTGCCGGGCAGCTCGCCCGCATTGTCGACGAACGGCGTGTCTGCGGCGAGCAGCAGATCGTAGCCATCGGCGGCGGCGAGCTTGGCGAGCTCGCGCCCGATGCCTGTCGATGCTCCGGTGATGATCGCAAATTTGGCCATTACCTCTATCCTTCCTTCCTAGATTCCGCCGCGGCGAAGCCGCGTCGTCGGTCCTCGGTGCCGCCGAGGCCGGCCGGCATTCGCGATCTCGCTGTCAGCTACGCTGCCTGCGTGCCGCTCATGCCGGGTTTCAGCACGACCTTCGTCACTTCGTTCTGGTTGTCGTGGAACATCTTGTAGCCCTCGGGCGCCTGTTCGAGCGGCAGGCGGTGCGAGATCAGAAACGTGGTGTCGATCTTGTCGTCGAGGACCGCCTGGAGCAGGCCGGGCATGTAGTGCTGCACGTGAGTCTGGCCGGTCTTGAGCGTCAGACCCTTCTCCATCAGCGCACCGAGCGGGAATTTGTCGACGAACCCGCCATAGACCGCGGGCATCGACACGCGCCCGCCCTTCCTGCAGGCGATGATCGCCTGGCGGATCGAGTGCGGACGATCGGTGCCGAGGAACGTGGAAGCCTTGATCTGGTCGATCACGTTGTCGGCGAAGAAGCCGTGCGCCTCCAGCCCGACCGCATCGATCACGGCGTCGGGACCGATCCCGCCGGTCATCTCCATCAGCGCTTCGTAAGTCTCGGTGTGCTCGAAATTGATCGTTTCGGCGCCGAACTTCCTGGCGAGTTCGAGCCGCGTCGGGAAATGGTCGATCGCGATCACACGCTCGGCACCCATCAGGAACGCCGATTGCACCGCGAATAGCCCGACTGGACCGCAGCCCCACACCGCGACGGTATCGCCGGGCTCGATCTCCGCATTCTCCGCCGCCATCCAGCCGGTCGGGAGAATGTCCGACAGGAACAGCACCTTGTCGTCGTCGATCCCGTCGGGAATGACGATCGGGCCAACGTCGCTGAACGGCACGCGGACATATTCGGCCTGGCCGCCGGCGTAGCCGCCGGTCATGTGGCTATAGCCGAACAGCCCCGCCATCGGGTGGCCATACAGTTCCTGCGCGATGTCCTGATTGTCGGCGGGCAAGCCGTTGTCGCACGCCGAATATTGGTGCTTGCCGCAATAATAGCAGCTGCCGCACGAGATGGTGAACGGCACCACGACGCGCTGGCCCTTCTTCAATGTCGATTTCGGACCGACCTCGACGACCTCGCCCATGAATTCGTGGCCGAGAATGTCGCCCGATTGCATCGTCGGGATGTAATGGTCGTAGAGGTGGAGGTCGGACCCGCAGATCGCGGTCGAGGTCACCTTAATGATGCAGTCGCGCGGATTGACGATTCCCGGATCGTCGACCGTGTCCATCCGCACATCGTGCTTGCCGTGCCAGGTAAGCGCTCTCACAACCCCATCTCCTCGAATTGCTTGCGGTTCATCGCGGGGGTGGCGATCTCACCTGTCTCCATCAATTGCTTGAAGCGCCGCAGGTCGCGCCTTGCCTGGATCGCGGGCTCGCGCTGGAACAGCTTGGCGATCAGCTTGCCGATCGTTCCGGCGGGCGGTTCATACGCAATCGTCGCGGTGACGATGGTGCCGCGTGCGCCGGCATCGCGAAACTCGATCTTGCCCGAATTGGGAACGTCGGCGCCCTCGTCCGATCGCCAGCTGATCTCCTCGTTTTCGACCTCCCGGGTGACGGTGGCGTCCCATTCCACCGTCTTGCCGCCCGGCGCCTTGACCACCCAGTGCGAGTGCGTCGCGTCGCGCACGTCGATCCGCACGATGTTCTCCATGAAGCTGGGAACGTTCGAGAAATCGCGGAAATAGGCGTAAAGCTCGACGACCGGCCGATTGATCGTAACCGAGCGCCCGACCAGCTCGCGATCCGCGTCGAGATCCTTGGCGGTCGTCGGCGGGGCGTCGTCGCGGGTGTCCCGCGGCTCGACTTCGGGCGGCGCGTCGGCGGTATTAACGTCGTTGGGGGGCATGTCAGTCTCCAGGCTGGCGACGCCCCTTCCAACCGCATGGCAGCCCTTCGGTTCCGGACAAAATTCGCGTGGCGAGCGGCGCCACGGAGAGCCAACTAACTTAGGTTAGGCGAAAATATTTTCGCGCCGACGCAGCAAGATGCGCGGTCGCGGGTTCTCTTGGTGTCCGCCGGGCGAAACGCCCGCACCACCACCGACCCTGCCGCAGAGGAGAGCCACGATGGGCCTGTTCACCAAAGATATCGAGACGCTGCACGATCTGTTCCTGCACACGCTGCAGGATATCTATTATGCCGAGAACCAGATCACCAAGGCGCTGCCCAAGATGATCGAGAAGGCCACCGATGGCCAGTTGCGTGCCGGGTTCGAACAGCATCTGGAGGAAACCCGCGGGCAAATCGATCGGCTGGAGCAAGTGTTCGAATTGCTTGGCGAAAAGGCCAAGGCGGTCGATTGCCCGGCGATCGACGGCATCATCAAGGAAGCCAACGAAGTTGCCGGCGACATCGCCGACAAGGCGGTGCTCGACGCCGGCCTGATCGCGTCGGCGCAAGCGGTCGAGCATTACGAGATCACGCGGTACGGCACGCTGATCGCCTGGGCGAACCAGATGGGCCACGACCAGGTGGTGCCACTGCTCCAGGCGACCCTCGACGAGGAAAAGGCGACCGACGAGAAGCTCACCGGGCTGGCGGAGAGCGGCGCCAATGCGCGGGCGCCGCAGACGCAGCGCGAAGACGCCTGAGCCATCGGAATGGGCGGCGGCGCGCGCCGTCGCCCGCATCCTCACGACCGGAGAGAAGAATGTCCGATATGCTGATCGACCCGCAGGATAAATATCACAGCGAAGGCTTCGCGGAGCAGCCGCAGGAATGGCCGGGGCTTCAGCGCGACATGGATCCGGTGCCCGACTGCGGCGAGGACAGCTATGTCGGGACTGGCCGGCTGAAAGGACGCCACGCGCTGGTCACCGGCGGCGATTCGGGGATCGGCCGCGCCGCAACGATCGCCTTCGCGCGCGAGGGCGCCAAGGTAGCGATCAACTATCATCCGCGCGAGCAGCCAGACGCAGATGACTTGAAGCAGGTGCTCGAACGCGACGGCATCGATCTGGTGCAACTGCCGGGCGACCTGACCGATGAGGCGTTTTGCCTCAAGCTCCTCGACGATGCGCGCGAGCAACTCGGCGGCCTCGACCTACTGGTCAGCAACGCCGGCTATCAACAAGCGCAGAAATCGATCGCCGACATCACCCACGAGCAATTCGACCGGACGATGAAGACCAACGTCTACGCGATGTTCTGGATGTCGAAACGCGCCACGGAATTCATGCCGCCCGGTTCGGCCATCATCAACACCGCGAGCGTCAACAGCTTCAACCCGGTCGAGGAATTGCTCGATTACGCGACGACCAAGGGCGCGATCGAGATCTTTACCAAAGGGCTCGCCAAACAACTCGGGAGCAAGGGCATCCGAGTCAACGCCGTCGCACCCGGGCCGGTATGGACGCCGCTACAGATTTCGGGCGGCCAGCTCGAAGGCAAGGTCGAAAAGTTCGGGCAGGACACTGCGCTCGGCCGTGCCGGCCAGCCTGCCGAATTGGCCGGCCTCTATGTCACGCTCGCCGAGCAAACCAACAGCTTCACCACCGGCAGCGTATTCGGCGCCAATGGCGGGACCGGGGTCATCTAACCAGCAAGGAGCACGAAATGCCACGCGGAGACAAATCGAGCTACACCGACAAGCAGAAACGCAAGGCCGAGCACATCGAGGAAGGCTACGAAGATCGTGGCGTCGGCAAGGACGAAGCCGAACGCCGCGCCTGGGCCACCGTCAACAAGGAATCGGGTGGCGGCAAGAAGTCGGGCTCAGGCCGCGGCAAGAAAGAAAACCACGAAAGCTCGCGCAAGGGCGGTCGGAAGGGTGGCAGCAGCCAGAGCCATGCGGAGCGGTCAGCGGCCGCGAAGAAGGGTTGGGAGACGCGGCGCAAGAAGGGCAACGGATGACGTTGCCGGTTCAAGCCGAGGCTTGGTGCCGCCAATAGTCGAACGCGATCTGTTGTTGCTCGCGCACGAGCTTTGCGGCGCGCGGGCCGGTCCAGGGGCCGCCATAGCCGAGCACGAACGCCCGCGCTCCGCCCCACCAGCCCTGCCCCGGCAGCCCGTCCGATTCGCGCACCACCAGCACGGCCAATTCAGGCTCGCCTGCGGCGATCGCCGCCTCGTCGACGACGTCGAGCGTCTTGCACACAGCCCGCATCTTCGGCCGCGTGAAGCGGTGCCCGAGCGCCCCCAGCAATTCGGAATAGCTGACCGCCCGGCCCTCGCCCGCCGCTTCGAGCAGCAGCGCACGCACGCGGGCGACATCGGCGATCGAAGAGTCGGTCATTGCCGCGCACCGATACACCGCCTAGGTGAAACCCGCACCATGCGGAGGGCGTTACGCCGGCTCAATGATCAAGGTCGCGAGCTATAATATCCGCAAGGGCGTGGGCACCGACCGTATCCGCAGCCCCGATCGCATCCTGCACGTGCTGCACGAAATCGATGCCGACATCATCGCGCTGCAGGAAGCCGATCGCCGCTTCGGCCGCCGCGCGGCGATCCTCCCGCCGCACCACCTCGCCGACCACAGCCCGTGGAAGGCGGTCCCGTTCGGGAACGAGCAATCGAGCGGGTGGCATGGCAACGTGCTGCTCGTCCGCAAGGAAGCGGAGATCCTCGATTGCGAGGCGATCCACTTGCCCACGCTCGAGCCGCGCGGCGCGGTAATGGCCGATCTGCGCGTCAACGGCATCGCGGTGCGCGTCGTGGGGATGCATCTCGACCTGTCGGGGCTGATGCGGCGGCGCCAGGCGGAATCGATCCTCGCGCACCTCGATTCGGCCGCCAGGCGCCTGCCCACGGTGATGATGGGCGATCTCAACGAATGGACGCGGCGCTCTGGGTGCCTCAAGGACTTCGCCGAGCGCTTCACGATCGCGGCGACCGGCCCCAGCTTCCACGCGCGGCGTCCGGTCGGGCGGCTCGACCGCATCATGGCGTCGCCCGAGCTCAGGATCGCGGATTGCGGGGTGCACCACTCGCCCGCCTCGCGGACCGCCTCCGACCATCTCCCGATCTGGGCCAGGGTCGAGCCCTCGTGACACCGCGATGAAGCGCGAAAAAGAGCTGCGCATGGCACTGGTCTGCTACGGCGGGATCAGCCTGGCGGTGTACATGCACGGCATCACCAAGGAGATCTGGCGGGTCGCGCGCGCCTCCCGCGCGTTCCACGCCGCCGAAACACTGCCCGTGAGCTCGACCGAATGCGTCTATTGCGCGTTGCTCGGCGAGATCGAGCGCGAGGCCGGTGTTCGGTTGCGCGTGCTTCCCGACATCATCGCGGGCGCCAGCGCGGGCGGGATCAACGGCGTGTTCCTCGCGCAAGCGATCGCCACCGGGCAGAGCCTCGAGCCGCTGACCAAATTGTGGCTGGAGGCAGCCGATATCGAAGCGCTGATCGATCCCGAAGCCGCACCCTCCAACCGCTTCTCGAAGGCGTGGGCGGTGCCGATCGCGTGGATGGCGCAGCGCCGGGCCAATGCCAGCGTCGACGAGCTGGTCGAATCGGAGGCGCGCGAGGAGGTCCGTCACAAGCTCTCGCATTTCGTGCGATCGCGCTGGTTCGAGCCGCCGTTCGGGGGCAAGCGATTCGTCGGGCTGATCCTGGACGCGCTCGATGCGATGGCGAAGACCGAGGCGGACGGACGGTTGCTGCCCGAAGGCCAACCGCTCGACCTGTTCGTGACGGTGACCGATTTTCGGGGCCATCCCGAGCGGCTGCAACTCAACTCGCCGCCCGAGGTGCTTGAGACCGAGCATCGCCTGGTCATCCCCTTCACGGATCACGGCGATGCCGCGTTCGCCGATCCAGCCGAGCTGACCTTCGCCGCGCGGGCGACGTCGAGCTTCCCCGGCGCCTTCCCGCCCTTCTCGGTCGGCGAGCTCGACACCGTGCTCGAACAGCGCAACATGCAATGGCCCACGCGCACGGCCTTCCTGGCGCGCATCCTGCCGCGCCATTTCGCCGCGAACTCCGCCGAAAAGGCGGTGCTGATCGACGGATCGGTGCTCGCCAACGCCCCTTTCCGTCCCGCGATCGACGCATTGCGCGAACGTCCCGCGCGTCGCGAGATCGACCGGCGCTTCGTCTATATCGACCCCTTCCCCGGGCTCGGCTTCCAGATCGGCGCGACCGCGGCCGAGAGCCCGGGTTTCTTCCAGACGATCATCGGCGCGATCTCCGAATTGCCGCGCCAACAACCGATCCGCGACAATCTGGAGGCGATCCAGGAACGTAGCGCGCGAATCGAGCGGATGCGCAGCATCACGCACGCGATCCGACCCGAGGTCGAAGCACAGATCGAGGCGCTGTTCGGCTATACGCTGTTTCTCGATTCCCCGACGCCGGCGCGGCTCGTGGCGTGGCGGATCAAGGCGCAGAACGCCGCCGCCGCCAAGGCCGGGTTCGCCTACGCCGCCTACGGTCACTTGAAGACCGCAGGCGTGATCGACCTGATCACCAACCTCCTCCAGGCGGTCGGCGGCGAGGCCGGCCCCGAGCGGCTGGCGCGGATCCGCGGCGTGGTGACGAAGACCGTGGCGGAGATGAATGGCGACCTGACCTTCTCGGGCAAGGCGAGCCGGAGCGCGATCCTGTTCCTGCGGTCGTTCGACCTGGGCTTTCGCATCCGCCGCCTGCGGCTGGTCGCGCGGCGGCTGACCGAGCTCGAAGAGGAATTGGAGGAAGGCGATCTCGCCGCCGCGCGCGACGCGATCTACGACGCGCTGGCCGCCTATCTCGAAGCCAAGCGCACCGACCCGCACGCGCACTTGAAGCGCGAGGTCCGGGCGCTCCACCGCGACGCGATGCCGTTGCTCCACCAACTCGCGCGTTCGCTCGACCTCAAACGCCTCGATGCGCAGACCGACAAGGCGCTCGCCGACGCGTTTGCGGGCATGCCCAAGGACGTCAAACGGCCGCTGCTGCTGTCCTATCTCGGCTTTCCGTTCTTCGACGTCGCGACTTTGCCGCTGCTCCAGGGCGAAGGGCTCGACGAATTCGACCCGATCAAGGTCGATCGCATCGCGCCCGAGGACGCCACTGCGATCCGCAAGGGCGGCGCCGAGGCGACGCTGAAGGGAACGCAGTTCAACAGCTTCGGCGCGTTCTTCAGCCGCGCCTATCGCGAGAACGACTATCTGTGGGGCCGCCTCCATGGCGCCGAGCGGATGATCGACATCATCGTCTCCGCGCTCCCGCCGCGCGCGCGGATGAAGCCCGGACGGGTCGCGGCGATCAAGCGCCAGGCGTTCCACGCCATCCTCGACGAGGAAGAGCCGCGGTTGGCAGCGGTGCCGGGGTTGATCGAGGCGCTGCGCAAGGAAGTGGGATAGGCTCCGTCGCCCCGGCGGAGGCCGGGGCCGCTGCATGGCGGGGTGACTGCTTCCCACGCCAGCGGTCCCGGCCTTCGCCGGGACGACGGCTTGCTCTGGCCAAACCCACCCTGCCCCGCTAGCGTCCCGGTCCATGCAGTTCCTCAAGATCCTGCTTTGGTGCCTGCTCGCGTTCGTCGCAGCGATATTCACCTTCGGCAATTGGACATGGGTGTCGATCAACCTGTGGGGCGGGTTGGTCGCCGAGGTGAACCTGCCGTTCCTGATGCTGCTGATGTTCCTCGCGGGGCTGGTGCCGACCTGGCTGTATTTTCGCACGCAGCGCTGGCGGTTGGCGCAGCGTCTCAGCACCGCCGAGCGCATCATTGCCGACCTGAAGCCGACGCCGAACGTCGCCGTCGTCGACCCCCCGATCGCTTCGGCAGCGCCCGCCGCGCCCGTGATACCCGTGACGCCGCCACCGCCACCGCCACCGCCGCCGCCGTCCCGGAAATCATCCAACCAGCCGCCGCTGGACCTGGAGCCATGACGAGCCGGCTGTACGTGGCGCTCGATACCCCCGACATCGAGCGCGCCAAGACGATCGCAACGCGAGTCCGCCACCATGTCGGCGGGATCAAGCTGGGCCTTGAATTCTTCATGGCGAACGGCCGCCACGGCGTTGGCGAAATGCACGAGCTCGGGCTGCCGATCTTTCTCGATTTGAAGCTCCACGACATCCCCAACACGGTCGGCAAGGCGATCCAGTCGTTGCGCGGGCTCGATCCCGCGGTGCTGACCGTCCATGCCGGCGGTGGCCGCGCGATGCTGGAGGATGCCAAGGCGGCGGCGCCGATCGACACCAAGATCGTCGCGGTCACGATGTTGACGAGCCTGGACGACAGCGACTTGCGCGCGACCGGGGTTTCGGGGTCGGCGCACGATCAAGTGCTGCGGCTGACCGAGCTGGCGATGGAAGCGGGACTCGACGGCGTGGTCTGCTCGGGCAACGAAGTCGCCGCTGCGCATAAGGCATGGCCCAAGGGCTTCTTCGTGGTCCCCGGCGTGCGCCCCGCCAATGGCAGCATCGGCGACCAGAAGCGCGTCGTTACCCCACGCGCCGCACTAGACGCCGGCGCATCGATCCTGGTGGTTGGGCGCCCGATCACTGGTGCCGACGATCCCGACATGGCCGCGCGCGAGATCGGGGCGACGTTATAGCCTTGCCCGCGCTGACGATTCGGCCTGCCACTCCCGACGATCTCGCGACGCTCCAGCCGCTGATCCGGCGCGCCTATCGCGGCGACAGCGCGCGTGCTGGGTGGACACACGAGGCCGATCTCCTGGAGGGCGAGCGGATCGGCAGCGACGAGCTGGCGGCGATGGTTGCCGCGTCGACCGAACGCCTGCTGCTCGCCTTCGAACGCGATCGCATGATCGGCTGCGTCCGCGTGGCCGATTTGGGCGGCGGGCTGGCGTATCTTGGGCTGTTGTGCATCGATCCGCTGCTCCAGGCGCGCGGTTATGGCAAGCAACTGATCGCCGCCGCCGAAGCGACCGCGCGCGACGAATTCAACGCCGATCGCATCGAGATGACGGTGATCGAGAGCCGCCGGGAACTGATCGATTATTACCTACGGCGCGGATACGTCGCGACCGCTGAACGACGCGATTTCCCCGTGCCGCTCGACCCGTCTTTATTCATGACGGTGCTCGAAAAGCCGTTGCGTTAGCCGCCGCGGCGGCAAGGCCATCGCGCTGCAATGTTCGGGCGAACGTCGCCTGATCCTGCCGATCGCAAAACCGAAGCGTGCGCACGCCGCTCGCGTCCAGCGCCGCGATGATCTTGGGCCGCTGCCGGCGGCGGAACGTCACGACGTAATGCAAGAATTCGAGGTCTAGCTTTTCCGGGCATCCCTCGCCCATGTCCGGCCGCACCCGGCCGCGTAGCGCGACGAAACGCTGGATAACGCGCCACAGGCACAGCCAGGTCGGCGGATCGAGGAAGATCGCCAGATCCGCGCGTGCCAGCCGCGCCGGCAACGATGCGCCATATTGCCCGTCGATCACCCATTCGGGCTGCGCCGCGATCTCTGTTAGCCGCGCTTGCCATGCCTCGCGATCGGGCTCGACCCACCCCGGCTGCCAATGTTCTTTGTCGAGATGCACGACCGGGAGCCCCGTGATCTCGCCGATCCGCCGCGCCAGCGTCGACTTGCCCGCGCCCGAACTGCCCAGCACGGCGATGCGGCGCAACGGTTGGTCGTCCGGCATGGTCATCCGCCCCCGCCCGCGTCTATAGCGCGCCGATGTCTCGCGTCACCGCCAAGATTTGCGGCCTCTCCAACCCCGAAACGCTCGATGCCGCGATCGCGGGCGGGGCGAGTCACGTCGGCCTGGTGTTCTTTCCACCCAGTCCCCGCGCGGTGTCCTTCGAAGCGGCCGCTGGACTCGCGGCGCGCGTGCCGTCGCACGTCGCGAAGGTCGGCATTTTCGTCGATCCGTGCAACGCCCTGATCGACGAAGCGATCGAGGCGGGCGCCCTTGACGTGATCCAGCTCCATTCGGTGACGCCCGGTCGCGCCGCAGCCTTGAAGCAGCACACCGGCTTAGAGATATGGGTCGCGGTGCCGATCAAGACGCGCAGCGATCTCGACAGCGCGACCAAGTATGAGGGCGCGGCCGATAAAATCGTCTATGACGCCAAGACGCCGGGCGGCGCCGCGCTGCCCGGCGGCATGGGGTTGCGGTTCGATTGGAGCGTGCTTGACGGGTTCCATCACCCGCTGCCCTGGGCGCTCTCCGGAGGCCTGACCCCGGACAACGTCGCCGAGGCAGCGCGCCGCACCGGCGCGACCCTGGTCGACGTGTCCTCGGGAGTCGAGACCGCGCCTGGCTCCAAGGATGTGGACAAAATCGCCGCGTTCCTTCAGGCGGTCGCGCAGCTATGACCGCCCCCAATTCCTACCGCGCGCAGCCTGACGATCGCGGGCACTTCGGCCAGTTCGGCGGGCGCTACGTCCCCGAGACGCTGATGCCGCTGATCCTCGACCTCGAGCGCGAGTATCGCGCGGCGAAGGCCGATCGCGCGTTCCGCGCGCAGTTCGACGACCTGCTCGAACATTATGTCGGCCGCCCCAGCCCGCTTTATTATGCCGAGCGGCTGACCGACGCGCTTCGCGAGAGCGCGCCCGCGGGCAAGGGCGCGCAAGTGTGGTTCAAGCGCGACGAGCTCAACCATACCGGCGCGCACAAGATCAACAATTGCATCGGCCAGATCCTGCTCGCGATCCGCATGGGCAAGACCCGGATCATCGCCGAGACGGGTGCCGGCCAGCACGGCGTCGCCACCGCGACCGTCTGCGCGCGGTTCGGGTTGCCGTGCGTGATCTATATGGGCGCGAAGGACGTCGCACGGCAGCAGCCCAACGTGTTCCGCATGAAGCTGCTCGGAGCCGAGGTGATCCCCGTCACTTCCGGCGCGAACACGCTCAAGGATGCGATGAACGAGGCGCTGCGCGATTGGGTCGCGAACGTCCACGACACCTTCTACATCATCGGCACGGCTGCGGGGCCGCATCCATATCCCGAATTGGTGCGCGATTTTCAAAGCGTCATTGGAACCGAGGCGCGTGCGCAGATGCTGGCGCGCACCGGCCGGCTGCCCGATCTGCTCGTCGCGGCGATCGGCGGCGGGTCGAACGCGATCGGGCTGTTCCACCCGTTTCTCGATGATCCCGACGTGAAGATGCTCGGCGTCGAGGCGGCGGGCGAGGGGCTCGACGCCAGGCATGCCGCTAGTCTCGCGGGCGGGCTCCCCGGCATCCTCCATGGCAACAAGACCTACCTGCTACAGGACGAGGACGGCCAAATCGCCGAGGCGCATTCGATTTCGGCCGGGTTGGATTATCCGGGCATCGGGCCCGAGCATTCATGGCTCAAGGAAATCGGGCGAGTCGAATATACCAGCGCGACCGACACCGAGGCGCTCGATGCATTCCAGCTGCTGTGCCGCACCGAGGGCATCATCCCCGCACTAGAACCCTCGCACGCTATCGCAGCAGTAGCGCATAAGGCACGGGAAATGGACGAGGATCAGATGATCCTCGCCAATCTGTGCGGGCGCGGCGACAAGGACATCTTCACCGTCGCCGAGGCGTTGGGGGTGGCGATATGAGGGGCAGGCTCTTCGCCGAAGCGGCGTTTCAGATCGTAATCTTCCTGATCATTGTAACTATCGGCTGGGGAGCAGCTATGTTGCTCACAGCTGCAAATGTTACCGGAGCCAGACTGATCGGTAGCGCCATAAGCATCATACTGATCATGACGATGTTCCTCAAATGAGCCCGATCTTCGATCGCCTGTGGCCGAGGACCAAAGATTGACCCGTCTGTCTGAAGCCTTCGCCAAAGGCCACCCCGCCCTCATCGCCTTCGTCACCGCAGGTGACGGACCGACTGCCGCGATTCTCGACGCGCTCGTCGCGGGCGGGGCGGATGTGATCGAGCTCGGGATGCCGTTCACCGATCCGATGGCCGACGGACCAGCGATCCAGGCAGCGAACTTGCGCAGCCTCGCCGCGGGCACGACGACCGCCGACATCCTTGCGTTCGCCGAGACGTTTCGCGCGCGGCATCCCGATGTACCGCTGGTGCTGATGGGCTACGCCAATCCAATGACCCGGCGTGGTGCCGACTGGTTCGCGAATGTCGCGCGCGATGCCGGCCTCGACGGCGTGATCTGCGTGGATATCCCGCCCGAGGAAGACGATTCGCTCGGCCCGGCGCTACGCTCTGCCGGGATCGACCTGATCCGCCTCGCCACCCCGACCACCGACGCCGCGCGCTTGCCGCAAGTGCTCGATGGCGCCAGCGGGTTTCTCTATTACGTCTCGGTTGCCGGGATCACCGGCAAGCAGCAGGCGGCGCAGGCATCGATCGAAGACGCGGTCGCGCGGCTCAAGGCCGCGACCGACTTGCCCGTCGCGGTCGGATTCGGCATCCGCACACCGGAACAGGCCACGCAGATCGCGCGCGTCGCCGATGGGGTGGTGGTCGGATCGGCGATCGTCGAATTGGTCGGGCAGCACGGCGAGGATGCGCCCGAGCCCGTCCGCGCCTATATCAAGTCCCTGTCCGCGGCGATCCGAACCGCAAGGAAGGAAATGGCATGAGCTGGCTCAGCAGCGTCCGCAACGCGCTCTCCTACGTCATCCCCAAGAAGGAGAGCCCCGACAATCTCTGGCACAAGTGCAAGGGGTGCGGGCAGATGGTATTCGCCAAGGAGATGGCGGACAACCTCCACGTCTGTCCCAATTGCGGGCACCACGAGCGGATCGGACCGAAGGAGCGCTTTGCGCAGATCTTTGACGAAGGGTCGTGCCGCGAATTGCCCGCACCCAGGGTGCCCGAGGACCCGCTCAAGTTCCGCGATCAGAAGCGCTACACCGATCGAATCAAGGCGGCGCGCGCGTCGACCGGCGAAAGCGACGCGCTGATCAACGCGACCGGCACGATCGACGGCCGCACAGCGGTGGTGGGCGTCCAGAACTTCGCGTTCATGGGTGGATCGATGGGGCTCGCGGTCGGCGAAGCGTTCGTCCGCGGTGTCGAGGCGGCGATCGAGGCGCACGCGCCCTACATCATCTTCACCGCCGCGGGCGGCGCGCGGATGCAGGAAGGCATATTGAGCCTGATGCAGATGCCGCGCGCGACGGTCGCGATCGCGATGCTCCACGACGCCGACCTGCCGTATATCGTCGTGCTGACCGACCCGACCACAGGGGGTGTCACCGCGAGCTATGCGATGCTCGGCGACGTCCAGATTGCGGAGCCGGGCGCGCTGATCGGGTTCGCCGGGCAGCGCGTGATCGAGCAGACAATCCGCGAAAAGCTGCCCGAAGGGTTTCAGCGCGCGGAGTATCTGCTCGACCACGGCATGCTCGACATGGTCGTGCCGCGTGCGCAACTGAAGGCGACGCTGGCGAACGTGGTGGGGTATCTGACCGACGCGCGGAAGGCGGCGTGATGTACTCCCCCCCGCTTGCGGGAGGGGCTGGGGGTGGGCCTGTTCCCCGGCTCCGGCTTTAGATATGCCCACCGCTAGCCCCTCCCGCAAGCGGGAGGGGAACTAGATGCCCGACCACGCCCGCTCGACCGATTCCGCCGTCCAGCACCAGCTCGACCGCCTATGGGCGCTATCCCCCGGCGCCGACATCCTCGGGCTCGAGCGCATCACCGAACTGCTCGCCCGCGTCGGCAACCCGCACGAGCGCCTGCCTCCCGTGCTCCATGTCGCGGGCACCAACGGCAAGGGATCGACCTGCGCCTTCCTGCGCGCGGGCGTAGAAGCCGCGGGATACACGACCCACGTCTATTCGAGCCCGCACCTCGTTCGCTTCAACGAACGCATTCGCCTTGCAGGGCGCCTGATCGACGACGCCGAACTCGCGCCGTTGCTGGCCGAAGTGCTCGACGCGGGCGGCGACATCGGCGCGAGCTTTTTCGAAGTCACGACCGCCGTCGCGTTCCTCGCCTTCTCCCGCACGCCGGCCGGTGCCTGTATCGTCGAAGTCGGGCTCGGCGGGCGGCTCGATGCGACCAACGTCATTGCCGAGCCGATCGTCACCGGGATCGCGCAACTCGGCATCGACCACGAACGCTTCCTCGGGAGTGACCCCGAAGGCATCGCGGCGGAAAAGGCCGGAATCGCCAAGCCGCACGTACCCTTGGTCACGATGCGCTACCCGCCCAGGATCGAGGCGCGCATCGCCAGCGTCGCGCGCGCCGCCGACGCCCCGATAGCGGCAGAAGGAGGACACTGGTCCTGGTCCGCCGACGAGACCCACGTCACCTATCGCGACGCGGCCGGGCGCGTGACGACCCCGCTCCCTCGCCTCGCCGGATCGCATCAGCAAGCCAATCTCGCGCTGGCGATCGCGATGCTGCGGCATCAACGCGCGCTGACGATCCCGCCTGGAGCGTATGTCGCGGCGGCTGAGCAAGCGGCCTGGCCGGCGCGGCTTCAACGACTCGGCCCGGGTCCGCTCACCGCCAAGCTGCCCGGCCGAGCGGTGCTGGTCGACGGCGGTCACAACGCCGACGCCGCGCAAGCGATCGCGGCGGCGCTTGCCGACGCGGCGCCGATCGACCTCATTTTCGGGCTGATGAAGAACCGCAGGATCGCGGATGTGCTCGGCCCGATCGCCCCGCTGGTCCGCACCGCGCACGTCGCCCCGCTGATCGGCCATGAGCATCACGACCCGCGCGACATCGCCGCGTTCGCGCAAGCGCACGCCGCGCCGCGCCACTGCTATCCGGCACTGAGCCTAGAACAAGCAATCGATCGGCTGTCGAGCGATCCGGACGGCGCACCGCTCGTCCTCATCGCGGGGTCGCTCTATCTCGCCGGCGAAGCGCTCGCCGCCAACGAGGAAATCCCGGTCTAGGCGCGCTCGCCGGTGTGCCCCGGCTCTTCGACGCGCGGCGCGCGCGATGCCCGCCACCATTCGATCAGCACGAACGCGATCGCCAGCACGCCCGCCAGCGACAGCCAGCGGAACACGTTGCCATAGCCATAAACCGGGATCGCCTCCCCCACCGGCGCGCGCATCAGCGCACCGACCAGGAAGGTCAGCGACGAGAGCACCGCATATTGTACCGCGGCGAACTTCTTGCTGACCACGCCCGACATGAACGCGACGAGCGCCGCGCCAGCGATCCCGGTCGAGATGTTCTCGTAACAGATCGTCAGCAGCAAGCGTGCCATGCGTAAATCGCCGCCGAACGCCTGCGCCAGCAGGTCGATCCGGGTGACGTGGAGCACCGCGTCGAGATAATGCGCTCCATCGGCGAGATCGGCATAAACGAAGTTGCCGAAGATCGGCAGCAACGCGCCGATCAGCACCGTCGGAAATCGCCCGATGCGCAGGAACAGATAGCCGCCGATACTGACCCCGATGATCGACATGATGATGCCGAAGATCTTCGACGCGAACGCCACCTCGTCCTTCGAATAATGCATGAAATCGAGATAGAAGGGGTACGCGAACGAAGCCCAGACATTGTAGCACAGCGCGTAGGTCAGGATCAGCGCCATCACCACCAGCACTCCCCAGCGCATCCGTTCGGCGAGGTCGGCAAGCGGCGCAATCAGCGCGCCGTATAGGTGGTTGGCGGCGGTGCGCGCGGCTGAGCGGGTCGTGTCCACCACCGTTTGGACGCCTGTGCCGCGCGCCTTCAGGCGGTTGATCCACGCCGCGACACCCAGCGGGACGAACACCGTCGCGGCGATAATCATCCAGCCGTAATTCTTGAGGAAATCGCCTGCCGAAGGGCGGGTCGCGCCGGGTGGCAGATCGACGAGCATGCTGATCATGAACGCGACGAGCATGTAGATTGCCCAGATCCAGCTGATGCCGACGATCAGCAGGCCGGCCGCGCGGATACGCGGGTTGATCTCGCCCGGCTCAGCCAGGACGCTCACCTTGGCAGCTTGCGGGCGTTCGGTATCGGGCGCACCGAGGCCGAGGATCAGCACGACCCCAATCAGCGCCGCCATCACCAGATAAACGGTGGACCACGACATCCGCGCCGCCAGATACAGCGCCACCGCCCCGCCGACGATGCTCGCACTGCGTCCGCCCAATTGGTAGACCGAGGAGAGCAGTTCGACGGGAGTCTTCTCATCCGCGACGTCGATCCGCCAGCCATCGATCGCGATGTCCTGGGTCGCCGAGGCGAGCGCGCCGAAGAAGGCAAACAAGGCGAAACGCGCGATGTGCTGGCTCGGGTCGGTCATGACGATCGCGATCAGGCTCAGGATCATCACGACCTGACACAGGACGATCCAACTCTTGCGCCGCCCCAGCCGCTCGAGCAGTGGCAGTTCGACGCGATCGACCAAAGGCGACCACAGGAACTTGAAGGCATAGGTTAGCCCGATCCACGACAGGACACCGATCATCGCGAGCTTCACGCCGACCTCGCCGAGCCACGCGGTGAGCGTGCCGACAAGGAGTGCTGGGGGCAGGCCCGAAGAAAAGCCGTAGACGAGCATCGACGCCGACTTGCGCGTACGGATCGCGGCCGCGAACACCTTAAAGCCCTTGGGCCGTGCCGACGCTGCGCTCATTCAGGCTTGCTCCCCTCGCTCCTAAGGCAGACACTAGCCGCAAATACCGGGAGAGGAAGCCCATGAACGTGGCGATCAGGATCGCGCCGACGCCGGGACAGCTCGCACTGGCGAAGAAGCTTGCCGCGGGCGGTGGCGAGCGGCGGCCGGTGGCAATCACGCACGTTCCCGCCAGCGTGTACACCGATCCGGCGCGGTACTATCTGGAACGCGAGCGGCTGTTCGATCGCCGCCCGCTGGTGATTGCGCCGTCCGCGCTGCTGCCGGATCCGGGGATGGCTGTGCCGCACGACGGCTATGGCAAGCCGTTGTTGATCACGCGGGACAAGGAAGGCGCTGCCCACGTCTTTCTCAACGTTTGCCGCCATCGCGGCACGCGATTGGTCGAAGGCGGTGAGAGGGTGTGCGCGGCAAGGCTGGTCTGTCCGTATCATGCCTGGACCTATGGGCTCGACGGGCAGCTGCTCGCGCTGCCGCGTAGCGATGCGTTTCCCGGGCTCGACAAGGATGAGTTCCGGCTCAAGCGCCTGCCGACGCTCGAAGCCGGCGGGCTGATCTGGGTCGCGTTCGACGAGGACGCTGACTTCGCCGAGCCCGAAGCGCTGGGGCACGATTTCGACGCGTTCGACCTTGCCGGGCAGCACCTGTTTCGCAGTTGCACGCACGACGTCGCGGCGAACTGGAAGCTGATCATGGACGCGTTCCTCGAAAGCTATCACGTCCAGCGGCTGCATGCGGCGACGATCGGGCCGTTCTTCAAGGACGGCGTTGCGTCGGCCGACACGATCGGGGCGCACCAACGGTCGGCGGTCGGGCGCGATGTCGAGGCGATCCATTGCGCGGCGGAGGACTGGCCGACGCTGCGGCGCGCGATCACCTACACGTACCAGATGTTCCCCGCGACGATCCTGATCGTCAGCCCCGATTACATGAACCTGATGACGCTGATGCCGCGCGGCGTCGACCGCGTGCTGGTCGAGGATTTCATGCTGATCCCGGAGCCGCCTGCGACCGACAAGGCGCTGGCGCATTGGGAGAAGAGCTGGAACCTGCTTGACGGCGGTGTGTTCGGCGCGGAGGATTTCCGCGCGGCGGCGCTGGGTCAGGAAGGGCTGATGTCGGGGGCAATCGAGCAGCTCACGCTGGGCGGCCTGGAGGGCGGGATCAAGGTGTTCCACGACGCCGTGGAGGCGGCGCTCCGCTAGTTAAACTCCCCTCCCTTGAAGGGAGGGGAGAAGATCAGCCCTTCAACACCAGCACGATCGTCTCGATCACGCGCTTGGTATCCTCGATCGAATCGACCTTGATCGTATCGAGCCCCATCTCCTTCGCCGGATAGTCGTTTCCGCCAGGAAAGATCGCGTCGCCGAGGAACAGCACTTCGTCCGCGCTCACCCCCGCCTCCGGGAGCAATTTCTTCAACCCATAGGCCTTGTCGACGCCCGCCCGCGTGATGTCGATCGAGGTCGAGCCGCCGATGTTGATCGACAGGTTCGGCAGCATGCCGCGCAACCGCGCCTGGAGCTTTTTACGCTTGGCGTGGTCTGGATCCCAGCTGTCCTTGGCCTCGAGCGGCGCCTGCTGGCCGAGCGCGGAAAAGGTCACCTGGCTGCCGCGATCCTCGACTCGCTCTCCCCAGGTCTTGCCCTGGTCGAGCCCCTCTTCGTGCATCGCCCGGCCGAACGCATCGATGATGTGCTTGCGTTCGTCATCGCTGAACAGTTCGGCGTAGATCGCCTTCCACGCGCCATCGACGAAGCGGTAGAGTTTGGTGCCCGTGGTCGGCTGGATGAACAGATTGGCGAGATTGGCGCGGTCGATCATCCGCCCCACGACCTGCTTCTCGAACTGCGGCCAGTCGCCGCCCGAAATGATGTCGACCATGCACACGTCGAGCAAATCGGCGAGCGCATTGACCATGCGATCATCGAGCGGCTGCTTCGACAGCGCGAGCGTACCGTCGAGATCGAACGCGATCAGTTTCTTCATGCCGTTATCGTCCGCTTATAATTTCGCGCCTCCCCGGCGTTCGCCGGGAAGGCGATTGAAGCTAGCGAGGGCTTTGGCGGCTTGAGCGGTTCACGTCGTCACCTTGGGCAAAATGAACGCGTCGATGGCGTGCGCGACGCCATCTTCCTGATTGCTCGATGACACCCAATCGGCCTTGGCCTTCACGGCGTCGGGCGCTTGACCCATCGCGATCGACAGCCCGGCGCGGTCGAACATCGGCACATCGTTGTCCATATCGCCGAGCACCAGCGTGTCGGCGAGATCGACGCCGAGCATCTCAGCGAGCGCCGCCACGCCATCGCCCTTGTTCGCGCGCGTGTCGGTTACGTCGAGATAATAGACTTGGCTTTGTCCGATCGTCGCACGGTCGCCGAACGCGGAAACCGCCTTGGCCGCCAGTTCCTTGAGCAAGTCGCGGTCGTCGCTGACGAACGTGATCTTGTCCGCGCGGTCGTAGAGATCGGTGAAATCGGCACGGATTACTGGCGCCTGGTTGGATGCGACTCGCTCATGCTCGACATGCACGCCCTCGCCGGACGACGCATACCATTGCCCCCCGGCGAACACCCAGCGATCGACCGCGAGGCCTTTGGCGAGCGCGAACACCCCCTCGACCACCGCACGCTCGACCCGATGCGCGACGATCTCGCTGCCGTCCGGCCGGAACAGGATGCCGCCGTTGAACGCGGCCAGCGGCACGTCGATGCCGAGCGCCGTCACCAGCGGCAGCACCCCCGACACCGGCCGCGCGCTGATCAGCGTGAACGGCACCTCTGCGGCGCGCAGACGATGCACCGCGGCGATCACTTGCGGGCTGAGCGATTTGTCCTTGCGAACCAGTGTCCCGTCGACGTCGGACACCACCAGCTTGATCGTCAACGCGATCGTCCTTGGACGCTCATTGCGGCATCTCGACATGCCCGCCGAACCCGAAGCGCATCGCCGACAGCAATTTGTCGCCGAAGGTATGATCGACCCGGCTGCGATAGCGCGCGAACAAGGCAGCGGTCAGCACATGCGCGGGCACCGCTTCCTCCATCGCCGCTTCGATCGTCCAATGCCCTTCGCCCGAATCGGCGACCCGGCCGGAGAATTGGTCGAGCATCATGTCCTTGGCGAGCGACGATGCGCACAGATCGAGCAGCCATGACGAAATCACGCTGCCGCGCCGCCACACTTCGGCGATGTCGGTCAGGTTGAGGTCGTAGCGCTCGTCCTCGGGCAGCTTGTCCGAGATCTTGCCCTTCAACACGTCGAAGCCCTCGGCATAGGCCTGCATCAGGCCATATTCGATGCCGTTATGCACCATCTTGACGAAATGCCCTGCGCCGGCGGGACCGGCGTGGATATAGCCCTTCTCCGCGCGCGGATCCTCGCCTTCCTGCTCCATCCGGTTCGGCGTGCGCGGGATCGTGCCGAGCCCCGGCGCGAGCGCATCGAAGATCGGGTCGAGCGTCTTCACCACATCATCGGGGCCGCCGATCATCATGCAATAGCCGCGCTCGAGACCCCATACGCCACCCGACGTGCCGACATCGACGTAATGAATGCCCTTCTCCCTCAGATATTTGGCGCGCTTTATATCGTCCTTGTAGAAGGTGTTGCCGCCGTCGATGATGATATCGCCCTTGGCGCAAATGTCCGACAGCGCCTCGACCGTGCTGTCGGTCGGCGCGCCCGCGGGCACCATCACCCAAAAGATCGACTGCCCGTCGAGCTTGGCCTTCATCTCCTCGAGCGAGCCCGCCCCGACGGCGCCGTCCTTGACCACGTCCTTCACCGCCTCGGGCGCGCGATCGTAGACCACCGTCTCGTGCCCCGCGCGCATCAGCCGCCGAGCGATATTGCCGCCCATCCGGCCGAGGCCGATGATTCCGATTTTCATGATGATCTCCGAATGTCAGGCGGTGGCAGGATGCTTGGCGGCGATCGCGGCGAGCAGATCGTCGAACGACTTGGAAAACGAGGCGACCCCCTCCTCGACCAAGGTCGCGGTGACGCCATCCAGGTTGAGGCCAAGCCGCTCGGCCTCGGCAAGCGTGCGGCGCGCCTGGTCGATATCCTGGGTCAAGGTCGCGCCCACGGTACCATGGTCGCGAAACGCATCCAGCGTCTTGGGCGGTACGGTGTTGACCGTGTCCTTGCCGATCAGCGTATCGAGATAGAGCGTGTCGGGATAATCGGGGTTCTTGGTGCCCGTCGACGCCCAGAGCAGCCGTTGCGGCATCGCGCCCTTCGCCGCCAGCGCCTGCCAGCGGTCCGACCTGATGAAGTCGAGATACCATTGATACGCCATCTTGGCGTTGGCGATCGCGACCTTGCCCTTAAGCGCCTTGGCCGCGTCGCCGCCAGTCCCAGCGTCGATCGCATCGTCGATCCTGGTGTCGATCCGGCTGACGAAGAAGCTCGCGACGCTGGCGATGCGGTCGATCGGCTCGCCGCGCTCGACTCGCTGCTCGAGGCCCTCGACGAACGCCATCGCGACCGATTTGTAGGCTTCGATCCCGAACAGCAAGGTGACGTTGACGTTGATGCCGGCGTCGATCGTCGCTGAGATTGCCGGGGTGCCTGCTGCCGTGCCCGGGATTTTGACCATCAGATTGGGCCGGTCGACCAACCGCCACAGCTTCGCCGCTTCGGCGATCGTTGCATCGGTATCGTTGGCGAGATAGGGCGACACTTCCAGGCTGACATACCCGTCCTTGCCATTCAGCCTGTCATAGACCGGGCGCAGCGTGTCGGCCGCGGCCTGAATATCGCTGATCGCCAGCGCTTCGTAACGATCCATCGTCGCAGCGCCCGGATGCGCGGCGTCGAACTCGGCGAGCTCGTCGTCGTAGGCCTCGCCGTACCCCATCGCCTTTTCGAAGATGGAGGGATTGCTCGTCACGCCGGTCACCCCATCCTCGTCGACCAGCTCCTGCAGCCCGCCTTCCGCAAGGAACTTGCGATCGACGAAATCCAGCCAAATCGCCTGGCCATGACTTTCGAGGTCGTTAAGGCGTCCCATCATTTCGTCTCCAGCATTTCCTTGGCGATCTTCACGACATTCTCGACTGTGAAGCCGAATTTGTCCGCCAGCTTGGCGAGCGGCGCCGACGCGCCGAACGTCCCCATCGTGATCGTCTTGCCTTGCAGCCCGACATAGCGGTCCCAGCCTACCTCGCCGGCCATCTCGATTGCTAACCGCGCGGTGACCTTCTTGGGCAGCACGCTTTCCTTGTAGGCGTCTGATTGCAGCTCGTAGCGGAACCAGCTCGGCATCGACACGATGCGCGACGCGACACCGTCGGCCTTGAGCTTCTCGTGCGCCTCGACCGCAAGCGACACTTCGGAGCCCGTCGCGATCAGGATGACCTGCGGATCCTCGCTGTCGGCGAGGACGTAGGCGCCCTTCGACAGCCCATCGGCGCTGGCATATTTCGAGCGGTCGAGCGTCGGCAAGGCCTGGCGCGACAAGACCAACGCGGTCGGGCGGTTGCCGTCCTGAAGCGTGCACCGCCATGCCGCGGCCATTTCGTTGGCGTCGCACGGCCGGATCGTATCGAGCCCCGGCGTCGCGCGCAGCATCGCGAGATGCTCGATCGGCTGGTGCGTCGGCCCGTCCTCGCCGACCCCGATCGAATCGTGCGTGAACACCCAGGTCGCGCCGATCTCCATAATCGCCGACAGCCGCACCGCGCCGCGCATGTAATC
Organism: Sphingomonas sp.; assembly: GCF_036269755.1. Classification (GTDB taxonomy): domain Bacteria; phylum Pseudomonadota; class Alphaproteobacteria; order Sphingomonadales; family Sphingomonadaceae; genus Sphingomonas. The sequence continues at coordinate 69,503 of NZ_DATBDV010000004.1, read as the reverse complement.
GAGGAACACCAGGAAAGTGCTGCCGTATGAGCGAAGATGCGACAGCGCCATGCCGTTGACGATCGCGCCCATGCCGTGTTCGCGAACGCCGAAATGGAAGTTGGCGCCACCGTAATTGTTCGCCTCGAACGATTCGGCGTTCTTGATGTCGGTCTTGGTTGACGGTGCGAGGTCGGCCGATCCGCCGATCAGCCACGGCACCTTGGCGACGATCGCGTTGAGCACCTTGCCGCCGGCATCGCGGCTGGCGATGCCTCTTTCGTCGGCCGGGAAGCTCGGGATGTCGGCGTCCCAGCCCTCGGGTAGCTTGTCGGCGAGCACCAGGTCGAGTTCGGCGGCGAGGTCGCCCCAGGTCGAGCGGTAGCTTTCGAGCGTCTTTTCCCAAGCTTCGCGCAACGGCTGCCCACGATCGGCGACGCAGCCGTGGAAATGCTCCTCGACGCGGTCGGGAACATAGAATTGCTTGTCCGCCGGCCAGCCATAGGCTTGCTTGGTCAGCTTGACGTTCTCCTCGCCCAGCGCCTCGCCATGCGCCTTCTCGCTGCCGGCGCGAGGACTGCCCCAGCCGATCACCGAATGGACCTGGATGAAGGTCGGGCGGTCGTCGGTCTTCCTGAACGCCGCGAGCGCCTGCGCCATCGCGTCGCAATCGTTGGCGTCGGCGACGTGAATGACGTTCCAGCCATAGGCCTCGAACCGCTTGCCGACGTTTTCGTCGAACGCGAGATCGGTCGAGCCTTCGATCGAAATCTGGTTGCTGTCGTAGATCCAGCACAGATTGGAGAGCTTGAGGTGCCCCGCGAGCGACGCCGCTTCGCTGGCCACCCCCTCCATCATGTCGCCGTCACCGCACAGCACGTAAACGTCGTGGTCGAACAGGTCGAAGCCCGGCTTGTTGTAGCGCGCCGCGAGCCAGCGCTCGGCGATCGCCATACCGACCGAATTGCCGCAGCCCTGGCCGAGCGGTCCGGTGGTGGTCTCGACGCCCGTGGTGTGGCGATATTCGGGGTGGCCAGGCGTCTTCGAGCTCAGCTGTCGGAAATTCTCGATATCCTCGATGCTGACGGCCGGCTTGCCGCTCTTCTTGCCGTCCTTGTCGATCTCCTCGATCCCCGCGAGGTGGATCAGCGAATAGAGCAGCATCGAGGCATGCCCGACCGATAGCACGAAGCGGTCGCGGTTGGGCCAATCGGGCTTGGCGGGATCGTAGCGCAGGAATTGCGACCAGAGCGTGTAACCGACCGGCGCCAGCGCCATGGGCGTGCCCGGGTGCCCCGAATTGGCCTTCTGCACCGCATCCATCGACAGCGTTCGGATCGTATCGATGGTCAGGCGCTCGATCGATCCATCCTCCTGCAACTGATCGACGTCGTGGACGGTAGTTTCGGTATCGGACATGATTGCTCCCGGTTCGTTCTGATGAACGCCGCTGCGGCGCGGAGGTTGCGATGCTATATGGCGCGCCGCGGGCGTGTGCCAGCGTTCAGGCGGCTGGCCGTTCCATTTTCGTAACGATTCCGCCGACGGCGACATACGCGGCGTCGACTTCGGTCAGGAACAGTCCATGCCCAAGCAGTCCAGGTATCGAGGCGAGCGCAGCCGCCAGCGTTGCCGGGTCCGCGATGATGCCGAAGTTGCAATCGAGGATCAAATTGCCCTGGTTGGTGCGATACGCGCGTTGGGGCGTTATCCGCAGCACCGGTTTCGCGCCCAGCGCGACCACCCGCGCCTCGACGAAGCTGCGTGCAAACGGCAGCACTTCGACCGGCACCGGCGCCTTGCCGAGCGCCGCTACGTGCTTCGAACCATCGGCGACCACCACCATCCGGCGGGCCGAGGCGGCGACGATCTTTTCGCGCAGCATCGCCCCGCCGCCGCCTTTGATCGCGCGCAGTTGCGGGTCGATCTCGTCGGCACCGTCGATCGCGAGGTCGAGCTCGGCGACGTCCGCGAAGCGCCCGATCGGGATGCCGGCGGCGTTGGCCGCACGCCACGTCGCCTGCGATGTCGCGTAGAAGCTGGTGGCCGGCCATTCCGGCAGTCGACTGCCGATCGCGGAAATCGCGAATGCCATCGTCGAACCGGTGCCGATGCCGACCCGCATCCCCGGCGAGATTTCGCCCAGCGCCGCTTCGGCGGCGAGCCGCTTGTCGTCGTCCTGCATCGCGCCGCTGTGCCCCTGCGACCGCGGCCGCGCCAGCGCAAAAACGAAAAGGCCGCGCCGCCCGCTTGGGCGACGCGGCCTTCGATCATCGGCGCGTCAGCGCCGATCGATCACTTCGCGTTGGCGACCGTATCGGTCGGAACCGTCGCGTTGGCGTCGACGGTGTTAGCGTCGGTCGCGTTGAGATCGACGGCGTTGGTGTCGATCGCGACATCGTCGGCATTGGCGACGACATCGGTGGTGGCGACGTTGCCGTCGGTCTTCGACCCGCCGCAAGCGGCGAGGCCGAGGATGGCAGGCACGATCAGCGAAACGATGATGAGCTTCTTCATGGACGTACTCCCGTGGTTTCCAGGCCGCTTGCCCCCGCTCTGCACCATGCTTCGCGAACCGGTCCTGAGTTCCACGGATAGCTATGCCGTAATCCATATCGATGTGATAGGATAAAATGCACGGTTCGTCGCAACGCCCCGAACGACGCAAAAAACAAAAGCCCCGCCGGCCGGATGGCTGGCGGGGCTTTCATTGGCGCGCCCGGAACGATTCGAACGTCCGACCCTCAGATTCGTAGTCTGATGCTCTATCCAGCTGAGCTACGGGCGCGCGGAAGAGGCGTCCTCTAGAGGGGTGCCGCCACTAGCGCAAGTGCGTTGCGCGGCGCTTTTCGGACCCGTACACGGCGTGCATGAAACGGCTTCCCGCGCTCCTTCTCGTCCTGCTCGCGGCGGGATGCGCCGAATCGGCGGACAAATATCCGTCGCTCGCGCTGCGCCCGATCGAATCACGATCGGACGCCGTCGTGGTGACGCCCACGCCTGCCGCGACACCGGACGCTGCGCTCGACTCGCAGATCGCGACGCAGGCGGCAAAGCTCGCGCAGATCGATCAGGATTTCGCCGCCGGCGCGGCGCGGGCGGAGAGCGCGGCAAAGGCGCGCGGCGCGCTTGCGGTCGGCAGCGACCAGTGGGTCGCGGCGCAAGGCGCGCTGGCGGAGCTCGAAGGGCTTCGCGGCGATACGTTGGGCATGGCCAGCGACCTCGAACGGATGACGATCGATCGCGCCACCGCAGGGGAACCGCCCTACCCCGCGCTCGACGCGTTGCTGGGCAAGGCGCAGGCGCAATTGAATGGCGAACTCGCGCGGATCGCCGCGGTCAAGGCGATGCTGGGCGAGAAATAGCCGGCCGCGCCATCCGGTAGGTGATGTGCCGCTTGAGCGGATCGCCGTCCGGCACCGCGGGATGGTCGAAATCGCCGGCAGGATCGCGTGCCATGCCGAGCCGCTCCATCAAGCCCCAGCTGTTGGCATTGGCGGTCACCGTGATCGCCGCGATCTCCGGCGCATCGGTGTTGGCCCAGGTCCACGCGATCGCCGCCTCCGCCGCCTCGCGGGCATAGCCTTGCCCCCAGGCATCGCGCCGCAACCGCCAGCCGATCTCGATTTCGTCGGCGATGGGCGTGTCCGCCGGCCCCGGCTTGATCCCGCAAAAGCCGAGGAATTCGCCGTCCGCCTTGCGCTCGATCGCCCAGAAGCAATAGCCGTGCTTGGCGAGCAAGGCATCCATCCTGGCGCGCGCCTCCTCGGCGCCGGCCAGCGACATTGGCGGGCCGAGAAAGCGCATCACGTCGGCGTCGTTGCCCATCGCGTGAAACGGCGCGACATCGCTATCGAGCCAGCCGCGCAGGATCAGCCGTTCGGTCTCGATCACGTCCTAGGCTCCGCTAGGGCGGTCGATCGAATAGACGACCATCCGCCCGAGCGGATCGCCGACCTCGTACAGCGGATGGTCGAAGTCGAGCTCTTCGCGCCGCACCATGCCGATCCGCAGCATCAATCCCCAGGATCGCGTGTTCGCTGCGTTGGTCCACGCGACGATGCGCGGGCGATCGGTGTTCGCCCAGCCCCACGCGATGCTCGCCTCCGCCGCCTCGCGCGCGATGCCCTGCCCCCAATACGGTCCGGCGATCCGCCAGCCGATCTCGAGTTCGTCCGACACGCCGGTGCCGGGATAGCCGCTCAGCCGAACGCCGCACACCCCAGCGAGCGCGCCGTCGGCCCTGTGATCGACCGCCCACATCGTGTGGCCGTCGCGTTCCTGGCTCGCCATCAGCCGGTCGATCAGCGAATCCATGTCCGCGCGCGGTCGGACGCCGCCGAAATGCTCCATCATCGCGGGCGTGTTGATGATGGCGTCGAACGCCGGCTTGTCCGCCTCTCGCCACGGGCGGAGGATCAAGCGTTCGGTCTCGATCATTTGGCGAGCAGCTTGGCGGCGTGAAGCGCGTGATAGGTCAGCACGCCCGAACATCCCGCGCGCTTGAACGCCATCAGCGTCTCGAGCACCACCGCGTCGCGCTTCGCCGCGCCCGCCGCGACGGCCGCTTCGAGCATCGCATACTCGCCCGACACTTGGTACGCGAATACCGGCACTTCGAAGCGATCCTTCACGCGCAATATGATGTCGAGATAGGGCAGGCCCGGCTTGACCATCACGCTGTCGGCACCCTCCGCGAGATCGAGCGCGACCTCGCGCAGCGCTTCCTCAGCATTGGCCGGGTCCATCTGATAGGTCTTCTTGTCCCCCTTGAGCAGACCGCGGCTCCCGACCGCGTCGCGGAACGGGCCGTAGAACCCGCTGGCGTATTTGGCGGCGTAGGACATGATCTGGACGTTGACGTGCCCCTCGGCTTCGAGCGCATCACGGATCAATCCGACGCGGCCGTCCATCATATCCGACGGCGCGATGATGTCGGCGCCCGCCGCGGCCTGGTTGAGCGCCTGGCCGACCAGCATTTCCGCCGTCTCGTCGTTGAGGACATAGCCGCCCGCATCGAGCAACCCGTCATGCCCATGGCTGGTATAGGGATCGAGCGCGACGTCGGTCAGCACGCCGACCTCCGGCACCGCGTCCTTGAGCGCACGGATTGCGCGGCACATCAGATTGTCGGGATTGAGCGCTTCCTCGCCACGCTCGCTGCGGCGCTCGGCCTGCGTGTAGGGGAACAAGGCAATGCAAGGGATGCCGAGATCGCGCGCGTCCTTCGCCCGCGCGACGATGCCGTCGACCGACCAGCGCGACACGCCGGGCAAGCTCGCAATCGGCTCCTCGACGCCCTCACCATCGGCCACGAAAAGCGGCCAGATCAGGTCGGCGGGCGTCAGCACGGTCTCACCATGCAAGCGCCGGCTCCATGCCGAAGCGCGGGTGCGGCGAAGGCGAAGCGCGGGATATTGGCTCATGCCGCGGCTTTTGCGCCGATAGCCTCCGGGCGCGCAAGTGGGGTTTACCGCACGCGCCGAACGAATAGACTAGCGATTGAAAAACCGAAGGGATTTCTCATGACCAGAGGCGCGGCGATGTTGTCGATCCTGATGTTCGGCGCGGTGCCGGCGGCGGCGCAAAGCTTGCCGCAGCGGCCGTCGATCACCGTGCTTGGCATCGGCGAGGTCAAGACTCCGCCCGATCTGGCAATGGTGGCGTATGGCGTGCGCGGCGAAGGCGCGACCCCCGACGACGCGACTCGCGCGCTAGTCGTGAAGCAGAAGGCGATCGCTTCCGCTCTGGCCAGCCTGTCGCCGGAGGAGATCCAGATCAGCAACGGTTCGGTCAACGTGCGCGCCTCCCGCTCGTCGGCGTGTCAGAGCCAGGACTATGGCCCGGGGCCCCAGCTCTCGACGGGATCGTGCGCCGTGCTCGGTTATGTTGCGCGCATGGACGTGACCGTCCGCATGGCGCCCAAGACCGCCGGCACCGCCACTGGGTTGGCCTCGCGCCTCGGCGCGGAGCAAGCCAACATTCAGCGTTTCGGGCTGCGCTCGGATGCAGTCGCGCGGCGCGCCGCGATTGCTGCTGCGATCACAGACGCGAAGGCTCAGGCCGCTGCGATCGCGGCGGCGAGCGGCCAGCAACTCGGCGACATCCTCGAGGTGCGTGATCAGAACGCGTTCAGCCAATCGGACATCGTCGTGACCGGAAGCATGCTGGCAGCGCCGCCGCCGCCTCCCGCGCCACCACCGCCGGTCGAGATCGCGATCAGCCCGGAACCGGTCACCAGCGCCGCGCGGATCACGGTGACGTTCGCGATCCAGCGCTAGCGGGGCCCTACCCCGTCGGGTGCAAGCGCCCGGCGGGTTCGCTCGTGCCGTGTGCCTGTTCCTCCGCCTCGGGTTCGGGCGGGACGATCAGCACTTGCTCGCGCCAGCGGCCGTAACGGTAGTACCAGGCGGCGAGGCTGAGCGAGACCAGCGACCCGATCGGGAACGCGTACCACAAGGCGTCCGACCCGATCAGCGCCTGCCCCCAGATCGCGAAGCCGAGCCGCACCGGATAGAAAGCGATCGCCAGGATGATCAGCGGCGGAACCGTCGCGCCGTTGGCGCGCACGGTCGAGAACAGCACCATCGTCGCGCCGAACATGACGAACGTCCAGGACGAGATCAGTTGGATGTGCCGCGCGATCTCGATCGCGGGGCTGGCGCGACCGACGAACAAGGTCATCACCTGACGATCGAACAGGATGATCGCGACGATCACCACCACCGTGATGATCGAGTTGTAGAGGATTCCCGACCGCGTGATCGCGCCGACGCGGTCCCACTTGCCCGCGCCGATATTCTGCGCCGCCATGCTCGACACCGCGACGCCGATCGCCATCGCCGGCATCTGGATATAGGTCCAAAGCTGCTGCGACACGGCATAGGCGGCCGCGGTCTCCACCCCCTGCCGGTTTACCAGCCCGATCATCGTCAGCCCGGCAGTCGACATGACGAGCATCTGCGCGCCCATCGGCAGCCCCTTGGCGAGGATCGTCTTCACCAGCGCCTTTTCGGGGAGCAGGTAGCGAAGCTCCGCCCCGCGCAGCCGGATCGGCAAGTCGCGCCAATAGACATAGACCAGCAGCCCCGCCGACGACACGATGCCGGCAAGCAAGGTCGCGGTTGCCGACCCGGCGATCCCCATCTTGGGAAACGGCCCGATCCCGTCGATCAGCAGCGGGTTGAAGCTCGAATCGATCGCGACGCTGAGCGCCATGAACCAGAGCGGCGTCAGCGAATCACCGGTGCCGCGCAGACTCATCATGATCAGCACGCCCAGCATCGAGAAAGGCAGACCAAGGAAGATCACGCGCAGATAATCGCGCGCCATGCCTTGCGCCTCGCCCGGCGTCGCGAGCAGCCGCAGGATTTGCGGCGCGAGCAGCCAGCCGATGATCGCGATCACCACCGCGCCGCCGATCACCAGGCCCACGGCCGACCCGAACGCTCGCCGCGCGCCCTCGATATCGCCGCGCCCGACCGATTGGCCTATCAAAATTGTCGCCGCCATGCCGAACCCGAACACCGCCGAAAACATCAGGAACATGATGATGTTGGCGTTGCTCGTTGCCGCTAGCGCGCCCTCGCCGAGGAAGCGGCCGACCCAGATCGAATTGATCGAGCCGTTGAGCGACTGGAGGATGTTCGATGCGAGCGTGGGGAGCGCGAAGGCGAGCAGGGTGGGGCCGATTGCGCCGACGGTGAGGTCACGGCGCCCGGGGCGATTTGCGCGCGAATGTTCCGAATGTTCGCGGTGACCATGGCCGTCCAGCTGAAGCGGTCCGGACGCCAGCGCGGGTTCGCTTGCGGTGCGCGTTTCGTCGTCGGCGGCCATGCGCGCTCCATGCCAGAGCAAATCCAACTTAGACAGCGCGAAAGCGATTGGCGTTCGTGCGAAAACAGGAAGGCAGATTTAGCCCAGCCGCGCCAGCGCCGCCGACAGCCGCTCGGCCTCGGCCGTTTTCTCGGCATGATCGGCGCGGGCCTTTTCGACCGCCTCGAGCTTGGCGCGCTCGACGAAGCTGGGGTTGTTGAGGCGACCGGCGAGGGAGTCGCGTTCCTTGGACGCGGCTTCGATGGCTTTAGTTAGACGAGCGCGTTCGGCGGCTACATCGATCACGCCTTCGAGCGGAATAACGAAAGTCGCCTCATCGATGACCAGTTGGAGTGCCGCGCCGATGGGCGGTTCGCCGTTGTGGACATCCTGCAGTCGGGCGAGCTTGCGCAATGCGGTATAGGCCGTGTTGATGCGGTTCTGGGTATCGGCGCTCGCGTCACAGACATAAGCGGTCAGCATCGTGCCCGGCGCAATGCCGAGTTCGTTCTTCGCGCCACGGACGCTGCTGATTAGGCGGATGCGCCAGTCGATGTCGGCTATGGCGGCCGGATCGATCGCGGTGGCATCGACTACCGGCCATTTCGCGACGATCAGGTCGTTGCCGCGCGTGCCGAGCTTCGACCACAATTCCTCGGTCACGAACGGCATGAAGGGATGTAGCATGACGAGGATCTGGTCGAGCACCCAGCCGGCGATCAGCCGGGTTTCGTCAGCGTACTGCGGATAGATTTGCGCATCCTCAGTAAGGGTCGGCTTAATCAACTCCAGATACCAATCGCAGAACCGGCTCCACGCGAACTGATAGATCGCGTTGGCCGCCTCGTCGAAACGGTAATCGGCGAGCGCGAGGTCGACCGCCTGCACCGTCTGGATCGTCTCGCCGATGATCCATTTGTTGACCGCCAGCGTCGCTTCGGGCGCTTCGAGCGTCTTGCTCGCACCGATCCCGTTCGATTGGCAGAAGCGCGCCGCGTTCCACAGCTTGGTGGCGAAGTTGCGGTACCCCTCGACTCGCTTCTCATCCATCTTGATGTCGCGGCCCTGGCTTTCCATCGCCGCCATGAAGAAGCGTAGCGCGTCGGCGCCGTAGCGATCGATCAGCCCGAGCGGGTTGACGACATTGCCCTTCGACTTGGACATTTTCTGCCCGTCGGCGGCGCGCACCAGCCCGTGAAGGTAGAGCGTGCGGAACGGCACGTCCTTCATGAAGTGCATCCCCATCATCATCATCCGCGCGTCCCAGAAGAACAGGATGTCGAAGCCGGAAATCAGCACGTCGTTGGGGTAGCGATGCTGCCATTCGCCATCGTCGGGCCAACCCATCGTCGCGAACGGCCACAGCGCGGAGGAGAACCAGGTGTCGAGGACGTCAGGGTCGCGAACCAGCACATAGCTATCGTCGTGGTAAATCGATCCCTTCAGGACATCGATATCTGACACTTCTTCCCAGCTGTCGGCGAACACGATTTCTCGGCCGCCCGCATCAGCGGCAGCGAGCGTCCGAACATGCGCTTCGTCCATGCCGACATAGGTTCGTTCCGGCTCGCCGTTCTGGGGATTGCCGGCCGAGGACCAAGCCGGAATCCGGTGTCCCCACCACAATTGCCGAGACACACACCAGGGCTGGATATTCTCCATCCAGTTGAAGAAGGTCTTCTCCCAACTCTTCGGCACGATCTTGATGGCGCCGGACTTGACCGCCTCGATCGGCCCCTTCGCCAGCGTCTCGGCATCGACATACCATTGGTCGGTCAGCCACGGCTCGATCACCTCGCCCGATCGGTCGCCGTATGGCGTCTGAATCGTCCGCGGCTCCGCGTCGTGCTCGACGCCTTCCTTGTCGACGTATGGGACGAGAAAACCGCCCTCCTTCAAACGCTCGACCACCTGCTTGCGCCCCCAGAAGCGGTCGATGCCGATCAGATCGTCGGGGATCAGGCCGTCAGCGGTCTGCGTCACTTGCGCCTTGGCATCCAGCATATTGAGCATCTCGCCCGCCTTGAACCCGGCGCGCTTGCCCACCTCGAAATCGTTGAAGTCGTGACCGGGCGTAATCTTGACCGCGCCGGTGCCGAGGCTCGGGTCGGCATGCTCGTCGGGGATGACCCTGATCAAACGGCCCGTAATCGGCAGCCGCACTTCCTTCCCGATCATCGCCTTATAACGCTCATCGTCGGGATGCACCGCGACCGCCATGTCGGCGAGCATCGTCTCGGGCCGCGTCGTAGCGACGGTGACCGAGCCCGACCCGTCGGCGAGCGGGTAGCGGATCTGCCAGAAGCTGCCCTTCACCTCGCGAGTCTCGACCTCGAGGTCGCTGATCGCGGTGCCGAGGCCGGGGTCCCAATTCACCAGGCGCTTATCGCGGTAGATCAGGCCTTGGTTGTAGAGGTCGACGAACACCTTGAGGACGGCCTTCGAAAAGCCCTCGTCCATCGTGAAGCGTTCGTTCGCCCAGTCCATCGAGCAGCCGAGCCGGCGGAGCTGCTGGGTGATTTCGCCGCCGCTCTCGCGCTTCCAGTCCCACACCTTGGCGACGAACTCGTCGCGGGTGAAATCGGTGCGCTTCTCCTGGCGCTCGGCCATCTGGCGCTCGACCACCATCTGCGTCGCGATCCCGGCATGGTCGGTCCCGACCACCCACAAAACGTCCTTGCCCTGCAACCGCGCGTGGCGGACGAGAATGTCCTGCAACGTGTTGTCGAGCGCGTGGCCGATGTGCAGCGAGCCGGTGACGTTAGGCGGCGGATTGACGATCGTCCACGGCTCCGCACCCGGCCGATCGGGGCGGAACTGGCCCGACGACTCCCAATGCGTATACCAGCGGCGCTCGATTTCGGCAGGGTCGAAGGTCTTGGGAAGCTCGGTCATGGCACGCCCATAGCCAAGCCAAACCCTATCCGTCACCCCCGTCGCCTACCCTGCCGCCGTCATGCTGAACTTGTTTCAGCATCCACCGGGCAACAAGCGGCGGCAGCGCCGGCCGCACGATGGACCCTGAAACAGGTTCAGAGTGACGGTTTGGGAATTAACCCCAAGAGACCCGCTACTTAGCGCAAGGCTTGTCCTCGCACGTCCGCACGACGATGCCCTTGCCGGTCCACCGGTCCATCCAGCCGAGCACCTCGCGATACCATTGCCGCGAGTTCTTGGGCTTGAGCACCCAATGGCTTTCGTTGGGATTGACGATCAACCGCGACGGAATGCCGCGACGCTGGAGTGCGGTGAAGGCGGCGATGCCCTGGGTATAGGGAATGCGGAAATCGCGCTCGCCGGTGATCACCAGCATCGGCGTCTTCCATTTGTCGACGTAATTGACCGGGTTCCATTTCTCGAACGCCTGCGGGTCCTCGTTATAAGCGTGGCCGCCATGCTCCCATTCGTCGAACCACAGTTCCTCGGTTTCGTACGCCATCGCGCGCGCGTCGAACACGCCGTCATGCTGGACGATGCACTTGAAGCGATCGGGCCAATTCCCCTCGATCCAGTTCATCATATAGCCGCCGTACGACGCGCCGAGCGCGCAGGCATTGTCGGCGTCGAGCCAGCCGAACTTGTCGGTCGCCGCCTTGAGCCCGAGCTTTAAATCCTCGAGCGGCCAGCCACCCCAATTGTTGCGGATCGCATCGGTGAACGCCTGGCCGTACCCCGTGCTGCCGTGGAAATCGACCGCGACCAGGCCGTAGCCGCCGCTCGCGAACAATGCCGGGTTCCAGCGGTACGACCAGCTATTGTTGCTCGATCCCTGCGGGCCGCCATGGACCATGTAGGCGATCGGCACCTTGCCGGTGCTGCCATAGGGCTGCACGGCATAGCCCCACACGGTGTCGCCGTTGGCGCCCTTGAAGTTGAACCGGGTGACGGTCGGCCAGTCGATCCCGGCAAGCTTGTCGGCATTGACGTCGGTCAGCCGTTCGGGAGCGCCGGCGCCGATCCGGTAATAATCGTCGGGCGCGGTCAGGCTGTTCATCGCGATCACCACGCCCTTCGCGCCGACCGCGACGGCGGAGACGTTGCCCTCCTGGGTCAGCCGAGTGACCTTGCCGGTCTGCGCATCGACACGCCACAACGGGTTTTCCTGCGTGTCCTCGGCGGTGACGTAGAGGCTGCGCGAATCGGGCGCCCAGTCGATCGATTCGACCGAGCGATCCCACCGATCGGTCAGCGACACCGCCTTGCCCGTCGCGAGGTCGCGGATCGTCAGCACCAGCCGGTCGCTTTCATACCCCGGCCGGCGCATTGCCAGATAGGCGAGCTTGCGGCCGTCGGGTGACACGAGCGGCTGCGTGTCGGTCGCCTTGTTGTCCGCGGTCAGGTTGACTGGGCGGCTCGATCCGTCGGCGGGCGCTGCGAAGATGTCGAGATTGGTCGACAGCGGCTCGATCCGCCCGGCTTCGCGCAGCGCGAAATAGACGGTCTTGCCGTCGGGGCTCCACGCCACTTCTTCGCCGCCGCCGAACGGCCGCGACGGCGTATCGCCGACCAACGTCCCTTCGATCGCGACGCCGTTGCCGGGGATCGCGCCGCTCGTCAGCGGCAACACGAACAATTGCGATCGCGTGCCGTCGGCCCAAGTATCCCAGTGGCGTACGAACAGCTGATCGTACGTCCGAGCTTCGCCGGCATTGGGATCGCGCTTGTCGGTCGCCGGCTCGAGGCTGGGCGCGCCGGGCTTGCGGTCCGCCCACACCAGCACGCGATCGGCGGTCGGCGCGACCTTGAACCCGTTGAACCCGCCCTTGAAGCTCGACAGCTTGCGCGGAGTCCCGCCCGCGACCGGCACCGACCAGATCGCGTCGTCCGCCGAATAATAGACCAGGTCGCCGACGATTTGCGGATCGTTTTCGTTGGCGTTGGGCTCGGCCACCAGCTTGACCGGCTTGGCGCCGGGCTTGGTCAGGTCGAGCCGCCACAGATCATACCGTCCCTTGTTCGCCGCAATGTCGGTCTCGCGCTGCGCCCAGACCAGCCAATGCCCGTCCTTCGACATGGTCGGCGCACCGACTCGCGACAACATCGTGACGTCGTCGATCGTGAGCTGGCGCGCGCCGGCGGGGATGGCGAAGGTGGCGAGCGCGATGCTCGCGAGCAGGAGCTTTTTCATGGACGTGACGATGGCGCAAGATCGTTGCGTGGGCAACCAGACGATGGAGAGAAACGTCTGGCCGCGAACGCATTCCAGTCGAAACGACCCAAATGGTTCAGGTTGATGCCATTTACCCCCGCTATGGCGCCAACACCGTCTCTTCAATCGCCGCGAATGGGCGCATTCGTCGGATCGCGCGACGCCGGCCAACTCTTAGGCGGCGCGACGCACCATCAACAGGAGAGCGCGATGAGCACCGACGTTACCGTCATCAATATCGAGAGCATGCAGCAAAGCGCGACCGATTCCGGGCTCGGCCCGATCCCGCCGGGCACGACTCCCGCCGACGGCCTGGCGCTGCTGCAAAAACAGTTGCTCGCCAACATCACGAAGGATTGGCCCACCGATTATCCCACCCCCGCGTCGAATGCGCAGGACATGGGCATCATGGGGCCGTGGTCGGACAATGTCGCGGGCACCGCGCCGCCCTGTCTGGTCCAGCAGATCACGCAGGATTTCTCGGCCTGGCAGCTGCCGTCAGATGCGGCGCCGGTCAACGCGATGGCGCAGCAGATCACGCAGGAAGTGTCGTCACGCGGCGGCGCCACGGGCGCGTTCACGGGGACGACCGAACTCGGCGGATCGGAAAACATATATTGGGGGGTCGGTTTCGGCACCGGTGACATCACCGAGGGCTCGCCGGGCAACCCCGCTGAAAAGGGCATCATCTACGCCTTCACGGCAACGCTCGGCTTCGACTGAGAACGCAGCGCCGCCGTTGCCTTGCAGCGGCGGCTCAGCGCCCGCCGGTGATCCGGGCGATTTCCTTGGCGACCATCGATTCGACCAGCTCAGGCAAGTTCTTATCGAGCCACGCGCTGAGCATCGGGCGCAGCATCTCGCGGACCAGCCCTTCGAGCGTGTCCGCGCCCGTCGTCTCGGGCTTCACCACCAGCCGCGACAGCGTGTCGAGCGGGGCGCGGCTCGCCTCGGCTGCCTGGGGGGAGAGGATCGCCGCGGGTGCTGGCGCCGGCGCGACGGGTTGCGACATCGGCATCGGCGCGGGATCGGCGACGGGCTGGGGTTCCGTGGCGGCGACGGGCTCGGGCGCTTCCTCGCGCAATTCGAGCACGTCGTCCTCATCCACCACCTCTTCCGGCGGCGGCGGCGGCGCCGCACGACGGCGCGCGCGGACGGGGCCGCCGCTCTCGACATCCTCGGCGATGATCCGCTTGATCGAGGCCAGGATGTCCTCCATCGACGGTTCGGCGCTTACATCCCCCATATGCAGCCTGCTTTCCTCGATCGACGACAAGCCACGCAAAGGCGAGGCTATTTCCTGCTGCCGTTTGCGGGAGTATCGGGCGCCGTGTCAACCGGCGCGTTGAGGCTGGGGTCGAGCGGACGCCCTTGCGACGAATCCTGCGGCGGCGTGCCGCGCGTGCTCGTGCCAGTCGGCTTGTACTCGGGATTCTCCCCGAAATCGCTCCACTTGCCCTTGACGCGGTTATAGTTGGTCAGCGGGTCGTAGAGCACGCCACCATCAAGCCCGAGGTCGCGCGCTTCCGCCTCGCCCATCGCCGACAGCAAGGCGAAACCGGCGACGTACGCATCGCGCTGCGCGGTCACCAGGGTGACCTGGCTGTTGAGCAATTCCTGCTCGGCGTTGAGAATGTCGAGGATCGTGCGGTTGCCGACGCTATTCTCGGCCCGCACGCCTTCGAGGCTCAATTTGTTGGCCTCGACCGCGCGTTGCGCCGACGCGATCACTTCGAGCGACGACTTCCAGATCGCATAGGCCGACCGAGTCTGCGAAATTACCGCGCGCTCGGTGTCGGTCGCGGTCTCCAGCGCCTGCGCGCGACGCTCCTGCGCCTGACGGATCTGCGCCGAGGGCAAACCGCCCTGGTAGAGCGGCACCGACAACTGGACGCCGACCGTGCCCGATGTTCCGGTCTGGCCGGGGCGCGGGTTAGTTCCGCTGCCGAACGAGCCGAGATAGTTGAAGTAATTACCCCCAACGACGCCCGATACCTGCGGCAGCCGCGATGCGCGCGCCGCGCTGACGTCATAGCGAGTCGCGTCGCCCGCGCGAACCGCAGCGAGCAAGGTCGGGTTGTTCTTGAGTGCTATGTCGACCGCGGCATCGGGCGAATCGGGCAAATTAGGCAAGGGCGGCGGGTCGGCGAGCACCCCCGGGGGCGTGCCGACGAGGCGGATATAGCCTTCCTTGCTCGAGATCAGCTGCGCCTGTGCGCTTTCGAGCTGACCGCGCGCCACCGCGAGGCGAGCGTCGGACTGGGCGACGTCGGTGCGAGTCAGGTCGCCGACCTGGAACCGGTCGCGTGCGGCCTGGAGGTTGACCTCCAGCACCTTCACGTTTTCCTTGTTGAGGCCGACAATCGCCTCGTCGCGGATCACGTCCATATACGCGCCGACCACGCCGACGAAGAGATCTGATTCGGTGCCACGCAGTTGCAACCGCGCCGCATCGGAGCGCACTTCGGCACCCTTGATCGAGTTCGACACTGCGCCGCCGCGGAAGATCGGCACCACCAACTGCGTATTCGCCTGCGCCTCGCGCGCCGGATTGAGCAGCGAGTTATTGCTCGAGCTGTTGAGCGCGTTTTCGGTATAGCCGCCGTTGAGCGTCACGTTCGGCCGCCCCGCTGCCTTGGCGATCGGCACGTTCTCGTCGGTCGCGCGCACGCTGGCGCGCGCCGCGGCCAAGCTCGGGTTGGTGTTGTACGCCTTGAGCAGCGCTTCGCGCAGCGTATCGGCAGTGGCCGGCCCGGCAACCACACCGATCATCGCCACCCCGGCGAGAAGAACGGAAACGCGCATCAGATCCCCAATCTCAAATCAAAACGCAAAGCCGCGCGGCGCGGCGAACCCCGGCAGCGCGACGCAATCCATATCGACGAACGCTCGCAGACCGAACGCCCCCTTGATCGCGCGGCCGGTGGCGAGACGCTTGACGCCACGCTCGACAATGCCGCTGGCGATGCGGCCGCCCGGCGCGACTTGGCTCGTCAGCGTCGCGGGCAATTGCTCGACGCAGCCATCGACGATCAGCACGTCGTAGGGCGCGCCCTTGGCGTACCCCTTTTCGAGCGGTCCCTCGACCAGCTTGACGTTGGCATAATCGGCCAGCGCGGCGCGCGCATGCCTGACGAGATCGGCGTCGCTTTCGACCGCGACGACCTCGGCCACGAGCGTCGCCAACACCGCGGCGGTGTAGCCACCCGCCGCCCCGATCAGCAGCACGCGGTCAGTCGGCAGCAGGTACGCCTCGGTCAACAGCCTGCCCGTTGCCATCGGCACGTTGATATAGCGGCCGTTACCGATCGGTAGCGCCGTGTCGCGATACGCGAGCCGGCGCATGTCCGCGGGCACGAAATTCTCGCGCGGGACGATCGCCATGGCAGTCACCACGCGCGGATCGTTGACCGCGTTGGGGCGCAATTGGCTCTGCACCATCGCATGCCGCATCGCCTCGAAACTAATGTCCGCCGCCGGATCGTTCATGGTCGCTCAATCGCATAACTGTTTTAGTTACGCAACACACTTCGTGCCGCGTGTCCCCTATATGGTGCGCGCCGTTCCACGCCAAGCACTTGCGCGGCGATTTACCGCAACTGCTAACCGGCGATGGTTGACTTGGCGCGACGCGATGCGCAAAGCCCCGCGCCTTGCCGCATCGAGGCCCGATGGCGGAGTGGTGACGCAGAGGACTGCAAATCCTTGCACCCGGGTTCGATTCCCGGTCGGGCCTCCAGCGATTTCACGTATAGTTGCGAAATCGGCTCGCAGACACGCGCGCTTCGCTAGATTTCTGCGAGTGACGGGGGAAAGCGATATAGCGCGAGACGACGATGCCGGTGACGGCTTTCCGGATGAAACTCATCCGCCGTCGAAGCAAGTGGCCGGATGCCTTCTCGCAATAGCGGTTCTGCCACTGCTCGCGCCCATCGTGATTTATTTCGGGAACAGGGGTGACGAGGAGCGAGGCTGGCTTTTCGTCGGCCTTTTAGGAACGTTCGCGCTGATTTTGTATCAGCACAGAAAGAATTACCGGAAGCCGTATTTTGCCGCTGTAGCCCCGGCTCTATTCCTCGCACAGTTTCTTGGCGGGTTGGTCATCCCGCTACCCGACTGGCACATTCGCGGGCGGGCGATCATGCCGTTCGTCATTGTTGCGCTGGTGGCGAATGTGTCCGTCTTCCGGCTCTTCGAGCGGCTTTGGAACCGAAAAGAGCCGCACGGCGACGCTACCGATACGCCGATTTAGAGGATCACATCCCCCTCGCCGCCCGCGAGGATGCGCCCCATCGCCTCGAACAGCGCGTCCATCGCGACCGGTTTGAACAGCACGTCGTCGGCGCCAGCCGCGAGGCAGCGTTCGCGCAGGTCGAGCGCGGTGTCGGCGGTGACGACGATGATCGGCAACTTGCCTTTGGCGTCGGTGCGCGCACGAATCGCGCGGATCGCGGTCATGCCGTCCATCCCCGGCATGCGCAGGTCGATCAGCGCCATGTCGAAATCGCGTTCTTCGATCAGCTTGAGCCCGATCTCGCCGCTTTCTGCCTCGGTCATCGTGGCGCCGGCGACGTCGAGCATATCGCCGACCACGCGGCGATTCATCGGATCGTCCTCGATAAACAGAACGTTCATTCGCGTCCCTCGCAAGGGTGCGGCGTCAGGGTATCGTTTGGCACGCCGCCACCTATCGACCTATGCGGCACGACTATCAACATTATCTTGCATCGCATCCGTAACGATCGCCTCGACCAGCGCGGTTCCGGCGATCGGCTTTGCGATCAGCTGGTCAACGCCGGCCGCGACAAATCGGGCGCGAGCGGCGGCGTCGGGATTGGTCCACAATAGCGACAGCGGCACGCCCGCAAGCGCGCGGATGCCGTCTTCGGCGTTCCCGTTCATCGCGATCGTCGCTTCGTCGGTCAGCACGCGATCGATCCCGCCCGCCGCGACCGCTGCCACGGCTTCGTCGATCGACCCCGCGACCTTGAGCGCAGGCACACGCGGCGTGAACAGCGTCTTGAGCATCGCTCGGCTGATCGGGTTCTTGTCGACGATCAGCAACGCGCCAGCCTGTTCCGCCGGAGCGACCGGCGCTTCTTCGGCGACGCGGATCAGCGGCACCGCGAGCGTGAAGGTCGATCCCTTCCCATCCTCGCTCTCGACCGTGACGTCGCCGCCCATCGCGCGCGCGATGTTGCGGCAGATCGCGAGGCCGAGCCCGGTGCCGCCGAACTGGCGCGTGGTGCCGGCGTCGGCCTGGCGGAACGATTCGAAGATCAATTCGAGCTTTTCGGCCGGCACGCCGATCCCGGTGTCGCGGATCGCGATGATTACTTGCTCGCCGTCCGCGCCGGCGACGACGCCCGACGAGACGTGGACCGAGCCTTGCTGCGTGAATTTGAGCGCGTTCGATAGCAGGTTGAACACCACCTGCCGCAGCCGCGCAGGGTCGCTTTCGATCCGGCTCGGCGCGCCGCTGACGTCGAGGTCGAATGCCAGCCCCTTGGACCGAGCCTGGTCTTCCCACATCCGCGACACGTCCTTGAGCATCGCGGGAAGATCGACCGGCGCCTTTTCGATCGTGAGGTTGCCCGTCTCCATCTTGGCGACGTCGAGAATGTCGTCAACCAGTGCGCGCATCGACACGCCGGCGCCATGCACCACCCCGATGCGGTCGCGCATTGTCGGATCGAGCCGCTGGTCCGCGAGCATGACCTGGGTCATGCCGAGAATACCGTTGAGCGGCGTCCGGATCTCGTGGCTGGTCGTCGCGAGGAACTCGGTCTTGGCCGCCAATGCCTTGCCCAACGCGGTGTTGGTCGCCGCGAGATCGACGTTCGCGGCGCGTACCTCGTTGCGGCTGCGCCGGATCGTGATCAAGCCAAACCCTAGCATCCCGAAAATGACGATGGCGGTGGCGCCCGAGCCGACGAAGATCCAGAATTGGGTGTCGGCGCGCCGCTTCGCATCGTCGCGCTGGAGGTTGGCGATCTTGAGTTCCTGGTTCGCGAAATCGAACTGCGCCGCAAGCGTCGCGGTGTTGATCGACGCCGCTAGTCGCGAGGTTTGATCGTCGAGGCTCTTGATCGCGATAAGTTGCGCGAGCGCGTTCGGCTTGTCGTTCAACGCAACGTAGATATCATAAGCGGTCCGATGAGCCTCCCAAAACTGCACCGTGCTCGCCGATGCGTCGGCAATCGCGAACGCGCGCTGAATCCTGATTCGCGCCTCCGACAGCTGGCGATGCTTGAGGGCGGACAGTGCCGAGAGCGCCCACAATTGCGCGTCATCGTTTGCGTCGCTTCCACCCGAACGGAATGCGAGCGCGAGCGTACGATCGGCGTCCGCCAAACGCCCAGACGACAATTCGTTGCGCGCCAGGCTACGCAGGATGAGCATTTCGCGTTCGGGGCTGGCGAGGATGCGGGCCTGGTCGCGGGCTTTGAGAAACTCCGCTTCGGCCGCGTCGTAGCGGTGCAACTCGCGGAGCGCATCGCCGCGGTTTTGGCGAATTGAAAACAGCAATTGCGGATCGCCGCGATACACTTCGAGCGCCTGGTCGAAATATTTGAGCGCCGCCGTGAAATCGTTGGCATCGAGATAGATCGACCCGATCGCAACCAGCGCCTTGGCCTGATCTCGAGTCTCGCCAACCTTGCTGAAAATCTTGTGCGCGGCCAGGAAATCTACCAGTGCGGCGGGCGACTTGGCGGTCTCAGCGTAATAATTTCCCCGCGCGAACAGGATGTCGCCGTTGAGCTTGGTGTCTTTAGCGACCCGATTTGCCAACGACAACGCCTGCGAAAGTAGCGGGCCTGCTTCGTCCGCGTCCCCGCCACTACGCAAGATACCTTCGCCTTGCAGCCAAAGCGCGGTAGCGAACGCGCGATCGCGAAACGGCTCGGCCAAGCTCTTGGCGAGAACATGCGCCGCCGCGGCCTTGCGGGCCGCGCTGGCGGGGTCACTCGCCATGGTCGTCTGAGCATCGCTCAACGCCCGCTCCACCGGGTCGCTGAGGGAAGCCTCCTGCGCGAACGAAGCAGCCGGCGTCGTGGCGATAGCCAAGACAAAGGCCAAAATGGATGCGAGGCGGCAAATCATGACGGGCTGGACATGGACCAGCTCGCGTTAAGACGGCGCTAAGCGCATTCAGCCGACCCGGCGGAGCGCTCCGGCCCTAAATGTCGCGCGTGCGGTATCGACCAGTGCCGCATCCTTGTGATCGCGCATATAGTGACGGAACGCATCGATCTCGAGCGGGCGGCTGATCAGATAGCCCTGGATCATGTCGCACCCCATCACGCTCAACAACGCGAGCGCGGCGGGAGTCTCGACGCCTTCGGCGGTGACTTCCATCTCGAGCGCGTGGGCGAGGTCGATCGTCGACCGGACGATCAGCGGGTCGCGGTTGCTGCTGGTGAGTTGCAGCACGAACATCTTGTCGATCTTGAGCTC
The DNA here is from genome assembly GCF_036269755.1 of Sphingomonas sp. GTDB lineage: Bacteria > Pseudomonadota > Alphaproteobacteria > Sphingomonadales > Sphingomonadaceae > Sphingomonas. Next base: position 49,102 of record NZ_DATBDV010000004.1, on the reverse strand, counting down.
GCGTGCAGGGAGCTGCTTGAGATAAGCGAGGCTGGACAGCCCGGCGCCGTAATCGTCAATCGCGATCTCGATGCCGTGGTCGGCGAACACGTTGAGGTTAGCAATCGCGCTCCCCGGATCGCGGATCACGGAAGTCTCGGTAATTTCGAACCCCAACGACACGTCGGTCGACGTGACGATCTCGCAGGCGCGCTTCACGAACTTGGCGTTGCTGAGCAGTTGCCCGGAAATGTTGATGAAGATCGTGATGTTCTGGCCGTCGCGGCGTAGCAGCGCCTGGTCGGCGATCACTTGCTCGATCGTCCACAGCGTCAATCGGTCGATTTCGCGGCTGCTCTCCGCCAGCGGAATGAAGTCCCCCGGCAGGATCAGCCCGCGAGTCGGATGGCGCCAGCGAACCAGGGCTTCCGCGCTCGCCACTTCCTGGCGGCGCACATGCACCTTGGGTTGATATTGCAGGAACATCTCGCCGCGATCGATCGCGCCCGGCAAATCGCGGCGAAGCGCCAGCGCGTCGGTCATCGGATCGACCTGCGACAGATCGCGCACCACCGGAACCTGTTCGTTGCGCGACTGCGCAAGCGCGTCCTCGACCTCTTCGGCCAGACGGACATCGTCGATGGCGCAGGGCGGCCCCGCCGCGACGCCGATCGCCAGCTCGATCGCGTGCTGCTCGCCGTCGAGATCGAACGGGTCGGCGATGGCGGCGGCCAGCGTGCTCGCGAAAGCGGCGAGCTCGGCGGCGTCGCTAACGCAGCTGTCGACCTCGACCGTCCAGCGGCCGACGACCGCAACCGTCGCGTCGGGCAGCACCGCGACGATGCGATCGGCGACATCGAGCACGAGGTCGTTGGTGCGTGCCACTCCAAGCAGCCGGCGCAAGGTCCCCTGGTTGGATATCTGGAGCAATGCCTGCGCGAGCCATGGTGCCGCTGCTGACGTGTCGGTGGGCTCACGATTAGCCGCGGTCAGCGCCGCACGCCCACGTCGATTTTCGGCCTTGCCGGCAGCTTTGGTCGGTGTGCGAGCGGGCGCCATCGTTCGGGCGATAGATCGATGGGCTGAAAGAACTCTTAAGTCCGCACGATTTGCGCTTTGTCTACTGCCCGTCTTTCCGGTGCCGATCCGATTGCTTTCTGGTTAAATTTCAATTAACAATCGCTCCGTGCCCGGGGTGGGCGCACAAGGAGTAAAGCAATGCTCGCGTTCCTCATTGCGCTTGTCCACGGCGAAACTGTTCGCCCCTGGTAAAGCGGTTTAGACGGCCCGCTTCCCGACGGTTTCCCTCGTTTAAACAACGAGATGCCGACGGAGGCGGGTCGCTCTTTATCTGGAACGTTCCGGCCGACAAACGTGTCGACTTGGACAGCTAAAGCTCTCGAAATTAACTATTTGTTAACTTCTCCGAATCGGATGTTTACCACGTTCGAACAGGCGAAAGACGCGCGAGCATTGTGTTGCCGTTAAGCAACATATCGCGTCAGCCGGCGGTCGAAGCGTCGGACCAGCCCCCACCGATCGCCTTGAACAGTACCACCGTGTCCTGCCGCAGCTGCGCGTCGCTCGCGGCGACGTTTTCGCGCGCGCGCAGCACTTCCACCTGAGTGTTGATGACCGCGTCCTGCGCGACCAGCCCGGCGCGATAGCGCGCCTGGTCCGCGGTCACGGTGCGGTCCGCATCGGCGAGCGCCTGGCGCAGCAGCGCATTGCGGCGGCGTTCGGCATCGATCCGCACCAGCGAATCCTCTACGTCGCGCAAACCCTGCAGCACCGTCGCTCGATATTGCTGATACGCTTGCTCGCGCTGCTCCTTGCGGACGCCGACGGTTGCCTTGCGCCTGCCCCAGTCAAGCAACGGAAAGGTCGCTGCGCCGGTCCCGGTCAGCTGGAGGCTGTCGCCGCTGAACAATGTCGCGAGCGAGGTCGAGATCAGTTGCGCAATCCCGGTCAGGCTGAACTTGGGATAGAGGTCGGCAGTCGCGACCCCGATATCGGCGGTCGATGCCGCCAGATTGCGCTCCGCGGCGCGAATGTCGGGCCGGCGGCGCAGCAAATCGCTCGGCAGCCCCGCAGGGATCGGTGGCGTCGCGCCGAGCGGCGGCAGCGGCTGCGAGAGTTCGCCAAGCAGCTGTTCGGGGTTCTGCCCCAGCAGCACGCCGAGCGCGTGCTTGCGCACTTCCAGGTCGGCCTTGAGCGGCTCGAGCCTCGCCCGCGTCGCGGTGATGTTGCCGCTTTGACGCGTAACATCGATCGACGGCACCAGCCCGACCCGGGCGATATTGCCCGCGATCTGCAGCGCGCGCGCCTGGCGCTCGATCTCGCTGTTCAGCACCGCGACCTGCTCCTGGTCGAGCCGAAGCGCGAAGTACGCGTCGGCAACTTCGGCGGCGAGCGTCACCGCGGCGTCACGGCGGTTCCATTCGGCGGCCTCGGTCCGCGCAAGCGCCGCCTCGACCCCGCGCCGCCCGCCACCGAATATGTCAAGCTCCCAGCTCGCGTCGAACCCGACCGCATAGGTGGTGATATTGTCGCCCGGCAGCGCCACGCCGCCCGCCGTCCCGCCGCCCGATCCGCCGCCCCCCGAAAAGGCGCGCGCGAGCGACGAGAAGCCGGCATTCTTGCTGAACCGGACGTCGGTGACGTTACCGGTGGCATCGACGGTCGGCTTGTATTGCGCGCGCGCCTGAATTTCGCCCAATCGCGCCTGCCGCACGCGGCTGGCGGCGGTCGCCATATCGGGGTTGTCCTTCAGCGCGCGGTCGATCAGCCCCGTCAGCACCGAATCGCCGAACGCCTCCCACCAGCGCGCGGGATCGATCGCCTGCCCCGGCGGCGGCGCGCCCTGCGGTCCGGCGAACGTCGCTGGGACGGCCAGATCGGGCTTGGTATAGTTCGATCCGACGGTGCACGCGGTCACCGCAATCATCGAGACGAGCAGGATCGGTTTCTTGAGCATATCTAGTCCTAATGTCCCATTCCGGCGCCACCGCCCTTGCCCGAGCGGAGCAGCAGGACGAACGGCATCAGCACGAGGATGATCAGCATCAGCGAGCGGAAGACGTCGAGGAACCCGAGCATCGCCGCCTGGCGTCCGACGATCTGGTACAGCACGGCTTGCGGCATAACCGTCGGATCGCCGAGCCCGGCGAACGCCCCCTTCGCCTTCATCATCCAGTCGGTGTAGTTCGGATCGAGCGGGTTGAGCTTCTGCACCAGTTCGGACTGATGCCGCTGAACGGCGTTCGCCAGCATCGTCTGTGCGGTCGAAATCCCGATCGTCCCGCCGAGGTTGCGCGCGACGTTGAGCAAGCTCGACGCCTGCGCGGTCTTCTCCCTTGGCAGCCCCTGATACGCGACCGAGTTGATCGGCACGAACAGGAACGGCAGCGCCATCGCCTGGTACAATCGTCCGGTCGCCGCGTCGAAGAAGGTGATGTCGGCCGACCAGTGCGACATGTTCCACAACGCCGCAGCCTGCACGAACAACGCCCCGCCCAGCAGGATGCGCGCATCGACCTTGCCCGTCAGCCGCCCGGCAAACGGCACCGCGACCAACGTCGCGAGCCCGCCGAACGTCATCGCCAGCCCGGCGTCGAACGAGCTGTACCCCAGCACTTGTTGCAGCATTTGCGGGATCAGCTGAGTCGTGCCGAACAGGATCACCCCGGTGATGCCCATCACCAGCAATGTGACGGCAAAGCTGCGGTTCTTGAGCAGCTTGAGGTCGACCACCGGGTCCTTGTGATTGAGCTCCCAGAATACCAGAGCGATCAGCGACACCGCCGAAATCGTCGCGGTTGCGATGATGAAGCCGCTCGAAAACCAGTCCTCGCGTTGGCCGCGATCGAGCGTCAGCTCGAAAAACCCCAGCCCCGCCGCGACCAGCAGCACGCCGATATAGTCGATCCGCAGCCCGCCCGCGATCCGCTTGGCGCGGTCGGCCTTCACTTGCTCGGGCTCGGCGACGAACAGATAGGTGAGCACGATCGCCAGGATTCCCACCGGCACGTTGATCAGAAACACCCAATGCCAGCTCCACGTCTCGGTGATGTAGCCGCCCAACGTCGGCCCGAGCACGGGACCGACCACGACGACGATCGCGAACGCCGCCATCGACATGCCGCGTTTTTCGGGCGGGAAGCTGTCGACCAGCATCGATTGCTCGACCGGTGCCAGCCCGCCGCCGCCTATCCCCTGGAACACGCGGGCGATCACCAGCGTCGTCAGGTTGGGCGAAATGCCGCACACGAACGACGCAATCGTGAACAATGCGATCGATATCAGGAAATAGCGCTTGCGCCCGATCGCGTCCGACAGCCAGCCCGAGATCGGGATGACGATCGCGTTGGCGACCAGATAGCTGGTCAGCACCCAGGTCGCCTGGTCGACCGTGATCGACAGCCCGCCCGCGATATGATCGAGGCTGACATTGGCGATCGAGGTGTCGAGCACTTCCATGAAGGTCGGCAGCGAGATGATGCCGACGATCAGCCAGGGATTGTACGGTCCCGCCGCCGAGCGGCTGGCATCCCATCCGCCGTGCCCCGCCTTGGCGGCGGCGCTCGCCACGTCAGCGAACCTTGACCGTCGGCACCACCGACATGCCAGGCCCGATCGGGTAGTTGCGCGGATCGGGGTCGCCCTTGCTGACCACGAAGGTGATCCGCACCGGCACGCGCTGCACCACCTTCACGTAATTCCCCGTCGCGTTCTGCGGCGGCAGGATCGAGAAAGCCTGACCGGCGCCGCGCTGGATCGAATCGACTCGGCCACGGAATTTGACGTCGGGAAAGGCATCGACCTTGATCGCGACTTCCTGCCCGATCCGCATGTCCTTGAGCTGGGTTTCCTTGAAATTGGCGGTGATCCACATCGTATCGGGGACGATCGCCATGATCTGCGACCCAGGCCCTACATACGACCCGGTATTGACCTGGCGGTTGACCACTTGTCCCGACACCGGCGCGGTGAGGCGAAGGTCACCGAGCGTGATCCGCGCCTGCTGCGCCTGCGCGCGGCGCGCAGCCACGGCGGCGTTGGCGGCGTCGGCTGCCTTGCGCGCGACCGCGATCTGGGCATCGGCGCTCGCCACCTGACGCCGCGCAGCGGCGGCCTCGGCCGCGGTCGAGCGCGCGTTGGCGCGGGCCTGGTCGAGCTGCGTGGCCGCGACCGCCGACCGATCGATCCGCGCGAGATTCTCGTACCGCGCCAAATCCTGCGCCGCCTTGGTCGCCGCAGCGAGCGGCGCGAGCGACTGCGCGCGAGTCTGGTCGCGCGTTGCGGTCGCCGCCGCGATCTGCGCCTGCGCCTGGCTGAATTGCGCCTGTGCCTGGCCGACCCCGGCTTGTGCCTCGGCGAGTTGCGCCTCCGGTCCGTTGGGCTTGATCACCGCGAGCAAATCGCCCGCCTTGACGTGACGATTGTCGATATCGGCGACCTGGACGAGAGTCCCCGCGACTTCGGGCGCGATGCGGACGATGTGTGCGTCGACGAACGCGTCGTCGGTGGATTCGAACTGTCGCGCGTGGAGATAATAGAGCGTGCCGCCGATCACCAAGGTCGCGACCACGGCGATCAGGATGATCCAGAACAGCGGCTTGCGGAAGATCGGAGTCTTCTTCTCGCCGTCCTTGCCCGCTTCGCCTTCGCCTTCGCGGCGATCCTCACCCCCGGCCGTCTCTTGTTCGCTCATGCTTGCTCCTGTCGCTCGGCGATCATCCGGTCGAGGATGGCGTCGATATTGGCCACGACCCGCGCGGCATATTGGTCGATCACGTCGCGGCTCAGCGTCTCGCGCTCGAGCATCTTGCGGCACGTCGCGCGCGCCGCCTTCAACACCAGCACCTGGCCGAGCAAGGAAATCGCGGCGATCCGCGCCCCGGCGCGATCGTGCGCACCGGTCGCGACGCAGATTAGCTCGACCAGCACGCGCGCAGTCTGCCCCATCGGGCCGGCATAGATCCGCTCGAACGCCTCGGTCGGCGCGAGCTGCTCGCGCATGATGAACAGCGCCCAGGCATTGCTGCGTTCGTCCTGCAGCCGTTCGAGAAAGTTGCGCATGATCGTGGCGATCGCCGCCCGCGCCTCGGCCGCGTCGCCGCGCGCGATGATTTGGTCGAACACCGTCACCGATTCGAGGTCGCCCATCTGCTTGGCGACTTCGTCCGCAGCCGCGAGATAGAGTCCCTCCTTGCCGCCGTAATGATAGGTGATCGACGACATCGCCGTGTCCGCGGCCGCGGCGATCTCGCGCGTGCTGACGCCGTCGAGGCCGTGCTGGCCGAATTGCTCGATGGCGATGTCGAGGAGTCGTTGCTGGACCACGAGCGCGCTTTAGTTCGTTCGAACGAACACGCAAGCTGATTCTGAGCAGGGGGATTACCGCCCCGCACGGCTCCAAAACGGCCGGACATCGCGGCGGTTCCGAACGTCGCGAGTTTGCGCAATATTCACGACTTGGCGGCTAGGCCAGCGGCAAGTGCCACTTGCCGAAGAGGATCGGATGAAAGACCGCCAGTTCACGATCGTGCTCGCACTTGTCGTCGCCGCGGGGCTCGTGATGGGGCTGGTCGCGTTCCGCATGACCGGCGGCGCGACAAACGCCGACGCCGCCGCGCCGGCCGCAACGTCGAACGCGCACGCGCCCTCGCCCGCCGATTCCGAGACGGCAAGCGAGGGCCAACCCGCCGATACCGTCCCGCAATCCGAAGAGACCGGGTCGCAGAACGGCGAGCCGGTAGCGCCGACCAAGGAGCCGCCGGCGATGCAAGGCCCCGGCAATGGCGATCCGCCAGGCACCGCCGCCACGCCAAGCGCGCCCGCGGCGGTCGGCGGCACGCCGTCCGGCGCACCGCAATAGTGAAGATGCGCCGCCCAGACGCTCGCGTCTGGCTGGTCGCGATCGCGTGCGTGCTCGCCGCGATCGTGATCGGCGTCATCGTCGCGCTGTCGATAAATCCGACGCTCGACTCCAAACCGGCGCCCGCGCGAACGCCTGCCGCAGCCATCGTTGCGATCGACCCGACGCCAGCTGAGAATCCCTCGCCCGCGGCATCACCGGTGAGCCCGCCGCTTACCCCGGCCACCGTCGCACCGCCGCGGCCCAGCAGGCCGACGCCCCACCCTGCCCCACCGCCCACGCCAGTCGAGCAAGACCAGGTCACGGTCACGACGATCAATTCCTGGTAGCCGCCGCCTTGCGACAAATTGTCACACATCCGCCATTGCGTTGCGACAAAGCGGACCTACCTAGGCTCCGTCGCGGGGAGTCATCCCCTTGCTTGCCGCGACCGGGCCGGCCGTCTTCCCCCCTTTGACGCCGGTTTCCCCGAACTACGGGGCGGTCCCCCCCGGACCGCCCCATTTTTTTGCGCAGTTCGCTGGCGGCGCGGCGCCGGACGACCGCTATTGGTGGATTTCAGACCGACGGGTTCCAAGCAAAGGCGCTGCTAAAGCGGACGTTCGCCACTGCCTAGCTGGATCATTCAAGCTCCAGCATTGCTCTAAGCAATACCGGTGCATTGAGTGCCGGAACGCCGCCATCGAACAGGGCTTCTAGGCGGCCGTCGAGCAGGAGCATCGCGTAGCCGTGAACCATCGTCCACGCGCGGGCAACGCGTGCGGCGGCAGCTAACGAGCCGCCGCCAAGCTGTGAAACGGAGTGCGCAGCGGCAACTGCCCCTTTCAATAGAGCATACGATTCGTCGCTCGCCTTCCTGAGTGCTGGGCGCGAGGAATCCAGCCGCTCGCCACGAAACATCAATTGGAAGAGGCCCGGATTAGCTACCGCAAATTCGACATAAGCAAATCCGATCGCGTTGAGTTTGCTCTGCTCGGTAGGTTGGTTCGACGCGGCCAATCGTAGACGATCGCTCAAGCGATTGAATCCTACTGCCGCCAGTTCGCTGAGCAGACCGGTGAGATCATCGAAATGATTCTTGGGCGCGGCGTGCGACGCGCCGGCTTCTCGGGCGGCTGCGCGCAGTGTCAGGCCCGTGATGCCGTCACGTTCGAGCAGACGTTCAGCAGCCGCGAGCAACGCCTCGCGTAAAGCGCCGTGGTGATACGGCCTTGCCTTAGCTGGCACGTCACTTCCCGACGAGGACGGCATAATCGGCTCTCCTAAGTTGACACTGTAAATATCTTCTTGACCTGCGCCATGCGCTCCGTCAATATTGCCGCTGTCAATATTCACGGAGCTAGAATTATGATCCTGTCGATGCAGCCAGATTCCGCTCTTTCGATGGTGGACCAGCGGACATGAGACAGCTGCTCTATGCCGTTGTCCCGCTGATATTCGACTCGCTCGGCGTGATCGTTTTCGCAGTGCTGATGGCCACGCATGTCGAGCTGATCGCTGCTACTGTCGTCGGCGCGGCGACGGCGATTGCTGTCGTTGGCTGGGAACTTGTTCGCCGACGCCCGGTCGCCGCTGTGCAATGGCTAAGTTTGGTGCTGGTTATCGTCGGGGCGACTGCGACGTTGGTAACGCGCGATCCGCGGTTTGTAATGGCCAAGCCTACTATCGTCTACGCGCTGGTCGGCGCGACGATGATGCGGCGCGGCTGGATGAACCGCTACGTTGCGCCGGAACAGCTTGCGGGCGTCGAGGACCTTATGGTGCGCTTCGGCTATGTTTGGGCGGCTCTGATGTTCTTGACTGGGGCGACAAACCTGATCGTCGCGCTGGTTTTCACGGCGTGGTGGCCCACCTTCCTCGCTGTTTTTCCGCTCGCTTCCAAACTGTTGCTCTTTGGCTTCCAGTTTATATTCGTTCGCGTGATTGGAAACCTGCGATCACAACGACTCGCGGCGATCTAGCGGCAGTTACCGAGAACTATCCACGATGTCGGCTTTCGCGGCACCTGATCCAGGCTTTGAATGACAGACATTGGGTCGGAAGCTGCTGTTCCGAACGAGCGCGCGCGCTCTGCCCGCCAAGCGCCCTCCCGCTCATGAGATTCTAAGCGGGCAGGTGGATGCGAACCTGACCACCGGCAGCACGCATCGCGCTCACCACCTCCGGGCGCTTGAGTATTCGATCATAAGCGGCGGCGAATGGCCCTTTCGGAGAACGAGGATCGGAGGCGTCATAGTCCGCCACCGCCAGCATGGCTTCGCGCCGAGACTCGGGATTAGCAAGTCGCCTGACAAGCGATGCGGCTGCGGCATCTTCATCCCCGACGCATAGCTCCAACTCAGTAATGACCGGCGGAGCATCACGTTCGTGCACGATTGCCTCCGCGAGTTCGGCACGAGCCTTGTCAAGCCGCCCGAGCACTGCATTGGAACACCCGCGTATTTTGCGAACCAGCATTGCCCCATATGGGCTAAGATCAGGCTTCTCTCCCATCTGATCGAGCGTCGCGATCGCATCGGCTGCATGCCCGAACCCGTACTGACGGCCCGCCAGATTGATTGCCTGGTCGACGTTGAGGAGCTTGTCCCCCGGGCCACGCACCCCCTGGTTATAGGCGTCGACCATCTCGTCATACTTGCCCGTCGCCGTATAGGCGTCCGCCAGCGCATCCCACGTCCAGCGGAGCCTGTCCTGAATATCTTCGAAGGTTTCCGGAACAGCGGCGCGGGCCACGGCTGTCTTGAGCATAACGATCGTTTCGTCGCTACGACCGAGCAGATTGAGGTCGCGCGCCACGGCGTTGATTGCGGCGAGGGACTTTGGATAGAGCTCGATCATTCCGCGATGTCGCTTCAGGTCGGCCTCGACCACGGCGCGGAAATCGACGGGTTTGCCGCGCAACGCCAGCAGGGCCGGATCAAACGCGACTTCGATCATCGCGTTATAGCCTTGGAGATCAGCGAGCAGTGCGCGCGCCTCGTCCTTTTTCCCAGCAGCGATCAGCTTTCGGGCATACAGCGCGCGCAGATAATCACCGGTACTGTCGATCTTCGCCACAATGTCGTCGGGATCGTAAGCGCGGTTAGCGAGGAGCGCGAGCAACCGCGTATCGTTGGCCGCATCGCCGCTGCGCTCGAGCCTGACATGCAATTGTATGAGAATGACCGGGTCGAAGCTGTTCAATGCTCCACCACGACCAGCGGCGAGCATGTGCTCGATCTTTTCAACCGCAGGTGCAAATCGACCCGCGTTGAAATCTGCGATTACGGGGACCCGCCAGGCGAAGTTCGAACTATTGTCGAGGGCCATTTCGCGGTTCGCATAATCGACAGCTTTTGCATAATCTTTCGCTTGCCATGCGCAGTCGATAACCAGATCATACGCTTGAGATACATCTTCGGCGGCCGCAGCGCCCGACTTGTCAATGACGATGGAGGCCAGTGACACAGCCTTCGGACAGTCGCCATCGCCATATGCGTGAATAGCTTCGGCAAGCCCTTTAGCAGCGTCGGGGTGCGCATCTTGCGCGACCACGGGCGAAATCGCCAGCGCGCCGAGGAGCGCAATTCCCATTAGAACGGAATGCGGCATGCTATCTCCCCCTGTCATCAGTGCACTGATACTGTTGGACTTCCGCAGGCCGCGCAAGATCATAGCGGCCAGAAATCACTCCGCGCGCACCCATCGATCGGTCGCGCCTTGGATTTCGGATACGGCCCGTCCGGTCCGCTTCTGGGTCGAAAGACGTCGTCGCGCGATGCGCGAGCTTCACTCAATACTCCCCATACCGCCCCCGCACCGACGCCAGCAGCGCGGCCGGATCGTAACCGATCCCGTCCTTGAACACGGTCGCCACATTCTCGATGTCGGCGATGCGCTTCGACGGATCGCCCTTGACCAGCACAAGGTCGGCGTCCTTGCCGGCCGCGATCGAACCGATCCGCGCATCGACTCCCATATAGATCGCGCCGTTGAGCGTGCCGATGCGGATCGCCTCGACCGGCGTGAACCCCGCCTCGACCAGCAACTCGATCGCGCGCTGATCGCCGAAGCCGGGCAGCACTTGCCCGCCGCCGGTCGGATCGGGGCCCGCGAGGAGCAAGCCGCCGGCCGCAACGAACGCGCGCTCCATCGCCAGCTCGTTGGTCCATTGCTTCGCCGCCGCGGCCGCAGCGGCTGGCGGGCGTTGACCCGTCAAAGACCGGACATAGAAATAGTCGGTGCGCGCTTCGACGCTGAGCAAGTCGAGCTGGCGCTGCGGCAGCGTACGATAGCCAGGCGACGCGCCCTCGAACACCGGCAGGGTCGAAGTCACCGCAACGTGCCGGTCGACGAGCAGCTTGATCAACACCGCCCCCTCGGCGCTGCCCGGCGTCATCGCGGTCAGCGTCGGGCCGCCGCTCGTCGGCGGACAGGTATCGGGGGTCTTGCCGGGATCGAGCTGAGTGTTGACCCAGAAGCCGTGTTCGAGATCGTCGATCCCCAGCGCCACCGCCTCGGGATAGGTCACCGAGCAGAGATGCCCGGTCAGCTTGAGCCCGCGTGCGTGCGCCGCGTCGATCGCCGCCTTCAGCTCGGCGCGCGTGATGTCCATGTACGCCTTGAAGCTCGTCGCGCCCTGATCCGCCCAGAAATTGACCGTCCGCGTCGCGTCGGCAGCGTCCTTCAATGCGTGCATCTGCATGAACGGCGACCCAGCGCCTTCGAGATACGGCCCGGTCACATCCATGTGCGGGCCGGGCAAAGTGCCGGCGTCGATCAAGCCCTTCATGTTGAGGTCGGTGTACGGCTCGACCGATCCCGTGGTGCGCAGCGTCGTGACGCCCGCCGCGAGATACATGCGCGGCGAGGTGAAGGTCATTTGCGGGACCATCACCGGCGGCTCGCTCCGGCCCTCCGACGTGAGGTTGGGCCGCGCGATGTAATATTGGTGATCGTGCATCCCGACGATGCCGGGCATCACGCTGTCGCCGCTCGCGTCGATAGCGCGATAGCCTGCAGGCACCGGATCATTCCCGCCTACGATCCCGGCGATCTCGCCGCCGTCGATCAGCAATGTGCGATCGTCGAGCGGCGCGGCCCCGGTGCCGTCGATGATGCGCACATGGACCAAAGCGGTCTTCGCGTCGGAGACCTTGACGAACGGCAACACCGCCTTCCCCGGCGCGGCAGGCGGCGGCAAAATTCGTGCGGCCATGTCGACCCGAGCGGGCGACGCTGCGCCGAGCAAGGCGAGCGTGATCAGTGCAAGCAAGCGGCGCATGGAGTTTCCCCTGTCGATGCCCGATGATGCGCCAATCCCGGACGGGCGGCAATCGCCTGGCTTGCGCGGTCGGGAGCGCGCCGCCACAGTCGTGCGGTGAACGCGCCGCCGACCTTGCCCGAGCGACTCGACCGAACGCTCGCGGCGTATCATGAGGCGCGCGACGACCTGCGCGTGCGCACGCGGCTGGCGCAATTGTTGGCGCAGGATCCGAATCTCGCTGAACTCAAGCACCGTGGGGCGATCGCCGATCTCGTCCGCGACCTGCGGATCGATCCGCGCCAGGTTGAGCGTGCAGGGTGGCATATCGTCCTGGCGAGCGGCGCGGTGCCCGACAGTCCCGAAGCCGCCGCGTCCTGGCTGGAGGGCGACGAGCTCGCACTTGGCTTGCTGTCGGAGACTCACGTTACCGTCGCAGCGGCCGAGGCGGCGGCGAGCGCAATCCGGCGCTGGCTACTGATCGAGGGGCGTGCGGCGGATTATCCGCGCGCTGCCGCGGCGTTGATCGCGCAAGCGGCGCTCAACGAAGGCTGCTGGCCGTTCGACGCAGACGAAGCCGCCGCGCTCGCCACTGCTCCGGACTTCGCACTCGCCTACCTGCCCCCGCCCCCACCGCACAATGTTCCGCCCGCATTCGTCGCGCCGATCACGCGCGCGGTCGCGGCGCAATATGCCGACTGGCCGTACCCGACCTGGCAGCGGGCCAATGCCCTCCCCCCGCGTCACATCAACCGCCGCCTCGCCAGCCTCGGTCCCGGCGCGCCGCAGCTGCCGCGAAACGCGCAGATCCTGGTCGCCGGCTGCGGCACGGGAAGCGAAGCGTACATCGTCGCGTCTGCCGCGCCGGACTGCCACGTCACCGCGATCGACCTGAGCGCCACTTCGATCGCCTACGCGCGCGAGCGTTGCGCCGGGCTCTCCAACATCACCTTTCGCCAGCACGACCTCAACCGCGTCGCCGAGCTCGGCCAGACCTTCGATTACATCTCGACCTCGGGCGTGCTGCATTGCGTGCCCGACCCCGAAGCGGCGTGGGCGGGGCTGGTCGATGTCCTCGAGCCGGGCGGCGGGATGCATGTCATGCTCTACAGCCGCCTCGCGCGGCTGGCGGTGACGGCCGCGCAGCGCCAACTCGGCGAGCTGATGGAGCGCCCGGTCGATGCCGACTTGATCCGCGAGGCTCGCGCCCGGCTGATCGCCGATCCTGTGGTCGGCATCAACGATTCGCCCGATTTCTTCAGCGCGGGCGGCGTCTACGACCTGCTGCTCCACGTCCACGAGGATTTGTTCGACGTGCCCCGGATCGAGGCCGCGGTCGCCAGCATGGGCCTCGACCTGATCCATTTCACCCTGCCCGACGCCGCCGCCACCGCGCAATATCGCGCCGAATTCCCCGGCGACCCGTGGCGGCGCAGCTTCGCCAACTGGGCCGAATTCGAATTCCGCCATCCCGGCATGTTCGGTCCGATGTACGGGCTGGAGTGCGTCAAGCCCGCCTGAACACTCGCACGCTATCGCCGTCACGCTCCTGAGGGTGCCTAGCGCGAGGCCGACAACCCGGCATAGAGAAAACCCCCATTGGCCAAGCGCGCCTCGACCATCGGATAGTCCGAGGCCATCACTACGAAACATCCTTCGCTTAGCCCAAGCTTGCCGTCCTTCGCCAACTTTGCGGGTGAGACATAATCGTCTTTCACTTTCGCGCTGGTGTGGATCGCGACCAGTCGCGGGCGTGCCCGGTCGTCCGTCGCATCGAGCCCATCCACCTTCATCGATCGGCCGTGCTTGCCCCGATATGTTTCGGCGACGGTGTAGGCTCCGAGCGAAGACATGTTCGAGCCCTCGATATTGCCAAAGCGCACCGCCAATTCGGTACGCGCGGCGTCCACCGACCCGCTACCGTGTGCGACGTAGATCGGAGCGTTGATCCCGGAGGCGTCGCGCAAGTCGATAAGCCACATTCTGGGCGTACCCGACGGCAACGCAAAATCGACCACCGCGATTACCGGATGTGTGGCATCGGTGCAGCCATGCTGTCGATAGCTGTCCAACGCAGCCGTTAGCAGGGCACGATCCGGCATGGCGGGTGCGCCGACCGCGCGGTCCAATGTCGACAAGACCCCGCCTGTGTCTCGGCATAGTCGCGCCTGCTCCGATTCTCGCGGCCCGGCAGCGGCCCAGCGCGGCGCGCAGCTTATTATGGAGGTGAAAGCCAATCCCGCGACCATTGCGACCTTCGTTTTCCGCACGCGCGCCTCCTCGTGGAGTTTTCACGAGAGTCTATTCTTGCGTGTCGCAAGGCAAGCAAAATTAGGTCCGGATCGCGGCGTTTCTTGCCTCTGGTCATAGCGCGGCCAGATCGACTTATGCCTAGACAGACGGTTGCCCGCGCCAGCCCCGTTCCCTAAGTGTTCACGCGTGACTCAGCCAGCTTCGCTCCCCGACGATCCGCCGTATCTGCGCGGACTCAACTCGCCGCAGCGCGAGGCGGTGCTGACCACCGAAGGGCCGGTGCTGGTACTGGCGGGTGCGGGGACCGGCAAGACCGCGGCGCTGACCGCTCGGCTCGCGCACCTTCTGTTCACGCGCCGCGCCTGGCCCTCCGAAATCCTCAGCGTCACCTTCACCAACAAGGCGGCGCGCGAGATGCGCGAGCGCGTGCGCGGGATCGTCGGCGAGGCGGTCGAGGGAATGCCGTGGCTCGGCACCTTCCACGCGATCGGCGCGAAGATGCTGCGCCGCCACGCCGAGCTGGCCGGGCTGCACCCCAATTTCACCATCCTCGACACCGACGATCAGTTGCGGCTGCTCAAGCAACTCGTCGTCGCCGCCGACCTCGACGAGAAACGCTGGCCCGCGCGGAGTCTCGCCGGGCTGATCGACGAGTGGAAGAACAAGGGGCTGGTCCCCTCCGACATCCAGGCGGGCGAGAGCGAGCGCTACGCCAATGGCCGCGGCGGCGAGCTCTACGCCGCATATCAAACGCGGCTCAAGGCGCTCAACGCGTGCGATTTCGGCGACTTGCTGCTCCACATGCTCGTCGTCCTGCGCACCCATCGCGAAGTGCTCGCCGACTATCAGCGTCGCTTCAAATACATCATGGTCGACGAGTATCAGGACACCAACAGCGTCCAGTATCTCTGGCTTCGCCTGCTCGCGCAGGAGCGCCGCAACCTGTGCTGCGTCGGCGACGACGACCAGTCGATCTATTCGTGGCGCGGCGCGCAGGTCGAGAACATCCTGAAGTTCGAAAAGGATTTTCCGGGCGCCAAGATCGTCCGACTCGAACAGAATTACCGCTCAACGCCCCACATCCTCGCCGCCGCCGGCGCGGTGATCGCCAACAATGCCGGTAGGCTTGGCAAGGAGCTCTGGACCGAGCTCGACGCGGGCGAGAAGGTCAAGGTGCTCGGCGTGTGGGACGGCCCCGAGGAAGCGCGCCGAGTCGGCGACGAGATCGAAAGCTGCCAGCGGGCCGGAAAATCGCTCGACGACATCGCCATCCTGGTCCGCGCGCAGCACCAGACGCGCGAGTTCGAAGACCGCTTCATCGCGATCGGCATGCCGTACCGAATCGTCGGGGGTTTCCGCTTCTACGAACGCGCCGAAATCCGCGACGCGCTCGCGTATCTGCGCGTCGTCGCGCAACCCGCCGACGACCTCGCCTTCGAACGAATTGTCAACGTCCCCAAGCGCGGGCTGGGCGACAAGGCCGTGGCGAAGGTCCACCAGCTCGCCCGCGCGCAGGGCGTCCCCCTCACCACCGCCGCCGCGCGAATCCTCGATACCGACGAACTGACCCCGCAAGCGCGCCGCGCGCTCGGTAATCTGGTCGGCGATCTTGCGCGCTGGCGCCAGGCGGCGGGCGAACTCCCCCACCCCGACCTAGCCCGGATCATCCTCGACGAATCCGGCTACACCGCGATGTACCAGGCCGAGAAATCGGCCGAAGCCGCGGGCCGCCTCGAAAACCTCACCGAACTCGTCCGCGCGATGGAGGAGTATGAATCGCTCGGCGCTTTCCTCGAACACGTCTCCCTCGTGATGGACAACGAAGCGCAGGCCGATGAGGCCAAGGTCACGATCATGACGATCCACGCCGCCAAGGGGCTCGAATACGACACCGTGTTCCTGGTGGGATGGGAGGAAGGGCTGTTCCCCAGCCAACGCTCGCTCGACGAAGGCGGGCTCGCCTCACTCGAGGAGGAACGCCGCCTCGCCTACGTCGCGATCACTCGCGCCCGCCGCCGCGCGATCATTATCCACGCCGCCAACCGCCGCATCTACGGCCAATGGACGTCGAGCATCCCCAGCCGCTTCGTCGGCGAATTGCCCGACGCGCATATCGAAACCGAGACCAGCATGTCGGGCGGCGAAAGCCTGTGGCGCGCCAACTGGAGCGAACGCGCCGACCCGTTCGCCGACGTCGCGCGCGGCACCGGCCGCGGCCCGGGCTGGCAACGCGCGGCGGGGGTCGACTTCGCGAAGCCCGGCGGCGCCTTCACCAACCGAACCTTCACCCGCGAAGCCCCGCGCGTGGTCGAAGCGCGGGCGAGCGCGATCAGCCTCGGCAACAAGGGCCGCGACGATCTGAGCACCGGAATGCGCGTGTTCCACCAGAAGTTCGGCTATGGCGAGATTGCCGGGATCGAGGGCAACAAGCTCGAGATCGATTTCGAGGCGGCCGGGCGCAAGCGAGTGATGGATAGCTTCGTGACCATCGCTTAGGAGCAAGCCCATCGACTCGCCCGTATCCTCAAGCGCGTCCGCGCCAGCCGCCGACGGCGACGCCCGGTTCGAGCATTTCATGCTCTATCGCTGGTGGCGCATGACGATCGTCGGCAGCGTCGATCACGAAGAGGTCGTCGACCGGATCATCGGGGAAAGCGGCTGGACTCCGCGCTACGCGTTCATGGTGATGATGTCCGCGGGGATCGCGGTGCTCGGGCTGTTGCTGTCGTCGCCGGCGGTGGTGATCGGCGCGATGCTGATCTCGCCGCTGATGAACCCGATCCTCGGGCTCGGCTTCAGCCTGACGCTGTTCGATTATGCCGAGCTGCGCCGTTCGCTGATCGCGCTGGCGATCGGATCGGCGGCGGCGGTGCTGTTCACCGCGCTGATCGTCCTGCTCTCGCCGCTGAAGGCGCCGACCGCCGAGATCCTGTCGCGCACGCGCCCCAATCTGTTCGATCTCGCAGTCGCTCTGTTCGCCGCGCTGGCCGGCACGTTCGCGGTGATTCGCGGGCGCGGCGAGACGATCGTCGGGGTCGCGATCGCCACTGCGCTGATGCCGCCGCTCGCGGTGGTGGGATATGGCCTCGCGACGTGGAACGTGCCCGTGCTGGCGGGATCGCTGGCGCTGTATGTGACCAACTTCGTGACGATCGCGCTGTCGTCGATGGTCATGGCACGCTTCTATGGTTTCGGGCACAACCTCTCGAGCCAGCAAGGCTGGCTGCAGACGGTCGTGCTGGTGCTCGTCTTCGTCGCGATGGCGGTGCCGTTGGGCTTCTCGCTGACCCAGATCGCGCGCGAGGCCTATACGGTATCGAGCGTCCGGGCGTTCCTGTCGGACGAATTTGGATCGCAAGCGCGCGTGACTCAGCTCGACGTCGACTTCGAAGCCGCGCCGATCGCGGTGCGCGCCGTGGTGATCGCCCCCCGCGCCCGCGCCGTGCCGGCGCCCGAGGTCAGGACCGCGCTCCAAAAGAAGCTCGGCCGCTCGGTCACGCTCCAGCTCGACGAAGTGCTGCTCGATCCGGGCGCCAGCACGCTGGAGGCGCAGAAGACCGAGCTCCAGGCGACCGACACGACCGAGGTCGACCGTAAGGTCGCTGCCTTGGTTCAACTCGTCGCCGTCACCGCCGGCGTTGCGACCGATCAGGTCACGCTGGATCGCGGCAACCAACGGATCGAGGCGCGCTCGGTCGCACTACCCGGCGCGACCCTCGCCACCTATCGCTCGCTCGAAGACCGCGTGCGCGCATCGGCCGGTGGATGGACCGTGACGATCGTGCCGCCACTCCAGCCGCTCCCGGTGATCAGCTTTGCCGGCGACGCCGACACGCTCGACGATGCCACGAAGCAAGCGGTCGCGCTGTCCGCCTGGGCGGCGAGCCGCTGGAACAGCCCCGCGCTGGGCATCCCCGGCCTCCCCAAGGGGGATCCGCCCGATCACCCGACCCTCCCGCAACGCCGCGCGCTCGCGGTCGCCGATGCGGCAAAGGCAGCGGGAGCCGCGGTCGCACCGCTGCCCGCCGCGGCGGGTCCCGCGTTTCAGCTGTCGCTTATGGCGCCGTGACTCGACCACTAGTACAGCTCGGCAGTGAGAGCGCGTGTTCCACCAGAAGTTCGGCTATGGCGAGATCGCCGAGATCGAGAGCAACAAGATCGAGATCGATTTCGAAACGGCTGGCCGGAAGCGGGTGATCGATAGTTTTGTGACGGTGGGACTATCGTCTAAGCTACAACTTCCGTACGCCCTTCGCGCTCTTTTTTTCATTCGGCGCGAGTGGCTGATTTTCTCCATCTCAAGGAACAATGAGCAAAGACAATAGGCTTTAGAGCTATTACACCGACTTCTACAAAATTAAATTCGTGATCGATCAATTCTAAAACCTTCGATTACCACGCTCCCAGTCGATCGGTTTTCTTTTGCGCTGCATATTGTCTAACATAGCCAACTGGCGCTCCGCCATCTTAGCTTGTTCTCCGGCAATCTCGGCACGTTGGTTACTCGCTCTCTCAGAGGCCGCGTTAGAGACATCTGTGTATTTGTTAATCTCCGAAGATACGCTTTCCATTGCCTCTACTTGTGCCCTAGACGCAGACTCGATCGTTCCGATAAGTTCGGAATGGCGGCCTTTCATTCCGGACTCCATGCTTTCTAGTTGCGAGGATAATTGATCAAAGGAATGTTCGATTTGGGCTCTTAGCCCGTTTATCGCTTGACCCAAATTTGCGAAACCACTGATTAGAACCGATGTTGTTCGTCTTTGTTCATAAATAGTGGAAAATTCATAAACTCTCTGTGCCTTAGCGACAATCGTCTGCATTCGATCTTCTGCTAGCATGGACGATTTTCGAACCCTGACAGTATCCACCTTTACAATTGGAAACGGTGATTCGGACTGCTCATATGACGAACATAGTTCGACATAGTACTCGGATTGCCAGTTTATGTTATTTAGGCTTTTATCGACTTGTGATAAATGAGTTAAAGCGTCTTCAATAGCCTGCCAAAACGGTGAAAACGCTTTATCGCTGAAGTTATTTTCAGCTTTGTCTAGGCTTTCTTCAACTTTCAATAAAAACCCTGGCAATTCATGATATATTATCACCGCGCCTTCACGGCAACTGCCAATTCTACTCTTCAAATCACTTTGTTCTCGCAAATGCTGCTGCCGTTGATTCTCTCGAATTTGTGCCTGTCGTTCTTCCTCGCGCTGCTCGGCCTGACGAATCGCTTCGCGCTTACGCGCTTCTTCCCGCTGGTGTTTGTAAACTTTCCATCCCACGATAGAGGCAGCAATCGCAAAAAACCCGAGCATTCCAAATGCTTGATAAAAAAAGTAAATTGCGGCGGCTATCGCAGCCAGTACCAGGCCTAGAACAATCAGTCCTTCGTCCACTGACCCCTCCGTTTTGTTCGCCGTACCGCTCATAAGCGAAAGCCCCGCGATAACTGACGCACTTCAGGAGCAACGGTCAAGCTAATGGTTCGTGGCCATCGTGGGGCTTATATTTGGCGAAGCGTCTTATCGGGAATCACGGTGACGGGAATTACGGAATTACGGGAATTACGGAATTACGGAATTACGGTGGAATTACGTGACAGTGCACAAATTTCGCGACTAAGCCGCCACCCACTCCATCCCAATCACCTCCCCCTTCGCCCGCACCGGTACCAAGTCATGCGCCGCCTGCATCCGCGTCAGCGTGTCGGCGCTCACCCCGAATGCCTGGTCGAACCGGATCGCTATTTCCGCCGACAGGCCGGCGCGGCCGCGCCGCAAATTGCCATCGCGCGCCGAGTCACGCGCAGCTTCGCCGCCGCGTCGGTGACCGACAGGCCATGCGGCTCGACCATCTCCGCGCGCAGCCATGCGCCGGGATGAACCGCGAAGCTCAGGTGCACCTTGATCGCCATCGGTGATAATCCTCCCAGACAGCATACCGCAGAATTATCTTCCAATGTAGGATTGCGTCTGATCTAAGCTGGTCGATGCACCCCGCGCCCGATCTCGGTCCGATCCCGTTCGACTCCGTCCCCACCGCCTCGAAACGCCACGACGGCTGGACCCCGGCGCGGCAGCGCGACTTCATCGATGCGCTCGGCCAGTGCGGCCTCGTCGGGGCGGCGGCGCGGGCGGTCGGGATGACGCCCAAGTCCGCCTATCGCTTGCGCGCTCGCGCCGGGGCGGAAAGCTTTCGCGCGGCTTGGGATGCCGCCGTCGATCGGGGCGGCGCGGTGGCGCGCGACACCGCGATCGAGCGCGCGTTCGAGGGTGAAAAGGTGCCGGTCTTCTATCGCGGCGTGCAGGTCGGCGAGCGGCGGCGCTACGACAATAGCTTGCTGATCGCCGCGCTCAGGAACTGGCGGCCCGGCCAGCACGATAGCGCCGCCGCGCTCGCCGATTTCCTCGGTTCGTCCGATTCCGCCGCCGACGTCCCGTGACTTTCGTGACTTTCGCCGCTGACGCGCCGGCTCGCCCGCCGACGCTGATAGCGTGACGTTGGTGTGACCTTGGCCGCGCGCCAACCTGTATGCCGCCCGACTGGGCCGTTCAGGAACCATGTCGTTGCAGGATCGTATCGTCGGCGCGGCCCTATTCCGGGCTCGAGAGGATGAAAACATGAAACGCATCATGATCACGGCCGGCCTGGCCGCCATGCTGATGGGCGCGGCGCCCGCCATCGCCGCCCCTTCCGCGGGCAACGCGCCGGGCATTTCGGCGCCGCAGGACACCCGCATGGATCGCCGTGAAGATCGTCGCGACGACCGTGATCGCCGGATGGATCGCCGCGAAGACCGCCGGATGGACCGCCGCGACGATCGCCGCGACTGGAACCGCGGCCGGCATAACGGCTGGGGCAACGGCTGGGGCAACCGGTGCCATAACGAGCGCCGTCACCATCGCTGGGTGCGCATCTGCCGCCGCTGATCGCGCATGAAAAAGGGGGCGGCTCGCGAGCCGCCCCCGATTTTAGCGCGGGTTGCGCGTGCGCTCAGACGGTCGCTTCGGTGAACGTCGTGGTCTCGGGCTTGGGCAGCCCTTCGGCCTCGAACCTGGTCACCAATTCTTCCTTGCGCGCGCGCAACTGGTCGCCGAGCGCATCCATGTCGAGCCCGGCCTTGCGCGCCTGGCTGAAGATGCCCTCCATCCGCGCTTCCTCTTCCTTGACGTGGTGCTCGATCTCCTCGGACAGCACCTTGACCTTGGCGTCGTAATATTCGTCGTCGGGACCGCCCGCCTCGATCTCGGCGATCAGCACCTTGGCGCCGTCATGCTCGACATAGGCTTCCTTCAGGTCGTCCTCCTCGACCTTGCCCTCGCACGCCGGGTAGAAGATTTCCTCCTCCAGCATCGTGTGGACGGTCAGCTCAAGGCAGATGCGCTTGGCGATCTTCTCCTTGGCGCCGTCGCCCGAAGCCTTTTCGAACTTTTCGAACAGCTCCTCGACGGTGCGGTGGTCGGCCTTGAGCAGCGCGATCGCATCCTGTTTGTCGGGCATCTTGGTCTCCGCGATTGTTTCGCACCTTCAACCATGATTGGGCCAAGTCGTTCCGGATCGGATGCTTGTTGCGAGTCGTTAGCGCGCCGCGCTGTGCCGCCGCCACCAGCGATTGGCCGCGAACACCGCGAGCGCCCACGCCGCGCCGAAGCACCAGCCGCCGAGCACGTCGCTCGGCCAATGCACACCGAGATAGACTCGGCTGCACCCGATCAGCACGACCAGGGCTGCGGAGAAGCCGACCAGAGCCAGCCGCCCGGCGCGGCTTTGCACCCCCTCCGCCAGCATCAGTGCGAGCGTCAGATACACCGCGGCCGAGGTCATCGCATGGCCGCTCGGAAAGCTGGCATTCTCGACCTGGACGAGGTGCGGGACGAGCGTCGGGCGCGGGCGGCCGATCCAATGCTTGAGCAGCGCGTCGATCACCGCGCTGCCGATCATCGACGCGGCGATCCATCCGGCTTCCGCACGCTTTCGGATCGCAAGCAGCCAGATCAGCCCGGCGATCCCGAACAGCCACATCAACGTGAACCCGCCGAGGGCCGATATGTCGACCGCGGATTGCTGGAGCCAGGCCGGGCCGATCGGGCGGCTGAGATCGCCAGGGGTGCGCAATCCCAGCAGGATCGTTGGATCGATCGCCCAGCTGGTGCCCTCGATCAGCTCGTCCGCGAGATACCCACCAAGCGCGGTCAGCGACGCGGCAAGCAGGGCGAGCAACGGCCAGATGCGAACCGGCGGCGCGGGCGTAGGATGGTCACTCATGACGCCGCTTTGCCACGCCCGGGTCGGACGCGAAATGCCCGATCGATCGCGCTATGTGCGGCCGGCGGCGGTGGCGCCTGGTTTGTCCGACGCGCCGATTGGCTTGTGCGCGACGAGCGCCGCGACGAGCACCAGCGCGAACAGGATCGCGAACAGCAGCGTGAAATACCCTATGATCGTCGCCACCACGATCGCGACATGGCGGTGGTAAAGCTCCGCGAGCGACATCGCCATTACCGGCATCAGCACGATCCAGCCCCAATTGTTCGGGTCGCCCGGCAGTCGCAGCGCAAACACGATCCCCTCGAACAGCGCAAGCCACGGAAAGACCAGCGCCATCACCGTCAGCATCGTCATCAGAAAATGGCGGATCGTCACGTCGCGGCGCTTGATCCGGAGCATCAGGTGGAGCGGCGCGTAGCAGATCGTGACGAGCACCATCACGCCGATCGCCTGAATCGCTTCGGTCAGGATCGGCGGCGCGAAATGCTCGCCCTCGGCATGCTTGATCGGCAGGACCGTCATCACCAGCGAGCCGATCAGGATCGCGGCGACCCAGAAGCCGATCAGCTCGACGACGGTGAAGCGGCGCTCGCGGATCTCGTGGATCAGGTGGCTCGGCCGGACCAGCGATCGCGCGTGCTCGATATATTCGGCGACCGGCTCGAACAGCGACCGCATCGCGCGCCTTGCGACATGGCCGTTTTCGAGTTCGGCGCCGCAACTGCCGCAATATTTCCCCACCGCGACCGCTTCGCAACGCGGACACGGCACCGGCCCGCCATCGACCGCCGAGTCGAACCCGCACCGTGCGCAGCCCGCCGCGCTGGCGCCGCCGCCGCTCACCGCTTCGCCTTCGCGATAGGAACCGGCGGCAGCGCCGGCTTGTGAACCACCTGCGCGACCACCAACAGAAGGCCGACGAGCATTCCCGCGAACGCCAGCACATAGGCCGCGAAGATCGGCAGCGCGGTCCGGATCCGCCGCCGATAAAGCGCCGCAAAGGCGATGCTGTAGAATGTCACCGAAAACGGCATCGTCCACCACGTCGCCTCGCCCGGCAGCCGCTGTGCGATGACGTCCTGCGAGACCTTGATCCACGGATAGAGCAAGGCTCCGGTCGTCAGCGTCATCAGCAGATACTGGCGGATGGTGACGTCGCGATGGCCGATCCGAAGCAACAGATGCGCGGGCGCGAACACGATCACCATGCGCGCCATCAGCAAAAGTGCCTGGACCGCCTCGAGCAGGATCGGCATCTCGAAATGCTCGCCCTCGGCGACCGGCAGGAACGCCTCGATCAAGCCAGTGACGAGCACCGCAGCGACCCAGAACCCGATCAGCTCGACGCCCGTAAAGCGCCCGCTACGAACCTCGTGCGCCAGTTGCCCGGGACGGATCAGCCAGCGGATATGCTCGAAATATTCGAAAAACGGCCCGAATAGCGCGCGTATCGTCCGCCACGCGACGTGGCCGCGCTCAAGCTCGGATCCGCACGTGCTGCAATATCGCCCCGCCCCGATCGTCGCGCAGCGCGGACAGTCGAAGGCCTCGCGATTGCCCTCCCCGTCGAGGCCACAGCGCGGACATTCGGCCACGGTGAGCCCGTGCCCGTCATGCTCGTGTCCGGCGATGGCGGTCGATGCGTGCATGGCCCCCCGGCGGCAGGATTACGCCAGGGACGCGCGATCGACTTGTAAGAATTGGACGCCCGGCTCAGCCCTCGACCGCAATCAACGCGGCGGCGAAGCGTTCGTCGCGGGCATCCCACAATTCGCTGGTCTGGAACGGACGATCGGTGATCGCGATCTCTCCCAGACCATCGAGCTTGAACACGCCCATCTTGTATTCCTTCGGCACCTGCCCGCCGCGCTCCAGCGTTACGCCGCCGACGTGCAGCGCGTCGTGCTTGGTGAACAGCACGTGCGGCGCAAGGATCACCGCGTCGCGATTGTACGTCGCCGCGATGCAGCGCTTGGCGACGATCGCCTGGAGCACGGTCGGCGTGGCGCCGCTCGGCATCGGCTCGGGCTTTTCGGTCAGGTACATGCCGCGGAAGATAATGCCTATGCTGCGATGCAGCAACCCGCTGCTTTAGTACGCGCTCATCGAATATGGCCGCGCCGCGACGCTCGTGCCCCATGCCTTGTTCGGCGTCGCGCTCATCGTGAAACGCAACGCGCCGCCGCGCTCGATCTCGTCATGCGTGATGTACACGCGAGTCAGCGGGCGACCGTTGAGCGTCACCGAAGCTACGTAGCGGTTGGCCTCGCTCATGCCGTCGGCAACCACGGTAAAGCGCTTGCCGTTGGGCAATCGAATGCTCGCCCGATCGACGAACGGTCGCCCGATCACATACTGCCCGCTCCCCGGCGCGACGGGGTAGAAACCGAGCGCGGTGAACACCAGCCACGCCGACATCTGGCCGAGGTCGTCATTGCCAGACAGCCCGTCGGGGCGCGGTTTGTACTGGCTGTCGACGATCTGCTTCAATCGCGCCTGAGTCCGCCACGGCGCGCCCGCGTAATCGTACAGATACGCGACGTGGTGGCTCGGCTCGTTGCCGTGAATATACTGACCGATCAGCCCGGCGATGTCCTCCGACTTCGAATAATCGAGCTTCGAATTGTCGAAATCGAACATCGCGTCGAGCTTGGCGATCGTCGCGGCATCGCCGCCGAGCAGCTTGATCAGCCCGCCCTCGTCGTGCGGCATGAACCACGAATATTGCCAGGCGTTGCCCTCGGTATAATCCGATCCGTAGTTGATCGCCGTAGGATCGAATGGGGTGCGGAAGCTGCCATCGGCCTTGCGCGCGCGCAGCCAGCCGGTCGCGGCGTCGAAGCTGTTGCGCCAATAGGCCGCGCGCTTCTCGAATGTCGCCGCGACATCCGTCCTCCCTAACGCTTTCGCCATCCGCGCGATCGTCCAGTCGTCATAGGCGTACTCGACCGTCTTCGACGCCGCCTCGGGCTCGCGGTCGATCGGAACGTAGCCGAGCTTCATGTAATCGCCGAGGCCACCGTACGGCGCGTAGGTTGCAGTCGCGACCATGGCGTCGAGCGCTTTGTTCGCGTCGAACCCCTTGATGCCCTTCAGGTACGCATCCGCGATCACCGGCACCGCGTGATAGCCGATCATCGTCCAGGTTTCCTGCCCCTGGAACTGCCAAACGGGCAAGATGCCGTACGGGCTCTCCGCCTGGCTCGCTATCAGCGAGCGGACGACGTCGGTGGTCGTGGAGGCGGGCTGGACGATCGTCAGCAGCGGATGCTCGGCGCGGAACGTGTCCCACAGCGAAAAGGTCGAGCGGAAGGTGAAGCCGATTGCGCGGTGAACCTGATCGTCGGGTCCGCGATAGCGACCGTCGGCATCGGAGAGCACGCTCGGCGCCATCAATGCGTGATAGAGCGCGGTGTAGACCGATCGCCGCATGTCGGGCGCGGCCTGGATGTCGACCGCGCCGAGCGCCTGGTCCCACGCCCGCTCGGTCCTCGCGCGCACTGCGTCGAACCCGCCGGGCTCGCTCGCTAGATTGGCGATGGCGCCGTCCTCGTCGACCGTGGAGAGCGCGACCTTAACCTCGAGCGGCGCAGCCAAGCGCCCGAAGTCGAGCCGAGCAACCAAAGCACGCCCTTTGAGCTCGGCGATGTCGCTTCCGCTCCGCCCCGGCCCCTTGAACCCGCGATAGGGCACGTCGGTCTCGCGGTTCTCGAAGTCGTGCCCGGTCAGCGGCCGCGAGAAGCGCATCGCGAAGAACAATTTGCGCCCCGGCGCCCAGCCGCGAGTCTCGCGCCCGCCGGTGATCGTGCCGTCGGGCCGCAGCCTGATCGACGACCACGACACCTTGCCCGGATAATTGTACATGCTGGTGCGCAGATCGAGCACCAGATGCGCAGCCTTGTCGCGCCCGAAGGTGTAGCGGTGAACCCCGACGCGAGTCCCCGCGGTCATCTCGGCGCGAACCCCCGGATCGGTCAGCGTCACGGCGTAGTAACCGGGGCTGGCAACCTCGTCGGCGTGGCTGAACCGCGAGCGATAGCCGCTGCCGGGCTTGGCCGGATCGGCCGGTTCCATCGGAACGACGTCGCCCGACACCGGCATGACGAGGAAGTCGCCGAGGTCCGAGTGCCCCGCGCCGGAAAAATGCGTGTGGCTGAACCCGGCGATCGTCGGATCTTCGTAGCGATAGCCCGCGGCGTGCGCATAGCATTTGCGGATCACGCATTCGACGTCGGTGTCGGGCGACAGCTGGACCATCCCGAACGGCGCCACCGCGCCGGGGAAGGTATGCCCCTCCCCGCCCGTGCCGATGAACGGATCGACCGAAGCGCGCGGGCCGGCCGCCGCATCGGCGATCGGCGACAGGATCAGCGCCAACGTCGCGACGATCAGCGAGAGGTGGGGAAGCGTTCGGTTGAGCATTGCCACATCAAAGCACGCTGGCCGCCGCACGCCAATATGGATGGCGCGGAACCTCCACACCTGCGACAGGTTGGGCCGGCATGGGGCGACCGACCACAAAACCAGCGACAGACCCTGACCACGCGGCCCGCAAGGTCACGAACGACGGCCTGCCCCTGCCGCGCCGCTATCTGGCAATCGGTGCGTTGTGCGCGGGGACGGCGCTGGTGATCATCGACGGGGGCATCGCCAATGTCGCCTTGCCCACGATCGCGCGCGACCTGGGCGTCGGATCGAGCGCGGTGGTGGCGATCGTCACGGTCTATCAGCTGATGCTGGTGATGCTGTTGCTGCCGTTCGCGGGGCTTGGCGAGCGGATCGGGCTCAAGCGGATGTATCAGGTGGGCCAGACGATCTTCACCGTCGCGACATTATTGTGCTTCTTCGCCAAGAGCCTGCCGTTCCTGCTCGTGGTTCGCGGCGCGCAAGCGGTCGGCGCGGCGGGCGCGCTCAGCGTGTCGTCGGCCCTGATCCGCCAGACTTATCCGGTCAAGCAGCTCGGCCGCGGGCTCGGGATCAATTCGGTGATCGTGTCGAGCTCGGCCGCCGCCGCCCCGACGATCGGCGGGCTGGTGCTGGCGATCGCGCCGTGGCCGTGGGTATTCGCTTGTGCCATCCCGTTCGCGCTGGTCAGCCTCGCGCTCGGTCGCGCGCTGCCCAATCCCAGGCCGGGCCACGCGCATTTCGACGTGCTCGGCGCGGTGATGTGCGCGGCGATGTTCGGACTGGTGATCGGCGGCGCGGAGAGCGCAGTCCACGGCAACAGCCCGGTGGTCTCGGCCGCGATCGTCGCGACCGGCGTGCTGGTCGGCTATTATTTCGTGCGCCGCGAGAGGCAGGATGCGAACCCGATCCTGCCGCTCGACCTGCTTCGCCGCCCGGTGATCGCGCTGTCGGTGATCGGCGCCTACACCGCGTTCATCGCGTCGATGACGTTGCTGCTGTCGACGCCGTTCCGACTGACTCACGAATTCGGCTATTCGGCGGCACTGGTCGGCGCGGCGATCGCGCCGTGGCCGCTCACCAACATGATCGTGGCGCCGATGGCGGGCTGGCTGTCGGATCGAATCCCGGCCGGATTGCTTGGTGGGGTCGGCATGACGATCAGCGTCATCGCGCTGCTGCTGATCGCGTTTCTGCCCGCGCACCCAAGCTATTTCGACATCGCCTGGCGCATGGCGCTGTGCGGATCGGGGTTCGGAACCTTCCTGCCGCCCAACGCGCGGCTGATCATCGGCAGCGCCCCGCGTGAACGCGCCGCCGCCGCGGGGGGCCTGATTTCGACCGTGCGACTGTGCGGACAGACGACCGGCGCTACGCTGGTCGCGATGCTGCTCGCGTTGGGCGTCGGTGCGGGGCGGACGCCGCCGCTAGTCGCGGTCGGGCTCGCGGTGATCGCCGGCCTGTGCAGCCTCGCCCGCCTCCGCCCCTCGATCCGCAACCCAACCCGGACCGAGGTTCAGGGGGATGTGCCGACCCTCAAGACGACGCGATAGGCTGGCGATAGCCCTCTCCCGCTTGCGGGAGAGGGTTGGGTGAGGGTCTTCTTTCTTCTTGCAAGCGGACGGCGCTTAAAAAGAAGAAGGCCCTCACCCTCCCACCGCTGCGCGGCGGGGCCCCCTCCCTCTCCCGCACGCGGAGGGCCAAGCCAGCCTAAAATACTGCCTTCGCGTCGCCGCCCATCATCGCCGCGCGGACCAGCGGGATCGGCGGGCCGCCGAAAGACAGGAACTCGTCGTGGAACGCCTTCCACGCCTTTCGTCCGCCTCGCGTTGCGATCCAGTCATCGCGCAGCCGGCGGATCATCAGCTTGCCTAGCGTGTAGTTGAGATAGGCGGGATCGTAAGTCCCGCGCGCCGCCTGCTGGTCGGCATTGCCTTCGTCTTGGTAGCATTGCTCGCGGAACATCTTGAACGAGTCCGCCTGGCTCATCCCTTTCGCATGCATCCCGATCGCCGACAGGAACCGGCAATCGCGGAGCAGGGCGTTGCTGAGCTCGCCGATATGCGTCTCGGGATCGCCGTTACCGAGCCCCGCATCCCACATCATCTCCTCGGCATAATGCGCCCAGCCCTCGGCGAACGCGTAACCGACGAACAGCTGGCCGAAGAGCGACGGCGAGCGGTTGGCGTGGAGGAACTGGACGAAATGCCCAGGCATTACTTCGTGGACCGAGGTGAACAGCAGGTCCATCTTTCCCGGCACGAAGCCGACCTGTTTCTGTTTCGACCAGCTCGGGTCGGGCGGCGAGATGTAATAGACGGACGGGATGCCCTTATCGAACGGCCCCGGCGGATCGATATAGGCCGAGTTCTGCCGGTTATAGGGCGGACTTTCCTCGACCAGCGCCTGTTCGGTGCCCGGGATCGAGACGATGTCGTGCGCGATCACGAACGCGCGAAGCATTGGGATCTGGCGGCGCGCCTCCGCGACCGGGTCATTCCCCGCAGGCTTGTTCGCGCTCATCTTGCCGACGCACGCCTCGATGCTCTTGCCCGGCGCGAACTTGGCGCACGCGTCCTTGAGCGACGCTTGGTTCTTGGCGAGATCGGCCTTGCCCGCCGCTTCGAGCTGGTCGAGCGGGGTGTCGACCCCTTCGGTCTCGAGCAGCATCCGCTGGAACTTGTCGGCGCCGAGCGCGAAGTCCTGAGTCGCGCTGCCTTTCTGCCCTTCGAGCCAGGTCGCGAGCTCGGCCATCGCCTTCGAAGCCGCGGCCGAGGCGTCGGCGAAATCCTTTTGCAGCGCCTTATCCTTGACCCCCGCAAATGCCTTTTTGGCGTCGCCGGTGTAATAGTCGGCGAAGCCCTTGAACCCGGCAACGCCGTAGTTGACGAAGCTCAGTGGCATCGGCGTTTTCAAGTTGGTGCGAATGTTGGCAGCGGCCGAAGGGATCTGGCGGAAGAACTTGATGATCGCCTGCATCCGCGTCTTCGCATCGGCATAGGGCCGCGCGATATACGTGTTGGGGTCGAGTCCGCCGCCGACATAATAAGCCGGATTGTTGTGCGGCTGGTCGGCATCGTCGAGCCAGAACAATTTTCCGCGCGCGACCTGGATCAGATAGTCGCGTTCGAACGCGTCCTGCTTCGACATTTTCGATTTGTCATAGGATTGCGCGTCGGTGATCGCCTTGCGGTAGAAATCGCTCTGCGCCTTCAGCCCAGCGGGGCTCCAGTCGGGGATGCCGCCGTCATATTCGTGCTTGCCCTCGTACACCGCGAACGCCGGGTCGAGCTTGAACACGCCGTTGATGAAGCCATCGCGGAACTGCGCCCACGGCACGCTGTTCGTGGTCGTCGACACCGTCGTATTGGTCACCCTCGTGGTGTTGTCGGTCGACGTCGACGACATGCACGATGCCAGCGCCACGCAGGCGACCGCGCTCAACAGCTTACCCTTCATCCCACTCTCCGCGATTTTGTGAGCGCGTGCTGCCAGATTGCGAAGGCGCGCGCCAGTGGGGGCGGCAAGACGATGGCGGCGGATCGAACTCGGCGCACCGCATCACTTACTTGAGGGGAACGACAACCTCGTTCGGGTTGACGACGTTGAGCTGCTTGCGGGTGAGCTCGTCGGCAATGTCGGGATCGACCTTGTTCGGATCGAGCAAACGGACTCGATTGGCGAGCACCGCCTGCTGGTTCTTGAGCTGAACGAGGTGCATCTGCTGGCGTGCAAGCATGCGCTGATAATCGCCATAAGCGAGCGCGCCGTTCGACCCGACCACCGCATAGATGCCGAAGAACGCTATGAATCCGAGCGCGAGCGCGGGCAAAGCGGCGCGGCGGAATACGTTACGGAAAGTGGTCTGCGAACGCGACATGTCGGAAATGACTTCTCGCGCAAGCCGACTCGTCGAGCAAGCTGAAAATTAACCATAAAAGGTGAGTCGAATCTGCAATGCGGTGAAGCGAGTCCGATCCTCGCGCCCCTCCCTGCGAGGGAGGGGGACTATTTCCGCAGTACGGCGCGTCCCGCGTAGACCGCGACATCGCCCAATTCTTCCTCAATCCGGATCAGCTGATTGTACTTCGCCAGCCGGTCCGACCGCGCGACGCTGCCGGTCTTGATCTGCCCGCAATTGGTCGCGACCGCGAGGTCAGCAATCGTCGAATCCTCGGTCTCACCTGATCGGTGGCTCATCACGGCGGTGTAGCCCGATCGCTGCGCCAAACTGACCGCCGCCAGTGTCTCGGTGAGCGTGCCGATCTGGTTGACTTTGATCAGGATCGAATTGCCCAGCCCCTTGGCGATACCGTCGGCCAAGCGCCTGGGGTTAGTCACGAAGAGATCGTCCCCGACCAACTGCACCTTTTCGCCGATCGCTTCGGTCAGCGCCTTCCAGCCTTCGAAATCGTCCTCGGCCATGCCGTCTTCGATCGAGAAGATCGGATAGCGATCGACGAGATCGGAATAATAACCGGCCATCTCCGCGGGGCTGAGCACCTTGTTCTCGGCGGAAATATTATATTTGCCGCTTTCGAAGAACTCGGTCGACGCCGGGTCGAGCGCGAGCATCACATCGTCGCCGGGCGCGTACCCCGCCCCCTCGATCGCGCGCATAATGAAATCGAGCGCGTCGGTGGTGTTGGCGATGTCAGGCGCAAACCCGCCTTCGTCGCCGACTCCGGTCGACAGGCCTTGCTCGTGGAGCATCTTCTTGAGCGTGTGGAATATCTCCGACCCGCAGCGCACCGCGTCGAACAGATTGGCCGCACCGACTGGCACGATCATGAATTCCTGGAAATCGATCGGGTTGTCGGCATGTTCTCCGCCGTTGATGATGTTCATCATCGGCACCGGCAGTACGTGCGCACCGACTCCGCCGACATAGCGATAGAGCGGCAAACCGCGCGCATCGGCGGCTGCCTTGGCGGTGGCGAGGCTCACCCCCAAGATCGCGTTGGCGCCAAGCCGGCTCTTGTTGGGCGTGCCGTCGAGCGCGATCATCGCAGCGTCGACCTCGGCCTGGTCTTCGGCATCGATCCCCAGGATCGCGTCGGCGATCTCGCCGTTGACCGCATCGACTGCCTTCTGCACGCCCTTGCCGCCCCAGCGGCTCTTGTCGCCGTCGCGCAACTCAACCGCTTCGTGCGCGCCGGTCGATGCCCCGGACGGCACCGCGGCGCGGCCGAACGATCCTTCCTCCAGCATCACTTCGACCTCGACTGTGGGATTGCCGCGGCTGTCGATGATCTGGCGCGCGTGCATGTCGATTATTGCGGTCATGGAACGGTCTTCCTAGATAAGCAGGCCAGAGGGCGTCGCGGCGGCGCTCTATCGGGGAATCGCGAAACCGGCAATTCGCTTGGGCTCGCGGGAACCCGGTAGCATCCGCCTTGGTTGTCGACAGGAACGGATTAAGGAAGCGTATTATGACCGATACCGCACCCAATGAGACGACCGGCGACACCGCCGGCAACGGCGCTGCCGTGGGCGGCGAGGCCACGCCCGGCGTCCAGACGCTCAAGGACAATGTCATCAAGTTCGCCAACGATGCTGGCGAAAAGGCGAAGGCCGCCGCCGAGGACGGCAAGAATCGCGCGGGCGGCGCGCTCGACGAGCTCGCGGTGATGCTCAAGGACGCCGCGGGCACCGTCGACCAGAAGGTTGGCGAGCAATACGGCCAGTACGCCCGCTCGGCCGCGGATGCGGTGTCCAATTTCTCGCAATCGCTCCAGGCCAAACAGATCGACGATCTGATCGACGATGCTCGCGAGTTCGTGAAGAAGAGCCCCGCGGTCGCCATCGGCACCGCAGCGGCGATCGGCTTCGTGCTGGCGCGGCTGGTGAAGGCGGGGCTCGACGCGCCCGCCG
The DNA here is from genome assembly GCF_036269755.1 of Sphingomonas sp. Classification (GTDB taxonomy): domain Bacteria; phylum Pseudomonadota; class Alphaproteobacteria; order Sphingomonadales; family Sphingomonadaceae; genus Sphingomonas. Next base: position 16,199 of record NZ_DATBDV010000004.1, on the reverse strand, counting down.
ACAACGACAAAGTCTGATCGCGCGCGCGTGGAGGGACCGCCCCCGCCCCAGGACGAAAGCATTCCCACGCTGGTCACGCGGTTGATCGACGAGGGCGAGGAATTCGTCCGGGCGGAGTTGAGATTGTATCGGGCGCGCGTGCTGTCGCGAGTCGACGAGGCGCGCAACGCGATTATCCTGGCGGTGATCGCGTTTTCGTTGGCGCAGGCGGTATTGGTCGCGGCGCTGGTCGGGCTGCTGATCGTGCTGCGGCCCCTGCTCGGGCCGGGCGGCGCGACCGGCGTGGTGATCGTCCTCGGCTTGGCGCTGGCCGGGCTCCTCGGATTCATGGCTTGGCGGCAATTGCTCAAGGCTACCGAGATCAAGGAGAAGGACAGCCGCAAGTGAGCCTGATCGACGACGAACTCGCGCGTGCCGAGGCACAGTCGGTCGAACGCCGGCAGCAATTGGCGAAGACGGCGGTCGCGTTGCAGTCGCGATTGAAGCCGAGCGCCTTGGCGCGCGACGCGGTCGAGGAACTCAAGGAAGTCGGCGGCGACCTCGCGCGATCGGGAATCGCGGCGGTCCGGCGCAACCCGTTGACCGTGGTCGGCGTTGCCACCGCGATCACCGCCTTCGTGGCGCGTAAACCGATCATCCGCCTGTTTCGACGAAACCCCAGCAAAGCTCGCAAGGATTGAACGATGAGTGATACCCCTTCCCGCAGCCGCTCGAAGACCATGACCGATCAGGCCGAGCCGGCTCGCCGCGCCGGTCGCATGGAAGCCGCGCTGAGCTCTGCGCGCGGCGCCGCTAACGGAGCGCTGGACGAAACGCGCCGGATCGCGCGACGCGCCGGTGAGGCGGCCGAAGCGAACCCGATGGCGCTGCTAGCGGGCGGAATCGCGATTGGCGTCGCGGCGGGTGCGTTATTGCCCAAGAGCCGGCGTGAGACCGAACTGCTCGCGCCTGTCGGCAAAAGGCTGACCGACGCCGCAGCGGACGCCGCCGAAGCCGCGAAGGACGCCGCCAAGGCCGAACTGTCGACGCTGCCGCTCAGCAAGGAGGCCGCGCGCGCGCAAATGGGCAAGGTGATCGACCACGTCGCCAAGGCAGTCTCGGACGCGGGTGAAGCTGCGCTCGCGAGCCGGTCGCAGACCAGCGCCAAGCCGGCGGCCGAGGATCAGACCGACAAGTCGAAGAAGCCAAAGCCTCGCACACCCTAGGCCAAATAGCCTTTCGTACTCGGCCGCTGGACGATATGGGGCGCGCATGAGCAAGCTCCATCTCGTGTTCGGCGGTCGGGTTACCGACCCGCAGACCCTCGATTTCGACGAAAAGACGATCGAGGTCGTCGGCATCTTCCCCGATTATGCCAGCGCCGAAAAAGCATGGCGCGGCGCGGCACAGCGCACCGTCGACGATGCCGAGATGAAGTTCGTGGTGGTCCACCTCCACCGCCTGCTCGAGCCCGATCCGAGCCTGCAGGCAAGCGGCTAGCGTCATCCCAGCGAAAGCTGGGGTCTCACACCGCGAAGGATGCCAGCTCCGCTGGTATGACGGCCATCAGACGAACGCGACCTTGCTGACTTCGTACCAACGGTCGCCAGCGGGCACGGTCACTTCGACCTCGTCGCCGACGACGCGGCCGATCAGCGCGCGGCCGAGCGGCGAGTTGTAGCTGATCCGCCCAGTCTTGGCGTCGGCTTCGGTCTGGCCGACGATCTGGTACGTCACCGGCTTGTCGTCCTCGTCCTTCAACGTCACGGTCGCGCCGAACACCACCTTGTCGCCCGACAGATCCTTCGGATCGATGATCTGCGCGCGGCTCAATTTGTCCTCGATGTCGGCGATCGACGCTTCGATCTGACCCTGGCGCTCCTTGGCGGCATGGTATTCGGCGTTCTCGCTCAAATCGCCGTGCGCACGCGCTTCCTCGATCGCCTCGACGATTTGGGGACGCTCATCTTTCAGCCGACGCAGATCCGCGGTGAGCTTTTCATAGCCCTCTTGCAGCATCGGCATCTTCTCGACGGTCGCCATACCCCTAAACCCTTCGTAAAAATCTCGCCCCCAAGCGACCCGTCGGGCCGCCCGCACTTGCTCTTGTCTATGTGGGGATCAATTGTGCGAGCGCGAATGATAAGACTGGAGCGGCCGGACTTCAAGAGAGCGCGTGGCGAGTCCGACGATCGCCTTCGCCGCCTCGACCGCTGCGGGGGCGGTGGTGAAGTAGGGAATCCGCTGCGCCAGCGCGGACGCGCGGATCGGTTGCGAGTCCTTCAGCGATTGCCAGCCTTCGGTAGTGTTGAACACGATGTCGATCCCGCCGTCGATGACTCGGTCGACGATGTGCGGGCGGCCTTGGGCGACCTTGTTGATTCGCTCGACCGCGACGCCGTGGCTGCTCAGGTAATCCGCGGTGCCCCCGGTCGCGACGACGGTGAAGCCGTAATCGGCAAGCGCGCGGACCCCGGAGAGCACGACCGGCTTGTCCGAATCCTTGACGCTGACGAACACCGTGCCGGCTTCGGGCAATATCGTTCCGGCGCCGAGCTCGGCTTTGCCGAACGCGGCGGTGAAGTCCTGGTCGATCCCCATCACTTCGCCGGTCGATTTCATCTCGGGACTGAGCACCGGGTCGACCCCGGGGAAGCGATTGAACGGGAACACCGCCTCCTTGACCGCGAAATAGCCGATGTCGCGGTCGATCCGGGGCAGGTCGGCGAGCTTCTCGCCAGCCATCACGCGCGCGGCGATCTTGGCGATCGGCGCACCGATCGCCTTGGCGACGAACGGCACCGTGCGGCTGGCGCGCGGGTTGACCTCGATCAGATAGACTTGGCCGTCCTTTACCGCGAACTGGATGTTCATCAGCCCGACCACGCTCAGCGCCCGCGCCAGCGCGTCGGTCTGGCGCTCGATCTCGGCGATGATCTCCGGCGGCAGGCTGTAGGGCGGGATCGAGCAGGCGCTGTCGCCCGAATGGACTCCGGCTTCCTCAATGTGCTGAAGCACGCCCGCGACCACCACGTCGGTCCCGTCGCAGATCGCGTCGACATCTACCTCGATCGCGTCGCGCAGATATTGGTCGATCAGCACCGGCGAGTCGCCCGACACTTGCACCGCGATCTGGATATATTCTTCGAGCTGGGGCCGCCCGTCGACGATCTCCATCGCACGCCCGCCGAGCACGTAGCTCGGACGCATCAGCACCGGATAGCCGATCCGCTCCGCCACCGCGACCGCCTCGTCGCGACTGCGCGCGATGCCGTTGGCGGGCTGGAGCAAACCGAGCTTGTTGACCAACGCCGCGAAGCGCTCGCGATCCTCGGCGAGATCGATCGCGTCGGGGCTGGTGCCAAGGATCGGGATGCCGGCCTTTTCCAGCGCGTGCGCCAAGTTGAGCGGAGTCTGCCCGCCGAACTGGACGATCACGCCGACCAGCTCGCCCGCTTGCTGCTCGACATGGAGGATTTCGAGCACATCCTCAGCAGTCAGCGGCTCGAAATAGAGGCGATCGGACGTATCATAGTCGGTGCTCACGGTCTCCGGGTTGCAATTGACCATGATCGTCTCGAACCCGGCATCCGCCAGCGCGAAGCAAGCGTGGCAGCAGCAGTAATCGAACTCGATCCCCTGCCCGATCCGGTTCGGCCCGCCGCCCAGGATGACGATCTTGCGCCGAGTCGTCGGCTGGCTCTCGTCCTCGGGCGCGCCGAAGCTCGGCGCTTCGTAGGTCGAGTACATGTACGGCGTCTTGGCGTCGAATTCCGCGGCGCAAGTGTCGATCCGCTTGAACACCGGCCGCACCCCGAGCCGGTGGCGCAGCGCGCGCACCTCGTCCTCGTTGACTCCGCCGGCCATCGCCTTGACCGCCTCGTGGATCAGCCCCGACCGCGCCGGAAAACGATCGCGCAAGCCGACCGACTGCACCGCGAGGAACGCAAGCCGCTTGTCGCTGAACCCCATCGCCTTGAGCCGGCGCATGCCCTGCGCGTCCTGCGGCAAGCCATTGTCGATCACTTGCTGCTCGGCAGCGACGATCTCCGCAATGCGTTCGAGGAACCACGGATCGTATTTGGCGATCGCGTGGACCTCGGCGACGGTGAAGCCTTCGCGGAGCGCTTGGGCCGCGACCAGCAACCGGTCGGGCGTCGCCACCGCCAGCGCCGCTTCGATCTCGTCGCGCGGCGCACCGACCAAACGATCGACGATGTTGAACCCGCTCAGCCCCGTTTCAAGCCCGCGCAACGCCTTCTGCAGGCTCTCATGGATATTACGGCCGATCGCCATCACTTCGCCGACCGACTTCATCGCGGTCGACAGCACCGCTTCGGCGCCCTTGAACTTCTCGAACGCGAAACGGGGAATCTTGGTGACGACGTAGTCGATCGTCGGTTCGAAGCTCGCCGGCGTCGCGCCGGTGATGTCGTTGGTGATTTCGTCGAGCGTGTAGCCGACCGCCAGCTTGGCCGCGACCTTGGCGATCGGGAAGCCGGTCGCTTTCGACGCGAGCGCGGACGAGCGACTGACACGCGGGTTCATCTCGATCACGACGAGACGACCGTCCTTCGGATTCACCGCGAACTGAACGTTCGAACCACCTGTTTCGACACCGATTTCACGCAGCACCGCGATGCTCGCGTTGCGCATGATCTGATATTCCTTGTCGGTCAGCGTCAGAGCCGGCGCGACGGTGATCGAATCGCCCGTATGGACGCCCATCGGGTCGATATTCTCGATCGAGCAGATGATGATGCAATTGTCCGCGCGGTCGCGGACCACCTCCATCTCATATTCCTTCCAGCCGAGCAGCGATTCCTCGATCAGCACCTCGGCGGTGGGGCTGGCGTCGAGCCCCTTGCGCACGATGTCGAGGAACTCGTCGCGGTTATACGCGACCCCGCCCCCGGTGCCGCCGAGCGTGAAGCTGGGGCGGATGATCGCGGGCAGCCCGACCTTCTCCAGCCCCTCCAGCGCCTCGGCTTCCGAATGCGCGATCGCCGAGCGCGCGCTTTCGAGCCCGATCCGAGTCATCGCGTCCTTAAACTTGAGGCGGTCCTCGGCCTTGTCGATCGCCTCGGCGTCGGCGCCGATCATCTGGACGCCATATTTTGCCAGCGTGCCGTCGTTGAACAGCGTCAGCGCGGTGTTGAGCGCGGTCTGCCCGCCCATCGTCGGCAGGACCGCGTCGGGCCGCTCCTTCTCGATGATTTTGGCGACCACGGCGGGGGTGATCGGCTCGACATAGGTCGCGTCGGCCAGATCGGGATCGGTCATGATCGTCGCCGGATTCGAATTGACCAGGACGATGCGAAAGCCCTCTTCGCGCAACGCCTTGATCGCCTGAGTCCCCGAATAATCGAACTCGCACGCCTGGCCAATGACGATCGGCCCGGCGCCGATGACGAGGATCGAGGAAATGTCGGTGCGTTTGGGCATTATTCTGCACCCCAAACGCCCGTTGCGTCCCAATTGAGCTCTACTTCACTAACCACACCATCTTCGTCGTGTTTCAACGGCTTAAGAAATCCAGCGTGAACAGCGATTTTCACGCAGCCCCGATCTAAAAATAACTGCCCTTGGCTTGGCGTGGAAAAATCAACCGGTATGTAGTTGCTGTTAAGCTGTTGAGCGATTTGCATGAGATTGCGATAGAACAAGGACTGGCGATCAGTCAGCCGGGCCGGAGCATCGTTATACTCGTCTGCTCGTAACCTCGTATATCCCTTGCCGCGAGACCGCAACACCACGGGATTCTCAGGCTTCTCGAGGTCACGATAGAGCATCATTGCCCATTTCCCGTCGGACCAATCGCGTCGTTTAGCTTCCCACTGACGCTCAGCGAATTATCCTCGATCACCCGCACGCTCATGCCGTGACACCCCTCGCCGCCATGTTGCGGTTCGGGCGCTACCGCCTTGGCGTCAGGGTCGTCGGGCATGCCGTACCGCACCACCAGCGCGCCGCCGTCCCAGCTCAGCCGCACCCAGCGCTCCGCCTGGAGTCCATTGAGCGTAGCCGCGGTGCAGTCCTTCGCGCCGGTCACCTTCACCGAATAATAGATCGGCTCCATGCTCCCGCCGGGGCGTTCGAGGTGCGCGCTCAGCTTGCCGTCGGGCGACGGTGTTTCGAGGAAGACGTGCGGGCTCGGCGACATCAGCTTGACGAAGCCGAACAGGCTCAGCCCGAACAGCACCAGCAGCGCGGCGCCGAATATCACCAGGATGCGGAGCAGACGGTTCATTTACGGAGCCCGCCGACGAACTTTTCGAACAGATAGAGGCTGTCCTGCGGTCCTGGGCTGGCCTCCGGATGGTATTGCACGCTGAACGCCGGCCGGTCGGTCAGTTCGAGCCCGGCGTTCGATCCGTCGAACAGCGACACGTGAGTCTCGCGCGCATTGGCGGGGAGCGAATCGCGCTCGACAGCGAAGCCGTGGTTCATGCTGGTGATCTCGACCGCGCCGTCGGCGAGCCGCTTGACGGGATGGTTGGCGCCGCGGTGTCCCTGGAACATCTTCGTCGTAGTCGCGCCGACCGCCAGCCCGAGCAACTGGTGCCCGAGGCAAATGCCGAACAGCGGAATGTTCGTTTCCAGCAGCTGCCGGATCACCGGGACGGCATATTCGCCCGTCGCGGCGGGGTCGCCGGGGCCGTTGGACAGAAAGATGCCGTCGGGTTCGAGCGCCATGACTTGGTCGAAGGTGGCGGTGGCCGGGACCACCGACACCTTGGCTCCGGCCTCAACCAGGTTGCGGAAGATATTGCGCTTGCTGCCGTAATCTATCGCGACGACGTGGGGCTTCCTTAGCCCCTCCCCTCGAGGGGAGGGCTTGTCGCTGTCGTACCCAAATCCCAGCCGCCAGACGCCGCCTTCCCAGCCGTAATCCATCGCGGTCGTCACCGCGATCGCGAGGTCCATGCCTTCGAGCCCCGGCCAGGCGCGCGCCATCTCCAGCAGCAGCGGCACGTCGAACTTGCCGTCGGCGGCGTGCGCGATCGTGCCGTTCGGCGCGCCGCCGCTCCGGATCCGCCGAGTCAGCGCGCGCGTATCGATCCCGGCCAGCCCGATCCGCGCGTGGCGCTTCATCCAGTTATCGAGCCGCTCGGTGCTGCGGAACGACGATGGCGCGGTCACGTCCTCGCGCACGATCATCCCCAGCGCGTGCGGCTGGCCCGCTTCGACGTCGTCGGGGTTGGCGCCGACATTGCCAATATGGGGGAAGGTGAAGGTGATGATCTGCCCGGCGAACGACGGGTCGGTCATGATCTCCTGATAGCCCGTCATCGCGGTGTGGAAGCACACCTCGCCGACCGCCTGCCCCTCCGCGCCGAACCCGCGACCCCACAGCAGGTCGCCCGACGCCAGGACGAGGCATCCGGTGGCCCCGGCGGGCACGGCATAGGGGTTCGCGTCGGCCATCGCGGGCGGGCACTCCTTCGGTGTTGCAACGATGTCGCTAAGCGGCGGTCGCTAAAGCCCCCACCCCCTCGCGTCAACCGCTCGTCCTCGCTATGGGACCGGCATGATCAGAGACCAAATCAAAGCCGCCCAGATCGCCGCCATGAAGGCCGGCGACAAGCCAGCCCGCAATGCGATCAGCCTGATCCAGTCGGCGATCAAGAACCGCGACATCGAGGAACGCACCAAGTCGCAGCCGACCCAGGACGACGCGCTGGTGGTCGAAGTGCTCCAGAAGATGGTCAAGCAACGCCGCGAATCGATCGAGATGTACGCGAAGGGCGGCCGCCAGGAGCTCGCCGACGCCGAAGCCGCCGAAATCGCGGTGATCGAACGCTTCTTGCCGGCGCAAATGACCGAGGACGAGACCAAGGCTGCGATCGAGGCGATCAAGGCCGAACTCGGCGCGAGCGGCATGAAGGACATGGGCCGAGTGATGGCCGAACTGAAGGCGCGTCATGCGAGCGCGCTGGACATGAGCAAGGCGAGCGCAGCGGTGAAGGCGGCATTGTCTTAAAGGCTCCCCTTCCGCTTGCGGGAGGGGTCGGGGGGAGGGCATGGAACCCACGAACCGCGCACGGCATCTACGAAACGACCCCACCGACGCGGAAGCTAAGCTCTGGCAGGCGCTGAGTGCGCGGAAGGTCGGGGGGCGTCCGCTTCAACCGGCAGGTTCGCATTAAGCCCTTCATCTGCGATTTCGTCGCGCGCGGACCTAAACTGATCATTGAAGTGGATGGCGGGCAACATGCCGACAGCGAAGCCGACAAAGGTCGCACGCGCCTCCTCGAAGCAGCCGGATATAGGGTACTGCGTTTCTGGAATAACGATGTTCTGATCAATTTGGCGGGCGTGGTGGCGGAAATCGAACGCGTGCTTGCGGAACCGCCCTCCCCTGACCCCTCCCGCAAGCGGGAGGGGAATTAGCGCGTTGCACCCCGCTCCCTCTTCCCCCATCAGGCATGCTATAATGCGCGGGTGAGTCTCACGCCCGCCTTCCTCGACGAACTCCGCGCGCGCACCTTGCTGTCTGCGCTCGTCGGCAAGACCGTCAAGCTCACCAAGGCGGGGCGCGAGTTCAAGGGCTGTTGCCCGTTCCACAACGAGAAGACGCCGTCCTTCTACGTCAACGACGACAAGGGCTTCTACCACTGCTTCGGCTGCTCGGCGCATGGCGACGCAATCCGCTGGATGACCGAGCAGCAGGGCCTGCCGTTCATCGATGCGGTCAAGGATCTGGTCCACGCCGCGGGGATGGAAATGCCCGCACAGGACCGCCAGTCAATCGAGCGCGCCGAACGCGCCAAGGGGCACCATGAGGCGATGGCAGACGCCGCGGCGTTCTTCGTCGACCAGCTAAACGGCATCGCCGGGGCCGAGGCACGTGCGGTGCTGGAGAAGCGTGGCGTGAGCGCGGAGACCGCGCGAACGTTTGGCCTAGGCTATGCGCCCGACACGCGCGGGCGGCTGCGCGATGCGCTCAAATCCTATGGTGACCCGCTGCTGATCGAATCGGGGATGCTGATCAAGGTCGACGACAAGGAGCCGTACGACCGGTTCCGAGGGCGGCTGATGATCCCGATCCGCGATCCGCGCGGACGGGTGATTGCGTTCGGCGGGCGGGTCATCGGCGAGGGCGAGCCGAAATACCTGAATTCCCCCGACACGCCGCTCTTCGACAAGGGGCGCACGCTCTACAATCTCGACAAGGCCGCGCCCGCGAGCCGCAAGTCGGGCCGCGTGATTGTGGTCGAGGGCTATATGGACGTGATCGCGCTCGCCCAAGCTGGTTTCGGCGAAGCGGTCGCGCCGCTCGGCACCGCGCTGACGGAAGCGCAGCTCGAACGATTGTGGCGGCTCATCGACGTGCCGATCCTGTGCTTCGACGGCGATTCGGCCGGGCAGAAAGCGGCGATACGCGCGGCGTTGCGCGCCCTCCCCGGCCTCGCCCCCGGCCGCAGCCTCTCGTTCGTGACGATGCCCGAAGGCCAGGATCCCGACGATCTCGTCCGGGCGCACGGGCCCGCCGCGTTCGAGGCTTTGCTCGCCAAGCCGGAATCGTTGGTCGACCGGCTTTGGAGCCACGAATACGCCGCCGAGCAGCTTGATACGCCCGAGCAGCGCGCCGGGCTCAAGCGGCGCCTCGCCGATCACGCCAACGCGATCGCCGACGCCAACGTGCGCCACGAATATATTGCCGAATTCCGCCGCCGGGTTGACGCGCTGTTCGTGGCGCCGGTGCGCGACTACGACCGCCGACCTTTCACGGCGCGCCGCCCCGGTGCCAAATGGACATCCCCGCTCCCACCCGTCACCACGCAGGCTAAAGCGTTCGGTGCGACGGGCATCGACCGTGTGCTGGCGAAGGCAGTGCTCGCCGGGCTGATCCGCCATCCGGCCGAAATCGCGCGCCACATGGAGGTGCTGGGCAGCCTCAAGATGGGCGCCAAGGGATCGAGGGGCGCGCTCGGACGGCTGTTCGAAGCGGTGGTCGATCTCGCGCTGGAGGAACGGGCGCTTGATAGCGCGCGCCTCGTCACCATATTGGCGACCTCTGGATTGGGTCAGATCACCACCGAACTGCTGAGAGCCGACGCCACACCCTATTCGTTCACCCAGGACGGGGCCGACCCGAAGCGCGCGAGCGCCGACCTGGACGAAGCGATCGCGATCATGGTGGCACGGCCCGAAGTGGATGCGGCGCTGGCGAATGCCACGGCGGAACTCGAACGGTCGACGTCGGATGCGGCGTTCGACCGGCAAATGGAACTGCTGCGAGAGCAGCGGGCTTTGGAACAGCGGCTTGCAAATCTGATCCAGGCTAATAACGACGCGGACGCGTACGAAATTGAGGGCGATTGATGGCGAAGAATAACGGCGGCGAAGGCGACGACACCCTGGAGGTGAGCGATGCGCCGCTGATCGACTTGAACGATGCGACGATCAAGAAGCTGATCGCGCGCGCCAAGAAGCGTGGCTACATGACCGTCGACGAACTCAACGGCGTCGTCGGCGAGATGTCGACTGACCAGATCGAAGACATCATGTCAGCCCTTAGCGACATGGGGATCAATGTCGTCGAGAACGAAGACGCCGGCGAGGACGGGGACGAGGCGGCGAAGGAGGATGACGACGATATCGATCCGGTCGATTCGTCGGAGGAGAACGCCCCCGCGCTCGAGACCAAGAAGAAGGAAACGGTCGACCGCACCGACGATCCGGTGCGGATGTACCTGCGCGAGATGGGCGCGGTCGAGCTGCTCAGCCGCGAGGGCGAGATCGCGATCGCCAAGCGGATCGAGGCCGGCCGCGACACGATGATCCTCGGCCTGTGCGAATCGCCGATCACGTTCAACGCGATCATCGACTGGTCGACCGCGCTCAACGAAGGCAGCATGCAGCTGCGCGAGATTCTCGACCTCGACGCGATGCTGTCGAAGGGCCCCTCGGCCGAGCAAGTCGCGAGCGCCGAGGAAGACGATACCGGCGAGATCAGCGAAAGCGCCGCCGGGCCGAGCTTCAAGGAAGAGGAAGACGTCAAGGAGGAGGCCCCCGCCGACGAGGACGAGGACGACATGACCGAGCGTCGTGCGCCGCGCATCTCCGACGACGAGGAGGAGGACAACACGCTCTCCCTCGCGCAGATGGAGGAGCAGCTCAAGCCGATCGCGCTCGAACGCTTCGCCAACATCACCGCGATCTACAAGAAATTCTCCCGGATGCAGGCCAACCGCCTCGACCAGATGGGCGCGGGCGGCGAATTGTCGGCATCGGACGAGCGCAAGTACCAGAAACTGCGCGAGGAACTCACCGCCGAGGTCGAGTCCGTCCAGTTCCACCAGGCCAAGATCGAATATCTCGTCGACCAGCTCTACAGCTTCAACCGCCGCTTGACCGCGCTCGGCGGCCAGATGCTGCGCTTGGCCGAGCGCCACAAGGTCAGCCGCGCCGACTTCCTCAACCGCTATGTCGGGCACGAGCTCGACGAAAGCTGGCTGGCCTCGGTCGGCGGCGTCGACAAGAAGTGGGCAGCGTTCGCAGGGAGCGAAGTCGCCGCGGTCGACCGTATCCGCACCGAAATCGCCGAGATCAGCCAGCAGACCGGCATGGCGCTCGGCGAGTTCCGCCGAATCGTCAACATGGTGCAAAAGGGCGAGCGCGAGGCGCGCATCGCGAAGAAGGAAATGGTCGAGGCCAACCTGCGCCTCGTCATCTCGATCGCCAAGAAATACACCAACCGCGGCCTGCAATTCCTTGATCTCATTCAGGAAGGCAATATCGGCCTGATGAAGGCGGTCGACAAGTTCGAGTATCGCCGCGGCTACAAGTTCAGCACCTATGCGACGTGGTGGATCCGCCAGGCGATCACCCGCAGCATCGCCGATCAGGCGCGCACGATCCGAATCCCGGTCCACATGATCGAGACGATCAACAAGCTGGTCCGCACCAGCCGCCAGTTCCTCCACGAACAGGGCCGCGAGCCCACCCCTGAGGAAATGGCCGAGCGGCTGAGCATGCCGCTCGAAAAGGTCCGCAAGGTGATGAAGATCGCCAAGGAGCCGATCAGCCTCGAAACGCCGATCGGCGACGAGGAAGATTCGCATCTGGGCGATTTCATCGAGGACAAGAATGCGGTGATCCCGGTCGACGCCGCGATTCAGGCGAACCTCAAGGAGACGGTGACGCGTGTGCTCGCGAGCCTGACCCCGCGCGAGGAACGCGTGCTGCGCATGCGCTTCGGGATCGGGATGAACACCGATCACACGCTGGAGGAGGTCGGGCAGCAGTTCTCGGTTACGCGCGAGCGCATCCGGCAGATCGAGGCGAAGGCGCTGCGGAAGCTGAAGCATCCGAGCCGTTCGCGGAAGATGCGGTCCTTTCTCGACCAATAGGGTGGACAGAGATCGTTGTGCGAAAAGGGCGGGTTATCCCGCCCTTTTAGTTGGGCGGCATTGCGCGCCCCAATACCGGTCATTCATGCCCGCGCCGGCGCATCTTGAAAGCGGACCTTCGCTGCGCAATGCGCGACGCGCAACAAAATGGGCACCTTTGTTGAGTTGTAAGTGCTGTCAGTTCAATGGATTACGATAGACGATTAGCGGACCTCCGCGAGCGTCATCTCGTGCATTCCACCGACCTCGGAAAGCACCGACTGGTACCGCTCGGCCCGAAGCAGCGAGAGCTTGTGGTCTAGTCTGCGTTCGGTCGCGGAAGCCAGCTCCGCACTCGGCTTGAATTCGGCGACAGAAATAGTTGCAAGGATCAGTTGTTGACCAGCCAGCTTCTTCGTCATGATGAAATCGAGGATTGCTTGCCGGTTAGTAGCGTCCTGCTCTTGTTGAAACGGGGAGTCGATCATCATCGGGGCAAGAACGAATGACCCGTAAGAATTCATTGTGCTCAAAAAGGCAAAGTACTGCGCTAACAGCGCCCTCGGAAGGTCACTACCTAGCGCGTTATTTTTGATCTGCTTATCGAGTGATCCATAGTCACTCTCACTTAGGACGCCCACATTCAGAGAGTTCAGGTACTCCTTCATTCGGGCTTTATACCATGTGACGATAGCGTTCTTTCTTTTGGTATCAACCTTCAGGTCTGGCGCATTCTCTCTTAATTTAGCAGTGATCTCGTGTTCGCGGCCAACCACTTCGTTGATATCGCTATTCAACGAGCTGATCATCTCCTTCATACCCTCCGACGCGATTAGCTCCGCGAGGGTCACGTTCTCCTTCGTGCGAGCGAGGACAGTTTGAACATCATCATGTCGAGCCGAAATGGCCTTATATTCAGCCTCAATACCCTCCAACCGGACCGTCATCTCGTTTCGCTTCTTAAGCCACTGGTCGATGAGTGCTCGGCAGTGATCAATATCGTCTAGGATTCCGAACCGCTCAACAAACGAGTTGCAGAACTCCGTCCCGCATGTGGGGCAACCGACAACATCCGGAGTATCGGGAGACTCGGTGAATCGATAATCCGACTCCAGCTCGCTTATTGATTTTCGGAGCAGATCTAATTCTGTGTCGATTGTATTTCGTTGGTTGCGAACTTCCTTCAGTCGGGACAAAACAGCCTGCTGCTCAGCATAGACCGCGTTGTATTGATCAACCACATTTTCCAGTTCAGCCCGAAACGCGGCAGGGTCGAGGTCGACTTGGGAACGGTCTTTTCGTTTTTGGACTGAATCTCTCGCCGCCTGCATAGACACCCGCTCGGCCTCGAGCGCAGCCAAGTGCTCCTGAAGTTCGATTTCCCGTTTCCGAGCGTCATAGTAACTCTGTGGGCGTACGCCTAGGTGATAGTCGATCATCAGCCGCCGATAGCTGCTAAACTGCTGCAGCCCGACAAATGAAGACCAGCTTGTTCCCCAGCCTTCGTCCTGATCGATATAGAACGGTAGAAAGTAGAAGGATGGCCCTGCGACACCCAGCTTGCCATCGGTCTGCCGTTCAAGCTCAATATCGAAGCCAAGGATCTTATTTATGAATAGGGCAAACCCATTTTTACCGGTGACGCTGACATGACGAGAAATAAGCGACTTTCGGCTATCAAAAACGCCAAAATATTTCTCATCGCGCACTACATAATAGTCCGCACCATCAATCTCAAATCGCACGCAATATATCGGATGCGCACGCTTCCAGACTGAATTGTTAATTTGCGGGGTGTCGGCCCCTAGGCAATGATAGAGCGACTTCATCAACGTAGATTTGCCGACGTCATTCTCCCCCGTCAGCAGATTCACCCCGCGGTCGAACGTCAGCTCGAACGCCGCTTTCTCCGCTTTCGAGAGAATCCACAGGTTCTTGAATACGAGGCTTCTCACGATAATTGCCTTTTCGTAAATTCCGCACCAACTGCTTATAGTTAGACTTCGTCATAGTAGACTAAAGCTCCTAGCGCGCGAAGGTAGTCCGTTTGCTTGTAAATAGAGCCAACGCTGCCGTCTTTCATTATCTTTTCAACTACATCTGTCATGAAATCCGTTAGTTCAACCGGGCTTCCCGTCAAATCATTGACCTCGCATCTCATCAGAGACACAATCGATACTACTTCTTGATTTACAGGGTTGTAGAAGTCGATTGACGCTTCCGGTATCCTTTTTTGGAACCTCATAACGTCAATTGAACTCCAACCTTTAGAGCTCATTTCGCTGATAACAGCGGTCACATCGATCGGACGCTTTGTCCGCGCGTGCATTACGTCGAGGGTTTTCTCCACAAAGGGGAAATCAATGCACTTTTTGTCCACGAGGTCAGCGGGAGTTGAGATTTTATCGGACGGGTAGTTGTTCCGTCTGGCGATTTCCCCTTTGATCAGTCGAATCCAAGTTCGGATGTTCAAACCATGGTCATCGCCGTATTTTTGGCAAAATAGCTCCATGGCTTCCCCTTCGAGAAAGCTTTGCATCGCATCCAGCGACACGCCTGTAATGCGGAAGTGAAGTTTGGCCAGCCGAGACGCGTCAAAGCCGGGAATCTCCGACTGCATTTTTTCCAGCAAGCGATCGCGAAATTTCTGATCTAAGGCATCCGCGCTGATTGCGGTGCCGGCGAACTCGAATGCGTTGTTCGAAACGATCACGACCCGAATGTCGTGAGATGCACACACGCCGTCGAAATTTGAGAACATTTTGCCGAGGATCGAGGCCTTGCCTTTGGGCTGAGACGTAAGGCTCGAAAGAGTCCTTGGACTGGCGCCCGAAGACGTTTTCACCTGGTAGAATTCGGCAGAAGTTGGTTGGTCTGCTGGACTCAGAAAAAGAACGTCGTCATGGAATTCAAAGGCGACTAAATAGTCCTCTTGCGCTCGATGCCTTAGCATCATCTCGCAGAAGGCCCAATCCTTCTGATAATCGAATCGGCTCGATGCGTCAGAGCCCGCCGTCTCCCTCTGCGGCTTTTTCGTCAGGTCTGTGAACAAGTCCCCCATTGGTCGCCTAGCGTGCCATTTCCCACGGCACTCGCCAATGATTATTGTAGCCCTTGAGCTGTGCCAGCCTTGAAGAGGCTGTCGGGTGTCCTCTTAGTCGAGAATTTATACGCGCAACCCTATTGCCCATTTCTTGAAGCGTCAGCATCGGCCCGCGTCCGCTTCGTCATGACCGCATCCCAAAGCTGTCAGTCGGCTAACGGCCCAATACCAGCCATCCTCACACCCCCCGCACCCGGACCTCCCCGCCCCGCATAACCTCCCCCACGCCCCACACCATCGCGTCGGCGCGGTCGGGGCTGTCGCCCGGCCCTTGATACCCGCCGCCCGCGATCATCCCCATCATTTCCGCCTCCAGCGCCGGCATCCGCCCGTGGAGCACCGCCCGCCCCGCTTCGAACAAATGCGCGACGGGTTCGGCGCGTTCGACCTTGCCCTTGCTGGCGTGGACCAGCCGCACGCGCAGGCGCGGATCGGCCGCCAGCAGGATCTGCTTGACCATCTTGCCGCCCTGATTGCCTTCCGCGATCACTTCGTCGGTGCCGTGGGCGGCCGCCGCGGCGGCGACGGCGCGGGCCCAGCCGTCGGGGCTGCGACCGGTGACGCTGTGGTCGGCGAGGATGTGGGCGATGGCGGCGGCGCCCTCCCCTTCGCGCGCGACCGCGATGACGCCGCAGGTGCCGTCGATCACGGGCGGGTCGACGGCGATCAGGGTGCGGGTGAACTCAAATCCTCCCCGGGACGGGGAGGTGGCGGGCCGAAGGTCCGACGGAGGGGGTGGGCCATCGGCGCTTCGCTCGGGGGGCGCCCCCGCCACCGCG
>NZ_DATBDV010000003.1:0-1517 GCF_036269755.1 Sphingomonas sp. | reverse complement strand
CAAGTCGCTTTCGCGCCTGGCGCGGATCCTCGAGGAGGGCCGCGGCAGGGGCGTCCGGACGACCATCGCCGGCGGCGCCCGCAAGCCCGCAAGCGCCTACCGCTTCGAGTAGGTTTCGCGCCCGATGCTCCGTCGCACGCTTGCCATCGCCATCTCGCTCGCGCTGGTCGCCTCGCTGTCGGCCTGTGGCAACAAGCAGAACAAGACCCTCAAGGCCGAGACCGAGGGCATCTATCTCGATATCGGCGAGCTGAAGTACCAGGTCCAGATCTCGCGGCAGCTGAACCCCGGGGACATCGAGGATCGCGACTACCTGCGCGGCGTCGGCGACCAGCTCGGGCCGGACGACGTCTGGTTCGCCGTGTTCGTTCGCGTCGAGAACGAATCCAGCAAGACCCAGAAGCCCGCGACGCAGTTCGACATCACCGACACCGAGGGCAATCAGTTCAATCCGGTGGCGATCGACACGAAGTCGAACCTCTTCGGGTACGACCCGGTGCCACTCGCGGGCAAGGGCGTGATGCCGAACATCGATGCGACCGCGGCTCAGAACTCGATCAACGGTCAGCTGTTGCTCTTCAAGATGCCGCGCACGTCGCTCGACAACCGCCCGCTCGAGCTCAAGATTCACAATCCCGCCGACTTCCAGTCGTTCGGGACCGTCAACCTCGACGTCTGACGCAACTCCGGGGACAGTCCCCTCAGTTGCGCTTCAGGCCGGCGATCAGCACGCCGCGGGCCGCCGGCGCGGCCGTGTCGCCGCCGGCGCCGTTGCGGACGAGCATCACCGCGACCGCGATCCGTGGCTTGCGCGCCGGGGCGAACGCGGTGAACCACGCATCGGTGTCGTCGGTGCGGCTGGCCGAGTCCTGGCAGCTCTCCGGAACCGGGGCCTGCCCGAGCTGTGTGGGCGGCGGCGCCGGCGGGCATTTCTTGGTCGACTCGAGCTCGGCCGTGCCGGTCTTGCCGGCGACCGTGACGCCGGGGATCTGGGCATGCACGCCGGTGCCGTTGCGGACGACGCCGACCATCAGGCGCCGCACGGTGCGCGCGATGTTCGGGGCCACCACGCGCGTCGTGGGCGCCGCGCGCGGCGTGGCGGGCAGCGCGAGCGTCAGCTTCGGGTCTCGCCCCTGCAGCCCGATCGCCGACGCGATCCGCACCATCTGCAGCGCCGTTGCCTGGACGCGCCCCTGCCCGATGGCCGACGAGCCGACCGCGAGGTCGTCCCCGATCTCCGAGGCTCGCGGGATCGCGCTCGTCGCGGCGCCCGGGATCTCGGGCGCGTGGTTGAAGCCGAAGCGCTCGGCCATGCCGACCAGGCGGTTCGCGCCGAGCATCGCGCCGAGTGGCGCGAAGACCGAGTTGCACGACACCGCGAAGGCCTGCGCCAGCGTCCCGCCGCAGTTCTCGCCGTTGGCGTTGTCGAGCTTGACGCCGCTCAGCGTCGTCGAGGTCGCGTACGGATAGGTCGACCGGGGCGTCGCGACCTTCGCCTCCAGCGCGCCGGTCAGCGT
>NZ_DATBDV010000002.1:0-299007 GCF_036269755.1 Sphingomonas sp. | reverse complement strand
GCCGCGGCTAGGCCGCGTCGTCGGACGCGGCCTAGCCGCGGCGGCCGGGCTTGCGCTGGTCGGGCCGGCTGACGCCGCCCGGCGCTGCGCCCTAAAACGGCAGCCATTTCCCCTTGTGGCGGAACTTCACGTACCCGGCGTTGATGCCCGCGCGCCAGCCGACGCCGAGCCGCACCGGGATGATCACGACGTCGCCGCGGCGCAGATAGGTGGCAGAGAACCCGCCGATGAAGAACAGCCGGCCCTCGCCGCCCGGGAACAGTTTGTACGCGTCCTCAGTGTCGTACAGGTTGTAGACGAGCATGAAGACCTTGCTCGCATCGCCGCCCACGTCGAACCCCACCGACGGGCCGCGCCAATAGATTTTCTGCTCGCCCGCAACCTTGTGGAACAGCGTTCCCGAGCCGTAGCGCGCGCCGACGATGAACGCGCCCGACCCCTCGCGGCCGACGATATAGGCGTTGGGACGGCCTTGCTTGGCGAGGATCTTCTCGATGATCTCGGCCAAGCCCTTGGCGCCGCGCCCGAACACGCCCTCGGCCGCGCCGAGCACGTCGCCCTTGTCATAGGTGGGCCCGCGGGTCGGCGGCACGTCGGGCGCGGGCGCCGTCGCGACCTGATCGTCCGGCGCGCGCGGCGGGGCATCTTGCGGCGCGCGGCCTTCGTCGGCGGCAAGCGGGGCGGGCGCGGATGGCGCTGGCTGGGGTCGCGGGCGCTTGAGGTCGCCGTCGATCGCCGCGTTGGGGTCGATCGTCGTCACTTGCGCCGTCACCGGCACGGCCAGCGCCGCCAGCGCCAGCGCGATCGTGGTCATCAAACGGCGCATGGTCGCGCTCCCCCCAACTCGGTTACTGTTCCGGAGTAGAGGCCAGTCGGGCTTGCCCGGCAATGAACGGCACGACGATGCGAGTCGATTTCGCGCCCAAGCGAGTCGGAAACCGCCGGTTGATCGCCCCCGCCCCCCTCGCTATAGGCCGCGCTTCGCCGCTTTCGTGGAGACGTGGGTGAGTGGCTGAAACCAACGCTTTGCTAAAGCGTCGTACGGGAAACCGTACCGAGGGTTCGAATCCCTCCGTCTCCGCCACAGCGCCGCGCCATCACGATTTAACCGAGTTAAATCGG
The DNA here is from genome assembly GCF_036269755.1 of Sphingomonas sp. GTDB lineage: Bacteria > Pseudomonadota > Alphaproteobacteria > Sphingomonadales > Sphingomonadaceae > Sphingomonas. The sequence continues at coordinate 297,885 of NZ_DATBDV010000002.1, read as the reverse complement.
AGAGGCGCCAGCGCGGCCGGTGTCGCAAGGCGACATCCGACGACGCGGAATTTACTTCTGCGGCGCGCCCTCACGCCAACAGCGCCCGCATCTCGGCCGGGCTCAACTCGCGCTGCAATTGCTCGGTCGTGCATTGGTCGGGCCGTTTGTCGGGTCGCCACCGCACCAGCGTGGTGCCATGGCGAAAGCGGCCGTCGGTGACCTGGTCGTAGCCGACCTCAACCACCAGTTCGGTGCGCAGCGGAAACCAGGGTTTCTCCTCGCCGTTGTTCCACCGGCAGGGCCCGCCCGGCGCTCGGCCGGTGAAGCCGGGCGGCCCGACGACCGGGCGCAATCTGCCGAGCAGCCGCTTGCGCTCGCCAGCGGGCATCCCCGAGGTGAACCCGACATGGTCGATCTCGCCGTGATCGTTGAACAGGCCGAGCAATAGCGACGCCACGCCGGTGCCGTCGGTCGTTTCGCGGAACCCCGCGACGATGCAGTCGGCGGTGCGGCGTTGCTTGACCTTGGCCATCGCGCGCTCGCCTGTGCGATAGGACTGGTCGAGCGGTTTCGCGATCACGCCGTCGAGCGCACCGCCGGCTTCCGCGAGCCACGCGCGCGCCTGCACCACGTCGGCGCTGGCGGGCGACAGGCGGATCGCAGCCGTGGCGTTCCTGGCGTGGAACGCTTCGAGCTCGGCGCGACGGTCGGTGAGGGGGCGGTGGCCGAACGCATCGGCGCTGCGATGGAGCAGATCGAACAGCACGATCTGCGCCGGCGTTTCATGCGACAGGCGCTCGACTCGCGATGCCGCGGGATGCAGCCGCGCCTGGAGCGCGCCGAACGACAGCCGGCTGCCGACCGGCACGACAATCTCGCCGTCGAGCACGAAGCGTTTCTCGCCGAGTCCGAGAAAAGCGGTGCGCAATTCCGGGAAATAGCGGTCGAGCGGCTTGCCCGATTTCGACCAGAGCACCAGCTCGTCGTCGCGCCGCACCACAATTGCGCGGAAACCGTCCCATTTGGGTTCGTATTGCCAGCCGGGCTCGTCGGGTAGCGCCGACACCAATCGCGCTTCCATCGGCGCGATCGGCGCGGTCAGCGCGGCTTGCAGCGGGTCGGTCGATCGGGCCATGCCTGGACTAACGAAGGCGCGCGCGGAGGCGTTCCGATACTGTCAGGTTCATGTTGACCCGATATAGTGGCGGCATGAAGCGGCTTAGATTTTGCGCGTGCATTGGGGCGTGGCTCGCTTTGCTCATTGCTCTCCCGGCGGCGGCGCAGGTCGAGACGACCGCGCCACACATCCAGACCCCGTCCGAAGCGCTGTCACAGGATGCCACCGAATACGCCAAGCTGTTCGGCGTGCCGCAGGACGAGGCCGAGCGGCGGCTACGCGCGCTGGCAGAAAGCGTCTCGGCTACCGACCGGATCGGCGACACCTATCGCGATCGGCTCGCGGGCATTTCGATCGAGCATCGCCCGAGCTTGCGCATCCTCGTCTACCTGACCGGCGATACGCCCGTGCCGACCGAGAACCTCACCGTCGGCGGCATGACGCTGCCGATCATATTCAAGACCGGCGCCAAGGCGACGCGCGACCGCGTGATCTGGGCGATGACGTATCACCAGGCGGCGATCCGCGCGGCGTTGCCGAGCCCGCCCGCCATGGGCCTTGATCCGCGCACTGGCGAACTGGTGGTGATCGTCCCCACCGCGACCGCCGCAGCCGCGGGCCGCGAAGCGCTCCGCGCCAGGCTGGAAGCCATTGCCGGCGTGCCGGTGCGGCTGCGCGTGCTCGATCAGGTCGACGTCAATCTATCGCCCGCGGGCGGATCGCGGATCGAGGGCGTCGATCCCGCCGACGGCAAGCGCTACCTTTGCACGACCGGCTTCACCGTCACCGACGGCACGCGCTACGGAATCGCGACCGCGGCGCATTGCCTCGACCAGATGGACTATATCGACCCGCAGCGCATCGCGACGCCGCTGTCGTTCGTCGGGCAATGGGGCTGGGGGTATCAGGACGTCCAGATCAATGTCGCGAGCGAGCCGCTGCCCGGATTGTTCTACGCCGACACCGCGAAGACGATCGAGCGCCCGGTGACCGGGCAGCGCACCCGCGACGAGACGCGGGCGGGCGACTTCGTCTGCCATCGTGGCGAGCGCACCGGCTATAGCTGCTCGACGGTCGACTTGACCGACTTCGCGCCCGCCGGAGATCTGTGCGGCGGCGCGTGCCTACCCACTTGGGTGACGGTGGCTGGGCCGACCTGCAAGGGCGGCGACAGCGGATCGCCGGTCTTCATCGGCACGACCGCGATGGGGATATTGAAGGGCGCGACCTATCACGGGGCTGCGTGCATGTTCTATTTCTACATGTCGGTCGATTATCTACCCAAGGGCTGGTCGCTGGTGATGGGTGGCGCGACCCCTGTTGCACCGCCGCCGATTGATGCAAGGGGGGCGCCATGACGGCGATCGGCATTCTCGGCAGCGAAGGGCGAATGGGTCGCGCGATCGCGACGATCGCGGGCGACCTCGGCGCGAGCATCGCGGGCGGAGTCGATGCCGGGGGCGATCCGCTGGCGTTGGCGAAGCGGTCCAACGTGCTGGTCGACTTCACCGCCCCCTCGGCACTCGAAGCGAACCTGACGGCGGCGACCGAGGCGGGGACGCCGATCCTGGTCGGCACCACCGGGCTCGGCGCGCAGCACCAGGCGCTGATCGACAACGCCGCGGCGCGGATCGCGGTATTGCAGACCAACACGACCTCGCTCGGCGTCACTTTGCTCGCTCGGCTCGTCGCCGACGCCGCCGAGCGATTGGGCAGCGACTGGGACATCGAGATCATCGAGGTGCACCATCGCCACAAGGTCGACGCGCCGTCGGGCACCGCATTGCTGCTCGGGGAAGCGGCAGCGCAAGGGCGCGGCGCGCGGCTCAACGATTTGAAGGTGGTCGACCGGGCGGGGCTGGTCGGCGCGCGCGCGGAGGGGACGATCGGCTTCGCCTCGATCCGCGGCGGGTCGATCGCGGGCGACCATCAAGTGATCTTCGCCGGGCCGGGCGAGCGGATCGAGCTCACCCACCGTGCCGAAAGCCGCGAAATCTTCGCGCGCGGCGCGGTGCGCGCGGCTTTGTGGCTCACGGGGCAGCCCGCCGGGCGCTACACGATGCCGGAGGTGCTGGGGTTGTGAAGCAACCGAACGTGGTCGAGTTCTTCCACCGCCTCGCCGCCGACAATCCGCACCCCGAAACCGAGCTCGAATACGGCAACGCCTACCAGTTGCTCGTCGCGGTCACGCTGTCCGCGCAGATGACCGACGTCGGGGTGAACAAGGCGACTCGCCCGCTGTTCGCCGACGTGAAGACGCCGCAACAGATGCTGGCGCTTGGCCACGACCGGCTGCGGGCTGCGATCCAGAGCATCAATTTCAACAATACCAAGGCGAGGAACGTGATCGCGCTGTCCGAGGCGCTGGTTCGCGACCATGCCGGCGAGGTCCCCGACAACCGCGCCGCGCTCGAGGCATTGCCGGGGGTCGGCCGCAAGACCGCCAACGTCGTGCTCAATTCCGCCTTCGGCCACGAGACCTTCGCGGTCGACACGCACATCTTTCGCGTGTGCAATCGCACCGGGCTTGCGCGCGGCAAGACCCCGCTCGACGTCGAACTGAAGCTCGACAAGGTCGTGCCCCAGCCGTTTCGCCTCCACGCGCATCACTGGCTGATCCTGCACGGCCGCTATACGTGCAAGGCGCGCACCCCCGAATGCTGGCGATGCGTCGTCGTCGATCTTTGCGCGTTCAAGCCCAAGACACCGCCGCCGAAGAACTGGACGCCCCCGGGAGAATGACCATGCGTACCCTGATCCTCACGATCGCTGCCATCGCCATTGCCGCGCCGGTCGCCGCTCGCGACCAGGCCGCGCCCGCCGCCATCCCCGCAGGGCCGCCCGTCGATTGCATCCAGCTCAACCAGATCCGCGAGACTCACGTCCGCAGCGACCAGGTGATCGACTTCGAAATGTCGGGCAAGCGCGTGTATCGCAACACGCTCGATGGCGCGTGCCCGAGCTTGGGGTTGGAGGAGCGGTTCAGCTATTCGGCCTCGACCGGGCAATTATGCTCGACCGACCTCATCACCGTGCTGCAATCGACTGGCGGCCGCGGCGCGACGTGCGGGCTCGGCAAGTTTCAGCCGGTGACGCTGGCGAAATAGCGCGCCCAAGAGAATCGCTGGCGCCCGCGCGGAGGCTTTGCTAGGCGCGTCGCCCAGGCACCCGTAGCTCAGCTGGATAGAGCGCTGCCCTCCGAAGGCAGAGGCCACAGGTTCGAATCCTGTCGGGTGCGCCATCGCGCCGTTTGCGAGTGAGCGCGTGCCGCGTGCCGCGCTCCACGCGAACAAGCGCGGCCGGCGGGCAATACCCGTCCGACGACGCGGCCTCGCCGCGGCGCCTCCAACTAAGTCGCTGGATAGATTGGCGAAATACCACAGACCGCGCGGCCGGTGTCATCCTGGCCAAATCGACGCGCCCCCCGCGAAGGCCGCGTACGGGTGCCCTTCGAGATGGCGTCGCAGACCGCGGGCGAGATCGTGTTTGCCAACCCGGCGCACGATACCCGCAGCGGATCCGGTACTGGAAGGACGGGTCGGTGCTCGGCGCGGAGATCGCGATGGCCGACGGCAGCTAGCCGGTGCGCTGGAGCTGTCGCCGAGTGCAGTAGCCGGTCAGCCGGCCTGTTCGGCCAATACCGTCAAGCCCGTCGCCGAGACTTCCGCAAACCCGCCCTGGATCGGGAGCAATTCTGGCTCGCCCCTGTCGGTCCGGTAGATCGCGAGGTCGCCGTCGCGAATCGTCGACATGACTGGGGCATGCCCTTCGAGCACGCCGAAATCGCCCTCGGTGCCGGGCACGACGACCATATGGACTTCCTCCGAGAGGAGAAGCTTTTCGGGGGTGACGAGTTCGAAGTGCAGCATTTGGGTTCTCACTCCCCTCCCGCTTGCGGGAGGGGCTGGGGGTGGGCTCGCGCTATCCCCGAGCGCTACGGTCGGTGGTGAGCGGGTTGCCCACCCCCGACCCCTCCCGCAAGCGGGAGGGGAGAAAGTACGTTACGCCTCAGCCGCCATCTTTTCCGCCTTGGCAATGGCTTCGTCGATGCCGCCGACCATGTAGAAGGCGGCTTCGGGCAAGTGGTCGTATTCGCCGTCGACCACCGCCTTGAACGATTTCACCGTATCCTCGACCGCGACGAACTTGCCGGGGATGTTGGTGAACACCTCGGCGACGTGGAACGGCTGGCTGAGGAAGCGCTGGATCTTGCGAGCGCGGCTGACGGTCAGCTTATCCTCTTCGCTGAGCTCGTCCATGCCGAGGATCGCAATGATGTCCTGCAGCGACTTGTACTTCTGGAGGATCGACTGGACCGCGCGCGCCGTGTCGTAATGCTCCTGGCCGACGATGCGCGGCTCCAGCACGCGGCTGGTCGAATCGAGCGGATCGACCGCCGGATAGATGCCGAGTTCCGAAATCGCACGGTTGAGCACGGTGGTCGCGTCCAAGTGGGCGAACGACGTCGCCGGCGCCGGGTCGGTCAAGTCGTCCGCGGGGACGTACACCGCCTGCACCGACGTGATCGAGCCCTTGTTCGTCGAGGTGATGCGCTCCTGCAGCGCGCCCATGTCGGTCGACAAAGTCGGCTGATAGCCCACCGCCGATGGAATGCGGCCGAGCAGTGCCGACACTTCGGCGCCGGCTTGCGTGAAGCGGAAGATGTTGTCGACGAAGAACAAAACGTCCTGGCCTTCGACGTCGCGGAAATATTCGGCGATCGTCAGCCCCGACAGCGCGACACGCGCGCGCGCGCCTGGAGGCTCGTTCATCTGGCCGTAGACCAATGCGACCTTCGATCCTTCGCTGATCGCGTTGCCGTCGGCGTCCTTGGCGATGACGCCCGCGTCGAGGAATTCGTGATAGAGGTCGTTGCCCTCACGCGTGCGCTCGCCGACGCCGGCGAACACGCTGGTGCCGCCATGGCCCTTGGCGATGTTGTTGATCAGTTCCTGGATCAGCACGGTCTTGCCGACGCCGGCGCCGCCGAACAGGCCAATCTTGCCGCCCTTGGCGTACGGCGCGAGCAAGTCGATGACCTTGATCCCGGTGACGAGGATCGAGCTTTCGGTCGACTGGTCGACGAACAGCGGCGCTGCGGCATGGATCGGCGCGGTTTCGGTCGCGCCGACGGGGCCGCGCTCGTCGATCGGCTCGCCGATGACGTTGAGGATCCGGCCGAGCGTCTTGGGGCCCACGGGAACGCGAATCTGCGAGCCGGTGTCGGTGACGTTCTGGCCGCGAGTCAGGCCTTCGGTCGAATCCATCGCGATCGTGCGGACGGTGTTCTCGCCGAGATGCTGCGCGACTTCGAGCACCAGGCGGTTGCCGTTATTGTCGGTCTCGAGCGCCGAGAGGATCGCCGGGAGGTTGTCCGGAAAGCTCACGTCGACCACTGCGCCGATCACCTGGCTGATGACGCCGACATTGTTGGTGGTCGCCTTGGCCGTCGCGGTCGGCGCGTCGCTGGTCGGCTTGGTCGCGCGCGGTTTGCGGGCGGGCTTGTCGGCGGTGGGGGCTGCGGTGGCCATCTTTTCTTCCTTGGTTCGAACGATTTAGAGCGCTTCGGCGCCCGAGATGATTTCCACCAATTCGGTGGTGATCGCGGCCTGGCGGCTGCGGTTGTACTGGATCGTCAGACGGTTGATCAGGTCGCCGGCGTTGCGCGTGGCGTTGTCCATCGCGGTCATCTTCGATCCCTGCTCCGACGCGGCATTTTCGCGCATCGCGCGGAACAGCTGGACCGCGACGTTGCGCGGCAGCAGCTCGGTGAGGATTTCTTCCTCATCGGGCTCGTAATCGGCGGGAGAGAGCGTCACGTTCGACGCGGCCGGAATCGCGACCGGGATCAGTTGCTGCTCGGTCGGCTCCTGAGTCAGCACCGACTTGAAATTCGAGAAGAACAGGTGCGCGACGTCGAACTCGCCCGCTTCGTAGCGCGCGATCAGGTCATCGGCATAGCCGCGCGCGTCGGCGAAGACGAGCTTGTCGAGCGCGCCCGGCTCGATCGAGTGGATGAAGTCCTTGGGGTACAGGCGGTTGAGCACCGCGCGGCCCTTCTTGCCGATCGTGTAGAATTTCACCGTCTTGCCATCGGCAATCAATTCCGCCGCGCGACGCCGCGCGAGCCGCGCAATGTTGGTGTTGAACGCGCCGGCCAGCCCCTTGTCGCTGGTCGCGACGACGAACAGATGAACCTGGTCGCGGCCGGTGCCCGCGAGCAGCTTGGGCGTTTGCGGCCCGACCGTAATCTGCGACGCCAGGCTGGCGACGACTGCTTCGATCCGCTGCGCGTACGGACGACCGGCCTCGGCCGCTTCCTGCGCACGGCGCAGCTTCGCGGCGGCGACCATCTTCATCGCCTTGGTGATCTTCTGCGTCGACTTGACCGAGCCGATGCGAATCTTGAGGGCCTTCAGGCTCGCCATTTTCTATCCGTTCAGGCGAAAGTCTTGGCGAACGCGTCGAGCGCTGCCTTGAGCTGATCGCGGACGTCGTCCTTGAGGTCCTTCGAATCGCGGATCGCCTTGAGCACGTCCTTGTGGTTGGCGCGAAGCTCGGCGAGCATCGCCGCTTCGTACCGCACCACCGCCTCGACCGGCACCGTGTCGAGATAGCCTTGCGTGCCGGCGAAGATCGAAGCCGTCTGCTCCTCGAACGGCAGCGGGCTGAACTGCGGCTGCTTGAGCAGCTCGGTCAGGCGCGCGCCGCGGTTGAGCAGCTTCTGCGTCGAAGCGTCGAGGTCCGAACCGAACTGCGCGAACGCCGCCATCTCGCGATACTGGGCGAGCTCGAGCTTGATCGAGCCCGACACCTTCTTCATCGCCTTGGTCTGCGCGGCCGAGCCGACGCGCGACACCGACAGACCGACGTTGATCGCCGGGCGGATGCCCGCGAAGAACAGGTCGGTTTCGAGGAAGATCTGGCCGTCGGTGATCGAGATCACGTTGGTCGGGATGTACGCCGACACGTCGCCCGCCTGAGTCTCGATGATCGGCAGCGCGGTCAGCGATCCGCCGCCCATCGCGTCCGACATCTTGGCGGCACGCTCGAGCAGGCGCGAGTGGAGGTAGAACACGTCGCCGGGATAGGCTTCGCGGCCCGGAGGGCGGCGCAGCAGCAGCGACATCTGGCGGTACGCCACCGCCTGCTTCGACAGATCGTCGAACACGATCAGCGCGTGCATTCCGTTGTCGCGGAAATATTCGCCCATCGCGGTGCCGGTGTACGGCGCCAGGAACTGCAGCGGGGCCGGTTCCGACGCGGTCGCGGCGACCACGATCGAATAGTCCATCGCGCCGTTCTCGGTCAGCGTCTTGACCAGCTGAGCCACCGTCGAGCGCTTCTGGCCGATCGCGACATAGACGCAATACAGCTTCTTCGACTCGTCGTCGCCGGCGTTGACGCCCTTCTGGTTAATGAAGGCGTCGATCGCGACCGCCGACTTGCCGGTCTGGCGATCGCCGATGATTAGCTCGCGCTGGCCGCGGCCGACCGGGACGAGCGCGTCGATCGCCTTGAGCCCCGACTGCATCGGCTCGAACACCGACTGGCGCGGGATGATACCCGGCGCCTTGACTTCGACTCGGCTGCGCTTCTCGGCGACGATGGGCCCCTTGCCGTCGATCGGGTTGCCGAGGCCATCGACGACGCGGCCGAGCAGACCCTTGCCGACGGGGACGTCGACGATCGTGCCGGTGCGCTTGACGGTGTCGCCTTCCTTGATCTCGGCGTCCGAGCCGAAGATCACGACGCCGACGTTATCGGCCTCGAGGTTGAGCGCCATGCCCTGCACGCCGTTCGAGAACTCGACCATTTCGCCCGCCTGAACGTTGTCGAGCCCGTGGATGCGCGCGATGCCGTCGCCGACCGACAGCACCTGGCCGGTTTCCGAGACCTCGGCCTCGGTGCCGAAATTGGCGATCTGGTCCTTGATGACCTTGGAGATTTCTGCGGCGCGGATGTCCATGTGTAGAGCCTTCAGCCTTTCATGCCGACGGCCATTTCGCCGTCAGCCGTTTTCATTTTGTGCGCGAGGGAGTTCAAACGAGTGCGGATCGACGAATCGATCATCTGCGAGCCGATGCGGACGACGAGCCCGCCCAGCAAATCCTTGTCGACGTTGAGCTCGACCGCGACGTCGCGGCCGATCCGCTGGCGGAGTTGTTGCTTCAACTCGCCGACCTGCGCGTCCGACAGCGGATGCGCCGAGGTGACTTCGGCAGTGGTCTCGCCGCGATGCAGCGACGCGAGCCCGCGGAACGCGCGGATGATCGCGGGCAGCTGGTTCAAACGCCGGTTGTGCGCGAGCACGCCCAGGAACGACGTGGTGGTCGCATCGAGCTGCAGTACTCCCGCGACGGCCGCGATGCCCTTTGCCGCATCGACTCGGCCGAGCAGCGGACTGGTGGTCAGCGCCTTGAACTCGGGCGAATCGGTCAGCGCCTGGCGTACCGTCGCCAAGCTCGCCTCGACGCCGTCGATCGCCTTTGCGTCGCGCGCGAGCTCGAACAACGCAGTCGCGTAGCGCCCGCCTAAACTCGCTTGAATACCGCCGGATGACTCCACGCGATGAAGGTCCTCTTGAAAAGGTAATGTTGCCCCACACGAAAAGAGGGCAGCCCTGAGCCGCCCTCGGATGGGTTGGCGGCGGTTAGCAAAGGGGGGCGGGGGATGCAACCCGCTTGACCCGGCGCAGCGGGCGGTATCCGTCGCGGGGGTGACGTGGGGCTCCTGCGATGAGGCGGGACTCGCCAGGAAGGATGCCGGTTGTCGCCGACGAGGTGGCGGCAATAAGCTTGCCTCCTCGCGCGGCGCTGGCATAAACGGTGCCATGACCGGTTCCACCCTCCTCAACCTTCGCCGCTGGCACCGTTATATCGGCGTGTTCCTGGCCCCGGCGGTGTTGTTCTACACGTTCAGCGGGTTCATCCAGGTGCTCGGCTGGCAGGACCAGCGCAATCCAGCGCCGCCGGCCTGGGTGTCGTGGATCGCGGGAATCCACAAGAAGCAGGTGGCGCCCAAGCCGCGCCCGGCCGCGCCCGCCAAACCCGCCAGCGCGCCTGCGCGTCCGCCCGGCGGCCCCGATGGCGACGACCATGATCATGAAGCGTTCGTCCCGCTCAAGATATTCGCGCTGCTCACCGCGCTCGGCCTGTTCGTCACGACCATGATCGGGTTGGCGGTAGCGCTCGGCACGCGTTCGACGCGGCGCACCGCGACGATCGTGCTGGTGGCGGGGATCGTCGTGCCCGCGATCCTGATGGTGCTCTGACGCTGGACCGCCAGCCGCATTTGGCCGGCGAGCTGATCGCGCTGCGCCCGGCGGCGCCAGACGATTTCGACGCGCTGTTCGCGGTCGCGAGCGATCCGCTGATCTGGGAGGTCCATCCCGCGCACGACCGCTGGCAGGAGCCGGTGTTCCGCAAATTCTTCGCCGACGGGCTCGCCTCGGGCGGGATGCTGGTGGCGACCGACCGCGCGACGGGCGAGGTGATCGGCAGCTCGCGCTACGATCTCGAGCGTGCCGAGCCGGGCGAGGTCGAGATCGGCTGGAGCTTCCTCGCGCGGCGATATTGGGGCGGGCGCTATAACGGCGAGATGAAGGCGCTGATGCTCGATCATGCCTTTCAGAGCGTCGATCGAGTCATCCTGCTGGTCGGCGACACCAACATCCGTTCGCGGAAAGCGGTCGAGAAGATCGGTGGTCGGCTGACCTCGCGACTTCATCACGCGCACATGGCGGGTAGGCCGGCGACGCACGTCGTCTATGCGATCGATCGGCCGAGGCCGACTGGCTGATCACTTCTTCTTGGGGAAGTCGAGCGTCTTGCAGCCCGGTTCGGTGGTCGGGCGGAAACTCCACAGCGCGAGCTGACGGATCGGCTGGTGCCACGATTCGAACACCGTCACGCCGGGATTCAGCGAGCAGACGCTGGTTCGTTCGGGTCCCTTGGGCGTGACCATCGCAGCGGCGTAATCGAGCGTCTCGGTGCGGCGGCTAAGTACCTCCATGATCAGGTTGCCGGCCTCATAGGCATGCACCACGATTCGGATTTCGCCATCGCCCGGCTTCGGCGCGTCACCGCCGGTGCCCGCCCGGACCAGTTGCGGCATCAGATCGCCGTCGCGGTCGATGAGCTTGATCACGATCCAGTCGCCGGGGAGCAGCAACAGATTGTCCCGCGTCACCCACGGGAGGGTGGCGTTGACCGGGAGTTCGACTTGCTTGCCATCGGGATTCTGTACACGAACCGAATCGACCTTACGGCAAGCGCTGGGTGTCGCGCACGGATCGGTCGGAGGTGCCGCCTGGAGCAAAAAGGCGAGCGCGAGCGAGACTGGTCCGAGCATTGCGCCTTCCCCCGTTGTCGTGAGAAAAAGGTGTGATATTCGACGTGGCGGGTCAACAGGCTTTGGCCGCAAGAGCCGGGACGCGCACCGCCGCCTGGAATCCTAACTAGGTCCCATGATGACCGACACACTAATCGACCAGGAGGCGGCATGGGCCGCATTCTCCGCCCGCGACCGCGCCAGCGACGGACGTTTCGTCGGCGCGGTCCGCACCACCGGCATCTATTGCAAGCCAAGCTGCCCGGCGCGGCACCCTAAGCGCGAGAACGTGACCTTCTATCGCGACGCCGCCGAAGCGCGCGCGGCTGGATATCGCGCGTGCCTGCGCTGCAAGCCCGATGAGGTGGGCCGCGACCGGATTGCGGTGGCGAACGCGGTCGCGTTGATCGAAGCTGCCGAAGAGGCGATTTCGCTCGAGCAACTGGCGGCCGAAGTCGGCTACGCGCCGCATCATTTCCACCGTTTGTTCAAGCGCGCCACGGGCGTGACTCCGGCAGCCTATGCGCGAGGCTTGCGCGCGACTCGCGTCGCCATGGCGCTCAAGGACGAAGCCACCGTTACCGGTGCGATCTACGAAGCGGGCTATTCGGCGCCTAGCCGGTTCTACGACAGCGGTGCCAAGCGGCTCGGGATGACGCCGAGCGCTTGGCGCAAGGGCGGCGCTGGGGTGACAGTGCGATGGACGATTGCCGACACCAGCCTGGGCAAGCTGCTGATCGCCGCGACCGACAAGGGGCTGTGCCGGGTCGCTTTCGATGAGGACGCGCTGGCGCTCGCGCGGCATTTTCCGAAAGCCGAAATCGTCTCCGGCGGCGCGGCGCTGGCGGAGCTCGCCGCGCGCGTGGTGGCGACGGTCGAATCGCCCGATCGCGACCATGACTTGCCGATCGACGTGCAGGGCACCGCGTTTCAGGAAGCGGTTTGGCAGGCATTGCGCGCGATCCCCGCTGGCGAGACTCGCAGCTATGCCGAACTCGCAGCGGCGGCGGGCAATCCCAAGGCCGTGCGTGCGGTGGGGTCGGCGTGCGGCGCCAACCATGTCGCGGTGGTCGTCCCCTGCCACCGCGCGCAGCGCAGCGACGGATCGATCGGCGGTTACGCTTATGGTGTCGAGCGCAAGGTGGCGCTGCTGGCGCGCGAAGGAGCGAAGTGATGGGCTATGTCATCCGCGGGCTCGACCCCGCGCCGTTCAAGCCGCTGTTCGGGATGAGCGATGCCGAACTCGCCCAACATGGCGCAGTTCGCCGTCGTGCCGACACCAGGCCGGGCTTTCCGTGCCGCGTGACGCTGGAGGACGCCGCAGTCGGCGACGACCTGATCCTGCTCAATTACGAGCATCTGGCGGTCGATAGCCCCTATCGCGGATCGTACGCGATCTATGTCCGCGAGGGCGCGGAAGCCGCCGCCGAATATTGCGATGCGGTCCCGCTCCAACTGTCGAGCCGGCTGCTCGCGCTCCGCGCGTTCGGCGGGGACGGCATGCTGCTCAAAGGCGACGTGATCGAGGGCACCGAGCTCGACGGCCTGATAGAGCCGTGGCTGGACGACCCGTCGGTCGCATACCTCCACGCCTACAACGCGCGACCGGGCTGCTTCTCCGCGCGGATCGACCGCGCCTAACTCGGCCGCTTCGACCCCGGCCGCGCCACCGCGTACATCTCCCACGCAATGTCCTTGAGCAGAGCCTGCTTGTCGCCGCCGCGCTCGTACAGGTCGAAATGGGTCTTGCCGGGAAGGTAGCGGAAGTCGGTTTTCGCACCCAGTGACCGCATCACCGCTTCGAGGCGATGCGCCGGACCGTCGAGGTAGAAGGTGTCGGCGGTGCCGACGGTCAGATGGATCTTGCCGTCGAGGTCGGGCTTGAGCGTCGGCCAGTCGCGCGGGACGATGTTGGCGATGTCGTAATTGTCATGCCAGTAGGCGACCACCGCCGGGTCGATCCGCCCGGTCGCGCGGTCGAACAGGGGCACCGGCCGACCGTCGATTCCGCGCGGCGAGAACACCCATTCGAACGACGCGATCTGTCCGCCATAGGCGCCCATCACCGCTTCGCTTCGTGCGAAGTCGGCGAGGCTTGCGATCACCTTCCCGTGATCGCGGATCAGCGGATAGGGTTTGCCGTCGGCTCCTGCGTAAAAATTGGCACCGGGCGCGTAGAGATCGACGTTGGTGAAGTCGTGGAAGTCGCTGGGATCGGGTGAGGTCGGCCAGCTGCCGCCGAAGATCTTGGGATAGCGGACCTGGAGCCACAAGGTCGACCAGCCGCCCGAGCTGTGCCCGGTCAGGAACCGGCCCGACGGGCGCGCGTCCATCCGGTAATCCCGTTCGAGTGATGGGATCAACTCGCTGGTGAGCGCCGTTCCCCACGGTCCGTTATTAGCCGAATCGGCGAATTCGTGCGTGCCGGTGCCGCCGGCGTGATCGAGATAGATCCAGATCATCGGCGGCGCTTTTCCGTCCGCCATCAGCTTGGCCATGCTCGCCGCGCCGTGCTTGGCCGACCCCAGCGAGCTGCCGAACCCGCCGTCCGAATAAACCGTCGGGAAGCGCGCCTTGCCGTCATAGCCGGGCGGCAGCGCGACCCACCCGCGGATGAAGGTCGGAACCCCGCGGAACGCCGTCATTGCGTTGCTCTGGAACTCGATCGGGCGAACCAGCGAATAATATTGCGCGAGATCGGCGCTCGGCGCGGGTTGGGCAGCGGGAATGACCCGGTCGAGCGTCACCGTCGGGATCGCACCGGGCAAGGTGACGGTGACGACCGGCGATACCAGATCGCCCGCCCCGCGCCCGCTATACGCATAATCGTGGTTGCGATCGAGCACCGCCTGGACGCGGTACCGGCCGGGCGCGAGCGTGGAGACCGGGGCGGGGAAGACATCGGTATCGGCGTCGACCGTTGCCGCCCGGCTGGGGCGGAGGTCGGCCACTTCGCGCGCGGCGATCGTCGCGCCGGTCGGGCGGAACGGGTCGAAATCGACCGAGTCGGACGGCTTGGCGCGAGGCGCGACGCGCTCGATGAAAACGATGAGGCGCCCCGACTGGTGATCGCCGAGCGACGCCGCCACCGTCACTGGGACCGCCATGCGCCAGGGCGCGGGCGATGCCGCCCCGAGCAGCAGCGCGAAACCAAGCAATCCGAGCGTCCTGATCATCGCAATCTCCTCCGGCGTCCGATCAGCCATCGCCGATGCGCCGCGCCGCCGCAACTGCCTTGCTTGCATCATACACTGTACGAGCTAGGCTGGCGACGTGGGAGAGCCTGACATGGAAGAAGAAGAAGCCAGACCAGCCGGCACCTTTCGCCGGATCGTGCGCTATCCGGCAACGTTGCTCGTACTGGCGATCTTCGCTGCATTCCTCGCGGGGTTTCTGGCGACCTTAGTCAATTCGGCAGTCGGGCCGCACAAGGGCAACATCGCATCGCTGATCGTCGCGATCGTCTCCGCGGCGATCTTCGTCGGGGTTTACGCTGCGTTCTGCCTGGTGGTCGAAGGACGACCGGTTCGCGAATTTGCGCTGCGCGGGGCGGCGACGGAGCTCGGCGCGGGGCTCGCGATCGGGCTGGTACTGTTCTCCACGGTGGTGGCGGTGATCGCGGCGTTCGGGGGCTATCGCGTGATCGGCTATCACGATGCCAGCGTCCTGATCCCGGTCCTGGGAATATCGATCGTGTCGGGGTTCACCGAGGAAATCATGCTGCGCGGGTGGTTCTTTCGGCTCACCGAGAAATGGCTGGGCAGCTGGGCGGCGCTGGCGCTGTCGGCGGCCTTGTTCGGCGCGCTTCATCTCGGCAATCCCAACGCGACCTTGCTTGCGGGGGTCGCGATCATGCTCGAGGCGGGGATCATGCTGGCTGCGATCTACATGATCACGCGGCGGTTATGGGCGGCGATCGGGGTGCACGCGGCGTGGAACTTCGCGCAAGGCGGCATCTACGGCATTCCGGTGTCGGGTGGCGCGATGGATGGCCTGATCCGCCCCGACATCCGCGGTTCGGAGCTGCTGACCGGCGGCGCGTTCGGGGCTGAAGCCTCGCCGCCCGCGATCGTCATCGCGACCGCGTTCGGGCTGGTGCTGCTCTATATCGCGTGGCGGCGCGGGCGATTTATCGCGCCGTCCTGGGTACGCAACCGTCAGTCCGCCGGCGCGCAGGAATAGACCAGCTTCTCGTTGTAATTGGGCGGCAGCGCCGCACGGATCGATTGTTGCTGGGTGCCGAGCTGCGCGCGTGCCTGCGCGTCGGCCGAGCATTGCTTGAGCGGGATCTGCGCGCGGAGCTTGCGCGCTGCATCCATCTGAGTAGCGCTCAGGAAATAGCGATAGTCGACATAGGTTCGCGTCGCTGGATCGAATTCGAGCACCGATACGGTCTGCTCGTCGCCAGGCACCAGCACGCGCACCCATTTGCCGCTGTCATCGGCATATTGCGTGCGGTCGTTCATGCACCCGTCCTGGCCCCAATCGAGGTTGACTGCCGAACCGTTCGACACGGTGACCCGGCTGCGGTCGGGAACGAATGTGCAGACCATCTTGCCGAGCGGGCGTTCGGCGGCTGTGGCGGGGGTCGACCCGGCCGTAGGGACGTCGTATCCGGCCGCCGCCGTCGGCCGGTCGCCGGGCCGCAGCACGAAGATGATGACCGCGGCAAGCATCAGCACGCCGCCGCCCGCCGCGGCCCATACCGCCTCGCGCTGCTTGCCCTTTGCATAGAGCAGCCCGCCGCCGCCGACCGCGAGCGCGCCCAGCACGAGCAGCAATGCGGCGATCGCCATAACGTTCTGCCCGGCGCGCTCGGCGTCGAGTTGCGCTTGCTCGGTGGCCTGGGCCCGCGCCTGCGCGCTTTCCGACGCGGCGTCGCGCTTCGCCGCGGCGGCGGTCTCACTGGCGGCGCGGTCGGCGGCCTGGTCGGCGCTCATCCGTGCCTCCAGGCTCATGCACGGGTTCGACACCCCTGCGAACGGCTGCTTGGCTTGGCGAAGGAAAGCGGCAAGCTCGGGCTCGCTGATCGCGAAGGCGAAGTTGGCGTCGCCTTCCTCGCCGCGCGTGATCGCCGAATTGACCCCGAGGACGCGGCCGCAATGATCGATCACCGGCCCGCCCGAATTGCCGCGCGAGATGCTCGCGGTGTGGAGTAGCACGTTGACGCCCGAGACCGATCGCGTTGCGGACAGCGACCCTTCGGACCGTACCGGCGCCAGCGGCTTGATGTAGTCGGCCGCCGACTGCGCGCTGGCGACGTCGACATTGCCGGGATAGCCGAGCGACACCAGCCCGATACTGTCGTCGAGCGGGCCAGAATACAGCGTCGCCGGCGGAATGCGCGCGCCGGTGATCTCCAGCAGCGCGAGGTCGCGCTTGGCGTCGATCGCGACGACTCGCGCCTGGTATGACTTGCTTCCTTCGGACGGCACCACGCCGATCACGACATTGTCCGGATATTGCTGCGCGAGCTCGACGACATGCGCGTTGGTGACGATGCGGTTGGGCCCGACCGCGATGCCCGATCCGTGGCCGAACCCGACCACTTCCTGATCGACGATCGCGATCGTGACGACACGCACCACGCTGCGCGCGGTCGCGGCGACGTCGTCGGCGGCGACGGGCGTCGCGAGCATGATGCTGGCCAGCGCGGCCACCGCCGCCATCGCCCAGAGCCGGATTTTAGTCATCCGCCGCGCCATGGCAGATTCAGCGCGGCGTTTACAGGGGCCCGTGCGGCCATCCGCCGATCAGTTCTTCTTCTGGTCGCCTTTTTTATCCTTCACATCGGGCTCGGTCAGCGCCTTGATCGCGGCCGTTTTATCGCCTGAGTCGAGCGCCTTGAGCGCGGCTTGCGCAAGCTTCGCAGGGCCAGCCTCCTCGATGTTGTAGGCAACCGGGTAGAGTGCGATCCGCGCCGCCTTTTCCTGATCGCGGCCGAGCAGCACCGTCGCCGCCTGCAACCGCACGCCCGGATCATAAGGGGCCAGCTGATACGCGTAGAGCAGGCCGTTCTCGGCGTTCTCGGTCGGCGTTTCCTTGGCCTCTACGAAGCTGGAGTAGAACAGCACCAACGGTTCGGGCGCTTCGGTATCGACCTTGTTGGCCGAGAGGTACCAGCGCCGCGCCGCGGCCCAGCGATCCTTGTCGGTGACCTTGTCTCGGACCAGCATCGCCTGCAGCGCCATCCCTTTGTACATCAGCGCATGGACCGATTTGGGATCGGCGGCGAGCGCCCGGTCGGCCGCGGCCTGGGAGGCGTCGTAATTCTTGGCGTCGAACTCGGCCTCGGCCAGTTCGTTCTGCGCCGCCGGATCGTTGGGGAACGGTGCCGCCAGCCGTCGTGCCAGGTCGGCAACCGCCGGCGCGGTCTTTTCGTCGACGCCACGCTCGGACGCGATCAGCGCGGGCATCGTCGCCGCTTCGGCCGGCGTGAGCGGGCGGACGTCGATCGGCCCGATTTTCAATTCCGATCCGTTGATCGTGTTGATCGGCAGGTTCTTGCGCGATAACCAGGCGTCCATCTTGCCGTCGAGTTCGCTGAGCTTGCCAAAGGCTTTCGCCGCTTCCTCCGTCGATTTTCCCGAATTGATCGCGACGACATAGGCGGCGAGTTGCTTGCGCCGCTCGGGGTCGAAGGTGAGGTAGTGCGTCAGCAGCCAGCCACGCGCGTAAAGCGCATCGCGGCTCTCTTCGTCGAGCTTGCCGGGATAGGGCTGGAGCAATTGTGCGGCAGGCAACAGGTTGGAGCGCGAGATCGTCCATTGCCGATAGAGCGGCACCGCCCCGAACTGGACGCTGCCATCCGGCTTGATCAGCGCGGTCGCGTGAAGCTCCGCGAACCCTTCGGTCAGCCACGGCGGAAACGCCGCGTCCGTCCAATTCGTCAGCATGAAGTGGTGGGTGTATTCGTGAAACAGGATTGCCTGGGCGCTCAACCCATAGTCGCCGCCCTCACCCGCGCTGCGAGGGGTAAAAGCGACCGACCCACTCGCGCGCGGATCGTAAAAACCAGCCACGCTCGCGCCCTTGCCATAGATCTTTTGAACCGCATCGATGTCGCTGAGCACGAAAATGGTGACGCGTGCCGATGGGCCGCGTTTGTCTTCGGGCGTATGGTGCCAGTAACGGATCGCCTGATCGAACCGTTCGAGCCGTTCGGTATAGGCCTTGAGATGGTCGGCCCTGTCGTCCGCATAGACGACGAAATGCTTCGAACTCGCTTGATACCAGTCGGCATGTGCGACGCCGGGCGATGCCACGATTGCGGCGGCGGACAGTAAGAGTTTGCGGATCATCGGGTGCCCCAAGATTGAATTGAGACCAGTTTATCGCCCGCGTCAGACAAAGCTATAGGGATCGATGTCGACGATCACGCGGACCTTGCTGGGCCAGTCGAGGCTACCCAGCCAGTCGCGAATGACGTCCTGCACGTCGAGCGCGCGGCGAGCGTGGACGAGCAGGCGATAGCGGTGGCGACCGCGCAGCATTGCGAGCGGGGCGGGAGCCGGGCCGTACACTTCCATCCCGTCGATGCGGGGCGCGGTGCGGCCGACGAGTTGCGCGATTTCGTGCGCCGCCGATTGGTCCTCGGAACTGACGACGATCGCGGCGTAGCGGCCGAACGGCGGGGCGCCGGCTTCGCGGCGCGCCTCGGTCTCCGCGGCGGTGAAGGTTTCGGCGTCGCCTGAGACCAAAGCGGCCATTACCGGTGCCGAGGGATCGTGCGTCTGGATATAGACCTGGCCTGGCTTCTCGCCGCGCCCCGCGCGCCCGGCGACCTGCATGATCTGCTGGAACGTCCGTTCCGCCGCGCGCAAATCGCCGCCGCCCAGCCCGAGATCGGCGTCGATCACCCCGACCAGCGTCAGGTTGGGGAAGTGATAGCCCTTGGTGACGAGTTGCGTGCCGATGACGATGTCGATCTCGCCCGCTTCCATGCGGTTGACGAATTCCGCGGCCTTGGCAGGCGACCAGATTGTGTCGCTCGTTACGATCGCCGTCTTGGCCTCGGGCCACAGCAATGCCGCTTCGTCGGCAATCCGCTCGACGCCCGGCCCGCATGCGACCAGCGAATCCTCGGCATGACATTCGGGACATTCACGCGGCGTCGGCATGATGTGCCCGCAATGGTGGCACGACAGCCGGCGCACGAGGCGGTGCTCGACCATCCAAGCGGTGCAATTGGGGCATTGGAAGCGGTGCCCGCACGCCCGGCACAGCGTCAGCGGCGCGTAGCCGCGGCGGTTGAGGAACAGCAAAGCCTGCTCGCCGCGCGCCAGCGTTTCGTCGATCGCGGCGACTAGCCTGGGCGCGATCCAGCGGCCGCGATCGGGCGAATCCTTGAGCAGATCGATCGCCTCGATTGCCGGCATCTGCGCTGCGCCATAGCGGCCGGGCAGCTTGAGTTTGGCATAATTGCCGATCTCGACCTGCTGGCGAGTCTCGATCGCCGGGGTGGCGGTGGCCATCACCACCGGCAGCCCTTCGAACTTCGCCCGCATCACCGCGACGTCGCGCGCGTGGTAATGGACGCCCTCTTCCTGCTTGAAGCTGGTCTCGTGAGCCTCGTCGACCACGATCAGCCCGAGATTGCCGTAGGGCAGGAACAGCGCCGAGCGCGCGCCGACCGTGACCAACGCCTGCCCGGTCGCGATTGCGCGCCACGCGCGGCGGCGCTGCGACTGGCGCAGGCCCGAATGCCAGGCGACCGGCTCGCACCCGAAGCGCGCGGTGAATCGCTGGAGGAACGGCTCGGTCAGCGCGATCTCGGGAAGCAGGACGAGCGTCTGGCGCCCGGCGCGGATCGCCGCTGCGATCGCCTCGAAATAGACTTCGGTCTTGCCCGATCCGGTGACTCCATCGAGCAGGGTGGGGTGAAACGCGTGCGCGTCGACGTCGGCGACTAGCGCATCCGCCGCCGCCTGCTGCTCGGGCGATAGCACGGGAACGTCGTGATCGGGATCGGGCACCGGAAACGGGCTGTCGATATCGACCTCGACTGCCTCGATCGCGCGCACCTTGCACAGCCCGCGGATCACGCCGTCCGAGACATCGGCGATCAGCGCCAGTTCGCGGACCAGTCCCTGGCGATCGCCGATCCGCTCCAATGCCTGCGCGCGCTGCGGCGTCAGGCGGTCCGGCACATCCCCCGTCGCGCGATATTCGGTGACGGTACGCGCACCTTCGAGCGCCGAGGACGAGGGCAACGCCATCCGCGCGACCGACGCTGGCGGCGCGAGGTAATAGTCCGACGTCCACTCGATCAGCCGCCGCATCGGCTCGGTCAGCGGCGGCACCGGAAGCACCCCCATCAGGTTGCGCAACCGATTGTCGCCGACCTCCGCATCGGACTTCATCCGCTCGGGCTCCCACACCACACCGAGCAACTGGCGCGGCCCAAGTGGCGCGACGACCAGCGACCCCGGCTCGACATGCATCCCGTGCGGGACACGGTAATCGAGCGGGCCGAGCGCGGAGTTCATGACGAGGACGCGAGCGCGGGACATTCCCATCCGCTTTATATAGGATGTGCGCCAAGGGCACCCGCAATGACCGAACAACAGCAACTCGACGGCTTCATCGACAAGTTCACGCCCGAGGTGGCGGCTCAGGCGCGGCGCGCGCTGGCGATGGTCAAGGCGCGGCTGCCGGGCGCGACGGTGATGGTCTATGACAATTACAACGCGCTCGCTATCGGGTTCGGGGCCACCGACAAGGTGGGGTCGATCGTCTGCTCGATCGCGCTCTATCCGCGTTGGGTCAGCCTGTTTCTGACGCACGGACCTACGCTCCCTGACCCGGCGGGACTGCTTGAGGGAGACGGCGAAACCGTGCGCCACATCAAGCTGACCGGGAACCGCCTCGACGATCCAGCGATATGGGTATTGCTCGACGCGGCGGCGAGCGTCGCGCTGCCGATCGATCCGGCAGGCGAGGAGCGGCTGATCATCAAGTCGATTTCCGCCAAGCAGCGGCCCCGGCGCCCGTGACTGTGCTGCCCGCCGCGTTCGGTCAGCATCTGTCGCGCGATCGGCGGCGGTCGGCGCATACCGTGCGGGCGTACGAAGCGACCGCCGTGCGGCTGATTGCGTTTCTCAGCGAGCATTGGGGCGAGGCGATCGATGGTCCGGCGCTCGGCAAGGTCAGTGCCGCCGACTTGCGCGCCTATCTCGCACTGCGCCGCGGGCAGGGGCTCGGCAATTCCTCGGCGGCGCGCGAATTGTCGGCGATCCGCACCTTCCTAAAATGGTCCGGCGGCGACGACGCATCGCCGCGCATCAAGGGGCCGCGAGTCAAGAAGGGCGTACCGCGCCCGATCTCGCCCGCCGACGCAGTTGCGCTGGCGGAGGAAGTCGCGGACGACGCGGCAGAGCCCTGGATCGGCGCGCGCGACTGGGCGGTGCTGATGCTGCTCTACGGCGCGGGGTTGCGGATCGGCGAGGCGGTGGGGCTGACCGGCGCGGTGCTCCCGCTTGGCGAGACGATGGCGGTGACGGGCAAGCGCGACAAGACTCGGATCGTGCCGCTGCTGCCGCAAGTGCGCGATGCGATCGACGCGTACGTCGATGCCGCGCCTTGGCCACTGGCGCGAAGCGAGGCGCTGTTTCGCGGTGCCAAGGGCGGGCCGCTATCGGCAGGCGTCGTCAGGAAATCGGTGCAGGCAGCACGCACTCGGCTCGGGCTCGCCGACCGCACGACCCCGCATGCGCTGCGCCACAGTTTCGCGACTCACCTGCTCGGGCGCGGCGCCGATCTGCGCCAGCTCCAGGAATTGCTCGGCCATGCCAGCTTGAGCTCGACCCAGATCTACACCGCGGTTGATGCCGCACACTTGCTCGACGTCTATCGCAACGCCCACCCGCGCGCCTAAGTCCCTCTCCCCTTGTGGGAGAGGGAGGGAGCGCCGAAGGCGCGGAAGGGTGAGAGGGACTGGATCGGTGATCGCCAACCCCCTCGCCCTTCCCACTGCCTTCGGCAGCGGGCCCTTTCCCTCTCCCACAAGGAGAGAGGGAGATCAGCCCTTCGGTTTCCAGCGGATCACGCGCCAAAGATACCAGGCGAGGATCGCAGCGCAGATCGCGACCGCCGCCGGCCCGGTCCACGCCTCGGCCTCGCGGAAATTGGCGCCGAGATACCAGCCCGCGCCGGTCAGGAATGCGTTCCAGATCGTCGTGCCGGCGAGCGTCCAGACGACGAACTTCCATCGCGGCATCCTCGATATGCCGGCCGGCAGCGATACCATCGAGCGCCCGAACGGCGCAAAGCGCAGCACGAACACCAGCCACTGGCCGTGACGGAAGAAGAAATTGTCGATCCGCTCGACATCGGCCCATTCGACCGTCAGCCAGCGGCCGTTGCGCTCCACGAACGGCTTGAGCCGCTGGAGCGGCACGTTGCGGCCGATCCAGTACCAGAAGTAATTGCCCGCGGTGGAGCCCAGCGTGCCCGCGATCATGACGCCCCAAAAGCTGAGCTTGCCGTGCGCAACCGCGATCCCTGCGAAGCCCATGATGACTTCGGACGGGATCGGCGGGATGATGTTTTCGAGCGCCATCCACAGGAAGATCGCGAGATAGCCCCAATGCTCGAGACCATCGAGAAACCATTGGGTCATCCGATCGGGTGGACCTTGGCCTCGATCGCGTCCCAGATCATCGCGGCGACATCGACACCGTCGAATTTCTCGATCGCGACAATTCCGGTTGGGGACGTGACGTTGATCTCGGTCAGCCACTCACCGCCGATCACGTCGATTCCGACGAACAGCAGCCCACGTTTCTTGAGTTCTGGCCCGAGCGCGGCGCAGATCTCGCTCTCCTTTGCGGTCAGTTCGGTCTTGGCCGCCGATCCGCCGACCGCGAGGTTGGAACGGAACTCGCCTTCGCCGGGGATGCGATTGATCGCCCCCGCGACCTCACCATCGACCAGTACGATGCGCTTGTCGCCCTTCGCGACACCGGGAAGGAACGCCTGGACCATGTGCGGCTCGCGATAGGCGGCGTTGAACGTCTCGATCAGCGCCGAGAGATTGAGGCCGTCGTGGCCGACGCGGAACACCGATCCGCCGCCATGGCCATGGAGCGGCTTGACGACGATCTCGCCATGTTCGTGGAGGAATTTGCGCGCTTCCGAGAGGCTGCGGGTGACGAGCGTGGGCGGCATGAACCGCGAGAAATCGAGCACGAACACCTTCTCGGGGGCGTTGCGGACGCTCGCGGGATCATTCACCACCAGCGTGCGATCGGCGATGCGTTCGAGCAGATGCGTCGCGGTGATGTAGCCGAGGTCGAACGGCGGGTCCTGCCGCATCAGCACGACGTCGGCCTGTTCGCCGAGTTCGAGATCGACCGCTTCGCCGAAACTGAAATGCTTGCCCACCACTCGCTCGACCGTCACCGGATGTGCATTCACCCAGACGCGGCCGTCGGAATAGTTGAGCGCATCGGCGGTGTAATGGAACAGCCGGTGCCCGCGCGCCTGCGCCGTCAGCATCAGCGCGAAGGTCGAATCGCCCGCGATGTTGATCGACTCCAGCGGGTCCATCTGGACGGCGATGGTCAGCATGCGATCTCTTTCCTCCTCGTCACCCCAGCGAAAGCTGGGGTCTCATGCGGGCAGAGATGCCAGCTTTCGCTGGCATGACGGGCGATGTCTAGGCGTGTTATTGAATTAAGCCACCTCGTCCACATCGCGCCGCGGTAAAGCCGCGTCGTCGGCCGGAAGGCTTTGCCACCGCCGGCCGCGCCAGGCGCTGCGCTTTGCGCATCGGCGCCGTCTCCCCGCCTTCGCCGGGCCGACGCGCCTGCGCCTAGCCGATCCACGCATTCTCGATATGGCGGGGCCGAGTGCCCGGCGCCAGCAGGATCACGTCGACCCGGATGTCGTCGCCCGGCCCGGCATAGCGCGGCATCAGCACTTCGGCCGCCGCGGCGACTCGGGCGAGGCGGCGCTCGTCGATCGCGAAGTCGAGTTCGGCGGCGGTGGCGCGGCTCTTGACCTCGACGAACGCGATCAGGTTGCCCTTGCGAGCGACCAGATCGACTTCGCCCGCGGGAGTGCGGACTCGGCGGTCGAGGATCCGCCAGCCTTTTAGCCTAAGCCACCACCCCGCCAGCCGCTCGCCGCGCCGGCCCGAAGCCTCGGCGGCGCGGCGGTCTCTCACCCCTTCATCTCCAGCGCGCGGGCGTAGAGGGCCTTGCGGTCGAGTTTGAGCCGCTTGGCCACTTCGCCCGCCGCCTTGCCCGCGGGGAGCCGAGTCAGTGCTTCGGTGAGCGCGGCGTCGCTGTCCTCCGCGCTCGCCGCCTCGGGCTGTCCCGGCGGTGCGATGACGATGACGATCTCGCCTTTGGGCGGAGCATCGGCGTAGCGCGTGGCGAGGCTCGAGAGCGTGCCGGTGACCGCTTCCTCGAACTTCTTGGTGATCTCGCGAGCGACCGCCGCCTCGCGGTCGCCCAGCCCGTCGGCCAGCGTGGCCAATGTCGCGGCGAGGCGCGGGCCCGATTCGTAGAGCACCAGCGTCGCGCGGATCCCCGAAAGCTCGGCGATCGCCTCTGCCTTCGCCCCCGCCTTGGCTGGCAGGAACCCGACGAACAGGAAGCGGTCGGTCGGGAGCCCGGCAAGCGTCAACGCCGCGACCGCCGCGCACGGACCCGGGATCGTCACCACCGCATGGCCTGCATCGCGCGCGTCGCGGACCAATTTGTAGCCCGGATCGGAAATCAGCGGCGTCCCCGCATCGCTGACCAGCGCGATCGCTTCGCCGCCGAGTCGCGCGACGAGCCCGGGCCGCACGCGATCGGCATTGTGGTCGTGATACGCGATCATCGGGCGCTTGACGCCGATATGCCGCAGCAACCCCGCCGTCACTCGCGTGTCTTCGGCAGCGATCAATGCGGCTTGCGAAAGCACCTTTGCAGCGCGCGGGGAGAGGTCGCCGAGATTGCCGATCGGGGTCGCGACGATGTAGAGACCGGGGATCAGCGTATCAGTCATCAGGGGATCGTCATGGCAGAGGCCGCCACCAAACCGCAACGCAAACTGCTGAGCCGGATAACGGTACTCGCGCTGGCGGTGGTCGTATCGGCCTGTTCGACCGTCGTGCCGCGCACCGCGCCGCCGGTCTATCGCCCGCCCGCCGAGGCGGCGCGACCGATCGAGCCGGTGATCATGCCCGGCCTGCCAACCGACAGCGAGCACCACATGGTCGCGTTGCTGGTGCCGATGACCGGCCCCAACGGCGCGGTCGGGCGAAGCATTGCCAATGCGACTCAGCTGGCGTTGCTCGACACCAACAACGCCGAATTGCGAATCACCACCTACGACACCGCGACCGGTGCCGCGGGCGCGGCGAGGAAGGCGATCGACGAGGGCGCGCAGCTGATCCTCGGGCCGCTCCTGTCCGAAGACGTGCGCGCGGTGATGCCGATTGCGCGCCCCGCCGGCGTTCCCGTGATCAGCTTCTCCAACGATATCAGCGTCGCTGGCGACGGTGCCTATCTGATGGGCTATTCGCCCGCGCAGTCGATCGAGCGCGTGGTCGATTATGCTCGCGACCAGGGGATTACGACCTATGGCGGGCTGGTCGCCAACGGCCTGTACGGCGAGCGCGCATCGACCGCCTTCTTGCGCGCCGTTGAAGACGACAAGGGCCAAGTCATCTCGCTCCAGACCTATGACCGCAACGTCGCGTCGATCACCGCCGCGGCGCGGCGGCTGGGCAAGTCGGGTCCAGTCGGCGCGGTATTGGTGGTCGACGACGGCGCGGCGGCGGCGGGTGTCGTGCCCTTGATGCGCAAGGCGGGCGAGCCCGGTGCGCGCGTGCTCGGCACCGAACGCTGGAACAACGAATCGTCGATCGCCGCCAAGCCCTCGCTCGACGGCGCGTGGTTCGCGAGCGTGCCCGACAATCTCTATCGCCAGTATGCAGTCAAGTATCGCACGCGGTTCGGCGCGGCGCCGTACCGGCTGTCGAGCATGGGCTACGATGCGGTGCTGCTGGCGATCCGGATCGCGCGCGACTGGCCGATGGGGCGGCCGTTCCCCGAGAGCCGGTTGCGCGACCGTGGCGGCTTTGCGGGGATCGACGGCGCGTTCCGCTTCGACCGCGATGGCGTCGCCGAACGCGCGCTCGAGGTGCAGGAAGTACGCGGCGGCACGACGGTGACGGTGTCGCCGGCGCCGAGCGGGTTCTAGCGACGACGGCCGATTCGCTGGCGAAGGTCACGAAAGTCACGCCACGCTCGCCGCGAAATGCGACGAACCGAGATGCGCCGGCCATATCGAAGAGCCGGTTTGGGCTGACAGACGAAATCCAACATTGCCAGCCCTTTCGCTCAGGCCGGCTCGCGGATCGCGACGACCTCTCCAAGCACGGCGTTGAGCACCGGCATGCCCGCCGCGGTCGCGCGTAGCCGGCTGCCCTCGCTCGCGACGAGGCCGAGCGCGGCGAGGCGATCGATCGCGGCAGTGTCGACCAGCATGTCGATCGGCCGCTCGCCGAGACGCGCGATCCGCACCAGATCGATTCCTTCGCCGAGCCGCAGCCCCATCAGAATCGTCTCGGTCGCGCGCTCGCCCGGTGTCAGACGTTGCTCGATTTCGATGCCATGGCCATTGCGCGCGACCGCGCTCAGCCAGTTCTCGGGCTTGCGCCGCCGCTGCGTCGCCATCCCGCCGCGCCGGCCGTGCGCGCCGGGCCCGATCCCGGCATAATCGCCGTACCGCCAATAGGTCAGGTTGTGGCGGCTCTCGGCACCAGGCCGAGCGTGGTTGGAGATTTCATAGGCTGGAAGGCCGGCGCGTGCGGTGGTTGCGCGGGTCAGCTCGAACAGGTCGGCGGCGCGGTCGGGGTCGGGCAGGGTCAGACGCCCCGCCAGCTCCTCGGTGGCGAAGCGCGTGCCGGGTTCGACGGTGAGCTGGTAGAGCGAGAGGTGCTCGGTCCCGAACGCGAGCGCGCGAGTCAGCTCACCGTGCCAGTCGGCCATCGACTGGCCGGGGCGCGCGTAGATCAGGTCGAAGCTGACTCGCAAAAACACCTTTTGCGCGACGTCGAGCGCGGCTAGCCCCTCGCGCACGTCATGGGCACGGCCGAGGAATGCGAGCGCTTCGTCGTCGAGCGCCTGCAGCCCGAGGCTCACCCGGTTGACGCCGACGCTCGCGAGATCGGCGAACCGCGCTGCCTCGACCGACGAGGGATTGGCCTCGAGCGTGATCTCGATATCGGGCGCGAAATCCCAGGCGTCTCGTGCCGCGCCGATCACCGCTGCCACCGTTTCGGGCGGCATCAGCGACGGTGTGCCCCCGCCGAAAAAGATCGACCCCAGCGTCCGCCCCGGCAATTCGCCCGCCTCGTGCGTCAGATCGACCAGCAGAGCCTCGCGCCACGCCGCCTGATCGACCTCGGCGCGAACATGGCTGTTGAAATCGCAATACGGGCATTTCGACAAGCAGAACGGCCAGTGGACGTAGAGCGCCAATGGCGTTTGGTTTTCGTTCATGATCAGCCCGTTATGCCAAGCCGATGCGGGGATGCAAAGTTTGGGGCGTGCTGGCGCTCGGCTGTGTGGCGGCGAGCGCGGGTGCGGCAAACGGCGGCGGCCCGATCGCGAGCGGTGTGTTCGAGCGCGCGATGATGGGGTCGCACAATGCCGCCCGCCGCGACGCCGGGGTGCCCGATCTGGCATGGGATGCTGGCCTCGCCGCCGACGCGCGAGACTGGGCCGACCACCTCGCCGAAACCGGCCGCTTCGAGCATTCGACCGCGCGCAAGAGCGAGGGCGAGAA
This sequence comes from Sphingomonas sp., assembly GCF_036269755.1. Classification (GTDB taxonomy): domain Bacteria; phylum Pseudomonadota; class Alphaproteobacteria; order Sphingomonadales; family Sphingomonadaceae; genus Sphingomonas. The sequence continues at coordinate 269,666 of NZ_DATBDV010000002.1, read as the reverse complement.
CCTCTTCATGGGCAGTGCCGGCAGCTATTCGTATGAGGAAATGGTGCGGTTCTGGGTCGAGGAAGGCCGCAATTTCACCGACGGCGTCTTCCCGGCGATCAGCATCAACGGCCAATGGTCGAGCGTCGGGCATTACAGCCAGATCGTCTGGCGCGACACGACCCGCGTCGGCTGCGCGCTGGCGACCGGCGACGGGCACGATTATCTGGTGTGCCGCTACTCGCCGCCGGGGAATGTCTGGGGGCGCAAGGTGTTCTAGACCCCCGACGCTCGCCAGCTCACGCGGTATCTTGCGCCTAGTTTAGCGATGGTATTACATATCCTAAGTCCAGATTCCGCAATTGCAGGTTTTCGGAAAACGAGGGGAGGCTGCAATGTTCAGCGTGGTAATTGCCACCGCATTGGCCGCAGCATCTGCGGTTTGCCATTCCGTCCCCGGCGCAGAGCAATTATGGGGTACGGAGATCCGTTGGGTCTTCGTCGGTGAACTTCATGGCACCAACGAGATTCCCGATGCCTTCGTCAATCTCGCTTGCCTCGCTGCTCAACAGAAGCAACCAGTGACCGTGGCACTCGAATATCCGGTCGACGAGCAACCCTGGATCGACGCGTTCCTCGTATCCGATGGCGGCGCCAAGGCACGGGCCGCGTTGCTCGCCGCGCCCTTCTGGCATCGCGATTTCCAAGATGGTCGGTCGAGCGTCGCCTTCCTTCGCATGTTCGAGCGTCTCCGTGCGATGAAACACCGCGGATTGATTGCCGGCGTGCGCTGCTTCGATGTGTCCGACAGCAGTCCCGACCGCCGCGAACGCAACGCCGCAATGGCCGACAGGCTAGTGGCGATTCAGGCGGAAACCCGGAGCCGGATCATGGTGCTGGTGGGTAATTTCCACGCGAGCCGAAGCTCGATCGCCCGCGCCGGCAGGATCATCAGGCCGGCGGCGAGCCTGATGCCGCGCGATCAAACGATCACCGTCAACGTCATCGGCAACGGCGGTACGGCGTGGGATTGCGAGCAGGAGGGTTGCGGGCCGCATTCGTCCGGCCCGGATCGCGATGCGCGGCGCGGCATCGTTCTCGAAACCGATCCGGCGGCGCGCTGGGACGTAACCTACGAATTGGGTAGGAGGACGACCGCCGCTGTGCCGGCAGTGCCTCTGATGAAAGCTTCGCCCTCCAGGCTGAAGGAAGAATTCTAGAGCACCGCCGCCACAAGCTGTCGGAACGCGTCCGCGCGGTGGGTGAGAGGCGTCTTCTCGTCCGCCATCATCTCGCCGAAGGTGCGGTTATGGCCGTCGGGCTCGAACATTGCGTCGTAGCCGAAGCCGTTTTGCCCACGCGGCGGCCATACCAGGCAGCCGTCGACCCGACCTTCGAACCATTCGACATGGCCGTCGGGCCAGGCCAGCGCGAGCGCGCAGACGAAGTGCGCGTTGCGGTCGATCTCCGGACCGGTCGCCTGCAGGCGGTCCTCGACCAGCCGCATCGCCAGCCCGAAATCCTTGCTCTCGCCCGCCCAGCGCGCGGAGAAGATGCCGGGGTCGCCATTGAGCGCCTCGACGCACAGCCCGCTATCGTCGGCGAGCGCGGGCATCCCAGACAAATCGGCGGCCTGGAGTGCCTTCAGCTCGGCATTGGCGACGAACGTCGTGCCGGTCTCCTCGGGCTCGGGCAGATCGAGCGAGGCGGCCGACACCGGCTCGATCCCGTACGGCCCGAGCAATGCCGCGATTTCGCGCACCTTGCCTTCGTTGTGGCTGGCGATGACGAGCTTGCCCAGCGCGAGCTTGCGGATCGCCTGGGGGGCGTCGCCGCCAATGCCTTCATCCGGTCCGCTCATGCCGCCTGCGTCGCCTTCGCCGTTGCCTGTTCTTGGGCGGCGAAGATTTCGCCGCACCCGATGCGAGCCAAACGCAGTAGCCGCAAAAGCGCTTCCTCGTCGTACGTCGCGCCCTCGGCGGTCGCTTGCGCCTCGGCGATGTTGCCGTTTTCGAGCAGCACGAAATTGGCGTCGGCATCGGCCGACGAATCCTCATCGTAGTCGAGATCGAGGACGGGCGTTCCCTGATAGATGCCGCAGCTGACTGCCGCGACCTTTTGCGTCAGCGGGTCGGCAGCGATCTTGCCCTGCTTGAGCAGACCGTTGATCGCGAGCCGCAACGCGACCCACGCGCCCGAAATCGCCGCGGTGCGCGTACCGCCATCGGCCTGGATCACGTCGCAATCGAGCGTGATCTGATGCTCGCCGAGCAGCTTGAGGTCGGTGACCGCGCGCAACGACCGCCCGATCAGCCGCTGAATCTCCTGCGTCCGCCCCGATTGCTTGCCCCTGGCCGCCTCGCGATTGCCGCGCGTATGCGTCGCGCGCGGCAGCATGCCGTATTCGGCGGTGACCCAACCCTGTCCCTTGCCGCGCAGCCACGGCGGCAAGCGATCCTCGACCGATGCCGTCACGAGCACGCGCGTATCGCCGAACCCGATCAGCACCGAACCTTCGGCGTGGCGGGTAAAGTGGGGCTCGATGGTAATCGCACGCATCTGGTCGGGGGCGCGGCCGCTGGGGCGCATGGGGGTCTCCTGAGAATGGTGAAGGCGTGCCTAGACGTAGCTAGGGAAGCGCGCCAGTGTCGATCAGCGATCTGATGGAGGCTCAAATGCGGTTAGCAGTCGCGGCGGTACTGACGGCCATGCTGTACGCGCCTCCCACGGACGCTCGGCGCGCACGCACAGTGGAAAGCATCACGTACACCGTGCCGGGTGGCGGACTATTTCCGACTGCAGGCTATGCCGTTACGGTATCTTCCGATGGCACCGGATTATTCACGGGGCGCGTCAAGACAGTCGTCAAGGGCGAGCGACGATTCGCCATCACGAAATCGACCTTTGCGGCGTTCAAAGCGTTGTTGGCTCCCTACCGGCCTGCAGGAGATCTGCATTTCGACGGCGAGCCCTTGTGTAAGGAAATGGCTACCGACCAAGGATCGGTCGATGTTGCGTGGAGCGGCGGCGGGCGACCCGGGCATCTGTTCATTTATTATGGCTGTGACATGGAGAAGAACCGCGCAATGTTCGATGCGGTCGCGGGCGCTCCGAAGTTGCTCCCGATCAAACGCTTCATAAGCCGCCGTTGAGCGGCAGCGTCCCGGCGCCTACATCGCCGTCATGACAGCTACCCCCGTCACCGAACTCAGCGACCGAGCGCGCGATATCTTTCGCGCGGTGGTGGAGGGGTATCTGGCGACTGGGCAGCCGGTGGGGTCGCGGACGCTGGCCGATGCGGGGGCGTTCCAGTTGTCGCCGGCGTCGATCCGCAACGTCATGCACGAGCTCGAGACGCTCGGGCTGCTCGCGGCGCCCCATACCTCGGCGGGCCGGTTGCCGACGGACATCGGGCTGCGGCTGTTCGTCGACGGGATGATGCGCGTGGCGGAGCCGTCGGCGGAGGAGCGTGCGGCGATCGAGGAGCGCGCCGGGCGCGCGGGGCCGGTCGAGGAGGCGCTGGCGGCGACTACCGCGGCGCTGAGCGGGCTGTCGGCGTGCGCGGGGCTGGTGCTGGTGCCCAAGGCGGAGATGGTGCTGCGCTCGATCAGCTTCGTGCCGCTGTCGCCAACCCGCGCGCTCGCGGTGATCGTCGGCGACGACGGGCAGGTCGACAATCGTGTGGTCGATCTCGCGCCGGGCACCAGCGCGTCGGCCCTGGTCGAGGCGGGGAATTACATGTCGGCGACGCTCGCCGGGCTGACGCTGGCGGAGGCGCGGGCGCGGCTCGACCGCCAGCTCGCCGCTGACCGCGCCGCGCTCGACCAGGCGGCGGCGACTCTGGTCGAGCGCGGCCTCGCGGTTTGGAGCGAGGATGGCGAGCGCCGCCCGGTGCTGATCGTGCGCGGGCAGGGACGGCTGATCGACGCGGCGGCGGCGGAGGACCTCGAGCGAATCCGCGACTTGCTCGACGATCTCGAGGGCAAGCAGGAGATCGCGACGTTGCTCGACAGCGCGCGGATCGGCGATTCGACGCGAATCTTCATCGGCGCCGAGAACAAATTGTTCGCGCTGTCCGGATCGTCGGTGATCGCTCGCCCCTTCCGCGGGATCGACGGCCGCGTCGTCGGCGTGGTCGGGGTGATCGGCCCGACACGGTTGAACTATGCGCGAGTCGTGCCCATGGTGGATTTCACCGCCGCAACCCTCTCCCGCCTGATCGGTTGAGAGGCTTTCAGATGACGAAGAGAAACATGAGCGAAGAGAAGATCGAGACCGAAGCCATGACTGCGACCACCGACGAAGACCTGCGCGCCGAAACCGCCGAAGCCGCCCCCGAGCTGGCCGAGCACGACCGAGTCGCGCAACTCGAAGCCGAACTGGCCGAGGCCAAATCGGCGGTGATGTACGCGCACGCCGAAGCGCAGAACGTCCGCCGCCGAGCGGAGAAGGAAGCGAGCGATTCGCGCGCCTATGCGATCACCGGCTTTGCGCGCGACGTGCTGTCGGTGGCCGACAATCTCGAGCGCGGGCTGTTGGCGATTCCTGAGGAGTTGCGGAACGACGATCGCTTGAAGGGCCTGGTGACCGGGCTTGAGGCGACCAAGCGCGAGCTCGACGGCGTGTTCCAAAGGAACGGCATCACCCGCATCGCCGCGATGGGGCTCCCGCTTGATCCCAACCAGCACCAGGCGATGCTGGAGATCCCCAGCGACCAGGCGCCGGGGACGATCGTGCAGGAAATGCAGGCGGGATACATGCTCCGCGATCGGTTGCTGCGGCCGGCGTTGGTGGGCGTGGCGAAGAAGGGATAACTTTGACGGCTGCGGATCAGGAACTCCAGCGCAATATAAGGGCAGGTTTGTTCGGCAGTATCGCCGAGCTTGCCGACATCGACTATCAGCGAGCCACTTGGCTCGACCCCGAAATGCAGAATCCGCATTATGGATATGTCGAGTTTGTCGAATGCTTTTATGACAGCTCCGGTGGGTCGTATGATGAGACTGATCCGACCGCGGTCCATGCTCCTCTACGACATTGGATCGAGACAAAAGTGCTATCCCAAGTGGAGGCGGATAGTATTTGGCCGTTGCACTTGGCGTTAAAGGCGTGCCGGCCGAAAGATCCGTACGCGTTGGACGTAATATTGGACGACGCCGCTTGGCAGGTTGTGGTCGCGACGGCTTACAAAGCGAAGGAAGGCCTGATTCCTATTGTAAAGAGCCCAGAGGAATTGGGCTATTTCGAGAACTGCCTACCCGACGCGACCGGCAAGCGTTGGCCATAAATTGCCTCAGGGTAGCGAGTGATGAGCGGGGCGGCTAAGCCCTCCGCATGAACCCCAACCTCACCGCCGACCGCCCGACCTTCGTCACCCATCTCGAATGCTCGTTGACTGGCGAGCGCTACGAGGCCGATCAGCTCCACAATCTGTCCGCGGCGGGCAAGCCGTTGCTGGTTCGCTACGACCTCGCCGGCGTCCGCGGGTTCCTGCCGCGTGCGATGGTCGAGGCGCGGCCGACCGATCTGTGGCGGTGGCGCGAATTGCTGCCGGTGCGACGGACCGGGAACATCGTCAGTCTGGGCGAGGTCGAGACGCCGCTGGTCGCGATCCCGAAATCGAGCGGCGGCCCAAACGTGCTGGTCAAGGACGAGGGCCGGCTCCCGACCGGATCGTTCAAGGCGCGCGGGCTGGTGATGGCGGTGGCGATGGCGAAGGAGCTCGGCGTCACCAGGGTTGCGATGCCGACCAACGGCAATGCCGGCGCCGCGCTTGCCGCTTACGCCAGCCGAGCGGGCATCGAGACGATCGTGTTGTGCCCCGACGACACGCCCGAGATCAACGTGCGCGAGATCGCGATGCAGGGCGGCCGCGTTTACCGAGTCAACGGGCTGATCGACGAATGCGGCGCGATCGTCGCGCGCGGCGCGGCCGAGGGGCGGTGGTTCGATTTCTCGACCTTGAAGGAGCCGTACCGGATCGAAGGCAAGAAGACGATGGGGCTAGAGCTTGCCGCGCAACTCGGCTGGCGGCTGCCGGGCGCGATCTTCTACCCGACCGGTGGCGGCACCGGGCTGATCGGCATGTGGAAGGCGTTCGACGAGATGGAGGCGCTCGGCTGGATCGGGCCCGAGCGTCCCAAGATGTTCGCGGTGCAGGCGAGCGGCTGCGCGCCGATCGTCCGCGCGTTCGAGGCGGGCGAGGAGCATGCCGAATGCTGGGAGGACGCGCACACCGTCGCCGCCGGCATCCGCGTCCCCAAGGCGGTCGGCGATTTCCTGATCCTGCGCGCGGTGCGCGACAGCGGCGGTCGCGCGCTCGCGGTCGGCGATCCGGCGATCCTCCAGGCGGTCGAGGATTGCGCGAAGAAGGACGGACTACTGCTCTGCCCCGAAGGCGGCGCGACGCTTGCCGCCTATCGGCAGGCGTTGAGCGACGGATTGGTGGACGAGGACGATCAGGTCGTGCTGTTCAACTGCGCGACCGGGCTCAAATACCCGATGCCCGAGGCGAACGCGACACTCGACAAGAATGCGCCGATCGATCTGGCGCAACTATAACGCGCATCCCGACGAAGGCCGGGATCGCTGGCAGCGGCACGATGTTTCAGCGGCTCCGGCCTCCGTCGCAGCGACGGTGCCTCACGGCATCACCGCTTCCTGCACCATGTCGAGTTCACGCACGCCGCGGGCCTGGCGGGCGGCGTTGACGAGATCGCGCAGCTTTTCGCGGCGTTCGCGCGCGTGTTCGATGTTGGCGATCGCGAAGGGTTTGCCGCCGGTGGTCTCGTCGCTCGACTGGATCGTGATCGTGCCGATCCCCGCCCATTGATTGATCAGGCTGAAGTCGATGCGGATGTCCTTGATCCGGTAGAGCTCGATCTCGTCGATCGACTTGTTGAGGACGCCGCGGTGGAGGATCAGCCGGTCCTCGGTGACCTCATAGGTGGTGGCGAGGTTGCCGAGCCACTTGACCGCGACGATGACGAGCGCCAGCGCCACGAACAGCAGCGGCCACCAGGTGCCGGTCACCAACGCCCCGACCACGCCGATCGGCACCAGCAGCACGGTGCCCCAGCCGGCGAGCGTGCCCTTGAGCCACCCGAGCGTGGATGAGCGAAAGCGGTCGAGCGTTTGCGGCATGTGAAGTCCCTCCCGCGCCGGAGTGTAGCGCGATCGGAGCGCTCGACAACTCCCCTTGCTAGCTGTGGGCTGCTGGATGAAACGGCAGGATCGTGCGCAACTGCGCAAGCGGCGGCGCCCCGGCAAATCCGCCACCCTTGCCGAGCACGAAGGCGTGACGGACGATCTCGGCTTGTTGTTCGAGGCCGTATTTGCGCAATTCCCAACCCGGCTTGACCGCATAGTCGTAGCGCGCCCACGGCACGCGCCGGAGCGGTAGGAAAATGCCCGACTGGTGCTGCCAGACATGAGTCATTTCGTGGATGAACAAGCCTTGCTCGCCCAAGCCGGCGTGGCTGAAATCGTCGCGATACGCGGTCCCGTGCGGGTGGAAGTGGAGGCGGCCGGTCGGCGTCATCACCACGTCCCGGGGCTGAAAGAACGCCCATTTGCCGAGTACGATGCGGACCGGTGCGTAATCGATCGCGTCGCCGAACACGCCGCGCGCGAGATCGGTCTCGCCCGATGTGAGTGGGCGGGCCTCGCTCAATCGCCGGGTGCCGGATCGCCGGCACCGACGATGCGGGCCTTGACGGTGGCCGTGCGGCCACTGGCGAAGGTCAAGATCAGCGGCGTGGTGGTGCCGGGTTTCACGGCGGGATTGAGCCCGAACAGCATGACATGCTTGCCGCCCGGCTTGAACTCGACGCTGTCGCCCGCACGCACCGCGACCAGCTTGACCGGGGTCATCGTCATCATCCCGCCGCTGCCCATGCTCTCGTGCATCTCGGCGCGTTGCGCAGCGGGCGCGGCGACCGCCGTCAGCGTCTCGTCCTTCGCCCCGCCTTTCAGCGTGAAATAGGCTGCCGACGGATTGGCCGGCACCGCGGAGAGCCGCACCCACGGGTGCTCGACGGTCACGTCGTGCTGCTGGCATCCCGTGGCGATCAGCATCGCCGCGATCGGGGCAAAAGCACGCATCATCGAACGGTCTCCAGAGAAGCGATCGCTAGGGTTAGACGGCGTGGCTACCGGCAGCAAGCGGGGCTAGCGCCGCGAAGCGGCCCCGGCGGCGTCGAAGGCGTCGTACGAATCGAGCGTGCCGGCAAAGCAATAGTGGCACGTGCGGAACGCGGCTTGCAGCCCCAGTTCGCCCGCCGTTGCCCCATACACCCGGCCGCTCAGCCCCCCTCGCAGATAGATATAATAGCTGTTGGGATTGGTCGCGAGAGTCGCGGCGATCACGCCGTTCGCGTCGATCGTGCCGCCGGTGATCGGGAAAACGCCCATATCGACCAGATTGTTGTCGGTCGATTTGCGCGCCGTGGCGTGGAAGCTCCCCGTCACGCTATGCGCCGCGAAATCCACCGTGAGATCGACCGTTCCGCCTACTCCGTACATGTAGGTGAAGCCAGTGCCCCCGGCTTCGCTCGGGAAATATTGCCCGGCGATCACCCCGACATAATGCGCCGTGCCGCTGGTGGGGATGCTAGCGGTCGGGGTCGACGCGCCCGAGGCGAAGAAGATGTCCGAATGGCGACCGGTCGCCTCGCGCCGCTCGAACCGGCCGAGCTTGAGCGAATTGAGCATCAGCCCGGCATCGACCGCGCCGGGGTTGAGGAATAGAGCCGCTCATCCGCCTGTGGGCCGTTGGCGGTCGCGGCGAGCGAATAGCCCCAGACATTGTATTCGGGCGTGCTCTCCGCCGGAATCGCCGCTCCGAACGAAAACGGGTTTTCGCGGTACTGAATCGTGCCGCCGCCGCCGAGATAGGTGTGGACGTAATAGAGATTGGTGACGGTGCTGAAGCGGTCAGGGAAATCGATCGCCGCGCCGGTGCGCAAGTCGTAATCGTTCAGGCCGAACTGCCATGAGGCGCCGGTGCTGAGCGTCGTATCGACGGCGCTGAAGCCGGTATCGACGACGTTGGTGTCGAACTTGCCATGCTGGTGCCCGATCAGGCTGCCGGTGCCGAGCAGGTTTGCGCCGCCTTGCGCGTAGGTCAGCCCGATTTCCTCGGCAGCCGGACCGTATAAATTGCCGCGGAATTGCGCAAACTTGATGCCCGACCCCGAACAATTTGCGCAGTCGAATGCGCCGGTGAAGCTGCCGTCGGCAGCCAGCGTGCCGCTCCCCGTGAAGCTGTCGAGCGTCTGCGTACCGCTTGGGGCGGAAGAACTCTCGCTGTCGGCCAGGCCATGGCGGACGAAGCTGACGGTCACGGTGTGAGCGCCGAAATCGACCGTCATCTCGCCTTCGCCGAGGCGTCGCGCCAGGCGTTGCGCGGTCGGCGTGTTGCCCCCGGCATTGTCGAATGTTTGGGCGTCGACCGCATAGCGCCGCGTGCCCGTCGTCGGCACGCCGGCCGCGACGGTGGGGAAACCGTAGACGAAGGAATCGCCCCAGGTGGATGGGCCCTGTGCGCCGGCTTCGGTCTGGGTTCGGCCCCAGCCGCCGATCCCGACATAATAGGTCGGCACCGAGGTAGTCGTTCCCGGACGGATGCGTTCGAAATAGTCGATGATGCTGGCGGTCGACTTGTCGTAGAAAACCAGCCCCGGATACGATCGCGTGCTGTCGATATTCGCTGGCAGAAATGTTTGGCCGCGCGAATCGACCGTCAGCGAATAACCTTGGGTCGCCGCGGTGTAATGCAGCAACAGCGACGCGAAGTCGGTCTTGAACGAATTGCTCGACGGGCTGCCAGTAGCGAAGATTTCGCTCGCTTCGCCCGCGACGTTCGCCAGATCGGCGTCGCTGACCAGGTTGCTCAGCGCCGTGTTCGGCGTCGGAGTAGGTGTGGGGGTCGGGGTCGGAGCGGGGGTTGGTGCGGGCGTTCCGCCTCCGCCAGTTGCGCCGCTACCGCCACCCTCGCCGCAGGCGGCCAGAGCGCCGACCAGGGCCAATACGCCAACCAAACGCGTTACACGCATGCGATGCCCTTCCCGTTCCGGGATTAGGCGGAATTGGTAACTCGCTCCAAATCTTGCGGCAAGCAAAAGGCCCCCTATATCGCCTTCGTAACGGCGCTCGTGCCGCCTCTCGAGAGGGGCGCGAGGGCTTCGGTTTGTTTTTGATTGAGGGGCCACAGAGGACCAATGGCAAAAGTAATCGGTATCGATCTCGGCACGACCAACAGCTGCGTTGCGGTGATGGAGGGCGGCAAGCCCAAGGTGATCGAGAATGCGGAAGGCGCGCGCACCACGCCGTCGATCGTCGCCTTCGCCAAGGACGGCGAGCGGCTGATCGGCCAGCCGGCCAAGCGTCAGGCGGTGACCAATCCCGATTCGACCGTGTTCGCGGTAAAGCGCCTGATCGGGCGCCGCTTCGACGACCCGATCACCAAGAAGGACACCGAGCTGGTGCCCTATTCGATCGTCAAGGGCCAGAACGGCGACGCATGGGTCAAGGCGGGCGGCAGCGATTATTCGCCGTCGCAAATCTCTGCCTTCATCCTCCAGAAGATGAAGGAAACCGCGGAGTCCTATCTCGGCGAGACCGTCACGCAGGCGGTGATCACCGTGCCTGCCTACTTCAACGACGCGCAGCGCCAGGCGACCAAGGACGCCGGGCAGATTGCGGGCCTCGAAGTGCTGCGCATCATCAACGAGCCGACTGCGGCGGCGCTCGCCTACGGGTTGGAGAAGCAGGACGGCAAGACGATCGCGGTCTACGACTTGGGCGGCGGCACGTTCGACATCTCCGTGCTCGAAATCGGCGACGGCGTGTTCGAGGTGAAGGCCACCAATGGCGACACCTTCCTCGGCGGCGAGGATTTCGACAACAAGGTGCTCAACTTCCTGGCCGACGATTTCAAGAAGGCCGAGGGCATCGACCTGACCAAGGACAAGCTCGCGCTGCAGCGGCTCAAGGAAGCCGCCGAAAAGGCGAAGATCGAGCTGTCGTCGGCCGCATCGACCGAAGTCAATCTGCCGTTCATCACCGCCGACCAGAACGGCCCGAAGCACTTGGTCAAGACGATCACGCGCGCCGACCTGGAGAAACTGGTCGAGGACCTGATCAAGCGCACGCTCGATCCGTGCAAGAAGGCGCTGGCCGATGCCGGGGTCAAGGCGAGCGACATCAGCGAAGTCGTGCTGGTCGGCGGCATGACTCGCATGCCGCGCGTCCGTGAGATCGTGAAGGACTTCTTCGGCAAGGAGCCGCACACCGGCGTCAACCCCGACGAAGTGGTCGCGATGGGCGCGGCGATCCAGGCCGGCGTGCTGCAGGGCGACGTCAAGGACGTGCTGCTGCTCGACGTGACGCCGCTGAGCCTCGGCATCGAGACGCTGGGCGGCGTATTCACCCGGATGATCGATCGCAACACAACGATCCCGACCAAGAAGTCGCAGGTCTACTCCACTGCCGACGACAACCAGCAGGCGGTGACGATCCGCGTCTTCCAGGGCGAGCGCGAGATGGCGGCGGACAACAAGATGCTGGGCCAGTTCGACCTGGTCGGTATTCCGCCGGCGCCGCGCGGCGTGCCGCAGATCGAGGTCACGTTCGACATCGACGCCAACGGCATCGTCAACGTCTCGGCGAAGGACAAGGGCACCGGCAAGGAGCAGCAGATCCGCATCCAGGCCTCGGGCGGCCTTTCGGACGCCGACATCGAGCAGATGGTCCGCGATGCCGAGAAGTTCGCCGACGAGGACAAGAAGCGGCGCGACGCGGCGGAAGCCAAGAACAACGCCGAATCGCTGATCCACACCACCGAGCGCCAGCTCGTCGACAATGGCGACAAGGTCGAGGCCGGCCTTAAGGGCGAGATCGAAGCGGCGATCGCCGAGGCCAAGACCGCGGTCGAGGGCGGCGACGTCGATGCGATGAAGGACAAGGCGCAAGCGCTTGCCCAGGTCGCGATGAAGCTCGGCCAGGCGATCTACGAGAAGCAGGGCGCCGAGGAAGCGGCCGCGGCGGGCGGTGCGACCGACGGCGCGGCGGCGGGTTCGGAGGCCGGCGGCGAGGATGTCGTCGATGCCGAATTCTCCGAAGTGGACGACACCAAGGCTTGATGTGATGCGTACCCCCCGTCATTCCGGGACTAGCCGGCGTGACGGGGGCGGGGGCCTGCGATGAGTACCGAAGTCGATTATTACGAGCTGCTCGAGGTCGAGCGCGGGGCGGACGATGCGACGATCAAGTCGGCGTACCGCAAGCTCGCGATGAAATATCACCCCGACAAGAACGGGGGCTGCAAGGAAAACGAGGCCAAGTTCAAGGCGGTCAACGCTGCCTATGACTGCCTGAAGGATCCGCAGAAGCGCGCGGCGTATGATCGCTTCGGACACGCCGCGTTTCAGCAAGGCGGCGGGGGCGGCGGCCAAGATTTCAGCGGCTTTTCCGACATTTTCGAAAGCGTGTTCGGTGAGTTCATGGGCGGGCGCGCCGGCGCCGGCCAGCGCGCGGCGCGGCGCGGCGCCGATTTGCGCTACGACATGGAGATCAGCCTCGAGGACGCGTTCCACGGCAAGTCCGAGGACATCACCGTCGATGTCGCCGCGACGTGCGAGGCTTGCCACGGCTCGGGCGCCAAGTCGGGCACCAGCGCCAAGACCTGCGCAACCTGTGCCGGGCACGGCAAGGTACGCGCGCAACAGGGCTTCTTCGTCGTCGAGCGCACGTGTCCGTCCTGCCATGGCGCGGGTGAAGTGATCGCCGATCCGTGCCGCGAATGCCGCGGCGAGGGGCGCATCGAGAAGACCAAGACGCTGACCGTCAACATCCCTGCGGGCGTCGACGAGGGCACCCGCGTGCGGTTGGCCGGCGAAGGCGAAGCGGGGCCGCGCGGCGCGCCGGCGGGCGACCTCTACATCTTCCTCCACGTCAAACGCCACGCGATCTTCGAGCGCGAGGGCACGACGCTCTATGCGCACGCGCCGATCAGCTTCACCACAGCGGCGCTCGGCGGGGCGATCACTATTCCGGGGCTCGACGGCTCGGTCAACGAGGTCAAGATCGCGCCGGGCATCCAGTCGGGCCGCGAGGTCCGCCAGCGCGGTGCGGGCATGCCGGTGCTTCAGGGCAGGGGGCGCGGCGACCTGGTGGTGCGGATCGTCGTCGAGACCCCGACTCGCCTGAGCGCGAAGCAGCGCGAATTGCTCGAGGAATTCCGCTGCACCGAAACGGGCGACGAATGCCCCGAGGCGCAGGGCTTTTTCCAGAAGGTGAAGAAGGCCGTGGGCGGCTAGACGCTCATGACGGCCGCTACAGGCTACAACCCTAGCGGCGGGGCCCCTGTCCGCCCCCGTCTCAGGGGGCGGTGGGCCGGTTAGAGGGACAGAACCCCCGCTACCAGCGCGAGCGTGCCAACCGCAACGGCGGTGGTCGCGATCATTTCCATGATGCGCATGGTTGCTTCTCCAATAGCCGGTTAGGTCCGGCTAGGGCGCATGTGAAATTTGTTACGCCCGTGCGCAATATTATTTCACGCGCTCGCAGTTGCAGCATTTGCAGGCGTTAACACTGACGGTTAATCGCCGAACACCCGCGCGAAGATTGTGTCCACGTATCTAAGGTGATGGTCGAGGTCGAAATTTTCCTCGATCTCGGCGGGCGACAGCGCGGCGGTCACCTCCGGATCGGCCTTGAGCAGGTCGAGTAACGACAGTTGGCCGTCCGATGCCCACACCTTCATCGCGTTGCGCTGGACGAGCCGGTACGCATCCTCGCGGCTGACGCCGGCTTGGGTCAGCGCGAGCAGCACGCGTTGCGAATGGACCAGCCCGCCCATCTTGTTGAGGTTCTTCGCCATCCGCTCGGGATAGACGAGCAACTTGTCGACCACGCCGGTCAGCCGCGCGAGCGCGAAGTCGAGCGTGATCGTCGCGTCGGGGCCGATATAGCGCTCGACCGACGAATGGCTGATGTCGCGCTCGTGCCACAAAGCCACGTTTTCGAGCGCCGGCGTGACATAGCCGCGCACCATCCGCGCAAGCCCGGTGAGGTTCTCGGTCAGCACCGGGTTGCGCTTGTGCGGCATGGCCGACGAGCCCTTTTGCCCCGGCGCGAAATATTCCTCGGCTTCGAGCACTTCGGTGCGCTGCAAGTGACGAATCTCGACCGCGAGACGCTCAATCGACGAGGCGATCACCCCGAGCGTTGCAAAGAACATCGCGTGGCGATCACGCGGGATGATTTGGGTCGAGACTGGCTCGACCGCCAGACCAAGCTTGTCGGCGACATGCGCCTCGACGCGCGGATCGATGTTGGCGAACGTTCCGACCGCGCCCGAAATCGCGCACGTCGCGATATCGTCGCGCGCCGCGACCAGCCGTCGGCGGTTGCGCGCGAACTCGGCATAGGCTTGGGCGAGCTTCAACCCGAAGGTCACCGGCTCGGCATGGATACCGTGGCTGCGGCCGATCGTCGGCGTGAGCTTGTGCTCACGGGCGCGGGCGGAGAGCACGGCGAGCAACGCGTCGATATCGGCGATCAGGAGGTCGGCGGCATCGCGCAACTGCACCGCCAGGCACGTGTCGAGCACGTCGCTCGACGTCATCCCTTGATGCATGAAGCGCGCCCAATCTTCACCGGAATGCTCGCCGACTTGGCCTGCGACCCAGGTCAGGAAGGCGATGACGTCGTGCTTGGTGACCGCCTCGATCGCATCGATCGCGTCGACGTCGATCGCGGGGTTGGTCTCCCACCAGCGCCACAAAGCCGCAGCGGCCTCCTTCGGGACCACGCCCAAATCGGCCAGCGCGTCGGTCGCGTGCGCCTCGATCTCGAACCAGATCCGGTAGCGCGCCTCGGCGCTCCAGATCGCGGTCATGTCGGGGCGCGAATAGCGTGGCACCATGGCAACGGTTCCTGAAAATCGTGGCACCGTCCGTCGCGCGACGCGCACGATCTGCGGTGAGCCGCGCCCTAGCAGGGACCAAGCGGGGCGACAAACGGCCAGTTTCGGACCCAATCGGCGAGTCGTTGGTTGATCAATCACCCATTCTAGCGATGCGCCCATGAACGTGTCGCAGAATCCGTATCATGTTGAAAAGGAGAGTGATCGTGTTGAAACACGCTTTGCTGGCCGGTGCCGTGATGATCGCCACGCCGGTAGTCGCCCAGACCGCGCCGACCGGTGATCAGACTACACCGCCCCCGCCCGCGACTTCGACGACTGCACCCCCCACGTCGCAATCGCCGGCGCCGGTCGCGCCGCCGCAAACCACCACGCCGCCTACCAGTACCGCGACCGCGCCGACGCCGCCGGCAACGACCCCGGTCGCGCCCCCGCCCGAGCAAGCGGGCGCTCCCGGCCGCGCGCCCACGACGCCGATGCCTCCCGCGCCCGATGGCAGCACGGCGCCCGCGGCTCCGGCCGCGCCCACGCCTGCCGCCCCGGCCGCCGCGCCCGCGACGCCTGCGCCTACCACCGCCGCCGCACCAGCGGCGCCGGGCGCCGGCGCGCAAGTCGCCGACATCGTCGACAAGGAGTTTTCGAGCTACGACAAGAACGGCGACGGGAAGCTGAGCCAGGCCGAATTCGGCGCCTGGACGTTCGCGCTGCGCAAGGCGGCCGATCCGAACGTCGCCAACGACGCCGCCAACAAGACCTGGACTGCCACCGCGTTCGGTCAGGCCGATTCGGACAAGTCAAAGGCGATCTCCAAGGACGAGATGACCAACTTCCTCGTCCAGGGCAGCTCGAAGGCGTCGTAATCCCCCGACGACGCCCGTGCAGGCCGCCGCGCGTCCCTCCCGAGCGCGGCGGCCTTTTTGCGTGGGGCTAGATCAGCCCTTGCGCGCGCAGGCTGACATAGCCCTTGGTGCCGATGATGATGTGGTCGTGGACGCCGATCCCGAGCCGCTTGCCGGCTTCGATCATCGATCGAGTCAGGTCGATGTCGGCGCGGCTCGGCGAGGGATCCCCCGACGGATGGTTGTGGACCAGGATGATCGAGGCGGACTTCAATTCCATCGCGCGGCGGATGACCTCGCGGACATAGACCGGCGCCTCGTCGATCGAGCCTTCGGCCATCAATTCGTCGCGGATCAGCATGTTGCGCGTGTTGAGATGGAGCACGCGGACTCGCTCGTTGCCATGATGCGCCATGTCGGCGCGCAGGTAATCGAGCAGCGCCTGCCAATTGGCGAGCACCGGCTTTTCCTCGACCTCGGCGCGGAGCAAGCGGAGCGCCGTGGCATGAACGATCTTGATCGCCGCGGTCGAGACCTCGCCCATGCCCTTGACCTCGGCGATCGCCTCGGGAGGCGCGGTCATCAGGCCGGGCAGACTGCCGAATTCGCGCAACAACGCTTTGGCGATCGGCTTGGTATCGATCCGCGGGATGGCGACCGCGAGCAGATATTCGACGAGTTCATGATCGAGCAGTCCGTCGGGATCGGCGAACAACCGCTCGCGCAGTCGAGCGCGGTGACCGCTATTGTCGGAAGTGGGCGCGCTCATGACGAGAGCGTTATCGGGATGTCCTTACGCGCGCAATCGGCGGCGATGCCGCACTGCGGCACGGCGGTTGACTTGGCGGCGTCCGGTTCCTAAACGCAACCGCGCTTGGCGGGGCAGCTTGCTTCCCGGCCGGTTTGCCATTGAAATTTAACCCTCCAACGGTTCGCAAGGACGATTTGCTTCGTGACGCCCGACCCCGATCAGACGCCGGGCGAAGACCCCAAGCTGGCCTCGCTCGAAACGCGACTCGATGCCGCGCGCCGCACCGAAGCCGAGCGCACCGCCGCGCCGAAGCAGGCGATGGGGATGACGAATACGGGCGCGCGAACCGGGCAGCGCGTGTTGTCGACGTTGGTAGGCTATCCGCTTGGCGGCGGCGTCATCGGCTGGTTCCTCGACGGGTTCTTTCATACCCGCCCGTGGATCATGCTGGCGTTGCTGTTCCTCGCTTTCGCCGGCGCATGCTTTCAGGTTTTCAGCATTTCCAAGGAACCGTCCGAATAGGGCGCCGCCCGTTCGTGTGACGATATGAAAAGTACAGGGATTTAAGCGTGGCCGCCTCCGCCAAGATCGATCCGATGAGCCAGTTCGCGATCCACCCGGTCGCAGGCAATCTCGGCTCGCCTTTCGCGTTCACCAACTCGTCGTTGTGGATGCTGATCGTGCTTGCCGCGATCCTGGTGTTCATGATCGGCGGCAACCGGCGCCAGCTCGTGCCGGGCCGCTGGCAGGCAGCGGTCGAGGGGTTCACCGGATTCGTCGAGGGCATCACCCGCTCGAGCATCGGCCCCCAGGGCCGTCGCTACCTTCCCTGGGTGTTCACGGCCTTCACCTTCCTGCTGTTCGCCAACGTGATCGGCGCGATGCCGTTCGGGATCGTCCCCGGCGCGCACCCGTTCACCGTCACCAGCCAGTTCTCGGTGACCGGCGTGATGTCGATCATCAGCTTCGCGATCGTGCTCGGGGTCGGATTCTGGAAGCACAAGCTGCATTTCTTCAGCCTGTTTTGGCCCAAGGATGCGCCGTTCGTGCTGGCACTGTTCATCTTTCCGATCGAGCTCGTATCGTTCCTGGTGCGGCCGTTCTCGCTTGGCTTGCGGCCGTTCATCGCGATGTTCGCGGGGCACATCCTGCTCGACGTGTTCGGCAACTTCGTCGTGCAGGGATTGAATGCGGGCGGGGTCGGCTATGCGGTTTCGGGGCTGGCGTTCGTGTTCGTGGTGTTCGTCAACGCTCTCGAATTGTTGGTCGGCGCGATCCAGGCCTACGTCTTCGCGCTGCTGACCTCGCTCTATATCAACGACGCGGTCAACCTTCACTAATCGTTTCAATATCAACGCTTTATCTAACGGAGTTTACAAAATGGATCTCGCTTCCGCTCAAGTTCTCGGCGCCGGTCTGGCCGCCATCGGTGTCGGTGCCGCTTCGGCCGGCGTCGGCTTCGTGTTCGGCTCGTTCCTGCAAGGCGCGATGCGCAACCCGGCGGCTGCCTCGCAGCAGCAGGGCACGCTGTACATCGGCTTCGCCGCGGCCGAATTGCTCGGCCTGATGGCGTTCGCCGTCGCGATGATCATCCTCTACGCTCGTTAATCGCCACGACGCCGGCGGGCTGGTCCCGCCGGCGCCGGGCCTAGGTGACGCATGCCGCAAATCCAGCAACTCGCTCTCGTCTACCAGTCGCAGTGGCTCTGGCTGCTGATTACGCTAGGCGTGATCTTCTTCGTCGTCGGCCGCGGGATCGTTCCCAGGGTCGAATCGACGGTCGATTCGCGCGACGCCCAGATCGCCGCCGACCTCGCCGCCGCCGAAAGCGCCCGGCAAGAGGCGGAGTCGACCGAGCAGCAGTGGCAGGCGGACATCGCCAAGGTCCATGCCGACGCTCAGGCCGCCGCAGCGGTGGCTCGATCGAAGGCCGGTGAAGAAGGCGCCAAGCGGCTCGCCGCGGCCGATGCCGAGCTCTCGGAGCGCACGGCGCAAGCCAATGCCAAGCTCGCCCAGGCGCGCGACTCGGCGCTGGCGGCGATCGAGCAAGTCGCGGCCGAAGCCGCGCGAGAGATCGTCGCCAAGGTATCGGGTGCCAATGTTTCGGCGGCCGAAGCGGGCAACGCAGTGAAGGCGGCAATGGCCAATGGCTGAGACTCAAGCTCATACGACGGTACCTGGCGGCCCGGCTCCCGGCGGCGAAGCCGAACCGTCCGCGCTCGGCATCCAGGCCGGTGGCTGGGTCGCGCTGGCGATGCTCGTCGTATTCGCGATCGCGCTCGTCGCCAAGGTCCCGTCGATCATCGCCGGGATGCTCGACCGCAAGATCGCCGGCATCCGCGAACAGCTCGACACCGCTGCCAAGCTCCGCAAGGAAGCCGAGGCGCTCAAGGCCGACTATGAAGCCAAGGCGCGCGACGCGCATCGCGAGGTCGAGGAAATGCGCGCGGGCGCGGCGCGCCAGGCTGAGGAAATCGTCGCCAAGGCCAAGGCCGACGCGACCGCGTTGATCGCTCGCCACGGCGCGATGGCCGAGGAAAAGATCGCCGCCGCCGAGCGCGCGATGCTGGCCGAAATCCGGGCGACCGCAGCCGATGCGGCGACCAATGCGGCGCGCGCGCTGATCGCCGAAAAGCACGATGCAGGCGCGGACCAGGCGCTGGTCGACAAGGCGATCGCCGGGCTCGGCCGCCTCAATTGAGGCGGCGCCCCGTCAGCGGGCGCCGAGCAGGACGCGATATTCGTAGGTCTTGACGAACCAGTAAGCGGCGAACGCCCAGATACCGAGGCACTCGATCCAGAAGATCCAGTGCGTTTCGCATTTGCCGCCGCCCAGTTGGTGAAGTGCCCAGACGATCGCGGGCATCGCGACCATCGCGCCGCCCGCAATCGTGTAGGCGCGCTTGAACCAGCGCCGCTTGGCCTGATCCTTGACGTATTTGACTCGACCCTTCGACAGCAGCACCGCGACGACGGCAAGGCAGACGAAGAACAGTCCGGCGCTGACGCCATGGATGCTGAGCCCCTTGCTGCATTGCTGAGCGTCCATCGGGTTCATCGCGACCGAGATCGCGGCCACGCCGGCAATGTTGAGGAGCCAATTCTCCAGCGTCGACAGCCCGTGGTAGAGCAGCAGGAACACGCCGGTCGCCCACAGCGCCCCCACCAGGATGTTCCGGGTGGTTTCGCCGACATGGTAGAAATAGCTGATCGAATAATGTCCGTCATACCCGCCGACCGCGACCAGCGCGACGGGAAGGGCCAGCGCGACGAGCCCGATCCCGAGGCACAGGAACAGATAGCTGCGGATCGCCTGCTGCGTGAGCACTCGCTGGAAATGCTGCTTGTGCTCGCGGGGCAGCATGTCGTTCGACGTGCCCAGCCATTGCGGACTCTCTTCTTCCCCGGCCATAGCATCCCCCCTAAGGCAGCAGTGATGGAAAGCGATTTGAGCAACGTTATGAGCGCGCGCATGCGGCCACAAGCCGAACTCGATCCGGCACGGACCAACGTCGACCCGGCTTCGGTCCCGCTAGCGCCCGGTATGATCGCGCCCGAAGATTGCGAGACGATGGCCGAGGTTCGCGCCGGAGTCGATTCGGTCGATCTCGAGATCGTCGCGCTGCTCGCGGTCCGCTTTCGCCTGATGACCGCCGCCGCGCGGATCAAGCAGGATCGCGGAACAGTGCGCGACGAGGGGCGCAAGGCACTGGTCATCGCCAATGCCAAGGTCGCCGCGGCGCGCGCGGGAGTGCCGCCCGAACTGGTTGGCGAGCTGTGGGAGCGGCTGGTCGAAGGATCGATCGCCTACGAATTCGATCGTTGGGACGATCATCGCGCGTGATTGCCACAATTCGGACGCCAATCGTCGCCACAGCGGCGGCGCTGACCCCTGGGGAGGAACACCATGAAGTCGCTTATCGCCATTGCCCTGATCACCGTTACCACGCCCACGCTGGCGCAAACCGCTCCGGTACCGGCCCCTTCGCCCGCGCCGACCGTCGCGCCCGCGGCCACTGCCAAGTTCACCCTCGACACGCCGATCGAGACTTTGGTCGCCGATCCCGCCGCCAAGGCGGTGCTGACGACGGATTTCGGGGGCGATATCACCGCCAATCCGAATTACGAGCAGTTCAAGGGCATGAGCCTGAACCAGGTGCAGCCCTATGCGCCCGACAAGATGCCCGCCGCGCTGATGACCAAGATCGCCGCCGACCTCGCCGCGATCAAGTAAGCCTAGTCGGACGCCCGGCGAATCCCTAGATTCGCCGGGCATGTCCGACCCGAACTCGCCGAACAGATTCAACGAGGAGAAAGCCACCTACGCGGTTCGCGGCGGTGGCGAATCGCCCGACCTCGCGGCGGGTGTCGCGGCGATCCGCAACGTATTAAAGACCCTGCCGGCGCGGCCCGGCGTGTACCGCATGCAGGATGCTCGCGGCGACGTGCTGTACGTCGGGAAGGCGCGCGCGCTCAAGAACCGCGTGACCAACTACACGCAGGTCGATCGGCTGCCCAAGCGGCTGCAGCGGATGGTCGCGCAGACACGGTCGATGACGATCGTCACGACCAATAACGAGGCCGAGGCGCTGCTGCTCGAAGCGCAGCTGATCAAGCGCTTCCGCCCCGCCTACAACGTGCTGCTACGCGACGACAAAAGCTTCCCGTTCATCCTGCTGCGCGCCGACCATGATTTTCCGCGCGTCCAGAAGCATCGCGGCGCCAGGCGCGCAAAAGGCAATTATTACGGGCCGTTCGCCAGCGCGGGGTCGGTCAACAACACGCTCAATGCGCTGCAGAAACTGTTCCTGCTGCGATCGTGCACCGACGGCTTCTTCAAGACCCGCGACCGGCCGTGCCTGCTCTACCAGATCAAGCGCTGCTCGGCGCCGTGCGTCGGGCGAATCGATCAGGCGGGCTATGCCGAGCTGGTCGGCGACGCGAAGGACTTTCTCGCGGGCAAGTCGACCAAGGTGCAGTCGAAGCTCGGCGCGCAGATGGAAGCAGCCGCCGCCAACATGGATTTCGAGCTCGCCGCGGTGTTGCGCGACCGTCTCAAGGCGCTGACGTTCATCCAGGGCACGCAAGCGATCAACGCCGAAGGCGTGGGCGACGCCGACGTGTTCGCGCTGGCGTGCAAGGACGGGGTGATGGGCATCCAGGCCTTCTTCATCCGCGGCGGGCAGAATTGGGGGCATCGCAGCTTCTTCCCCGCGCACACCGCCGAAGTGCCCGAGGACGAGGTGCTGACTCAGTTCCTGACGCAATTCTACGAGGAGGTGCCGCCGGCGCGAACGGTGCTGCTCGATCGCGAATTGACGGAGGGCGAATTGCTGACCGAAGCGCTGGGCGAGCGCGCGGGGTACAAGGTCGCGCTGTCGGTGCCGCAGCGGGGCGACCGCCGCCGGCTGATGGAGCAGGCCAAGCGTAACGCGGTCGAGGCGCTAGACCGGCGCATGGCGGAGAGCACGACGCAAGCCAAATTGTTGCGCGAAGTCGCCGATCTGTTCGAGCTTGCCGAGCCGCCGCAGCGGATCGAAGTCTATGACAACAGCCACATCCAGGGCACCAACGCGCTCGGCGCGATGGTCGTCGCCGGCCCAGAGGGGTTCCGCAAGGGCCAGTATCGCAAGTTCAACATCCGCAACAAGGACACCGTGCCGGGCGACGATTTCGCGATGATGCGCGAAGTGTTCCAGCGCCGCTTCGCACGCGCGCAAGCCGAGGACCCCGATCGCGACGCGGGCGACTGGCCCGACCTCGTGCTGATCGACGGCGGGCGCGGGCAGCTCAACGCGGCAAAGGGCGTGCTTGAGGATATGGGGATCGAGGACGTCTGCCTGGTCGGCGTCGCCAAGGGGCCGGGGCACGGGCGCGAAGGGCGCGAGGTGTTCCACCTGATGGACGGCCGCGACTTCACGCTGCCCACCAACGCGCCGGTGTTATTCTACCTCCAGCGGCTGCGCGACGAAGTCCATCGGTTCGCGATCGGCGCGCACCGCGCGAAACGGGCGAAGGCGATCGGGGCATCGCCGTTGGACGAAGTCCCGGGGATCGGGCCGGCGCGGAAGAAGGCGCTGCTGATGCATTTCGGGACCGCGCGGGCGGTGCGCGGGGCGAGTTTGGAGGACTTGCAGAGGGCGCCTAGGGTGAGCGCCATGGTGGCGCAGCAGGTGTACGATTTCTATCATTCGCGTTAGTATCTTCCTCTCCCTTGAGGGGAGAGGATAGCGAAGCTTGGCAGCTTGCTGCCTAGCGTAGCTTGGAGAGGGTGAGCGGCGCTCAAGCGCCGCGCGGTCGCAAGCACGGCCGCTACCCCTCACCCAGCTTCGACTAAGGCCGCGCTGAAAAAGCGCGACCCAAGTCTGCGCAACCCTCTCCCGCAAGGGGAGAGGGAGAAGGGAAATCTTCACCCCCACTCGCTATCCCGCGCGAGTGACCGCAGTCTTCATCACCATCGATACCGAGCTGATGTGGCGCCACCACACGGCCGGGTGCGACCTAGTGACGCAGACCGCGCGCTCGCTCGAGCCGGCGGGCGTGGGGATCGCGTACCAGCTGGCAACGCTCGCCAAACACGGTCTCAAGGCCACCTTTTTCGTCGATCCGATGCCGACGATGGTGTTCGGGCTCGACGCGATCCGGCCGGTGGTCGAGGCGATCGTCGCGGCGGGGCAGGAAGTGCAGCTTCACCTCCACCCCAATTGGGCCGGCGCGCAGGCGGACGATGTCGAGCGGCACGCGCGGTTTGAATTGATCGACTACAGCCTCGACGAACAGCAGGCGCTGATTGCCGGCGCGCGCGATTTGCTCAAGGCGTGCGGCGCGCCCGACCCGGTCGCGTTTCGCGCGGGCAGTTATGCTGCGAACGACGACACGCTGACCGCGCTCACCGAGCTGGGTTTCGCCTATGACAGCAGCCACAATGGCGCCGACACGCCGTGGCCGAGCCAGATCGGCCTCCCGCCGCGCCAGATCGCGCCGGTCGCGCGCAACGGCGTGACCGAGGTGCCGGTGACCTTGATCGAGGACACGCCCGGATCGCTGCGCCACTTCCAGATTTGCGCTCTGTCGCGCGGCGAAATGCGCGCCGCGCTCGACCATGCCGTGGCCGCCGATCACAAAGCGGTGACCGTCGTCAGCCACAGTTTCGAGCTCGCCAACCGCAGCGGGACGCGGCCCAACGGCGTCCATGTCGCGCGGTTCGAGGCGTTGTGTGGGATGCTGGCCGATGCGCGCGAGACGCTGCCGACGGTGCAGTTCCGCGATCGCCCGATATTCGCCGGGTCCGACGCCATCCCGCTCGGCCCGAGTCAGATCCGCACCCGCTGGCGCCAGGCCGAACAGCTTTGGTCGAATCTGGTCGAGGAACGCGCGGCGTGAGTATGGCTCGTCCCCTCCCGCTCAAATTTCAGATCGGCGCGCGGACGCTAGCGTCGATCCGCCGTGACCTCGTGCGCGTGCCGCTCAGCCTCGACGATGCTCTGGCCGGGCAGCTCCCCGAGCTTCCGCCGCTCGATTCGCACGCCGACGGATACCTCGTCACCTCGCTTCCCGAACGCCAGCGCGCACCACTTGCCTGGGCGACGGCCGGGATGATCGCCTTCACGCGGCAACTTTACACGCGGCGCTATGCCGATCTGACAACCGGGTTCGATTCCTATTGCGAGCGTCTGTCGGGCAACACGCGCTCGGCGATCAAGCGCAAGGCGAAGAAGGTCGCGGCCGCGTCGGGCGGAACGCTCGACGTGCGGCGTTTCTCGACGCCCGAGCAATTTGCCGAGTTTCATCCGATCGCGCGGTCGCTCGCGCTGACGACGTATCAGGAGCGGTTGATGGGCGCCGGGCTGCCCGACACGCCCGCTTTCGTGCAGCGGATGTACGCGATGGCGGCGGAGGGCAACGTCCGCGCGTGGCTGCTTTACGTGGGCGGCGAGGCGGCGGCGTATCTCTACTGTCCGATCCACGACGGCACCGCGATCTACGAATTCGTCGGTCACGACCCGCGGTTCAACGATCTATCGGTCGGCGCGGTGCTCCAGGTTGAGGCATTGCGCGATCTGTGTGACGAACCCCGCGTCGTACGGTTCGACTTCACCGAGGGCGATGGCCAGCACAAACGCCAGTTCGCCACCGGCGGCATCGATTGCTGCGACCTGCTGTTGCTTCGCGCGACGCTTCCTAACCGGCTAGCCATCGCCGCGCTCGCGACGTTCGATGGCGGCATGGCGTTCGCCAAGAGCGCGGTTCAGCGGCTTGGCCTGCACGAGATGGCGAAGAGGGTCCGCCGGAACTGATCATCGCCCCTCCCCTTCAGGGAAGGGGTAAGGGGTGGGGGTGCCTCGCAGAGCACATCGCTTGTGACTGCCCCACCCCAACCCCTCCCCTGAAGGGGAGGGGCTTGCTACAGCCCATCCATGCACCTCCGCGCGCAAGCCCTGATCCTCGGTGTCCGTCAGCATGGCGAGCATGGCGCGATCGTGCGTGCGGTGACTCGCGAGGCGGGGATGCTTGCCGGATACGTCCGCGGCGGACGATCGCGAGCGATCCGGCCGGTGCTTCAGCCCGCCAACCTCGTGATGGGTGAATGGCGCGCGCGGACCGAGGAGCAACTCGCGGGGCTGACCGTCGAGCTCGTCCATAGCCGCGCGCCGCTTTATGGCGAGCCGCTCGCCGCCGCGGCGCTCGAATGGGTCACCGCGCTGACCGCCGTCGCGCTGCCCGAAGGCCAGCCCTATCCGCGGCTTTACGCGGCGCTCGACGCGATGATCGCCGCGATCGAGGCGGCGCCCGCCGCGCGCGGCTGGGCAGTGGCGCTGGTGCGATACGAAGACCTGATGCTCGCCGAGCTCGGCTATGCGCTGGAGCAGCCGCCCGTGGTCGACGGCGCGTCCGGCTGGGCCGCGATCCTCACCGGGCTGGCCGAGACCGGCGCGGCGATCGAGGCGCATCTCCTGACCGATCGCCGCGCCGAAGCGCTCGCCGCCCGCGCGCGGCTGGTCGATCGGCTCAAGCGCGCGGTTGCGTGACGGCGCGCGCGGCGGCAAAGCAGGGGTGGAGGGGACAGCCGCCAGCCATGACCGATACGCTCGACCTCGCGGTCGTCATTCCCACGTTCAACGAGCGCGGCAACGTCGCCAAGCTCGTCGCCAAGCTCGACGCGGCGCTCGCCGGGCTCGCCTGGGAAGCGATCTTCGTCGACGACAACAGCCCCGACGGCACCGCCGACGCCGCGCGCGCCCTCGCGATGCGCGACCGGCGTGTGCGCGTGATCCAGCGCATCGGGCGGCGCGGGCTGTCCTCGGCGACGATCGAGGGGATGTGCGCGACCGCCGCGCCGCTGGTCGCGGTGATCGACGGCGACCTCCAGCACGACGAGAGCATCCTGCCGGCGATGGCGCGCGCGCTCCAGGCAGACCCGGCGCTCGACCTCGTCGTTGGCTCGCGTTTCGTCGAGGGCGGGGGGACGGGCGATTGGGACACCGACCGCGTCGCCAAATCCGCCTTCGCGACCAAGCTGTCGCGGCGGGTGCTCAAGGCCGATCTCGGCGACCCGATGAGCGGGTTCTTCATGGCGCGCACCGCGATGGTGCGCGAGATCGCGCCGCATCTCTCGGCGATCGGGTTCAAGATCCTGCTCGACATCATGACCACCGCGCCGCGCCCGCTCAACTTCAAGGAGCTGCCGTACACGTTCCGCGTGCGGACCGAGGGCGAATCGAAGCTCGACCATGTCGTCGCGATGGAGTTCCTGATCGCGCTGTACGACCGGTTGTTCGGGCGGTTCATTCCGGTACGTTTCGCGATGTTCTCCGGGATCGGCGCGATCGGTGCTTTGGTTCATTTCCTCGCGCTGGCATTGTTGTTCAAGACCTTCGGGATCGGCTTCATCACATCGACCATCGCGGCGACCGCGGTGGCGATGACGTTCAACTTCTTCGTCAACAATGCGCTGACCTATCGCGACGCGCGATTGAAGGGGACGCGCGCGCTGATCGACGGCTGGGTGTCGTTCTGCGCGGTCTGCTCGGTCGGCGCGGTGGCGAACGTCGGCGTTGCGGCGTTCCTGTACGACGCGCGGTCGGACACCTGGATCGTGTCGGCGCTGGCGGGGATTCTGGTCAGCGCCGTGTGGAATTATGCGCTGTCGTCGCGGTTTGTGTGGGGACGCTATTAGGGCCAGGTCGGCAGCCACATCCAGTGCAGAAACGCCTGGTCGCTGATCAGCGGCGCCGCGGACAGGATCGGGAAGAAATACACCGCCAGCCCGAAGCACAGCACCGCGAATCCCTCGTCCCAATACGCCAGCTTGCCCTTCGCGTAGCGATCGAACGCCGCCGCCAGCGCGATCGGGAGCGCGATCGAAGGCAGGTAGTAATAATAGTAAAAGCCGAGCGACTTGGGGATGATCGCATAGGGCAGATACGCCGCGACCCACAGCATCGCGGCGGTCAGCAGCCGCCCGTCGCGGCCCCGCCACGCGCCCCACAGGCACGCCGCCACCGCGACCAGACCGCCCCACATGATCGCCGGATTGCCAATCATCAGCACGCCGCGCATCGCGCCGTCGGCCTGTTGGTAGAGGTACCAGATCGGTCGGATCAGCAGCGGCCAACTCCACCAGCTCGACTGGTAGGTGTGCGGGGGAAGCACTTGAGTCTGCTCGGCGTACATCTGCCCCTGAAACGCGATCAGATGGCCGAGCGTCAAAGGATCGCGCGTGTAGAAGAACGCGGGGAGGAAGGTCAGGAAATAGGTCGCGATGGCGACCAGCCCCAGCACCCCGAGCGCCGGGATCGCGGGGAGGCCCGGCCAGTGCGGCTGGTCGTTGCCCGACAGCATCGCCGCGAGCGGGCGCTTGGCCTTGCGAGCATCGCGCCAGCGCACCACCAGGAAGGCCAGCCCGGCGAGGGCAAGATATGGTGCCGCGACCCATTTGGTGCCAGTTGCGAGCCCGAACATCACCCCGCTCAGCACCCAGCGCGGCCAGGCACGGCCCGCCGGCGCGCGCATCGCCCACAGCATTGCCGCGACCCCGGCGACGGTGAATGCCGCCAGGAACCCATCGAGCATCGCAATCCGCGCCTGGACGTAGATCGTGAAATTGAGCGTCGCGAAGATCGCCCCCAGCACCGCCGGACGCACGCGGCCGAACAACAGCCACAGGATCGCGAACACCCCCATCACGCTCGCCGACGCGGCGATGCTCGAAAAGAACCGCCAGCCGAGCGAATTGTCGCCGAACAGCGCGATCCCTGCGGCGATCATCTCCTTGCCGACCAGGGGATGCTCGGTGTTGACCGGCCCGCTCAACGCCAGCAACGCGCGGGCGGCGGGGACGTAATGCACCTCGTCGAACACCAATGTGTGCGGCGTCGCGATGCCCCACAGGAACAGCGCCTCGACCGCCAGCCCGATCAGCAGCGCGATGACGAACGGGCGGTGACGGGCTTGCATCGCGGCCGGTCTAGGGCGCGACCGTGAACCCAGCAATGGGCGCGCCGTGCGTCATCGCGTGCCGGGTCTCACTTCGCCGCGGTAAACCCGCACTGCTTCTGCTCCATCGCGATCTGCTTGGTGATGCGCGTGGCGTTTTGGGCATAGGCTTCGGTCACCGAACCGCTGTTCACCGTCTTGTCGCGCAGCGGGCTCACGGCGCTGCAGAGATGGAAGACGTGCGGGTCCGCAGACTTCTTGGCGCCACCTTCGGGCGCGATCCAGTAGACGACGTCCTGGCCCGCCGGGTGCGTGGCGTCCTTGGTCGCGTCGGCCACCGTGCTCGAATCCCGGGCGATGTCCTTGGCCTGATCGGCGACTTCGGGCGAGCAATCGGTGGTGGGCTGGCTTGCCCGGATCTCGGCCGCGCACTTGTTCATGTCCTGCGTGTATTGCTCGACCGAGGGCGGATGGTAGCTCACGCCGATCAGCGTCGCGACGACCGCCAGCACGGCGCCGACGCCGCCGGCGATCTTCTTGTTCTTGGGATCCATGTCCTTGTCCATGAAGATCAAGGCGATCAGCGGGAGGAAGGCGATCAGCGTGACGATCGCGCCCAGCTGGTTCTGGAAGAAGAACCGCGCGGTGTCCGACTGGCGCGCGGGATCCTGCTTGTTGGCGGCTTTCCACATCAGATTGCCGGCAATCGCGAAGACGGCGATTCCGACCAGGAGGCCGATCAACAGCCCCAGGTTTCCATGGTCGAACTTGTGCCTGAACAGCAGGACCACCCCGGCGATTTCGCCGCCGATCGCGACGACCCACGCCAAGCCGGCGAAAATGCGGAGCCGCGCGGCGGCGGACGCCTGGCCGTGCGACGCACGCCATTCCTTGGTGACGTCGACGTCGTCGGCCGGCTTGTTGTCGGACATGTTCAGACCCCCTTGTCGGCGCTTCCGCGCGGCGCACATCGAGCGGAAGTTATCCCGCCTTTCGCAGCGTCACCAGCACCGGAGACATGCGTAGAGCGCGCAAGGGAAGCCGTCCATCCCCACGAGGGCGACGATCACCAGCTGCCGGTCTGCATCCGGCGCTGGCGCTCCTGCTCGCGCGCGCTATCGCTCTGTTCGGGGAACGACCCGCTCGCCGGAATGGCGCCGCCGGGTTGATAGGTCGCGATCACGGTGCCCTTGGGCGTGACCTTGTGCTCGACCATCGTCAGCGCGCCCGCGGGTGTGCCGTCGCCGAACAGCCGCTTGCCGCTACCCAACGTCACCGGGAAGGTCATCAGCGTCAGCCGGTCGATCAGCCCGGCCGCGAGCAGCCCCGGATAGATCGTGCTCGATCCCTGGATGATGAGATCGGGGCCGTCGCCCGCCTTGAGCGCCGCGACATCGTCGATGCCCGTCAGGCGGTGACTGTTCTCCCAGTCGAGCGGCTGCTGCCCGCGCGTCAGCACGTATTTGTTCGCGCGGGTGAACGCCGTGCCCATTTCCGCGCCTTCGCCTTCGACATAGGGCCAGTAAGCGGCGAAGATGTCGTAGGTGCGCCGACCGAGTAGCAGGTCGTACTTGCCGCCGAACAGCGATCCGATCGTCTCGAAGATGCCGTCGTCGCCGAACCGGAACAGCCAGCCGCCCTCGTCGAAGCCGCCGGTATAATCCTCGCTCGGCCCGCCCGGCGCCTGCATCACGCCGTCGAGCGTCAGGAACGCCGCGCCGATGATCCTACGCATCGGCGGTCTCCAGTCGCTTGGCCACTTCGCCCAATTGGTCGGCGCAGATGCCCCAGCCTTGCGCGAACCCCATCGTCTCGTGGGTCTCGCGGTCGGCCTCGCTCCAGTGCCGCGCACTCGACCGGAAGCGCGTGCCGCCGCCGGGCGCATCGGCGAATTCGAACATGCCGACGATGCCGATCGGCCTGGCGTCCTGCGGCGCCCAGTTCTTGCCGAACATGTTGGTGAAGACGAAGCGCTCGCCGGGCACGACCTCGAGCAGCATGCCGTCGCCGCCATGCTCCTCGCCGTCGGGGCCGTGCATCGTGATCGCGAAACGGCCACCACTCTGCCATTCGACCGCGACGATCTCCGACGTCCACGGCCGCGGGCACCACCATTCGGTGAGGTGATCGGTCACCGCGCGCCACACCGCACCGCGCGGCGAGTCGAACGTGCGTTCGATCGCGAGCTCGTGCCCCGCGGTCACGCCACAGGCTCCCCGGCGCGGGCAGCCTCGATCTGCGCGATGTCGATCTTTCGCATCGTCATCATGCTTTCCATGACACGCTTGGCGGCGGCGGGGTCGGGATCAGACATCCCCGTCATCAGCGCGCGCGGCACGATTTGCCACGAAAAGCCCCAGCGGTCCCTGCACCATCCGCACATGCTTTCGCTCCCGCCATTGCCGACGATCGCGGCCCAATAGCGGTCGGTTTCTTCCTGGCTGTCGGTAAAGACCTGGAAACTGATCGCTTCGTTCGGCGTGAAATTGGGTCCGCCGTTGAGCCCGACGAACGATTGGCCGCAAACGGTGAATTCGACCGTGATCTCCTCCCCGCGCCTGGTCGACGGGTTGTCGGCGGGCGAGTCCTGCCCGGTTCCGACATGGCTGTCGGGGAAGGTGGCGGCGTAGAATTCCGCCGCATCGCGCGCCTGTCCCTTGTCGAACCACAGGCAGGTGGTCAGTTTGTTCGCCATCGTCTCTCTCCTTGGCGTTCTTATTGGTTGCCGGGGCCGACCGCGCCGAACACGACGCCTTGCGGGTCTTTCGCCAGAAGCACCCGGTCGCCGCCGGGCACCTCCATGATGTCGCGCACCATCGTGCCGCCGGCTTCGGTCACCTTGCTGGCGGTCGCCTCAATGTCGGGCGTGCGGAAATAGAAGCGCCATCCGGGTCCGGTCGGATCGCCGGGAGGTTGCTGCATCGTCGCGCCGATCGTCTGCTCACCGGCCTGGACGAAGATGTAGTCGCCCATTTCGCCCATCGGCATCTTGTCGGGATAGGTCCAGCCGAACGTGTCGGCATAAAAGGCGTTGGCTCCGGCCTGGTCGCTGGAGATCAGCTCGTTCCAGTTGCACTTGCCCATGCCCGTCCGGTCATAGGCGGTGCTGTTCTCCTCGCTGGCGCCGCGCATGATGTAGAAGGGGACGCCCTGCGGGTCGGTCACGAACGCCGCGCGGCCCGCACCGGGAATGTCGAACGGCGCCATCAACTCGCCGCCGCCGTTCGCCTTGACCCTGGCGAACGAGGCGTCGACATCGTCGACCCCGAGATAGAACAGCCAAATCGGCTTGGCGCCGTTCGCCGTCATCTCAGGTGTCAGCTGCATCACGCCGCCGACCATGGAACCGTCGGCGGTCTGGATCATGCGGTAGTCGATATCGCCATCGGGCTTGCCCCCGATCGTCCAGCCGATGACATGGTCGTAGAATTGCTTCGACGGGTCGTGATCGGCGGTCAGCAGTTCGTACCAGATGGGGGTGCCTTCGGGGTTGGGCATGGTCGCTCTCCTATTGGTGATCGGTGTCGAGGATCGGCACGAAGCCGCCGAAGATCGCGCGCTGCATGTCGAAGGCGGGCTTGATCGCCTGCATCGCCGGATCCTGCATCACTTTGGCGAAGGCGGCGTCGCGGGTCGGCTTGTCGGGCCATTCGATCCAGCCGAACACGATCTGCTCGCCGGCTTCCGCCGCGACTGCTCGCTTGAAATCGGTGACCTTGCCGTCGGGCACATCGGCGCCCCAGCCGTCGACGGTGCGCATCGCGCCTTCGCGAATGAAGAACGCGTCGAGCATGGCCGCGTTCGCTGCATAGGCGGCGCGATCATCCGGGGAGGGCGCCACGATCGCATCGACATAGCCGAACGTGCCGCCGTCGCCGCTGTCATATGCGACGTCGAACCCGGCGAAGATCATCCGTTTCGTGTCGAACGGCGGGTCCTGGGGAGGTTGCGTCCGCTCGTCCGCCATCATCTTTTCGGCCGCCGTGTCGCACGTCGCCTTGTCGGGCCACCAGACCCACGCAAAGACGATCTTTTCGCCGGGCTCGGCGGCGACCGCGCGGCGCAGGTCGGTGCGCTTGCCGTCGGGCACCGATTCCTCCCAGCATTCGACCGTTCGGCTCGCGCCGAACTCGGCGAAGAATGGCGCGATGTCGGTCGCCATGTCGAGATAGGCTTGTTTGTTGCCCTCAGGAACCGGAACCACGAAGCCCTGGATGTAGGTCATGCCGTCTCTCCTTGTGCGTGCTTCATCTTCTCGGCCCAATCGGCGAACCAGTCGGGCGCTTCGCCGGTGAAGCCGGCCATCTGATCGGCGAGCGCGCGCTGGAAGGCGGGCCGCTCGATGCCCCGATGCATGTACGCGGCCAGGTTGTCATAGGTCTCGACCAGCCCCTGGCCGATGACGATGCGCAGCACGCTGACCATCAGCAAGTCGCCCGCGGTGAACGCGTCGCCGTCGAGCCATTGGCGGTCGCCGAGCCGCGCGGACAAATCGGTCAGCCGGCCATGGATGCGGTCCTCGACCGCGGGCCGGCGCATCGCCGACCATGGCTTGTCGGCCTCGAAAAAGGTGACGAACGACAAGTCCATGATCATCGGCTCGACCGAGTTGAGCGCCGCGAACATCCATTCGATGGCGCGAGCGCGCGCGGCCGGGTCGGTCGGCAGCAGCGTGCCGTATTTCTCCGCAATGTGGAGCACGATCGCGCCCGATTCGAACAAGGTCAGGTCGCCTTGCTCGTACGTCGGCACTTGCCCGAACGGCTGGCGCGCGCGGTGCGGCGGCTGCTTGTTCTCGCCGCTATCGAGAAAGCGAACATCATAGGCTTGCCCGACTTCCTCGAGCGCCCAGCGCACGCGGAGGTCGCGGACCTGGCCTTGTGCGGGCGGCGGCACCCAGCTGAACGCGGTAATCACCGGCTTGGACATGATTCTCTCCTGTCTGCGGAGCGTGACATCGCGATGTCACGCCGATTCCTGACTTGGATCAAGTCGCGACGCGATGCGCCGTTAGCGGCTCAGGCCGCGGCGATCGGCTGGTGCTCGGGCGGGCCCTGTTCGGCGGCGGCGGGATCCATCCAGAACGGGCCCCAGCCGTGCCCGTCGAGATCCTCGAACGCGCGGCTGTACATGAAGCCGTGGTCCTCCGGGTCGTGCGCTTCGCGGCCGCCGGCGGCGATCGCAGCCTTTGTGACCTGGTCGACGTCGGCCCGGCTGTCGAACGACAAGGCGAACAACGCGCCGCTGGTCGTATGCGGATCGGCGATCTGCTTCGGCGTGAAGGTCGCGTAGAACGGCTTGGCGAGCAGCATCACGACGATCGAGTCCGACCACATCATCGACGAGGCCTGCTCGTTGCTGAACTGCGCGTTCTTCTCGAACCCGAGCGATTCGTAAAACGCGGTCGACTTGGCGACATCGGTAACGGGCAGGTTCACGAAGATCATCTTTGGCATCTTTTTCTCTCCTGAAGCCTTTGCCGGATTGAGCGCGGCGAATCGGCTGCCTTGACTTTTGTGCAGCATCAAGTTACAAAAAACAACCATGAAGTTAAAAAAAGTGACTCAGCAAGAATCCAGGCCGACAGACGCTCTCGCCAAACGCTGGTACAACGATGCCTGCGGCGCTGCGTTCGCGCTGGAATTGGTCGGTGAGCGCTGGTCGATCCTGATCGTTCGCGAGCTGATGTTCGGTCCGCGCCGCTTTTCGGAGATCAAGGGCGACTTGCCGGGAATCAGCGCCAATATCCTGACCCAGCGCTTGACCAGCCTCGAGCGCGAAGGCGTGATCGAGCGCCGCAAGCTGCCGCCGCCGGCCTCGGCGCAAGTCTATCAACTGACCGAATGGGGCTACCTCGCCGAACCGATCCTGAGCGAGCTCGGCCGCTGGGCGACGCGATCGCCCGAGCACGATCCGACGCTGCCGTTCAGCGCGGCGTCGGCGATGCTGTCGTTCCGCACGATGATCGACCGCGAACGGCTCGGCGACCTAGACGCCACGGTCGGGTTCCGCTTTGGCGACGACGGCTTCGTCGCGACGCTAGACCACGGTATCGCGGTCGTGCGCGGCGATCCGTCGGGTGCCGATGTGACATTCGACACGATGCCTCCGGCGCTCGCCGGCGCGGTGTACGGCGGTGTGCCGCTAGGCGAACTGGAGGCGGCGGGGGCAATGCGGATCAAGGGCGACCGCGCGCTCGCCGAGCGGTTCGTCACGTTGTTTCCGCTCCCGCCGAAGTTCGCGCCACGCGCTTGAGGCGCATTGTGGTTGATTGACGCGCACGGCACCCAATATCGCGATCATCTCCCTCCCGCTCGCGGGAGGGGTCGGGGTGGGCCTGTTTCAGCATGCCGACGCTCGATCCACGTCCACCCTGGCCGCTCCCGCTCGCGGGAGGGGAATGAAGAGAACAATGAACGACGCCCTTACCCCCAAAGCCATCGTCCGCGCACTGGACGCGCACATCATCGGCCAGACCGACGCCAAGAAGGCCGTCGCGGTCGCGCTGCGCAATCGCTGGCGCCGTCAGCAACTGTCGGCCGATCTGCGCGACGAGGTGACGCCCAAGAACATTCTGATGATCGGGCCGACCGGGTGCGGCAAGACCGAGATTTCGCGGCGGCTGGCCAAGCTCGCCGATGCCCCCTTCGTCAAGGTCGAGGCGACCAAGTTCACCGAGGTCGGCTATGTCGGCCGCGACGTCGAGCAGATCGCGCGCGACCTGGTCGAGGAAGCGATCCGGCTCGAAAAGGAACGCCGCCGGGTCGCGGTCAAGGACAAGGCCGAGGAAGCGGCGATGAACCGCTTGCTCGACGCGCTGACGGGGAAGGATTCGTCGACCGCGACTCGCGAAAGTTTTCGCCAGCGTTTTCGCGACGGGCATCTCGACCAGACCGAGATCGAGATCGAACTCGAGGCGGCGCAGCAAATGCCGTTCGACATCCCCGGCGGCGCGCAAGTCGGGATGATCAATCTCGGCGAGATGATGAAGGGGTTCGGCGGCCAGCAGATGAAGCGCCGCAAGCTGACCGTGCCGCAAGCATGGGACAAGCTCGTCGAGGAAGAAGCCGACAAGCGGCTCGATCAGGAGGACGTCGCGCGAGTCGCGCTGTCGGACGCCGAATCGAACGGCATCGTCTTCCTCGATGAGATCGACAAGATCGCGGTCAGCGACGTGCGCGGCGGATCGGTCAGTCGCGAGGGCGTCCAGCGCGATTTGCTCCCGCTGATCGAAGGCACCACCGTCGCGACCAAATACGGGCCGATGAAGACCGACCATATCCTGTTCATCGCGTCGGGCGCGTTCCACATCGCCAAGCCGTCGGACTTGCTCCCCGAGCTCCAGGGACGGCTGCCGATCCGGGTCGAGTTGAAGGGGCTGACCGAGGACGATTTCGTCGCCATCCTGTCCGAC
The DNA here is from genome assembly GCF_036269755.1 of Sphingomonas sp. Classification (GTDB taxonomy): domain Bacteria; phylum Pseudomonadota; class Alphaproteobacteria; order Sphingomonadales; family Sphingomonadaceae; genus Sphingomonas. The sequence continues at coordinate 234,318 of NZ_DATBDV010000002.1, read as the reverse complement.
ACCAAGGCGTCGCTTCCCGAGCAGTACAAGGCGCTGATCGGCACCGAGGGCGTGACGATCGATTTCACCGACGACGGCATCCGCGCGGTCGCGCGCATCGCCGCCGAAGTGAATGGCGAAGTCGAGAATATCGGCGCGCGACGGCTGCAGACGGTGATGGAGAAGCTGCTCGAGGAAGTCAGCTTCGATGCCGAGGACCGCGGCGGTTCGTCGCTGACGATCGACGCCGCTTACGTGGACCGGCAGCTCGCCTCGATCGCGCGCAACACCGATTTGAGCCGCTTCGTGCTCTAGGCGCTGGCGTCAGCCGCGATGAACCAGCGCGTCGTTGAGCGCGGCGATCACGTCGTGGATATGCTGTCCGTCGGTGCTCTTGAGCGCCTGCGCTTCGCCGGAGGCGCTGTGCAGCACGACGACATGCTCCGCCTTCGCTTTGACGATCAGGAATATTCCGAATGCCGCGATCGCTAGCCCGAGCACCTTGACCCCGGCCGCGCCCGCGAAGAGCAATACCAATCCGATGAGTATGGCTATGATCGCGCCGCCATAGCTTGGCGGAATGGTCAAGGTCTTGACCGAGGTGACGCCGTTCATTGCGTAGGTCTGGTTATCGACGATGAAGCGCGCGTTGGTCACCTTCACGCCCGGCGCCTCGTAAAATACGTCTTCAGCCATGGTCGCTCCCCCTTCGCCGATTTCTCGGCACGGGGGTGAAAGCTGTCAACGTGGCGGAGCGGCAGTTGCGGTCGTTTTGGTGCTATTTCCTTGCAGGTCGTGCGGCGTGAACGCGCCGAACGACAAAGCGGTCGCTCTCGCCGCCGCACAACTGCCGCCGCGTTCGGCCTCAGCGCACGTATTTGGTGAACGATCCCAGCGCGCAGCTGCCGCTCGGCACCCGCGATCCGGGGGTGACGGTCTGGCCGATGTCGCCGCGGCATAGCTGTCCCTGGTTCGACTTCGTCACCAGGATGTCGCCGCGCGAAACCGCCTCGCAGCCGCCCGCCGTGTCGTTGACGTATACGAGGCGGTCGCTGACTCGATAGACCAGAGCCGGCCCGTAAGCGGAGAGCGAGGCGTTGTTGGTTTGAAAGTGATCGAGACAATCGGTCGTGCCGGCCGGATGCAGCCCGGCAAGCTTCTGCCCAAGCGCCGCTTGATCGGCGGCGGCGCGCTCCTGCGCGCGGGCGGTTTCGGCGGGGGACATCGCGCAGCCGGTCAGCGCGAGCGCGGCTAGCGCGAGGGTTGGGGCAAGAATACGCATCGACGACTCCATCGCTTGACCCCCCGTCGCACGGTATAACGCACACGCGCTCAAAAAGCATCCTTGGCGGCGCGGCGTTCGGCGAGCTCGGCGACCGAGGCTGCGCGCATGAACGGATTGGTCGCGCGCTCCTCGCCGATGCTGGTCGGCACGGTCGCTTCGCCCGCTGCGCGCAAAGCCTCGACCGCGGCCAATCGCTTCGCGATCGCGGCGTTTTCGGGCTCGGCGACACGGGCATAGCGCGCGTTCGACAGCGTGTATTCGTGCGCGCAATAGACCTGCGTCTCGGGCGGCATCGCGGCGAAGCGCTGCATCGCGGCGTACATCTGCTCGGCATTGCCTTCGAACAGCCGCCCGCAGCCCATCGCGAACAAGGTGTCGCCGGGGAACAGCGCGGCGTCCTGGTCGAAGTGATAGCTGATATGCCCGCCGGTATGCGCGGGCGTCTCCAGGACCGTGGCGACGTGTGCGCCTAGCTTGACGGTATCGCCCTCGGCGACCAGCCGGTCGGCGCTTGGGATTTTCGCGGCTTCGGCGGCAGGCGCGATCACGCTCGCGCCATGCGCATCCTTGATCGCCTGGTTGCCGCCGATGTGGTCGGGGTGCCAGTGCGTGTTCCAGATCGCCGAGATCGTCCAGCCGCGCCGGTCGGCTTCGGCGATCACCGGGGCGGCATCGCCGGGATCGACCACCATCGTCTCCCCGCTGTCGGCATCGTGGACCAGCCAGATGTAATTGTCGCTGAACGCGGGGATGCGAACGATATCGAGGGCCATCAGGCGGTCTCCAGCAGGATGAGGGTTTCGGCAGCGAGGCGGCGGGTGAGGGCCTCCGCGGGCTCGGGGCGCACGCGCGCCGCGCCGGTACCGGCCAACAGCGGCGAATAATCGCCACGGCCATCGGCTTCGGCCTTGGCCCGCAATGGAGCGAGCGCGGCGGAGGCGTAAGGATAGGGAGGCGCCGCGGCGTTGATCGGGCCGATCGCGTCGATCAGCCGATTGCGGAACCCCCGCGCGAGACCGCCCGAGAGCAGGTTGGTGAAAACCGTCTCGGTCGCGCTGCCGAGCAACGCGCGGTGCGGCGCGCTCGCCAGGCTTTCGGGGGAGGCGAGATAGGCGGTACCGATCTGCACCGCGCTCGCGCCGGCGGTCAGCGCGGCGGCGATGTCGGCGGCGTCGACGATCGCACCCGCGGCGATGGTTGGAATAGCGACGGGCACCGCGAGAAGATCGGCAAGCGGTGTCGGTTTGTGGCCGTCGAGGAACCAGCCGGCATGGCCACCGGCCTCTTCGCCCTGCAAGACAATGGCATCGACGCCTGCATTGTCGAGCCAGTGGATTTCGTCGAGTGCGGTCGCATTAGCGAACACCAGCGCGCCCGACGCCCGAACGCGCGCGAGCAGATCGGGCGCGGGCAGGCCGAAGTGGAAGCTGACGATCGTCGGCCGCACCGCTTCGACCATCGCCGCCATCGCTTCGTCGAACGGACGGCGCAGCGGCGGGGGCGGGACCGGCGTGACGTGCTCGGCGTCGTAGAAGCGCTGGAGCAACGCGCGCCACGCACTGTCGTCGGGCTCGGGACCGAGATGGTGGCAGAAGAAATTGAGGTTGAGCGGGCCGTCGGTTGCCGCGCGTATCTCGGCCACCTGGTCTGCCGCCTGCTCCGCCGTCAGCATCGCGCATGGCAGCGAGCCGATCGCGCCGCCACGCATCGCTGCGATCGCCAGCGCAACCCCGCTCGCTCCCGCCATCGGCGCCTGGACGATCGGCACGCCCGCGCCGGTCAGCTCGAGCAACCGCCGATCGGGCCAGCCGCTCATCGAATCACCATTCGCCCGTATTCGGCATCGACGCCCAGGGCTCGGCGGGCTCGCGCGGGCCGCCGGCCTGGAGCAGCTCGATCGAGATGTTGTCGGGGGTGCGGACGAACGCCATGTAGCCGTCGCGCGGCGGGCGGTTGATCGTCACGCCGGCGTCCATCAGCCGCTGGCACGTCGCGTAGATATCCTCGACGCGATAGGCGAGGTGCCCGAAATTGCGCCCGCCGGTATAGGTCTCTGCGCTGCCGTCCTCGGCCGGCCAGTTGTAGGTGAGCTCGACCTCGGCGCGGCGCTCACCGCCCAGCTCCGCATGATCCTCGGGCGTCGCGAGGAAGATCAAAGTAAAGCGCCCCTGCTCGCTCTCCATCCGGCGGACTTCCTGCAAGCCCAGCAGCTCGAAGAACTTCACCGTGGCGTCGGGGTCGCTGACCCGGATCATGGTGTGGAGGTAGTTCATGTGAGCGCTCCCTTGATTGTGTCGGGAGATAGGCGTGTGCCCTTCAAATATCTACGCCTCCCCGGCGAAGGCCGGGGCCCAGTGGCGAGCGGCGCGATGCTGGACCCCGGCTTTCGCCGGGGAGGCGTGTGGGGCGCAGCGTCGCGATTGTTATTTCGGGCGTGTCACCGGTACCGGCGCCGGCGGCGCGGCCGGTGGAAGCGGTGCATCGAATTGCCCCAGCGCGGCGCGCGCGCTTTGGCCGGCCGGGCTGGTCGGCGCGATCTTGACCGCCTTTTCCCAGGCCGCCTTGGCGGCATCGGCATTGCCCGTCGCGGCGGCAACATTGCCCGCTTCGAGCTGTACCGAGGCATCGTCCGCCGACAGCTTGAGCGCTTGGTCGATGTCGCCCTGCGCACGCGGCAGATCGTTCATCCGCCGCGCCAGCGTCGCCGACAGCAGCCAGGCGAGGGGGTCCTGCGGCGCGGCATCGAGCGCGGCGTCGAGGTCGGTGCGCGCCGGCGCTAGCTGCCCCGCCGCGACCAGCGAACGCGCGCGATCGAGCAACGCCTCGCCCTTGTCCTGCCCCTCGAGCGTCCCGGCGGCGAGCGCGGTGCTCAGCGCGGCATAGGCCTTGGCGGGCGCGTTCGCGGCCAGCCAGGCGTTGCCCGCCTGCGCCCAGTATCGCGGCGCCAGCGTGTCCTTGGCGGTATCGGCCTCGCGCGCCGCCGCGTCGAACGCGGTCGCGGCGTCCTGCCAGCGCTCCTCCTGCGCATAAGCGAGCCCCAGGCATTGCCGCGCGCGTGCGCCGCCCCCCGCCAGCCGGAAGCGCTCGGCCTCGTCCTCGGCGGCGGGCGGATTGCTCGTCGATAGATCGAGGCAAGCCTTGTAGCGCGTGTCGGCGGGGGTCGGCGCAGCGGCGGCCTGGAGCGCGATCGCGAGGAGCAGCATGGGTCAGGCGATTCCTTCGACGGTGCGGATCAGCAGCGCGATGTCGCCGTCGCGCGACAGGCGATGATCGCCGCCCTTGACGAAGCTCGCCTGCACGTCGGCTGAACGGAGCTGGCGGAGCAAATGCATCGTCCGCTCGCTCGGCACGTCGCCATCGTTCAGCCCATGGATCAGCCGCACCGGGCAATCCACCGCGATCGTCCCCGCGGTCATCCGCGACGCTTCGCCCGATTGCCAGAAGCGCGCGGTATAGACGGTCGGCTGGTCCGAATAAGGCGACGCGCGCTCGATCCGCCCGTTCTGCAGCATCGCCATCTTCTCGTCGGTCGAAAAGCCCCAGTCGGTGAAATCGGGGGCAGGGGCAATGCCGATCAGGCCGGCCACAAGCTCGGGATGGTCGCGCGCGATCATCAGCGCGATCCACCCGCCCATCGACGACCCGACCAGGATCGCGGGCTCGGAGAACAGGTCGAGCATCGCCAACGCATCGTCGCGCCAACCGGTCAGCGTCTGCTCCTCGAAATCGCCCGCGCTCGCGCCGCACCCGGCATAGTCGAACCGCAGAAAGGTCCGCCCCACCGCCTGTGCCCAGGCTTCGAGCGCGAGCGCCTTGCTGCCCGCCATGTCCGAGGCATAGCCGGGCAGGAACAGCACCGGCGGCCCCTTGCCGATCGTGAGGTGGTGAGCCGGCGTGGGGCGGGGGGTGTCGGTCATGGGGCGGCTTTAGGCATCGCCCACTCACCCGTCACCCTGAACTTGTTTCAGGGTCCAACCCTCCGCGACGGACGGCGCTCGTTGTTGCACGTTGGATGCTGAAACGAGTTCAGCATGACGGACGTGGGGGTGAGGGGCAGCCTCACCCCACGTTCCTACCCCACGAACGCCATCAGTGCTGCTTCGAACGCCGCGGGCTGATCGAGCATGATGAAGTGCGCGCTGTCCTCGACGTCGATGAAGGTGACGTGCGGCGCGTCCTTGTACGCGCCGTGATAGATCGGCTCGGCCACCGCCTTGGGCAGAGCCGCCGAGGTCGGGAACAGCATCGTGATCGGGGTCGCGATCCCGGCCATGTCGCCGCGCAGGTCGGTCATCAGATCCTCGTACATCGCCTCGGCGGAAACTCGCGCGTCGGCCTTGTCCATCCACGCGAGCAGCTTGGCCTGGCTGTCGGGCTTGAGCGCGAGCTTGGACGCGATCATCTGCGCCTGCGGGTTGGGCTTGCCATAGCTCGCCGCCATGCCGTCGCGCATCGCCTTGGCTTGCGGCTCGACCATCGCGACCGTCGCGGTCGGGCCGAACAGTATCCCGTACCAGGGCAGCGAATCGACGATCATCAGCTTGCCGACATCGGCCGGGTGCGCCTTGGCCAGCATCAACCCGAGCAGCCCGCCCATCGAGTGGCCGACGACTGCCGCGCCCTGCAGCTTGTTCTTCGCGATATAGGCGTCGAGATCGGCGACCACGCCGGGCAGGATGCCGGGGGCCAGGTTGGCGCCGGGATCGTCGCCGCCGAAACCGTTGACCTGGACCAGATAGACTCGGTGGTTCGCCGCCAGCTTGGCCGCGGCATCCTCCCACACCGCGCGCGGCGAGGAGAGGCCGGGGATCAGGATCACCGGGCTGCCCTTGCCCGCGGTGACGACCGATATGTGCGGCATCCGCACCTCGGCCGAATAGATCGCCGAGACCGGCATCCGCGCGGCTTGCGGCACGGCGTGCGGCGCGGCGTGCGCTTGGGCGACGTTGAACGCGAGCGCGGGAAACGCGATCGCGGCGATGAAGCGGGCTTTGCTGGCAGGGGTCATGGCTCAATTCTCCTTGGATGGACTGGTGAAGACGTTTTCGATGGTCAGGCCGAACAGTTCGGCGATCTTGAAGGCGAGCGGGAGCGAAGGGTCGTAACGCCCGGTCTCGATCGCGTTGACGCTCTGGCGCGACACGTCGAGCGCGGCGGCGAGGTCGCCCTGGCTCCAGTTGCGCTCGGCGCGGAGCACGCGGAGGCGGTTGTTCATGCGTCCGCCATCCGCTCGGCGATCGTCACGATCGCAGCACCGATGCCCTGGCACGGGAACCACGCCAGCGGCACCGCGAACAGCGGCAAGTGCGGCGCCCCGGCATAGCTTTCGAGGAAGCCCCAGGCGGTCGCCGCCATCATCACGATGCCGGTCGCGATCACCGCCTTCTTGATCTCCAGCAGGCGGATATATTCGTCGCGCAGCTCGACGAAGAATCGGCCGTAGAACCAGAACACCGCCGAGAGCGGGACAGCGGGCAGCAACGCGATCAGCCACAGCGCCGGCCCGCTCGGCCGCAGCCAGGCGATCAGGAACGGCACCGCGACGATCAGCGCGAGGTAGACGATCATCGTCGGGATGACTCGGCGGACATAGGTCCACTCGGCGGAGTCGCGATCGCGGCTCATTCCCCGCGCTCCGCGGCGGAACCAAGGCTCAGCTTGTTGGCGCACGCGCCGAGCCCAAGCCCGCCGAACCACAACACCGCGACGTAATAGGATTCGACGTGCCCGACGAGCTCGAAGCTTTCGAGGAAGCCCCAGATCGTCGCGATGCTGAGCGCGAACCCGCTCGCCCACAACGTCTGGCGGACCATCAGCACGCGGAGGTATTCGTCACGCTCCTCGACGAGATAGAGCCCGATCGAGACAAACACCCCGACGATCGAAAGCCCCGGCAGCACCGCGACGATCCAGGCGATCGGGCCGCTGAACAGATGGTGCTTGAACCCATACACCGCGCCCAGCAGGCAGACGACGTAGACCAGGCTGACGATCAGCACGCGGCGGCTGTACCGTTTTGCTGCGGGGCTAGGGGGCATGTAAAGGCTCCTTTCGAATCAGTGAAGGAAGCTTTACATGGAAAGGAGGCTTTACGTCAAGGGGGCTTTACAGACATAGATGGCTCTGGTCATTCCAGAACCGTTTGCGGCACAATCCCGTAGTGGGGTTAAACAAGGAGTGGTCGGAGGATCGATGGGCCTTCTTTATTATCCGTCTGCCGGCGAACTCGTCATGTGTAACTATGATGCCGTCGTCATCGACCCGGAGATGCGAAAGGCCAGGCCGGTCGTCGTAGTTGGTCCGAGGCTTCGCCGCCGCGGCAGGCTTGCTACTGTCTTGCCGCTAAGTACGACTGAGCCTGATCCGGTCGAGAATTACCATTGCCGCATCGAGCTCGCCCAGCCCCTGCCGCCGCCGTTCGATTCTCTGGTCATGTGGGCAAAGTGCGATATGATCGCGACGGTATCCCTGGACAGGTTGGATCGCTTCAAAGATCGTCGTCCGCGAGGGAGCGCTCGACAGTGGCGCACAGGCAAGGTGAGCGTCGATCAATTGTATGCCTTACGCGTCTCACTGCTGTGCGGCCTCGGGTTCGATTCCTTGACAAAACACTTGTAATTGGCTATATGATCGACGTTCCCGCTCTGCGTAGGCATCGGGCTTGGAGACTATCTCTAACGAGGTAGCCGGCTCCACTTTGCGATAACAAGCGGGTGGAGTTGTAGTGTTCGGAAAGGCCGCCCTAGGGTGGCCTTTCTCGTTTCTGCGGATCGCGCTCCATGGCTCGCTCGCGAGGCCTCACTTGCCGCCGCGCATATGAGGGTGCACACAGCGGTTCCGATAAAGGAGTGTGCCATGCGCCTGATGCTTACCTCGCTCGCCGTCCTGTCGTTGGTTGCCTCGCCGGTCGCGCTCGCCGCGCCGTGCAAGGATGCCAAGGGCAAGTTCATGAAGTGCCCGGACAAGACGCCGGTGCGGTGCAAGCTCAAGAACGGCAAGTTCGCCAAGTGCGGCACGCCGGGCGCCAAGCCGGTCTGACGCTCGCGGCAGGGAAATGGCCTCGGCTGTTTCGCGCCCGGCCGCGAGCGCGGCCAGCATCGCAGCGCGATGACCGACGACGCGGCTTGTCACGGCGCAACTGCCGCCGTTCGCCACAAGCCGCTGGCAATGTTGGATTTCGTCTGACACCGTTCCGCGCATGCGGACCGGCGGGGCCTTGGCGATTGGAAACTTCACAGCGCTTTTGGTGTGCGATATGCGCGAGGTTCGAGAAATTTACCGCGCTCCGGCGGTGCGGGCGCAGGCGGATCGACGGCGCGCGCGCAATCCCCATGGCAATGCGAACATTGGGACCTTTCGCGGACTCGCGAAGGCGGCGGAGCGTGTGATCTTCGGCGGCTCAGCGCGCCGCGATCGTCGCCAGGATATCGGCCGCGACCTGGCTCAGCGTGTCGTCGCGCGCCCCCATCACCACCACGCGATCGCCCCCTTGGGCGAGGCCTGCGATCGTCGCGGCGGCCTCGGCGCGGTCGGCGATATGGCGCGCGTCACACCCCCGCGCGGCGAGATCGGCGACGATGTCGGCGCTGGTCACTTCGCGCGAGACGGTGCCGCCATAATAGGCCGGGTCCGGCAGGATCAGCACGTCGCCGGGCTTGAGCCCGTTCGCGAACGCATCGACCAGTTCGCGGCGCATGACCTTCAAGGGCCCATAGCCGTGCGGCTGGAACAGCAGCAGCAACCGTCCGGGATGCGCGTGGAGCGTGGCGAGCGTCGCGGCAATCTTGTCGGGGTTGTGCCCGAAATCGTCGATCACGGCGACGCCTTCTGCCTCGCCGACCAATTCGAAGCGGCGGCGCAGGCCGGCGAACCCTTCGATCGCGCCGGCCGCTTCCCCAAGCGCGACGCCGGCGGCGGTCACGGCACCGATCGCGGCGAGCGCGTTGGAGACGTTGTGCCGCCCGGGGACCGCCAAGCCAATGCGATGGCGCTCGCCGTTCGCCACCAGGTCGAAGGCGATGGCATGCGGCTCCGGCGACAGGTGCTCCGCGACCAGATCGGCCTCGGTCTCGACCGCGAAGGTCACCGTCCGCGCACGATCGAGCGTCGCGGCGAGCGCGGCGCTTTCCGCATCTTCGACGTTGACCACCGTCGTCGTCGCGCGGTGCGCGAAGTCGCCGAACAGCCGGCGCAGCTCCTCCATCGACTTATGGTCGAGGCTGACATTGTTGAGCACCGCGACGCTGGGCCGGTACAGCGCGATCGATCCGTCGCTTTCGTCGACTTCGCTGACGAACGCCCCATCCTTATTTGGGCCCTGGCCGACCAGCGCGCTGGCGAACGGCGCGTCGGGAGTCGCGAAGTTCTTCATCACCGCGCCGTTCATCACCGTCGGGTCGCGGCCCGTCGCGTGGAGGATCCAGCCGATCATCCCGGTCACGGTCGACTTGCCGCTGGTCCCCGCGACGCCGATCGAGATCGGGGCGGCGTTGAACAATTCGGCGAGCAGTTCGGCGCGAGTGCGCCGCTCGCAGCCGATCGCGTCGGCGGCGACGATGTCGGGGACGCTGGCCTCGATCGCCGCCGAGGCGACGACGACTTGGTCGGGCGACACGATCCCGCTGCCGTCCTGCGCGAACAATTCGACGCCGAGCTCGCGCAGATGATCGAACTTGGCGGGCAGGCGCCCGGCATCGAGGCTGCGGTCGGACCCCGCGACGGTGGCGCCGCGCGCGGCCAGGATCGTCGCCAGCGGCATCATCCCCGACCCGCCGATGCCGACGAAGAAGAAGCGGCGGCCGGTCAGCGCGGCTTGCGGGTTGGCGTTATCCATCGCGCGGCGCTATCTCCGCTTTCACGAACGACGGCAAGGACGGGGCGGCAGGGCCAATGAAAATCGCGGTGATGGCGCCGGCCAACCGGGTCGACGAGCATTCGCTCGATGCGGTGCCCGCGCTCGCCGCCGAATATGGCGTCGAGCTGGTGATCGATCCGCAAAGCTGGGCGAGCGGGGGCGGGCATACCTGGGCGGGGCCGGACCAGTATCGCGCCGACACCTTCCTCAAATACGCCAACGATCCGAGCTATCACGCGATCTGGTTCGCGCGCGGCGGGTATGGATCGAACCGGCTGTTCCCGCTGATCTTCCCGCACCTCGAGGAGCCCGCGCGGCACAAGGCCTATATCGGCTATTCGGACATGGGGTTCATGCTCGGCGCGCTCTACGCGAAGAAGATCGGCAAGCCGATCCACGGGCCGATGCCGGTCGACATCAACCGCAAGGTCGGCGGGCGCGAATGCTGCGCGCGGTCGCTGGCGTGGCTGACGCGCGGCGACAAGAGCGCGTTGGAGCCGGGCATCATCGGCACCGGACGGCCGGCGGCGGCGTTCAACCTGTCGATCCTAGATTCGATCATCGGCACCAAATGGCTGCCCGATCTCGCCGACCACGATCTGCTGGTCGAGGAGGTCGACGAGCATCTCTACCGCGTCGATCGGATGATGTTCCACGTCGCCAACTCGACGCAACTCGCGGGCATCGCCTCGCTCCGCCTCGGCACGGTGAGCTTGCCCAAGGCCGACGGCCAGGCCGATTTCGGGCACACGCCCGACCAGATCGCGTGGGATTGGTCGAAGCTGATGAAAGTGCCCTATGAAGGCCGCGCGATGATCGGGCACGATTCGAACAACCATGTCGTGCCGTTCGGACAAGTGATCCCGAAGGATTGACTGCCCATTTTGGGTCAGGAGGGCGCGATCCCCAACCGATTGCTAACCAATTGGCCCTAGCGAGACACGTCCGGGAGACGAGTGTGCCGCAGACTCTGGAAGACTATCACGACCAGATCGAGGCCATGATGGCCGAGGGCGATATCGCCATGGCGGCCCGCGACCCTTCGACGGCCCGGCAGGTCAAGCGACGCATCGCCGAAGCGACCTTGCTGATCGCGTCGTACCAGTTGTTCGTCCACCGCCAGGTGTTCGTGCCGTTGCTCGAACGCGGCGACCCGGCGCTCCGCGCGCGAGTCAACGAGGTCAAGGTCGAGTGCATCGCGCTGACCGAGGATTTGCGCTTCAACGTCCGCGATTTCCTCGCCGACGAAGCGCCGCTCGATTGGCCGGCGACCGCCGCCAAGGTCGCGTGGTTCAACGCCCGCGTGCGCAAGCACATCGCCGACGTCCGCCAGCTGATGTCGCCCGACCTCAGCCCTGCCGAGCATGCTGCGCTGATGGCGCGCCGCGTCGGCACCGTCGGTGCGCTCGCGGCCTGACCGCACGCTCGGCTGCTTGAGGGCGCGCGGCCGCTCGGCTATGCGCCGCCGCTGACTCAACGAGGAATTGCCACGATGGACGATATTGCCGACCTGCAGGCGCAGATCATCACCTTGCGCATGGCGGTCGAGGGCACGTGGCTGTCGCTGCTCAGCAACGACCCCGATCCCGTCACGACCGTCGATGTGCTCAAGCGCGCCAATGTCGCCGCGGTCGACCAGATCGAGGCGTCGCTTCCCAACGACAAGGCGATGCGCGACGCCGTCGCCCGGCATACGGAACAGATTTGGGGATCGATCGAGTGGCAATTGCAGCAGCGCGTTGCGGAGGCGAAGGGCTGACTGGCCTTCGCGACCGGTCTTGCCTATATCCATGCTCATGAACCGCGCGTTCGCCTCGACCACCACTACCACCATCCCGGGTCCCCGGGGAGTGTTCGGCGCGCGCATCTGACCGCGACGCCGAGGACTTCGCCCGGGAACGGGTGAGGCCGGCGTCTGCTCTCCCGTTCCAGTCTTTCCCTCGGACGCCAGCCCGTGCATAGGCGCGCGCAACGGACAGGAAGACCCATGGAAATGCTCTCGATCACGCTCCCCGACGGCTCGGTTCGTGAGGTCGCGCCCGGCACGACCCCGGCCGACATCGCCGCGGCGATTGGGCCGGGCCTCGCCAAGGCGGCGATCGCCGCGCGGGTCGATGGCGAGCTGCGCGACATCGGCCGGCCGCTGGAGGCCGACGCCAACCTCGCACTGGTGACGAGCCGCGACGAAAAGGACGCGCTCGAACTCGCTCGCCACGATTTCGCGCACGTGCTGGCGGAGGCCGTGCAGAACCTGTTCCCCGGCACGCAGATCACGTTCGGTCCGTCGACGGACGACGGCTTTTATTACGACTTCGCGCCCAAGGACCGGCCGTTCACCGAGGAAGACTTGCCCGCGATCGAATCCGAGATGCGGCGGATCATCGCTAGGGACGAGCCGCTGATCCGTGAGGTATGGAGCCGCGCCGACCTGATCGCGCGTTGGCGGAACAACGGCGAGAGCTTCAAGGCCGAATGGGCCGCGGAACTGCCCGAGGGCGAGGAATTGACGGTGTACCGCGCCGGTAAGGGCGAAGATGCCTGGCTCGACATGTGTCGCGGGCCGCACCTGGCCTCGACCGGTAAGCTCGATCCGGCCGCCTTCAAGCTGACGCGAGTCTCCGGCGCCTATTGGCGCGGCGACCAGAACAACGCGATGCTGAGCCGCATTTACGGCACCGGCTGGCTCAACAAGAAGCAACTCGACCAGCACCTGTTTCGGCTCGAGGAAGCGGCGAAGCGCGATCACCGCAAGATCGGGCAGGAAATGGACCTGTTCCATCTGCAGGCCGAAGCACAGGGTTCCGTGTTCTGGCATTCGCAAGGCTTCATCCTGTGGCGCCAGCTCGAAGCCTATATGCGCCGCCGGCTGGACGCGGCGGGCTATGCCGAGGTCAAGACGCCGCAGCTGATGGATGCGCGCCAATGGGAGCAGTCCGGCCATTGGGGCAAGTATCGCGAGAACATGTTCGTCGTTCCCGACGAGATCCCGAGTGTCGACGACGAGGCGCCGGTGCTGTCGGGCAAGGCCGACCTGATGGCGTTGAAGCCGATGAACTGCCCCGCGCATGTCCTGATCTTCAAGCAGGGAATCAAGAGTTACCGCGACTTGCCGATCCGGATGGCGGAGTTCGGGTGTTGCCACCGCAATGAGCCGCACGGTGCGCTCCACGGTATCATGCGAGTCCGCCAGTTCACGCAGGACGACGCGCATATCTTTGTGCGCGAGGACCAACTCGTCGAGGAAGTCCGCGCGTTCTGCGAGTTGCTCGACAGTGTCTATCACGACCTCGGCTTCGAGGATTACGCGGTCAAGCTGGCTTTGCGGCCCGACCAGCGCTTCGGCAGCGATGAGATGTGGGACAAAGCCGAGGCCGAGCTGCGCGAAGCGGTGCTGTCGTCGAGCCTCAACGATTCGATCAAGGCCAAGTTCGAGGAATTGCCGGGCGAGGGCGCGTTTTACGCGCCGAAGCTCGAGTTCCACCTGACGGACGCGATCGGGCGGACGTGGCAGGTCGGGACGATCCAATCGGACCGCGTGCTGCCCGAGCGGCTCGACGCGAGCTATGTCGGCGACGATGGCGAGCGCCACCGCCCGGTGATGCTCCACCGCGCCATCCTCGGCACGTTCGAGCGCTTCATCGGCATCTTGATCGAGCATCATGCCGGGCGCTTCCCGCTGTGGCTGGCGCCGACGCAGGCGGTGGTGGCGACGATCGTGTCCGACGCGGACGACTATGCCGAACAGGTCGCGGCCGAGTTGCGCAAGGCGGGGCTGCGCGTCGAGACCGACCTGCGCAACGAAAAGATCAATTACAAGGTGCGCGAGCACAGCCTCGCCAAGGTCCCCAACCTGCTCGTCGTCGGCAAGCGCGAGGCCGATGAAGGCACCGTCGCGCTGCGCCAGCTCGGGTCCGATCGGCAGCAGGTGCTGAGCCTGGCGGAGGTCACTGCGCAGCTCGCCAAGGACGCGCTGCCGCCCGATCTCGCCTGAATCGACCGCGGGCGCTTTCGCTTGCCCGCGTAATTCACTATATCGACCGTCCAACGATCACAGGAGCTACACCTATCCCACCGCCCAATATGCGCCGTCCGCTGCAGACGCCGCCGATGAACGGCCCCCGATTCAACGAATTCATCCAGTCGCCCAAGGTCCGCGTGATCGATCACGAGGGCGAGAATCTGGGCGTGATGTACACGCGCGAAGCGATGGAGCAGGCGCGCGAACTGGGTCTCGACCTCGTCGAAGTGTCGCCCAACGCCGATCCGCCGGTCGCCAAGTTCCTCGACGTCGGCAAGTTCAAGTACGAGGCGCAGAAAAAGGCCAATCTCGCCCGCAAGAGCCAGAAGACGCAGGAGATCAAGGAGATCAAGATGCGTCCCAACATCGACGATCATGATTATGAGACGAAGATGAAGGCGGTGCACAAGTTCATCGGCGAGGGCGACAAGGTCAAGATCACCTTGCGATTCCGCGGTCGCGAGCTGAGCCACGGCCAGCTTGGCATGAACCTGTTGAAGCGCGTGCAGGAAGACACGGTCGAGGACGCCAAGGTCGAATCCTATCCGCGAATGGAAGGTCGGCAAATGCTGATGGTGCTGTCGCCGAAGTGAAATAGCGAAAGCTGTTTCACGTCTCGTCGGCGACACCGGCCGGCGGCGCGGAGCGCCGGCCGACGGCGCGGATTCACTCCGTGCCGCCTCCGATCAGATCAGGCTGCCGGCGGCTCCCACAATTCGATCGCGTTACCCTCAGGATCGTGGATGCGCGCGAACTTGCCGACCGACGGGTCGTTCCACTCGGGTTTGGTGGTCACCTCGATCCCGCTGCCGGTCAGGCTGGCGATCAGCCCGTCGATGTCGCTCACGCGCAAGTTGAGCATATATTGGTTCTCCGCCGCCCAATAATCCGTCCCCGCCTTGAACGGCGAGAATACGACGGGTCCGCCCTGCGTGTTCCAGCTCCATTCGTCGACCGGCCCGGTATCCTCGGCGGCGCATCCCGCGCCAACGCCGAGATGCTCGCGGTACCAGGCGTTGAGCGCGTCCGGGTCGGCCGCGCGAAAGAACAATCCGCCAATCCCCAATACCGGCATCGTCGATCTCCCTCTTGTCTGCCGCGCGATGATCGCACCCGGCGGGCGCTACACTATCGCCCGAACGGGTGATTTTCGCGAATCCGCTTCGATCTCTTGAGCAATCTTGCCCGACGCGGCCTCGACCAGCCGGCGTTCGAGCGTCCTGACTCGTGCCGGGGTGTCGATCTTGTCGCCCGTCAGGTCGGTCACATAGAAGGTATCGACCGCGCGTTCCCCATAGGTCGCGACGTGCGCCGAGTGAATCGTCACCTTCGATTGGAACAGCGCGTGGGCTAGGCTCGACAGCAACGCCGGCCGGTCGCGCGCATTGACCTCGACGACGGTGAAGCGGCTCGATGCGTGGTTGTCGATGAACGCGGCAGGGCTGATGTCGAACGCTTCGGCGCGCGGGCGAGGGAGCGGCTTGGCGCGGAGCCGGTCGGCCAGCCGCGTGCGGTTGGCGAGCGAATCCTCGATCGCGCGTTTGAGCCGCGCGAGCTGCCGTGCGTCGTCGAACGGCCGCCCGATCGGATCCTGCACCAGGAAATTGTCGAGCGCCATGCCGTCGCGAGTGGTGTGGATGCGCGCGTCGATGATGTTGCCGCCCGCCACGCTGATCGCGCCGGCGATCCGATAGAACAGCCCGGGATGGTCGGCGGCATAGATCGTGACGAGCGTCGCGCCGCGGTCCCGATCGACCGCGGCCGCTATCGACAGCGGCTCGGTGCCGGCGTCGGCGATCAGCCTGAGGTTGGCGACCAGTGCGTCCTCGGGTTCGGCGATCCAATAGGCCTCGGGCAGCCGCTTCACCACCTTTGCGAACGCCGCGTCAGCCCAACCGAGCGCGTTGGCGACCGTTTCTTGCTTGGCGGCGATCCGCTCGTTTCGTCCCTTCTGTTTATGGCCGAGCCGCAGCACTTCTTCGGCTGCTTCGAACAGATCGGTCAGCAATTGCCGTTTCCACCCGTTCCATACCCCAGGCCCAACCGCGCGGATGTCGACCACGGTGAGCGTGAGCAACAGCCGCAGCCGCTCGGGACTCTGTACGATCTCGCAGAAGTCGAGGATCGTCTTGAAGTCCGACAGATCGCGCTTGAATGCCGTTGCCGACATCAGCAGGTGATGCCGCACCAGCCACGCGACCATTTCGGTTTCCGCCGCGCTGAGCCCGAAGCGCGGGCACAGCCGCCGCGCAACCTCGGCGCCCAGCACCGAATGGTCGCCGCCGCGCCCCTTGGCGATGTCGTGGAGCAGCACCGCAGCGTAGAGCACGCGGCGCGAGGCGATCTGCTTCATGATCGCATGGCTCAACGGATGATCGTCGTTGAGGTCGCCTTTCTCGATCCGGCTGAGCAACCCGATTGCGTGGATCGTGTGCTCGTCGACCGTGAAGTGATGGTACATGTCGAATTGCATCTGCGCGACGACTCGGCCAAAATCGGGCACGAAGCGGCCGAACACGCCCGCCTCGTTCATCCAGCGCAACGCCGTTTCGGGATGATGCGGGCTGGTCAGCACGTCGAGGAACAGCGCATTGGCGTCCGGCGAGCGGCGGATGTCATCGACCAGCTTCGCGTCGCGCGCGGCGGCGCGCATCGCCAGCGGGTGGATTTGCAAGCCATGCCGGTCGGCAAGCGCGAACATCTCGATCAGCCGGGTGGGCTTCTCGGCGAAGAAGGTGTCGCGCGGCAGCGCCAGTCGCCCGCGGTCGAGCACGAAGCCGTTGAGCTTGACTGGCCGCCGCCGGATCGTCGGCAGCCCGAACCGCCGCCCACGCGCTGCAAAGGCGTCGTCGAGATGCGCCAGGAACACGCCGGTCAAGTCGCCCACGGCTTTCGCCTGGAGGAAGTAATATTGCATGAAGCGTTCGACCCGCGACTTGCCGGGCCGGTCCGCGAACCGCATCCGCTCGGCGAGATCGCGCTGGACATCGAAGGTCAACCGGTCCTCGGCGCGACCGGTGATCGCGTGAAGGTGACAACGCACCGCCCACAGGAAATTGTCGGCGCGGTGGAAGCGGGCATATTCGGAAGGCGTGAACAGGCCGGCGTCGACCAACTGCGCCGCACCCTGGACGTTGTGGACGTACTTGCCGATCCAGAACAGCGTGTGAAGATCGCGCAGCCCGCCTTTGCCCTCCTTGACGTTGGGTTCGACAACATAGCGCGAGTCGCCCATCCTTTTGTGCCGCGCTTCGCGCTCGGCGAGCTTTTCGGCGACGAATTCGCGCGCCGCTGCCGACTGTACCTCCGCCTTGAAGCGGCGCTGCGCGTCTTCGTAGAGTTGCTCGTCGCCCCACACGTAGCGCGCTTCGAGCAAGGCGGTGCGGATCGTCACGTCGCCCTTGGCCTGGCGCACCATCTCATCGAGCCCGCGCGTCGACTGGCCCACCTTCAGGCCCAGGTCCCACAAGGCGTAGAGCATCGTCTCGACGACTTGCTCGTGCCACGGCGTTTCCTTCCACGGCGTCAGGAAGGCGAGATCGACGTCGGAATGGGGCGCCATCTCGCCGCGCCCATACCCGCCGACCGCAAGCAAGGTCAGCCGCTCGGCGGCGGTCGGGTTGCTGCGCGGATAAAGCCGCTGGACGGTGAAATCGTAGAGCAGCCGCAGGATCTGATCGATCAGGAATGCTTGGCTGTTCGCGATCTCGAGGCCGCGCGACGGATGCGCGAGCAACCGCCGCTCGATCTCGGCGCGACCATCGGCGAGCGCGGTGTTGAGCAACGCGGTCGCCGCCTTGCGCAGCTTCGCGATGTCGCTTCCCTCGACCGCCGCCAGTGTTTCGGCCACCCCGCGCCGATCGATGATCGCGCGGCGGTGCGGCAAATGGGCGAAGCGCGAGGACATGCGCCTTAGATAGGCGACGCTGACTGTCGCGTCACGCCTCGCGCGCCAGCGTCTTCAGGCGGTACAGCACCTCAAGCGCGTCGCGGGGGGTGAGCGCGTCGATGTCTAGCGTTTCGACCTCGCGCCGGATCGCATCGCATTGCTCCTCCTCGGCCTCGACCGCCGCGGCGAACAGTGGCAGATCGTCCAGTCCCGCTGCCAGCCCGCCGGTCTTGGCGCGGCCGGCCTCGAGCTTGGCGAGCACCGCCTTGGCGCGCGACACTGCGGCGGGCGGCATTCCGGCGAGCCGAGCGACCGCGATGCCGTAGCTGCGGTCGGCGGGGCCGTCGGCGACTTCGTGGAGCAGGACCAGGTCGCCCTTCCATTCGCGAGCGCGAACGTGGTGCAGCGTGAGCGCGTCGCAGCGTTCGGCGAGGCGAGTCAGCTCGTGGTAATGCGTCGCGAACAGACAGCGGCAGCGATTGTCCTCGTGGATCGCCTCGACCACTGCCCAGGCGATGGCGAGGCCGTCGTACGTAGACGTGCCGCGCCCGACTTCGTCGAGGATCACGAAAGACTGCGGCGTCGCCTGCGCCAGGATCGCGGCGGTTTCGACCATCTCGACCATGAAGGTCGAACGCCCGCGGGCGAGATTGTCCGACGCGCCGACGCGGCTGAACAGACGATCGACCAAGCCGAGCTTGGCGCGCGTCGCGGGCACGAAGCTGCCGGCCTGGGCGAGCACCGCGATCAGCGCGTTCTGGCGCAGGAAGGTCGACTTGCCGCCCATGTTGGGGCCGGTGACGAGCCATAGCCGGTTGTTTTCCGACAGAACGCAGTCATTAGCGACGAACCGCTCGCCGCTGCGCTTGACCGCTTCTTCGACCACCGGGTGTCGCCCCGCTTCGACTTCGAAACAGGCGTGATCGACCAAGGCGGGCCGCGCCCAGCCGTCCTCTGCGGCGCGTTCGGCGAGGCCCGCCGAGACGTCGAGCCGAGCGAGCGCGTCGGCGGTCGCGGCGATCGCCTCGCGGCTGGCGAGCGCGGCCGCCGTCAGCTCCTCGAGGTGCGCGGCCTCCGCGGCGAGCGCGTGGCTGCCCGCTTGGGTCACCTCCATCGCCAGCTCGTGCAACTCGGGCGCATTGAAACGCACCACGCCGGCGAGCGTCTGGCGATGGGTGAAGCCGCTCTCGGGCGCCATCAGCGCGTCGGCGGCGCGTGCGGGCACTTCGACATGATAGCCCAGCACGCCGTTGTGGCGGATCTTCAGCGCGGTCGTCCCGGTGCGGGCGCGGTATTCGGCCTCGAGCGCGGCGATCGCGCGCCGGCCGCCGGCGCCGACATCGCGCAGATCGTCGAGCGCGGAATCGTAGCCTTCGGCGATATAGCCGCCGTCCGACGCGTCGATCGGTGGCGTCAGAACGAGCGCTCGCTTGAGCAGGTCGATCAGCGCGCCGTGGCCGCGCAGCCGGGGCACGATCTCCTGGAGCAGCGGCGGCGGCGCGGCGAGGCCGTCGATCCGCTCACCGAGCAGCCATGCGCCGTCGAGTCCGTCGCGCAACTGGCCGAGGTCGCGTGGGCTGCCGCGCCCCGCGGCGATCCGCCCGATCGCGCGGCCGATGTCGGGCAGGCTGCGCAAGGTCGCGCGCAAGCTCTCGCGCAGAGCCCCATCGTCGTGGAGCCGCTGCACCAGATCGAGCCGCGCCTCGATTGCCGCGCGGTCCATCAACGGCGCGCCGACATCCGCCGCGAGCAACCGCGCACCGGCGCCGGTCACCGTACGGTCGATCGCGTCGAGCAAGCTGCCTTTGCGTTGCCCGGTCTGAGTCTGAGTCAGTTCCAGGCTGTCGCGGGTCGCGGCATCGATCGCCATCGACTGCGCCGCGCTGGCGATGCGTGGCGCGCGCAGGAAAGGCAGCGCGCCCTTCGCGGTATGTTCGAGATAGGCGACCAAACCGCCCGCCGCCGCGAGCCCCGCGCGGCTCATTTGCCCGAACCCGTCGAGTGTCGCGACGCCGTAGACTCGCTTGAGCCGTGTTTCGGCGGCGGTCGAATCGAACTCTCCACGCGGGCGTTCTGCGGTCGCATGCTGGACGAAAGCGCTGCCCTCGCACGCCAGCACTTCGGCGCCGCTCAGCCGCGCGAGTTCGGCGGAGAGCCCGCCGGCATCGGTCTCGACCAGTTCGAAGCGCCCGGTTGACACATCGGCCGCCGCCACCGCAACGCCGCCTGCCGCTTCGCCGATCGCGACGCACCAGTTCGCCGTCCGCGCGTCGAGCAGTGCCTCTTCGGTCAGCGTCCCCGCGGTCACCACGCGAATGATCGCACGCGCGACCAGCGCCTTCGACCCGCCGCGCTTCTTCGCCTCCGCGGGGCTCTCCGTCTGGTCGGCAATCGCGACGCGATGCCCCGCCTTGATCAGTCGCTCGAGGTATCCGACCGCGGCATGCGCTGGCACGCCGCACATCGGGATCTTCTCGCCTTCATGCTCGCCGCGCGCGGTCAGCGCGATGTCGAGCACCGCGCTCGCGACCTTGGCATCCTCGAAGAACAATTCGAAGAAATCACCCATGCGATAGAATAAAAGGCAATCGCCGGCTTCCGCCTTGAGCGCGAGATATTGCGCCATCATCGGGGTTGGGGCGACGTCGGCCATGGTCGGGAGCTAGCGCCAAAAATCACAGGCGTCATGCCGGACGTGTTCCGGTCTCCACTTATCCACAAGCAAAATCGCCTCGGGCGTCGCCAGAGCGCGCAACAAGTGCGGGGTGACGGGCGGGCGAGGATTGTCCTAAGGCAAACGCAACAGAGAGGTTGCCGCCGAATGACCGAAGAAAAGTCCGCCCAATTCTCCGACCGCGAGGCGCTGCTGTTCCATTCGGAGGGGCGGCCCGGCAAGATCGAGATCGTCGCGTCGAAGCCGATGGCGACTCAGCGCGACCTCGCGCTGGCCTATTCGCCCGGTGTCGCGGTGCCGGTCCAGGCGATCGCCGACGATCCGGCCACCGCGTACGATTACACCACCAAGGGCAATCTCGTCGCAGTCATCTCGAACGGCACCGCGATCCTCGGCATGGGCAACCTCGGCGCGCTGGCGTCGAAGCCGGTGATGGAAGGCAAGGCGGTGCTGTTCAAGCGCTTCGCCGACGTCGATTCGATCGACCTCGAAGTGAAGACCGAGGATGTCGACGCCTTCATCAATTGCGTCGAATTGCTCGAGCCGTCGTTCGGCGGGATCAACCTCGAGGACATCAAGGCCCCAGAGTGCTTCATCATCGAGCAGACGCTGCGCGAGCGGATGAACATCCCGGTGTTCCACGATGATCAGCACGGCACCGCGATCATCACCGCCGCCGGGCTGATCAACGCCTGCCTGCTGACAGGGCGGCATCTTTCGGAGATCAAGATCGCGGTGAACGGCGCGGGTGCGGCGGCGATCGCGTGCACCGAGCTGATCAAGGCGATGGGTGTCCGCCACGACCATGTCATCATGTGCGACCGTGTGGGCGTGATCTACCAAGGCCGCGAAACCGGGATGGACCAGTGGAAGTCCGCCCATGCGGTCAAGACCGACAAGCGCACATTGCAGGAGGCGCTCGACGGCGCCGACGTGTTTCTGGGGCTGTCCGCGGCGGGCGCGGTGACGCCCGAAATGGTCAAGAACATGGCCAAGGCCCCGATCATCTTCGCGATGGCCAACCCGGTGCCGGAGATCCTCCCCGAATTGGCGAAGGAAGCACGCCCCGACGCGATCATCGCCACCGGGCGCTCGGACTATCCCAACCAGGTCAACAATGTGCTCGGCTTCCCGTTCATCTTCCGCGGCGCGCTCGACGTTCGCGCGACCGGGATCAACGAGGAGATGAAGATCGCCGCAGCGAACGCGATCGCCGAACTCGCGCGCGAGCAAGTGCCCGAGGAGGTTGCGGTGGCGTACGGCGTGCGCCACTCGTTCGGCCCCGATTACATCATCCCGGCGCCGTTCGATCCGCGGCTGATGGAAATGGTGCCCGCGGCGGTTGCCAAGGCGGCGATGGATTCGGGCGTCGCGACCAAGCCAATCCTCGACATGGCCGCCTATCGCCAGAAACTGCGCGGGCGGCTCAACCCGACCACCTCGGTGCTCACGCTCGCGTACGAAGGCGCGCGCGCTCGGCCCAAGCGCGTACTGTTCGCCGAGGGCGAGGAAGAGGTCGTGCTGCGCGCCGCGGTCGCCTTCAAGGAAGGCGGCTACGGCACCCCGGTGCTGGTCGGGCGAGACGACGTCCACGACCGCTTGCGCGCGCTCGGCGTCCGCGATGTCGAGCAATATGAAGTGCACAACAGCCGCACCTCGACGCTCGTCCCGCGAATGGTCGACTTCCTCTATTTGCGGCTTCAGCGCCGCGGCTATCTGCGCCGCGATGTCGAGCGGATGATCAACCAGGACCGCAATACCTTCGGCGCGACGATGCTCCAGCTCGGCGAGGCCGATGCGATGATCACCGGCATCACCCGCACCTACGCCCAGACGATGCGCGAGGTCCGCCGCGTGATCGACATCGAGCCGGGACGCACCGCGTTCGGCATCCACGTCATGGTCGGGCAGAGCCACACCGTGTTCATGGCCGACACCACGGTCAACGAACGCCCGTCGCCCGAAGAACTCGCCGACATCGCCGAACAGACCGCCGCGGTCGCGCGCCGTATGGGGCACGAGCCGCGCGTGGCGTTCCTCAGCTATTCGACCTTTGGTAATCCCGAGGGCAAGTGGCTCGAGAACCTGCGCGATGCGGTCGGCGTGCTCGACAAGCGCGGGGTGAATTTCGAATATGAAGGCGAGATGGCGCCCGACGTCGCGCTCAATCCCCGGCAGCTTGCCAATTATCCCTTCGCGCGGCTCTCCGGCCCAGCCAATGTGCTGATCATGCCGGGGCTGCAAAGCGCCAACATCTCGGCCAAGCTGTTGCGTGAGCTCGGCGGCGACGCGGTGATCGGGCCGATGCTGGTGGGGATGGAAAAGCCCGTCCAGATCGCCCCGATGACGAGCACCGCGAGCGAACTGGTGACGCTGGCGGTGCTCGCGGCGGGCGGCATCGCGCGCTAGCCCGGCCTCTGGCGAAACCGCGTCAGCCGCCATACATCTGCGGCATGGCAGGGCAGGCGCATGGCTGACGGGTTCGCGGGATCGGTGCCGCTCTATCTGCTGATCGCGGGCGTCGTCGTGGTGCTGCTGCTCGCGCGGCGGTTTCGCTTGGTGGGGCAGATCGTCTCGTTTGCGCTGATGGTCGGCGGGATCGGGCTGGCGGTGATGCTGATCGGCGAGCGCGGGCGGTTCGATCCGGCGTTCGCGCGAGTCGCCAAGTTCCTCCACCTCGATCAGGATCAGGCCGTGGTCGGCAAGGAGACGCGGATCCCGATGGCGAGCGATGGCCATTTCTGGGTCGCCGTCAAGTTCGGTCAGGTCGAGCGGCGGATGCTGGTCGACAGCGGCGCGACCGTCACCGCTTTGTCGACCGAGACCGCGAGCGCGGCGGGGATCGAAGCCGCCAACAGCCCGTTCCCGATGATCATCCAGACCGCCAACGGGTCGATCCGCGCGCAGACCGCGACGGTGCCCGAACTGCGCATCGGCAACATCGTCGCGCGCGACTTGCCGATCGTCACCTCGCCGGCGTTTGGCGACATGGACGTCGTCGGGATGAACTTCCTGTCGCGGCTCAAGAGCTGGCGAGTCGAAGGGCGGACGCTGATCCTGACGCCCAACCACCCGCAATCCGCCAGCTAGGCGTCGATCGACGTTCCGACTTGTGCGTTGACCAGCCCGCCATCGACCACCAGCGTGTCGCCGACGACATAGTCCGACGCGCGGGATGCGAGGAAGATCGCGGCGCCCGCCATGTCTTCAGGCGTGCCGATGCGGCGCATCGGGATGCCCTTGGCAACCTCGTCGCCATGGTCGCGCGCGGCGCGGTTCATCTCGCTGGCGAACGCGCCGGGGGCGAGGCTCGTCACGATGATGCCGTCCTCGATCAGCCGCGCCGCCATCCGCTTGGTGAGATAGATCAGCGCCGACTTGGAGGCGTGATAGCTGTACGTCTCCCATGGATTCAGCCGCAAGCCGTCGATCGAAGTGATGTTGATGACCTTGGACGGCGCATCGTAGCTCGCCCGCTGTTTGAGCATGCCGTGTAGCGCCTGGGTCAGGAAGAACGGCGATTTGACGTTGAGGTTCATCACCTTGTCCCAACCGCTTTCGGGGAATTCCTCGAACGGCACGCCCCACGCCGCGCCGGCATTGTTGACGAGGATGTCGAGGTGGTCCTCGTGCTCTGCCATCTTCGCGGCGAGCGAGCGGCATCCCTCGACGGTCGAAACGTCTTCGGGAAGCGGAATGCAATTGGGGCCGAGCTCGGCCGCGGTCTCTTCGCATGCAGGCGCCTTGCGCGACGAGATGTAGACCTTGGCGCCCTGGGCGATATAGCCTTCGGCGATCATCTTGCCGATGCCACGCGACCCGCCGGTGATGAGCGCGACGCGCCCTTCGAGGCTGAAAAGCTTGCTCGTGTCCATATCTTACTCCCGATGATTATCCACCCCGCTTGATCGTCTCGCGGGCGATGATGATCTGCTGGATCTGGCTGGTGCCTTCGTAGATGCGGAACAATCGGACGTCGCGGTACAGCCGTTCGATCCCGTAATCGGCGATATAGCCGGCGCCGCCATAGATTTGCACCGCGCGGTCCGCGACTCGGCCGACCATCTCGCTGGCGAAATACTTCGCGGCGGCGGATTCGAGCACGACATCCTTGCCGGCATCCTTGGCCGCCGCAGTCTGCAGCACCATCGCGCGCGCGACCAAAGCTTCGGTCTTCGAATCGGCGATCATGCCCTGGATCAGCTGATGCTCGGCGATGGCTTTTCCGAACTGCTTGCGCTCGGTCGCATACACCACGCAGTCGGCGATCAGCCGCTCCGCGACGCCGACGCACACCGCACTGATGTGCAGCCGCCCGCGGTCGAGCACACGCATCGCGATCTTGAAGCCTTCGCCCTCGGCGCCAAGCCGGTTCTCGACCGGCACGATCACGTCGTCGAAGATCACGTCGGCGACCTTCGCGCCCTTCTGCCCCATCTTCTTCTCGGGCTCGCCGATCGACACGCCGGCCAGGTCGCGCGGGACGAGGAAGGCGGAGACGCCGCGCGCGCCGGGATCGTCGCCCGTGCGCGCCATCACGGTGAACAGGTCGGCCTTGTCGGCGTTGGTGATGAAGCGCTTGGTGCCCGACAGTCGGTAGGCCTGCCCGTCCCACACCGCCTTGGTCTTCACCGCGCCGGAATCGCTGCCGACGTCGGGCTCGGTGAGCGCGAAGCTTGTGATCACCTCGCCGCTCGCGATCCGGGGCAGCCATTCGGCCTTCTGCGCGTCGTTGCCGGCCATCACGAGGCCCTGGCTGCCGATCCCGACATTGGTGCCGAAGGTCGATCGGAAAGCAGGCGTGGTGCGGCCGAGCTCGATCGCGACCTTCGCCTCCTCGAGCATCGTCAGCCCGAGCCCGCCATAATCCTCACCGATGGAAAGGCCGAACAGCCCCATCTCACGCATTTCGCGCACCACGTCGTCGGGAATCGCATCGTTCGCCTCGACCTCCGCCTCGAGCGGGCGGAGCCGTCCCGCGACGAACCGGCGGACGGTATCGATCAGCGCGTCGAAGGTTTCGGCGTCGAGCGCCATCCTAATCTCCTGAGACCGGTGCGGCGATTTGGTAGATTGGCAACGCTTCCGCGGCAAGCGCTTCCAAACCCGAAATTCGAAAAGTCCGATTGACCCGGTTTCCACCCCCTCTATGCTGCCAAAAAAATCCGGGCGGGAGAGTTGAATGCGTTTCCAGGGCAAGCGTGCGGTCGTCACCGGCGGCGCGTCGGGCATCGGCCGCGCGACCGCGCTTCGGCTCGCCGAGGAAGGCGCCGAAGTCCTGGTCGGGGACCTGGATGTGGCGGGTGGCCAGGCGCTCGCCGAAACCTCCAACGGCCGGATCCGCTTCCAACGTACCGACGTGACTCAAGCCGCCGAGATCGAGGCCTTGATGGCTGCCGCCGACGCCGCAGGCGGCCTCGACGTGGTGTTCAACAATGCCGGCGCCGCGGGATCGCGCGACAAGATCGACGAGATTTCGCCCGACGACTGGGACCGCACGATGGCGCTGCTACTGCGGTCGGTCGCGCTCGGCATCCGGTATGCCGCGCCGCTCATCGCGAAGCGCGGGGGCGGCGCGATCGTCAACACCTCGTCGGTGTCGGCGCTCGGGTCGGGCTACGCGCCGACCGCTTATTCGACCGCCAAGGCCGGCGTGCTCCACCTCACCAAGATGGCCGCTGCCGACCTTGCTAGGCACAAGATCCGCGTCAACGCCGTGGTGCCGGGGTTCATCACCACCAACATCTTCACCTCCGCGCTCGGGCTGGAGGGGGCAGTGCGCGACCAGGCCAACGCGATGATCGCAGCGACCGCTGCCAAGGCGCAGCCGGTGCAGCGCGCCGGCCGGCCGGAGGACATCGCCGCGGCGGTGGCCTTCCTCGCCAGCGAGGAGGCGGCCTTCGTGACCGGCACGCACATCCTGGTTGACGGGGGGATGCTGATCGGCACGCGCGCAAGCTGGGACGAGCAGGTGCCGGGGCTGTTCGATGCGCTGCAGGCGGCGTCGGCATGAGCGGGATCGTCGTTCCGGTCCGGCGGCGGCTGTCGAACGCGGTCACGCTCGCTTACGGGTTCGGGTCGGTCGCCTATGGCGCGAAGGATGCGGCGTTCGGTACCTTTCTGCTGATCTATTACAACCAAGTGCTCGGCCTGAATTCGTTCAGGGTCGGGTTGGTGATCATGGCCGCGTTGGTGCTCGACGCCTTCATCGATCCGATGGTCGGCGTGCTGTCCGATCGCACGCGCAGCCGCTGGGGACGGCGGCACCCATGGATGTACGCGTCCGCGTTGCCGATCGCGATCGGGTGGCTGCTGTTATGGAACCCGCCCGCGGGGAGCGAAGCCTTCCGGCTCGGCTGGCTGTTCGTGACCGCGGTGATCGTGCGCAGCGCGGTGAGCTGCTTCGAAGTGCCGAGCCAGGCGCTGACGCCTGAGCTGACCACCGACTATGACGAGCGCACGCGAGTCACCGCCTACCGCTATCTGTTCGGCTGGGCAGGGGGGCTGAGCATTGTGCTTCTCGCTTACGGCGTGCTGCTGACGGCGCGGCCCGATTATCCCAACGGACTGTTCAACCCCAACGGCTACCACAACCTCGCAATCGCCTCGGCAGTGCTGATGGTCGCGGCGATCCTGGTCTCGGCGCTGGGCACGCACGGCGAGATCCGCCGGCTGCCGCAGGTCGAGAGCCGGCAGCAATCGATCGGCGCGGTTCTGCGCGAGCTGTTCCAGACGATCAACAATCGCGGCTTCCTGGTGCTGATCCTGGCGGGCGTGTGCGCCTATACCAATCAGGGGATCAGCTACGCGCTGGCCAATTACTTCTACGCTTATGCCTGGCAGCTCGGGCCGGGCGCGCTCAAGCTGCTGCCGCTAACGCTGTTCGTCGGGGCCGGCGCGGCGTTCGTGGTCGCGCCGCGGCTGGGGCGCAACACCAGCAAGCCGCGCGCCGCCTGCGCCTTCATCGTCGCCGGCACGCTGTTCCACATGCTGCCCTATGTGATGCGGTTCGCGCACGTGCTGCCGCCGCCGGGTGACGTGCGGGTCATGGTACTCTACCCGATCTTCGCGCTGTCGACCGCGCTCAACGTGTCGTCGTTCATCCTCGGCGCGTCGATGATGGCCGATGTCGTCGAGGAATCGCAGGCGCGCACCGGGCGCCGCAACGAAGGCGTGTTCTTCGCCGGATCGTTCTTCGTCCAGAAATGCACGTCGGGGCTCGGCATCGCCGTCGCCGGCACCATCCTGGCGCTCGCAGGGCTTCAGGACAAGATCGATCCCGCGACCGCGCCTGCGGGCAAGATCGACAATCTCATCCTGATGTTCATCCTCATTTACCTGGCGCTGGCAATGTCGGCGGCGTTCATGTTCACGCGGTTTCCGTTCGGGCGCGCCGAGCATGAGGCGCGGCTGAGTGGGCTGGCGGCAGCCGAGCGCGAGGGCGCGCCGCACATCACCGACTGAGGCAATTCGGCACCGATTTCGCGGCCCAGCACAGGCGAAGCGGGCTGGGCTTAACGGCTATTTGGGGCACTCGTCGGCGCGGCAACACCGTTCGTCGTGAAAGGTTCCATTCGTCCTACCGCTGGGGTTTCCACCCCGGAATTCGCCCCCTAACGCACAATCCATAGTTCGAAGCGACCTTTTGGGGGGTCCCATGAAATTCGTTGTTTTCGCAGCGCGATTCGCGCTGGTGTTGTCGTGCGTCCTGGTGACGGTGGTTCCCGCGCAAGCGCGGTTCTGGCAGTGCGCGCCTTATGCCCGCGAAGTGTCGGGCATCCAGATTTTCGGCAATGCCGATACCTGGTGGTCGCAAGCTGCCGGCAAGTACGATCGCGGCAACACGCCCGAGGTCGGCGCGGTGCTGTCGTTCCGCTCGAGCAGCCATATGCGGCTCGGTCATGTCGCCACCGTCGCGGCGGTGGTGAGCGATCGCGAAGTCCTGCTCAACCATGCCAATTGGTCGCGTCGCGGTGGCGTCGAATATAGCGCGCGTGCGGTCGACGTCTCGGCGGCGGGCGACTGGAGTGAGGTCAAGGTGTGGTACGGTCCGCAGGGCGGGCTCGGCACCACCGTCTATCCGACCAATGGCTTCATCTACGCCGACGGCAAGCCCGGCACCGACCAGTTCGCCGCCGCCAGCGCCCCCAAGGTCGAAATGGCGAGCCTGACCGGCGGCGGCCGGATGATCGGCGTGCGGGACTGACAATCTACTCCCCTCCCTTGACGGGAGAGGATACGTAGACTTGCCGCGCAGCGGCTTAGTCGAAGTTGAGAGGGTGGAGCGTCAAGCAAGCGCCTCGCGTCTCACCCTCTCCAAGCTGCGCTAGGCAGCAAGCTGCCAAGCTTCGCTATCCTCTCCCGTCAAGGGAGAGATTTTCGGCCTTACGCCCTTCCCGGCGTGAAATTCATCGCCAGCCCGTTCATGCAATAGCGCTTGCCCGTCGGCTTCGGGCCGTCGTCGAACACGTGGCCGAGATGCCCGCCGCAGCGGCGGCAATGGACTTCGGTGCGCGACATGCCGAACGATCCGTCGCTCCCCGTGCGCACCGCATTGGGCAGCGGCGCCCAGAAGCTTGGCCAGCCGGTGCCGCTGTCGAACTTGGTCTTGGACGAATAGAGCGGCAGCGCGCAGCCCTTGCATGAGAAGATGCCGGTGCGGTGCTCGTCGTTGAGCGGGCTCGAATAGGGCCGCTCGGTGTCGGCGTGGCGCAGCACCTCGTACGACGCAGGCCCCAATTTCTTGCGCCACGCCGCGTCGCTCATCGTCACCTGGAACTTTTCGGGTGGCTGCGCCGGCGCTGAGCTGCAGCCGAACAGCACCACGCTGGCAGCGCCTGCGCCAGCCAGGGTCAGGAATTCGCGTCGATTCGTCATGCTCGGTCTCCGTCGTCGCTAGATACGAACGGCGGATGCATTTGGTTACCCCATAGGGGCGATCAGTACTTGCTGATCTCGACCGGCAGCTTGCGATAGCCGTGGACGAAGCAGGCCGATACGCGAGTCGGCTCGCCGACCACGTTGACCCGCATCCGGCGCTTGGCCATTTCCTCGAGCAGCACGCTGATCTGCAGTTCGGCAAGCCGAGCGCCGACGCAGCGGTGGATGCCGTGCCCGAATGAGAGGTGACGCCGCGCATTGGGGCGATCGACCACGATCCGGTCGGCATCGTCGCCGAATACGCTCTCGTCGCGATTGGCCGATAGATACCAGAGCGCGAGCTTGTCTCCTTGCTTGATCTGCTGCCCGCCCAGTTCGTAATCCTGCGTGGCGGTGCGCCGCATATGCGCGAGCGGGGTCTGCCAGCGGACGATTTCCTGCACAGCATTCTGGATCAGCGACGGGTCGGCCTCGAGCTTGGCGCGCTCGTCGGGGAACAGGTCGAGGCCGTAGGCCGCGGCGCTCATCGAGTTGCGCGTCGTATCGTTGCCGCCGACAATCAGCAGGATGAGATTGCCGAGGAACTCGTACTGGTCCATCTCGGCCATCGCGTCCGAATGGATCATCATGCTGATCAGGTCGGGGGTCGGTTCCTTGCCGACCTTCTCGTTCCACAATTTCTGGAAATAGGCGCCGCATTCGAACATGTGGGTCAGCCGCTCGGCGCGAAGCTCGGGCGTCTTGACCAGCTCGATGTCGCCTGCCCAGTCCGACCAGAAGGTCAGCTTGCGCCGGTCTTCCCACGGAAAGTCGAACAGCAACGCGAGCATTTGCGTGGTCAGCTCGATCGACACGGTGTCGACCCAGTCGAATTCCTTGCCATATTCGAGCGTGTCGAGAACCTCGGCGGTACGGCGAACGATGTCCTCCTTCATCCGCACCATCTCGCTCGGCGTGAAGGCGGGGGCGACGGTGCGGCGCTGGCCGGTATGCTTGGGCCGGTCCATCGCGATGAACATCGGCATCTTGATGTCGCTCTCGGGCAGGAAGTCGGCGATCGTGATGCCGCCCGCTTCGGACGAGAAGATTTCGGGGAGCGATTCGACTTCCAGGATCGGCTTGTAGGTCGAGATCGACCAATAGGGGCCGAAGTCGGAGTGCTCGACCTTGTGCACCGGCGACGTCGCGCGGAGCTGCTTGAATGGCGCCTGCCACACGTCGTCGCGATAGAGCTCGGCGCGGCTGACATCGAGCGGATCGACCGGACCTTCGTATTTCATCGCCGGCGCGCTCGCCACCAGGTCCATGATCGATTCCTGCGATTGAGTCGCCATGCCCACTCTCCCTCGGGTTCAACGAACCCTATACTTACAACGATGTCAATAGTGCGGCGGTCAAGCGGTAGCCGGCTGCGACCGGCGGCGCTTTGGGCCGCCGCCCGACTTGAGCACGCCGCGCCGGAACCAACTTGCGCCGAGCGAGATCACGACCGACACCCAAAGCAGCTGCCATAGGATTGCGATCAGATGCGGCCACAGCGACGGCGAGTTCGCGGCCTGTGCCGCCATCGCCATCGGCGAGCTGAACGGAAAGATCGCAGCGATCCACGCGACCGGGCTACCGGGACTCGCCGCCGCCGCCGTCGACATCCCGACCATGCCCATCTGGACGAGCGTCATCGGCAGCGACATCATCTGTAGCTCGCGCTGCGTCGAGGCTTGCGCGCCGAGGATCAAATACGCCGCGCCGAAGAGCAAATACGACATCACGAAATAGATCAGGAACAGTAATGCGAACATCAGCTTGCCCGCCGCCGGCGCGACTTGCGCCAGCCCCGCCGCCATGCCTGGGGGCAGGAGGCTGGTGATCTGGCTGGCGACGGTTCCCCAGAAGCCGACGAACAGCAACGCCACCCCAAACATCCCGATCAGCTTGCCGAGAAACACCGATTCGAGCGGCACGGCGGCGGCGAGCACCTCGATCACCTTGTTGTTGCGCTCCTCTGCCATCGTCCCGATCGTGAGGCCGGACAGGAACAGCGTCAGCAGGAAGATCGCCATCACCGCGAACATCGCCGCAGTGGTATGCCCGGTAACGGTGACCTGAGTCTGGGCGATCCGGGTCTTGATCGGAACGCTGAGCGGCGCGGACGATCCGATCCGTTGCGTGCGCACAACTTGCTCCGCGATCGTCGCGAGGTAATTCGCCTCGTTGTCGGCATGGTTGCCATAGAGGATGTGCGGCTTGGCGAGCGGGCCGTAGAGCACGGCGTCGACATTGCCTTCGCGGCTGCCTATCAACGCGCGCGCTTGCGCGCCGGGGTTGGCGTCGGGGGTGCGAAACTCGATCGGCGGCGGTGCGTCTTCGCGGCCGAACATGCCGCGCAACTGCTGGTCGGCAGTGGTGATCGGTGCGCTTTCGCCGGGCGCGGTCAGCACGACCAGCCGGCTGCGCTCGATCGCGCTCTGCGCCATCGTCGACGCGCCAAACCCGCCCGCCGCGCCGAACCCGATCGTGAGCAGCGGCGAAAGGAGGAAGATCAGGAAGGTCGGCGCGAACACCGTTGCCATGAAGTCGCGGCGCGCGACGGTCATCGCCTGGCGGAGCGAGCGGCGGAGCTTGCCGAGGGTCATCACGCGGCCTCCGTCAGCATTGCGGCTTCGGCGTCGGCCAGTGCCTTGGCGCCGACGATCTCGACGAACGCGTCGTGGAGGCTCGGCCGCTCGATCGACAGTCCGGCGACGCCATAGCCCGATTGAGTCAGCAACCGCAGCATCGCCTCGATCCCGCCATCGGGCACTGGGAACACCCATTCGCGCCCGTTATGCCGCGCCTCGCCGGGAAGGATGCCGGCGATCGCCGGGTCGTCCCGTTCGGGCGTGTAGTGCGCCTGCATCGGCAACCGCCCGCGTGCGTCGCCGACGGTGCCTTCGAAACGCCGCTTGCCCCCGGCGATGATCGCCAGCCGGTCGCACAAACGCTCGGCATGCGCCATGACGTGCGTCGAAAACAGCACGGTCGCACCGCGCGCTTGCTCGGCGCGGATCAGCTTTTCGAGATTTTCCTGGTTGACCGGGTCGAGCCCCGAGAATGGCTCGTCGAGCACCAGAAGGTCCGGCTGGTGCACCACCGACCCGAGCAATTGGACGAGCTGCGCCATCCCCTTCGACAACTTACGGATCTTGCTGTCGACCGCATAGCCGAGCCCCGCTTGCTCCATCAGCGTCACCGCACGCTTGCGCCCGACACTCCAGGGCAGCCCGCGCAACGCGCCCATGAACGCGATCGCCTCGCGCGCCTTCATCGCCGGATAGAGTCCGCGTTCTTCGGGCAGGTAGCCGACCTGGTCGCTGCCATCGCGCGGATGGTCGAAGCCCAACAGCTTGCGGCTACCCTCGTCGGGCTCGATGATGCCGAGCAGCATGCGCAACGTCGTCGTCTTGCCAGCGCCGTTGGGGCCAAGCACGCCGTAGATCGTCCCCGCCGGGACTTGCAGGTCGACCCCATCGACCACTCGCCGCCCGCCGAATTTCTTGACGAGCCCGGTGGCGCTAATCGCCAGAGATTGTGACACGCGACCTATCCCCTTGTTCTTGCCAATCGTGGTAGCGGGGCGGTGTGCACCAAGACAAGCCATTCGAGGACCGACTGAAGGCGGAGGCGTTAAGGCTGGGTTTCGCCGCAGCCGGGATCGCGCGCGCCGACGCCGCGCCGCTGGCTGGCGAGCGGCTGCGGCAATGGTTGGCCGAAGGCGCGCACGGCGACATGATCTGGATGGAGGATCGCGCGCATCACCGCGCCGCGCCGGCCGCGCTTTGGCCCGAGGTGAAAAGCGTGATCGCGCTCGGCATGAGCTATGCGCCCGGGCGCGATCCGTTGGCGCTGGAGGGGCAGGGCGATCGCGGGCGGATCTCTGTCTATGCGCAAGGGTCCGACTATCACGATCTGGTCAAACGTACGCTCAAGGCGCTCGCGCGGTGGATCGTCGCGGAAGCGCCGGGCAGCGACCTCAAGGTGTTCGTCGATACCGCACCGGTGATGGAAAAGCCGCTGGCGGAGGCGGCGGGGCTGGGGTGGCAGGGCAAGCACACCAATCTGGTCAGCCGGACCCATGGCAGCTGGCTGTTCCTCGGTGCGATCTACACGACGCTCGACCTCGCGCCCGATCCGGCACGGACCTCGACCTGCGGGTCGTGCGATGCTTGCCAGCGCGCGTGCCCGACCGATGCCTTTCCCGCGCCGTATCGGCTCGATGCGCGGCGCTGCATTTCGTATCTGACGATCGAGCACAAGGGGCCGGTGCCCGAGGAATTTCGCGCCGCGCTCGGCAACCGAATCTACGGCTGCGACGATTGCCTCGCGGTGTGCCCGTGGAACAAGTTCGCCGATGCCGCCGCCGCCAACCGCGCCTTCCTGCCGCGCGCCGAACTGGTCGCGCCCGATCTCGCCAGTTTGCTCGCGCTCGACGATGCCGGGTTCCGCCAGGTCTTCGCCGGGTCGCCGATCAAGCGCATCGGCCGCGACCGCATGGTGCGCAACGCCGCCTATGCGGCGGGCAACAGCGGTGACGCGCGGTTCGTGCCAACGCTGCGTGGGTTGCTCGACGACCCGTCCGACGTTGTACGCGACGCGGCGGGCTGGGCGCTCGATCGGCTACTTTCCGCCGTTCCGGCGTGACAGCGCAGCAACGCAACTCGCGCGGTCGATCGGGCGGCCGTCGGGCTGGCGCGCATCGACGTAAGTGACGATGGGCTCACGCCCCGCCTTGGGATAGAGATAGGTATCGAGCACGCAAATCGGCCCCTGGAACTGCAGCTTGCGCGCTGTGCCCTCGCGGATATCGGCATCGGGCGTGCCGAAGGTGCGCGTCAGTTCGGTGGCGGTCTGCCCCATCACGCGGTCGAGCCCGACGCTGCTCATCGGTGCGGGCCGCGCGGCCGTCGCGGGGGTCGCCGGCCGCGCCATCGTGCCGCCGCACCCAGCGAGTAGCAGGCTGCTCGCCATCGCCACTATCGCCCGATTCATGCCGTCCTCCTGTGAAACAGATGCGTCGCCACCGCCACGCCCAGGATCGGCGCGATCAAGTTTACCAACGGCACGCTGAGCAGTGCGGCGACCAATACGCCCAAGTCCCAGCGCGTCCAGCGTGTAGCCCGGTACCATGCCTTCATCTCGACCTGCGTCATGTGCCGCGCCGCGACCATCTCGCCAAGGTCCGCGCCGAGCAGCCAGCCGTTTGACGCATAGAATAGCAACGGCGTGCCGAACCCCGTCACCAGCAACACCACGTATAGCGGCGCGAGCGCCACGTTGACGATCATGGCCCGACCCGCGGAGCGCAAGCCCAGCGCAAGCGACCGCGGCCTCGACACACCGCGCGGGCTCGCCAGCGCCGCCGGGTAATGCCGCCGCTCGACCGCGACGACGATCTCGTCCCCGAACAGCCAGATCACCGCGATCGCAATCGCCCGGAACAGCACCCATCCGAACAGGAGCATCGCCAGAAAACCGCTGATCGCGGCGAGCGTGCC
The DNA here is from genome assembly GCF_036269755.1 of Sphingomonas sp. Taxonomy (GTDB): domain Bacteria; phylum Pseudomonadota; class Alphaproteobacteria; order Sphingomonadales; family Sphingomonadaceae; genus Sphingomonas. The sequence continues at coordinate 199,208 of NZ_DATBDV010000002.1, read as the reverse complement.
GGCGGTCTCTCCCCAGTCGAGCTGGTCGATCACCAGCCAGCGCGTCGCGAACCACAGGCCCGCGCCCAGCGCCACGAACACGACCAGGGTAGCTGCGATCGACTTGGCGAAGATGCGCAGGATCGCGGGATCGGCGAGGTCGCCGAGCGACAGGAACAACGCGCGGATCATCGTTGCGTGCGTGTAGCGAGGTGCGTAGGGGGCGGCCAACCCTTTTCCCGGAGACTTCAGTTTGACCAACCCAAAGTTTGACGTGGTCGCGATCGGCAATGCGATCGTCGATATCCTGTCGCAATCGACCGACGAGTTCCTTGCGGCGGAGGGCATGACCAAGGGATCGATGCAGCTGATCTTCGATCCCGCCGCCGCCGATGCGCTCTATGCGCGGATGGGGCCGGGGCGCGAAGTGTCGGGCGGGTCGGCGGCGAACACCATTGCCGGGCTCGCGGCGCTGGGCCAGCCGTGCGGTTTCATCGGCCAGGTCGCCGACGATCAGCTGGGCCAGGTTTTCGCGCACGACGTCCAGGCGCTCGGCGTGCATTTCACCACTCCGGCGGCGACCGGCGGCGAGCCGACCGGGCGTTGTCTCGTGCTGATCACGCCGGACGGGCAGCGGACGATGAACACCTTCCTTGGCGCCGCGCAGTTCCTGCCCGAAGCCGCGGTCGATGCCGAGACCATCGCGGCGGGGGGTATCCTCTATCTCGAAGGCTATCTGTGGAACGCCGAGCAATCGCGCGATGCGATGAAGCGCGCGATCGGCATTGCCCGCGACGCCGGGCGCAAGGTCGCGCTGACATTGTCCGATGTGTTCGTCGTCGAAGGGCATCGCGACGAATTCTTCGCGCTGATCGACGCCGGACAGATCGACCTGCTGTTCGCCAACGACAATGAAGTGCGCGCGATGATGCAGAATGAGGATATCGCCGCCGCGGTCGCCGCGCTGGCGGTGCGCGTCCCGACGCTCGTCTGCACACATGGACCGGCTGGCGCCGAGGCGCACGAGGGCGACGAGCACGCCCGCGTGCCTGCGGAGGCGATCGACCAGGTGGTCGATACGACGGGTGCGGGCGACTTGTTCGCGGCCGGGTTCCTTGCTGGGCAGGCGCAGGGCCGCGACCTCGAAACCTCGTTGCGCATGGGCGCGATCTGCGCCGCCGAATGCATCTCGCACATCGGCCCGCGGCCGGTCGCGGACATCAAGGCGCTGGTGGCCGAAAAGCTCGGCTGAGCCTTCGCCTCCGACAACAAAAAAGGCCGGGGAGCGATCCCCGGCCTTTTTGTTTGTCCGGACGCCGGATTACTCGAGCGGCCTGGCCGTTTCCGGCATCATCGCCGGATCGTCCACGACATCGATGATGCCACGCCCGACATGGCTCTTCCGGTATCCATAGAGGAAGTAAAAGATCAGCCCGATCACGGTCCAAACGAAGAACACCATCTGCGACGCTCGGTTGAGGCTGATAAACAGCACGACGCAGCCGAAGATCGAAAGCGGCGCGATTACCCACAGCAACGGCGTGCGGAATGGGCGATGTCGCGACTTGTCGGTCACGCGCAGGATCATCACGCCCAGCGACACGCAGGCAAAGGCGAACAAAGTCCCCGAGTTGGAATAGTCCGCCAGCGTCCCGACCGGCAGGAAGGCGGCGCAGATCGCCACCACCGTTCCCGTCACGATCGTCACGATCCACGGTGTCCGATACTTCGGGTGGACCGCCGACAGCTTGTTCGGGAGCAGGCCGTCGCGAGCCATCACGAAGAAGATGCGGGTCTGGCCGAACATCATCAGCAGCACGACCGAAGGCAGCGCGATCGTAGCGGCGAGCCCGATCAATTGTCCGACGATGGGCGACGACACCTCGCGTCCGATATAGGCCAAGGCTTCCTTCGAGCAGACCATCGGTGCGTGCGCAGCATGGCAGGCCGCGCTGGCATAGAGTTCGGGCGATCCTTCGACGAAGAACTTGCCCGTGGTCGGGTCCATGAGCGGTTGCGCGCCGTACGAACCGATGACGCCGCCGGCGACCAGCAGATAGAAGATAGTGCAGATCGCCAACGACGCGATCAGGCCGATCGGCACGTTGCGTTGCGGGTTCTTGGTTTCTTCCGCCGCGGTCGAGACCGCGTCGAACCCGACATAGGCGAAGAAGATCGACGCCGCCGCACCGAGCACGCCGGTGCCCGATCCGCCAAAGGGGTTGCCCCATCCGCGCGGCACGAAGGGGTGGAAGTTTGGAACGTGCCCGGAAATCATCGGTACGGTGACAATGACAAACAGCGTCAGCGCGGCGACCTTGATCGCGACCAGCACGGCATTGACCGTCGCGCTCTCCTTGGTGCCGATCACCAGCAGCCAGGTGACGAGCGCGGTGATAACCACCGCCGGCAGGTTGAGAAACCCGCCGACCTCGCCGCCTTTCAGGATGCCCCATTCGATCTTGGGGCCGACCGTCAGCGCATGCGGTAAGTGCAGCCCCAATGAATCGAGCAGCCCGACCATATGCCCCGACCAGCCGACCGCGACCGCGCTGGCTCCCAGAGCATATTCGAGGATGAGCGCCCAGCCGACCAGCCACGCGAGCAATTCGCCCATGACGGCATAGGAATAGGTATAGGCCGACCCCGCCACCGGCACCATCGAGGCGAGTTCCGAATAGCAAAGCGCTGCGAACGCGCAGACCAGGCCGGCGACGACGAACGACAGCATCATCCCCGGCCCGGCCTTCTGCGCCGCGGTGGCGGTCAGCACGAAGATACCGGTGCCAATGACGGCGCCGATGCCGAGCATGGTCAGCTGGAAAGCACCGAGCGATCGATGCAAAGATTTCTTCTCGGCTGTCGCCAGAATCTGGTCGAGTGGTTTAACGCGCCCGAAAATCATGAACAAAGCCCCCTTGGGATCTGGATTGGCGCGGAGCCTAACCACAAACGCGGGGGGCGCAATCCCCTAAGCGACCGGCTACCGCGCGAGCATCGCTCCCAAGGGCTGACCGCCGAACATGTGGACGTGGAGGTGCGGCACTTCCTGCCCGCCATGCCCGCCGACATTGGCGAGCAGGCGATAGCCCGGCGCGACCAGCCCGAGATCGCGCGCGACGATGCCCACCGCGCGGACGAACCCGGCAATCTCCTCCGCCGACGCGTTCGCGCTGAAATCGTCCCACGACACATAAGCTCCGCGCGGGATCACCAGGATGTGGACCGGCGCGAGCGGCGCGATATCGTGAAACGCGACCGCCCACTCATCCTCATACACCCGCCGCGACGGGATCTCGCCGCGCAGGATCTTCGCGAAGATGTTCTGGTCGTCATACGGCTGCGTGGCGTCGATCGGCATGTCAGCTCCGCGCGTGTTTCTCGTCATGCCCCGACACGCCTTCGCGCCGGGCAAGTTCGGCGCGAACGTCGTCGAGCGTGAGGCCGGCGTCGGCGAGCAGGACGAGCAGGTGATAGAGCAAGTCTGCGGCCTCGGGGACGATCTTGGCGTCGTCGCCCGCCGTCGCGGCGATCACCGTCTCGATCGCTTCCTCGCCCAGCTTTTGCGCGATCCGCGCGCGGCCTTTGGCGAACAGGCTGGCGGTGTAGGAGTCGGCCGCCTCGCCGCCGCGGCGCGTGGTGATCGTCGCCTGGAGGCGGTCGAGAATGTCGTCGGCCATGGCGCCAGCGCTGCCCGCGCGGTGGCGCGACGTCAATCCTTGGGAGCGTCGGCAGGCTTGGCGAAGCGCTTGCGCAGCGCTCGGCGGGCGAGCCAGACGCCCGCGACCGCCATCACGAACAGCGCGATGTCGGAGAGTTCCGGCATGCTGCGCGTATGGATGACGCCACTGTGCGGCGGCACTTGCGCGAAGGCCGGCACGGCGAAGAGGATCAGGGGCAGGGCGCGGATGAAACGCATGAATGGGGTTTAGTGCGTGCCTATTAACGTTCCGTCATGCTGAACTTGTTTCAGCATCCACCACGGCCCAACGACATACCAGTTGATGGATGGATCCTGAAACAAGTTCAGGATGACGGTCAGGATAAGGCTGTGCGGACTGGAATGCCGGCCGCGGCTAGCGCACGATGCGCATCCGCAATGCTCGCTTCGCCGAAATGGAAGATGCTCGCGGCGAGCACGGCGCTGGCATGGCCATCGCGGATGCCGGCGACGAGATCGTCGAGGCCGCCGACCCCGCCCGACGCCACCACCGGCACGCTCACCCGATCCGCAATCGTGCGCGTCAGATTGAGATCGTAGCCGTCGCGCGTGCCGTCGCGGTCCATGCTGGTGACGAGCAGTTCCCCGGCGCCGAGGTCGGCGAGCCGCAGCGCGTGCTCGACCGCGTCGATCCCGGTCGGGTGGCGTCCGCCATGGGTGAACACTTCCCAGCCATCGCCCTTTCGCCGAGCGTCGACCGAAGCGACCACGCATTGGCTGCCGAACCGCTCGGCCATTTCGCTGACCAGTTCGGGCCGCGCCACCGCGGCCGAATTGACCGCGACCTTGTCGGCGCCCGCCAGCAGCAATGCGCGCGCGTCCTCGACCGACCGCACACCGCCGCCGACCGTCAACGGCATGAAGCACACCGCCGCCGTCCGGCGCACCACGTCGAGGATCGTGCCGCGCGCTTCGTGGGTCGCGGTGATGTCGAGGAAGCAAAGCTCGTCCGCCCCCGCCGCGTCATAGGCCTGCGCTTGCTCGACCGGATCGCCGGCGTCGCGCAGATCGACGAAAGTCACCCCCTTCACGACACGTCCGTTGGCGACGTCGAGACAGGGAATGACACGCGCGCGGACGGTCACGCCGCCTCCGCCACTGCGATCGCCGTCGCGAGGTCGAGCCGCCCGTCGTACAGCGCGCGCCCCGTGATCACCCCCTCGATCCCGTCGCGCGCGTGGAGCGCCAAGACGTGGATATCGGCGATTCCGCTCACCCCGCCGCTGGCGATCACCGGAATGTCGACCGACCGCGCGAGATCGACGGTCGCCTGGACGTTGCAGCCCTTGAGCAGCCCATCTCGCCCGACATCGGTGAACAGCAAGGCGGCGACCCCGGCATCCTCGAAGCGGCGCGCGAGATCGTAGACCTCGACGTTCGACACCTCGGCCCACCCGCGAGTCGCGACCATGCCGTCCTTGGCATCGACGGCGACGACGATCCCGCCGGGGAAATCGCGCGCGGCGTCTCGCACCAGATCGGGGTTTTCGAGCGCCGCGGTGCCGATCACCAGGCGCGATACCCCGGCCTCCAACCAGCCTTCGATCGCCGCGCGGTCGCGGATGCCGCCGCCGAGCTGAACGTGACCGGGAAACGCCGCGACCACCGCGCGAACCACGTCGCCATTGACCGACCGTCCGGCGAACGCGCCGTCGAGGTCGACCATGTGGAGGTGCTGCGCTCCCGCCTCGGCAAATGCCATTGCTTGCGCAACCGCGTCATCGCCATAGACCGTCGCACGATCCATATCGCCCTCGGCGAGGCGCACGACCTGGCCGCCCTTCAAGTCGATCGCGGGGAAGACGATCAGGCTCATGGTCGCCATTCTAGGAAGCGCGCGAGCAGGTCCAGTCCGTAACGCTGGCTCTTTTCCGGGTGGAACTGCACCCCGGCCAGATTATCGCGCGCGACTGCCGCGACGACGGGGCCGGCGTGGTCGGTGGTGGCGATCACGTCGTCGCCTTCGAATGCATAGGAGTGGAGGAAATAGGCCTCGCCCGGCACGATCAGCGGATGCGGCGCAGTGGGGCGGACGTCGTTCCAGCCCATGTGGGGGATCTTGGCGGCACGGTCCAAGGGTGCAAGATGCTTCACGCGGCCGTGCATCCAGCCGAGGCCTGCATGCGTCCCCATCTCTTCACCGCTCTCCGCCATCAACTGCATCCCGACGCAGATGCCGAGGAACGGCACGCCGTCGCGCCGCACGCGCTGTTCAAGCGCTTCGACCATGCCGTCGACACTGCGCAACGCCGCGGCGCACGCGCCGAACGCGCCGACCCCTGGCAGGACGATGCGGTCTGCGCTCGCGACGACGTCGGGATCGGCAGTCACCGCGACATCGCGCGCGCCCGCGACCCTCAAGGCGTTGGCCACCGAGTGAAGATTGCCCGCGCCATAGTCGATCAGCGCGAGGTTACCCATTGATCGTCACCCCGGCGAAGGCCGGGGTCGCTGGCGATGGCGCGCTACGGCCGGCGATCCCGGCCTTCGCCGGGATGACGAGGATCACAATATCCCCTTCGTACTCGGCACTGCCCCTGCCTTGCGGGGATCGACTTCGACCGCCTCGCGCAACGCCCGCGCCAGTCCCTTGAACGCGCTTTCGGCGATGTGGTGATTGTTGCTGCCGTACAGCGTCTCGATATGCAGCGTGATTCCAGCGGTCTGCGCGAACGAGTGGAAGAAATGCTCGAACATCTCGGTGTCCATTTCACCGAGGCGCTTTTGCGAGAACTCAACCTTCCACACCAGGAACGGCCGCCCCGAAATATCGAGCGCGACTCGCGTCAGTGTCTCGTCCATCGGTGACAAGGCGTCGGCATAGCGGCGAATGCCGCGCTTCTCGCCAAGCGCCTTCGCGACCGCCTCGCCGATCGCCAGCCCGGTATCCTCGACCGTGTGGTGCTGGTCGATGTGGAGGTCGCCCACAGTCTTGACGTCGAGGTCGATCAGCGAATGGCGGCTAAGCTGCTCGAGCATATGATCGAAGAAGCCGATCCCGGTCGACACCGCGTACGCCCCGGTGCCGTCGAGATCGACGGTGACGTCGATGCTCGTCTCGCTGGTCTTGCGGCTGATCGTCGCACTGCGCATTCGGGTTGCCTTATGAGCGCGGTGGCCGCCATGCAATCTTGACCCGCTCCGAGCATCGTCTACCCAAGGCGCATGAACGACGGTCTGCCCGATAGCCTGATTCCCTATGACGAGATCGTCCAGGAGGCGTTGCGCGCGGTGGTCGGGCGGGTGCTGGGGTCGGTAGCGGCGGGCGGCGGGCTGCCCGGCGACCATCATTTCTATATCACGTTCAAGACTCAGGCACCCGGGGTCGAGATTCCGCAACGGCTGATCGAGCGGTTTCCGGACGAGATGACGATCGTCCTCCAGAACAAATATTGGGACCTGACCGTCGGCGACGAGCGGTTTTCGGTGGGGCTGAGCTTCAACCAGGTGCCGTCGACGCTCAACATCCCCTATTCGGCGATCACCGGCTTCCACGATCCCGCGGTCAATTTCGAGCTGCGCTTCCAGGCGCAGGAAGAGCCCGAAGGCCCCGAGCCGCACGACGAAGCCGAGAACGACGCGGTCGAGCGAGTCGATGACGGGTCCAACGTGGTGAGCGTGGATTTTAAGCGAAAGAAATGACTCGGCGACCGTCATCCTGAACTTGTTTCAGGATCCATGTTTTTCACGGGCGATGTGTTCGCGTGGCACGGTGGATGCTGAAACAAGTTCAGCATGACGGAGGTTGTGGGGCGATGAGCGAAAACCAAACCCGCACCGAAACCGACTCGCTGGGGCCGATCGAGGTCCCCGCCCCAGCGTATTGGGGCGCGCAGACGCAGCGCTCGATCGAGAATTTCCCGTTCGGCGAGCGCGAGCGGATGCCGATCGCGATCGTCCATGCGCTTGCTTTGGTCAAGCAAGCGGCGGCGCGGGTGAATCGCTCGCATGGCCTGTCGGCGGAAAAGGCGGACGCGATCGACGCGGCGGCTCAGGAAGTCGTGGCGGGCAAGCTCGACGATCAGTTCCCGCTCGTCATCTGGCAGACCGGGTCGGGCACCCAGTCGAACATGAACGTCAACGAAGTGATCGCCGGCCGCGCCAATGAGATGCTAACCGGCAAGCGCGGCGGCAAGGCGCCGGTGCATCCCAATGACGATGTCAACATGTCGCAATCGTCGAACGACAGCTTCCCCACCGCGCTCCACGTCGCGGCGGTGCTGGCGGCGACCAAGCGATTGATCCCGGCGATGGAGCGGTTGGAGCAAGCGTTGCTCGCCAAGGCGAAGGCGTGGGACGACATCGTCAAGATCGGCCGCACACACCTGCAGGACGCGACGCCCCTCACGCTGGGTCAGGAATTTTCGGGTTATTACGCGCAACTGCGGCTGGTGCGGACCCGGCTGGTGCCGTTAGTCGAACACGGGCTGTCGAAGCTCGCGCAGGGCGGCACCGCGGTCGGCACCGGGCTCAACGCCCCCAAAGGGTTCGCCGAGGAAGTGGCGGCGGCGCTCGGCGATCTGACCGGCTTCGCGTTCGAGACCGCGCCCAACAAGTTCGAGGCGCTGGCGTCGAACGACACGCTGGTTGATTTCTCCGGCCGCCTCAACAGCCTGGCGGTCGCGCTGACCAAGATCGCCAACGACATCCGCCTGTTGGGCAGCGGCCCACGCTCCGGGATCGGCGAGCTTTCGTTGCCCGCCAACGAACCGGGCAGCTCGATCATGCCGGGCAAGGTCAACCCGACGCAGTGCGAGATGCTGACGATGGTGGCCGCGCAAGTGATCGGCAATCATACGGCCGTGACCGTCGGCGGGATGCAGGGGCATCTCGAGCTCAACGTGTTCAAGCCGTTGATCGGGGCGAACGTGCTGCGCTCGATCGACCTGTTGAGCATCGGGATGGAAGGTTTCGCCGAGCGCTGCGTCGATGGTCTCGAACCCGACCGCCGGCGAATCGCCGAACTGGTTGACCGGTCGTTGATGCTCGTCACCGCGCTCGCGCCGGAGATCGGCTATGACAACGCCGCCAAGATCGCCAAGCACGCGCACGAGCATGGGCTGACGCTCAAGCAGGCCGGGGTCGAACTCGGCCTGGTCGACGAAGCGACCTTCGATCGCGTGGTGCGGCCCGAGGCGATGATCGGACGCTGACGGAACTTCCCGCGCGTTCGACGCTTGATACCCGGACAATCTCAGGGAGTTTCCTATGCTTGGTGACCTCATCGCCGCCGCGATCGGCCGCAATATCGACCGTCGCGATGGCGAGGGCGGAACGCTCGGCGCGCTTGCCGGCGTCGCGACGTGGAAGGTCGCGCGCAAGGTCGTGCCCGCCGCGATGGTGCTCGGCGCCGCCGCACTCGGCGCGCGCTACCTGCTCAACAAGTTCGGATCGGCGTCCGCAACGGCTTGACGCATACCGCCCGGCCACGCCACTAGCGCGCATGGCCGATCATCGCTCGTCGCAACCCAAGAGCTTCAAGCGCCGCGGGCTGATGTTCGTGCTGTCCTCGCCCTCGGGAGCGGGCAAGTCGACGATCGCCAACCGCTTGCTTAAGGAAGAGCGCAACAAGCTCAAGATGTCGGTGTCGTACACCACTCGGCCGATCCGGGCGGGCGAAGTGGACGGCAAGGACTATCATTTCGTCAGCACCGAAAAGTTTCGGCAGATGGTCGAGGACGATCAGTTCCTCGAATGGGCGCGGGTGTTCGAGGAACGCTACGGCACGCCGCGCGAGACGGTGTTCAAGGACCTCGAGCACGGCCGCGACATTTTGTTCGACATCGACTGGCAGGGCGCGCAGCAATTGTTCCAGCTCGCCGGCGGCGATGTCGTGCGCGTGTTCATCCTGCCCCCGGGGCTGAAGACGCTACGCACGCGGCTCGAAAAGCGTGCGACCGACAGCCAGGAGATCATCGACCGCCGCATGGATCGCGCGTCGTCGGAGGTCAGCCACTGGGACGGCTACGATTACGTCCTGGTCAACGACGATCTCGACGATTGCTACGAGTGCGTCCAGACGATCCTGACCGCGGAGCGCCTCAAGCGATCACGCCAGCGCGGGATGATCGGCTTCATCCGCCGCTTGCCCGAGATGTAGGAAGCGCACGGCCGCGTCGTATTCGCGGCGTCGAGTCTCGCGCGCCTGGAAGGCGAGATAATCCTCGCCCCATTGCTCGGCCTGCCAGTCCTCGTCGAGGTTGGCGGCGGTCCACACCGCCTCCGCATCCATTGCGGCCTCGGCAAGCGCGAGCCCGAGCACGAGCGATCCGGTAATCGTCACGATCGGCGACAGCGGGGCGAGCGTGAACGCGTCGCGCACCGCGACCGCCACCGCCAGCCGCTCGATCGTCGCGTCTGGTTGGGGCACGTGCATCACGCCCGCCGTGAGTTCGAAATGCACATCGTAGCGCTCGCGCGCCCAGGCGAGCGGCGGGTCCCACAACGCCGCCTGGCGCGCGACCAGATCGGCCGGTTCGGCGGCGCGGTAGCAGAGCAGGTCGCTCTCGGCATAAGCGGCGATGTTGGCGGCGAACAGCGCGGGGTCGGCCGCGACTCGCTCGATCGCGGCGTTGGCGAGGCCGGTCAGCGGCATCGGGCGCGAATCGATGTCGCCCTCGACCGTGCGCCATTCGTCGGCAACCGCCGCCGCCAGCGCATCGGTCGATAACACCAGCGGCAGTCGCCCGGGCGTGCGCACCGGTTTGCCGTCAAGCCGAATGCCGCGCTCGGCATCGACGCTGACTTCCTGCCAGAAACGCTTCACGGCTGAGTCGGCGTTCGCCAGCGATGTGCGAGCGCGGCGGGGATCGTCCACGCCATGTAGATCGCGGACAGCACGAGCGCGCCGCCGAGCAGCTTGATCGGCCACTGGTCGGCGCGCGCGGCCAGGATCACGCCGAACACCGCGCCGGCCGTGCCGAGCAATCGGAACGCATTGATGATCCAGAAGCGGTTGCGCGATTGCGCCGGTGTCATGTCGGTCATCATGGGGCTCCAGATGATGCGGCGGGGCGGCGGCCGCAAGCCCCGCATACCGACGATACGATTCGTAGCGATTATCGGCGAGGCGTTAGTGTCGCCGGTGACAGCGGTTCGATCCGCCACTAACAGGACCGCGTGACGGGGGAACAGTCGACTTCGCGATCGGGACGCGCCGCGCTGGCCGCGGTGCGCACGCTGATCCGCACGCAGCCGCGCCGCGCCGTGCTGGCGCTGGCGCTGGCGCTGATCGGCGCCAGCGTCGAAGGCGCCGGGATCCTGCTGCTCGTGCCGATCCTGGGGGTCGTCACCGGAAATGGCGAGTTGCGCTGGGTTCGGACGGCGGCCGCGCGGTTCGGGTTCGACTCGCCCCCGCGGCTGTTGGCGCTGCTGGTCGTCGCGTTCGTCGCGCTGATGATCGCGCGCGCGCTGCTGCTCTACGCGCGCGACATGACGCTGCAATCGCTCCAGCTGCGATTCGTCGACACGCAACGGCTGCGCATCCTCCGCGCGCTCGCGGTCGCGCCCTGGGCGAAAGTCGCGGCGATCGACCATTCGCGAGTCACGACCTTGATCGGCGTCGATATGGGACGGGTCGGCGCCGCGACGCAGCAGCTCGTGCAAGTGATTGTCGGAACGATATCGGTCGCGGTTCTGGTCGTGGTCATCGCGACGCTGGCGCCGGTGCTCGGCTTGCTTGCGGCGGTCGCGCTGGCGATTGGCGCGGTGGTGCTAGCGACCGCCCAGCAGCGCGCGTTCGATACCGGGCGCGACACCGTCCAGGCGGGACGTGCGATGATGGCGAACGCCGCGGGCTTCCTCGGCGGGCTCAAGATCGCGGCGGCCCAGCGAACGCGCGATAGCTTCGTCACCGAATTCGCCGCGGCGCAGGCTTTGACTCGCCGCTGGGGCATGCAGTTCCAGCGCAGCCAGGCGCGCGCACGGCTGGGCTTCTCGATCGGCTCGGCGATCGCGCTCGCGATCGTCGTGCTCGGCGGGGTCGGCCTCCTCGGTGTCGCGCCGTCGCGGCTGATCATCGTCGTGGTGATCTTCGCGCGGATGGTAGGACCGTTGCAGGGGATCCAGCAGGCGGTGGCCAGCATCGCCTATGGCCTGCCCGCATTCGATTCGATCGAGGAGGCGGAGCGCAGCTTCGGCACCGCGCCCGAGCCCGCCGGCGCCCCCCCGGCCAAGGGCGCGATCGCTCTCGACCACGTGGCATATCACCATTCGGACGGCGGCGGGTTGGGATCGGCGACGCTGACGATCGCGGAAGGGTCGATCACCGGGATCACCGGGCCGAGCGGCGGCGGCAAGACAACCTTGATCGACGTCATCGTCGGGCTGCTCGAGCCGCAGGCGGGGAGCGTCACGGTTGGCGGCCAGCCCTTGGCCGGCGGCTGGGGCGGGGCGGTCGCCTATGTGCCGCAGGACGGATTCCTGTTCCACGATACCGTGCGACGGAACTTGGATTGGGGCGACTCCACGATCGGCGAGCCGGCGATGCACGAAGCGATCGCACTGGCCGGGGCGAGCGAAATCGTCGCGCGGATGCCGCGTGGGCTCGACAGCGTCGTCGGCGAGCGCGGCGCGTTGTTGTCGGGCGGCGAGCGGCAGCGGCTCGCGATCGCCCGCGCGCTGTTGCGCCGGCCGCGGCTGCTGATCCTCGACGAGGCGACCAACGCGATCGACGAGACGGGGGAGGCGGCGTTGCTCGATCGGCTCGCGACGCTCGATCCGCGGCCGACGATCCTGATCGTCGCGCACCGCGAATCGAGCCTCCGACGCTGCGAGTCGCTGATCCGGGTCGAGGATGGCGTAGCGAGCCTAGCCTAGGGTGCCCTGGAAGGTGTCGCACTGGCGATAGTCGCCAGTGTCGATTCCCCGCCTGAGCCAGGTCATGCGCTGCTGCGACGTGCCGTGGGTGAAGCTGTCGGGCACCACGCGGCCCTGCGTCTCCTGCTGAAGCGTGTCGTCGCCGATCGCGTGCGCGGCGGTCATGCCTTCCTGGAGGTCGCCCGGGTCCATGCGGTCGCGGTTCTGCGCCGCCCATACGCCCGCGAAGCAATCGGCCTGGAGTTCGAGCATCACCGACAGGCGGTTGCCTTCGACCTCGCTGGAGCGGCGCTGTAGTGCCGATTCCTTATCCGAAATGCCCAGCAGGTTCTGGATGTGGTGGCCGAATTCGTGCGCGATGACGTAGTCCTGCGCGAAATCGCCCGATGCGCCGAATTTCTGCGACAGTTCATTGAAGAAGCTGGTGTCGAGATAGATGCCTTGGTCGTTGGGGCAATAGAACGGCCCCATCGCCGACTGCGCCGCGCCGCAGCCCGACTGGCCCTCGCCATTGTAGAAGACGAGCTTGGGCGCCTCGAAGCGCTGGCCTTCCTTCGCGAACAAGGCTGCCCAGGTCTTGTCCGCCGAACTGAACGCGTTGCACGCGACCTTGCTGCCGGCATCGAGGTTGCAGCTCGAATTGGTGTCGCTGCCGGCCCGGCTCGCTGCGGTGGGCGCGCCCGATCCCCCACCGATCATCTGCCCGCCGCCGCCGAGCATGTTGAGCCCGCCGCCGAACACCAGGAACAGTCCGAGCACGATCGCCACGCCGAAGCAGCCGAAGCGGTTGAAGATCATCGGCAGGAACGCGAACAGCAACCCGCCGCCACCGCCGCCACCAAAGCCCCCGAACCCGCTGCCACCCGATCCGCGCTGATCCTCGACGTTGATGTTCGGGTCGAAATCGTCGAGCCGCATTTGGATATCCCCTTCGTTGCCGGTGCGTATCAAATGCGCCGCACCGCCACAGGTTGCAATCGAGCCCCGGTTGCGCTCTTGGCCGATCCTTACGCACAGGAGTCAGGCATGTTCCTCAAGGGCAAGAGCGCGATCGTCACGGGTTCCACGTCAGGCATCGGGCTTGCCTATGCCAAGGCGCTGGCGGCCGAGGGCGCGGCGGTGATGATCAACGGCTTCGGCGACGCGGCCGCGATCGAAGTCGAGCGCGCCGCGCTGGCCGAGACGGGCGGGGCGGCTGCGCTCTACGATTCCGCCGACATGACCAGGCCCGACCAGATCGCGGCGATGGTCGAGCGTTGCCACGACGAGATGGGCGGCCCCGACATCGTCATCAACAATGCCGGCATCCAGTTCGTCTCGCCGGTCGACGACTTCCCGACCGACAAATGGGACGCGATCATCGCGATCAACCTGTCGAGCGCGTTCCATGTGATGCACGCCGCGATCCCGCACATGAAGGCGAAGCGCTGGGGGCGGATCATTTCGACCGCCTCGGCGCACAGCCTGGTCGCGAGCCCCAACAAATCGGCCTATGTCGCCGCCAAGCATGGGGTCGCGGGGTTGACCAAATCGGTGGCGCTCGAAGTCGCGACGCACGGCATCACCGCCAATTGCATCTCGCCCGGCTATGTCTGGACGCCGCTGGTCGAAAACCAGATCCCCGATACGATGAAGGCGCGGGGCCTAACCCGCGAGCAAGTGATGAACGACGTCCTGCTCGCCGCCCAGCCAACCAAGGAATTCGTGACGCCCGAACAGGTCGCGGCGCTCGCGCTGTTCCTGTGCCGCGACGAAGCGAAGGCGATCACGGGTGCCAATCTGTCGGTCGACGGCGGCTGGACCGCGGCCTGATTGATCATCGCGGCGGCGGCTGTTATAACATCTGTATGAACAAGCCGCTCAAGCTCATCAAGATCGGAAACTCGACCGGCGTGATCCTGCCCAAGGACGTGCTCGCCCGGTTGCGCGTCGCTTTGGGGGAGGAGGTCAGCATCACCAATACGCCCGAGGGCATCGAGCTTCGCCGCCACGATGCCGGGTTCGAAGAGCAGATGCGGGTTGCGCGTGACGTGATGAAGCGGCGGCGCAACGCCCTGCGCGAGCTGGCCAAGTGAAATGCAGACGTGGATCTGGGTCGATACCAGCGTTGCGCTAGCCGCGCATGCCGAACAACTCGCCGAGCATGGCGGCGCGTCGGGCGTGCGCGACCCCAACATGCTGGAAAGTGCGATGGCGCGGCCGCTCAATCTGGTCGCGTACGGCGATCCCGACATAGCTGATCTCGCTGCGGCCTATGCGTTCGGGATCGCGCGCAATCATCCGTTCGTGGATGGCAACAAGCGCACCGCCGCGGTGGTGAGCGAAACCTTTCTGGTGCTCAACGGCTTCGTGCTCGACTGCGACGATGTCGAATTGGTGACGACGTTCCTGGGCTTGGCAGCGGGCGAGCTGACGGTAGAGCCGCTGACCGGCTGGTTCCGCGATCACGTCGTCCCCGCATAATAAGAAACTCCGGCGCCGTGATCGCGGCCGACCGCGTCAGCCGACGCGGCCTAGGCGGTGGTAGAGGTTGGAGAATTTCGCCGATTTCGGATCGTCGGCGATCTGGCGGACATACGCGCCGACCGCTTCCTTCATCAGCCCGAAATCCTCGGTCGAGAAGACGGCGCGAGCGCGCTGGGGTTCGTTGGGCATGTCGGTTCCTTTACAATTGTCGCTAATCGAAGCGTCTTCATTGACGAATGGGATACGCGCACCCCCTTCGAAAAGCTCAGACAGTGCGCGATATGACGGGTAGGGTTGTGCAAACGCCAGCTGTATGATCAGTGATACTGTAAGATATTTACAGGAGCGATGATGGCCGAGCGCAAGTTGCTGGCGGGGCATGCGATCCGGCGACTGCGCCGCCGCGAAGGGCTGACTCAGGCGGCGATGGCGGAGATGCTGACGATCAGCCCGTCCTATCTCAACCTCGTCGAAAAGAACCAGAGGCCGGTGTCGGCGTCATTGCTCGTCAAGCTCGTCGAGACGTTCGACTTCGATCCGCGCGCGCTGGCGGCCGGCGAGCCCGGAGGCGGCGCCGCGGCGGTCCGGCGGCGGCTGGCCGATCCGATGTTCGCCGACCTCGAGATCGACCGCAACGAGGTTGAGGAATGGCTCGCCGGGGCGCCTGGCGGCGCGGAGGCATTCGCGCGGGTGTTCGACCGGCTTGGCGTGGGCGGCGTGGCGCCGGGCGAAACGGCGTCCGATCCGGTGACCGAGGTTCGCCGCGAAATCGAGCGCTGGCGCGGCTATTATGCAGACCTCGACACCGCCGCGGAGGCGCTGGCGGACGAATTGCGGCTCGGTGCCGGCGACCTCTACGGCGCGATCGCGGAGCGGTTGCGCATCAAGCATCAGCTCACCATCCGGATCTTGCCCGTCGACGTGATGCCCGACCTGCTGCGTCGCACCGACCTCCATGCCCGCCAGTTACAGCTAAGCGAAACGCTCGATCCGGCGAGCCGCACCTTCGCCGCGGCGTACCAGCTCGCGCAGATCGAAGCGCGCGATGCGATCGAGGCGCTGGTAAGGGGCGCGGGGTTCGCCGATCGCGCGTCGGAACGCCTTTATCGCCGGTATTTGAGCGGCTATTTCGCCGCCGCGGTGATGATGCCCTATGCCCGCTTCCTGCGCGCGTGCGAGGCGACGGGATACGATCTCGAATTGCTCCAGCCGCGCTTCGGCGCCGGGTTCGAGCAAGTCGCGCACCGGCTGACGACGTTGCAGCGAGTCGGCGCGCGGGGGCTGCCGTTCTTCCTCGTGCGGATCGACCGTGCCGGACAAGCATCGAAGCGGTTTTCGGGTGCGAGCGGGTCGCCGCTGACCGAGAGCGATTCGCGCTGCCCGTTATGGCGCGTGCACCACGCGTTCGACAGGCCGGCCCAGCTGGCGGTGCAACTGGTCGAGCTTGAGGATGGCGCGCGGTGGCTAACGCTGTCGCGCGCGGTGACGCCGCAGCGCCGCCCCTACGGCGTGGTGCGCGCCGAATTCGCGATCGGGCTAGGCGTCGCCGCCGATTTCGCGGGCAGCCTTGCCACCGCGCGAGGTATCGATCTCAAAGGGCAGGCGACACCGATCGGCCTAGGCTGCCGCGCTTGCCGTCGGCCCGCCTGCCCGCAACGCAGCGCGCCGCCGGCAGGCCGGGCTTTGCTGATCAACGAGCGCGAACGCGGCCTGAGCGCGTTCACCTTTGCGGGGGATTGAGGCTAGGCTTCGCCAGCGGAGACGAGCATGCGTTCGTGCGTGGCCGCGCTGGCATTTTCGCGCTCGATGCGCAGTGCCGCGGTGCGTTCCAGCCGAGAGGCCATGTCTTCCCAGGCGCGCGCGGCGCGCTCGCAACGATCGCGCACATTGTCGAGCGACGAAGCGTCTGCATTTGCACGCTCCATGGCGGCGCGGTTGCGGTAAAGTTCGGGGGTATCGGCCATCGCTGGTTCCTTCGGGTTGGAGAGAGGGACAAGGGCGGCGCGTGGTAACGCGCCGCCCCAGCGAAACGTTTTATTCGGCGTGCTTGAGGTTCGCCGCTGCCTGCTTGCCGCGCTTGTCGGCTTCGAGGTCGTAGCTGACTCGGTCGTTCTGGTTGAGCGGGCCCATGCCAGCGGCTTCGAGCGCGCTGATGTGCACGAACGCGTCCTGCCCGCCGCCATCGGGCGAGATGAAGCCGTAACCCTTGTCGGCGTTGAAGAATTTCACGGTGCCGGTGATTGCCATTGTAGTTCGTCCTTGTTTCCAGACGAGCCAGCCGCATGCCGGCCGGCTCGGTGCTTTGGGAAGCAGGGAAAGAAGGAGGAAGGAGCCGCAAAGCGCCGAAGACCGTCGATATGCGACTGTAGCGCGACCTATATGCGCGCACGGGGCCGAAATAGCAAATCGGGTGGTTTGAAAATACCTTACACGCAGACATGATTTGAACCGGCGCTGTCGACATAGCGACCCGCCTAGGAGGCGCTCGTACGGCTGCTTGATGTGTAAACCTGCGTACATTCGTCACCTGCAACACAATGAAGGGTGTCCACGTGACCTACCAGCAATCGATCGCTTCAACCGGCGAGCTCATCGCGAGCCATGGCGGCACCTGGGACGGGATCAGCGCGGAAGCGGTCGCGCGGATGCGGCTGCAGAACCGGTTCCAGACCGGGCTCGACATCGCGCGCTATACCGCGGCGATCATGCGCCGCGACATGGCGGCATACGATGCCGACCCAGCCAACTACACCCAGTCGCTCGGCTGCTGGCACGGTTTCATCGGCCAGCAGAAGATGATCAGCATCAAAAAGCATTTCGGATCGACCGAGCGCCGCTACCTCTATCTGTCGGGCTGGATGGTTGCCGCGTTGCGCAGCGAGTTCGGGCCGCTGCCCGACCAGTCGATGCACGAAAAGACCAGCGTCCCGTCGCTGATCGAGGAGATCTACACCTTCCTGCGGCAGGCGGATGCGCGCGAGCTGGGCGGGATGTTTCGCGATCTCGATGCGGCGCGCGACGCGGGCGACGAACTTGCCGAGCAACGCATCCTCCACGCAATCGAGAACCACCAGACGCACGTCGTCCCGGTGATCGCGGATATCGACGCCGGGTTCGGCAATGCCGAGGCGACGTATCTGCTGGCGAAGAAGATGATCGAGGCGGGGGCGTGTGCGCTGCAGATCGAGAACCAGGTCAGTGACGAGAAGCAATGCGGGCACCAGGACGGAAAGGTCACCGTCCCGCACGAAGACTTTCTCGCGAAGGTCCGCGCGTGCCGTTACGCCTTTCTCGAACTCGGCGTCGAGGACGGGATCATCGTCACCCGCACCGACTCGCTCGGTGCCGGGCTGACCAAGCAGATCGCGGTGTCGAAAGCGCCGGGTGACCTCGGCGACCAATACAATTCGTTCCTCGACTGCGAGGAGATCGATCCGGCGACTGCACAGAACGGCGACGTCATTCTCAACCGCGGCGGCAAGATGATGCGCCCCAAGCGGCTGGCGTCGAACCTGTTCCAGTTCCGCGAAGGGACGGGGGCGGATCGCTGCGTGATGGATTGCATCGCCAGCCTCGACAACGGCGCCGACCTGCTGTGGATCGAGACGGAGAAGCCGCACATCGAACAGATCGCGTCGATGGTCGACCGCATCCGCGCGGCCCACCCGACAGCGAAGCTGGTCTACAACAATTCGCCCAGCTTCAACTGGACGCTCAATTTTCGCCAGCAGGTGTTCGACGCCTGGGCGGAAGCGGGGAGGGACGTTTCGGCGTACGATCGCGCCAAGCTGATGTCGGTCGACTATGACGGCACCGAACTGGCCGCCGAAGCGGATGAGCGGATCCGCACGTTCCAGGCCGATGCGTCGCGGCGCGCGGGCATCTTCCATCACCTGATCACATTGCCGACCTATCACACGGCCGCGCTGTCGACCGACAACCTCGCGCGCGAATATTTCGGCGAGCAGGGGATGCTGGGGTACGTCAAGAACGTCCAGCGGCAGGAAATCCGCCAGGGCATTGCCGCGGTGAAGCACCAGAACATGTCGGGCTCGGACATCGGCGACGACCATAAGGAATATTTCGCGGGCGAGGCGGCGCTGAAGGCCGGCGGCGCGCAGAATACGATGAATCAGTTCGCGGCGTGATCCGCACGGGGCAGCGGTGCTGCCCCCGAGACGGACACGCCCGGCCGGCGGGGCGGCGAGCCGCTCCCGTCCGACGACGCGGCTTTGCCGCGACGCGAAGGCTAGCGTGTCTCAGTCAAGTTGCGCGCCGGCCGTGCTCCGGCGCAGGCCGGAGCGTTGGCAAGCGTCGACCGTCGATCGCCCAGGCTCCGGCCTTCGCCGGAGCACGAACGGAAAGGATCAGATCTGAGCCTCTTGCTCAGCTCGCGCTCTGACGCCGCATCCGGCGCACGACCATCGCCAGGCTCGCCTTCTGTCCCGTCGCCAACAAACTCGCCCGGAACAGCCGCCCGAGCAGGACCAGCTCGATCGCGATGAACACCGCCAGCAAAAGCCCGGTGCCGACCACTTCCCACTGCGCGATGCCGGTGCCGAGCCGCGCCAGCACCGCGAACGGCGTGTAGATCGGGATCCAGGTCAGCACTTCGATCCCGATCCCGCCGCCGCCGCGTAGGACCGCCTGGATCAGGATGGTGATGGGGATCAGGATCGCCATCAACACCGGCGTCAGATAGCCCTGAGCGTCACGCATCGAATCGCTCATCGCGCCGATCGCGAGGAAGAACATCGCGATCGCGACATATCCCGCGACGAAGAAATAGATCATCGTCGCGATCACGCCGAACGAGTTGAGCGGCTCGAGCGCCGGACGGATCATGTCGGCGATCGACCCTTGCGTCGCGTACCCCGCCCCGATCCCGCACAGCATCCACACCGCGATCATCGACAGGCCGATCCCGACCGTGCCGACCAGCTTGCCGTACATGAGCTCCTCGGGGCTGACGCAGGCGAGCACGGTTTCGAGCAATTTGTTCGACCGTTCCTCGACCGTGCCCTGCAGCATCCAGCTGCCCGACAGCATCAAACTCATCATCAGCATGTAGGCCGCCACCAGCGGCAGGATCGAGCGGATCAGGACACGCTCGCGCGCGCCGCCGCCGGGCGGGGGCGAGCTGATCGACAGCGCCGGCGCGATGCTTCCCGCGGCGCGAGCCGCTTCGGGCGAGAGGCCGTTGCTCTGCAGATAGCGCGACCGCAATTCCTGCGTCAGCACCGGTTGGAGCACGCCGATAAAACCGGGTGCCGGGTCGCCGTTCGCCCAAAGCCGCACCACTGGGCTGGCGCCGAATCCCGCAGGGATGAGCACGGCATAGTCGAGCGGCTTGGTGTCCTTGCCCGTCGGGTGAAGCAACGCCTGCAGCTTGCCGTCGATCGCTGCGTCGCTAGCGCCGGCAACATCGGGCGGCACTGGCAGGAACGTGTAATCCGCCTTGGGCGGGGTGTAGGCGGGGGTTCCGGCCGGGGTCGCGGGCTTGAGCTTGGCTTCGGCGGCGGGCAATCCGCCCTCCGCGACGAACCGCGCAACATCGCTATCGGCGAACCAACGGTCGTGCTGGCTCCACAACGCATTCGGCGCCGCGGCGTCGAGGTGATAGCGCTGAACGTAGCGCGACAAATCGGAAAGCACGTCGCGCTGATGATCGAGTTCGAAGCGTTGCTGGATCGCCTGCGCGGTCGACCCGCCGGTGCGATCGATCAGCATCACGCGGTCGGGCTCGTCCTTGCTCATGAAGCGCTGGGTCAGCGGGCCGACGGCGAGCGCGATCGGTAGGATCAGCAGCGTGATCCAGAAACTGCGAGTCATCGCGATCTGGCGGAACTCGCGGGCAGCGACGAGAAGGATGTGCCGGATCATGCGGTTTCCCCTTCAGGACCGACGATATGGATGAACGCGTCGTGCAACGTCGCGCGCTGCGTTTCGAAACGGCGCAAAGCGATGCCGCCCTCGCTGCATCGTTGCAGCACGTCGCCGGGATCGACACCGGGATCGAGCCGGACATCCCATTCCTGCCAGCCGTCCTGCGCGGCGCCCGACGGGGTCGCGGCAGTGACGCCCTCCAGCGCGATAGGCGATGAGCGCGCGACCACCGACAGCCGCACCGGCAGCGTCGCGCGCGCCGCATCCTGCGACCCCTCGAAGCGCTTGCGCCCGCGCGCGAGCAGCAACAGCCGGTCGCACAACCGCTCGGCGTGCTGCATGACGTGAGTCGAGAACACCACGGTCGCGCCGTCACGCGACGCGTGCTTGATCTCTTCCTCGAGCAAGCCCTGATTAACCGGATCGAGCCCCGAGAACGGCTCGTCGAGGATCAGCAATTGGGGACGATTGACCACCGCGGTGGCGAGCTGGACCTTTTGCGCCATGCCCTTCGAAAGCTTGTCGACCGAGGTCTTTTCTGAGCCCGACAGCCCAAACCGCGCAAGCAATTCGCGGCCGTGCGACCGCGCGTCGGCGGCGGTCATCCCCTTGAGCCGCCCGAAATAGGTGATCGTGTCGAGCGCCGTCATCGACCGGTACAGCCCGCGCTCCTCGGGCAGGAAGCCGATGCTGCCGCTATTCTCGCGCCCCGGCGGCTTGCCAAGCACCGAGATTCTTCCGCTGGTCGGGCGGATGATGTCGAGCACCATCCTGAGCGATGTCGTCTTGCCAGCCCCGTTGCCGCCGAGGAAGCCGAACACCTCGCCCTGCGCCACCGCGAAACTGAGGTCGTCGACCGCCAGCACGTCGCCGAACCTTTTGGTGACGCCGGTCAATTCAAGCACGCCGGTCACGCCGTTCCCCTTCCGAACCCGGGGCCAGTCTAGTGTGTTAAGTGGTTACGGCACAAGCCGGAAAGCTCTACTTGCGCGCCAGCAAAGTCTGCGCGACCTCTACGCGTCGCCTTGTTCGTCGGCAGCTCGACAGAGGTTGTTTGGAACACGACCCGCCCGTCATGCGATTGATCGCCATGATCAGAGCGAATGCGGTCAAAACCAGTGGCTATCTGATCTCCTCCGTCAGCGTCATTCTGCTCGGTGCCGTCGCGTGGAAGAGTGCGTCGGAGCACCCGCTGACGCTGGTGTGCCTGATTGCCGGCATGGCGTTATCGATCGCCGGCATGCTGTTGCGCTGGCTTTCGTATCAGATCGACAAGAAGAACGGCGAGACCTGAACCGCCAGGCTCAAGCGCCGGCGGCGTCGAGCTTCTCGAGCTGCGTTGGCGTGAGGTCGAGGTCCATCGCCGGCAGCAACTCCTCGAGCTGCTTGACGCTGGTCGCGCTTGCGATCGGGGCGGTGACCCCGGGCTGCGCGGCCAGCCAGGCAAGCGCGATCTGCGCGAGCGTCGCCCCGGTTTCGGCCGCCACCTCGTCCATCGCCGCGAGCACCGCCGGTCCCTTGCCGTCGAGATAGGCCTGCATCCGCCCGCCGCGCACGCTCTTTCCGAAATCCTGGGCCGAGCGGTACTTGCCCGTCAGGAACCCCGAGGCGAGCCCGTAATAGGGGAGCACGCCGATATTGTGCTCCACGCAATAATCTTGGAGCTCGCCCTCGAATCGGTGACGAGTGACGAGATTGTATTCGGGCTGGAGCGCCTCGAAATGCGGGCCACCGGCGGCGCGTGCGATATCGTTGGCTGACTTGAGCCGCGCGGCGTGGAAATTGGACGCGCCGAGCGTCGCGACCTTGCCGGCTTCGACCAGCTTGGCGAACGCCTCCATATACGCCTCTTGCGGCGTCGCCTCGTCGTCCTGGTGCGCGTAATAGAGCGCGATCTGATCGACCCCGAGCCGCTGGAGCGACGCGTCGCACGCCGCCGCGATCCGCGCGGGGGCGAGCTTCTCGCCGCCCTCGCCGGGAAGCATGCCGACCTTGGTCGCGACGCCGACCTTCTTGCCGCTCGACTTGAGCCATTCGCCGATCACGCTCTCCGACTCGCCGCCTTTGTGCCCCGGCACCCACGCCGAATAGACGTCGGCGGTGTCGACCAGCGTCCCGCCGGCGTCGGCGAACGCGTCGAGGATCGCGAAGCTGGTCGCCTTGTCGGCGGTCCAGCCGAACACGTTCCCGCCGAGGCACAAGCGCGGCGTCTTGAGATGGCTCGATCCCAGCCGGCGGACTTCGGTCATTGTGCGTTTCCTTGCGGGGTGGGCTGGGCGGTATTGTCGATCGCTGCGTTATCCGGCGTCACGTCGAGGCTCGACGCCGCTTCGTTGAGCATGCGGTCTTCCTCGGGGGAGGCGGCGCCGACCGGATCGTCCTTGTGCCCGCACGCCGCGAGCAGTGCGAGCGCCGTGAGGGCGAGGGGAAGGCGCATCAATCCTGGATCTCGTTGCCGGTGTCCTTCAGCGCCTGGCCGGCCTTGTCCTTGGCGTCGGCGGCGACGTTGCCGACCTTGTCCATGTTGTTCTCGGCGGCGCCGAACGCCTGGTCGGCGGCGGCATCGACGTCGCGGCTGGCCTTGGCCATCGTCGCATTGGCGTCGGCGGACATCGTGTTGCCGGCCTGGCCGAGCTCGTCCTGCGCCTTGTGGCTGCATGCCGCGAGCGCGAGCGTCGCGATCAGCGCGGGGATCAAGGCCTTGTTCATCGCAAATCTCCTGAAGGTCGAGGCTGGCAACTGCGCTATCGCGCGGTGGTTCCGCGTGCAACGCGTTGACGGCATATAAAGATATCTTTATATCTATAAGCGACATGCCGAACACGCTCGACATCTTCCGCGCGCTTGCCGATTCGACTCGGCTCCGCATCGTCGCGCTGGTGCGCTCGATGGAGCTGTCGGTCGGCGAACTGGCGCAAGTGCTGGGGCAGAGTCAGCCGCGCGTCAGCCGCCACGTGAAGATATTGGCCGATGCCGGGATCGTCGAGCGCCGCAAGGAAGGGTCGTGGGTGTTCGTCGCGATGGGCGCCGCCGATGTCACGGCGCCGTTATGCACTGCGCTCGACGCGTGGGAAGGCGACCGCGCACAGGCCCGCGCGGAGGCCGACGCGGCACGCTTGGCGGCGGTGCGCGCCGACCGCGCGGCGCATGCGGCGGGCTGGTTCGAGGTGAATGCCGGCGAGTGGGACGCGATCCGCTCGCTCCATATTGCAGAGAGCCAGGTCGAGGCAGCGATGGCCGAGGTGCTGGGGGAGGGCGGGGTCGAGCGGCTGGTCGATATCGGCACCGGCACCGGGCGGATGATCGAATTGTTCGGTGGTCAGGCGACGCACGCGCTCGGCGTCGACCGCAGCTCCGAAATGCTTCGGCTGGCGCGCGCCAAGCTGAGCGAGCGCGGCCTCGACCATGCCGAATTGCGCCAGGCCGATCTCTACGCGCTCCCGCTCGACAGCGGGGCCGCCGACCTCGCGATCCTGCACCATGTGCTCCATTTCGCGCAGACCCCCGATGCCGCGATCGCCGAGGCGGCGCGCGTGCTTGGGCCGGGCGGGCGGCTGCTGATCGCCGACTTCGCGCCGCATGGGCGCGAGGAATTGCGGACTCGCGACGCGCATGCGCGGCTCGGTTTTTCGGATGAACAGATGCTCGGCTGGTTCGATGCCGCGGGGCTGATCCCGGCGCGGATCGAGACGCTCGAGGGCGGCGAGCTCACGGTGAAATTGTGGCTGGCGCGCAAGAGCGGCGAGCCCAACGTGCGTATCGTGGAGGCGGCGTGATGGTTTCGGTCAAGCAGATGGCGGAGGCGCGGCGCGCGCTGGCGACGCCGTTGTTCGCCGACGTGGCGGGCGACGCGCAAGTGTCGTTCGAATTCTTCCCGCCCAAGACCGAGAAGATGGAGGAGACGTTGTGGGAGTCGCTCCAGACGCTCCGCCCGCTCGGCCCGCGCTTCGTCTCGGTGACCTATGGCGCCGGCGGATCGACGCGCGAGCGCACCCACGCGACGGTGGCGCGGATCGCTCGCGAGACCGACATTCCTGCCGCCGCGCACCTCACCTGCGTCGAGGCGACGAGGGACGAGATCGATGCGGTCGCGAACGAATATTGGAACGCGGGCGTGCGGCATATCGTCGCGCTGCGCGGCGACTCCCCGCGCCCGGGCGAGCGCTATGCGACGCATCCGGGCGGGTATGAGAACGCCGCCGCTTTGGTCGCCGGTCTGCGCAAGCTCCACCCATTCGAGATTTCGGTCGCGGCCTATCCGGAGTGCCACCCGGACTCGCTCGATGCGGCGGCGGATATCGACAATCTCAAGCGCAAGCTCGACGCCGGCGCGACCCGCGCGATCACGCAGTTCTTCCATGAGGCGGAGACCTTCTTCCGCTATCGCGACGCGGTGGCCGCGGCCGGGATCGACGCCGAGATCGTGCCCGGGATCATGCCGGTGATGAACTTCGCCAGCGTCCAGCGCATGTCCGCGATGTGCGGCACGCAAGTGCCAGCGTGGATGGGGCATCTGTTCGAAGGCCTCGACGACCATCCCGCCGCGCGCCAACTGGTCGCCGCGACGATCGCCGCGGAGCTGTGCCGGCGCCTCTATGCGGGCGGGGTGCGCAACTTCCACTTCTACACGCTCAACCGCGCCGAGCTCAGCTACGCGATCTGTCATCTGCTGGGGCTGCGACCGAAAGGCGCGGCGAAGGCGGAGGCGGCGTAGATCCTCCCCGTTTACGGGGATGGGGACCAGCGAAGCTGGTGGAGGGGGCTCTCCACTAGCGGAACCGAACTGGAGAGCCCCCTCCACCGCTCTGCGAGCGGTTCCCCTCCCCGCAAGCGGGGAGGATTGAGAAGAGACATGACGGCTAGAGAAAGACTGCTCACGGAAGCGCAGAAGCGAATCCTGGTCACCGACGGCGCGTTCGGGACCGAGATCCAGAACTGGAAGCTCGCCGAGGCCGATTACGCCGGCGACCTCGGCCTGACGCACGATCAGAAGGGCAATAACGACATTCTTGCGCTGACCAAGCCCGAGGTGCCCGAGAGCATCCACCGCGCCTATTTCGAAGCGGGCGCGGACATCGCGGAGACCAACACCTTCTCCGCCAACCGCATCAGCCAGGCCGATTACGGCGCGGAAGCATTGGTCCGCGAGATCAACCTGGAGAGCGCGCGGATGGCGCGGTGCGTCGCCGACGAATTCGAAGCGAAGGACGGCCGGCCGCGCTTCGTGGCGGGCGCGATCGGCCCGACCAACAAGACGCTGTCGCTATCGCCTGACGTCAACGACCCAGGCTACCGCGAGATCGACTTCGATTATCTCAAGGACGTGTACCGCGAGCAGATCGACGCTTTGGTCGAGGGGGGGGTCGATTTCGTGCTGATCGAGACCGTGTTCGACACGCTCAACGCCAAGGCTGGCGTCATGGCGGCGATCGAAGCGGGGCAGGCGCTCGGCCGCGACTTGCCGATCATGCTGTCGATGACGCTGACCGATCTCAGCGGGCGCAACCTGTCGGGGCACACGGTCGAGGCGTTCTGGCACGCGGTGCGCCACGCACGGCCGCTGACGATCGGGCTCAATTGCTCGTTCGGCGCTGAGCAGCTTCGCCCGCACGTCAAGACGCTCAGCGAAATCGCCGACACGCTGATCATGGTCTATCCCAATGCCGGGCTCCCCAACGAGCTCGGCGCGTATGACGAGGCGCCGGCGACGACGGCCGCGCTGGTCGGCGAATGGGCGCAGGCGGGCCAGGTCAACGTGCTCGGCGGATGCTGCGGTTCGACGCCTGCGCACATCGCGGCGATCGCCGAGGCGGTGAAGGGCTTGGCGCCTCGCAAGATGCCCACGCCGGCGGTGCGGACTCGGTTGGCGGGGCTCGAGCCGATGTTCATGGCGGCGTAAATTCCCCTCCCGCTTGCGGGAGGGGCTAGGGGAGGGCCTGTCCTCCTAGCGCTGGACTCAAGACAGGCCCTCCCCCGACCCCTCCCGCAAGCAGGGAGGGGAGAAGAAGGCATGATGACCCAGAACACCTCCTCCACCTTCGTCAATATCGGTGAGCGCACCAACGTCACCGGGTCCGCGGCGTTCAAGAAGCTGATCATGGCGGGCGACTATGCGAAAGCCGTCGAAGTCGCGCGCCAACAGGTCGAGAACGGCGCGCAGGTGATCGACGTCAACATGGACGAAGGACTGCTCGACGCGGTCAAGGCGATGACCACCTTCCTCAAGCTGATCGCCGCCGAGCCCGACATAGCGCGCGTGCCGGTGATGATCGACAGCTCGAAATGGCACGTCATCGAGGAGGGGCTGAAGTGCGTTTCCGGCAAGCCGATCGTCAATTCGATCAGCATGAAGGAGGGCGAGGAACAATTTCTCGAGCACGCGCGCAAATGCATGGCGTACGGCGCCGCGGTCGTCGTGATGGCGTTCGACGAGACGGGTCAGGCGGATACGCAGCAACGTAAAGTCGAAATCTGCGAAAGAGCCTATAAGCTTCTGACCGGTATCTGTTTCCCGCCCGAGGATATCATCTTCGATCCGAACGTGTTCGCGATCGCGACGGGAATCGACGAGCATCGCCGCTACGCCGTCGACTTCATCGATGCGTGCCGCGAGATCAAGTTGCGTTGCCCCCACGTCCATATCTCGGGCGGACTGTCCAACCTGAGCTTCTCGTTCCGGGGCAACGAGCCGGTGCGTCGCGCGATGCACTCGGTGTTCCTCTATTATGCGATCCCCGCCGGGATGGACATGGCGATCGTCAACGCCGGCCAACTCGACATTTACGACCAGATCGACCCCGAATTGCGCCAGGCGTGCGAGGACGTCATCTGGGACAATCGCCCCGACGCGACCGACCGATTGATCGAGCTCGCCGAGCGCTTCCGCGGCACCGACGTGGCCGCCGAAAAGGCCGCCGAGGAATGGCGCGGTTGGGATGTGGCCAAGCGGCTCGAACATGCGCTCGTAAAAGGCCTCGACCAGTACGTCGTCGAGGATACCGAGGAAGCCCGCTTGCTCACCGCGCGCCCGATCGAAGTGATCGAAGGCCCGTTGATGGACGGCATGAACGTCGTCGGCGATCTCTTCGGATCGGGTAAGATGTTTCTACCACAAGTCGTTAAAAGCGCTCGCGTTATGAAGAAGGCGGTGGCGCATCTGCTGCCTTTCATCGAAGCGCAAAAGGAGCCCGGCGCGAAGGGCAAGGGCAAGGTCGTGATGGCGACCGTCAAGGGCGACGTCCACGATATCGGCAAGAACATCGTCGGCGTCGTGCTCCAGTGCAACGGGTTCGAAGTGGTCGATCTCGGCGTGATGGTGCCGTGGTCGAAGATCCTCGAGGCGGCGAACGAGAACGATGCCGACATGATCGGGCTGTCGGGGCTGATCACCCCGAGCCTCGACGAGATGGTCACCGTCGCGGAAGAGATGAAGCGGTCGAAGATGACGATGCCGCTGCTGATCGGCGGGGCGACGACGTCGAAGGTGCACACCGCGCTGCGCATCGCGCCGGCCTATGACGGGCCGGTGGTGCACGTGCTCGACGCCAGCCGAGCGGTGGGGGTCGCAACGACTTTGGTTAGCGACACGATCCGCGACGACTACGTCGCGAAGATCGCGCAGGAATATGAGGACGTTCGCGTCGCCCGCGCCGGCCGGTCGCAAAGCGACCTGATCCCGCTGCAGGTCGCGCGCGACAATGGCTTCAAGGCCGACATGGCGCTCAAGCCACCCGCGCCGAGCCAGCCCGGCCGTCACGTCTTCGCCGACTGGGACCTGGCCGATCTGCGCGAGGTGATCGACTGGACGCCGTTCTTCCGAGCCTGGGAACTGGCCGGGGTGTACCCGGCGATCCTCGAGGACAAGCTGGTCGGCGAGAGCGCGACGTCGCTGTTCGCCGACGCCAATGCGATGCTCGACAAGATCGTCGCCGAGAAATGGCTGACCGCGCGCGGCGTGGTCGGGCTGTGGCCGTGCGCGCGGTACGAGGACGACGTGGTGGTCGCGCCCGAGGGCGACTGGACCGCCGACCAGTTGCGCAGCTTCGACCTGCTCAACCTGCCCGACGACGAAAGCCACGTCCGCCTGCCGTTCCTCCGCCAGCAGATCGCCAAGCGCGAAGGCCGCGCCAATATGTGCCTGGCCGACTTCATCGACCCGGCGGGCGACTGGATCGGCGGGTTCGCGGTCAGCATCCACGGCATCGAGCCGCACCTTGCTCGGTTCAAGGCGGCGATCGACGATTATTCGGACATCCTGCTCAAGGCGCTCGCCGACCGATTGGCCGAGGCGATGGCCGAGCGGTTGCACCAGCACGTCCGCACCAATTTGTGGGGCTATGCCGAGGGCGAACAGCTGACCAACGAAGCGCTGATCAAGGAGCAATATCGTGGCATCCGCCCCGCGCCGGGCTATCCGGCTTGCCCCGATCACAGCTTGAAGCCGACCCTGTTCAAACTGCTCGACGCGCACCACGCGACGGGCATTTCGCTGACCGAAAGCTACGCGATGCTGCCGACCGCGGCGGTCAGCGGCTTCTATTTCGGGCACCCGCAGTCGGAATATTTCGGCGTCGCACGCGTCGGGATGGACCAGGCTCAGGACTATGCGGCGCGGCGCGGCGCGGACATGGAAACGGTCAAGCGCTGGCTGCGGCCGAACCTCGATTAAAGGCTGGCAATGTTGGAGTTCGCCTGACACGTTGCTTGCGCGTCGATGTGGGCGAGCCTCCACCACTCGGTTCGTCGCAATGTGATCGTCACGTGCCGTGACTTTCGTGACCTTCGGGGAACCGACTCGGCCGTCCCGGAATGGGTCGGAAGGCAAGGGCGTTCATCGATGCCAGCGGTGATCGGCGCCTGGTGACGGCAATTAACCGTCTATGCGGCTTTCGGCATCGAGGACGCGCGGCGATGCACCGGATCAAGGAGACCCGCCATGCGCCGTGCCCTCATCGCTCTGCTGCCGCTCGCCCTCGCCCTCGCCCCCGGCGAGCCGCTTGCCGCGCAGTCCGCCTCGGCGCCGTTCACCGTGCAGGAAACCGGCCAGGGCTTCGCCAACCTCGACGACGCGGTCCAATCGATCCGCATGGGCACCGCGACGATCCTGATCGCGCCCGGCGTGTACCGCCAATGCGCGGTCCAGGCGGGGGGCAACATCACCTTCAAGGCAGCGCAGCCCGGTACCGCGATCTTCGACGGCGAAGCGTGCGAGGGCAAGGCGGTGCTGGTGCTGCGCGGGCTGTCGTCGGTCGTCGACGGGCTTGTGTTCCGCAACATCCGCGTGTCCGACGGCAACGGCGCCGGCATCCGCACCGAGATGGGCAACCTCGTCGTGCGGAATTCGATGTTCCTCGACAGCCAGGAGGGCATTCTCGGCGGGCAGCCGACGGGTCAGAAGATCGTGATCGACCGTTCGACCTTCTCCGGGCTCGGCACCTGCGACGACGCGACCGATTGCGCGCATTCGATCTACCTTGCGAACCACGGGTCGGTAACGATCACGCGTTCACGGTTCGAGCGCGGGCGCGGCGGGCATTATGTCAAGCTGCGCGTGCCCAACTTGGTCGTAACCGACAACAGCTTCGACGACAGCGCCGGGCGCAAGACCAATTACATGATCGACCTGTGCGAAGGCGGCACCGGGCTGATCGCGCGCAACACCTTCGCCGACGGCTCGCACAAGGAGAATTGGAGCGGCTTCATCGTCGTCGCGGCCGAGGGCCAGACCTATCCGTCAGCGGGGCTCAAGGTGGTCGACAACGTCGCGACGCTCGCACCGGGGTTCGACAAGAGCCCGGCGTTTGTCGCCAATGTCGGACGCGATCCGCTCGCCGTCGGCGCGAACAAGCTCGCCGCGGGGATCCGGATGTACGAGCAGCGCTAGGGCCGGTTGGAGAACTGGAACCGGTTCCCGTCGGGGTCGCTGCCGTCGCAAAGGCGAAGGTCGCCGAACACCTGGACCTCACCTATCGCGACGCCGCGCGCGATCACGTCGGCGCGCGCCTCGTGGACGTCGTCGGCGTGGAACACGATCTTGTGCGGACCTTCGAAGTCGGGGCCGATCGTGACCTTGGTGCCGGCGGCGTGGATCGCGATGTTGCACCCTTCCGCCGCCATGTCGGCCCAGCCGTCATCCTCCTCGACGATTTCCAGACCGAACGTATCGCTATAGAAGTCGCGCATTGCGGCGAAGTTGTGCGTGAACAGGATCACGCGGCGCATGGCGTACTTCATCGGCACGTGCTCCCTGGGCCGTTGTCGAGATCGAGGCAGCGTCCGTCGACCGCGCCCGGCGCGAGCGGGAAGCCGAGCAATCCGGCGAGGGTCGGCGCGATGTCGACCGTTTCGACCGACAGCGGCTGCTCGAACCCCTTCATGCCGCGTCGCCAGAACAGGATCGGCACGCGGCGGTCGTAATCCCAGATGCTGCCGTGAGTGGCAATCGCGGCGGTCGGGTCGTTCTTGACGGTGATTGCGGTGATGCGGGGTTTCAGGAACACCAGCAAGTCGCCCGACCGCTCCGGAACGAACGACGCGCGGGCGCGCTGGATCAGGCTCCATGTCTCTGGCGGACCGGCAGGAAGCGGTGCGGCGACAAGTTCGTCGTGCGTGAACACCGCCGCGACCTGCGGGCTGGCGCGATAGCGGCGCGCCGCTTCGTCGCGGACTCGCGTGCGGTCGGCGGGCGACAGCGCAGGATCGATCCAGATGTCGCCGTTGACCACGCCATAGAGCAATTGACCCTTGAGCCCGAAATCGCCCGCGATCGCGGTCCCCACCACGCGGGGCAGCAACGCAGTGGCGACTCGCGCCGCGCCCGGCACGCCGCGTTCGCGCTCACGCTCGGGAATGTCGTTGCCGCCATGGTCGGCGGTCAGCGCAACGACGTAATCGACCCCGGTCGCGTCGAGCATCGCGAAGAACTTGCCGAGCGTGCGGTCGAGATTGGCGAGCTGGATGCACATTTCCGACCCTTCGGTGCCGAACGTGTGCCCGACATAATCGGTCGCCGACGCGCCGATCGTCAGGATGTCGGTCGATCGGCCGCGGCCAAGCCGCATGTCGCGGACCATGCTAGTCGCGAGGTCGAAGATCGCGCTGTCGAACACGGGCGAAGCCTTCCATGCGGGTTCCG
The DNA here is from genome assembly GCF_036269755.1 of Sphingomonas sp. Taxonomy (GTDB): domain Bacteria; phylum Pseudomonadota; class Alphaproteobacteria; order Sphingomonadales; family Sphingomonadaceae; genus Sphingomonas. The sequence continues at coordinate 167,205 of NZ_DATBDV010000002.1, read as the reverse complement.
CCTTGGCCGCACGCTCGAAGCGGCCGGCGCCGACGGTGCGGCCATTGGCCAGGATCGGGCGGTCGATCGTCTTGCACCAGGCGGGTTCGGCGAAAGCGGCGCCGGGCTTGTCGATCGCGCTCCAGGCGACGCTGTTGGCGCGGGCGACCGAGGCGGGGACAGCGCGGCCGGCATAGGAGATGAACCCCTTGCCGTCGCGCCAGAACCAGAGCTCGTCGATCTTGTGCCCGCCCATCAGGACCGCCGCGCGGTCCTTGCCCGCCACCGACACGGTGCGGACGGCGGGGTCGGCGTCCTTCATCCGCTCGCCGAGCGTCGGCACGCGCAGGTGGAGGTCGGAGGCAACGTAATCCTTGTACGTCCCCTGCCGTTCGTCCTCCATGCAATAGACCTCGCCCGGCCGAGCGCCGGCGAAATCGTACCATTCGTTGGCGACGATTCCGGTGCGCGCGGGACGGTCGCCGGTCATGATCGTCGAATGGCCGGGACAGGTCTCGGTGGCCGAATGGCTTTGATATCCGCTCGGGAACACCGCCCCGTCGAGCAGCCGCGCGAACCCGCCGGTGAAGCGGTTGCGATACTGCGCGAACAGGTCGGCGGAGAATTGGTCGATCGAGATCACCACCACCAGCTTCGGCTTGGGCGCGCGGGCCGACGGGGCGGTGTCCTGCGCGGTTCCGGGGCTGGCGAAGAGCAGGGCCAACGGCAGGAAGGACAGGAACCGCATCGGCAAGACTCCAAGGATAAGCGCGAGGCTGAGGCGCCGCTATGGCGCTCGCGGCCACGGGGTGGCAAGGGACAGCGATGCGCGCGCTGAGTTTCATTGTCGTGACGATGATGCTCGCGCTGAGCGCATGGGCGGCGCCGGCGCGCGCGCAAGGCTCGCCCGACGATCCGCCGCCGCATTTGCGCATCGCCATGGTCGCCGAAAGCGATACGCCCAAGGCGGGCGGCACCGTCACGCTCGCGCTCGAGACCAAGCCGCAGCCGGGCTGGCACGGCTATTGGCAGAATCCGGGCGATTCGGGCTTCGCCACCAAGTTCGACTGGACGCTGCCCGGGGGGATGACGGCCGGCGAACCCGTCTACCCGGCGCCGCAGCGGCTGCTCGTGTCCGGGCTGATGAGTTACGTGTTCGAGCGGCCCTATGCGCCACTCGTGACGCTGACGGTGCCGGCGGGACTGGCGGTCGGGACCAAGCTGCCGATCAAGCTGCACCTGACCTACCTCGTCTGCACCGCAAGCTTGTGCGTTCCCGAAAACGCAGACCTCACGACCGAGTTGGCCGTTGGCGACGGCGCGATCGATCCGGCAACGCGCGCGCAGTTCGACGGCTGGCGGCGCGCCTTGCCGCGGTCGCTCGGCGCGACCGCGACATATCAGGTGGCGGGCGGCACGATGCGGATCGCAATTCCCTATCCGGCGACGGCCGCTGGCGCCGGCGCCTATTTCTACCCGCTGGCGAAGGACACGATCGACGACGCCGCGCCCCAAGCGGTCGCACGCGATGGCGACCGCCTGATCGTCACGACCAAGCCCAAGGGAGCGACCGGACCGATCGATGGCGTGCTGACGGTCGATGGTCGCGCGCTGAGCGTTCGCGCGGTGCCCGGGACGGTCGCCGCCATCGTGCCGAGCGGTGGGCTGAGCGCGATCCTGCTGGCGTTCGCGGGTGCGTTGCTTGGTGGGCTGATCCTCAACGTCATGCCGTGCGTGTTCCCGATCCTCGGCCTCAAGGCGCTGAGCCTCGCGCGCGCCGGAGACGAAGCGCGCGCGCGGGGCGAAGCGCTCGCCTACACCGGCGGCGCGGTGGCGGTGTGCCTGGCGCTGGGCGGAGCCATTCTTGCGTTGCGCGCGGCTGGCAGCGCGGTTGGCTGGGCCTTCCAGCTGCAGGATCCGCGTGTCGTTGTGCTGCTGCTGCTACTGACGGTGGGGATCTCTCTCAACTTCGCAGGAGCGTTCGAGCTGCCAACGCCCAAGTTCGCCGCGCGCGGCGGCGGGGCAGGGGCGTTCGCGACCGGCGCGCTCGCCGCGTTCGTCGCGACGCCATGCACCGGCCCGTTCATGGGCGCGGCGTTGGGAGCAGCGTTGGTGCTGCCGTGGATCGCGGCGTTGGCGGTGTTCGCGGGACTAGGGCTGGGGCTCGCGCTGCCATTCCTCCTGCTCGGCTTCGTCCCCGCGGTGCGCCGCAAGCTCCCCAGGCCCGGCGCATGGATGGATACGCTGCGCCGCGTCCTGTCGATCCCGATGTGGATGACTGCGGTCGCGCTCGCCTGGCTGCTCGGGCGGCAAGCCGGGGTCGATGGCATGGCGCTCGCGCTCCTCGCCGCGCTTGGCTTCGGCATCGTGCTGTGGGCGGTCGGGCGCAAGCAGGCAAGCGGGTTGGCTATCGGCGTGCCGGCCATCGCGATGCTCTTGCTGATCGCTGGCGCCGCGGTGTGGCTGGAACGGCCCATGCCAAAAGCGCCGGCAAGCGACCAAGCGTTCAGCGAAGCGAAGCTCGCCAGCTTGCGCGCACAAAACCGCCCCGTGTTCGCCTATTTCACCGCAGACTGGTGCCTGACCTGCAAGGTCAACGAGCGCGTCGCGATCGACAATGCCGGCGTCCAGGCGGCGTTCGCGAAGAACAACGTCGCGGTGCTGGTCGGCGACTGGACCGATGGCGACCCCGTGCTCGGCCGCTTCATCGAGGCGCATAATCGCGCCGGCGTGCCGCTCTATCTCTATTACCCGGCGGGCGGCGGTGAGCCGCGCGTGCTGCCCCAAGTGCTGACGCCGTCGATGCTGAAACAGTTGTAACCAACGTTAGTGCGGCGCAACAACTCATCGCCATATGGAACTGCGCGCGCGTGCGGCGCTTTTGGGGGATCGATGGGGCTGAAGCCGGCGTTCGACGAGATCATGGGGGACGGCGGGTCGCGCCAACCGCGCGCCGAACTCGCCGCGCTCGGTGATTGGCTCGATACCACCGACGCCGCCGAGCTGCGCCGTCGCCAGCAATCTGCCGAAGCGACGTTCCGCCAACTCGGCATCACCTTCGCGGTCTATGGCGACGAGGATGCGAGCGAGCGGATCATTCCGTTCGACATCGTCCCGCGCGTGTTCCTGGCGAGCGAATGGGAGCGGCTCAGCGAGGGCCTCGTCCAGCGCGTCGAGGCGATCAACGCGTTCCTCGAAGACATTTATGGCGAGCGGCGGATCCTGAAGGACAAGGTGCTGCCCGAGGACCTGATCTTCGGCAATCCGCAGTTTCGCCCCGAAATTGCCGGCATCCGGCCACCCCACGGCGTTCGGGCGCATATCTGCGGCATCGATCTGGTGCGCACTGGCCCCGACGATTTCTTCGTGCTCGAGGATAATGCGCGTACGCCGTCGGGCGTCAGCTATATGCTCGAAAATCGCGAGGCGATGCTGAGGCTCTGTCCCGAGTTGTTCCGCCGATTCCGCATCGCCGCGGTCGATTCGTATCCCGACCGGCTGCTCGAAACGATGAAGTCGGTCGCGCCCGAAGGCACGGGAAGCAACCCCGTATGCGTCGTGCTGACCCCGGGCCATTACAACTCGGCCTATTACGAACACAGCTTCCTGGCCGATTCGATGGGGGTCGAATTGGTCGAGGCGGCCGACTTGATCGTCGACGACGACATCGTCTGGATGCGGACGATCGCGGGTCGCGTGAAGGTCGACGTCATCTACCGCCGGATCGACGACGATTATCTCGATCCGCTGGTGTTCCGTCCCGATTCGATGCTCGGCGTGCCGGGGCTGATCGCGGCCTATGCGGCGGGCAACGTCGCGCTGCTCAACGCGCCGGGCAACGGCATCGCCGACGACAAGGCGATCTACAGCTACATGCCCGAAATCGTCCGCTATTATACCGGCGCCGACGCCAAGCTGCCAAACGTCCAGACTTTCCGCTGCCGCGAGCCCGACGCGCTCCGATACGTGCTCGATCATCTCGACCGGTTGGTGGTCAAATTGGTCGATGGGTCGGGCGGATACGGCATGCTGGTCGGACCGACTGCGAGCAAGGACGAGATCGAGCGCTTCCGCGCCGAGCTGATCGCCAGGCCGCATTGCTATATCGCCCAGCCGACTCTGGCGCTGTCGACCGTGCCGACCCTGGCCGAACAGGGGCTGGCGCCGCGCCACGTCGATTTCCGGCCGTTCGTGCTGACCGGATCGAAAGGCATCCAAGTGGTGCCTGGCGGCCTGACGCGCGTGGCGCTGCGCGAAGGGTCGCTGGTGGTCAATTCGAGCCAGGGCGGGGGGACCAAGGACAGCTTCGTGCTGATGGACGACGGGGCGAGCCGGAGCCAAGGGCAATCGCAGGTGCAGGGCTGATGCTGTCGCGCACCGCTTCGTCGCTCTATTGGCTCGGGCGCTATATCGAGCGCGCCGATTTCGCCGCACGACTGGTCGAGGCGACGGTGCGGCTCGATGTCCTCTCGCCGCGCCCAGCAGGGGAGTTGGCGTGGGGCAGCGCGCTCGCGGTGACCGACGCCAGCGAGGCATTCGCTGCACGTGGCGCGCATCTTGGCCAGCAATCTGTCGCGCGATTCCTGACGCTCGACAGCACGCATCCGGGGTCGATCCTGAGCTGCCTCGACAAGGCGCGGACCAACGCGCGTGCCGTCCGCACCGCGCTCAGCCGCGACGCCTGGACCGCGATCAACCGCGCCTGGCTGGTGTTCGACGGGCGTTCGTCGCCCGGCGGCGCCAGCGCTACGATCAACCTCATCGAAGCGGTCAAGGCCGAGACTCGCGGGTTCGAGGGTGCGATCCACCGCATGCTGCGCAACCAGACCACCTGGTTCATCCGGCTCGGCCAGGCGATCGAGCGCGCCGACAACACCGCGCGGCTGCTCGACGTGAAGTACCATATCCTGCTCCCCGAGGGCGAACCGGTCGGCGGCGTGGTCGACCGCGACCAATGGACGACGATCCTTCAGACCGTGTCGGCGGTGACCGCGTATCGCTGGCTCTATTCCGACGGGCTGACCCCGGCCAACGTCATCGATCTGCTGATCGCGCGGCACGAATTGCCGCGCAGCCTGGCGGCCTCGGCGGACGAAGCAGTCGAATTCCTCTCGCACCTCGCCAAGCGCACCGGGCACCACGGCGAGGCCGACCGGTTGGCGCGCGCACGGCACGCACGGATGATGAAGGTGCGGTCGGCCGACGTCATCCTGGGCGGGCTGCACCAATATCTCGACGATTTCCTTGACGAGAATGCGCGGCTTCATCACGCCATTGGCCGGCAGTTCAAGTTCGCCTGATGCGGATCGCGGTCGACCATATCCTGACCGTCGACTTCACCGCTACCTTGGCCCGCGTGACCCTCGCGCTCCGAGTCACCCCCGAGGATTATCACGACCAGACGGTGACGGGATGGCGGATCAGTCCCGATTGCGACGCTCGGCTGCGCCACGGCCGCGACGGCTTCGGCAACGTGCTGACGATGCTCTATGCCGAGGGGCCGCTCGACGGCATCGAGATTCATGTCACGGGCGAAGTGTTTACCGGCCCGTCGAGCGGCGTGCTGAGCGCCGCGCATCCCGAGGCGTTGCCGCCGGCACTGTTCCTCCGGCCCGGCAGCGCCGCAAGCGACGCTGTCGATCTCGCCGCGCTCGCGGCGGAAGCGGGCGATGGAGAAATGGGGGCAATCGACCGGCTGCATCTGCTCAACGGCGCGCTGCACCGGCGTGCGGAGGGTGCGACGAGCGCGGTGCTGGCGGAGACATTCGTCGCGGCGGCGCGGCGGCTGGCGTTTCCGGCGCGATGCGTGTCGGGCTATCTGGCGGACGGGACGGCGTCGCGCCCGCACCATTGGGCGGAGGCATATGTCGCCGAGTTCGGCTGGATCGGGTTCGACCCGAGCACCGCGCTATCGGCGGGTGAGGACCATGCGCGGGTCGCGAGCGGCCTCGATCTAGCGGGCGTCGCGGCCGTCAGCGGCGCGTTTTGAGATCAGGCTAGCTCGCCCGACAGCGCAAGCGCATGCTCGACCGGGTGGACCGGCGGCGAATAGCTCGCGCTTTCGTCGGTCAGCAACGTCCAGCCGTTCGGCCCGAGCACCTCGAGCGGGCGATAGCGAGTCTTGTACGCCATCCGCGCCGACCCCTTCACCCAATAGCCGAGATAGACATAGGCGAGGCCAGCGGCCCGCGCGCGCAGGATGTGGTCCATGATGATGAAGTTGCCGAGCCCAGGCCGCGCCTCCTCATCGGCGATGAAGAAGCTGTAGATCATGCTGAGCCCATCGGCTTGCTGATCGGTCAGGCACGCGCCGACCAGCCGTCCGGGCCGCCCGTTGGTGCTGGGTTCGCGATATTCGACCACCACCGAATTGACCGGCGACTGCTCGACCATGTCGGCATAGTCGCCATCGTCCATCATCGTCATCCCACCCGAAGGGTGGCGCGCCGAGAGGTAGCGGCGGAGCAGGGCGAACTGCTCCTCGGTTGCCCAGGGGTTGCACGCGGTGACTTCGAGATCGGCATTGCGCTTGAGCAATTTGCGCTGGCTGGCATTGGGCTTGAAATCGGCCGCGACGACTCGCACCGACACGCAGGCCGAGCATCCCGCGCAGCTCGGCCGGTACGCGACCGACTGGCTGCGGCGAAAGCCGATCCGGCCGAGCGCGTCGTTCAATTCGCCGGCGTGCGGACCGTTCAATTCGGTGAACACCTTCCGCTCCTGGCGGCCCGGCAGATAGGGGCACGGCGACGGCGACGTCACGAAGAAACGCGGAAAACGAAATTGCGCAGTCACCGCGGATCGAACCCTTTCAATGCCGGCGCGGCCGGCGATCGAGCACACCATGAATCAAGCCGCGCATGATGAAAAGCGGCTTTACCATCAAAGAAGGTTAACGCGGTGGAGGAGCGACGGCAATGCGCGTCGAGACTGATGATACAGCCGCCGGACTCGCGCGCGCAAGGCGGTCCGCCGCACGCCCGATTCGCTTTGTCGCAAGCCGCGGTTCAGCCAGCCCGCGTTAGACCGGCCGGCGAAGGAGATGCCCCGATGCGCTTGATTACCCTGTCTGCTCTGGTCGCTGTTGCTGCGCCTGCCGCGGCGCAGACGATGCCGCCGTCGCTGCCTTTCGCGCCGCGCGGGGTCGATTATGTCGAGACGGTCTGCACCGGCGGGTTCGATGGCCGGTATGAGCAAGTGCGCGTGCTGGCGAGCGGCCGGATCGCGAAGGTCACGCGGCGCGCGCCCGAGGTGAAGACCGCACGCGCGAGCCGCGGCGAAGTGGCGCGGATCATGCGCGAGCTCGACATCGCGCGCTTTGATCGGCGGACCAGCTCGCGATTGCCGCGGCGGATCGCCGACGGGGTCGAGTGCGCGCTGACTCGGCGGCAATTGGGGCGGACGCATAGCGTCACGCTGCAGCCCGAAGCCGCGTCGCTCCCCGCCTGGCGCGACCTGTTCCAGGTGGTCGAGGAGGTCAACGCGCTCGGCCGCCGCGCGACTGGCGCGATCCTGCGGCCGGCCGGCGTGCGCTAGGCTAGCTCGATCGCGCTCACTTCGTAGTCCGCGTCCTTGAGCGCGGCGATCAGGCGGTCGAGATGTGAGCGGTCGCGCGCTTCGCATTCGATCTCGGTGATCAGCCCCTTGGCCGGAAGCGAGGTGAAGATGCGCTGATGGTAGACTTCGATGATGTTGATGCGCTGTTCGTTGAAAATGCGGAACAGCGCATAGAGCGCGCCCGGCTGGTCCTTGAGCCGTACCTTGAGCCGCGCCAGCCGCCCCGATCGCGCAAGATCGCGGAGCAGCACGTTGGCGAGCAGCCGCGTGTCGATGTTGCCGCCGCACAGCACGATCCCGACCGTGCGCCCGGCAAACCGCTCGGGATGATCGAGCAATGCCGCGAGTCCCGCCGCGCCGGCGCCTTCGACCACGGATTTCTCGATCTGGAGCAACAGACTGACGGCGTGCTCAAGGCTGCGCTCGCTGACCAGCAGGATCTCGTCGACCAACTGGCGCACCATGTTGCTGGTGATCGCCCCGGGTTCCTTGACCGCAATGCCCTCGGCCAGCGTATCCCCGGCGCACGGATATTGCGTACCGTTGATGCGGTTGTACATCGACGGGAACAGCTCGGCCTCGACCCCGATCACCTCGATCGGGTGGTCGGCCGCCTTGGCGACGACTGCCATCCCGCTGATCAGCCCGCCGCCGCCGATCGGTGTGATGAATGTGTCGATTTCGGGGACGTCCTCGAGCATCTCGATCGCCGTGGTGCCCGCGCCGGCGACGATACGCGGATCGTCGAACGGGTGGACGAAGGTGTAGCCGCGCTCGGCTTCCAATTCGCGCGCGTGCGCATAGGCGGCGTCAAATGTGTCTCCCTCCAGGATCACCGTGGCGCCATGCCCTTCGGTCTGGACGACCTTCACCGTCGGGGTGTTCGTCGGCATCACGATCGTCGCCGGAATACCCAACCGGTGGGCGTGATAGGCGAGCCCCTGCGCGTGGTTGCCCGCCGACGCTGCGATCACGCCCTTGGCGCGCGCCGCTTCGTCGAGCTGGAGCAAGGTGTTGAGCGCTCCGCGCTCCTTGTACGCGGCGGTGAACTGCAGATTTTCGAACTTGAGATAGACGGTGGCGCCGGTCAGGTCGCTCAGGGTCTTGCTGATGAGCGTCGGCGTGCGCACGATATTGGCGCGAACGCGATCGTGCGCGGTGCGGATGTCGTCGATCGTCACTGGGATCGGGAGGAGGGGGGCAGGCATGGCGGCGGGTTAGACCATCTGGCGTGGCGAAGGAACAATGCTTATGCGCCGCGGATGGCAAGGCTAGCATTTATCGGATTGGGCGTGATGGGCGCCCCGATCGCGCGGCATCTGGCGGAGGCGGGAAACGACGTCACGGTCTACAACCGCACTGCAGAGAAGGCGGCAGCGTGGATCGCGCAGCACCGCGGCGTGGTTGCCGCCACTCCGGCCGAAGCAGCGCGCGATCAGGACGCGGTGCTGACCTGCGTCGGCAATGACGACGATCTTCACGTGGTGACGTTGGGTGAGGACGGCGCATTTGGCACGATGAGGCCCGGTGCCGTATTCATCGATCATACCACAGTTTCCGCCGACATTGCGCGGCGCTTGGCGGGTGAGGCCGAATCCCGCGGATTCATGGCAGTGGATGCGCCGGTATCGGGCGGGCAGGCGGGCGCCGAGAACGGTAAGCTCTCGATCATGTGCGGTGGCTCCGCCGAAGCGATGGCCGCCGCCGAGCCGCTGATGCAGGCCTATGCCGCGCGGATCGTCCATGTCGGCGGACCAGGCGCGGGGCAGACGACCAAGATGGTCAACCAGATCTGCATCGCCGGGGTTCTGCAGGGGCTGAGCGAAGCGCTGCGTTTCGCTCAGGCGAGCGAACTCGATCTCGACAAGGTGTTCGAAGCCGTATCGGGCGGCGCCGCGCAAAGCTGGCAGATGGTCAACCGTTGGGGAACGATGGCGAAGGCCGAATTCGACTTTGGCTTCGCGATCGACTGGATGCGCAAGGATCTCGGGCTCGCGCTCGACGAAGCGGGGCGCATCGGCGCGCTGCTGCCGATGACCGCCCTGGTCGATCAATTCTACGCCGAAGTGCAGAAGATGGGAGGCGCGCGGCAGGACACCAGCGCGCTCGTCAGGAGATTGCCCAAGTGATTGGTTCGATTCGCAAACTTGTCGCGGCGGCGGTCGCTTGCTCGCTCGTCGCGACGCCGGCTCTGGCCGACGGGCTGGTCGACAACGTCAACGGCATCAGCATGGATGCCAACGGCAATGTCATTCATTTTACCGGCATTTTGATCGGCAAGGACGGCAAGGTCACGCGGCTGCTGCAATCGGGGGAGAAGCGGCCGGCGCGTCCGGACTGGCTGTCGGACCAGAAGGGCCGGACGTTGCTGCCCGGGTTCATCGATGCGCACGGGCATGTGCTCGAGCTTGGTTTTCGCGCGCTCGAGCTCGATCTGTCGGACACCAAGTCGCTCGACGAAGCGAAGGCTAGGATCGCCGCCTACGCTCAGGCCAATCCCGACAAGAAATGGATCATCGGCGGCGGCTGGAACCAGGAAAAATGGGGACTCGGGCGCTTCCCGACTGCCGCCGACCTCGATGCAGCGGTGGGCGACCGCCCGGTGTGGCTCGAACGCGCCGATGGCCACGCGGCTTGGGCGAACAGCGCGGCGATCAAAGCGGCGGGTGTCACGGCCAAAACCGCCACGCCTCCCGGGGGACGAATCGAGAAGATCGGGGCCGAACCGGCCGGCGTGTTCGTCGACTCGGCACAAACCCTGATCGAGAAGGCAGTGCCGCAGCCGCTGCCCAAGGACCGCGATCTCGCGCTGGCCAAGGCGCAGGAGATCTTGCTCGCATTCGGTATCACCGCGACGTCGGACATGGGAACCTCAATCGACGATTGGCTGGCGATGCGTCGTCTGGGCGACCGCGGCGCTCTCGCGGTGCGGATCATGAGCTATGGGCTGGGCGTCGACACCGCAATCCGCGTCGGCGGTAGCAGCCCGACGCCGTGGCTGTACGGCGGCAAGTTGCGGATGGCAGGGGTCAAGCTGTTCGCCGACGGCGCGCTCGGCTCGCGCGGGGCGTGGTTGCTCAAGCCTTATAGCGACGCCCCCAGTCAGTCCGGCGCCGGTTTCATGACCGACGATGTGCTGCAGAATCTGATGGTGCGCGCGAGCATGGATGGCTGGCAAGTCGCGGTCCACGCGATCGGCGACAAGGCGAACCGCCAGGTGCTCGACGCGATCGACGCCATCAAGGACACGTACAAGGGCGATCGCCGCTGGCGGATCGAGCATGCCCAGATCGTCGATCCGGCCGATCTGCCGCGTTTCGCGACCCTGCACGTCATCGCCTCGATGCAACCCACCCACGCCACCTCCGATATGAAAATGGCGGAGGCGCGATTGGGTGCGGATCGGCTGAACGGTGCTTATGCCTGGGCGACGATGCTGCGGAACGGCGTGCCGCTGGCGTTCGGCAGCGATTATCCGGTCGAAAGCCCCGACCCCTGGGCGGGCTGGGCGGCGGCGTTCACGCGCCAGGACGCCAGTGGCGAGCCGTTCGGCGGCTGGCGCCCGCAAGAGCGCGTGACTCGCGAGCAGGCATGGTGGGCGTTTACCGAAGGCGGCGCCTATGCCGGGTTCGCCGAGGACAAGTTCGGCCGGTTGGCGGTCGGCCAGGCCGCCGACTTCATCATCGTCGACCGCGACCCACTATTGTCGAGCCCCACCGACCTGCGCGCGACCAAGGTCGAGGAGACCTGGGTCGGCGGGTACAAGGTCTATACACGAAAGGCAGGGTAACCACCGGACCGATCCTTTCGTGCAATGATCGCGCGACGTCGCCGTTTTTCTGTTTAAATAGGCGATGCGCGACTCGTCGATCGTATCGACGATTTGTCGTATAGCGAAAGACTGGGAAGTTTATGCCAAACGATCTTCACGCGATCTTGCACCCCCAAGTGATCGACACTTTGGACTCGCTAACGATCGATCGTCTGATTTGCGCCTTGTTTTATCCGCAACATGACGCCGGCCCCAATTGCGCCTGGGAGCGGCTGTTTCAAAACGCGCCGCTCGACTATTACAGGAATTATCCACAGGCGCCGTTTCACACGCGGTTTGGCCCGGTTTTCTATCGCGGCCGGCTCGACGGCACGGCACGCGTGCTGGTGATCGGCCAAGATCCCGCGACCGACGAAACGCTCGCAGGTCGCGCCTTTGTCGGCCAAGCGGGGCAAATCGCGCAGAATTTTCTCGCCAAGCTGGGGCTGACTCGTTCGTATGTCATGTTCAACACGTTCCTGTTCGGCGTCCAGAGCGCCTCGCTGACCCCGACGATGGCGACCGACGCGACGATCATGGCATACCGCAACAGCCTGTTCGATCATGCCAAGGCGACCAATAGCCTGACTGCGATCATCGCGTTCGGCTCCTATGCCAACACCAGCGCGATCAACTGGCCCGGACGCGGCAGTCTCCCGATCATTCACGTCATGCACCCGACCTCGCCGAGCGGGGTCGCGGCAGACTGGAACAGCCACTTTGCCGCCGCGCAAGCCGTGATCGCGCCGGACAGTGGCGGGCATGTCGACACAACCCCCTATGCCACAAGCGGAGCCATGCCGCATACCGACGTTCCGCGGCGGGACCTGCCCTTTGGATTGCCTTCATGGCATGGCACCGGTGGCGGCACTCAGAGCCAGCGCGGCGCCAGCCCTAATTTCGAGACCCAGATAGTCTGGAACGCGCTTTGATGACGAGCGCCTGAAAAACGAAAAGGGCCGCGGTGTCTTGCGACGCCGCGGCCCATCCCCCGTGAAACTGGTTAGGTCAGGCGACCTTGGCCTCGACCACTTCGTCGGGTTCGCGCAGCACGTATCCGCGGCCCCAGACGGTCTCGATGTAATTCTCGCCGTCGGTCGCCAGACTGAGCTTCTTGCGCAGCTTGCAGATGAAGACGTCGATGATCTTGAGTTCGGGCTCGTCCATCCCACCATAGAGGTGGTTGAGGAACATTTCCTTGGTGAGCGTGGTGCCTTTGCGGAGCGAAAGCAGCTCCAGCATCGCATATTCCTTGCCGGTCAGGTGGACACGGGCGCCGTCGACTTCGACGGTCTTGGCATCGAGGTTGACCGCTAGCTTGCCGGTCTTGATCACCGACTGCGAATGGCCCTTCGAGCGGCGGACGACGGCATGGATGCGTGCGGTCAGCTCTTCGCGATGGAATGGCTTGGTGACGTAGTCGTCGGCGCCGAAGCCGAAGCTCCTGACCTTCGAATCCATCTCCGAAATGCCCGACAGGATCAGCACCGGCGTCTGGACGCGAGCGACGCGCAGCTTCTTGAGCACGTCATAGCCGTGCATGTCCGGCAGGTTGAGATCGAGCAGGATGATGTCGTAATCATAGAGCTTGCCGAGGTCCAACCCCTCTTCGCCCAGATCGGTCGAATAGACGTTGAAGCCTTCGGTGGTGAGCATGAGCTCGATGGCCTTGGCCGTCGTCGGCTCGTCCTCGATCAGCAGCACGCGCATGCGACAATTCCCCCGTATCTCGCGTGGCACCGTCCCCGATGACGGCGCGCTGCGACACGTTCCATTAACCTAAGCACGTCTGAAGGACAAAGGTTAATTCTTCGCTAACCGGCCTGACTCCGCGAGTCGCGCCGAATCGGGTAAGCGGAGGACTCGATTCACGGATCGAGTCAATCGGGACGGGGCAAGTCCTCGCCGATCGTTTCACGCAAGTAGAGGCTGCGCGTCAGCGCGTAGATCGCGACCAGCAATGGCGCCGAAAAGACTAAGCCGATCACCCCGAAGATCAGCCCCATCGCGACGATTGCGAACAGCGTGACCGCCGGCGGGATTTGCACGACGCGGCTCTGAACGTACGGCGTAATGCCGTTGTCGTGGACCAGGCGGACAACGGCGAAGGTTGCGATTGCGCCGACGAGTGGACCGGTGCCGGTGGCTGCGGCGAGCCCGAGCGCGGGGAGCATCGCCACGGTCGGTCCGATATAGGGGATGAACTCGCTCATCCCAGCGAGCAGGCCGAGCGCCGCCGCCGACGGCACGCCTGAAATCCACAATCCGAGCCCGATCAGCACCCCCATAATCGTCATCAGCAACAGCTGCGCGCGCAGCCACAGCCGCAGCGTACGCGCGAGGTCGGCGAGCGCGTCGCCGAACGCCGGCCGCTTGTTCTTTGGAACCAGCAACAGCAGCCCGTTGCGATAACGGCGCGGCTCGACCGCGAAGAACAAAGCGCCGACTACCAGCAGGACGACGTTGAGCACCACCGTCGCGCCGGTCCGCGCGACGGCACCGACGTCTTGCGCGGCCTGGCTGCCGGCATAGGCCGCGCGCGCAGCATCGACGATCTTGGCGCCGAGGGTCGATTGCGCCATCCACGCCGCGAGCCGATCGATCAGCATCGGAGTCTCCGCGATCAGCGCGTTGATTTGCGTGCCGAACTGGACGGTGAGCAGCCATATCAGAAAAGCGACGAAGAGCGGCGCGGTCAGCATCGCCAGCGCGAGGCTCAGCCGGTGCGGCAAGTGCAGATGCTTTCGAAAACGCGCTGCGACCGCGCGAATGGTGATCGCGCCGAGGATCGACCCGAACGCGAGGATCAGCAAATCCCCGGCGCGATACAGCGCAATCGTGATCGCGCCGATGACGATCAGCAGGACGACGCGGCGGATGAAGCGCGCATCATCGGCGTCGGGCGTCAGGCGCTTCATGTCCGGGCTCCACAGAGCTGGCGGAACCGCTCCGCGAGGAATTCGATCAATAGCTCGACTCGCGCCGGCCGCAACGGGCTCGGCGGAGTGACGAGGTGGAGCGCGATCGGCGGACCCGACCATTCGGGCAGGATCGCTTCGAGGCGTCCTGCCGCGATATCGGCGTCGACGATGAAATCGGGCAGCCGCGCGATGCCGAGCCCGGCGTGGAGCAGCGGCAGCATGGCATCGCCATTGTCGCTGCTGAACCGGCCATTGGGGCGCACCGCGACGTCCTCGCCGCCCGGACCGCGGAAGGTCCAGGTCGTGGTCGGCACGTTCGCATAGGCGAAGATATCGTGCTCCCCGAGTTCAAGCGGGTGCCTCGGCCGGCCGCGCCGTTCGAGATAGACGGCGGAGGCGACGACGCGCGCCGTGACGGGCGCAAGGCGGCGCGCGCGCAGGCTGCTGTCGGGCAGGTCGGCGATGCGGAGCGCGATGTCGAAGCGATCGGCGACGATGTCGACCTTGGCGTCGGACAGCCTGAGGTCGATGCTGACCGCGGGATGCGCCGCCATGAAATCGGCAATGGCGGGCGCGACGTGGCTGATCCCGAACGTCATCGGCGCGGCGATGCGGATGAGGCCGGCCGGCGCGCTCGCGGCGTCGTGCGCGCTTTCCTCCGCCGCCTGGCCCTCGGCGAGGATTCGTTGCGCGTTGGCGTTGAGCGATTCGCCCGACGGCGTCAGCGTCAGCCGACGCGAAGTACGGTGGAACAAAGCAGTGCCGAGCGACGCTTCGAGCCGCGTGATCGCCTTGGAGATCGTCGCCTTCGACACGCCGAGCGCCTCGGCCGCGCCGCTGAACGAGCGGTGCTCGGCGACGGTGGCGAAGATCGCCCAAGCTTCGAAATCGGGCAGCCGCATGCCGCGAAGCTAAATCACGAAACAATCCGTTTCAATCGTTTCCATTTACGTCGGGCGCCGCAATCCTATCTTGGCGGCAAGCAAGGAGATGCACGATGATCGATACCGACACCCGGATAGAGCGCCGCCCATTCGCGAGCCTCGGCCATGCCGACCACGGCTGGCTCAACGCGCGGCACCATTTCAGCTTTTCCGACTATTACGACCCCGATCGCATGAGCTGGGGCGCGATCCGCGTGTGGAACGATGATGAGATCGGCCCGAACTCGGGTTTCCCGCCGCACCCGCATCGCGACATGGAGATCGTCACCTATGTCCGCAGCGGCGCGATCACGCATCAGGATTCGATGGGCAATGTCGGCCGCACCGAAGCCGGCGACGTCCAAGTGATGAGCGCGGGCACCGGCGTGCGCCATGCCGAGTATAATCTCGAGCCCGAGAAGACGACGCTGTTCCAGATCTGGATCGAGCCGAAGCGGATCGGTGGCAGCCCCAGCTGGGGCGCCAAGCCATTCCCCAAGGGCGATCGGAGTGGCCAGTTCGTGACGCTCGCCAGCGGCTTTGCCGAAGATACCGATGCATTGCCGATCCGCGCCGAAGCGCGCGTCATGGCCGCGACGGTCGCGGCGGGCGAGACGCTGACCCACACGGTCGGCGATGGCCGCCATGCTTACCTGGTCGCCGCCACCGGCGCGATCGAGATCGACGGCGTTCGCTTCGAGGCACGCGACGGCGCCGCGCTGACGGGCGGCCAGACGGTGACGATTACGGCACTCGAACCGAGCGAGATCGTTCTGGTCGACGCGGAATAACCAAGGTTGCCCCGGCGCAGGCCGGGGCCGCTCACGATTCGAGCACGACTACTATCCAACGGCCCCGGCCTGCGCCGGGGCGACGGAGATGAACATGCCCAAGGTCCTAGTCCTCTATTATTCCTCCTACGGTCACATGGAGCAGATGGCCGACGCCATCGCCGAGGGCGCACGCTCGGCCGGTGCCGAGGTCGACATCCGCCGCGTGCCGGAAACTGCACCGCCCGAGGTCGCGCAAGCGGCGGGGTTCAAGGCCGATATCGCGCACCCGGTGATCGAGGGCATCAACGCGCTTGGCAACTATGACGCGATCGTGATCGGTTCGCCGACACGCTTTGGGCGGATGTCGAGTCAGATGGCGGCATTTCTCGACCAAGCCGGCGGGCTGTGGGCGACCGGCGCGCTCAACGGCAAGGTCGGCGCGGCGTTCACTTCGACCGCGACTCAACACGGCGGTCAGGAAACGACGTTGTTCTCGATCATCACCAACCTGCTGCACTTCGGGTTGACGGTGGTCGGGCTCGATTACGGCTATCCCGGTCAGCAGGGCGTCAAGGAAGTTCATGGCAGCTCGCCTTACGGCGCGACGACCATCGCCGACGGTGACGGCAGCCGCCAGCCGAGCGAGGTCGATCTCGGCGGCGCTAGGTACCAAGGTAAGCGAGTCGCGGAAGTCGCGACCAAGCTGTTCGGCTAAGTCTGGAAGCTCCCCGGCCCAAGCCGGGGAGCGTCTCTACTTGGTCCGGGTAATCGGCACCGGGTCGGGCGTCAGCGGCTGCGGTCCGGCGTTGCTTGCCTCGACCAGCGAATCGCCGCCGAGCGTGCGATACAGCGTGACCAGGTTGCTGGCGGCCGTTAACTGCGTTGTCACCAGCGTCCGCTGCGCTGAATAGAGTGAGCGCTGCGCGTCGAGGCTCTGCAGGAAGTTGTCGATGCCCCCGCGATAGCGAGCATCCGACAGCCGATAATTGTCCGCCGCCGCGTCGCGCTCATCGCGTGTCGCGGTCAGTTGCGCGCCGATCGTGCCGCGCCGCGCGAGCGCATCGGACACTTCGCGAAAAGCAGTCTGGATGGTCTTTTCGTAGGTCGCGACCGCAGCGTCGCGCTGCGCCTGGCTAATAGCAACATTGGCGCGCCCGGCGCCGGCGCGGAAGATCGGGTAGCTGGCGTTGGCACCGGCCTGCCAGTTGAACGCGCCACCTCCGAACAGCGCGCCGAGCGCGTTGCTGGCCAAGCCGAGCAGCCCGGTCAGCGTGATGCGCGGGAACAGTTCGGCGCGCGCCGCGCCGATCTCGGCGTTGGCGGCGCGCAGCTGGTATTCGGCCTCGACCACGTCGGGGCGGCGCAGCAGCACCGTCGAATCGAGCCCCGCCGGCAGTTCGGCAAGGGTCGCCGACGCTTCGTCGATCGAATTGGGGAGCAGCGCGGGATCGACCGGTGCCCCGACCAGCAATTGCAGCGCGTTGACGTCCTGCGCGAGTGCCGTGGTCTGCTGAGCGAGGTCGGCCCTGGCGGTGTCGAGCACGAGTTGCGCCTGCCGCAAATCGGTGCGCGGGGCGATGCCGCCGTTGAGGCGCATCCGGGTCAGGTCGACGCTTCGCTGCGCGCTGGTCGCGGTATCCTGCGCGATCTTGAGCAGGCTCTTGTCCGACGCATAGGTCAGCCAGGCATCGGCGATGTCGCCGACCAGCGTCAGCCGAGTCGCGCGCGCCGCCGCTTCGGTGGCAAAATAGCGGGCCTGCGCCGCGCTGGTCAGCGAGCGGACCCGGCCGAACAGATCTAGCTCGAACGAGGTGATCCCGACATTGGCGTCGAAGCTGGTGCGGGTGCCGCCGCCTGTCGACCCGGTGGTGCCGGTTCCGGTGCCGCCGCTCGCGGTAGTCCCCGTTGTGCCGCTCCCGCTATTGCGCGCGGTCAGGCCGCCGCTGGCGTCGACCTCGGGCAGTAACTCGGCACGCTGGACTCGATACTGCCCGCGCGCGATCGCGATATTGGCGGCGGCGACGCGCAAGTCGCGATTGTTGGCGAGCGCCTGGGCGATGATCGCCTGAAGCCGCAGATCGCGGAAGATGTCCTGATAGCGCACCGCCGGCAGGCTCGCTTCGCTGCTGCGCAGATAAGCGTCGCCGACCGGCCAGCTCGGCGGCACCGGCGCGTCGGGGCGGACATAATGCGGCGCGAGCGAGCAGGCGGCGAGGCTGGCGATCGCTGTCAGGGTAACGGCACGGCGGATCATGCGGCGGCCTCCGGTTCGGGTGGCGGCGCCGGGTGCTCGTGGTGCAGCCGCTTCAACGCGTCGCGCGTGGTGCGGCGGACCAGCACGAAGAATAGTGGGATATAGAATACCGCGAGGATTGTCGCGGTCAGCATCCCGCCGATCACCGCGGTGCCGATCGCGATCCGGCTGTTGGCGCCAGCACCGGTCGAGATCGCCAGCGGGAGCACGCCGAAGATGAACGCGAAGCTGGTCATCAGGATCGGACGAAGCCGGATGCGTGCGGCTTCCAGCGCGGCGTCGATCACGCGCTTGCCCTGCTTCTCCGCTTGTTCGGCGAACTCGATCATCAGGATCGCGTTCTTCGCTGCCAAGCCCATCGTCGTCAGCAGACCGATCTGCAGATAGACGTCGTTCTGCAGTCCCCGCAGCGTCACCGCGAAGACCGCACCCACCAGTCCGAGCGGGATCACCAGCAGCACGGCCACCGGAATCGTCCAGCTTTCGTAGAGCGCGGCGAGACACAGGAACACGACGAGCAGCGATAGACCATACAGGATCGGGGCCTGGCCCGATGCCAACCGCTCCTGGAACGACGCGCCCGACAGCGCGACCGACACGCCCGGGATTTGCGCGGCGAGGCTCTCCATTTTCTGGAGCGCTTCACCCGAGCTCTTGCCTTGGGCCGGTTGACCGGAAATGCCGTAGGATGCGATGCCGTTGAAACGCCCGAGCGAGGTCGGCGCATTCGACCAGCCGGTAGTCGCGAATGAGGAGAAGGGCACCATCTGGCCGGTCGATCCCCGGACTTGCCACTTGCCGATATCCTCGGGCGCGGCGCGATACGGCGCGTCGCCCTGGACATAAACGCGCTTCACGCGGCCGCGGTCGTTGAAGTCGTTGACGTAGCGCCCGCCCCAAGCGGTCGACAGCGTTGAGTTGACGTCGGTCTGGTTGAGCCCGAGCACCGACAGTTTCTGCGGATCGATGTTGACCCTGAGCGTCGGCTGATCGGGCAGGTCGGCCAGGCGGACGGCGTTGAGGTCGGGGTCGGCCTTCGCGGCGGCCAGCAACTTGTCGCGCGCCTCGCGGAACTGGTCGCGCGTCAACCCGCCGGTATTCTCCAGCTGGATGTCGAACCCCGACGCCTGGCCGAGCCCGCGCACGGCGGCCGGCACGGTGGCGAAGAACTCGACGTCACGCAGCCCGCTCAGCGCGCGGGTGGCGCGGCGAGTGATCGCGTCGGCGGTATTCTCGCTTCCCTTGCGATCCTTCCAATCCGTCAGCGCGATGAAGCCGCGGCCGGCATTCTGGCCGCCGCCGCCCCCGCCGCCGGCGCCCGCGACGGTCAGCATCGCCGACACGTTCTTGCCCTCGTTCTTGGTGAAATAATCCTCGATTTGTTGCTGGGCCTCCCGCGTGCGGTTGATCGTCGCGCCGCCGGGCAGATTGAACTGAATTTGCGCGAAGCCTTGGTCCTCGGTCGGCAGGAAGCCGGTCGGCAGCCGGACGAACAACAACACCAGGATGACGATGATCGCGGCGTAGATCCCAAGGAAAAGCCATTTGCGATCGACCACGCGCGCGACCGTGCCGGTGTACCAATTGACCAGCCGCTCGAAATTACGATTGAACCCTTCGCGCGCGCGCAACGTCTTGCGATAGACCCAGGTGTCGTGGTTCTCGTCCTCCTGGCGCTTGAGCAAGGTCGCGGTCAGGGCGGGGGTGAGGATCAGCGCGACGATCACCGACAGCACCATCGCCGACACGATCGTCAGCGAGAATTGGCGATAGATCACCCCCGTGGAGCCGCCGAAGAAGGCCATCGGAAGGAACACCGCCGACAGCACCAGCGCGATCGCGACCAGCGCGATCTGGATCTCGCCCATCGACTGGATCGTTGCGTCGCGCGGGCTCATGCCCGGATTCTCGTGCATCACGCGCTCGACGTTCTCGACCACGACGATCGCGTCATCGACCAGCAGGCCGATCGCGAGCACGAGCCCGAACAAGGTCAGCGTGTTGATCGAAAAGCCCGCGACGGCGAACACGCCGAATGTGCCGAGCAGCACCACCGGCACCGCGATCGTCGGGATCAGCGTCGCGCGCCAGCTTTGCAGGAACACGAACATGACGATGACCACGAGGACGATCGCCTCGAACAGCGTCTTTACGACATCGGTGATCGACAGCTTGATGAAGGTCGTCGAATCGTTGGGAAAGTCATAAGCGTAGCCGGTCGGGAAGCTTTTCGACGCGGTTTCGATCTCCTTCTTGACCAGTTCGGCGGTGCTCAGCGCGTCGGCGCCCGGTGCCAGGCTGACCGCGATACCGGCGCCCGGGTGCCCGTTGACCCGGCTGGTCGCCGCATAGCTTTCCGCGCCGAGTTCGATTCGGGCGACATCGGCCAGCCGCACCGATGATCCGTCCGGCTGGCTTTTGAGGATAATGTTGGCGAATTGTGCCGGGGTCGACAGCCGCGACTGCGCGGTAACCGTGGCGTCTAGATATTGGTCAGGGCCGCTGGGCACCGCGCCGATCTCGCCGGCGGCGACCTCTGCATTCTGCGCGGTGATTGCGGTGACCACGTCGCCCGGCATCAGCCCGACCGCGGCGAGTTTGTCGGGGTTCAGCCAGATCCGCATCGCATATTGCGATCCGAACACGTTGATGTCGCCGACCCCCTTCAACCGGCCGATCGAATCCTGTAGGTTGGTGACGAGATAATCCGACACATCGATGTTGCTGCTGCGATCGGTGGTGTCGTAGATCGCGGCGATCAGCAGGAAGTCCGGGTTCGACTTGGTGACCGTCAGCCCCTGCTGCTGGACCTGCTGCGGCAAGCGGCTCAGCGCCTGTTGCACCTTGTTCTGGACCTGGACCTGCGCAATGTCCGGATCGGTGCCCTTGTCGAAGGTCACGCTGATCGACACCGATCCGCGCGACGACGAATTGGTGCTGAAATATAGCAGTCCGTCGATCCCCTGGAGCTGTTGCTCGATCACCTGGGCGACGCTGGTTTCCAGCGTCTCGGCGGACGCACCGGGATAGCTTGCGCGGATGTTGATGTTCGGCGGGGCGATGTCGGGGAATTGCTCGACCGGCAGCGTGAAGATGCTGCCCAGCCCGACCAGCATGATGATGATCGCGATCACCCATGCGAAGATGGGGCGGTCGATGAATATCTTCGACATGCCCGGTCAGCCCGCCTTGCCGCTGCGGGCCCCGGCCTGATCCTTCTTTGGTGGTACGATGCGCTGGGGCGACCCCGCCGCAACGGGCTTGACCGGCTGGCCTGGCTTCACCTTGCCGACACCCTCTGTGACGACCTTGTCGCCCGGCTTGAGCCCGGCGGTGACGACCCAATTGGCCCCGACGGTGCGCGTCGTGGTGACCGGGCGCGCCACCGCCTTGTTGTCCGCGCCCACGACATAGACTTGCGGGTTGCCCTTGGCGTCGCGAGTCACCGCGACCTGCGGGATCAGGAAGGCGTTGGGGTCGGTCACCTGCGCGAAGTTGGCGCGGACGAACATGCCCGGGAGGAGCAAGCCTTGCGGATTGGGAAAGCGCGCGCGCAGCGTCACCGTTCCGGTCGCGGTGTCGACCATCGCCTCGGCAAACTCGACCGTGCCGGTGAAGGCGTAGTCGCTCCCATCTTCCAGATTGAGCCGCACCGCCGCGCTGGCTGGGGTGGCCCCGCCATTGGCGAGCGCGCGGCGTAGCGACAGCAGCTCGGTCGAGCTTTGCTGGATATCGACGTACATCGGGTCGAGTGCCTGGATCGTCGCCAGCGGATCGGTCTGGCTGTTGGTGACCAGCGCGCCTTCGGTGAACAGCGAGCGCCCGATCTTCCCGCTGATCGGGGAGGGGACGGTGGTGAATTTGAGGTTGATCTTCGCCGTCTCGAGCGCCGCGCGGTTCTGGTCGACCGAAGCGCCGGCCTGGCGCGCGGCGGCGGCGGCGTCGGTGTAATCCTGCGCGGCAACGGCTTGCTCGGCGGCCAGCGGACGGTAGCGGTTGGCCTTGATTCTCGCCGCGTCGGCCTGCGCCTGCGCGCTGGCGAGGTTGGCGGACGCCTGATTGGCAGCGGCGCGATAGAGGCTGGGGTCGATCTGGTAGAGCGGTTGCCCTTTCTTGACGTACGACCCTTCGGTGAAGAAGCGGCGGCGGATGATGCCCGATACTTGCGGGCGCACCTCGGCCGTCTGGAATGCGCTGGTCCGCCCGGCAAGCTCGGTGATCAGCGGCACGGAAGTCGACTGGACGACGATATAGCCGACTTCGGGCGTGGCCTGCTGTCCGCGGCGGCCGCCGGTCGCGCTGTCGTCCTTGGCGCTGCACCCCGCCAGCGCGAGCAACGCGAGTGACGCGGCGATGAGGGGGCGCGCCGATCCCTGTCGGCCTGCGATCGAATGCATGATGGGCTACTGGTTCCGCGAGTGTCCGGTGTCAAACGCGGCTTTGTCGCAAAAGTTGTCGGTTGCGACCGCGCGACTGAAATTATTGGATGGACGTTGCGGCGCGTTCCACGCTTCACGGTCCGCGGCTCGGCGCGCCGCGGCGTGGTCGATGCAGAATGGGGTGAGGTCGCTTGCGCTCCCGTCACCAAAGACTCAAACGCCGCCCCGCGGCGTTTGAGTCTTTGGTGACCCCTACGGGGCTCGAACCCGTGTTTCAGCCGTGAAAGGGCCGCGTCCTAACCACTAGACGAAGGGGCCATCTTGGGTGCGGACGGCGGTTAGGGAAAGCCGCGCGTCGGGTCAAGCTAGTCCGCCCACGCGGCATCGTCGAGATGAAGCTCGGCCGCCGGACGCGAACCCCAGTCGTCGACTTTGGGCCGCCCGGCGAGCCAAAGCTTGCGGTGCGGTGCGGCCTGGAGCAGCGCCTGACCGAGCAAAGTGTCGGCCGAGCGGAACGCCATCGCCTTGAGACTGCGCCCATCGTCGCCCGACACGATCGCGCGGACATGGCTGTTGCCGACGACGTCGACCTTGATCAGCCGAAACGGGCCCGCGACCACGCGCGGCGCCGGCCAGCCCATGCCATAGGGGCCGCCGCCGTCCATCGTTTCGCACAAATCGGGGGTGACTCCGCCGGGCGCGAGCAGCGCGTCCACCAGCAGCGCGCGGTCGGCGTTCGACCGTGTCACCGCCGCTGCTAGCCGCTCGTCGAGGAACGCGGCGAATTCGGCGAGGCGCTCTTCGGCAATCGTCAGCCCTGCGGCCATCGCATGCCCGCCACCCGCGACGAGCAGCCCGGCTTCCTTGGCGGCGAGCACCGCCGCCCCGAGGTCGACCCCGGCGATCGATCGTCCCGATCCTTTGCCGACGCCTTGCTCGTCGATTGCGATGACGAGCACGGGAATGCCCAACCGCTCCTTGAGCCGCCCGGCGACGATTCCGATCACCCCGGGGTGCCAGCCCTTGCCGGCAACAACCGCGACCGCCCGGCCGCAAGGCTGGTTCTCGGCCTCCTGCTGCACCACAGCCTCGATCGCGCGGCGCTCCTCGTTGAGGCGGTCGAGCTCGACCGCGATGGTGCGCGCTTCTTGCGGATCCTCGGTCGTCAGCAGCCGCACGCCGAGATCGGCGCGCCCGACGCGGCCGCCCGCGTTGATCCGCGGACCGAGCGCGAAGCCGAGGTCGCTGCAGGTGGGGGCACGAGTTAGCCGAGACGCCTCGACCAAAGCGGCGATCCCGACATTCTTGCGCCGCGCCATCACCTTCAGGCCTTGCGCGACGAACGCGCGGTTGAGGCCCTTCAGCTGCGCGACATCGGCAACGGTGCCGAGCGCGACGAGGTCGAGCAGGTCGAGCAGCTTCGGCTCGGCGCGGTCCGCGAAGAAACCGCGCCCGCGCAACTCGCGAAGCAACGCCGCGCCGAGCAGGAACGCGACGCCGACCGCGGCGAGGTGGCCGTGGCGCTTGCCCTCGGTCTCGTCGAGCCGGTTGGGGTTCACCAAAGCAAGCGCGTAGGGCAGGGCGCTCGCGCATTGGTGGTGGTCGACCACGATCACGTCGACCCCGGCGCCGCGCGCCATGTCGAGCGCCTCGAAGGCTTGCGCGCCGCAATCGACCGTGACGATCAGGTCCGCCCCCCCTTGAGCGATCCGCACCAACGCCTCGCCCGACGGGCCATAGCCTTCCATCAAGCGGTCGGGGATGTACGCTTGCGGATCGAGACCGAGCCCGCGCAGCAGCCGGATCATCAATGCCGCCGAAGTCGCGCCGTCGACGTCATAGTCGCCGAATACCGTCACAGCCTCTTTGACTTCGACAGCGTCGGCGAGCCGCCGAGCCGCTTTGTCCATGTCGTTGAAGATCGACGGGTTGGGCATGAAGCCGCGAATACTGGGCGCGCGATTGGCGTCGATGTCGTCTCGCGTCACGCCGCGCGCGAGCAGCAATTGCGTGACCAAGTCGTCCGGGCGGAACCCGGGATCGCGGGCGTCGGCGGCGAGCGCACGCCAGCGCCATGGCTGGCCGAGGATCGAGCTGGTGATGTTGAGGACGATGTCGGTCATGCCAAGCCGCGACCCTAGGGCGGCCGGGCCCGTTGATCCAGTGTCAGCTCAGCAGCCAAGCGCCTTCGCGGAACCACTTGGTGATAATGTACTTGACGCCCTTCACCACCGGCATGCCCTCGTGGAGCGTCAGCGGGTTGGGGCGACCGTCGGCGGACATGTTGTTCCACGCCAACAGCAGCCCCCGCCGCGGCGCGACGCGCAAGCCCGCTTCCGGGAACCAGGTCGCGCCGCCTTCCTCGACATCGTTGAGATAGACCATTGCGGTCCAGGTGCGCTGCCCGCCACAGCGCTGCATCTCCGCCCAGTATTTCTGGTTTTCGTGGAAGAAATCGTGATGCGCGCGAAATTGCTGGCCGGGCGCGTAACGCTGCCCCTGGATCGTCTCGCCGCGTTCGGGCGGGATGCCGAGCAAGTCGGCGATCGCGGTGTCGATCGCCGCGACGTTGGGCGCGTAGCGATCCATGTCGCAGCTGTCGCTGGTGCGGAAACCATAATCGTCCTGCTCGGGGCGGTCGGACAGCAGGGTCGACGGCCGCCGGTTGCTGTCGATGATGGCGATCAGCGTATTGCACTGCGCCGCGTCGAGGAAATCGGGATAACAATAAGCCTGTGCGCCGCCGACCAGCGCCGCACGGACGTTGGGATCGGCCTCCAGCCGCGCGCCGACCGTCTGGCCGAGCCGTGCGCGTTCCTTGGAAGGCGCACCGGGGCCGGTTTTCTTGCTGCCGAACATGCCGGCTTCTCTTCACAGCTGCCCCAAAAAGGCAAGGGCCCGGGGGAAAATCCCCGAGCCCTGACCCGCGTGACGATCGTTCGCCTCAGTAGAAGATGTCGTACACCACATCGACCACTTCGCCGCTGTAGATGTCGACCAGCAACGCATCGTTGTAGTAGCGCACCCAGCGATACTCGCCGTACGCCTCCGGCAGGCGATAATTGTAGGGATCGTCGATCCAGTAGCTCTGGTTGAACAACAGGCTTTCGAGCACCGAGCCGATCCCGAAGCGGCGATAGCCGTAGTTCCAGCCGTATGGCGCATAGTAGCGCGGCAGGCGGAAGGCGTTGCGGTTCGACGAGCGATAGCTCTGCCAGTTATACTGGTTGTTGCCGCGCCAATCGCGATTCCACGTGCCGCCGCGGTTGCCGTCACTGCCGCGCCAGCTCCCGCCGTTGCGGTCGCCGCGCTGGTTGTTGTTGCCGGTCCAACGATTGTTGTTGGTACGGCTGCGCGCCTGGTCGTTGGCGCTTGGAGTGGAAAAGCTGCCGTCCGGGCCCGCATCGCGGCCTGCCCAGCTGCCGTAGCGCCCGCCGTAACTGTTGCTGCCGCGGTCACGACTACGCGTTTGAGCCTGAGCTTGCGCTTGAGCCTGTGCGCGAGCCTGGGCTTGCGCCTGCGCTTGAGCCTGACCGTTGTCGCTAGGCGCCGAGAAGCTGCCGTCACGGCCAGCGTTGCGGCCCGCCCAGCTGCCGTAGCGAGCGCCGTCGCTATTGGCGCGCGGCGCGGGGGCCGGCGTCGGCGTCGGAGTCGCGGTGCTGGTGTCGCGACCGCGGCGTCCGCCGCCATTGTCGCGCGGCTGGCTCGAGCTCGAATCGCCGCCACGGCGGCCGCGCCAGTCGCCGCGGTCCTGCGCCGACGCCATCGCCGGCACGATCGCCGCCGCCGTCGCCAGTGCTAGAATAAGTGTCTTACGCATCCCTATCACTCCATCTGCCGGCGCACGAGCCGGCCCTACGATGAATGCCTTTTGCCCGAGTCGCGATGACCCATTTCTGAATTGACCCGTCAGCGAAATGAAAGGTTTGGCTTTTGGTTCCGCTGCGCTGAACAGACGGTGCCGGCCCGCTCCCCCACCCGACCACCCATAGAATACACTTGCTGGGCGGTCGGGTGGGGGAGCGGGCCGGCACCGCCCATCGGCGAGAGCCGATCATCAAGGCGCCGGTGTCAACGCTGGAACAACGCGTGCGGCGTCGGAAGGATCAATCCCGGGGCGCGGGGTGGGCGCGGTTTCCTCGCCGCGCTGGATTCGCCCGGCGCGCTGGATCGCATCGACCAGACGCGGGTAAATTCCGCAGCGGCAGATATTGGTGATCCCGCTGCGGATATCGTCCTCGCTGGGGTGCGGGTTGGCCTTGAGCAGAGCCGCTGCCGCCATCACCATGCCGGGGATGCAGAAGCCGCACTGGCTGACATTCTCCGCCAGGAACGCCGCCTGAATCGGGTGGCTGCGGTCGTGCGACAATCCTTCGATCGTGGTGACCAAGCTGCCTTCGATCGAGCCGATCGGGACAAGGCACGATTTTTTCGGACTGCCGTCGACGTGGACGATGCACGCGCCGCAATGCCCGGTGCCGCAGCCGTACTTGGTTCCGGTCAGGTTCGATGCATCGCGCAGCGCGAACAGCAGCGGGGTTGCCGGGTCCATACGATATTCGACCGGCTGGTTGTTGACGGTGAACTTGGTCACGGCGCGCGGTGTAGGCGGAAACGGCGCGTTTCTGCCAGCGGGATTGTTGCCGGGGCGGGGCGCAACGATATCTTGTCCATGACCCTACCAACGCTCTTCGTCCCGCACGGCGGCGGCCCGTGCTTCTTCATAGACCCCAACGGCGGCCCGCCCGATCCGATGTGGCAGCCAATGCAGGCGTATCTCGCCGGGCTGATCGACAGTTTGCCCGAACGGCCTCGCGCCATCCTGCTCGTGTCGGGTCATTGGGAAGAGGATGCGGTCACGGTCCATACCGGCGAGCGGCCCGGGCTGCTCTACGACTATTACGGATTCCCGGAGCACACCTATCGCTTGCGGTGGGACGCCCCGGGTGCGCCGGACGTGGCGCGCCGCGCGGCCGATCTATTGCGCGACTCCCGCTTTCCCGTGCGCGCGGAAAGCCAGCGCGGCTGGGATCATGGGGTGTTCGTGCCGATGAAGGTCGCGGTCCCTGACGCCGATATTCCGCTCGCGCAAATCTCGCTGCGTGCCGATCTCGATCCGGCCGACCATATCGCGATCGGCCGCGCACTCGCGCCGTTGCGCGACGAAGGCGTGCTGATCGTCGGATCGGGGATGAGCTTTCACAATCTGCGCGTGCGCGGCGCGCAGGCGACCGCGCCGTCGGCCGAGTGGGACGCGTCGCTGACCGATGCGGTGACCGAGCCCCATCCGGCGGAGCGCGCCGCGCGCGTCGCCGCGTGGGATGGCTTGCCGCACGCCCGTTTTGCGCATCCGCGCGAGGAGCATCTGTTGCCGCTGATGATCGCGCTCGGTGCCGGCGGGGGCGACGCGGCGGTGCGCGATTTTCACGACGTCGTGCTGGGCTGGACGGTGTCGGGCTACCGCTTCGGCTGATTAACCGCGATTGCGGCTAGCGCTCCGCTGGGCCATCACCCTCCCCAACTGGATTCAGCCGGGCAATGGAGATGTCGATGGCGATGGACACGAGCGCGACCGCATCGACCAATCCGGCCGCGACCGGCGATGCCGATCACGGCGTCGATGCGCCCGATCTGCGCGTCTTCGTGTTCGCCTTGTTCTTCATCTTCGGCGGCATCACCAGCCTCAACGACATCGTCATCCCCAAGCTCAAGGATCTGTTCGATCTGGATTACGGCCGTGCGCTGCTGGTGCAGGCGGCGTTCTTCGCCGCTTATGCGGTGTTCTCGATCCCCGCCGCCGCGATCGTCCGCAAGGCCGGGTATATGCGCACTGCATCGATCGGGCTGCTGCTGATGACCGCGGGGTGCCTGACGTTCATTCCGGCTTCGTCGTCGGGCAAGTTCATCGTATTCCTGCTCGCGCTGTTCGTGCTGGCGATCGGGATCACGACGATCCAGGTCGTCGCCAACCCGTTGATCTCGCTGCTCGGCGCGCCGCGCACCGCGCACAGCCGGCTGACCTTCGCCCAATTCTTCAACTCGCTCGGCACGACGATCTTCCCGATCGTGGGATCGGTGCTCATCCTCGGAGGGCTGGCCAAGGTCGACGCCAAGGCTTTGACCGGCGAAGCGCTGAGCGCGTATCGCACCGCCGAGACCCAGGCGGTGGTCCACACCTATCTCGCGCTCGCCGTCGCGCTGGTGATCGTCGCGGCAGTGGTCTGGACCCGGCGCAACCGTTTGCCCGATACGCATGACCGCGGCGGCAGCATCCTCCGCTCGCTCGACCTCCTCAAGCGACCGCGCTTTGCGTTCGGCGCGGCGTGCATCTTCGTTTACGTGGGAGCGGAAGTCGCGATCGGATCGCTGATCGTCAATTATCTCGAACAGAAGAGCGCACTCGGCTTCGATGCGGTGACTGCGGGCCAGCATGTTGCGTATTATTGGGGCGGGGCGATGGTCGGGCGATTCCTCGGCGCGCTGGTGCTGCGCTACGTTTCGCCGGGCAAGGTGCTGGCGGCGGTCGCCACCGGCAGCATCGCGCTGATCCTGGTATCGGCGAATAGCGTCGGCGCGGTGTCGGGCTGGTCGCTGCTCGCGGTCGGCTTGATGAATTCGATCATGTTCCCAACGATCTTCACCTTGGCATGCGAGGGGCTCGGGCGGCGCGCGGCGGAAGGGTCGGGGATTCTGTCGACGGCGATCGTCGGGGGTGCGGTGATCCCGCCGCTCACCGGCATGTTGGCGGACGCATCGAGCCTGCGATTCGCGCTGGCGCTGCCGGCGGTCTGCTATGCGATCATCCTGATGTACGGCATCTACGCCCGGCGGCCGGCGGCCTAACTCGCAGCCGCTCTAGTCGCGCTGCGCCTCGCCGAGCGTGGGTGCCGGGCGGCCGAGGACGAGATCGGCGTCGGAGAAGCGGATCGGGGTCCGCAGGCCGTCGAGGCGTTCGCCCTTCACCACCATCCCGCGCGCCTGTACCTGCGGGTCGGTCAGCGCCTGCTCGACGGTGTTGATTGGGCCGACCGGCACGCCAACCGCTTCGAGCGCGGCGAGCAGATCGTCGCGTTCGAATGTCGCGGTCGCTGCTCGAATCGCGGCGAACAGCGGCTCGCGATGGACGATGCGGCCGGCATTCGTCGCCCAGCGCTCCTCGGGTGCGATCCCGACGACTCCGCAGAACCGCTGAAACTGCGCGTCGTTGCCTACCGCCAAGATGAACCAGCCGTCGCTCGTCGGGAATACCGCGTAGGGCGAGACGTTCATGTGCGCGTTGCCGACGCGCGGCGGCGTGACGCCGCTCGCGAAGTAGTTGGCGGCCTGATTGGCGAGCACCCCGGTCATCGTATCGAGCAAGGCCATGTCGATCTGCTGGCCGCGCCCGGTCTTGTCGCGCTGGATCAGCGCCGCCTGGATGCCGATCACCGAATAGAGTCCGGTCGCGATGTCGGCCATCGCCACCCCGATCTTCTGCGGCGCGCCATCGGGCTCGCCGGTCAAGTCCATGATCCCGCTTATGCCCTGGATGATGAAGTCGTAGCCGGGCCGGGCCGCGTATGGGCCGTCTTGCCCGAAGCCGGTGATCGAGCAATAGATCAGGCGCGGGTTGAGTGCCGACAGGCTGGCGTAGTCGAGCCCGTATTTGGCGAGGCCGCCGACCTTGAAATTCTCGATCAGCACGTCGCTCTCAGTGGCGAGGCGGCGGACTTCGGCCTGGCCCTCGGGCGTGGTGAAGTCGATGACGACCGACGATTTGCCGCGATTGCAGGCGTGGTAATATGCGGCGTCGCGGCTGCCGTCGGGGTTCTCGATGAAGGGCGGACCCCATGTGCGCGTATCGTCGCCTGCGGGGCTTTCGACCTTGATCACTTCGGCGCCGAGATCGGCGAGCACTTGCCCAGCCCACGGCCCCGCGAGGATGCGCGCGAGCTCGAGCACCTTGAGGCCCTTTAATGGTGCGTCCTTCACCTTTACGCCTCCCCGGCGAAAGCCGGGGTCCAGTTGGGAAGGCTCCGATGGGTTGGCGCTACCTTCAAACCACTTGCCCCGATCCTGGACCCCGGCTTTCGCCGGGGAAGCGTAAAATTATGGCGCAATCCTAAAACGCTGCGATCCCCGTGATCGCCCGCCCCAAAATCAGCGCATGAACATCATGCGCGCCCTCGTACGTGTTGACCGTCTCGAGGTTCATCAGGTGCCGCATCACCTGATATTCGCCGCTGATCCCGTTGCCGCCATGCATGTCGCGCGCCATCCGCGCGATATCGAGCGCCTTGCCGACATTGTTGCGTTTGACGATCGAGATCATCTCGGGGGCGAACTTGCCTTCGTCCATCAAGCGGCCGACGCGCAAGCTGGCCTGAAGCCCGAGCGCGATTTCGGTTTCCATGTCGGCGAGCTTCTTTTGGTAGAGCTGACGCCCGGCGAGCGGCGTGCCGAACTGCTTGCGGTCGAGCCCGTATTGCCGTGCTGCATGGAAGCAGAATTCGGCGGCGCCCATGCTGCCCCAGCTAATCCCGTAACGTGCGCGGTTGAGGCAGCCGAACGGGCCCTTCAGGCCCTGCACATCGGGCAGCAACGCATCCTCGCCGACCTCCACGCCGTCCATCAACACCATCCCGGTGATCGACGCGCGCAAGCTCAATTTGCCCTCAATCTTGGGCGTCGCCAGCCCCTTCATGCCCTTTTCGAGCACGAAGCCGCGAATGCCGCCGCCATGCGCGTCGGACTTGGCCCAGATCACGAACACATCGGCGATCGGCGAATTGCTGATCCAAGTCTTCGCACCCGACAGCAAATAGCCGTTGGCGGTCTTGGTCGCCTTGGTCGTCATGCCGCCGGGGTCCGAGCCGGCGTCAGGCTCGGTCAGCCCGAACGCGCCGATGAATTCGCCGGTCGCCAGCTTGGGCAGGTATTTGCGCCGCTGCTCCTCCGAGCCGTATTCGTAGATCGGAAACATCACGAGGCTGGACTGCACGCTCATCATCGAACGGTAGCCGCTGTCGATCCGCTCGACCTCGCGCGCGACCAAGCCATAGGCGACGTAGCTTGCGCCGACCCCGCCATATTCCTCCGGGATGGTCGGCCCGAGCAGCCCGAGCTCGCCCATTTCGCGAAAAATCGACGGGTCGCTAGTCTCGTTGGCGAACGCGTCGATGATGCGTGGTGCAAGCTTGTCCTGGGCATAGGCGCGCGCGGTGTCGCGGACCATGCGCTCGTCCTCGGTCAGCTGTTCCTCGAGCAGGAACGGGTCCGCCCAGTCGAAATGTCCCATGCCGGCCATGACGCGTCTCCTTGGTCGCCACCGCATTGTCCCGCCGCGCGGCTTGAGGCAAGGAAAAGCGATGAGCGATTTCCGCCCCCGCCGCAGCGCATTGTTCCTTCCTGCGAGCAATGCGCGCGCGATCGAAAAGGTACGCGGCCTCGCGGCCGATGTCGTCATTCTCGACCTTGAGGACGCGGTCTCGCCGGACGCGAAGGTGGATGCGCGGGCGGCGGCGGTCGCGGCGGCGGGGGAAGGGTTCGGCGCGCGAGAGACGGTGATCCGGGTCAATTCGCTCGATACCGATTGGGGCGCGGATGACCTCTCGGCCGCGGGGTCGAGCGGCGCAGATGCGGTGCTGGTGCCGAAAGTGCGCAACGCCGCCGATGTCGCGCGCTATCGCGAGGCGATCGGCGACAAGCCGTTATGGCTGATGATCGAGACCTGCGAGGCGCTCGGAAGGCTGCAGGACATTGCGGAGGCCGGCGCGGCGGCGTTCGTGCTCGGCGTCAACGACCTCGCGCTTGAGCTCGGGGCGCGGCGCGGAGCCGATCGCGGATGGCTGTCGCCGGTCCAAGCGATGGTGCTGGGGGCGGCGCGGTCGCGCGGGCTGGTGGCGCTCGACGGGGTGTGCAACGACTTCTCCGACGATGTGCGGCTGCGTGCGGAATGCGAAGCAGCGGCGGCGATGGGCTATGACGGCAAGTCGCTGATCCACCCGCGCCAGATCGAAGTCTGCAACGCGGCGTTCAGTCCGAGCGCGGATGAGCTGGCCTGGGCAATCAAGGTGCGCGATGCGTTCGCGACCAGCGACCGCGGCGTGGTTCAGGTCGAAGGCAAGATGGTCGAGGCGCTGCATCTGGCGCAGGCGGAGAGGATTCTGAGGATGGCGGGTGAATAATTGTCGCCGTCCCTTCAACGCTTCCCCGGCGAAGGCCGGGGCCCAGTCGCGAACGACCCGATACTGGATCCCGGCCTTCGCCGGGAAAGCGTGTATGTCTTGGGTTAGGCCGTGCTGATTGCCGGGGTCGAGCTCGGCGGCACAAAGTGTCTGTGCGCGCTCGCGCGCGACGGGACGATCGTCGAGCATGCGCGCGTCGACACGACCGACCCCGACACCACGATGGCGGAGATCGAAGCGGCGCTCGACGGGTGGCGGGGGTTCGACGCGATCGGCATCGCCAGCTTCGGACCAGTCGGCATCGACCTGCATGCGGCGAATTACGGCCACATCACCGCGACGACCAAGCCGGGCTGGGCGGACACCGATGTCGCCGGTCGGCTGCAGCGGCGTTACGGCGTGCCGACGGGGTTTCACACCGACGTGGTCGGCGCCGCGCTCGCCGAAGGGGAATGGGGAGCCGCCAAGGGGCTCGCCGATCATGCCTATGTCACGATCGGGACGGGGGTCGGCGTCGGGCTGATCGCGGGCGGCAAGCCGGTGGTCGGGATGACTCACCAGGAGATGGGGCATGTCCGCCCGGTGCGAATGGCCGGGGACGATTGGCCGGGGATTTGCAGCTTCCACGGCGATTGCGTCGAAGGGCTCGCCTCCGGTCCCGCGATCAAGGCGCGAGCGGGGGTCAGCGCCGATCAGATCGCCGAACATTCGCCGATCTGGCCGCAAGTCGCGCATCCGATTGCGCAATTATGCCACGCGCTCGTGCTCACCGGCATCCCGCGCCGGATCGTCTTCGGGGGCGGCGTGTCGCTCGGCGTGCCGTGGCTGTTGCCGATCGTGCGCCGGATGCTTGACGCGAGTCTGGGAAGCTACGGCGATCGTTCTCTGCTCGGCAGTTTGGATGAGTACATCGTTCCCGCGGCGTTGGGCGCGGAAGCGGGGCCGTTGGGCGCGGTCCTGCTCGGCCAGCACGCACTCGACGGAAGATCGTTTACGGCGCCTTAACCCTCGCTGCTTACCCCCGCGAAAGGACATTGGGGCGTCGTGTGTGCGACGCCAAGCGAGGGGTAGCGCACGGTGCGAATTCTGATCGTCGACGACGAACCGGCCATGCACGACTCGTATCGGCGCTGCTTCGCGCCGGTGGAGAATGCGGGCGCCGAAGTGCTGAGCGGCATGGCAGCCGAGCTGTTCGGCGACGACGCGCCGACCCCGCCCGCCATTGACGACGTGATCGATTTCGATGCGGTTCACTGCATGCAAGGGCTCGACGCCGTTGCCGAGGTCGAGGCATCGATCGCCCAAGGCGTGCCGTTCGCGGTGGCCTTCATCGACGTTCGCATGCCGCCCGGCATCGACGGCAAGGAAACCGCTGCGCGAATCCGCGCGATCGATCCCAACATCAACCTCGTCATCGTCACCGGCTTTTCCGATTTCTCGCCGATCGAGATTTCGAAGGCGGCCGGCCCCGCCGACAAGATCTTCTACATCGCCAAGCCGTTCGAGATCGCCGAGGTCGTTCAGACCGCAACCGCTCTTGGGCAACGCTGGCAGCTCGATCGCGACCTCGCCGCGGCGATGGCCAAGCTCCACGAGCAATCGGCCGAGCTCGCCGCGAACGAATCGAAGGCGCTGCACCTCGCGACGCACGATTCGCTGACCGAAGCGCCCAACCGGCTCGCATTCGTGAAGGCGCTGGCCGAAAAATCGCGCGACGGCGGCATGTTCGCCACCGCGATGGTCGACCTCGATCGCTTCAAGCTGGTCAACGACACACTGGGGCATTTGGCGGGCGACGAGTTGATCCGCGCGATCTGCGACATCCTGCACAAGAACGTTCCCGAAGGCGCGATCGTCGCTCGACTTGGGGGTGACGAATTCGGCGTGCTGTTCGAAACGGCCGGCGAGCAAGCCGCGGTGATGGCGTGCGACCGCATCGTCACGGCCTGCGCGTCGAGCTTTCGTATTCTCGGCCATTCGGTGCAGGGCGCGGCATCGATCGGCGTCGTGGTGGTCGAGGGCGAGGACGGGCGCGATCCCGTGGACGTGATGCGCCGCGCCGATTTGGCGCTCAATCACGCCAAGAAATCGGGGCGCGGCGTGGTC
The DNA here is from genome assembly GCF_036269755.1 of Sphingomonas sp. Taxonomy (GTDB): domain Bacteria; phylum Pseudomonadota; class Alphaproteobacteria; order Sphingomonadales; family Sphingomonadaceae; genus Sphingomonas. Next base: position 132,336 of record NZ_DATBDV010000002.1, on the reverse strand, counting down.
CGTGCGTTCGACGAATCGATGGACGAAAGCGTCCGTTTCCGCCGCCGTATCGAGGGCGGGCTGGGCCAGGCGATCGAGCGTGGCGAGCTGAGCCTCGCCTACCAGCCGATCGTCGCGGGCGCCGACATGGAGGTTGTCGGCTTCGAAGCCCTGCTGCGTTGGCAGACGGAGGAATTCGGGCCGATCAGCCCAGCTTTGTTCATTCCGATCGCCGAGGAATCGAACCTCATCCACGAACTCGGCGATTGGGTGCTCGACGAAGCGTTGAAGGTGCTCGACCAATGGCCGGGGCAGTACGTCTCGGTCAATTTCAGTCCGCGCCAATTTCGTCGCCAGAATTTCGTCGGCTACGTGATGGAGCGAGTCCAGCGTGCCGGGATCGCCCCCGCGCGAGTCCAGATCGAGATCACCGAGACCGCGATCTTCGACAATGCCGAGCGCGCCGCCGAGACGCTCTACAAATTGCGCCAGATGGGCTTCCGCATTGCGCTCGACGACTTCGGCACGGGCTATTCGTCGCTCTACAACATTCGCAAGTTCGCGCTCGATTGCCTCAAGATCGACAAGAGCTTCATCGACGGCATGGGCCGCGAGAAGGAATCGGCGGCGATCGTCCATTCGATCGTCCATCTCGGCAAGGCGCTCGGACTGGGCGTGGTTGCCGAGGGAGTCGAGACCGAAGCGCAAGTTCAGGCGCTGCGGCTGGCGGGCGCGAGTCATCTCCAGGGCTATTATTTCTCGCGACCGGTGCCGGCCGAGGCGGCGGCCGAGATGGCCAATGCGCGCTATATCGGCGGCAAGGACGATCTCGATGGCGACGAATTCGCGATCCTGACGGGTAACGGGACCAACGGGTAATGCCGCGGGGTGGCGCGATCGCGCGCATCCTCAAGCGCGCACGGGGGGCGTCGCTCGGCGGCAAGCTGCTCTTTATCCTGGCCGGCGTCGGGCTGGTCGGGTCCGTCGCGCTGACCTTGCTGCTAGCGGCCGTCATAACCCCCAGCTTCAACGCGCTCGAGCGCCAGTCGATCGACGGACATGTCGAGCGCACCCGCGCTGCGCTGTCCGATTTCGCCACCAAGGTCGAGAATTCAGTCCGCGATTATGGCGACTGGAATTCGAGCTACGATTATATCGAGCACCCGACCAAGGCATTCGAACAAGAGAGCTTCTCGCCGCTGGCGATGGCCAATCTCGATGTCGAGGGCATGGCCTATCTGCGCCCCGACATGGGCCTGGTGATCGCGCGTTGGATCGATTCCAGGACCAGCGCGGAGAATGTCGACCTGCGCGATGCGATGGTCGCCGCGATCCGATCCACGCGGCTCGATGCCGCGATGAAGGGCGGCCATTCGGGGCATTTCTATCTGCGGCTTGGGAACGTCGTCGCCGCGGTCGGTGTCGCGCAGGTCCGCAGGAGCGACGGCAGCGGCACGCCACGCGGGTACGTCGTCATGGTGCGGCGGATCACGTCCGACCAGCTTGGACAGTTGTTGCAGGTCAAGGCGCGGCTCGATCCCGCCGCCGCCGTCGGACCGGTCGTCACCACCGATCGCGAGATGTTGCAAATCGCGGTGCCGGTAGCGGGCGCCGACGGCGCCGCGGTTGCCGCCGCAAGCTTTGCGGTGCCGCGCGACGTCTCGCTGCTCGGCCGCCACATGCTGTGGCTCGCCGTGCTCGGCTCGACGATCCTGCTCGCGGTGGTGCTCGCGGTGCTGAGCCGGATGATCGCGCGGCTGGTGCTCAAGCCGCTCGGCGTGGTCGAGGGACACATGCAGCGCGTGCGCGACAGCGGATCGCTCTCGGTCTTGCCCGAGGATGCCAAGCGCCAGGACGAGATCGCCTCGCTCGGCCGCAGCTTCAATTCGATGCTGGTTCAGCTCAAGGATTTGCGCGAGCAGGTCGAGGTCCAGAGCTTCGCGCTAGGCCGCTCCGAAAGCGCGGTCGCGGTGATGCACAACGTGCGCAACGCGCTCAATCCGGTGTCGACGATCCTGTCGGCGGGGATCGGGCAGGCGGCACCGGTCGACCGCGCGTTGATCGAGCGCTCGCTCGCCGAGTTGATCGCGAGCGACGCCACGCCCGACCGGCGCCAGAAGCTCGTTTCGTTCGTGGCGGCCGCATTCGATGCCGAGGACAAGCAACGCGATGACCGCCGTGATCAACTCCAGGTCGGGCGCGACGCGATGCGTCAGGTGCTCGAGATCATCGGCGCGCAACAGCAACTCGCGCACGAACGCCCGCCGCTCGAGCAATGCGACGCGACCCAGATCATCGCACAGAACGCGACGATCGCGCGGCACTCGGGCGACGGCAGCTCGATCGCGTTCAACTTCCCCGCCAAATCACACCCGGTGATGGCCAACCGCGTTCTGCTCAGCCAGGTGGTCGGCAATCTGTTTTCGAACGCTGCCGAAGCGATCCTCGCCAGTGGCGGGTCGGGCAGCATCAACGTGACAATTGTCGAGACCGGGCAGGGGACGGTCGAGATCGCGATCCAGGACAGCGGCGAAGGCTTCGACGCCGGCAACGCCCCACAACTGTTCCAGCGCGGCTTTTCGACGCGCGCGCACAAATCGGGCGGGCTCGGGCTGCACTGGTGCGCCAATTCGATGACCGCGATGGAGGGCTCCCTGAGCCTGGAGAGCGAAGGCGCGGGGATGGGCGCGGTGGCGCGGTTGGTTTTGCGGGCGCCGAGGGCTCAACCGGAAAAGACGGACCTTGCGGCCTGAGAGCGGGAGCCCAATCCAAAGTCTATGAACCGACCGCGAAACATTCAGGCTAATGCGAAACTGACACCCCAATTCGAGCTAACCTCTCGCTCGTGAACTGCCGAGCAGCTCACGAGCGAGATTGTCAGCAAGGGTCCTTGCGCCAGTGATCGGGCTGATCGCGATTCTGGAGATGACGGACGCGCGCGACATGGACTGGATCATATCCGTCGGCACAAGCCTTGTCCTTTGCCGCCTTCTGCGTAGTAAATGTGCCGTTGTCCTGACCATTGACCACTATGGTGTAGTGATTTGTCTCGGCCGGAGGGTCGGTGCTTCTCGGGCGATGTTCAATATAAGCTGCAGTCATCGTCGACTTCCTTGCTCTAGTTCGGCCTACCCCATGGGGTGCCCAGCAATTGAGATTAAACGAAAAGCCCAACCGGCAAGTAAACTAAATGCCAGTAGAAAAGTTCATGTATCGTTACGGCTTTGGCGTTCGTCTGGGGAGGCTTTCCCTGGAAATTTTTGCAGTCACCTCGCGGCCGATCAGAGAAAGAGTGATTCTGCTCAGCGGTCGGCTCATGCCGCCCGATCGCGCCTCAGACTGTCCTTCCGCCGCAGATACGGCGCGACCAGATTGCGCGCCCTGAACCACTCCTGCCGCTCGGGACTGAGCGTCGCGAAGTTACCGATCACTCGGCGGCAATCGGGACTCTTGCACTGGCAGATCATGTGCCAGTTCGATTGCGCGAGCGTGGTCGAATAGTCCCAGGTGATTTCCTCGCCGGCAGCGATCGCGCGGATCGCGACGAGGTAGACGCCGTCGTCGGCGAAGCGCAGCCCGGCGGTCGGCGCGCAGCTGTGGTTGACGAGGTCGTCGATCCGCCCGGACGGGCCCATATAATGGTCGGGCGTGACCTGGACGAAGCGGTCGGAGCCGCCGCGCATCAGGCTGGGAATGCGCGCGGCGCGGAAGCGGCGGCCGGTGAATTCGATCAGGCGGTCGCCCTCGGCAAAGCCTTGCGCGGCGAACACCGCCTTGCCGAGATGAGCCTCGCCGACCTTGAACAGATTCGCCGGCGTGCGCACCGCGTCGAGCACGAAGAAGCGGCCGTTGCGGAAGCCGAGCGAACGCAGCGGATTGATCGTCGCCAGCCCGATCATGAACCACACGCTGGCGTGGCACAGCAATTCGACCAGGATGTAGGCATACTCGCCGACCGGGCTGCCGGGCGTGCGCGCAGCGACGAGCAAGGTCGCCATGTCGCCAAGCGTCCATAGCCCCCAGGCCGGCGAACGCTCGCGCTTGCGGTCGCCCCACACGCTCGCCCAGGTCGGCCAGAAGCTGACGGGAACGGCGGCCACCACCAACATGTGCGCCCAGAATGCGTCGCGGAACATTGCCCAGATTGCGAGCGCGCCCAGGCTGGTCGCGATGCAAATGCTTTCGGTGCGGGACGGCGGGCTCCAGGCGGAGCGGCGCCACAAAGCGACGGTGATGGCGATGCAGGCGACGGTGGCGAACAGGAACACCCAGCGCTGCAAGCCGGCGGGATTGACCGCGGCATAGGTCGACGCCTCGACCGCAGTCGCCGCCGACCAGATCAGCCACGACGCGCGGTTGGGCTCGACCAGGTTGCGGCGCAAGCCGACCAGATACGCCGCATAGCCCGCGAAGCTCGCGGCGAGCGCCACCAGGAACCAGGCTTGGACCATCCACCCCCCGCGTCGCGCGACCATGCGCAACGCGGCGTTTACCATGATGCCAGGAATCCGTCCATTCGAAAGCCTAGCGATTCCAACGAGTCGCTAAGTAGCTGACATTCGATTCCTTTTTGTGTTGCCCAGAAAAAGGCCGCCTCCCCGAAGGGAAGCGGCCCAATTCCTTGTCCAGAGAGACGATCGATCAGAAGCGGAACTTGATCGAACCGCGATAGCTCTGATTGTCGACATCGTTGCGGGCGATCGTGGTATCGGCGCCAACCGAGAGCGTCACCGGACCGGTGTCGATCGCCAGACCGCCGCTCACTTCGAACCAATCCTTGTCCTTGCTGCTCAGCGCGAACAGCGCGTTGGGGCCGACGCCGCCCGCGAAGTTGGCGCCGAACGAAGCGCGGCCATCCTGGAAGTCGTGGACGTAATAGCCCGACAGGTACGGATGGATTTTCTGCCCGCCATCGAGCGTTGCACCCAAACGGCCTTCGAGCGAGCGCAGCGAACGACGGTGGATACGCAGCGCCATCGGCCCGCCATATTCCTGCGTGTCGTCGAGCCCGATCGAGGCGCCGCGGATCGCGGCGCGCGGCGCGAGCCGGACCGAACCCAGGTCGAACCCGGCGCTGATCCCGAGTTCGCCGTTGATCACGAACGGCTGCGAGCTGCTGCGCAACGTGTAGTTCGTGCCGCCGAGCGAGGCGGTGCGAACGGTCTTGGCGTTGAGCGAGCCGATGCCGAACTGGCCGTCGATCACCGCCTTACCGCCCAGCGCCTTCTTGCCGTACACGGTGAACTGGACCAGCCCGGTCTTGGCGCCGCCCGACATCGTCGTGCCGTCGAGATGCGTGTACGCCCCCGACACGCCGATGCCGCTGCCGCCGCCGAGATCCGCCTCGAGCCCGCCGGCGAAGTAATAGCCGTCGAAATCGTTGCGGCCGCCGATCGGAATCGCGGTCGGCATCGGCGTGGCATTGCCGCGCAGATAGCCGCCGGCGATATACGCGCTCATGTTCGACGGCAGCTTCGCCGGCGCAACCGCGGTGGTCGTGCCGTCCTGGCCCGCCGCCAGCGCGTCGGTCGCCATGCCCGGCGTGGTCGCCCCGGCGAGCACGGCGAGCGGTTGGCCGATCATCGCCACCGTACCGCCATTCTGACCGCTGCCGAGCATGCCGGTGCGCTCGTTATAGAAGCGCGACATGTTGTCGACCGCGACGCGGTCGAGCTGGTAGCCGAGCTGCTCGCTGCGCGGCGCCCAGCTCTCGAGCGTCGATTGGATCGAGCCCACGGTAGCAAGATCGAGCACGCCGTAGACGCTGCTCAAACCATTATAGTTGAGCGCACGGTTCTGATCGAGCAGCTGCGCATAGGCGGTCTGCACCGGCGTGTTGGCGACGACGCTGGCATAGGTCCCTGCGACCACCTGAACGTTAACGGCGTTGGCCGAGTAGGTGAAGGTCGGGCGCAGGATCGCGCTGATCGCCGCCGGGGTGGCGAAGGTGCCGGTGACACCGCCCGCCGCGGTCAGGATCGTGTAGTTGTCGCCGAAACGCACCGTCGAACCGGCCGTCGGCGAGAACAACACGGTACCGCCAATGTTGGCCATGCCGGTGCTGGTGCCGTTGGCCACCACCGCGATCTTGTCGGACACGTTGTTGCCCGCGAGATCGACCATGTAGACGTTGCCCGACGACAGGATCAGATTGCCCCCGACGGTCAGCGTGCCGGTCGTACCCACGGTGCCAGGTGCGATCATCCCGGTGACGCTGGTCAGGAACGGCGCGTTGATGCGGCCGCTGCCCTGGATGCCGCCGGCGAACAGCAGATAGTCCCCGACCGACGTGATCGTGCCGTTGGCAGTCACCAAGCCGCCGAGCTGCGTGATGTCGATCAGGCTGCGCAGCGACCCGGTGGACGTGACGTTGAGCTTGGACGCCGATCCGGCAACCGTAAGGCGGTCGATCGTCACCGAGGTGTCGAGCGTGGTCGTTCCCGCCGCGCCCAGCGTCACGTCGAAATAGGCCGCGCGCGTCTGCGTGGTTGCGTTCGGATCGCGGTCATTGGGTACGAAGTTGGTCGCGCCGGGAAGGCCGTTGTCGAGCGTCGCCGTCGGGAGCGGGCTCGTGCCTGGCGCGCCGCCCGCGGGTGCGTACTGGAACGTCTGGGTGACCCCGCCAACGGTGTAGGTCTCGACGCCGGTCGAAAGGTTGTAGCAGTCGCTGCTGGAGGCTGTGTCGAAGCAAACTTCACCGAACTTGCCCGACGTGCCGTTGACCCCGTCGCCGAGCGTCGTCGGCACGCCGTTGACCAGGTTGCCGCCGACGATCGTCATGTAGTTCGGATCGATGTTGCTGACCCAGTGGGTGGCATCGTTCCAGTTGGCGTCGCCAGCCTTGGTGCCGACATAGTGATAATTGTTGTTCGCCGCGATCCAGTCCCAGAACAGATAGAGCGGCTGGTAGAACGACGTCGTGCCGTAGCTCGCCGAACGTTGCGCGCCGTAGAAACGGTCGCCGCCCGACAACACGGCGATCACCAGCTTCCGGTTATAGGTGTTGTCGAGGATCAGCGGACCACCCGAATCGCCGGGTGCGGTGATGCCTTCGCTGGGCAGCGCGATGTCCTTGAACACGTTGAAGTCGTAGATGCTCGCGTTGAGCGTGCCGCGCCGCGGATCGTCGAAGTCGAGCTGATAGAGGTTCTGCGCCAGGCCGTCGGGGCCACCGAACAGGAACGTATCCTGATCGTCGAGCGAGCCGAGGATGCCGATATAATTCTCGGCGATCCGGCGGCGGAAATCGACGCCCGCAGTATCGCCCGTGTTGCCGGTGCCCGAGTCGCCATAGCCGGCGATCGTGACGTGATAGCCGGTGCCGGGGACCCCAGCGGTCGTTCCCGGTACGGGCAGCTGCGACAGCAGGATCGCCCAGGTCGGGACGTTGGCGGCCGGCGTGTCGAGCGTCGCGATCGCGATGTCGCCCTGGAGGAAGTTGTTGCCGAGCCCCAGCGTGGTCGAGGCCGGGTTATAGCTGACTTGATTGACGTTGTAGATGTAGTTGGCGACGTTGGTCTTGTAATTGCCCAACCATTGCCCGAACGCGGAATTTCCGGCGGCGTTGTTATTCGCGCGGAACCCGAAGGCGATCGGCAACTGACCCGGGCCGGTACCATAGCCCCACGGGTTCATGAACGCGGTATCGGACGGATTTTCGTTGACGCAATGTGATGCGAAAATGACGGTGCGCGGGTTGATCAGCGTACCGGTGCACAGCCCGATAAAGCCGTTCTTCTGGTCGATGATCATCTCACCGATACCGGTGACGTCGTTTGCATCGCGCGCCGTGGTCGGGGTGCCCGGCTGCGAAATGACGACCTGCGGCTCCAGTGTCGACGCTTCCGGCGGAGTGCTCTGCGGTTCGAGGATCGAACCCTCCGGGACATTGCCCTGCGCCTGGAGGTATGAGCCGTCCGGCTGGTTCGGCGTGGCGACGCTCTGCGCGCGGGCGGTCCCTGCGATCGCCATCGAGGCAATCGCGGCCGACGTGAACAGAACAGTACGAAGACGCGCCGACGGGCGCGCGGTCGAAAACGACATGTTGATCCCCCACTAAACCCGCCCCACGCGGGATTTTTTCTGGATGGTCAACTCGCTAACGGTGGCACGCGCGCTGCTCAAGCCTATTGATGCGCGACGAGGCCAAGTATTCTTCAGCGTTGCTTAAATGTCGCGCTATGTTTCAGCCGCGAAATGGTCGGGAAGAGAGGATTCGAACCTCCGGCCCCTGCCTCCCGAAGGCAGTGCTCTACCAGGCTGAGCTACTCCCCGACGGAGTACCGGGCGGCACCTCTTTGCGGGCCTGCCGGTCGCTGGAGGCGCGCCTATAGCCATGGCGGGGAACGGGTGCAAGCGGGGGAATGGGGTTTGCTCGGGTCAGCCGCCGCGCGCCGCGAGCATCGCATCGATGCTGGTGAATTTCTCCCGGGGGGATCCGTCGCGAGCCGCCGCGATTTCGGCCGCCTCGATCTTCTGCCAGTCGCGAAAGGTGACGATGTCGGTGCCGCGTTCGCCAAGCAGGGCGTCGAGGCCGGAGCGGCCCGCCTTGCCGCTGTCCCCGGTCGTATCGGCGGCGATATGCTCGGCAATCTGGAATCCGTCGGGACGGTTGGTGCCGATCGTGCCGGTCGGCCCGCGCCGCGCCCAGCCGACCGCGTAGAGGCCGGTGCCAATCCGCCCATCTTGATTGGCGAAGCGTCCGAGCTTGGCGTCGTATGGAACACCCTCGATCGGGGGGGTGCGGTAGCCGATGCAGCTGACCACCAAAGCGGCGGGGACGGCATAGGTCTCACCTGTGCCGCGCGCGCTACCGTCGGCACCGATCGCGGTGCGCTCGACGATCACGCGCTCGACCTTGCCCTCGCCCTCGATGCGGACCGGCATGGCGTAGAAGTCGAAGTCGATCGTAATCGGCTTGGCCTCGGCCGCGGTAGCGAAACTTCGCAAGTGCGCGACCGACTTTCGCAACCCGGGGTCGAGCGGCGCGTCCTCGGCCTCGGGCGGCAAGTCGGCTGGGTCGACGCGCGGCGTGGCGCGCCTGAGGTGGCCAAGCTCACCCAACTCCTTCGGCGTCATCGCGATCTGGTGCGGCCCGCGGCGCGCGAGGATGGTGATCGTCTCATGCGCCGCGCCGCCGAGATGATCCAGCGCATGCCCGACAATGTCCGATCCCGCGAATTCTTGCGGCGTCTTCGCGAGGATCCGCGCGACGTCGAGCGCGACGTTGCCGGCGCCCACCACGACCGCACCGGGGCCGCTCAGGACCGGCGCCAGCCCGGCAAAGTCGGGGTGCCCGTTATACCACCCGACGAACGCGGCCGAGCCGACCACGCCGGGCAGATCGTCGCCGGGGATGCCGAGCGGGCGGTCGGCGGGCGCGCCGGTCGCCATCACCACGGCGTCGTAGAGATCGAGCAGTTCGGGGATGCTCACATCCTTGCCGACGGTCACGTTGCCGACGAAGCGGACATTATCGCTCAGCGCCGTCGCCTCGTACCGCCGGCTGACGCCCTTGATCGACTGATGGTCGGGCGCGACGCCGCTGCGGATCAGGCCATAGGGGACTGGCAGGCGGTCGACGATGTCGACGCGGACGGCATCGCCGAACTGCTTCTGGCAAGCTTCGGCGGTGTAATAGCCCGCCGGCCCCGACCCGATAATGGCAACGTGGCGCATGGCCCCTCCCGCTTATCCGCCCGGGAACCTAGCGCCACGCTCCATCATGGCAAGCGAGGAAGGGCGGTCAGCCGCCGCCGAGTTGCCGCACCAGCTTCGAATAGGCGTCGAGATAGGCGAGCACGATGACTTGGCCGATCTGCGTGTTCTGATATCCGCCGCCGCCGGCCGCCGCGAAGCCGCCCCACCAGCCGGCGCTGGTCGCCGCGCCGAAACCGACATCGGTTTTGCGGTAGTAGCCCTCGACCACCGACTCCTCGGTGGTGCGCGCGTTGACGACCGACAGAGTGACGTTCGCCTCGCCCTTCTTGATGTTGATTCCGCCCGCGAGCGATCCGACCGATCCGATCAGTCCGCCGCGGCGTCCCAGGATGCCGCCGATCGCGCCACCGACGTTGCTGCCGCCCGAATTGTTGTTCGAGCTGACGATATTGGGTTCGAGGAAGAAGTCGGCCGCGCGCACCTGCCCCTTGCCCATGTTCGATCCGCGCTGCAGCTCGCCATTGTCGGCCATCGCGCGCTCCATGTTGCGGCTCGCCATCGATCGGCCGCGATTGACCAGCGTAAAGCATCCCGATTCCTGGACGAACACCTTGAGGATCGCTTCGGGGCTGCCGAGTTGATAGTCGACCCACCATTGCTTGTCGGGTTCGACGATCGAGATCGTGCCGAGCGATCGCGCGCAATGCGGCATTTGCGCCATGCCAGCGTCCTGTGCCTTGCGCCCCGACGACTTGTCGCCGCCCGCGGCCGCCGGCGTTGTGGCCGCCATCATCATTGCAGCCGTCGCGGCCGCCATCATCATCTTGCGCATGCAACCTCCCTGTCGCCGCACTCGGTGCGGCCGATGACCCGAATGTGTCGCCCGGCCATTGCCGGTGCGGGGCACCGATGCGGGAATTCATGCGACCCCCGTTCCCGCACCTCGGCCTCGAATATCAGCCGGGACGGGGGCAAAATAGGCGATTTGCGTCATGGAGTGCGTGCGCTATCGCTGCGCGCATGACCTCGCTCGACATCGTTCGCCAGTTCCTGAGCGAGATGTCGGCGGTCGAGGGCGTCGCGGCGCTACTGATCCTCGTCAACGTCTGGCTGATCACGCGACGAAGTATCTGGAACTACGCGTTCGGGATCGTGGGGGTGGCGATCTACGGCTGGGTGTTCTTTCACGCCAAGCTCTACAGCGACATGCTGCTCCAGGTCTTTTTCCTGGTCGTGCAGCTGTACGGGCTTCAGCAGTGGCGCAAGTCGCGGGCCGAGGCGGGCGAAGTCGTGGTCGAGCGGCTGCGCAATGGCGAGCGTCTTGCGTGGCTGGCCGGCATCGTGGCCGCGGTCGCCGCCTGGGGCTGGTTGATGCACCGTTTGACCGACGCTTCGTTTCCGTGGTGGGATGCTGGCGTGGCGATGACCAGCGTCGCCGCGCAGATCCTCATGTCGGTGCGCAAGCTCGAGAATTGGTGGCTGTGGATGGTCGCGAACGTGCTTTCGATCGGGCTTTACGCCGCCAAGGCATTGTGGATCACGACCGGACTGTACGTTGTCCTGCTGGGCCTCGCGATTTGGGGGCTGGCGCGCTGGCAGGCGGCCCGGCATGAGGCGCGGGCATGAAGCTCCGCTCGATCTGCCTGCACGGCCCCGAAAGCACCGGCAAGTCGACCATGGCGCCCGAGCTGGCGCGGCATTTCGGGTCGGCCTGCGTGGTCGAGTATGGCCGCACCTACACCGAGGCGTTCGGGACCGGCTGGACGATGGCCGATCTCGTCGCGATCGCGCAGGCGCACGACGCGCAGACTCGCTCCGCCGTCGCCAGCGGGCGCACCCCCGTCATCCTCGACACCGATCCGCTGATGACTCAGGTCTGGGCGGAGATGCTGTACGGCAAGCACGATCCCTGGTTCGACGCCTGGACCGGGACCGCCGACCTCTATCTGTTGTTCGACATCGACTTGCCGTGGGTCGAGGACGGCACGCGGATGTTCGGCAATCCCGAGCGGCGCCAGCGCTTCTTCGACCTGTCGCGCGAAGTGCTCGAGCGGCGTGGGGTGCGCTGGGTGCTGATCGGCGGCGAAGGCGAGCAGCGCTATCTGACCGCGCTGCGCGCGATCCTCGGCACCGAGAATTCGATCGCTGAGGCCTGACGCTTTGGCTTTCGCGCGGGCCCTGCTATCGGCGCGGCCGACATGACCACACCCCTCGACAAGATCCGCAATTTCTCGATCATCGCGCATATCGACCATGGCAAGTCGACGCTGGCCGACCGGCTGATCCAGGCCACGGGGGGCCTGTCGGCGCGCGAAATGTCCGAGCAAGTCCTTGATAACATGGACATTGAGAAAGAGCGCGGGATCACGATCAAGGCGCAGACGGTGCGCCTGTCCTACACCGCGCAAGACGGCGAGACCTATACGCTCAACCTGATGGACACGCCCGGCCATGTCGACTTCGCGTACGAGGTGAGCCGCAGCCTCGCGGCGTGCGAGGGCGCGCTGCTGGTGGTCGATGCCGCGCAAGGGGTCGAGGCGCAGACGCTGGCGAACGTCTATCAGTCGATCGAGCACGATCATGAGATCGTGCCGGTGATCAACAAGATCGATCTCCCCGCCGCCGAGCCCGAAAAGGTCCGCCACGAGATCGAGGAAGTGATCGGGCTCGACGCCTCCGACGCGGTCATGACCAGCGCCAAATCGGGCATCGGCATCCCCGACGTGCTCGAAGCCGTGGTCAAGCGAATCCCCCCGCCCAAGGGCGACGCCGCCGCGCCATTGAAGGCGATGCTGGTCGACAGCTGGTACGACCCCTATCTCGGCGTCGTCATCCTGATCCGCGTGATCGACGGGATCCTGCGCAAGGGCCAGCAAGTCACCTTCATGCAGGCGGGGACTCAGCATCTGGTCGACCGCGTCGGCTGTTTCCGCCCCAAGATCGAGCAACTGACCGAGCTCGGCACCGGCGAGATCGGCTTCATCACCGCGCAGATCAAGGATGTCGCGCAAGCGCGCGTCGGCGACACGCTGACCGACACCAAGCGCCCCGCGGCCGAGGCGCTGCCGGGGTTCAAGGAAGTCCAGCCGGTGGTGTTCTGCGGGCTGTTTCCGGTCGACGCCAACGACTTCGAGAAACTGCGTGAGTCGATCTCGAAGCTTCGCCTCAACGATGCCTCGTTCAGCTTCGAGATGGAGACCAGCGCCGCGCTCGGCTTCGGCTTCCGCTGCGGGTTCCTCGGGCTCTTGCACCTCGAGATCATCCAGGAGCGCCTGACGCGCGAATACGATCTCGACCTGATCACCACCGCGCCGTCGGTGGTGTACCAGATCGAGCTGACGCATGGGCAGGGGCATATCGAGCTCCACAACCCCGCCGACATGCCCGAGCCCAACAAGATCGAGAGCATCGCCGAGCCGTGGATCGAGGCGACGATCTATTGCCCCGACGAATATCTCGGCTCGATCCTCAAGCTGTGCCAGGACCGGCGCGGCATCCAGAGGAACCTGACCTATGTCGGCGGCCGCGCGCAGGCGACGTACGAACTGCCGCTCAACGAAGTGGTGTTCGATTTCTACGACCGGCTGAAATCGCTGTCGAAGGGCTATGCCAGCTTCGACTATCACCAGATCGGCTATCGCGAGGGCGATCTGGTCAAGATGGGCATCCTGGTCAACGAAGAGCCGGTCGACGCGCTCAGCATGATCGTCCATCGCGGCACGGCGGAAGTGCGCGGGCGCGGCATGGTCGAGCGGCTCAAGGAACTGATCCCGCGGCACCTGTTCAAGATCCCGATCCAGGCGGCGATCGGCGGCAAGGTGATCGCGCGCGAGACGATCAGCGCGATGCGCAAGGACGTGACCGCGAAATGCTATGGCGGCGACGCGACGCGCAAGCGCAAGCTGCTCGACAAGCAGAAGAAGGGCAAGGCGAAGATGCGCGAGTATGGGAGCGTGAGCATCCCGCAGGAGGCGTTTATCGCGGCGTTGAGGATGGGGGATGAGGGCTGAGGCTATGGACGGGGATTGCGCAGCAATCGCCGAGTTAGCCGAGGATCAGCGTCTCGCCGGCCCTACCATGCCTCGCGCAGCGCGATGAACACGCCGGTGTCGAGCAGGCGCCCCATCGTCAATATAGTCCGGGGCGATCTGGAAACTCTATCCCGACCTCGTCACGACCCTGAATTTCGCCGGCCCGGCCGATCGCGCGCAGATCGGCAACGAGCTGCCTTAGCTTGCGACGTGCCTCCGCCGGATCGTTCGCCGGCCTGATCGTCAGCGCGTCGCCGTTGCGCTGGATCGTCACCGGCGTGCCGGGCGCAAACCCGAAGCCCTTGGGCAATCGCACCGCGACGCTGTTACCGGACTTGAACGTCTTGGTCTGGTGCACGGCCATGGTCGTCTCCATGGGATTGACGCGTAAATACCCGTGGCCGCGATCGGCGGCAAGGTGATCGCGCGCGAGACGATCAGCGCGATGCGCAAGGACGTGACCGCGAAATGCTATGGCGGCGATCCCCGATCGCTGTCGAGGACAGGCTGCGACGCGCAAGCGCAAGCTGCTCGACAAGCAGAAGAAGGGCAAGGCGAAGATGCGCGAATACGGGAGCGTGAGCATCCCGCAGGAGGCGTTTATTGCAGCGCTAAGGATGGGGGAGAAGTAGGAGTTCCGTCGCCGACCAACTCAGGCGCATCGAGTAAAAGGTGCGCGATCTGAAAGGGCGTGACACAATCCGATCGTTTGTGCCTTGTATCGAAGCTTGCCAAGGTCGGGCATATCTCGGACGGGTGCAACGTAAAGTGCCCTCCGCCGAACGGAAGAGAATTGCAGGTCGCCACGATCGCAGAGGTTCCGAGCAGGTTTTGCAGATAAGTACTTTCCTGACTAGCCGAATTTCGGCAAAACCCAAGCATAACACCGTGACCGTAGTCTGCTGCATACTTTCCGGATACGAAGCGGGCGATCCCCTCAGTACAATATAGAGTGCGCTTTGCGCCCGTGCCGTCGAGCTTTTTGCACTCAATAATGAGTTCCGGTGCCCCTATATCACCTAAAACGAACTTGATGTCCGTGCGACCGTGCTGTTGAACAACCCCACCGTCCCGGACCGGCTCTAACGCTTCGGCGAGAAACGCGCCGCTGACTCCAGCTTTCCGCTTCCGCTTCAACTCATTTAAGCGTTGCCCCAAGCTGAGCGATAAGATGGGCTCCGAATTTGAAAAACAGTGCTGGTTTGGCCATTCCTTCACGAGAGCACGCCAAGTAGCGACCACGTAGTCGAGAACGCGGGATAGCGACATCGGCGGGATGGCCTCAAGCCATTCCGCATCGATACCGGCAAGCGAGTTAGAACCGGCTATGTGAAGCGGCATCTAAACCGGCCAAAATGCGCTCGCTATCTGCTAATGCGGCGCGCACGCCCCAGTACCTGTTTTGCATAGGCTTTATCAAATATATGCTGCGCCCCTCCGCAAGGATGATGTCCGGTACCTCCAAAATGTGCCCAGTTTGGCCCGCACCTTTCCTGTAAAGGTCCAAATTCTTCAACGACTCTGTTTTAGCTGCCGGTCGGTCCCCGACCCAAAGGTGCACAGCTCCCAACCTCCTATCTTCGTCGTAAAAAAGATTTTCAGCTTTGAAAGAACCTCGCCCTCCCCGCGCAATCTGCCAGTTTTTCAGCGTGTCCGTCAAAGTAGAAAGATAGCTGGACATAAACTCAACAGAGGGGCGTTGATTCAACGGGGTAGATAGCCCTTTATACGACGTAGGTTGAAGCGAAGGAGCTACAATCCTTGCGGTCTGTCGTACCAGGTCTGCTTCGTCCGCTGTTACGCCGAAGTAGGCGAGGACCCGTTGTTCTAGCCAGTCGGAACACCCCTCGTATTCCAATTTGCGCAGCCAATCTGGAATCGCGGCTAGCCGCTGAAACAATTCAGCGACCTCGGAGATAACATCATTTGCCAGCTTCGGGTTGGGATGATGTGCGGGCAGTATGAACGGCAGGTTCAGCACCTCCGTCTTGCTCACCGCCTGACGGTCAGCAATAGCTGAAAAGCTTGAAAGAATTATGAAGTACGTCGCCAGCTCGGATCTTAGATAGATACTAAGGAACTGTAGAACTTCTGCGTCTTCTTTCGGGCCTCCAACGCAGCAGGCAGTGTGTTGAAAAGCGAAAGGGCGGTCAGAGTAGAAGGCTCGTACCTGTAGTCCTCTCGACAGACCATTGCGCCATATCACGCGAGGACCATCAAACAGCGCGCCTTTACAGCCACCCGGAGTGGCCACCTCCTTGAACTTCTCTCGCACCAATGGCATTATCGCGTCCTGATCGAGCAACGGATGATCGATTGGCATTTGACGCGTTGCTAAGAATGGGAGTTCAGCTAGCCACCGCATGTCTGGGCGATCCAGGGGGATAGCGTGGTTGTTATTATCGGTCTTATGAAAGCCCTTAGCAGAAGACCATTGTCGCTGAGCCACTGCGGAGCCAACAGTACCAAATCTCTCGATCCTGCTCAGAAGGGCTGTATCCTCCTCACGGCCCCAATAGTTTTGTATGAACACGCTAGGATGGTTATATACCTCCAACGGGGATACTAACGAACGATCGTTTTGTGTAATAGTCACCGCCCCTAAGGCGAGGCGAGGGTCCGCCTTAGGCGAAAGATACTCTATCATTTCGGCAGGTGCGATTATCCGCCCATTCGCCTTTTTCCTCGGGTGTGCTATGATTAGCGCACAAGCATTCTTTGCCTTTGGAAAAAGTAAGTGTCTCAGATCCGCAAAATTAATTATGCGATCTATGCTAACCAGCTCCAGAAGAGCTTGCCGGAATCGATAACTTTCCAAGCCAATTAAGAGATTAAGGGGGAGAACGAGAGCAATCGTCCCGCCAACTTTAACACGACGTGTCGCGACGTAGGCATAAGCGGCGGCAATCTGCCGGTCCGGTATCGACGCGCCATGATACTTATCTACAATTAGCTTTTCGAATGGTGCAACGCTTCCACGTTGTTCTTTCCAAGGCGGATTTGATATTAATATATCGAATTTATCTTTAGGTTCTTTACCAAAGAAGTCGCCTGCCTTACCCGCCATGATGTTTCCATGGCCTATCTTCGCGCTCACGAGCGGTGGTAACGTGACGTCCTTATCTTCTTGCAGAACAGCCACGTCAGACGGAGTGAGTCGATCAAGGAGACATAAGTAAAGGCTGAATGCCGTGATCCAGCAGGCGGTAGGATCGACGTCCGCTCCAAAAATACGGTGCACTAGAATATCGACACGTTCCGCGAAGCTCAGCTTTCGACCGGCGTCTGCTTCGGCGATTGCCAACATTTTCTGGAATGCCGTGGTGAGCAAAATACCGGAGCCGCATGCGCCATCGAAAACACGAAATTTTCGAGGAATAGACGGCCGGGCAAATGCTTCCTCCACGGCCATGGTCGCTAAATGACGTGGAGTATAATATGCTCCCTGATCCCGCTGGCGGTCAGCCAAGAAGCTTTCGTAGATGGATGAGAGAAGCTCGACCGGTATAATACTGAAGTCATATCCCCAGAAGCTAAATTGACCGCTTAGAAGGTCATCGCCAAGAAGAAACCGCTTTACATCGGCGAAGACGCGCTTGTTGACGTCGCGCCACAGCGGGGGGCCGTTGCCGTGATCGTTAAGAAAATCGCCGTTGAACGTTTTCGCGAGCGTGCGGATCAGCGTGTCCAATCCAGCGCCGTCCCCTTCAGTAACGAGAGTAGAAAATGAGGTCAGATGATGCTTCGCCCTATAACAATCTCCAACAATGCCTCGACTCTCGAGGTAGAGAATAAAAATCACCTGCGCCATCAGCGCTTCGGCCTCTTCTCGAGACAGGCCATGTTGCTGAATCTGACTGACAACCTTGCTCAAATTCATCAGCAGACGTTGATCAATCCGTAGTTCTGGATTGAACCATTCCGGCAGTCGTTGCTGAACTGCGCTGGAGGAGAAGTCATATGCAGACCACGGCCCTGTAGGTGTCGCCTCGCTGAGGCCAAGACGCAGCTCTTGATCGTTCGTCCGAAGCGTGGAGAACGCCAGAAGCTCGTCCTCCTGGAAAATAATGACAACGCTGGCTAACCCCTGATTCCACACTTTAGCCCTGATGTGGTCAGCCCAAGTTTTGAGGCTATGAAATTCCGGTTTCACTGCGGCAGCGAAAAAGCAGACTACCGGAACGTCCCCGACACAATAGACATGGGATGCGCCGATCCCACGTGAGGCAGACAACATGTCTTCGATCTCAGCGGAATATGGTCGATCATTTTTCGGATGTTCTGTCGAAATCAGGTTTTCAGAACCCTGATATCCTAAGTGGTCGAGCCAGGATGACAAATAATTCATCGTTCCTCTCCGACCAGCGCCAAAAACCCCGCCGCGCGGGGTTCGCGTTATCTATATGGCTGTCGGGTGGGTTCGGAAAGCAAAAAAAGTACGAACAGTGAACGGGCTCCACCACACCCCGCCGCGGCAAAGCCGCGTCGTCGATCGACACGGCTTTGCCGGCCGGCCGTCGGCCGGGCGCGGGGCTGGTGCGCCTTCCAAGCTCCGCTCAGGCGGCGGCCCGCGCGCTACTCCTCGTCCTCATCCCCACCCCGCGCGAACATCAGGTCGCTCATCCGTTCGCCCACCCCCACTTGCACCGCAAGCGTGGTGATGGTGCTCGGCAAAGTCATGTTGTCGCCGTCGAACTCGGTCGGGGCCTCGCCGTCCCAGCCGTCCACCGCGGTCCAGTCGGTGGGGCCGACGATCAGATCCCACGCGGCGCGCTTGGCGGGATCGCCGACCAGGCCGGAGAGGAAGTGGCCGCGGATCGCGTCGATCTTGCGCCAGATGTTGGCGGTCGCCTGCTCGCCGCGCCGGTGTCGCTCCATGAACTGCTCGTTCTCCCATTCGCGGCGCAGCGTCTCGACATGCTGGGTGCCGGTCTTGAGCTGGGGCGGGCTGTAGACGTGCGGGATGTGGTGCTTGAGGATGAACATCAGCAGCCGGTCGTTGAACCAGCGGCGCTCGCCGACCTGCACGCCGTCGTGGAAGATCGGGATGGCGACGCCCTCCGTCGCGCGGTCGATCGCGATGTCGGTGAGGCGCTGGACGCCGTGATCGAGTGCTGCGGTCCAGGCGGCGCGGAATTCGTCGGCGCCGGGCTGGCGGCGGAGGTAATAGGCGCCCTCGCTGCTCATGTTGATCCGCGCGCACGCGGCCTTGACCGATCCGGTCTCCGCCAGCGCGTGGATGAAGCCGCGCTGGCGCTCGGCGGTCCAGCCATCATAGCGGTACTTGCGCGGGACCGGGGTGAAGTCGGGGACCGCGGGTTGCGTGGGGGTGAGGTTCTTCATCCGCACTGTCATAAACCAAATAGGTTCGTGTAGGAAAATGAAAAGTTTCACTCCGCGCACTGATGGCAACGCCGCCGCGGTCCGAAGCGGCGGCGCGGCATGTCCTCAGAACGTCTTTCGAATACCCGCGAAGACCCCGCGCCGAGCGCCATATTGCGGCGCGCCGACCCCTACGCCAGAGCCGTCGCGGAGCAGATAGACCTTGTCGAACACGTTCGTCACGTCGAGGCGGATCGATACGCCCTTTAGGACGCCGGGCCCGTCGAGGTTTTGCGCGATGCCGAAATTGGCGGTGAAATAGGATGGCAGCTTGCCGCCGTTCGGCACGATCCCCGCCGGCTCGTCGGCACGGAGGCCGTCGCCGTAGAGGAAGTCGACCGTGGGGACGAGCTTGCCGATCCCGTCGCCGATCGTGATGCTCGCGCCGCCCGACGCCGTCCAGCGCTGCGAGTGGTCGGTGAAGATGTAGTGGTTGGCGATGTACGCCAGCTCGTCGGGCGCGAAGAAATACTGGCTGGAGACGATGGCCTTGCCCTTCTCCTGCCCGCGCGCGACGTTGGCGTAGAGATCGAGCGCTTTCCTGGTGTAGTTCGCGCTCAGCTCGACGCCCCAGGCGTAGCCCTTGGCGTAGTTGAACGGCGAGAGCACCAGCGAGGGACCGAACTGCCCCTCGTCGAGCAGGTTGCGCTTGATCTTGTAATAGGCGTCGACGCCGATCTTGAATCCGCGCGCGATCGTTTGCTGGAAACCGCCGTCGAAATAATGCTCGCGCTCGGCGCGCACCGGACCGGCGGCGCCGATCTCGGTTTGCTTGGTCGTGCCGGCGAACAGCGCGAGCGTCGGCGCCGCGATCAGCTCCTGCGGCGGCGGGGTGAAGTTGCGCGCATAGCCGAGGTGGAACGTCGTGCCGTCGCCGGGCTTCCACACCAAATTGACGCGCGGGCTGACCTGCTGCTCGCGCGTATAGGCGCGGACCGCGTCGAAACGGGCGCCATAGTTCAAGGTCAGGGTCGGAGTCAGCGACCATTCGTCCTGCAGATAGATGCCGTAGAGCTGGCCGTCGCGCCCGCCCGTGTCGATGATCGACAACGGAACGTCGGAGGTTTGGCCTCCGTTAGCGTCGACCGCGAACACGCGCGACGCCACCATCGACCGCGTGCGCTCGTTCTGGAAGAAGATCCCGAAGCGCAGCGTGTGCGCATCGGACAGCTTGTAGCTGCCGTCGGCCTGAACCCCGGCGGTGAGGCTCGACAGAAGCGAGCGATCGGCAACGCCGCTGAGGATGAGATCGCCGCCCAGCGGATCGGGGGTGAAGCGCGTTTGCGAATAGCGCACGAACGGCGCGATCTGGAGGTTGAACGGCCCGCCCGCATATTGGTAGGCGAGGACGCCGTAATAGGTGATCTCGCGCTGGTTCTGGTCGAGCCTGGCCGAATCGAAGCTCGAAACCCCATTCAGCGTATAGGCGCCCGGCTGGCCGGGATTGTCCGGGATCTGGAAATAGCCGATCGAGGCGCCGCCGAAAACGGTCAGGCGGCTGCTCTCCGACACGATATCGGAGAGATAGCCGAAGCCACGATACTGGCGCGTGCGGTCGTGGATCGCGTCGCGCGACGAAATCGGGTTCTCGACCCCCAGATCGTTCTGCAGATAGCTGCCCGACGCGAAATAGTTCAGCCCGCCGCTCGATCCCCGAACGCTGGCGCTCGGCTCGATGGTGCCGCGGCTGCCGCCGTAATAGCCGATATCGCCGCCATTGGCGAAGGCGCCGGAGCGAGTCTTCAGGCTGACCACGCCCGATGTGCGATAGCCGTATTGCGCCGGGAGCGTACCGGTCAGCAGGTCGATCGAATCGGCGATGCGCGGGTCGAAGGTCGACCCGAACCCGGAAATGCTTTCCGGCACGATCACGCCGTTCAAGCGATACTGCAGATTGGCATGCTCGTTACGGACATGGACCGCGCCATAGCTGTCGAGCGTGACGCCAGGCACTTGCACCAGCACCTGGACGAGATTGCGATCGACGCCGCCCGGCTGCTTTTCGAGCAGCGTGCGGTCCATCGTATAGTCGCTCGCCCCCAGGGAGGGCAGGATCGCGTCGCGCGCATGGTCGAGCCGGCTTGCCGTGACCACGATGTCGCCGCTTTGGTTGTTGTTCGCCGGCGGCGGCGCGGGCGTATTCGCCGCGGTTGCAGGGGGTGTGGGGGCATCCTGCGCGCCGGCGGCGGCAGGGATAAGCGCAGCCGCAGCCGCGCTCAGCAGGTAAAGATATCGCATTTCGACAACTCCGGAACCTTGTGGCGGATTCGCTGACCGAATCGCCGATGACGCGAGCGCGCGGCGCTTTGCGCACCTGCTCGCGGTTGTTATTCAGGCTTGGAGTTGGATCGGTGGAGCACGGCTCTTCCAGGCGTGGGATCGCTCGCGTACGGTCAGTGCGAACGACAGTGGGACGACATGCGAAGGCGCGGCGGCCTCGGTCGCCAACACCGCGGCGGGCGGCGTCGGTGTGATGTACGCCCCGGCGTGCGCAATGTCCTGGCAGATCGGGCAATTGGCCGGGTCGTCGCGCGAGGGTTGACCCCCCGTCGCCTGGTAATGACCGGCCTTGGCGATCTGCAGCGTCGAAACGGCCGCAGGCTGAAAATGTTCGTGGGTCTGGGTGACGAAGCCTTGCCAGACGAAGGCAAGCAGCGCGACGACCAGGATCGCGATCCGTCGCACGCGCAAGCGAGCGTCGCGCGCAGCAGCGGGCGCGGCCCCTTGCCTCGTGCGGGTTATCGCAACGCTGTCTTGCATGCCGACGGTCGAGTTTCTCTTGTGAACACGCTTCGCTCTGTCGCGCCGATATGTGGTAATGTTACATTGGTCAAGGCGTTCGCCGCAGTGAACCCGCCACGGTGATCGGCACGGCTGGCCGACGATGTACCTTGCGACGACCGCTAGGCGGTCCGACCCGACCGGAAAAAATGCAGCCGCGTGGAGAGTTTTCGCCACTCGAACGTTGTTGCGCTTGGGTATCGACAATTGGGAACGGGTCGGCGCGGCTCGCGTTTGTGTTTCGTCCCGATTGGACTGCCCCTGTAACAATTAGAGAGGTGCGTTATGAACAAGTTTCTGACTGCCGCGCTGACGGCCGGCGCTGCGCTGGTGACCGTCGCCGCCATCCCCGCCCAGGCGCGCGAAGGCTGCGGCCGCGGCTATCACCGCGGCTGGCACAACCGCTGCATGCCAAATCGCGGGTATGACCGCGGATACGATCGCGGCGCCGTCGTCGCTGCGCCTGGCGTGCGGCTGGTGATCGGCAACTATTACCCGAACCAGGGCTATTGGGACGGCAGCCGCTACTGGCAGCATCGCTATCGCAATGGCAACGGCTGGCGCTACCGGTAATCCGGCGCTCGTTTCGACGAGCTCATGGATGACAGACGCGGCGGGCTCGCAATCGCGAGTCCGCCGCTTCGCGTTTGGGCGACGTGCGCATTGGAGCTTGCGATGAGGCCGCGACGGGCCTAGCGGCGCGCGCATATGGCCCGTCCCGAACCCTCGCTGCTGGTATCGATCCACGACGTCTCGCCCAAGTTCGAGAGCGCGGTGGATCGGCTGGCCGACCTCGTGTCGCGCGGGATGGACTCGCCGCGTTACGCGATGCTGGTGGTGCCCGATCATTGGGGCGATGCGCCGATCCGCGCGGGCACGCCGTTCGCCAGCCGTTTGCGCGGCTGGTCGGACGCCGGGATCGACATGTTCGTCCATGGCTGGTTCCACCTCGACAGGAGCGACCATTCGGGCGCGCTGGCGAAGTTCAAGGCGACCCGGATGACCGCGGGCGAGGGCGAGTTCCTCGGGCTCGACCACGCCGCCGCCCGTGCGCGCATGGCCGACGGGCGCAAGCTGATCGAGGACGTCATCGGGCGCGCGCCGGTGGGGTTCATCGCGCCCGCCTGGCTCTATGGCGACGGCGCGAGAGCGGCGCTCGCCGACGAAGGCTTTGCGCTGGCCGAGGATCACATGCGCGTATGGCGCCCCGCGACCGGTGAAGTCGTCGCGAAGGGACCGGTGATCACCTGGGCGAGCCGCAGCCGCTGGCGGATCGCCTCGTCGCTCGCCGTCGCCGCGCTGGCGCGCGCCGCTCTGCCCAGAAAACCCTGGATGCGCCTCGCCGTTCATCCTGGAGACACCAATGTAACGGCACTGACCGACAGTATCGCGCGGACGATCGCCAGTCTGTCGCGCGGGGCGCGTTTTGCCCGGTACCGAGAATTGTTGCCGGCCGTGGGGATGCCGGCGGATTTATCGAACGGGGACAGAGGCTAAGGTAGCGACCGGATGAGCGACATGACACGTGCCGCGCGCGGAATGGAGGCCGCTGCGGTTGCCGATTGGGCCAGGGACGCGGGGGATCGCGTCGCGGCGCCCTGGCTTCGCTGGGCGGGGCCCTTGCTCTCCATCGCGATCATCGTCGCCGTCGCGCATGCGCTGGGGCGGCGCGACCTGGCCGCTTTGTGGCAGATGACGCCGTCGTCGCCGGCCTTCTGGGCAGCGCTCGCGGTGTTCCTGTCGATCCAGCCGGTCGCCGATTTCCTGATCTTTCGCGGGCTGTGGCGCTTGCCCTGGTCCGGGCTGGGTGCGCTGTTCCGCAAGTCGGCCTCGAACGAATTGCTGTTCGGCTATTCGGGCGAGCTGCAATTCTATCTGTGGGCGCGGCGCCACGCGCGGATTCCGGGCTCGCCGTTCGGCGCGGTGCGCGACGTCGCGGTGCTGTCGGCGCTGGTCGGCAATATCGTCACGATCGCTTTGCTGCTCGCGGCGATCGCGTTGCCGGGTCCGCTCGAATTCGGGACGATGCGGTCGTCGATCCTGTGGTCGGGGGTGATCCTGATCGGCTCCTCGCTCGCGGTGATGCTGTTCCGCCGCCGCTTGCTCGCGGTGTCGCGCGACCAGTTCTGGCGGATCGGCGCGATCCATATGGCGCGCTCGCTGGCGATGACGCTGATGGTCGGATTGCTGTGGGCGATGGTGGTGCCCGACGTGTCGCTCGGCTGGTGGCTGCTGCTCGCCGCCGCGCGCCAGTTCATCACGCGCCTGCCGTTCCTCCCCAACAAGGATCTGGTGTTCGCCGGGCTCGCCGCGGAGATGCTGCGGTCGGTGCCCAACGTCGCCGAGACGGTGGCGCTCGTCGCGGGGATGATCTTCGCCGGGCAAGTGCTGATCGGCGCGGTCCTGGCGCTGGCCGATCTGTCGCGCGAAGCGCTGTCGGTGGAGCCGCGCTGATGCGGATTGTCGACGTCTGCGCGTTCTACACGCCGGCGGGCGGCGGGGTGCGCACCTATGTCGAGCGCAAGCTCCAGGCGGGCCCCGCCGCCGGGCACGAGATCGTCATCCTCGCGCCGGGCAAGGAGGACCGGATCGACGAGGTCGCCCCCGGTGCGATCATCGCGACGATCGCGGCACCCGAATTCCCGCTCGACCGCAACTATCATTATTTCGACGATCAGGATCGCTTGCACGCCACGCTCGACACATGGCGCCCCGATCTGGTGGAGGTCGCGTCACCCTGGACAAGTGCATCGATGGTCGGCCGCTGGCGGGGGAGCGCGCCGCGCGCGCTGATCATGCACAGCGATTTCCTGTCGGCCTATCCGTACCGCTGGCTGCAGGGGCTTTTCTCGATCCCGACGATCGACCGCCAACTGGGCTGGTACTGGCGGCACCTGCGCCGGCTCGACCGCCAGTTCGATTTCGTGGTGAGCGCGAGCGACGATCTCACCCGGCGACTCCATGGCGGTGGCGTGATAAAGGCGCGGACGATCCCGATGGGGGTCGAGCCGGGGGTATTTTCGCCCGATCTGCGCGACGAGGCGCTGCGGGCCGAATTGCTCGCCCAATGCGATTTGCCCCCCGACGCGACCTTGCTGATCGGGCTGGGACGGATGGCGGCCGAAAAGCGCTGGCCGCTGGTATGCGAAGCGGTGCTCGCGGCGGGGTCGGCCCAGGCGGTCGGGTTGCTGCTGGTCGGTGCGGGGCGCGACCGCGCGCGGGTGGCGCGGGCGACGATGGGGTCGCCGCACATCCATGTCGCGCCTGCGCTCGGCGATCGCGCCACGCTCGCGCACGTGCTGGCGAGCGCCGACACGCTGATCCATGGCTGCGAGGCGGAGACCTTCTGCATGGTCGCGGCGGAGGGCGCGGCGAGCGGCCTGCCGCTGATCCTGCCGGATCGCGGCGGCGCGGCGGACCATTTCCGCGCCGGCTGCGGCGCGCGCTACGCCGCGTGCGATGTCCGCGACATGACTCGCGCGCTGGCCGACTTCCTGGCCGACAATCCCGCCGCACACCGCGCACGCGCTACCGCGCGTGCGGGAGCGGTCCGCACGATGGACGCGCATTTCGACGATCTCTTCGCGGCCTATGCCGGCGCGACCGCTGCCCGCGCGGCGGCCTGAGCGGAATGACGGCGCTGCTTGAAGCGCCAGTCGTACGGTGCCACCACCCGGCGCGATGAAAGTTCCCGGCGCTCCCGTATTCTTTGACCCATCGGGCCGGCGGCGGCGGCGGTTCGCGTTCGGCGTGCTGGCGTTCGTGGGACTGCTGATCCTGTCCGGCGCGGTGTTCGCGGCCTCGATCGGCCTCGTTCCGGTTCAGCCGCTGTTGCCGGTCAACAGCGAGCGCGCGGCGTTCAAGAAGCTCGCGCCGCCGCGCGACACCGTGCTCGATCGGACCAGGCGGACGGTCGACTGGTATGCGCGGCGGCTGACTGGCGAGACTCGGTCGCGGTCGGCAAAGGAAGCGGGCAACGTACCGCTGGCGATCGCGTTCCACGTGCCGTGGGACGAGCAATCGGTCGAATCGCTGCGGCGCCACGTCAACGATCTCGACTGGGTGATCCCCGGCTGGGTGTCGATCACAGGGGCTAACCACAAGATCACGGTGTTTCCCGACACGGCAGGGCGCGCGGTGCTCAACGCTGCGACGCGGCGGCCGCTGATCCTGCCGATGTTCCAGAACGCGCTGCAGGGCAAATGGGACGGGGCGGGAATTGCGGCGTTGCTCCACGATCCGCGCCAGCGCGCGGCGTTGCTCGACCGGATCGAGCCGTGGCTGGCGGCAAACCACGCCGGTGGCGCGTTCTTCGACTTCGAGGAATTGCCGCCCTCGGCCCAGGCCGATTACCGCGCGTTCCTCACCGAGGCCAACATCCGGTTCGACCGGCATGGCTGGGTGATCGCGATGGCGGCGGTGCTCGGTGATCCGTCGTGGAACCTCCCCGCCTACGCGAAGATCGTCGATCGCGTGTTCCTGATGGCGTATGACGAGCACGAGCAATCGAGCGCGCCCGGCCCCGTCGCGTCACAGGCGTGGTTCGCGCGAGTCGTCTCCGACGCGGCGCGCGGCGTTCCCGCCTCCAAGCTGGTCGTGACGATCGGCAATTACGGCTACGATTGGTATCCCGGCGGCGCCGATCCGATGACTGTCGAGGAAGCCTGGCAAGCGGCGCGCGATTCGGACGCGATGCCCGTGTTCGACCGCGCCAGCGGCAATTCGGGGTTCGCCTATGCCGACGAGGAAGGCAAGAACCACATCGTCTGGTTCCTCGACGCGGCATCCGCCTATAACCAGATCCAGTTCCTGCGCCGCGCCGGCATCGGCGGGGTGGCGCTGTGGCGGCTCGGTGCCGAGGATCCCAGCCTATGGGCGATCTTCGGGCGGTCCTATCCGGCGCTGCCCGCCGCGTCGGTGATCGGCACGATCCCGACCGGCACCGACGTCGACATCGAGGGCGCGGGCGAAATCCTCAAGATCGTCGCGACACCCGCCGACGGGCAACGGACGATCGCGACGGCGCGCGACGGCAGTATTGCTGCAGCAACGGTAACGGCGCTCCCCAGTCAATACGTCATCCGGCGCACCGGTGCGGCGAACAAGCAGGTCGCATTGACCTTCGACGACGGCCCCGACCCGCAATGGACCCCGCAGATCCTCGACATCCTCAAGCGCGAGGGCGTCACCGGGACCTTTTTCATCGTCGGCGAGAACGCGCTGACTCAGCGCGGGCTGCTCGCACGCATGGTCGCCGAAGGGCATGAGGTCGGCAACCACACCTATACCCACCCCAATCTCGCTGGCGCGTCGGACACCGAGACCGAGGTTCAGCTCAACGCGACGCAGCGGCTGTTCCAGGCGTTCACCGGTCGATCGCTCAAGCTGTTCCGCGCCCCCTATTTCGGCGACGCCGAGCCGAGCACCGCCGACGAACTCGCCCCGGCGCTCCAGGCGCAGAATCGCGGCTATATCTCGGTCGGGCTGCACGTCGATGCCGAGGATTGGCAGCGCCCCGGGGTGCAAGCGATCATCGACAACGTCATCAACGGCGTGACCAGGGTGAACCAGGACTGCGCGACCGGCAGCGAGGCGCAATGCAGCCACAATATCGTGCTGCTCCACGACGCTGGCGGCGACCGCGCGCAGACGGTGGCCGCGTTGCCGGTCATCATCGAGCGGTTGCGCAGCCTGGGGTACACCTTCGTCCCCGTCTCCAAGCTCGCGGGCATCTCACGCGACGTCGCGATGCCGCCGATCTCGCCGAGCGACCGCACCGCGGCGGAGGTCGACCTGTTCCTGTTCGGCACGATCGGCGCGATTGTCACGACGCTCGGCTGGGTGTTCGTGTTCGCGATCTCGATCGGCATCCTGCGCGCGGTGATCCTGTCGGCGCTCGCCTTGATCCAGGCGCGGCGCGAGGGGCGGACGGTATTTCCCGCGATCGACCCCGGCCGCTTCGTCACGGTAATGATCCCGGCGTTCAACGAGGAAGCGGTGATCGAGCGGTCGGTGCGGACCGTGCTCGCCTCGACCGAGGTGAGGATCGAAGTGATCGTGATCGACGACGGGTCGAGCGACCGCACCAGCGCGATCATGGCAAGCGCGTTCGCCCACGATCCGCGCGTCCGGCTGGTGACGCTCGAAAATGGCGGCAAGGCGCGCGCGCTCAACCGGGGCCTCGACCTGGCGAACGGCGAGATCGTCATCGCGCTGGATGCCGATACGCAGTTCGAGCCGACCACCATCGCGCGGCTCGCGCGGTGGTTCGCCGATCGCAGGCTCGGTGCCGTGGCCGGCAACGCCAAGGTCGGCAACCGGGTGAATCTGGTCACACGCTGGCAAGCGCTCGAATACGTCACGGCGCAGAACCTCGAACGCCGCGCGCTCGCCGGATTGGGTGCAATGATGGTCGTGCCCGGCGCGGTCGGGGCTTGGCGGCTGGCGGCGATCCGGGAGGTCGGCGGCTACCCGCACGATACGCTCGCCGAGGATCAGGATCTGACGATCGCGATCCAGCGCGCCGGGTGGCACGTGACGTACGACCAATATGCCGTCGCCTGGACCGAGAGCCCCGAGAGTTTCCGCGGCCTCGCCAAGCAACGTTTCCGCTGGGCCTACGGCACGCTGCAATGCCTGTGGAAGCATGGCCGGATCGTCGCCACCGGCCGCCCGCCGGGACTGGCGTGGATCGGCGTGCCGCAAGCGATCCTGTTCCAGATCGTGCTCGCCGCGATCAGCCCGATCATTGACCTCGCGCTGATCGTCAGCTTCATCACCACCTGGCTGTCGATCGAGGAACATGGCTGGGCGCAGACCCAGACCGATGTCGACAAGATGCTGCTCTATTGGCTGGTATTCACCACGATCGATCTGCTGTCCGCGGTGGTCGCCTTCGCGCTCGAACGGCGCGAGAAATGGCGGCTGCTATGGCTGCTGATCCCGCAGCGCATCGGGTATCGGCAGATCATGTATTACGTCGTGCTGAAGGCGATCACGCAAGCGCTGCGCGGGCCGAGCGTCGGGTGGGGGAAATTGCAGCGAACGGGAAGGATGCACGCGCGGGCGGGGTAGGGCGATTAGGTACTCAACTCACGCCTCGCCGGCGAACGCCGGGGTCCAGTATCGAGCCGCTTCGATGGCGACGCAATTCTCTACCTCACAGCTTCCCGCAACTGGACCCCGGCTTTCGCCGGGAGGCGAAGATGTTGGTGTCGTGCGTCGCGGTGGCGGTGTATGCGCGACCAATGTTCGCCAGCAGCTTTCGCCGCTTCATTCTCACCGGTCTGACGCTGCTCGCAATCGGCGCCGCGCCCCCGCCATCGGCGCCGCTCGTGCTTGCCGCCGCCAGCCTCCAGGAATCGCTCGATGCCGCCGCCGACGCCTGGGCCAGGGCCGGCCATCCGCGCCCAGTGATCTCGTTCGCGGCGTCCTCGGCGTTGGCGCGGCAGATCGAGGCGGGGGCGCCCGCCGACCTGTTCGTATCGGCGGATGAGGAATGGATGGACGCGCTCGCGACGAAGCGGCTGGTCGCGGCCGGAACGCGTGCCGATCTGGTCGGGAACCGGCTCGTGGTGGTCGAGCCGGCGGGGCGCCATACCGCAATTCCGCTCAACGGGGCGCGGCTGGCGCGGGTGCTCGGCGGGGGGCCGTTGGCAATGGCCGATCCCGACAGTGTGCCTGCGGGGGAATACGGCAAGGCGGCGCTCGAAAAGCTCGGCGCTTGGACGACGATCGCACCGCATGTCGTGCGCGCCGAGAACGTCCGCGCGGCGCTGGCGCTGGTCGAGCGCGGCGCGGCCCCGTTTGGGATCGTCTATTTAACGGACGCCAAGGCGTCTTCACGGGTGCGTGTCGCCGGCGTTTTCCCGGCCGCGAGCCATCCGCCGATCGTCTATCCGGTGGCGCGACTGACCCGCTCGACCAATCCGCAAGCCGAGGGCTTCCGGCGTTTCCTTCTGTCGAGCGCGGGCCGAGCGGTGTTCGCGCGGTTCGGCTTCACGGCGCCGCGGCGGTGAACCACTCATTTCGTCATGCTGAACTCGTTTCAGCATCCATCGTGCAACAAACGATGCGCGCGCCAGTGGCGCGATGGACCCTGAAACGAGTTCAGGGTGACGGTAAATTGGGAGCGCGGCATTGACCCCCGCCGAATGGTCCGTCGTCCTGCTGTCGCTCAAGGTCGGTCTCGTCGCGACGCTGGCAACGCTCCCCGTCGCCTTCGCAATCGCCTGGTTCCTCGCCCGATCGCGCATTCCCGGCAAGATCCTGATCGAAGCGATCGTCTACCTCCCGCTTGTCGTGCCCCCGGTCGTTACCGGCTGGATGCTGCTGCTCGCTTTCGCCCCTTCCGGCCCGCTCGGCATGATCGGCGGCCGTGTGCTGTTCCGCTGGACGGGCGCTGCGATCGCGGCGGGGGTGATGGCGTTGCCGCTGATGGTGCGCGCGATCCGGTTGTCGATCGAGGCGGTCGACGCACGGCTGGAGGGCGCGGCGCGAACGCTCGGCGCGAGTCCTTGGCGCGTGTTCCGGACGATTACGCTGCCGTTGAGCTTGCCCGGCGTGCTCGCTGGCACCGTGCTCGGCTTCGCGCGCTCGCTCGGCGAGTTCGGCGCGACGATCACCTTTGTGTCGAACGTGCCGGGGCAGACGCAGACGCTGCCGCTGGCGATCTACGCGGCGCTGCAACGCCCGGATGGCGACGCGATCGCGCTCCGCCTGTCGGCATTGTCGGTCGCGATCGCGCTCGTCGCGCTGATCGCGTCGGAGCTGCTCGCGCGGCGGATGCGCGCGCGGATGATCCATGGCGTTTGACCTCGACGTCGCCAAGCGGCTCGGCGAGATCGAGGTGGCGCTCCAACTCGACGCCGGGGACGGTGTGACCGTGCTGTTCGGCCCGTCGGGCGTCGGCAAGACGAGCGTGCTCAACATGGTCGCCGGGCTGTTGCGCCCCGACCGCGGGCATATCCGCGTCGCCGGCGTGACGTTGTTCGACGCCGCGACCGACTTGCCGCCCGAGCGCCGTCGCGCCGGCTATGTCTTTCAGGAGCCGCGGCTGTTCCCGCACCTCCGAGTCGCCGCGAACCTGCGCTACGCTGGCGCGCGCGAGACGATGATCGACGCGGTCGCGCACTTGCTCGACATCGCGCACCTGATGGATCGCTGGCCGCGCACCTTGTCGGGGGGCGAGGCGAAGCGCGTGGCGATCGGCCGGGCGCTGCTCCGCGACCCCGCCTTCCTGTTGCTCGACGAGCCGACCGCCTCGCTCGACCGCGCGCGCGCCGACGAGGTCGAGCGCGCGGTGCTGGCCGTGCGCGACGAGCTCGGGCTGCCGATCCTGATGGTCACCCACGATCGCGCCGAAGCCGACCGGCTCGCGACGCGGATCGTCGAGATGGTACGCTAACTCGATCCGCTCACGCGGATGACGGCACCGGCCGCTCCCCCACCCGACTACGATATCCTATGGGCGGTCGGGTGGGAGCGGGCTGGTAGCGCCAAAGGTTAGACCCCGCCGAGGAAATCGATCTTGCCGATCGGCACGCCTTTCATGCGGAGCAGCGCGTAGGCGGTCGTCACGTGGAAATAGAAGTTCGGATGGACGAAGCCGAGCACGTACGAGCGCCCGTCGAACTTGAGCTCGCCATTGGGAAAGGTCAGCACGACTTCGGCATCTTCCTTGCCGTTGATCGCATCGGCGGGCACCGATTTGACGAAGTCGATCGTCCTGGCGATCCGCGCCTTGAGGTCGTCGAAGCTCGCTTCGTTGTCCTCCATGACGACGTTCTCGGCCCCGCCGAGGCGAACCATGCAGCCCTTGGCCGAATCGCTGGCGCGCTGGATCTGCGAGATCAGATTGCCCATGTCGCCGATCAGCCGCGCGTCGAGCAGCTCCTGTTCGTCGCTTCCCTTGTCGGCGGCGAACGCCCGGCCCTTGTCGAGGATCTTGTCGAGGTTGGTCAGCGCGCGAATGAAGACCGGCGCGGTCAGCGTGTGAAGGTCGGTAGCCATGATATCCCCGTGTTACGGCGGCGAAACGTCCGCAGCCGGCAGATGGGAAGCCGATCGGCGCGCCGCAATGAGACATCGCGAAATCGCGCAAGGTCGCCCGGCGCGACGTCGTACACCGTGTTCATTGCCGACGCCCGGCGCGTGTCGCCAAGCCGGCGTTACTGGCCGCCGGGGAAACCGCGATCTTCGAGCAGCGGGCCGATATCGGGGTCCTTGCCATAGAAGGCCTTGAACATCGGGCCGTAATCCATCGTATGCCCCTTCGACAGGATCATGTCGCGGAAACGCTGGCCGTTGGCGCGCGTGAGCCCGCCATGCGCCATGAACCAGGCATAGGCATCGTCGTCGAGCATCTGGGTCCAGAGATAGGCGTAATATCCGGCCGAATAGCCGTTCGACCAGATGTGCAGGAAATAGCTCGACCGATAGCGCGGCGGCACGTGCGTGATGTCGAGCCCCATCCTGGCGAGCGCGTCGGCCTCGAACGTGTCGGCATCCTGTAGGGGAGCACCGGCGGGCAGCGCGTGCCACTTCATGTCGAGCTCGGCCGCGGCGATCAGCTCGCCCATCGCGTAGCCCTGGTTGAACTTCGACGCCCGCTTGATCTTGTCGACCAGCGCTTGCGGCATCGGCGCGCCGGTCCGGTAATCGACCGCGTAATGCGCGAGCACCTTGGGATCGAGCGCCCAATGCTCGTTGAACTGCGACGGGAATTCGACGAAGTCGCGCGCAACGCTTGTCCCCGACAGCGTCGGATAGGTTTGCGCGGCGAACAGGCCGTGCAGCGCGTGGCCGAATTCGTGGAACATCGTCGTCACGTCGTCGAAGCTGATCAGCGCCGGCTGCCCGGCAGCGGGCTTGGTGAAGTTCGCGACGTTATAGATCACCGGCTTGGTGCCGAGCAGGTACGACTGGTTGACGAGGTTCGACATCCACGCGCCGCCCGCCTTGTTGTCGCGCTTCCAGTAATCGAAATACATCAGCCCGAGCGGTTTCCCGTTCGCGTCGATGACGTCGAAGGTGCGCACGTCCGGCTGGTAGACCGGGATGTCGTGCCGCTCCTTGAAGGTCAGGCCGTAGAGCTGGTTGGCAGCATAGAACACGCCGTCCTTGAGCACGCGGTCGATTTCGAAATAGGGCTTCACCTCGGCTTCATCGAGGTCGTATTTCGCCTTGCGAACCTTTTCGGAATACAAGTCCCAGTCCCACGGGCGCACGTCGAAATCGCCGCCGCTCGCCTTGATCGCGGCGTTGACCTCGGCGACTTCGCGCCGCTCGGCGGCGGCGGTCGCGGGGACGAGCTTCGCCATGAACGCTTCGGCAGCCTGCGGGGTCTTGGCCATCTGATTTTCGAGGACGTAATCGGCCCAGCTCGGGAAGCCGAGCAACTTGGCCTTTTGCGCCCGGAGCATCGCGATCTGCGAGATGATCGCGCGCGTGTCGTAGGCGTCGCCCTTCGTGGCGCGCGTCCAGCTCGCCCTGAACAGCGCCTCGCGCGTGGCGCGGTCGGTCAGCGAACCGAGCGCGGGCTGGAGCGTGGTGTTCTGGAGCGGCAGGACCCATTTGCCGGTCAGCCCGCGATCCTTCGCCGCCTGCGCCGCGGCGGCGATCTCGGCGTCGGACAGCCCGGCGAGCTTGGCCTTGTCGTCGACCACCAGCGCGCCGGCCTTGGCGGCCGCGAGCAAGGTCTGCTGGAATTTGGTCTCGAGCGAAGAGATCTGCTTGTTGAGGTCGCGCAGCCTGACCTTGTCGGCGTCGTTCAAATTGGCGCCGGCATGGACGAACTGCTGGTGATAGACCTCGAGCAGCATCGCCTGCTCCTGGGTCAGCCCCAGCGATTTGCGCTTGGCGTAGATCGCGTTGACTCGCGCGAACAGCTTGGGGTTGAGGAAGATCGCGTCGCTGTGGGCTGCGAACTTCGGCGCTTCGTCGGCCTCGACCTTCTGGATCGTGTCGTTGGTGTTGGCGCCGGCGACCGCCGAGAAAGCAAGCTGCGCGCGTTCGAGCGTGCGGCCCGATTGCTCCATCGGCACGATCGTATTGGCAAAAGTCGGCGCGGCGGGGTTGTCGGCGATTTTCGCCATCTCGGCGAGCTGGATCGCCATGCCGCGATCGAGCGCCGGCTGATAGTCGCTGTCGCGTATCCGGTCGAACGGCGGCGCCTGGAAGGGCAGGGCGCTCGGCGCGAGCAACGGATTCGCGCGCGCGAGGGCGACCGCTTGCCGCGCCGGGCTGGCCGACGCCGTGACAAGAAGGCTCGCGAGCGCGGTCGCGGCGAGCAGCATATGGGGTTTCATCGCGGTCCCTCGATATCGGTTGGATGCGCCGCTTCTCCCATCGCGCGCGACGCGGGGCAAGGGCCGTCGACGAAGGACGCCCTTGAATTCGCGACCGACAGAAAAACCGCCGCCCGGGCATCCCCGGACGGCGGCTCTTCCCGTCAGACTATGGCCAGAACGGTCAGCCGATCACTCGGCCTCGTTCAGATACTCGCCGGCATCGGCGTCGGTGCCGTGGCCGCTCGGCGTCACCGCCGCCAGCGCGTCGTCGCCGGTGCCCGCCGCGTCGCGCGGCGAGCGGGCGAGTTCGGCTTCGTGCTCCTCCTGCGCGGTGTTCGGCGCGATCAGCGCCTCGGCAAGCGCACGTTGCTGGACTCGAAGCGCGGCATCGCGGCCGGACGCCGCCACGCGCAGCCGGTTCATGCCCGCGCCGGTACCGGCCGGGATGAGACGGCCGACGATGACATTCTCCTTGAGCCCGATCAGTGTGTCCTTCTTGCCCTCGACCGCCGCCTGCGTCAGCACGCGGGTGGTCTCCTGGAACGACGCCGCCGAGATGAAGCTGCGAGTCTGCAGCGACGCCTTGGTGATGCCGAGCAGGACGGGCTTGCCTTCCGCCTTCTTCTGCTTCTTCTCGAGCTTCTCGTTGATCTCGTCCATTTCCGAACGATCGACCTGCTCGCCCGCCAGTAGGGTGGTGTCGCCGCCGTCGGTGATCTCGACCTTCTGCAGCATCTGGCGAACGATCACCTCGATGTGCTTGTCGTTGATCTTCACGCCCTGGAGTCGATAGACTTCCTGGATTTCCGACACGAGGTATTCCGCGAGCGGCTCGATCCCGAGCACCTCGAGGATGTCGTGCGGATCGGGCGAGCCGCCGATCAGGTTGTCGCCACGCTTGACGTAGTCGCCTTCCTGAACGTCGATCACCTTCGACTTGGGGATCAGATACTCCACGACCTCGCCGCCGTCCTCGGGCTGGATGCCGATCTTGCGCTTGGCCTTGTAGTCCTTGCCGAAGATCACGCGACCCGAGACCTTCGCGATGATCGCGTTTTCCTTGGGCTTGCGCGCTTCGAAAAGCTCGGCGACGCGCGGCAGACCGCCGGTGATGTCGCGAGTCTTGGCCGATTCACGAGCGACACGCGCGACGACGTCGCCGGCCTGGACGGTGGCACCGTCATCGACCGACAGCACCGCGCCGGGCGCGAGCATGTAGCGCGCGGCCTCGCCCGACGCCTCGTCGAGCAGGGTCAGGCGCGGACGCAGATCCTCCTTCGTCTTGGTCGTCGCGCGATATTCGATCACCACGCGCTGGGCGATGCCGGTGGCTTCGTCGGTGACCTCCGTCATCGTCTTGCCTTCGGTCAGGTCCTGATACTTCACCGTGCCGCCGGTTTCGGTGATCACCGGCATGGTGAACGGATCCCACTCGGCCATGCGGTCGCCCTTGGACACGATGTGCCCGTCGTCGAACATCACGTACGCGCCGTAGGGGATACGATCGACCGCGAGCTCGCGGCCGTCCATGTCCTTGATCGCGATCTCGCCCGAGCGGGAGAGAACCACGCGCCGGCCGCGCTGATCGACGATGATGCGCAGATCGCGGAACTCGACCGTACCGTCGGCATGCGCCTCCAGGTTCGAGGTTTCGTTGAGCTGCGCCGCACCGCCGATGTGGAAGGTCCGCATCGTCAGCTGGGTGCCCGGCTCGCCGATCGACTGCGCCGCGATCACGCCGACCGCTTCGCCGATATTCACCGGGGTACCCCGCGCGAGGTCGCGCCCGTAGCACTTGCCGCACACGCCGATCTTGGCTTCGCAAACCAGCGGCGAACGGATCTTCATCCCCTGGATGCCGATGCCTTCGATCGTCGTGATCATCGCCTCGTCGAGCAAAGTGCCCGATGGGATGACGACCTTGCCGGTCTTGGCATCGACAACGTCCTCCGCCGTGGTGCGGCCGAGGATGCGCTCGCCGAGCGAGGCGATCACGGTGCCGCCCTGAACGATCGCGCGCATTTCGAGCATGCGGTCGGTGCCGCAATCCTCTTCCATGACGACGCAGTCCTGCGACACGTCGACCAGGCGGCGCGTCAAATAGCCCGAGTTCGCCGTCTTCAACGCGGTGTCCGCGAGGCCCTTGCGGGCGCCGTGGGTCGAGTTGAAATATTCAAGGACGGTCAGGCCTTCCTTGAAGTTCGAGATGATCGGGGTCTCGATGATCTCGCCCGACGGCTTGGCCATCAGCCCGCGCATACCGGCGAGCTGCTTGATCTGCGCCTGCGAACCGCGGGCGCCCGAGTGCGCCATCATGTAGATCGAGTTGATGTCCTTCTCGCGGCCCTTCATCGGACCGTCCTCATAGTGGCGGACAGCCTTGATCTCGTTCATCATCGAGTTGGCGACCTGGTCACCGCAACGCGACCAGGCGTCGATCACCTTGTTGTACTTCTCCTGCTGCGTGATCAGGCCGTCCTGATACTGCTGCTCGAAGTCCTTCACCTGATCGCGAGTCTCGTCGACCAATTTGTCTTTGTCCGGGGCGATGATCATGTCGTCCTTGCCGAACGAGATGCCCGCCTTGAACGCGTGGCGGAAGCCGAGCGCCATGATCGCGTCGGCGAACAGCACGGTCTCCTTCTGGCCGGTGTGACGATAGACCTCGTCGATCACGTCGCCGACGTCCTTCTTGGTGAGGAGGCGGTTGACGGTTTCGAACGGCACCTTGTGGCTCTGCGGGAGCGTCTCGCCGAGCAGCATGCGGCCCGGCGTCGTCTCGTAGCGCTTCATGTGCTGCACGCCCTTTTCATCGGTCTGCGGCACGCGGCTGATGATTTTGGTGTGGAGCGTGACGGCGCCGGCATTGAGCGCCTGATGCACTTCCGACATGTCGGAAATCATCATGCCCTCGCCGGGCTCGCCTTCCTTCATCATCGACAGGTAATACAGACCCAGCACCATGTCCTGCGACGGCACGATGATCGGCTTGCCGTTGGCCGGCGACAGGATGTTGTTGGTCGACATCATCAGGACGCGCGCTTCCAGCTGCGCCTCGAGGCTCAGCGGGACGTGCACGGCCATCTGGTCGCCGTCGAAGTCGGCGTTGAACGCCGAGCAGACCAAAGGATGAAGCTGGATCGCCTTGCCCTCGATCAGCACCGGCTCGAACGCCTGGATCCCGAGGCGGTGGAGCGTCGGCGCGCGGTTGAGCAGGACCGGGTGCTCGCGGATCACCTCGTCGAGGATGTCCCAGACTTCCTTGCGCTCCTTCTCAACCCACTTCTTGGCCTGCTTGAGGGTCATCGATAGACCCTTGGCGTCGAGGCGGGCGTAGATGAACGGCTTGAACAGCTCGAGCGCCATCTTCTTGGGCAAGCCGCACTGGTGCAGCTTGAGTTCCGGACCGGTGACGATCACCGACCGGCCCGAATAGTCGACTCGCTTGCCGAGCAGGTTCTGGCGGAAGCGGCCCTGCTTGCCCTTGAGCATGTCGGACAGCGACTTGAGCGGACGCTTGTTGGCGCCGGTGATCGTGCGGCCACGGCGGCCGTTGTCGAACAGCGCGTCGACCGCTTCCTGCAGCATGCGCTTTTCATTGCGGACGATGATATCCGGCGCGCGCAGCTCCATCAGCCGCTTCAAGCGGTTGTTGCGGTTGATCACGCGGCGGTACAGGTCGTTCAAGTCCGACGTCGCGAAGCGGCCGCCGTCGAGCGGCACCAGCGGGCGAAGCTCGGGCGGGATGACCGGCACGACTTCGAGGATCATCCATTCGGGGCGGTTGCCCGAATCGATGAAGCTCTCGACGACCTTCAAGCGCTTGATGATCTTCTTGGGCTTGAGCTCGGACTTGGTGGTCGCGAGTTCCTGGAGCAGCGCCTCGCGCTCGCCGACCAGGTCGAGCTGTTCGAGCATGATGCGCACGGCCTCTGCGCCGATCCCGGCGGTGAAGGCGTCCTCACCATATTCGTCCTGCGCTTCGAGGAGCTCGTCCTCGGTCAGCAGCTGATAGCGCTCGAGCGGAGTCACGCCCGGCTCGATCACGATGTAGGCCTCGAAGTAGAGCACGCGCTCGAGCTGCTTGAGCTGCATGTCGAGCAGCAGCCCGATGCGGCTCGGCAGCGACTTCAGGAACCAGATGTGCGCCACGGGAGCGGCGAGCTCGATATGGCCCATCCGCTCGCGGCGAACCTTCGAGACCGTGACTTCGACGCCGCACTTTTCGCAGACGATGCCCTTGTACTTCATGCGCTTGTAC
This sequence comes from Sphingomonas sp., assembly GCF_036269755.1. Classification (GTDB taxonomy): domain Bacteria; phylum Pseudomonadota; class Alphaproteobacteria; order Sphingomonadales; family Sphingomonadaceae; genus Sphingomonas. The sequence goes on along the minus strand of NZ_DATBDV010000002.1, from coordinate 93,952 downwards.
TTGCCGCACAGGCATTCATAGTCCTTGATCGGACCGAAGATGCGCGCGCAGAACAGGCCGTCACGCTCGGGCTTGAACGTGCGATAGTTGATCGTCTCGGGCTTCTTGATCTCGCCGAACGACCACGAGCGGATACGGTCCGGGGAGGCGATGCCGATCTGGATCTGGTCGAAGGTCTCCGGTTTTACCACCGGGTTCGCGAAGTTGGTCAGTTCGTTCATTTTTTAGCCCTTCCGAAGAAGAAAATTGTAATTGTTCTCGGCGTGGTGGCGTTCCATCGCTATGGCGATCATCTCTTCGACTAGTTGAAGCGGAACCTCGTCGGCACACCAAAACGACATCTTGTCACTTTCATACGCAGTGAACAGGTAAGCCGTATTTTCGCCGTCGGGATTGCCATTTTTCCAAGCTTCGATGAATTGCCCGCCACGATCGATGTCGCCGGCGATGATAAACTCGTAATCATCGCCAGCGACTTGCCGCACTGCCATTCCTATTCCGCCGCGATCGCGACGCCGTCCGAGTCCACGCCGGGCTCGTCGTTCTTGAGCTCGACGTTGAGACCCAGGCTGCGCATTTCCTTGACGAGCACGTTGAAGCTCTCGGGAATGCCGGCCTCGAACGTGTCGTCGCCCTTGACGATCGCCTCGTAGACCTTGGTGCGGCCCACCACGTCGTCGGACTTCACCGTCAGCATTTCCTGCAAGGTGTAGGCGGCGCCGTAAGCCTGGAGGGCCCAGACCTCCATTTCGCCGAACCGTTGCCCGCCGAACTGCGCCTTGCCGCCCAGCGGCTGCTGGGTGACGAGCGAGTAGGGCCCGATCGAACGCGCGTGGATCTTGTCGTCGACCAGGTGGTGGAGCTTGAGCATGTAGATGATGCCCACGGTCACCTTGCGGTCGAACTGATCGCCCGTGCGGCCATCGAACAGGTCGGACTGGCCCGACGTATCGAGCCCCGCGAGCGTCAGCATCGCCGAAACGTCGGCTTCGTGCGCGCCGTCGAACACCGGAGTGCCCATCGGGACGCCGGGCTTCAGGTTCTGCGCGAGCTCCACGATCTCGTCGCCCGATCGGGCATCGATCTCGTCGGCGTAATGCTCGCCATAGATCGCCTTGAGCCGATCCTTGACCGCGGCGGGCATCGCGCCTGCCTTGGGGTTGGGATTGGCTTCGCGCCAATCCTCGAGCGCATGCCCGATCTGCTGGCCGAGCTGACGCGCGGCCCAGCCGAGATGCGTTTCGAAGATCTGCCCGACGTTCATCCGGCTCGGCACGCCGAGCGGGTTGAGCACCAGGTCGACCGGCGTCCCGTCGGCGAGGAACGGCATGTCCTCGACCGGCAGGATGCGGCTGATCACGCCCTTGTTGCCGTGACGGCCCGCCATCTTGTCGCCCGGCTGCAGCTTGCGCTTCACCGCAACGAACACCTTGACCATCTTGAGCACGCCCGGCGGCAGCTCGTCGCCGCGCTCGAGCTTTTCGCGGCGGTCGTCGAACTTGTCCTTGATGACCTTTACCGCGCCCTCATACTGCGCCTTGACCGCTTCCAGATCCGACTGGACTCGGTCGTCGGCGACCGCGAACTTCCACCATTCGTGGCGGTCGACGCTGTCGAGCATGTCCTGATCGATCACCGCACCCTTCTTGGGTCCGCCCTTCGGCACCGCGGTCGCGGTTTGGCCGAGAAGCATTTCCTTGAGGCGCGACCAGGTCGCGCGGTTGAGGATCGTGCGCTCGTCGTCCGAATCCTTCTTCAGGCGCTCGATCTCCTCGCGCTCGATCGCCATCGCGCGCTCGTCCTTGTCGATGCCGTGGCGGTTGAACACGCGGACCTCGACCACCGTGCCGGCGACGCCCGGGGGCAGCCGCAGCGAGGTGTCGCGAACGTCCGACGCCTTCTCGCCGAAGATCGCGCGAAGGAGCTTTTCCTCCGGCGTCATCGGCGACTCGCCCTTCGGCGTGATCTTGCCGGCGAGGATATCGCCCGGCTCGACCTCGGCGCCGATATAAACGATGCCCGCCTCGTCGAGGTTGCGGAGCGCTTCCTCGCCGACGTTCGGGATATCGCGAGTGATGTCCTCCGGCCCGAGCTTGGTGTCGCGCGCCATCACCTCGAATTCCTCGATATGGATCGAGGTGAAGACGTCGTCCTTGACGATACGCTCGCTGATGAGGATCGAATCCTCATAATTATACCCGTTCCACGGCATGAACGCGACGAGCGCGTTGCGGCCGAGCGCGAGCTCGCCGAACTCGGTCGACGGGCCGTCGGCGATGACGTCGCCGACATTGACCACGTCGCCCACCTTCACCAGCGGACGCTGGTTGATGCAGGTGTTCTGGTTCGATCGCTGGAACTTCATCAGCGTGTAGATGTCGACGCCCGACTGGCCGGCCTCGACCGTGCCGGTGGCGCGGACGACGATGCGGGTGGCGTCGACCTGGTCGACGATGCCCGAACGCTTGGCGGCGATCGCCGCACCCGAATCGCGCGCGACCGTCTCTTCCATGCCGGTGCCGACGAACGGCGCCTCGGCCTGGACCAGCGGCACCGCCTGGCGCTGCATGTTCGATCCCATCAACGCGCGGTTGGCGTCGTCGTTCTCGAGGAACGGGATCAGCGACGCGGCGACGGAGACGAGCTGCTTGGGGCTGACGTCCATCAGCGTGATATTGTCGGGGAGCGCCATCAGGAACTCGCCCGCCTGACGCGACGAGACCAATTCCTCGGTGAAGCCACCGTCCTTGTTGAGCTCGGCGTTGGCCTGCGCAATCGTGTGCTTGGCCTCTTCCATCGCCGACAGATAGACGACCTCGTCGGTCACCTTGTGGTCGACGACCTTGCGGTACGGCGTCTCGATGAAGCCGTATTTGTTCACGCGGCTGAACGAGGCGAGGCTGTTGATCAGGCCGATGTTCGGGCCTTCCGGCGTTTCGATCGGGCAGATGCGGCCATAGTGCGTCGGATGGACGTCGCGGACCTCGAAGCCCGCGCGCTCGCGCGTGAGGCCGCCCGGCCCGAGCGCCGAGACGCGACGCTTGTGCGTCACTTCGGAGAGCGGGTTCGTCTGATCCATGAACTGCGACAGCTGCGACGAGCCGAAGAACTCGCGCACCGCGGCGACCGCAGGCTTCGCGTTGATCAAATCGTTGGGCATGACCGTAGTCAGGTCGACCGACGACATGCGCTCCTTGACCGCGCGCTCCATGCGCAACAGCCCGACGCGATACTGGTTCTCGAGCAGCTCGCCGACCGAGCGCACGCGGCGGTTGCCGAGATTGTCGATATCGTCGATCTCGCCCTTGCCGTCCTTGAGGTCGACTAGCGTCTTGACCACCGCGAGGATGTCCTCGGTGCGGAGCGTCGTGACGGTGTCCTCGGCATCCAAGTCGAGGCGCATGTTGAGCTTGACGCGGCCGACCGCCGACAGGTCGTAGCGGTCGGGATCGAAGAACAGGCCAGCGAATAGCGACTCCGCGGTCTCGAGCGTCGGCGGTTCGCCGGGGCGCATCACGCGATAGATGTCGGACAGCGCCTGCTCGCGCTCCTCCGCCTTGTCGGCCTTGAGCGTGTTGCGGATCCACGGACCGGTCGTGACGTAATCGATGTCGAGCAGTTCGACCCGGTCGATCCCGGCCTGGTCGAGCTTTTCGAGATTCTCGGCGGAGATTTCGTCACCCGCCTCGACATAGATTTCGCCAGTCTTCTCGTTGATGAGATCGTACGCCGAGAAGCGGCCGAAGATTTCCTCGGTCGGGATCAACAGCGTCTCGAGCCCGTCCTTGGCCGCCTTGTTGGCCGAACGCGGCGTGATCTTGGTGCCGGCGGCGAAGATCACCTCGCCCGACTTCGCATCGACGATGTCGTAGGTCGGCTTGACCCCGCGCCAATTCTCCGCGGCGAACGGGATCTGCCAGCCACCCTGGCCGCGGACATAAGTCACGCGGTTGTAGAACTGGTTGAGGATGTCCTCCGACGTCAGCCCCAGCGCGTACAGCAGCGCAGTCACCGGCAGCTTGCGCTTGCGGTCGATACGGACGTTGACGATGTCCTTGGCGTCGAACTCGAAATCGAGCCACGAGCCGCGATACGGGATCACGCGCGCGGCGAAAAGGAACTTGCCCGAAGCGTGGGTCTTGCCGCGGTCATGGTCGAACAGCACGCCCGGCGAGCGGTGCATCTGGCTGACGATCACGCGCTCGGTGCCGTTGATGATGAAGGTGCCGTTCTGCGTCATGAGCGGCATGTCGCCCATGTAGACGTCCTGCTCCTTGATATCGATGAGCGACTTGGCCTCGGTCTCGGCGTCGACCTCGAAAGTCGCGAGCGTCAGCGTCACGCGCATCGGCGCGGCATAGGTGATGCCGCGCTGGCGGCACTCGTCGGTATCGAACTTCGGCGGCTCGAGGACATAGCCGTCGTTCTTCTTGATATCGAGCTCGGCGGTGCCGGCGAAATCGCGGATTGGGAACACGCTGCGCAGCGTCTTTTCGAGCCCCGAGACATAGCCGATCGAGGGATCGGAGCGCAGGAACTGCTCGTACGATTCGCGTTGAACCTCGATCAGGTTCGGCATCTGCACGACTTCGTGGATATTGCCGAACACCTTGCGGATGCGCCGCTTCGCGGTGCCTTCGCTGCGACGCTGCTTGACAGCGCCTTCGATCGCCTTGGTCGCCATGTAAGGTATTGCCCTCGATGTTAGCGGGCTGCCGCCCGCAAATTCGTGCCCCGGAACCCCGGGACCAGGCACGCAGACGACGCGAAAAGGCCGCACATCCAGCTCACGTTCGGAACAGGACAGGCAGCTTCTCGGCGTCGTATGAACCCCAGCCTTCCATTCGTGCCGACACGGTGCGCGACGCCGCGTCATTTCCCGAAAGCTGTGGTGGAGGCGGCGATATAGGGGCGGTGTTGGAAAGTGTCAACGCGGGGCTGGCGGCTCACGAAAAAAGTCAATGAAAATTTTTCCGGTGTGTTTGCTTTGTGATTCAATGCATTGTGCAAGTGACCTGCCACACATCACTCGTTCCGCAGTTGCGAAATGCGGAACTAGTTTCGGGTTCCCATCATTGTTGATGCGTCATGAAACAGCTTTTCGCCCCCCATCTCGCCCGTGCCGTCGCGCCGTTATTGTGCGCCACCGCACTCATCTCAACCCCCGCCTTCGCGCAGGATACGCCGCAGACCACCCCGCCGGTCGTGGTGACTCCGCCCAACACCGCGACGGTGACGATCCCACCGGTCGTTCCGACCGTGTCCAATCCGGATACGAGCAGCGCAGCCGAGCCCGCTGCGGCGCCCGCGCTGCGCGCCTCGACTCGATCGAGCGCGACCCGCACGGCCACGCGGACAGCTACACGAACCCCGGTCACGCGCGCTGCGGCCCGCGCCACCGCGCCGGCACCGAGCGCTTCGGCTCCCGCCGCCGCGCCGTCCGCACCCGAAGCCGCGGCGCCTCCGCCGGCACCGGTCGCTGCCCCGGCTGCCGTGCCGCCCGCGCCAGCTTCGCAAGCGGCCGCTACCAACACCCAATCCACCGCATCGACCAGCGCGGTGCCGATTTGGGCGTGGGTCGCCGGTGGCCTCGCCGTGCTGGCGATCATATTGGTGGGCGCCTTCGCGCTTCGCCGCCGTCGCACCGACGCCTATGACGAGTCCGACTATGTCGACGGAGCGTATGTCGAGCCAGTCGCTGCTGCCCCGATGGTCGAGGCGGCGCCGCTGCCGGTCGCCGCGATCGAGCGCGAGGAGCCTGAATATGTCAGCCGCAGCGAGGCCGTTGCGGATGTCGAGCCCGCAGTCGGCGCGCTCGAAGATCTCGAAGTGGCCAGCGTTCCGGCCGACGAGGTCGCCGAGCTGACCGCCGCCGCCGCGCCGGTTGCCGAACGTCCGTGGCTCGAGTTCGCGATGCGCCCGGTCCGCGCCGGCACCAACGTCGACGAAGCGCTGGTCGAGATCGAATTGACCGTGGGCAATTCGGGCTCGGTTGCCGCAGAGGACGTCCGCATCTCGACCTTCCTGCTGTCGAGCGACGCCGACGGCAGCGAGATGGAGCGGCTGCTGGTGGATCCGCCCGCCGATGCCAGCACCGATCCGGTCACCATCCAGCCGGGCGAGGGCAAGCGCATCGACGCGACGCTGGCCTTGCTCAAGTCGGAGATGGGTGAAAACCTGCCCGAGTCGTTCCGTCCGATCGTCGTCGCCGATGCGCGCTACACGCTCGCCGACGGCAGCGAGGGCCGCACTTCGGCATCGTTCACCGTTGGCGTGACGCCCGAGGAAGGCGAGGGGCTCGAGCCGATCGAATTGTCGCGCGCGGCAATGCACGACAATGTCGGCGCCGAGCTCCACGGCGAACCCGTTCGCGCCTGATCCGCTCCCTGGTCAGGCGACAGCGCGCCCGTCCCGCCCATGCGGGGCGGGCGTCGTCGTGTCCGGCATTGCGCAAGCCCGCCATAGCGTCTTAGGAGACGGCATCCTTTCCTTGCCCGGAGTCGCATCGGCATGTTGAAGAAGCTGGCGTTGTTGCCGTCCCTCGCTCTGGCCGTCGCTCTGGTCGTACCCGCGATCGCGCAGGATGCGCCGCAGACCGCGCCGTTATGGCCGCGGGGCGACACCGACATCCCCGCCAAGTTCACGCCGCCGGTCGACGCCAACGCCGATTACATCAAGCGCGAGGTGATGATCCCGATGCGCGACGGGACCAAGCTCTACACCGTCATCGTCATTCCCAAGGGCGCGATCAATGCGCCGATCGTGCTGACCCGCACGCCGTACAACGCCGCCGGCCGCGCGCATCGTACGGACAGCGCATCGATGCTCGCGACGCTGCCGCTCGCCGACGAGATGTTCGTGCGCAACGGCTATATCCGCGTCTATCAAGACATTCGCGGGAAATACGGGTCCGAAGGCGGCTACGTCACTACGCGTCCGGTGGCCGGGCCGCTCAACCCGACCAAGGTCGATCACACCACCGACGCCTACGACACGATCGACTGGCTGGTGAACAAGGCGAACTTGCCGCAATCGAACGGCAAGGTCGGGATGATCGGGTCGTCGTACGAGGGCTTCACCGTCGTGATGGCGCTGCTCAACCCGCACCCGGCGCTCAAGGTCGCGGCGCCGCAAAGCCCGATGGTCGACGGCTGGATGGGCGACGACTGGTTCCATTACGGCGCGTTCCGCCTCGCCAACATCGCGTGGATCGGCGCACAGACCGGATACAAGGGCAACGGCAAGGCGCCGCCGACCGGCGGGTATGACGATTACGACAATTTCCGCACCGGATCGGCGGGCGATTGGGCGAAGAAGTCGGGATACGACCAGCTGCCGTTCTGGACGCGGATGTCGATGCATCCGGCCTATGACGAATTCTGGTCGGGGCAGGCGCTCGACAAGCTGCTGGCGAAGAACCCGTCCAACGTCCCGACGATCTGGGAGCAGGGGCTGTGGGACCAGGAGGACATGTGGGGCGCGATCCACAGCTATGAGGCGCTACGCGGCGCCGGCCAGACGAGCAACAATTTCATCGTCATGGGGCCGTGGCGCCACAGCCAGATCAACCGCGAGGGCCGCAGCCTCGGCCCGTTCCAGTGGAACGGCGACACCGCCGCGCAATATCGCGAGGACATGATCCTGCCGCTGTTCAATTACTATCTGAAGGACGGCCCGCCGGTGACGCCGCCCGCGGCGACGATCTACAATACCGGCGAAAACCACTGGGACCGCTTCAGCGACTGGCCGCTGGCGTGCCAACAAGGCTGCGCATCACCGCTGACGCCGATCTATCTCGGCGGCGATGGCGGGCTCGGATTCGACAGCCAGGCGCCGGGCGGCGACAGCTACGTCTCTGATCCCGCCAAGCCGGTCCCGCATCTGCCGCGCCCGGTCAATTTCAACGACGGGCGCTGGGGCGACTGGCTGGTCCAGGACCAGCGCTCGTACGATGGTCGCCCCGACGTGATGACCTATGAAACCCCGGTGCTCGACAAGGCGGTGCGCGTGTCGGGCGTCCCGATGGCCGATCTGTTCGCCAAGACGACGGGCACCGACGGCGACTTCGTCGTCAAGGTGATCGATGTGTTCCCAGCCGAGAACGCGAGCGATCCCAAGATGGGCGGATATCAACTGGCGATCAGCCTCGATATCTTCCGCGGCCGTTATCGCAACAGCTTCAGCAATCCGTCGCCGATCCCGGCCAACCAGGTGCAGGAGTACAAGTTTACGCTGCCCGCGGTAAACCACGTGTTCGAGCCGGGGCATCGGATCATGATTCAGGTCCAGTCGAGCCTGTTCCCGCTCTACGACCGCAACCCGCAGAAATACGTGCCCAACATCTTCTATGCGCAAAAAGGCGATTACCAGAAGGCGACGGTGACGATCATGCGTGGTGGAAAGACGCCGAGCATGGTGTGGCTGCCGGTCGTGCCGCTTACGCCGTCGCAACTGATACGCTAGGGGCGGTTATTGGCGGTGCCGGCCCGCTCCCCCCCGACCACCCATAGGATAAACTGATTGGGCGGCCGGGCGGGGGAGCGGGTCGGCACCGCATCTGTTTCAGCCCCGCTGAAACAGCGTATAGGCACGCCGCGCTGCGGTTGGCGCGCGTTCAGGTAGAAGACGTTAGACGTGATCGGGATGAAGGCTTCGTTGGGGATGACGTGCGCGGGCGTGTGGCTCGCGGTGGTGGCGATGCTGCCGGCGGTGGCGGCGGCGCAGTCGAACACGGCCGCGCCGCAGACCAACCCGGGGATCAACTTCAACCTGCCGCCGTCGCCGCGCGCGACGCCGCAGGCAGCGCCGACATCGGGCCCGGTCGTCGCGCCGTTCAACCGGCCGATCCCGACGCCGACGCCGATCGTGGTTCCGCTGTCGACCCCGACTCCGCGGGCGACCAGCGCGCCGACGCCGGCTAATACGCCTTCCGCAACGCCGACCCGCCGCGCGACGGCGACCGCGCCGGCGAGCCAGACGACGCCTGCGCCGACGGCGAGTGTTTCGCCTGCGCCGCAAGCTTCCGCCACCCCTGCGCCGCCCGTCACAAGCGAAACGCCCAACGTGACGGCCACCGCGACGCCGACTCCTGCGGCGACCGAGTCCGCGACGCCCCAGCCTGTCGCGGCGGGCTGGTCGTCCAGTACGACCGTCGCGATCGTCGTCGCAATGCTCGCGCTGTTGGCCGCGGCCTGGTTCCTGTTCGGCCGTCGCCGCAACCGCGACGAGGATATCGTCGAGGAGACGCCCGAGCCGGTCGCTGCCGAAGCGCCGCCCGAGCCTGGCCCGCTACCGGCGCCGAGCGGGCATATCACCATTCCCGCCCGCCGCCGCGCCCTCGAGGAGAACGCACCGCGGATCGAGGTGACGCTGGTCCCGCGCCGCGCCGGCACCAACCTGACCGGTGCGGCCGTCGATTACCGCGTGACGGTGCGCAACACCGGCACGATCGCCGCGCGCGATATCCGCGTCTCGATGTACATGTTGAGCGCCAGCGCGCGCCAGGTGCAGGATCTGCAGCAAATCTTCGCGGCCGCGGTCGATCAGCCGGCGGTGCCGCCGTTCGAGCTCGCGCCGGGCGGCGAGATCGTGCTGTCGGGCATCGCCCAGCTCCCGCGCGAGCAGATCAACGTCATGACGATCGAGGGCCGACCGTGGTTCGTCCCGGTCCTGGCGATGAAGGCCGAATATCGCTGGGGTGAGAATGTCGGCGCGCCGGGCGTCGCCACCGCTGCGCACATGATTGGGATCGACCGCGGCGAGGGCGCGAAGATGGCGCCGTTCCGCCTGGATGGCAATCCGCGCATGCACGCCGAGGTGGCGGAGCGGAAGGTGGCCTAGCGTCGCGCCGCGACGATGGCGTCGCGCATCGACGGATACAGCAAGTCATTGCCGTAGCCGCTCAGATGGTCGCCGTCGAAGAACATCGACCGTCCATCGGCGGCGACCGCGCGACACGGATCGCCGGGGCAGAGGATCGGGAACGGATCCCATATACTGAGCGCCGGATACGCCCGCGCAAGGCCGGCCATCGCCACCATCACTTGACCGCGCATCGCTGCAATTCGCCCGCGCGCGATCGCCATGCCGCCGGCACAGATCGGGTTATCGCGGTCGTACCAGTCGGCGCATCGGAACGGCGGCGCGGGGAAGATCGGTTTGGGCGCTTCGATCACCACGCGGAATCTGGCAGCCTGCAGCGCGGTGAGCGTCGCGCGTGCCTCTGCGAGCGCCTTGGAGGATACCGAATTGTCGACCGGCGTGTCGTGCGTCGGGTCCGGACCGTATTGGTTCATGAGCCGGGTCAGCCGCAGCCCAGGCAGGAATACGACGTCGCCGGGACGGCCCAGCCGGCGCAGGTCGTCACCGAACGCCTGGTAGAATTCGGCGCAATGCTGCCCGACGTCCTTCGGCTGGATCAGCCGCAAATAAGGGCAGCCGGGATGGAAATAGCTTCGCACCGGCGCGCCGAGCTCGGCGGCGATCTGGCGATAATCGGGGAGATAGGCGGTGTTATGTGAATCGCCGATCGCGAACATTCGAAAGCCGGCGGCCGGCATCGTGCAGCCGCGCGGCGTCCACACCTCCACATCACCGCCGCCGCGGCGCTCGCGGGTCGCGTTTAGCGTGCAATGCGTGCGCGCGGGGTCGAGCGGGCGTTCGGCATCGGGGTACCAAGTGGCGTGGTCGCGCGTGACGCTGATCGACAGGAGGTCGCCGCGTGCCAGCATCGCAAAGCCGATCGCGGCGCACGCCACCGTCGCCACCGCCATTCGCGCGACGGTGCGCCGGGGCGGCCGGGCGGCCAGCTTCGCGCCGCGGCGGATCGGTCGTTCGACGGCAAGATAGGAGAGCGTCGCCAGCGCGAATGCGATCGCGAGCGCGGCAAGCTGGTATGCGCCGCGCTCGAGCCCGACGGTCCAGCGGAACATCACGAACACCGGCCAGTGCCACAGATAGATCGAATAGGAGAGCAATCCGATCGCAACCGGGGCCCGGCTTCCGAGCAACCGGGCGGCTGGCCCTTCCGGGGTCGCGACGATGCTCGCGATCAGCCCGAGCGTTCCAATCACCGGGAGGAGCGCCATCGGGAACGGGAACCCGCCACCGTCGTGGAGCGCCAGCGCCAGCACGACCAGCGCGATGCTCACTCCCGCCAGCGCGGCGCGTCGCTGCATCGTCCAGCCCGCGATCCAGGGCCGCCATCGCTCGGCCGTCAGGCAGAACATCATGCCCAGCCCCAATTCCCAGAAGCGGCTGACGATCAGGTAGAAAGCGAACTTGCGGTCGATCGCGCCCAGTATGCCGCAAACCGCGAACGACGCGAGGCTGACCCATCCGATCAGCCGCACCGCACGGCCGGCGTCGAGCTTCGCGCTGTCGAGACGCTGATGCCAGAACAGCAACAGCGGGAAGAACAGATAGAATTGCTCCTCCACCCCCAAAGACCAAGTGTGCGTGAAGGGATTGAACCCCGCCTGCACGCCAAAATAACCGTCGGTGTCGGTCGCGAGGATGATGTTGGAGAGCCCGAAGAACGCGGACCGCGCGGTCTGCGGCACCGCGCGGCTGAGCCAGGCTTCGGGGATCAGCAACTGGTTGACGAGAATCGCGACGAGCAGCATCGCGAGCAAGGCCGGCATGATCCGGGTCAGCCGCCGCGCGTAGAAAAACGACAGCATCTGGCCAAGGCGATCGAACCGCCGCCCGAGCATCGACGCGGTCACGACGAACCCGGAAATGGCGAAAAAGATGTCGACGCCCGCGAACCCGCCGGGCAGCAGACCGGGGCGCAAGTGATAGGCCACGACCGACAGCACCGCGGCCGCGCGCAGCCCGTCGATCGCGGGAATATATCCCAGCCGCTTCGGCGCGGTTTCGCCGGTCAATTCGGTAGTCCCCCTGAAGGCGTGGTTAAGGGCATCGGGGGCATAAGAAAAGGGCGGCCCAGGTGGGGCCGCCCTGATCTTTTGCTCTGGGTCCCGGCCTGCGCCGGGATGATTTTACGCCGATTGCCGTAAAATCACTTGAGCTCGACGGTCGCGCCGGCTTCTTCGAGCTGCTTCTTGACCTTCTCGGCCTCGTCCTTGCTCACGCCTTCCTTGACGGCCTTCGGAGCCGACTCGACCAAAGTCTTCGCCTCGGTCAGGCCGAGACCGGTGAGGGCGCGGACTTCCTTGATGACGTTGATCTTCTTGCCGCCGTCGCCGGTCAGGATGACGTCGAACTCGGTCTTCTCTTCGGCGGCCGGGGCAGCGCCACCGCCGGCGCCACCGGCAGCGGCAACCGCCACCGGAGCGGCGGCCGAAACGCCCCACTTCTCTTCGAGGAGCTTCGAAAGCTCCGCTGCCTCGAGGACGGTCAGTTCGCTCAGCTGGTCAACCAGCGCGTTCAGGTCTGCCATGTATATTCTCCATGCGGGCGCTCTGGCCCATAAAGTTCAGTTCAACTCGAAAGATTACGCTGCTTCCTTGGCCCCATACGCACCGAACACGCGGGCAAGCTGGGCCGCCGGAGCCTGAGTGAGCGACGCGAGCTTCGATGCCGGCGCCTGAATCAGGCCGACGATCTTGCCGCGCAGTTCATCAAGCGACGGAAGCGTCGCGAGTGCCTTCACGCCTTCGACGTTGAGAGCCGTCGCACCCATTGCCCCGCCGACGATTTCCAACTTGTCGTTGGTCTTCGCGAAATCCACGACCACCTTGGCCGCAGCGACAGGGTCCACCGAAGTGGCGAGACCGACCGGCCCGGTGAGCATGTCGCCCAGCGAGAGATAGTCGGTGCCGTCGAGCGCGATCTTGGCAAGCTTGTTCTTCGAGACCTTATAGGTCGCGCCGGCCTCACGCATCTTCGTCCGCAGCTGAGTCGACTGAGCGACGCTGAGGCCGAGGTTGCGGGTGATGACCACCACGCCAACCTCGGAGAAGGTCTGCTTGAGATCGGCGACGGCCGCGGCCTTTTGAGCACGATCCATGCCATTCTCCACGTTCTGAGCTCGCCGAAACGAGCTCGGTTCAAAGCGACCTTGCGAGAGCCGCAAGGCCAGATTTCCGTCGATAAGGGGCATGGCGCCTGGCCGCATTGGAAAGCGGCAGTCCGACGCGCCGAGGCGCGAGCGGTAAATTCCATTCCCCGTCTAGGCAGGAGATTAAGCGGGAAACCCGCACCTGCTGTCTCGGACGGTAACGCTTGCCCCGGACGAGCCGGTGCGAGCGAAGGCGCGCCAATATACGAGCGTGCCGCGAAGTCAACCTTTCGCCTCGCGCGCACCGTGCTATCACTCGTGTAAATAAGGGAGAGGATGATGACCAGAACGGGATGGCTGGCTGCGTGCGCGACGCTGGCGCTGCTCGGCGGGTGCGGCGGGCCGAAGACCGACGCCAACGGCTTCACGGTCGATCCCGATTTCGAAAAGCACCTCCAGCAGCAATTGCTCGACGCCAAGGCGGGCGACGTCATCACGATCCCCGCCGGCAAATATGCGCTGTCGAAGAGCCTGAGCCTCACTGCCGACGGCGTCACGATCAAGGGCGCGGGGATGGACAAGACGATCCTGTCCTTCGCCAAGCAGACGTCGGGCGCGGAGGGGATGCTGGTTACCGGCGACGACTTCACCATCGAGGATTTGGCGTTCGAGGATACCAAGGGCGACGCGCTCAAGGTCAACGGGGTCAAGAACACCGTCATCCGCCGAGTGCGCGCCGAATGGACCGGCGGCGGGAAGACATCGAACGGCGCTTATGGCCTCTATCCGGTGCAAGTCACCAACGTGCTGATCGAGGGCGCGGTGGTGAAGGGCGCGTCCGACGCCGGCATCTATGTCGGGCAATCGACCAACATCGTCGTCCGCAACAATCGCGCGGAGGGCAACGTCGCCGGGATCGAGATCGAGAATTCGAGCGTCGCCGACGTCTACGGCAACACCGCGACCGGCAATACCGGCGGTATCCTGGTATTCAACATGCCCAATTTGCCGGTGCCGGGCAGCAAGACTCGCGTGTTCAAGAACAAGGTTTCGGCGAACAATCACGCCAATTTCGGCGCGGCGGGCAGCGCGGTGAGCTCGGTACCGCCGGGATCGGGGATCATCGTCAACTCGAATGACGATGTCGAGATTTTCGACAATGACGTGGCCGACAACCAAACCGCCAACGTCATCATCTCAAGCTATTTCTCGACCGGATTCGACACCAAGAAGGGCGTCTCGACGGCGTACGATCCGTTCCCGCAAAACGTCTATGTCACGGGCAACCGCTTCAAGGGCGGCGGCACCAACCCTCCGCCGCAGTTCGTGCCGTTGAAGGCGCTCGGCGGCGGGGCGTTGCCGGCGGTGCTGTGGGACGGGTTCGTCGATCCCAAGGTTCCCGACGCGGGCATCTGCGTCCAGAACGGCGACGCCAAGTTGCTCAATGCCGACGGTCCGCACAAATTCGCGGGCGCGCGGATCGACACGTCGGTGAATTGCGCGCCCAAGGCCCGGCTGGCCGAGGTCAAGCTGCCCGCCAGCATGACCAAGGAAAAATGATGGGGTCAAGATGAGCGCGCGGCTGATCGGGTTGCTCGCGGCATTGCTGTTCGTCGCGGGTTGCCTCCACCAGCGCGACAGCGTCAATTTTATCGCGTCGGGCAATCCGGAAAAGCTGTCCGACTGGGGGCTGTTCACCGTCGCGAACGGTCGCATCGCGCCGCACGCCGGAATGGTGACGTACGAGCTCAACAGCCCGCTGTTCAGCGACTATGCGCAGAAATGGCGGACGGTGTGGATGCCCAAGGGTGTTGCGGCGACCTATGACCCTGCAAAGGCGTTCGACTTTCCGGTGGGGACGATCGTCACCAAGACCTTCTATTACACGGTCCCCGCGAACGACGCGCCGCCGCAAACCAGCGGCACCGTCATCAAGATGATCCCCGCCACCTACCAGAGCGGCGTCAGCGGCCTCGATCTCCATCACGTCCGTTTGATCGAGACTCGCTTGCTCGTCCGACGCACCGCAGGGTGGGTTGCGTTCCCCTATGTGTGGAATGCCGACGGGACCGATGCCGCGCTCGAGCGGACCGGCGCCGACGTGCCGCTGACCTTCGTCGACGGCAGCAATCGCACCGATTTCATCTATTCGGTTCCCAACCAGAACCAGTGCGCCGGCTGTCACGTGCAGGATTTCCGGACCCGCAGCATCGACCCGATCGGGCTGAAGGCGCGGCACCTCAACCGCACGTTTCCGGGCGAGGGCGGCGAGATCAACCAGCTCCAGCGGCTGGTCGCGATGGGGTATCTGAAGGGCCTACCCGAGAGCCGCGTTCCGCAGAACGGCAATTGGGAGGATTCGCGCACCGACACCGCCGCCCGCGCCCGCGCCTATCTCGACATCAATTGCAGCCATTGCCACAGCGCGACCGGCGCGGCGCGGACCAGCGGGCTGTGGCTCGACGCCGGCACCGCCGATCCGCGCGTGCGCGGACTGTGCAAGCCCCCGGTTGCCGCGGGCAGGGGGACCGGCAATCGGCCGTTCGACGTGGTGCCAGGGCACCCCGATGGCTCAATCCTCCCCTATCGCCTGGCGAGCACCGATCCCGGCGCGATGATGCCCGAGCTGGGCAGGTCGCTGGTGCATAAGGAGGGCGTCGCGCTGGTCACTCAATATATACTGACGCTCAAGGGCGCGTGCGACGCCGATAACGGACCGAGCTAGCCCCAGTGAACCCGCGCGGGCGGCCGGCGGAGCCTAGTCTCGGCCCAGCACGGGCGCGTCGGTCGCGAGGAAAGTGAGGCTGAACAGAATCAAGCCGTGCTCGTCGGTGACGCTCATCCGCCACTCGTTGCCGTTCCAGAACGTAGCCTGCTGGTCGCGCAGGAGATCGCTGGCGTAGCGAGTCGCGTGGATGCGAGCGGCAGCCAGGTCTGCTAGCTTGACCCCTTCCAGGTCCGGGACGTCTGTCCCGTCGTGAATGTTGAAATGATAGCGGGGCATGACACGCGAATTCGGTTGAGGCCGAACCGGCCCATGCACTTGATCCAGATCAACGCTCTACATCCTATGTTAGGAACGGGCACTAACCGCGCAGATTTTTCATCCCCCGAGGGGGAGAAGGGCTATTTTAGCCTCACCAGCATCGTGTCGAGCGCCTGGAGGAATCGCGACCGGTCGCTCTTCGAGAACGCCGACGGCCCGCCGAGCTGCTCCCCGCCGGCGCGCAGATCGGCCATGATCGCACGCGTGGCGATCGCGCTGCCGATCGAGCTGGTGGCGAACGGCTTGCCGACTGGCGACAGCACCGACGCCCCGGCTTTCAGGCAGCGATCCGCGAGCAAAATGTCCGCAGTCACCACCACCGCGCCGGGCGCGGCGCGTTCGGCGATCCAGTCGTCGGCGGCATCGAACCCGTCGCTCACCACGACGCGGTCGATCAGCGGGTGCGCGGGGACCCGGATCGGCGAATTGCTGACGATCGTCACCGGCACCTCGAGCCGCCACGCGACCTTGTAGATCTCGTCCTTGACCGGGCAAGCGTCGGCATCGACCAGAATGCGGCGGGACGGGTTAAGCGCGCTCATGGCCGCCTGGTGTAACCTCGAAGCTTGCCGTTCCACGTCTCCCCGGCGAAAGCCGGGGTCCAGCATCGGGCTGCTCGTAACTGGACCCCGGCTTTCGCCGGGGAGGCATTGGGAGGCGGGCTTCCCATCGCTCTATGATTGCGGGCGCCGCGTCGGCTTACCTTGGCCGCGATGCGGCTTGTTCGGGCGGTTGGCGTTGTGGCGCCCCGGCGGCGGTCCCTGACGACGCGGCGTGGGTGCGCGCTGGTCGTTCGACGCGGCGCGGTGCAGCGTGGCGCGTGCCGGCGCCACGGGCGCGGCGGCGCCGTCGACCGGTTCGATCCGCACGCCGCTATCGTCCTCGCCGTCGGCACCCGCGCTCTTGAGCACGGCTTGCGCGAAGCGGTGGGCGATCGCGCGCGGGATCTGGAAACCCGTTTCGTTGGCCTGGATGCGGATCGCGCCGACCTCGTTCTTGGTGATCCCGCCACGACGACAGATTAACGGCAGGATCCAGCGCGGGTCGGCGTTCTGGCGGCGGCCGATATTCATGCGGAACCAGACGGTGTCGTCGAACCCGGCGCGATGGTGCGCGTTGGGCCCTTGCGGCACGCGATCGATCATCTCCTCGGGTTGCGGCAGCGACGCGCGGTGCGCATGGACCAACGCCGCCGCGATCTCCTGCGGCGACTTCGATTTGAGCAATTCCTCGCCGATCACCCAATCGTCGGCGTCGGGCTCGATCGGCTGCTTGAGCGTTTCGACGAGCCGTTCGCGATCCTTGAGGCGGATGTCGTCGGCGGTCGGCACCGGCACCCAGGCGACGTCGATCCGCGCGCCGCGCAGCATCATCTCGACCCGCTTGCGCCGCGGATAGGGGACGATCAGCACCGCCGTGCCCTTTTTGCCCGCGCGGCCCGTGCGGCCGGAGCGATGCTGCAGCGTCTCGGCATCGCGCGGCAGTTCGACATGAACGACGAGGCTCAAGGACGGCAAGTCGATCCCGCGCGCCGCGACGTCGGTCGCGACACAGACGCGCGCTCGGCGGTCGCGCAGAGCTTGAAGCGCGTGGTTGCGCTCGCTTTGCGAATGCTCGCCCGACAGTGCTACTGCCGCGAATCCGCGCTCGACCAGGCTGGCGTGGAGGTGCCGGACATTGTCGCGAGTCGCGCAGAACAGCATCGCCGTCTCGGCCTCGTGGAAACGCAGCAGGTTGATCACCGCATGTTCGATATCGGCCGGCGCGACCGCGATCGCCTGGTACGCGATGTCGCCATGACCGCGGTCCTCGCCGACGGTAGAAATTCGCAGCGCGTCGCGCTGATACTTCTTGGCGAGCGCGACGATCGGGCGCGGCATCGTGGCGGAGAACAGCAGCGTGCGCCGCTCCTGCGGGGTCGCGTCGAGCAGCGTCTCCAAATCGTCGCGAAAGCCCATGTCGAGCATCTCGTCGGCTTCGTCGAGCACCGCGACCTTGATCGCCGACAGGTCGAGCGCACCGCGCTCGGTATGGTCGCGTAGCCGCCCCGGCGTGCCGACGACGATGTGCGCGCCATGCGATAGTGCGCGGCGCTCGCGGCTGGGGTCCATCCCGCCGACGCACGTCGCGATGCGCGCACCGGCCTTGGCGTAGAGCCAGCTCAATTCCTTGGCGACCTGAAGCGCGAGCTCGCGCGTCGGCGCGACCATCAGCGCCAGCGGCGCGCCCGGTGAAGGCGGCGTCTGGCCCTTATGGAGCAGCTCCTCTGCCATCGACAGACCGAACGCGACAGTCTTGCCCGTGCCCGTCTGCGCCGAGACAAGCAGGTCGCGACCCTGCGCCTCCGGCTCGCTGACCTGCGCCTGGACTTGAGTCAGCGACGGATAGCCCTTGGCGGTGATCGCCTCGGCCAGAACGGGGGGGAGATGGGAAAAGGGCAAAGCAAGTCTCGAAAAATAGGCGGCCGGCGCCCCGGCACGATGAGCGGAGCGCGTTCGGCGACAAAGATAGGAATGGCGTGGCCCCTACGCCATTTCTGGTGCGTTGGAAAGCTTGCCGCCCGATCCCCGGCCCCCATCTTTCGCGTTCCTCCAGTCACAGGTGCCTGCATGACTCTCCCCGCCGATTCCGTCTGGTTCATCACCGGTTGCTCGACCGGGTTCGGGCGCGAGCTCGCCAAGCTGGTGCTCGACCGCGGCTGGCGCGCCGTCGTCACCGCGCGCGGCAGGGGCCGGGTGGCCGATCTCGTCGAGATCGCCCCAGACCGGGCGCTGGCGCTCGACCTCGACGTCACCGACCAGGCGCAGATCGACGCTGCGGTCGCGGCTGCCAAGGATCGCTTCGGTCGGATCGACGTACTCGTCAACAATGCCGGCTATGGCTATCAGAGCTCGGTCGAGGAGGGTGACGAGCGGGAAATCCGCGACCAATACGACGCCAACGTGTTCGGGTTGTTCGCGATGACTCGCGCGGTGCTGCCGCTGATGCGCGCGAAGCGAAGCGGCAATATCATCAACATCAGCTCGATCGGCGGGCTGATCGGCTTCCCCGCTTCGGGCTATTATTCGGGCACCAAGCACGCGGTCGAAGGATTCTCGGACTCACTCGAGGCCGAGGTCGCCCCGCTCGGCATCGGGGTCATGTGCGTCGAGCCGGGGCCGTTCCGCACCGATTGGGCGGGGCGCTCGCTCCATCAGAACGAGAGCAAGATCGCCGATTATGCCGAGACCGCGGCGAAGCGGATGGCGACGACCAGCGGATATAGCGGCGAGCAGCCCGGCGACCCGGTGCGCGCGGGCGAGGCGATCATCACCGCGGTCGAGCGCGACCGGCCACCACGCCACCTCGTCCTCGGCAAGTTTGCCTATGACATCGCGGTGGCGAAGCTGCGCGAGCGGTTGGACGCGATCGAGGCCGACCGCGAGCTTAGCCTGAGCGCGGACTTTCCGGCGTTGGCCGAGGCGTGAGCCGCCCCCGTCAGGCGGGGTGCTGCATCGCGGTGCTGATCAGCATGACCAGCGCGACCGCCAGACCGCCCGCGCTCAGCAGCCAGTAACCCGGCCCAAGCGCGGTCGCGCGGTCGGGATCGGCGGTGTCGTACCACACGATATGCGCGCCCGACGGCCGCCACCCGGCGCGAACGTAGCGCTTGACCTCCGTGACGTGCGCCTCGCCATCGGCGTCTTGGTAGTGGACGGTTTCCTCGATCAGTCGCTGGTGGTCGCCGTCGGTGATCCGCCAGCCGCGCAGCGTCCCGAAACCCCAGAAATCGTCCCGCCGCTCGGCATCGGTGTAGTCGCTGCCCCACACCACTGCGGCCGCCGGGCGCCAAGCCGCGAACAATGTCGCCGCGCGGTAGAGGCAGTAGAGCAGCCCGAGCATCAGTGCGGGCGTCGCGAAGGTGATGAAGTCCCGCATCTCAGGACCCGATCTAGCGGCGAATTCTCACGAACCGGTAAAAGCAAAAGGGCCGGGGGGCTAGCCCGGCCCTTGCTGTTCGAGGGGCCGGGGCAGAAGTAATTCCGCCCCGTCGGACGCGAGCTTTGCTCGCGCTGGCCGGCCATTCGCGGTCTCGCAGCCAGCTACGCTGACTGCGTGCCGCTCAGGCGCCGGCGACCTCCGCCGTATCGATCTTGAGCCCCGGCCCCATGGTCGAGGAGATCGCGAGCTTGCGGACATACTTGCCCTTCGCGCCTGACGGCTTGGCCCGAACCACCGCGTCGACCAGCGCATCGAAGTTCGCGCGCAGATCTTCCGCCGGGAACGACGCCTTGCCGATCCCCGAGTGGATGATCCCGGCCTTTTCGACGCGGTATTCGATCTGGCCGCCCTTGGCCGCCTTGACCGCTCCGGCGACGTCCATCGTCACCGTGCCCAGCTTCGGGTTCGGCATCAGGCCCTTCGGACCCAGCACCTTACCCAACCGACCGACGACGCCCATCATATCCGGGGTCGCGATGCAGCGGTCGAAATCGATCGTGCCGCCCTGGACGATTTCCATCAGGTCTTCGGCACCGACCACGTCGGCGCCAGCAGCCCTGGCTTCATCGGCCTTGGCGCCCTTCGCGAAAACGCCGACCCGGACGGTCTTGCCGGTGCCCTTGGGCAGCGTCACGACGCCGCGAACCATCTGGTCGGCGTGGCGAGGATCGACGCCGAGGTTCATCGCGATTTCGATCGTCTCGTCGAACTTCGCGGTCGCGTTGGCCTTGGCGAGCGCGATCGCTTCGTCGACGCCGTGGAGCTTTTCGCGGTCGATGCTCACGGCCTTCTGCTTCTTGCTGACGAATGCCATGTCTAGCCCTCCACCACTTCGAGGCCCATCGCGCGGGCGGAGCCTTCGATGATGCGGGTCGCCGCTTCGATATCGTTGGCGTTCAGGTCCTTCATCTTGGTCTCGGCGATCGCGGTCAGCGCTGAGCGCTTGATGCGGCCCGCGGACACCTTGCCCGGCTCCTTCGAGCCCGACTTGAGGTTCGCCGCCTTCTTGATCAGGAAGCTCGCCGGCGGGGTCTTGGTCTCGAACGAGAACGAGCGATCCGCATAGACCGTGATGACGGTCGGGATCGGCGCGCCCTTTTCCAGGTCGCCGGTCGAAGCGTTGAACGCCTTGCAGAATTCCATGATGTTGACGCCGCGCTGGCCCAGCGCCGGACCGATCGGCGGCGACGGATTGGCGGCGCCGGCGGGCACCTGCAGCTTGATATAGCCGGTAATCTTCTTTGCCATGGTGGCCTTGTCTCACTCTGTTGACGGGGCCTAGCGCCACAGCGCCACGCCCGGTTTCAAGTTTAGCGGTCCAGACGCCCCGGACGTGATCCGGGGCTCCCGCACGAATCCATCGCGATAGCTTTGGAAGGCGCGGCCCATAGCGCAGCCTCGGACGGTGCACAAGCATGCGGTGCACAAGCATGGTGTGCCGCGCCGCGAAGCGGGGTAGTAATGCGCATGGTCCCCGCTTATCCATCCGCGCTCGCCGATCCCGACGGATCGAGCGCGCTGGTCGCGGCGGCGGCGTGGGTGCAGGGGACATTGCTCGGCACGGTGGCGACGACGGTCGCGGTGATCGCGGTGGCGTCGGTCGGGTTCCTGATGCTGAGCGGGCGGGTGAGCTTTCGCTATGGCGTCACGGTGATCGCTGGATGCTTCGTGCTGTTCGGTGCGTCGAGCATCGTCGGCGGGATCACTGGAGTGGCGGGATCGGACGGGGCCGCCACGCAAACCTATGCCGCACCGCCGCCGGTGCCCGCCGCGGAGCCCCCGGTCGCCGCCACCCCCGCAGCGCCGTATGATCCTTATGCCGGTGCATCGGTGCCGCCGCAGTGAACGAGAATTTGGTGCATTTAGTAAACTGTCACCGTAATTCTAAACTGTCACCGTAATTCCCGTAATTCCGTAATTCCTGACAGTGCCGCTCGACCTGCAAATCGGCAAACCGTCCACGACATTAGCAAGCGACTATTTATAAGTCTCGAATAGATGCGTAACCAATTATGCCAAACTGTAATACGAGCATAAGAATTGAAAGTTTAGTTTTGCCATAAAGAGCAAAAAATAGTGCTAGCGGTCCAGCAAATATGATAAACCAAAAGGCCGATTTAACTTATATTTGAATAATCTGAGCCGCCGTAAAAGTACAACTTCACGTATAATGCTATTAGTGACGTTAATACGCCAAACACAGACAATACGGTGCCTAAGGTTTTCGTCCTACTTTTCATCACAACCCCTCACCGTAATTCAACATCGAACTGAATTGATCCGACAGCGCAAGCATCAGTTAACACATTCAGTTCTTCGGGAAAGGCCCTTTGTCGAATCGGACTAACATACCCGAAGCTAAGAAGGTATCTCCCCCTTTTGGGGAAAACCAAATTGGCTCGACTTGACCATTCTAACTCTTGGCTGCTTCCAGGTAAAATGCGAAGCAGATGGTCATAGCTCGTAGCGTCTTGGGGAAAAATAATCGGGTCATAAGTGTACTTTGGACCAACAAGCCGTCCTCTATAATCAAAAACTCCAACCGTAAAGGTTTTACCGCTCGACATCACCGGTTCGGAAAAGACCAATAGAACTTCCGAAGACTTGTTTATAAGTCTGGCTTTGACCGACACGATATCATCTTTGAAATAAATAGCTCGCACTCCGTTAACCGCCAAGTTCAGCGAGGAGCAGACTGATCGTTTGGTACTAAAATCTATCCCTGCAGCCGGACTGAGCAGCGTTTGACCAAAGGCAACCAGTAAATAAGTTAATCGGGCGATAAAGTACATAATGCTTATCTCACGGCTTGGGCTGGCGTGTTTGGCCGATCGCCTACGCCGCCCTGCATATAGTCTATTTCATTACTCGGCGCCCCGATCGCTCTTCCAATAGATGATGCAAACTGATCCGCATGCTGCTCCGCCAGCGGACCTCGACTTAACGAATTACGGTGACAGTGCACTAATTTCCTCGGGAATTACGGTGACAGTGCACTAATTTCCTCCGCCGCCTTGGGTTTTCGCCCTCGACGCGCGGGCGCCAGCTGGCGGCCGGCGCGTTGCTCGAGGCGGGCAACGAAGGCGGCATCGCCGACAGGTCTTCCGATCGTTTCTGCGCGGCGCAACCGGTCGAATGCGGTGTGCTCTTCACCCGCCGCCAGCATGGCCGCGATGTCCGGATGCCGCGCGACGACCGGCGCGGTGTCGGTCAAGCCGTCGCCATGGTCGGGGTCGAGCCAGGCGTGCACGCTCGACCATCGCCAATCGGCGGCCCGCTCGCTGAGTCCCGCGCGCACGGGGTTCATCGCGACATAGCGCAGCGCGGCCGTTGCGTGATCTTCGTCCAGCGCGACGCAACCGAACCGTCCTTGCCAGAAATGCCCCGTCCGCTTGAGCCGTCCGTGGACATGGCCCGCATACCGGCGATGCACCGCTGCCAGCGAGCGGCGGAGGCCGTCCCCGTCGGAAGGGACCAGGACCGAGGTGGACATGGTTGGGCATCAATACCCACCCCCAGACGGCGACCTCTGCCGCGGTGCAGTGCTCGGTCAGAAGATCGCGATACAGCGCATAGTCGGCATCGACAAAAAACGTCTGCGCGCGGCCGTTGCCACGTTGCGTGACGTGGTGGGGTAGGCCGGAGAAGATCGCGCGACCAAGGCGAGCCATGCACGAGAGTGACACGGCGCAAGGCGGAGTCAACGAGGAATTAGTGCACTGTCACCGTTCACCGTTTTCGTTTTCCGTCACCGTTTTCCGTCACCGTTTTCCGTCACCGTTTTCCCGTAATTTCGCTGTCACCGTAGTTAAACGTTATTGCCGTTCGATTGCCGAAATCGTTAAGTTCACCGGGTAGACATCATTAGCCTCAGCCGCATATTGCACAACGCCACTTACGATAACCTTTTTATTAACGTTTAACTTTAGAAAATTCCAGCAGCGATCAAAACCGCTACCGCACCACACTTGGACAGCTTTGTACGAGATTTTCGCAACGGAAGTTGGTGGCAAATTTAGAGCTTTTCGCGAGATTGGCCGCGCAAGCTCAATATAAAAAATTGTTATCTTAGTATCTGTTCGTGGAGACTCGCCAAATCCTGGCGGGCCAAAAGTTATTCTGGATCTTAGGTTACCTTCGATAGCAATTATATTTTTCTTGATAATTGGATATGCGTGCACTGGAGTGCTCAAGAATGTTGCAAAGGCAATTATCTTAGACAAATATACGATATATTTCATAACAATAGCCTACTTCCTTATAGTTACGGTGGTACCTGTTGCCCCTTCTCTCGTCGTTATAGCATCTGCCATGATATCTCGCTGACCTGCGGTTAAATTAGATATTTTGGTGTCTACTGAGGCACCGAGACTACGTGCTATTTGATTCGCGTAGTCTCGCGGATTATCTTGCGCCATCGGGGCGTATCTTGACATCTCTTCGAGTATTGTTCGATTACCAACGCTTCTTGAGCGTAATAACGAGTTCAGTGCGGCCCTACCAACTGCGGTGTATTCAAAGACGGCTCTTGGACCATTTCTAGTCTTATCCACTCCAATTGCACCGTTAGCTGCAGTGTTATCGCTGGGCACCAGGTTTCCCGGATTGTTATCTCTATATGCCGGTGTTCCAGTGCGAATCTCGATCGTGCCGTCCGCATGATCTATGGTAGTGGTAGTGCCCCGAGTTTTCGATGATGCGCCTGGATGCGGAAGCGTGACCGGTACGTTACGAGAAGTCGGTGTTGCAGTCGTTTGTCCAGCCTCGAGCGCGACTTCACAAATAACGTGTACGACCGTGCAGCTCCCACTCGCGTCCGTCCCATCCATCGGATCGTTGCCGACATACGCGTAGAGGTTGTTCTGATCCGCATAACCGATCGGATCGGTCTGCAGGAACCGCCCTAGCGTGGGCGAGTAGAACCGCGCCTTGTAATACCACAGACCGAGCTGGGGCACCCATTGTTGGCCGGTGTAGCCGTAGCGCCCTACATTGCCCGCGCCCGGGATGCCGTATTCGTCGTAAGAGTTGATCGCGATCAGCGCGCCTGTGCTATCCGCCACCGACACGATCGACCCGCGCTCGTCGCCCTGAAGCGCGCGGGGCGCCGTATGATCCTTATGCCGGTGCATCGGTGCCGCCGCAGTGAACGAGAATTTGGTGCATTTAGTAAACTGTCACCGTAATTCTAGAGTTGCTGCCCGCGCGCGTCGTACCCGTAATAGACGTCGCGCACCGCGCTCGCCGGCGGCGTGGTGCAGGCATAGCCCGACACGCAGGCGCCCGGCACGGTCTTGATCGTTACGCGGTCGAGCGCGTCGTACGTGTAGCCGAACGTCCGCCCGTCGCGCTTGCGCAAGCTCGTGCGGTTGCCGTTGAAGGATATTCAGAATGTCAAAGAGCGGCGCCTGCAATTAGGGCATTTAGCGAACTGTCTTGGTAATTCCGTAATTCTTTCTTATTCAGAAAAACGCTATTCTAGTAGCACTTTATATCGATTAGCTCATTGTCAGTTGGAAATTTAGCAAGAGGATTAAAATCTACCTTCCAGAAGTCGACATCTCGAGGAAATCCGTCGCCATCAACGTAGAGTCCGATATTCACTTCTACGCCGTCACTGTCAATGTAGACAGCTTCTGCTTTCAACCTCGATCTACCTTTATTGCATAGACCGACTACTATGAAGCTACCCATGCCGCCATCTGGCAAAGATTCAAAATCGCATAATGATAGCCTTTCTAAGATCGTATTATTGTTACTGCCGCAACGTAAAAGTAGGCAGCTTATCAATGAATATCTGAGACTTTTGTTACTTACCAGTGATTCGTCCGACATTTATTAAATTCCTAGAGCGCCGAAAAACGCGATAATATAATTGCTGTCCCTCTACGGTCAAAGCTCGAGTAACCGCCCTTCCGTACGGGACGCTGACGCCTCTCAAATCGCGAAGTATAGCGGCGCCCACTCTTCCCGCGTCCAAGCCCATGTCTTCAACATGTCGGAAAGCGTGGGAAAATGAATTCGCTTCCTGCCCAAAGCTAACAAACGTTGAAGCGCCTGCTGTTACCGGAAACGCGGGCGCGACCTCACCGATTACCTGCAATGGATGCATAACCGCGTAGTCAATGTCCTTTTGGACATTCGCTGGATCTTCGTCTGCAAACCAGCCTATAACGCGATCTATAAGCTTAAACGGACTTATAGCATCTCCTGCTGCTTTGACCTTGCCCCCGAGGTATTTATCCCATTCAGAAAATGTAGAGCCTCTCCCTGGGGCAGTACGCCCTGTCCCGCTGGATGGCGCGGTTTGATTAGACGAAGCGCCCCTAGACCAGATTCCACCCCCTCCTTGGCTCGCCGATCCATGGCAGCTAATGCTGCCGGTTGCGCCCGCGCAGTCTGGCCCGGAGTGCGTCTCCGTCGTATCCGTCTCGAGTCCCGTTGGATCACTCCCGTCAACCGGATCGTTGCCTGCGTACGAGTAGAGGTCGTTCTGATCGGCGTACCCGATCGGATCAGTCTGAAGGAACCGGCCGAGCGTGGGCGAGTAGATGCGCGCCTTGTAATAATAGAGCCCGACCTGCGGCAACCACACCTGGCCAGTGTACTGGAACCGTCCGAGGTTGCCCGCACCGGGGATGCCGTACTCGTCGTAAGAGTTATAGGCGAGGATCGTGCCGCTGGCGTCCACCACCGACACGATCGAGCCTTGCGCGTCGCCCTGGAGCGCACGGGGGGCGGTGGTGGTGGCGCCGTCGTACCAGATCAGCGGGTTGTCTTCGCCGCCCCCGAACACGTAGCGCGCGGTCATGCCGGCGGCGGTGTACTCGGCGATCCGTTGGTCGCCGGCATAAGCGTAGCTCTCGGTGCCGCTGGTGGTGGCGACCGAGTACAGCCGCCCCGCTGGATCATAGGTCAAAGTCGCCCCGCTTGCGGTCGCCACCAGCCGGTTCTCGGCATCGTAGGTGAACCCGCTGGTCCCGTCCGACACGAGGTTGCCGTTCGAGTCGTAGCCGAACGTTGCGCTGCCCGCGGCGGTGTACTGGTTGAGCCCGTTGATGCCGTATGATCGGCTGACGCTGACATAGCCGGTGAATGCGTAAGCGTTGTTCGAGCGAGTCTTGCTGGTGAGCTGGCTTGCAGGATTGTACGCAAAAGTGCTCGTCACGTCACCGGTGGTGCCGGGGAGATCGTCCGCCAGGCTCGCCAGCCGTGACACCGCGTCGTAGCCGAACGTCGTCGACACGTTATTACGGGTCTCGCTCGAGGGACGAGCCTGCGCGTCGTAGGTCATCGCCGCGACCGCGGTGGTGCCCGACAGGCTCACCCCGCTCATCCGGTCGAGCCCGTCATACGCATAGCTGAAGTAGACGCTGTCCGGATACGTTACGCGGGCGCGGTTACCGTCGGCGTCATATTGATAGCTCACCGTCCGGCTGGCCCCGCCCATTACCACCGTCTGCGACGTCAGCCGTCCGAACCCGTCCCACGCGCTGTCGACCGTGTCGCTCCCCGTGGCGCTGTCGAACCGCGCGTAGAGCTGCTGACCGCGCAGGTCGTAACCGTAATAGACATTGCGTACCGCCGAGGACGGCGGCGTCGTGCAGGCGTAGCCCGACACGCAGGTGCCCGGGACGGTCTTGACGGTGACGCGATTGAGGTTGTCATAGGTATAGCCGAACGTCCGCCCGTCCCGCTTGCGCAGACTCGTGCGATTGCCGTTGGCATCGTAGGCATACGCCTCATAATCCGTCGTGCTGACGGCGCCGGTGGTCACCTTGTCGGGAAAGTTCCACTGCACCTGCCGGTCGAACCCGTCATAGGTGTATTGCGCCACGTTGCCGTCGGCGTCCTTGACGGTCAGGGGCTTGCGGTTGTCGCTATAGGTGTAGGTGACGTAATCCTGCTGCAGATTGGCAAAGCCGTTGGCCGGCGTGATGCCATACGCCTTGACCACCCTGAGCACTTGCCCGGCATCGTCGTAGACGTTTCTGGAGATGCGGTCGGGGCCATAGGTAGTGCTGGTGGTCGCCAGCGTACAGGCCGAAGCGGGAAGCGCGCTCCACGTCGCCGGGTTCATGCGCACCGCAGTGCAATCCGAGCGCCCCACCGCGTCATAGCTGTACTGCGTGACGCTGTACGCCGTGCCGCCCGACGAGAGCGTCACCTTCACCTTGCGGTCGAGCGCGTCATACCCGGTATCGACCTGGCTGAAGACGGTGAACCCGCTCCATGCCGATGGCGCTACGCTTTCCGGCTGCCACGCCGCCAGCTCGCCGGTCTCGACCCGAGTCGCCCGGCCGTCGATATCATATGTCGTGCGCGTCGCTGCATAATGCAGCGGCCCACTCCCGTCGGGGTCAGGCGCGATCGTCCCCACGGCCCGGTTCATGTCGTCGTAGCGCACCGCCGCGGTGTAATCCGACGCCGATGATTGCGCGTGCGCCGCCAGCGGCGCGGCTATCACGACCAAAGCGGCAAGCGCGCGGAGCAACCGGCCGCTCACGGGCACACCGCCAGGCCGGCGCGGGGTGCGGTGGTACTGATCTTTCGCCCGCGTGCGTCGTAACTCATGCAGGTTCTGAGGCTGGTGCCGTTCGCCGTCACCACCATGCCCCGCACCAGCAGGTTGTTGGCCGTGCCGTTCGCGCCATATTCGTAGCTCGTCACACGTTGCGGTGCGACGGCGTCGCACGTCGGAGTGCTGTTGCCGCTGCCAGCCACGGTCTGGCATTCGGTCATCGTGTCGGGCACCCAGATCTGCGTCGCCGCCGCGACCAGCGATCCGCCCGAGTTCTTGATGTAGGCGTACTTCTGCACGTAGGTGTAGAGCTTGAGCGGCCGCGCCGCGCCGGTGCTTGGGGCCGGCAACATCTCCGACTGGATCGCCCCGAAAGTGGTATAGGCATAATCAGCCTGGTTGCCCTTGGCATCCTTCTTCCAGATCGGCTTGCCGCAATTCTGCAAGGTGCCGGGCGAATAGCATGGGCCATAGCCCCATGTTTCGACCAGGTCGGCGAGACCGCTGCCGGGTTTGGCTATCCGCGTGGCTTTGCTGATCGCGTTCCATGCCCCATTATATTCCGCGAGATACTTGTCGCCTTCGGGAAAATCGGCCTCAATCATATAGGGGCCGTTGGGAGTCTGGTCGTAATTGGGATCCTGGAGGTTAGACCCCATCCACCTGTACGTGGTCGTCTTGCCGTTCGCGTCGATGACCGACCCCGGCGACGATTTGGTGAACCCGTAATGCGACACTTTGCCGTTCGGATCGGTCATGTCGACCGCGCACGAGCCATCGTTCGAAGCTTCGGGAAAGTCCGGGTCGGGAGCGCAGATGACGTCGTAGTCGAGTTGCCACACGCTCCCGTCGGCCATCGTCTGCGTAGTGATCCGCTGGACACCGGCATTGGCGACCTTGCATGTCATGTATCCGGGCGGCGTGATGCAACTTATCGGCGAACCGTACGTGGTGCCGGTGCGGGCATACGTCGTCGTCTGGCCCAAAACGTCGATGACGCCAGTCAGCAATTTCGATGTGTAGGTATAGGTCGTCTTGATCAGCGCCCCGGAACAGGTCGATGACGCTGTGACATAATCCTGCGACAGATTGAAACCGCACGCGGCGGCGACGTCGCCATCCGAATTATAGTCGAAAATAATCGCGTAACCGGCCGAGTCGCTGACCATCTTCAGCTGCTTGCTGGCATTGTAACTGAACGTTTCGCGGCGGCCATCCGGATAGAGGATGTTGTCGATCCGCTGAGAATAAATGCCTGACCCGCCGCCGGCCTGGACCGCTGGGTTGAACGTGTAGATCGTGCCGCTGCTGTCGGTAAAAACGTACGCGCCGCCCACCATGGCAAGAATGCCGTTTTGCGCTTCGATACTAAAGCTCGAGATCGCCGTACTGGTCGGCCCAGACTGGTAATACACCCCGCTTGCGCCCGCGCCGAGATGCACAATTGGGTGATATTGCGCCGCTCTCGGATAGGGTTGCCCTATCGCCTTTACGGGGTTCGGCGCGACATAGATGTCAAAATTGTTTGTAATGCCCGACCCAAAATAGGGATCGTCGATTGGCAGTTTGGATGGCGGGAGCGAAAACCGCTGCAAGGTCAGCGTTCCGATTGCCAGGTCGGTTACCTGCCCCCCGAAATAGCCGTCCGATATGTTTACCCCGCCTGGCGTTGACAGATCGACCTTGGGAGGAACGATATCCTGAGCCTCGGCCGGCGCAGCCGCCGCGATGCAAAGCGCCGCACACGCTACCTTGTCGGCTATTCTTGAATGTGTGTTCTTTGGCACCCCTGCCCCCTGATCCAACGATTCCAACAATTCAGAAAAACCGCCGCCTAGGGCGTGGGCGTTGGGGTGGGTGTCGGACATGCCGCTGGGGCGCTCGTCGCGACATCGTACCGCGTGCGGTTGCCCGCGGCGTCGAAACAGGTGCCGGTCTTGCGCGTGTCGTTCGGACCGCCGCTAATCGTGCTGCCGGTCAGGCGGCCGAGCGCGTCATAAGTGTAACTTGTCGTCTCTTGCGCCATTGCTGCCCCGCCGATGGCGAGGATGCCGGCGGTTGCGACGATGTAAATGCGTTTCCGATGCACGCGCGACTCCCCGTTGTTTTCGCGACTCGCGGCACCGGCCCATGGGCAAGAGACCCGATTCGGGTAGGGATTGCAAGAGGTTGGGCAAGCGGCGATGCGGCAAGGGTGCGCCTGCGGAAACAACCGCCCCGCGCGCGGGTTGAGCGGGCATGCGGATTGCGACCTACAACGTCAACGGCGTCAACGGGCGGCTCCCGGTGCTCACGCGCTGGCTCGCCGAGGACCAGCCCGATATCGTCTGCCTCCAGGAATTGAAGGCGCCCGACGAGCGTTTTCCCGAAGCCGCGATCCGCGAGCTCGGCTATGACGCGATCTGGCACGGGCAAAAGAGCTGGAACGGCGTTGCGATCCTCAGCCGCGTCGGCGCGATCCACGAGACTCGCCGCGGGCTGCCCGGCGACGCGCAAGACAGCCACAGCCGCTATATCGAGGCTGCGGTCAACGGCGTGCTGATCGCGTGCCTCTATCTGCCCAACGGCAACCCGCGCCCGGGGCCCAAGTTCGAGTATAAATTGCGCTGGTTCGACCGCCTGATCGCGCACGCGCAAGGATTGATCGACACCGGCGCCCCGGTCGTCATCGCCGGCGATTTCAACGTGATGCCGACCGAGCGCGACGTCTACAAGCCCGAACGCTGGCTCGACGACGCGCTGTTCGCGCCCGAAGTGCGCGAGGCGTTCTTCCGGTTGACCCGCCAGGGCTGGACCGACGCGCTGCGCACGATCCACCCCGACGAGACGATCTACACCTTCTTCGACTATTTCCGGAACGCCTTCGCGCGAAATGCGGGGCTTCGGATCGATCACGTGCTGCTCAGCCCGGCGATCGCGGGGCAGCTGCAGGATGCGGGGGTCGAGCGGCGGGTGCGGGGGTGGGAGAAGACCAGCGACCATGTGCCGGTGTGGGTCGAAATCGCACACGAATAGCGCCAGCTATTCGTGAAACGATGCCCGGCCCGCCGGCGGGTCGCGCAGCGAACCCGTCCGACGACGCGGATTCACTCCGCGTCGTCCTGCCTCAATCGAGCCCGGCGCGGGAGTAAATCCCGCGCTCGTCGGTCGAGCCTGGTGGCTCGCCGGCCGGGCTTTCGCCGTCTCAGGATTAGCGGCCGCTAATCCTGTGCGGCGTCTGCCTTGAAATGTAGGATTTCAAGGCAGACTGCTTGGCCATGACTCGTCCCCTGACTCGCACCTAGGCGCTCCAGAACCAAGCGTTTCTGAAAGCCCTACGCTGCACCGGCAACGTGCGGCTCGCCGCGCGCGAGGTCGGGCTTCGCTACGGCACGATCCAGCATCGCCGTGCGCATCATCCGGCGTTCGCGCATGCCTGGGCGGCGGCGCTCGCGTTTGCGCAGGCGCGGTTGAACAAGATCGGGCTCAAGTGGCCGAAGGCGGCCAAGCCGCGTTCGTCGGACGGGTCCGCTACGCGGCCCGCCGGCCGGACGGGCGCCGTTCAGATGTCGATTTCTTGCGCATCATGCAAAGAGGAGTTGGCAATCCCGCTCACAGCAATTCCAGAACTAGCACGAGCTTCGACCACAGTTGGGAGGATTGCGGAATTCTGGCGGTCTAAGGAATGCACGTTCCGTGGGGAAATCAGAAAACGTGCGGTCCGGGTTTGGGTCGCCGACTGAACCCACGAGGCCCCGGTTAGTGGTGGGCCCGATCCCTCGACGCGGGAATAAATCCCGCGTCTTCGTCGGACGGGATCGGATTTGCCGACCCGCGGGCCGGGCGTTCGGCGTCTCGCGATTAGCTGGCGCTGATCGCGTGCGTCTTCGCCTCAATACTCGATGATCTCGCGAATCCGCGCTGCCAGGATGTCCATCTGAAACGGCTTGGTCATGACGAACATGCCCTTTTCGAGCCGGGCGTTGCCGACCACGGCGTTTTCGGCATAGCCGGTGATGAACAGGATCTTGAGGTCGGGGCGGTTGACGCGTGCGGCGTCGGCGACCTGGCGGCCGTTGAGCCCCTCGGGCAGCCCGACATCGGTGATCAGCAAGTCGATCCGCGCGTTCGATTCGAGCACGCGCAAGCCGGCATGGCCGTCGGGCGCCTCGATCACCGCATAGCCTGATTCGGCGAGCACCTCGGCGATCAGCATGCGGATCGTCGGCTCGTCGTCGATCACCAGCACGACTTCGCCGTCCCCCGCCGCCTCGACCGGCGGCGACAGGATCGGCTCGTCTTCCGCCGGCGCTTCCTCGGTGTGGCGCGGCAGGTACAGGCACATCGTCGTGCCCTGGCCGAGCTCGGTATAAATGCGGACCTGCCCGCCCGATTGCCGCGCGAAGCCGTAGATCATTGACAGGCCGAGCCCGGTGCCTTCGCCCATCGGCTTGGTGGTGAAGAACGGGTCGAACGCCTTGGCCGCGACATCGGGTGTCATACCGGTGCCGGTGTCGGTGACGCAGACCGAGATATATTGGCCGACCGGGATGTCGTGCTTGCGCGCGGCGCGCTCGTCGAGCCATTTGTTGGCGGTCTCGATCGTCAGCTTGCCGCCGTCGGGCATCGCGTCGCGCCCGTTGATGCAGAGGTTGAGAATGGCGTTTTCGAGCTGGTTGGGATCGACCAAAGTCGGCCATAACCCGCTTGCGCCGACCACCTCGACTTCGATCGCCGGCCCGACGGTGCGGCGGACGAGGTCTTCGAGGTCGCTGATCAGCCGGTTGGCGTTGGTCGGCTGGGGGTCGAGCGTCTGGCGCCGCGAGAAAGCGAGGAGGCGGTGGGTGAGCGCCGCGGCGCGCTTCACCGCCCCCTGTGCCGCCATGAAATAGCGGTCGAATTCGGCGGTGCGGCCTTGCGCCATCCGCACCTGCATCATCTCCAGGCTGCCGCTGATGCCGGTCAGGAGGTTGTTGAAATCGTGCGCGAGGCCACCCGTAAGCTGGCCGACGGCTTCCATCTTTTGCGACTGGCGAAGCTCTTCCTCGGCGGCGCGCTTTTCGGTCAGGTCGCGGGTGACCTTGGCGAAGCCGAGCAACTCGCCGTCGTCGTTGCGGATCGGGTCGATGATGACGCTCGCCCAGAAGCGCGAGCCGTCCTTGCGCATCCGCCAGCCCTCGGCCTCGAACCGGCCTTCGCGCCGGGCGGTCTCGAGCGCCTTCCAGGGAATGCCGGCGGCGCGGTCCTCCTCCGAATAGAAGCGCGAGAAATGTTCGCCCAGGATTTCGTCGGTGGTGTAGCCCTTGAAGCGCTCGGCGCCCGCGTTCCAGCTGCTGACATGCCCATCGGGGTCGAGCATGTAGATCGCGTAATCGGTCACGCTCTGGACCAGCAGGCGGAAGCGTTCCTCGCTTTGGCGAAGCTCTTCCTCCGCGGCCTTGCGGTGCGTCAGGTCGCGGGTGATCTTGGCGAACCCGACCAGGTTGCCCGCGGGATCGCGGACCGGGTCGATCACGACGTTGGCCCAGAATCGCGTGCCGTCCTTGCGCACGCGCCAGCCGTCGGCTTCGAACCGCCCTTCGCGCTCGGCGGTCTCGAGCGCGATCTTGGGG
This sequence comes from Sphingomonas sp., assembly GCF_036269755.1. GTDB lineage: Bacteria > Pseudomonadota > Alphaproteobacteria > Sphingomonadales > Sphingomonadaceae > Sphingomonas. The sequence goes on along the minus strand of NZ_DATBDV010000002.1, from coordinate 59,849 downwards.
ATTCCCTTGGCGCGCTCTTCCGGCGTGTAGAAGCGCGAGAAATGCTCGCCGATAATCTCGTCGGCTTCGTACCCCTTGAAGCGGCGCGCGCCGGGATTCCAGCTCGTCACCCGTCCGGTCGGGTCGAGCATGTAGATCGCGTAATCGGTAACGCTTTGGACCAGCAGCTCGAACTTGCTGCCGCCTCCCGGGTGTTCCGCGTCCGTCATGTCCCCCGCTTTACGCTCGAATATTCGAACGTAAACGACGATCGCGCCTGTCTGTTCCGCGCCCGCAACGGATAAGCTTGATTTTGCGCGATATTAAGCGGGCGTCAGCCGGCCTCGTCGATCGAATAGCCGGCCGAGCGCACGGTGCGGATGAGGTCCGGCCCGGCCTGGTTCATCGCCTTGCGCAGCCGGCGGATATGGACGTCGACGGTGCGTGCATCGATCTCGCTGTCATGCTCCCACACCGCGGCGATCAGCCGTTCGCGCGAAAAGACGTGGCGCGGATGCTCGAGGAAATGGCGGAGCAGCCGGAACTCGGTGGGACCGAGCGGGACCGTCGTCCCGCCGCGCCGCACGCGGTGCGCCGTGGTGTCCATCTCGACATCGGCGAACGACAAGGTCTCGCCGGCGAGCGCGGGGCGGACCCGGCGCAGCACCGCGGCGACTCGCGCGATCACCTCCTTGGGGCTGAACGGCTTGGTGATGTAGTCGTCGGCACCGGTCTCGAGCCCGCGCACGCGGTCGGCTTCCTCGCCGCGCGCGGTCAGCATCAGGATCGGCACATTGGCGGTCTGTGGCCGGCGCCGCAGCCGGCGGCACACCTCGATTCCGGGGATCCCCTCGATCATCCAGTCGAGGATGACGACGTCGGGCGGGCGCTCCTCGGCGAGCATCAGCGCTTCCTCGCCGTCGGCGGTCTGGACGACCTCGAACCCCTCGCGCTCGAAATGCCAGCGGAGCAATTCGATCAGCGCCTGATCGTCCTCGACGAGAAGCAGTCTTGCCTTGGTCACCCGCATGCTCCGATCGCTGTCGTCGTCCGCGCCGTTATGGCAGTTCGGTGACAGTCTCGTGACTCGTCTTCGCCACCGGTAGGAAGACATGGAATGTGCTGCCCTTGCCGGGCTCGCTGTCGATCTTCATCCGCCCGCGATGCCGCTCGACGATGTGCTTGACGATCGCAAGGCCGAGCCCGGTGCCGTTCAATGCGCGGCTGCGCGCGGGATCGACTCGATAGAAGCGTTCGGTGATCCGCGGGATATGCTCGGCGGCGATTCCCTCGCCCTCGTCGGAAACGCTGAGATGGACCATTCCGCGTTCGTGGCCCAGCACGATGCGGACCGGCGTTCCGGGGCGCCCGTAGCGCAGCGCGTTGCCGATCAGATTGTCGAGCAGCTGGAGGATTTCGCTGCGCGCGCCGGCGATTGGGGGAAGGTCGAGCGGCGCGACGACCTCGATATCGCTGTCGCGTTCGGCGGCCTGGCCGGCGCTCGCCTCCTGCGCCTCGCGCACCAGCGCGTGGAGCGACAGCGTGTCGCGCGGGCGGCTGAACCGCTCGGCCTCGATCCGCGATAGCGAGATGAGGTCTTCCACCAGTCGCTGCATCCGGCGCGCCTCGTCGTGGACGACGCCGGTGAAGCGCTCGCGAGTCTCGACGTCGAGCGCATCGGCATTCTCGCGCAACGTCTCGGCGTAACCCAGCAAGGTCGCAAGCGGGGTGCGTAATTCGTGGCTGGCGTTCGCGACGAAATCGACTCGCATCTGCTCGGCGGCGTGCGCCTCGCTGCGATCGAGGAAGCGGACGAAGATGACGCCACGATCGAGCGGCGCGGTGCGCATCAGCCAGCGGCGGCGCGATTCGCCGAGCCCGACCAGTTCGGCTTCGTCGGCGGCATCCTCGCCGCGGCCGAGCAGCCGCTCGACCGCCGCCGGGTGCGGAATCGCGGCGGCGACCTCCCGGCCGTCGACATCGTCGCCGAGCAGCCTGCGGGCCGCTGCGTTGCTGGTGCCGACCACACCGTCGCAGACCAGCAAAGCGGGCTCGCGAAACGCCTCGATAAGGCTGGTGATGGTCGGCTCGCGCATCGACTCGGGGTCTCGCATCGTTTGAAGGCGGGGCGCTTGTGCACCGAAACGGGCAGTCGGCGATAGGCGCCACAAAACTGCATTGCCGCTGTCATCGGGGAGTCACGCAACCGACGCCGAAGAGTCGCGCCGCGCTCCTAGGCCGCCTCTCGACGAGGCCGCTCGGGGGACCCGATTCGCGGATCGATCGTCGGCAATTCGACCGGCAGGCCGGCTCAAGCTTGCTGCCGGGGAGATGGGGACAACATGCACGCTCTACGACGCGCTCGCGCGCACCTGCTGCTTGGCGGGGCGATTCTGGCGATCACCGCGACCCCCGCGCTCGCGCAAACCGCACCCGCCGGTCCCGCGGCGCCGGGCCCGGCTGCGCCCCAGGCCGCCAACGATCAGTCGACCGGCCTGAGCGACATCGTCATCACCGCGACCAAGGTCGAAACCAACCTGCAAAAAACGCCGATCGCCGTGTCGGTGCTCGACCCGGTGATGCTGACCGACCGCCACGTCCAGAGCATCATCGACCTGGCGGACGGCACGGTGCCGTCGTTGCGCATCGCGACCTTCGAAGCGCGCCAGTCGGCGTTGACCGTCGGTATCCGCGGCATCGTGCCGTTCGACCAGAACCAGACCGCGCGCGACACCGGTGTCGGCGTCTATCTCGACGGCGTCTATCTCGGCCGGTCGCAGGGGCTCAACGCCGCTTTGTTCGACGTCGAACGGATCGAAGTGCTGCGCGGGCCGCAGGGCACGTTGTTCGGCCGCAACACCGAAGGCGGTGCGGTCAGCATCGTGACCAAGGCACCGACCGGCGTGTGGGGCGGCAGCGCGACCGCGGGCTTCGGCAATGAAGGCGCCTATGACGGCCAGCTGCACCTCAACCTGCCGGCATTCGCCAATATCGCGGTCAAGCTCGACGGCGTGATCCAGCACCAGGGCGCGACGACCAGGGATCCGCTCGCTTCGGCGGTCGGCTGGAACGCGTATAACCGCGTCGGCGGCCGGGCCTCGGCGCGCTGGACCCCGTCCGAGGGCTTCACCGCCGATTTCTCGTACGACAAGGCCAAGGACGAGAACACGCCGTTCTTCAGCCAGCTCGTCAACTACAACCCGCTCAACCGCCCGGTCGGGGTGGTCGACACGACCACCGGCCGGATCATCTTCCCCGGCGCTCCGGCAGGTTCGACGACCTGCATTTCGAGCACGGTGTCGGCGACGACGTGCATCGCGCCGCTGCCGCCGCTGGTGAAGGTTCACGCGAACCGCCAGGACGTCGCCGATGTCGGCGTGCCGCAGCAATATAGCGTCGACCAGACCGAGGGGTTCAGCGCCAAGCTCTCGTACAAGGTCGCCCCCGAGCTCGAGCTGCGCTCGATCACCGCGTGGCGCCGAGTCTCGACCAACCAGTGGGACAATTCGGGCGGGCCGGAGCGAGTAGCGTTCTCGCCCAACGGGCTGTTCAGCCGGTACAGCCTGTCGGACCTCTACCAGAGCCAGTTCAGTCAGGAATTCCAGGCGGTCGGCAGCGTCCCGCAGTTCAGCTACGTCGCGGGGCTTTATTACTTCACCGAGCAGGCCCGCGAATCGGCCGCAACGCCGTCGTCGAACCGATGGAACGTCGACGGCACGGGCTACACCATCCTGAGCCCGACCGTGACCGGCCCGATCACCTCGGCCAACCAGGGCTGGGAATATGGCTCGCGCTTCCTCCAGCGCGCCAGCTTCGCAAAGGCGCGGAGCTACGCGGTGTTCGGCCAGTTCACCTACTCGCCCGACTGGGCGAACGATGCGCTGCACCTGACGGTCGGTGGCCGTTACACCAAGGACAAGCGCAACGGCGTCCTGTACCTGGTCTCCAATATCCCGACCAACTACCTGTTCAACTATGATCAGGGCCGCTTCGATCCGCTGGTCACGCTGGCGTTCGATCCGGCGCCCGGGATCGACCTCTACGCGAAGTATTCGAGCGGTTTCCGCGCAGGCGGCGCGAACGACCGCTCGTCGAACTTCGGCGCGTTCGGGCCTGAATCGGTCAAGGCGTATGAAATCGGCGCGAAGACCGAATTCCTCGACCGCAAGGTGCGCCTCAATCTGGCGGCCTATATCATGGACCGGTCGGGAACGCAGATCGACTTCGACAATGTCGATACCAACCAGTTCCTGCCGGGCACGACGATTCCGAACCCCAACTTCAACCTGCATACCGAGAATACGGCCAATGCGCCGGGCATCTCGAAAATTCGCGGGTTCGAAGCCGACCTGACGATCCGCCCGGTCCAGAACCTGACGCTCGGGGCATCGTACGCGTACACCTATACCAACATCCCCAGGACCGCGAACCCCAACCCGGGGCCGACCTTTGGCGTGCTCACCCAGGTGTACGTGGTCTACACGCCGCGCAACGCTGCGTCGGGCTTCATCGATTACGACGTGCCGGTCGGCAGTGGCGACACCCGGCTTCGCTTCCACCTCGACGCCAATTATGCCGACTCGCAGTACAGCTTCCAGTCGGAGAGCGTGAAGACGGAACCGAGCTTCGTCGTCAACGGCCGGATCGCGCTGGCCGACATCCGGATCGGCAACAACGGCAACGCGTTCACCGTGTCGGCCTGGAGCCGCAATCTGCTCAACGAGCAGCACATCTATCGCCGCTCGGGGGCCAATGACGTGGTGCTTGGCGACTATGCCAACTTCAACCCGCCGCGGACGTTCGGCGGCGAGGTGAGCTTCAAGTTCTGATTGCCTCGCGCGGCCGTGCGACGCGGGAGTAAATCCCGCGTTCTCGTCGGACGGGTGCGCTTTGCGCTCCCGCCGGCCGGCCGTTCGGCGTCTCAGGATTAGCTGAAGCTAATCCTGTGCGCCTCCGGCTTACTTGCTTCGCTCGACTTGCTCGAAATCCAGTTCGACGGGGGTCGCTCGGCCGAAGATCGACACCGACACCTTGACCTTGGCCTTGTCGAAATCGAGTTCCTCGACGATGCCGGTGAAGCTCGCGAACGGGCCGTCGAGCACCTTGACGCTGTCGCCGATCTCATAGTCGACCTTGATCTGCTGCTTGGGCGCGTTGGCGGCGGCTTCGTCCTTCGAATTGAGCATCCGCGCGGCTTCGGTGTCGCTGATCGCCTGCGGCTTGCCGTTCGGGCCGAGGAAGCCGGTCACCTTCGGGGTGTTCTTGACGAGGTGATAGACGTCGTCATTCATCGAGAGCTTGGCGAGCACGTAGCCGGGCATGAACTTGCGCTCGACCGACACCTTCTTGCCGCGGCGCGCCTCGGTCACGGTCTCGGTCGGGACCTCGATCGCCTCGACCAGTTGCTCGAGCCCCATGCGGGTCGCCTCGGACATGATCGCGTCGCGGACCTTGCCCTCGAAACCCGAATAAGCGTGGATGATGTACCAGCGTGCCACTTGCAAAGAACCCTTATTTCGCCGCGAGGCCGAGGAGAGCCTTCACGATCGCTTCGAACCCCGAATCGATCACGAAGAAGAACACCGCCAGGATCAGCGTCATGATCATCACCATCACCGCGGTCATGATCGTCTGGCGCCGTGACGGCCAGGCAACCTTCCTGGTCTCGGCCTGGACTTGCCGGATGAACTCGACGGGAGAGGTTCTGGCCACGGGAATACCTGTTCGTTGTATCGATCGGTTCCGGACATAGGCCCGCCGCCCGGTCCCGTGAAGGGCTCGGACGACAAGTTAATCCCGATGTCGGATTGATCGCGGCTGTAGCGTGGGGTGAGGGAGGGGGCAAGTGCTTGCGCCTGGCGCCGAGCCGGCGGCCCGAGCGGCGGCGCCTTGCTCAAATCGTTCTTGAAGCATTGAGCGCATTCGAATGGTTGGGCCGACGCCTAAGAAGCCGACGACGGCGCCGATCGGCGGGCGGCTAATCGCCTGTTGGAGAAATCCAACAATAAACCATTGGAAATGTTGGATTTCGTCTGACACTTGAGTCGCTCCACATCGGAGGAACCAATGCAAATAGGATTATTCAGCGCCATCAAGGGCGTGACGATCGCGAGCACCGTCGACTGTATCGTGTCGACCGGCTTCAACACTCCGGGCAAGGGGCCCCTGTCCGGGCGGGATCGCGCCGCGGGCACGCCGGCCGGCCTTGCGCTGCTATCGACGGGGCGATAGGAGCCGCTTCGGCTTAGGGGTGTAGCTCAGCTGGTTAGAGCGTCGGTCTCCAAAACCGAAGGCCCTCGGTTCGAATCCGAGCTCCCCTGCCACCTTCCAGATCCTTGGTTTCCAGCCTGTAAACGCCGTTTTGGGGCGACGCGCGGCGACTGAACGTGGCCGTCCGACAACGGTGCGTGTATCCATGTGATGCGAGCGGCATGGGCCCTCGCAGCCATTCCAACCTGCGGGAGAAAGCGCGAATGACGGAGATATTTACGACCTGGGACGACCTGTCGGCGACCAGCGGGACGACCGCCAACGAGGGCGCGTGGGTCTATGGACCCGATTCGGGCACGCATACCGATCCGGTGTCCGGCGGCACGGCCGACAATATCGGCGTCTATGCCTGGTCGGTCTCGCCCGCCGGATGGGAGCGCGTGGCGGATCTGTTGGCCAACGCGCAGACGTTTATCGCCGACACGCTGCAGCCGCCGACAATCGATGACGGCACTTCGCAGGTTTTGTTCGACTTCGTGTGCCCCGACCGCACCGATGGCGACGGGACGCATTCCGACACGCACATCCGCCTCCAATACGCGTACAGCCCGTTTCCGGCGGACTCGATCCTCCCGGGGTCGCCGTCATTGACCGACCGCGTGCTGGCGATCGGGCAGAACGCGACGGGTTCATTCACCCCGCTCGATACGTCGCAGCCGGCCTTCACCGATCGCTGGGAGATGAAGTTCGGCGGGCGTTCGCGCCAGACCGGCAATCCCTTCGTCTATTGGTCCGAACGCCACATGGCGTTCTGGACCGCCTCGAACAACGGAGTCGCCGGGACCGGGGAGGAAGTCCGGCTATTCACCGCCACACTGCCTTGGGACACGAACGACTGGAAATACGACAGCGGCATTTCGATGCGGGCGGCGCAACATACGATCTATGCCGGCAATGGTGTCGATATAATCAAGGTGCTGGACGCACAAGGCGACAGCCCGTGCACACCGGTCGAAACGCTCCACGCCAGGTTCAGCTTCGCGCACCTCGGCAACAACACCCCGTGGCTGACCCAGCACAACGCGGCTGGAAACGCGATGTTGCCACTGCCCTTCATCGACGACCATAACGAACTCTACGTCCAGCAGAACATCTATCACCTGATCACCAGCCCCGCACTCAATCCGCTCGGCATCTATTCGGCCCATGCTACTGCCATCGGGAACGTGCCGAGCGGCGCGCGGCTTCGCTATCTCGCCTTCGCGGGCGCAGGCGGCGTAGCGCCGGCGACGATTACCGACCTGGAAACGCAGGGAGCGGCAAGCACCGTCGTCCGCTGGAGCATCGAGAACCAGCACGCCACCGGGGAGGCTCGGCTCGATATCATCGGCTACGGCAACCAGACGCTCCTGTTCAAACATACGGCGAGCGGGCGCACGGGCACGCTCAAGCTGACCAATAGCGGCCAGCGGTTCGAGGTCGACAAGCCAGTCAAGTTCCCGACCTACGCAGTCGCTGCGCTCCCCGCAGCGGCGACGGCGGGCGCAGGCGCACGGGCGTTCGTCAACGACGCCGATGCGACGACGTTCAACTCGGTCGTTGCGGGTGGCGGGGCGAACTTCGTGCCGGTGTTTTGCGACGGCACCGACTGGAAGATCGGGTGATGCAGTTCGCGCGGCGCGGCTCGCGGCTGATCAAGCGGCGGCCGCGTCGTCCCAGCTGCGGGCGGCGAGCGCGCGGGCTTCAGCGACCGGCAACGGCCGGCCGAAATAGTAACCCTGAACCTTGGTGCAGCCGAGTTCCTGCACCATCAGATGCTCCTGCTCGGTCTCGACGCCTTCGGCCGTCGTCGCCATGCCGAGCGACTGCGCGAGCGCGACCACCGCGCGGATGATCGCGATCGGCTCCTTCTGGCCCTTCGACGCGCCCTGGACGAAGCTGCGGTCGACCTTGATCGTCGAAAAACGCGTGCGGGCGAGATAACCGAGCGACGAATAGCCGGTGCCGAAATCGTCGAGGCTGAGCCGCACGCCGAGATCGAGGATGCGTTCGAGCACCTGCACCGCGACGGTGCCTTCGCGCATGAACACGCCTTCGGTGACTTCGAGCTCGAGCCGTTGCGGCGGCAACCCGCTATTGGCCAGCGCGGAGGCGACCACCGCCACGAACGCCGGATTGAGGAGTTGTTCGGGCGATACGTTGACCGCGACTCGCGTCGGCGAGGGCCATTTGGAGGCCTCGTCGCACGCCGATCGCAAGACCCATTCGCCCATCGGCCCGATCAGCCGCGCATCCTCGGCGAGCGGCACGAACTTGGCGGGCGAGACCACGCCCAGTTCGGGGTGAGTCCAGCGCAGCAGCGCCTCGAACCCGGTCAGGCCGCCCGTGCCGGCGGCGACCACCGGCTGGTATTCGAGGTGCATCTCGCCCTTTTCGAGCGCCTGGCGCAGCGCCATTTCGAGCACGCGCCGCTCCTCCGCCTTGACGTGGAGCTGGGGTTCGTAGGCGTGAAACACGCCGCCCCCGGCATCCTTGGAGCGATAGAGCGCAAGGTCGGCCGAGCGCACCAGCATTTCCGCGGTGCGCCCGTCGCGCGGCCCGATGGCGACGCCGACCGACGCGCCGATGAAGAGCGTGTGCGCGTCGAGATCGTACGGCCGCGACAGCGTTTCGATGATCGACCGCGCGAGCCGGTCGATTCGTTCGGTGTCCGACGCGTCTCGCACCACCACCGCGAACTCGTCGCCGCCGAGCCGCCCGATCGTCTCGTTTTCGGTGACTAGGCGGCTAAGCCGTTCGGATACCCTGCCGAGCAATCGGTCGCCGACCGGGTGCCCAAGCGAATCGTTGACCGCCTTGAAGCGGTCGAGGTCGATCATCATGAACGCGCAGCGCATTCCCCATTTCTCGGCATCGGCCATCGCCTTGGCGAGTTGCTCGTTGAGCTGAAGTCGGTTGGGGAGACCGGTCAGCGTGTCGAACCGCGCCATGCGGTTGATCTGGTCGGCCGATTCGCGCTGGACGGTGACGTCCGACCCGACGCCGCGAAAGCCCATGAACGCGCCGCGATCGTCGAAGCGCGGGCTGGCGGCGAGCGCGAACCAGCGCTGGCTGCCATCGACATGGACCGGCAGCACCAGGTCGCGAAACGGTTCGCGCCCTTTGAGCTTTTCGGAAAGCGTCCGGAGACCCGGCGAAAATTCGCCCGATTCCCATCGTTCGCCCGCCAGCGCCTGGAGCAGCGGCATGCCGTTGATCTTGACCGGATCGAGATGGATCGAGCGGGCAAAGCGCGGGGACGCGCGCACGATGCGGCGCGCGCTGTCGGTCTCCCACAGCCAGTCGCCGTCTTCTTCCTCGAATTCGCGTAGCAACAGGCTGACGGTGGCATCGCGCTCCGACAAGCCGATCTCGTTGGCGCGGATCACGACGAGCGCCTTGCAGCGCTGGTAACAGCCGATCATCAGCAGCGCGACGAACAGGATCGTCGCCGCCGCCAGTAACGGGCTGCCGAGCATGATCAGCATCGTCGCGATGGCAGTGCCGAGGATGCCGAGGAAGCTCAACGTGGCGAGTGGCAGCGCCGCCATCGCCACCGCCGACGCCGTCATCATGATCGACAGAAGGATCCACACCGCCATCGCGGTGCCGATATCGATCCGCGCGGCGAGCGCGAGGGGCGGCGCCGCCCACACGATCGCGAGCGCGATTCCCTCGACCACGGTGTCGCGAACATCGCGCAGCGGCGCGCTGCTGGCGTCGCGATGGCGTGTGGCGAGACGGCGGATCGCGACGAAAATGCCCACCCCGCCGGTCGCCACGCCCCACCCGATCAGCATCGATCGCGACGCGTGATGGTCGAGCAGGATGACCATCAGCGCGGCGCCGATCAGATTGGCGGCGAGCAGGAACAAGGCGAGCTGGCGCCCGGCATGCAATTGCGCCGCGCGGATCGGTCCCCAATCGGTGGTGTCCGCGGGATCGTACAGCCCAAGCAACGCGCGGACGTCGATCCGCGGCTTGGGGAATTGCGATGAGGGCGCCATGTTCACTCGACGCGCGATACCCTGTGCAGGTTAGCGAAGGGTTAGGGCCAAGGATTTTAGTTCGTCGCGCCGCGTGCCATTTTGAGCGGAGGTCGAACGGCTTAGCGGCGGCGCACTCCCCAACCGCGATCGAAACTGCTAGGCGGCGGCGGATGAACCCCGCGCCGGCCAAGAAATCCGTTCTGACGAGCATCCTGCTGGGGATCGTGCTGGCACCGCTCGCCCTGGTCTTCGTGATCGTCGCCAGCCTGTCGGGTGGTCCCTCCGAAGTGTTCAAGGCGCTGACCGGGCGCAAATGACGGTGTCCGGCACGCAACAACGACGGCCGACGATCAGCCTCGTCATCCCCGCCTATAACGAGGAAGCGTATCTGCCCGCGTGCCTCGATGCGGTGATGCAGAATGTCACGGGCAAGGCGATGGAAATCGTCGTCGTCGACAATAACAGCACCGACGGCACCAAGGCGGTGGTCGAGCGCTATCCGGCGGCGACCTATCTGTTCGAGCCCGAAAAGGGCATCACGCGGGCGCGGCAGCGCGGTTTCGTCGGGTCGAAAGGCGACATCATCGCCTATGTCGATGCCGACACGCATCCGCCCGCCGGCTGGATCGAGCAAATCTGGGAGCAATTCGGCAGGAATCCGGACCTCGCCTGCCTGTCCGGCCCATACAGTTTCTACGACCTCAGCGGCATCCGCAACGCGATCTCTACCGGCTGGTTCGTCGCGGCGCGGCCGCTCTACGGCGTGACCGGACACATGATGGTCGGCGGCAATTTCGCGATCCGCCGCGACGTGCTGGAGAAGATGGGCGGATTCGACAGCACGATCGAATTCTACGGCGAGGACGTCGATATCGGCAAGCGCGCCAAGAAGCACGGCAAGGTGCTGTTTTGCCCCAGCTTCGTGATGCCGACATCGGGGCGCCGGATGAAGAAGCAAGGCTTCCTGAAGATGGCGAGCATCTATTTCATCAACTATTTCTCGATCCTGTTCAGCGGCAAGCCCGTCACCAAGGGATATAAGGACATCCGCTGAGCGTGCCTGGTGCGCCCGGTGAGGCACGCTCGGTAGGGTAGGATAGGTCATGCTCGAGCCACTCGGACCGGAGCTTTGGATCGCGGACGGCGGCGTGGTCTCGTTCTTCGGCTTCGACTATCCGACGCGGATGGTGGTCGTGCGGCTGGACGACGGCGGGCTTTGGCTGTGGTCGCCGGTCGAGCCCACGCCCGGACTCGAGCAACAGGTGCGCGCGCTCGGGCCGGTGCGGCACCTGGTCAGCCCCAACAAGCTCCATTACCTGTTCCTCGCCGCGTGGCGGGAGCGATTTCCGGAGGGGCGGATGTGGGGGACCGCCTCGACGATCGCCAAGTGCAAGACCCTGGCATTTTCCGGCACGCTCGATGCAAAGCCGCCGCCCGAATGGGCCGGGCAGATCGACCAGTTCTACTTCACCAACTCGCCTTTCCTGGACGAGCTGATCTTTTACCATCGCGCGTCCCGCACCGCGATCATCGCCGATCTGTCGCAACCCTTCAGCGAAGCCTTTCTCAAAGACCATTGGCCGTGGTGGTTTCGGCCGATCGCCCGATGGTCGAAGATGACCCAGGGCTGGGGCTATCCGCCGATCGACCTGCGCACTAGCTTCCGCCGCCGCAAGACCACGCGGCCCAAGATCCGCGCATTGATCGACGAGCATCCGGAGATTGTCGTCGTGGCGCATGGCGAAGTCGTGCGCGAAGGCGGCGAGGCCTTCCTGCTCCGCGCGTTTTCCTGGCTTTGTTAACGGAGTGAGGGGCTGATGCCGGTTGATTGCGAAACGCCGTCCGCCAAGGCTTGTGACCATTTCCTACAATGCGACGGCCCGCCAAGCGCCTAGACCAGATGAAATGGCGTAATCTGGGGGAATACGGTGTCGGATATCAGCGAGGAATTGGGGCGGCTGGCGGATCTGCGTGATCGCGGGGTCCTGACGCAGGAGGAATTCGACCAGCAGAAGGCGGCGCTGCTTCATCCGGCAGCCGCCGACGCTGCGTCGCCGGCCAGCTCGACTTCCCCCGCCGGCCCGGCGTCGGCAGTTCCTGGTGCAGCGGCCGCACCCATCGTCGCGGGGCAGGCGACCAGGCCTCGCCCGCCTGGCTACGCGCCGCCCACGCCGGGCAGCAAGACCGCGGTGTTCGTCATCGTCGGCGTGGTCGCATTGATCGTCGTCGTACTTGCTTTGTGGGCAACAGGCGTGTTTCGGCCCCACGGCACGACGAGTAGCGCAAGCGCCGCGAGCACCGACGGGACGGCCCTGAACTTGAACGTGTCGACGCCGACCGGAATGCCGAGTGCAGCCGCCACGCCGCTGGCATCCGGCACGCCTCTCGCTGCCCCCGTCACACCGGCGGCGTCCGACGACAGCTGGCTGATGGGGCAATGGGAAAATGTCGCCGCGCCATCCTGCGCGCAGTGGCTGCGCTTCAACAGCGATCACAGCCTCGGCGACAATGCCGACGGCAGCGGCAGCTGGTCGATAGCGCCGAGTGGCGACGGCAGCTACATCTTGTCGATGAACATTGCCGGAACGGGCATGCGGCAGGGCCCGATCACGCGCGATCCCTCCTCGGACACCATCACGATGGGAACTGGGCCCAGCGCGGTGACTTGGCGAAAGACAACTTGCTAGCCCGTTAGCCTGGCGCGCTCCGCTTACGCGGCGATGGCGTAGGGCTTGATCTCGCCAGCGAGGTAGAGGTTGCGCGCCTTGGCGCGGCTGAGCTTGCCCGAACTGGTGCGCGGCAGCGTGCGCGGCGGGATCAGTTCGATCACGCAGTTCATTCCTGTGACCGAGCGCACGCGCTCGCGGATTTCGTCGCGGAGGCGCACGCGTTCGGCCTCGTCGCTCGACCGGCACTGGACCAGCACCGCGGGAGTTTCCTCGCCGCCCGGCGTGGTGATCGCGAACGCGGCGATATCGCCGGCCTTGAAGCCGGGAAGCTGCTCGACCGCCCATTCGATATCCTGCGGCCAATGGTTGCGGCCGTTGACGATGATCATGTCCTTGGCGCGGCCGACGATGTAGATGTAGCCGTCCGACATGTAGCCCATGTCGCCGGTGTCGAGCCAGCCGGCCGCCATGCATGCCGCGGTGGCTTCGGGGTCGCGGAAATAGCCGGTCATCAACGACGGCCCGGCGCACCACACCTTGCCGATCGCACGTTCGGGGAGGGGGGTGCCGTCCTCCTCGCGAATCTCGATCTTCATGTCGCGCGCGGGCTTGCCGCAATTGACGATCGCGCGGTAGCGCTGGGGCCGGTCTCGGCGTCCGGCTTGCCCAGAAAGCTGCGTTTCCTCAACGAGTTCGACGCGGATGCCTTCACCCGGTGGCATGATCGACACCGCCAAGGTCGCCTCGGCCAAACCATAGCTCGGCAGGAACGCACTGGCCTTGAAGCCCGCGTCGCAGAACGCGTCGACGAACGACTGCATGACGTCGGGGCGGATCATGTCGGCGCCGTTGCCGGCGACTCGCCAGCGCGACAGGTCGAAGCGGTCGCTGGCCTTGGTCTGGCTCGACATGCGGCGCGCGCAGATATCGTAGCCGAAGGTCGGCGAGTAAGAGAGCGTGGTGCCCGGGTTGCGGCTGATCAGGTCGAGCCAAGCGAGCGGGCGCCGTGCGAAATCCTCGGTCTTGAGATAATCGGTCGAGACCTGGTTCGCGACCACCGACAGGAAGCAGCCGACCAGCCCCATGTCGTGGTACCAGGGCAGCCACGACACGCAGCGGTCGCCGGGGCCGACATGCATCCCGATCGAATGCGCGGCGAGGTTCGACAGCAAGGCGGCATGGGTGATCGCGACGCCATGCGGGAATCGAGTCGATCCGCTCGAATATTGCAGATAGGCGATGTCGTCGGTGCTGGCCCCCGGCAGTTCGGCATCGGGCGCGGGACGCCCGGCGAAGCTGTCCCAGTCGATTCCCTCGACGTTGCGAAGCTTGGCGGCCTCGGCGCACATCGCGCCGATTTCGGGCGGATAGATCAGCAGTTTCGGATCGCAGCTGTCGAGCTGGACGGAGAGCTGGTCGATATAGGATTGCGCCCCGCCGAAGCTGGTCGGGAGCGGCAGCGGCACCGGCCAGCCGCCGGCATAGACGACGCCGAAGAACAAAGCGGCGAATTCGGTCCCGGTCTCGGCGATCAGTGCGACTCGGTCCTGGGGCTTGATCCCGGCCGCGATCAGCCGCCGTGCCATCGCCAGCGCATCGTCGCGAAGTTCGGCAAAGGTGTAGGCGCGGATCAGCGCGCCGCGCGGATCGTGGAAATTGAGGCCTTTGGTGCCTTGCGCGGCGTAGTCCAGCGCGTTGCCCAACGTCGCGAAGTCGGCGAATCGCCGCGGCAGCGAATCGTCGCTCGGCGTCGGGGCAAGCGCCGCCGCACGCTCGCTCGCCGCCGCCTCTGTTGCCGTATCCATCGTCATTCGCATGCGCCCATGTTGTGCGCGTCCGGTTCGTGCCGGCCGCGTCCGCGCCAAAGGTAGAACCCCCCTGCCAATGGCACGCGTTCAAAATCCGTTGCCAGTGTGGCACAATCAAGGCGATGGCGCGCACTTCACGACCTGTCCCGCCGCTCGACCGCGCCGCGCTCGAACGGCTGGCGCTGCGCTACGTCGAACGCTTCGCGACGACTCGCTCGCGGCTGGTCGACTATCTTCGCCGCAAGATCCGCGAGCGCGGCTGGGAGGGGGAGGCGGCGGACCCCGTAGGCCTTGCCGAGCGCTTCGCCGAGCTCGGCTATATCGACGACCGCGCTTACGGCGAGGCCAAGGCGAGCGCGATGGCGCGGCGCGGGCTCGGCGCGCGACGGGTGGCGGGGGCCCTGTATCAGGCCGGGGTAAAGGGCGACGATGCCGAGGCGATCGCGCCCGCGATCGAGGATCGCGCGCTCGAAGCGGCGATCACCTTCGCGCGGCGGCGGCGGATCGGCCCGTTCGCCGACTCGCCCGCCGACCGGCCCGGCCGCGAGAAGCAGATCGCGGCGATGCTGCGCGCCGGTCATTCGCCGCAACTTGCGCGGCGGATCGCGACGATGGCGCCGGGCGACGACCCCGCCGCAATCGAGCTTTGAGGCTTTGCGAATCGCTCGCGCCAATTTGGCTTTGCCGGCAAACGTGGTACAGTCGCGCCCAGGGGGTAATCCGTGCGTACAGAGCCGCATCCGGAAGTGAACGAGCGGTCGCGCCCGCCGTCCGACGAGTCCGTCGCCGATCTGCCGGGCGATGACGAATCACGGCACGCCGGATCGGTCAAATGGTTCGACGTCACGCGCGGGTTCGGCTTCCTGGTCGACGACGATCATGCCGGCGACATCCTGATCCACTTCTCCGTCCTGCAGCCGCACGGCCGGCGCAGCTTGCCCGAGGGCGCCCGGATCGAATGCCGCGCGGTGCGCCGCCAGCGCGGGCTGCAGGCGACCGAGATCCTGTCGATCGACCTGTCCACCGCGATCGAGCCGGCGCCGCGGCAGCGCAGCGACGGCGACCGAATCGACCCGGTGACGATGCTCGACGATGCCGGCGCGTTCGAGCCGGCCGCGGTCAAATGGTTCAACCGGCTCAAAGGCTATGGTTTTCTGGTGCGCGATTCGGATGGCGCCGATATATTCGTCCATATGGAAACGCTGCGCCGCGCGGGATTGCACGAGGTCGAGCCCGACCAAAGGCTGCGCGCGCGGATCGTCGACGGGCGCAAAGGCCCGCTCGCGGTGGCGGTCGAACGGGACGATTGATTGCATGATATTGCGTAGGATGTTGCTGCCGCTGGCGTTGTGCGCGTTGCCGGCCGGGTGCGCGACCAGCGACGCGGGCAATGCCGCGAGCGCGGTGGCGAAGTTCGACGTCACCGTCACGAGCGCCAACGGTCGCCACGTCTTCCACGTCGAACAAGCCAAGACCGCCGCCGAGCAGGAGCGCGGGCTGATGTACCGCACCGGCCTTGCCGACGATTACGGCATGCTGTTCTGGCCGTACCCGCCCGACGGGCCGCCCCGCGCGGCGAGCTTCTGGATGAAGAACACGCCGAGCCCGCTCGACATCATCTTCATCCGCGCCGACGGCACGATCGCGCACATCGCCGAGAATGCGGTGCCGTTCGACGAGACTCCGTTATCGTCGGGCGAGCCGGTCGGCGCAGTGCTCGAGATCAAGGGCGGACGCAGCGCGGCGCTCGGCATCGCCGAGGGTGACAAGGTGAGTTGGCCTAAATAGGCGTTGCTCGTTTGACGCCTCCCCGGCAAAGGCCGGGGCCCAGTTGCGGGCGACTTTTTGGTGAACGCCTCGGCTAGTTACATCCACCTTTCCGACTGGGCCGCGCCCTTCGCCGGGGAAGCGTACATTGCAGCGAACGGATGCCCCCATCTCCCGTTGAACGCTCCCGCCGCCTCCGCTAAGCGCCGAGCCCATGGGCATCAATCTCAATCCCTTCACTTGGTGGAACGGCGCGAGCTGGGGAACCATGCTTGGGCTGATCGGCAAGACTCGGGTCGGCGAGGACGAGCTCGGCAACGTCTATTATCAGGGCGGCACCGACACCGCGGGCAACCCGCGGCGCTGGGTGATCTATGCCGGCGCCAACGACGCCAGCCGAGTTCCGCCCGACTGGTTCAGCTGGCTGCATCACCAGATCGACGACGTGCCCGATCGCGCGCTGCCGCCGACGCGTGGCTGGGAGAAGCCGGCGGTGCCCAACATGACCGGCACCGCGCTGGCGTATCGGCCGTCGGGCGCGCTCGAAAAGGGCGGCAAGCGCGCGCCCGCGACCGGCGATTACGAAGCCTGGACCCCCGACGCATGAACTCGCGCCGCGTCGTCGGCATCGCCGCATTGCTGGCCGGTGTCGGCGCTGCGGGATGGGCGGGGTACAATTGGTATGAGGGCCAGCCGGCGCCCGCGCCGGTCGCCGCCGCGACTGCACCCGCGACCACGCTCGACGACGCGCAGGTCGCCGGTAGCGTCGAGACCGTCGACGTGTCGGGCGATCCAACCAACCCCGAAGCCGGCACGACCCCGATGAAGGACCGAGTCGCGGTGCTCGGGCTACTCAACAAGCGCAACAGCCAGTCGCGCGACCTGACGATGAAGCCGGGCCAGGCGATGCGCGTCGGCAACGTCGTGGTGCGGCTGCGCGCTTGCGAACAGACCGCGCCGTGGGAGCAGGACCATTATACCGGCGCGTTCGTCCAGCTCGACGTGGCGCAGCCCGACGGGTCGTGGAAGCGAGTCCATTCGGGCTGGCTGTACAAGGAACGCCCCAGCCTGAACGTCGTGCAGGATCCGGTCTACGACGTCTGGGTCAAGAGCTGCACGATGTCCTTCCCGACGAGCGGCCCCGATACCGTGGCGGCGCCCTCCGTCGTGGGGGGCAGCGGCGCGGGCGGCGGCAACCGGTCGAGCGCGCCGAAATCGCCCGCCGGGGCACCAGCCGACGCCGCGCCACCGAGCGAGCCCTCGATCGCGCCGCCGAGCAACGCGACGTAATCCGCCCGATCGATCTCGATCGCGCCCAATGAGGCGAGGTGCGGGGTCTGGAACTGGCAATCGAGAAGCGTGAACCCGCCGACGCGCAGCCGCGCGACGAGCCAGGCAAGCGCGACCTTCGACGCGTCGGTCGCGCGGCTGACCATCGATTCGCCGAAGAACGCGCGGCCGAGTGCCAGGCCATAGAGCCCGCCGACCAGAGCATCGCCGTCCCAGCATTCGACCGAGTGCGCGTATCCGCGGAAGTGGAGGTTGGTGAACGCGGTTTCGATCGTGGTGTTGATCCAGGTGTCGGGGCGGTCGTCGGCGCTTTCGGCGCACAATGCGATGACCTCTTCGAACGCGGCATCGGCGGTCACGCGGAATCGGTCGGCCGAGATCGTCTTCCTGAGCGACTTCGACAGGTGGAAGCCGTCGAGCGGCAGCACCGCGCGCTTGCGCGGCTCCACCCAATAGATCCCGGCGGCGTCGCGCGCGTCGGCCATTGGGAACACCCCGACCGCATAGGCGCCGAGCACGAGGTTGGGGTCGAGCAGGTCGTAGGAGGGTTCGGGGAGGTGCTTCATGTGCCTGTCCCGTGCTCCGGCGCAGGCCGGAGCGTTGGCCTTAAGCGATGAGCCAACCGGCCAACGCTCCGGCCTACGCCGGAGCACAACCCCTTTTCGGCCGCACTCATCGCTCCGGCACCGCGAGCCATTGCTCCACCGTTTGCCACAATCCGGCAAAGGCATCGGCGGCGGGCGAGCGCGCGGCGAACTCGCCGAGCGGCGCACGACGCACGCTCATCTGCTCGACCGCACTCGCCATCGGGATTGCCGGCCAACCCGGATTGGCGGCGACACTGTCGGCGTGGAGGCGGCGGCGGCGATCGACCATGACATGGACCGGGAGCACGCGCTTGGTCGTGCCGAGATAGTGGATCAATTCCTCGAACGCGCGCTGCGACAGCGGCGATGGGATGACGGGGACGACGATCAGATCGGCGGCGCGCATCGCTTGCTTGTTGGTCTCGGTCAGCCCCGGCGGGCAGTCGAGGACGATGCGGTCATATTCGTCCGACAGGCCGGCGAGCAATTTTTGCAGCCGCTTCTTCTTGTCGAGCTCGTGGAACAGCAGGTCGAGGTCGCGCAAGCTCGCGTCGGCGGCGATCAGGTCGAGCCGCGGCGTCGCGGTCGCGCGGATCGACTTTTCGGGCGCCGCGTCCTTCGAGAAAATCGATCGCGCCTCGCCCTTCGGCGTCTTCGCCGCGAGGAGGAAGGAGCTCGCCGCCTGCGGGTCGAGATCCCACAGCAGCGTGCGGCGCGCCGATTGCGTGGCGGCGGCCCAGGCCAGATTGACCGCCAGCGTCGTCTTTCCGACGCCGCCCTTCAGGCTGTAGATCGCGATCGTCGCCATGGCATGGGTGGTGCCTGCGTGGAGACCCATATGCAACGGCTGACATTGGTTCCAACTTCCTCTCCCTCGACGGGAGAGGATAGCGCAGCTTGGCGCTTCAGCGCCTAGCGCAGCTTGGAGAGGGGAGCGGCGCGGCGCGCCGCCCGGGTCGCCTCGCGACCGCAACCCCTCTCCCAACTTCGACTAAGCCACTCCGTGGCTAAGTCTCCGGTATCCCTCTCCCGCAAGGGGGGAGGGGTTGACGCTTACTTCGAGCAGCTCTGCTCGGGCTTGCCCGGCTGGGCGAGCTTGAACGACTGGGCGTTGCCCGACAGCGACCAGCCGCCATCGGCGACCATCGGCTGACCGGCGGCGGGGCTCTTGAGCAGCACCGGCGGCGCGTCGGGGGGCGACATGACACTGGCGGTCGTGCTGCCGTCCTTGCCGGCTTCGAAGAAGGTCACCTTGACCAGGCTGTTGTCGCCGTGACAGCGGTACGAGCCTTCCGACTTGATCGCCGGCGGCAATTCGACCGGCGTGGTCGCGGCGGTCGTGGTGTTGGAGGTGACCGTGTTGTCGACCGTGTTGGTCGCGGTCTTGGACTGACAGGCCGTGAGCGCCAGAAGCGCGACGGCGGTTGCGGTGAGGAGGGGGGTCTTCATAGGCGTCCCGCTTTGCGCACGAGGAAGCGAAGGTCAAGACGGCATATTGTATCATCTTTTGGCGCCAGCGACGGCGCAGGCTGCGCTCGCTTGCGGAACGGCGCATTGGGGCCGATGGTGGGAATGCGAACCAGGGAGTGTTGGGCGATGCGGATCGGATCGATCGGAACGGCGACAGCATTGATCGTGGGCGCGGCGCTGGCTGGCTGTGCAAGCGACGATGCCAAGGTCGGGGCGCCGGTGGCAGGCGGTCGAATCGCAACCGCGACGTTGCGTACCCCGGCGGGCGAGGAGGTGGGTCGCGTGCGCGTGACCGAGGTGTCCGGCGGGCTGCGCGTGACCATCGACGCTCGGTTGATGCCGCCGGGAATGCACGGCACGCATCTCCACGCGATCGGGCGTTGCGAAGGCCCAGCTTTCGCCAGCGCCGGGCCGCACTGGAACCCATTGGGCACCAAGCACGGGTCGATGAACCCGGCGGGGCGGCATGCGGGCGACTTGCCCAACCTCGTGATCGGCGCCGACGGACGCGGCACGATAGGTGTGACGATCCCTGGCGGAAGCTTCGACGCGCTGCTCGATGCAGATGGCGCGGCGATGGTGGTCCACGCCGCCGCCGACGACATGATGACCGATCCGTCGGGCAATTCGGGCGCGCGGATCGCGTGCGGAGTGCTGGTCGCGGGTTAGCGCCGATCCGGCGGTTTCGGCTCGATCGATCCAATCGGGTTGCAATTCGGTTTGACGCCTCTGCCAGCGCCGCCCACGATAAGATGGTCGCTTGTAGTCTTGGGTATGCGTGGCGTCTTCCTCCATCGCACGGATTTGCCATGCCCATTTCGCTCGACGGCCTCGATCCCGCGTTTCGCACCAAGCTGGAAACTTGCCTGACACATTGCGGTGGGCGCGGCACTACGATGGTGCCGTATTTCGGCATCCGCACGCCCGTAGAGCAAGGCGGGCTGTGGCGGCAAAGCCGAAGCACCGCCGAGATCGCCGCCAAGACCGCCGAGCTGAAGACGCTCGGCGCGCCGTTCCTCGCGCATTGCATCGACGCTGCCGGCCCGCGCCACGGTCCGCATGTCACCAACGCCGCACCCGGCTTTTCGTGGCATCAATGGGGCGAGGCGATGGATTGTTACTGGCTGGTCGACGGCAAGGCCGAATGGAGCACCGAAATCGGCGGCCCCGACAACGGCTACCGCATCTACGCCGACCAGGCGACCAAGGATGGCCTGACCGCAGGCGGATACTGGCTGTCACTCAAGGACTGGCCGCACGTTCAAAAACGGGTCGCTGCCAGTCCAGCCAGCGCGGGCCTGGCGATTGCCGAGATCAACGCCAAAATGGAGGCGATGTATGGTTCAGGATGAGGATCAGCTGCCGCCCGGCGCGCCGGGGGAGGGCGATCCCCCGGAAGACGTACCACCAGCCGATGAGGCGCCGCCTGACCAACCCGTTGCGGCCGATCCGCCGTCGCCCGGCGAGCAGGGGACACCGCCGCCGCCAACGTCCCCGCCCCCCGCCTCGACTCCAAGCTTGGAGAATGCGGGTATCCTGAACGCGATCAGCAACCGCGTCGTCGCGATCGGCGCGATCTTTACAGGGATCGTCGCGCTGGGCTCGCAGCTGAATTCCTGCACGGCTCAGAGCGTACAGCGTTACGCATCCTTCCGGACGTCGGTCGCCGCGGAGGAAGGATATTGGAAGGGCCTTCTCGAAGAAAATGCGTCGCTCGCGGGCGAAACCAACCCAAAGATCAAGGAACGTAAGGAACTCCTCCTGATCTCGCTCGGCGGCCACCGCGTCCCGACGTTCCGCGAATACCGGGCCTCCGTGTTCGACGGCTCAGAGGAGATCACGATTGCTCAGGATCGCCTCAATCAAATGAAAAGTGACCTAGGTCGTGCGCTGGGCTCGAGCGACGATCCGAGGGTCGCTGCCGCTGCACGGTTGGCTTTCAGTTTCGATGTCGGCCAGGCGCAGCTTGCCGAAAAGACGGACGCAGGGCCGACCGACGCGCCACCGCCCGCACCAACCGATATCGGCGATCGCACCCAGCTACCGTCCGACGTAACGCCCAATCCGAGCACGCAAATCATGGTCGCGGGCAATCCGGGTGGATGGGACATCGACGTGTTCTGGTGCGCGGGTGGCAGCAAAGCCGTCGAGCTGGAAAACTATGTAATAGCGCGCAACGCCGCGCAGCTGCTTGCCCAGCAATCGGTCAAGGGCAAACTATCGGCGTCAGTCTTTCTGGGCACGGTCCGCCTTCGTCCACTGCCTTTGATGCGCCAAGGCGGCGGCTATCCCGGGGCGGGCAGCAACAACACGATCCGCGCGGAGGCGAACGATGCCGAAAGGGAGGCTGCAGCAGCGGTGCTGGGACTGCTCGATCGCAACAAATTGGGCTTCACGGTGAGCGAGAGCCTGACGCCGACGCGCTGGTATCTCAGCGCCTTCGTTTGCCGCGCGGACGACGCGACGCCGGGCAGTGTCGCCGCGCCTCAGCCGCCGAGCGGGAACCGCGCGACCGGGGCGTAGTGCGCGCGGTCGCGGCCGAGATGGCTTTCGTAGAGGATCATCGCGTCGAGCTGGAACGGCGCGCTGGCCAGCGCGGCATGCTCGGCTTGCCAGCGCGCGATCGCAGGGTCGACGCCAGCGGAGCGCGGCAGCCGCGCGAGCGTGATGTGCGGCAGGTAGGCGCGGCGTTCGGGCGCAAGGCCGATCCGCACCAACGCCTGGTCGACTTTCTTGTGAAGCGTCGCCAGCGCGTCGTGCGGTGCGACGCCCGCCCATAACGTATCGACTCGGCCTTGCTTGTCGAACGCACCGACTCCGGCGAGCGCGACCACCGGCGCAGGCCCGTGGAGTTGGCCAAGCGCGAGCGCGACATCTTCGGCGACCGGCCGTTCGACCTCACCGATATAGCGCAGCGTGAGGTGGAGCTGATCGTCGTCCTGCCAGCGCGCAGCAGGCACGCCGCCCATCACGAGCGCGAGCGCGTCACGGATCGCAGGCGGCGGACGCAAAGCGACGAACAGGCGGTGCATCCACGACACCTACAGCCCCGCCCGCCACATGTCGTGTTTCGCTTGAACAACGCACCGGAACTCACGATATTGGCGGGGAGCGGCCATCGGGGCCGTGCGAAGGAGTGTTTCGATGGCCAATTGGTCTGATCCCCGTCCCGGCCTGGCGCCCGTTGGCGCCGCGGTCGATGCGCGAGGCGTCGCGTACGACGCGGGGCTTCGTGCCTATATGCTTTCGGTCTACAATTACATGGCGTCGGCGGTGCTGCTCACCGGCATCGTCGCGATGGTCATCGCCTTTTCGGGCGCCTACGTCGCGTTGCTCAGCCCGACCGGCGGCTTGTCTGGCCTCGGATGGCTGGCGATGCTGTCGCCGCTGGCGATCGTGTTCGCGATGAGCTTCGGCCAGAACCGCATGTCGACGGGCACGCTGCAGGCGCTGTTCTGGGCCTATGCCGGGTTGCTCGGCGTGTCGCTCTCGACGATCTTCATTGCCTACACCGCGTCGTCGGTGGCGGGCGCGTTCTTCGCCACCGCGGCGGGTTTCGCGGGGTTGAGCCTCTACGGCTACACCACGCAGCGTAACTTGAGCGCGCTCGGGTCGTTCATGATCGTCGGATTGATCGGCATCGTTGTCGCGATGATCTTCAATGCCTTCATCCATTCCGGGCCGCTGGCGCTGGTGATCAGCGTGCTCGGCGTGCTGGTCTTCGCGGGGCTCACCGCTTGGGACACGCAACGCACCAAGAGCATCTACAACGTCGTCGCGGGCACCCCGCAAGAGGGCCGCGCCAAGATCATGTCGGCGCTCAACCTCTATCTCGACTTCATCAACATGTTCCTGTTCATCCTCCGCCTGTTCGGATCGAGCCGCAACTAGCGCTGGTCAAGGTACAGCGAAGGCCTGGCGGAGCGATCCGCCGGGCCTTTTTTGTTGCCTTTCCGGCGCGCACGGAACTGTCGCGCGAGCCGAACCGTTTTCCTGGTGAAACAATCGCAGGAGGCGGCGATGAACGACAATTCCACGACCGACACGCCAGAAGCCGGGAACATGACTCGCGACCCTCGCCAGGACGCGGGTCAGGACCGATCGATCGAGAAAAGGCTGAAGCAGGACCCCGAGAACGAAGAAGCGCAGCTCGATCGCGGGCTCGACGAATCGATGGACGCCTCCGACCCGCCTTCGGCGGCGCTGCCGGGGACGAGCGGCGAGCCGGCCAAGTCGTCGGGCTATGACGAGGCGGCGGAGGCCGAGCGGAGCCGGGGCGCCTGATCCCGCTCCCTCCCTGAAAGGGAGGGGAGAACAGACCGTTGCCCAAATGGCTCACTTGCTGACCGATCGGCAGCCACGACTCCGCTTCGTCGCAATCCGCGTTGCGCCCCGGCTGCTTGTGTGATTCCATCCTGAACGCGGGGCGACGGGGCGTTAAGCATAGCGTTAACCATATCGGCGCATTGTCCCCTTCGCATTGGTAGCGGGTGGGATTGTTACGATGGGTGCCAGCAGCAAAAGACCGGCCGACGGCGCGATGACATTGGCCGAGATGAAGGAGTTTGCGGGGTTCGCCTCGGCGACGCAGCGTTATATCCGGCGCAGCCTCGATGTCGGGCTCGAGCGCGAGGACGCGATGCTGCGCTGGTCGCGCGACGCGATCGAAACCGCGTCGATCCGCGCGCAGGCGCGGATCTACGACCGGCTCGAGGAACTCCGCGCGATCGTCCCCGACGATAGCGGGCTCGATGCGATCGAGATGTTCATGCCGCCGCTGATCGCGGTCACCGCGTTCGATCTGGGGCAGGGGCGGCTGACGACCTTTTCCGCCTATCGCTTCCTTTACGAGCGGCTGATCGGCGCCGAAGTGCGGCCGTGGCTTCCCGGCGCGTTCTGCGCGGCGGCGGCGCTGCCGCACCTTCACCCCGATCTTCGCCGCAAGCTGCTCCAGTCGATCAGCGAAGCCGCCGCGACCGCGAGCGGCTGGTCGAACCGCCAGCCGAGCTTCTTCCCGGCGTGGGTCGAGAAGGTCGACACCGGCGCGGCGCTGTCGAACTAAGTTCGGGACGGCGTCGCAGCGATGCGGCGCCCGCGGTTTCGTCAGCGAAACCCGGCCTTTTCGAGCGATGCCGCGAGTTCGGCGGGAAAGCTGGCGGGTATGCGATCGATGTCGGGACACACGTCGGAGAAGGGCACCCGGCAGCCGCGGCGCATTTGGGCGCCAATGACTCGCCACGCTTCGGCGAGCCGACCTAGCCGCGAGGCGTCGGCCGCGTACCCCGCACAGGCGCCCTGTGCTTCTTTTTCGTCGTGCTCGCAGGCATAGCGTGCCTTGACCATGTCGGCGCGGTAGAGCGGCGCGAGCGCCGGGTCGTTCGAGACGTCGACGCCTTGTCCTCGGGCCAATGCAACCACGCGCGGCGGATACCAGGTGCCGGCACAGCTGGTGAATCGGCAAGCGAACCGCGTGTCGCGCAGCACGAACTCCGGGCGGTGATGACCCGTGAGGTCGCGTGGCCATTCCAGGCTGGCTGGATCGACCTCGCATAGCGTGCCGCGATCAGACTTGTCGGCACTGAGCCTGACGCTCCGATAGCCGGCTCGACCGGGCATCCCCACGTCGATCTGGGCGCAGCCGCCGCTTCCGCCGTCTTCGGAGATCATGATCAGCGAGGGATGGACGGCACCCGGCATCAGTTTACCGATCGCGATGGACGCGGCGACGTCAGGCTCGCCCCGCAATGTCGTCGGCGCCATTCCGGGAGCGCCGACCGTGACGACGAGATACGGATCGCCGCGATAGCATGCTTCCGACGCGGGGCGATCCTCACCGCACCGTTTGATCTCGACACGCGCTTTCAGGCCGGCGGCGACGATCGTGCGGGATCCCCAGCCGGGTTGCCAAGCCACATAACGCTTGAGCGGCCAATCGGACGGCGGCGTTGCCGAAGGGGCGGCGCCAACACCAAGAAGCGCCAAAGCGCCAAAGCAACGCAGCATGTCGAAGACTCCGGATCGAGGCTCACGATGATGCGGCGCGGCGGTCCGGGCTGCAAGCGGCCGCGCGTGTTCGCTGCAGAAAAAGATACGATTTCAGTGGCCTTATGAACCCGCACGGCAAGCTTGGCGCCTCTTGCAATCCTCCAGCCGGCGCGGCCTAGGCCCCGGGCAGCCGCTCGCGCCACGCATCGACCTCTCGCGCCAGCGCAGCCGGCGCTACCGTGCCGTTGATCACGTGCAATGCGACCTCCTCACGCGGGAAGTGCAGCGCCATGCGGTCGCCGCTGCCGACCCACACCGGCAGCGCATGGCGCCGCATCGCCGCCAGCAGCTCGTCGGCCGCCGCGCTCCTGGTGATCGGCCGTTGGTCGAGCCACTGAACGACGATGTAGAGCCGCGCCAGCGGGTTCTCCGCGCCCGGATTTTCGACCACCGACGCGAGCAGGCCGCTTTTGTCCGGGCGCAAATGATCGGGCAGGTCGGCCACGCGCCGCCACAGGCAGAACCAGCTCCGGCAATCTCCCGGCCGGTTCGCGTAGATCGAGCAGCCGTCGGCCCGGCAATTGGAGCATAAGGTCCGCGGCGGCTTGGCGAGCATCGGGTGGTCGATCGTGATCTCGAAGCAGCACGCCGTGCACGCCCCGCATTCGCGGCCCGGCACGAGCGGCCCGAAAACGTTTTCCTCGAACGATATAGCCGCGACCATCGCGGCGCGCCCTATCATTGCCGCCACCGATGTCCAGCATAGCGCGCCGCCGACGCTACCCCCTCACAGCGCCCGTCAGCTTCTCGCTCGTCACCGGATAGCCGAGGCCGTCGGGGATGCAGAGGTGGACGCCGCCGTCGCGTTCCTCCGCGAACGGGGTGATCGTGCGCGGCGGGTAAGCGAGCGCGTCGGCGACAGCATCGGCGTGGCTGCCGTACTGCGCGAGGCGTTCGAGGTTTCGGCGGGTGGGGAAGATCACCGTCGCGCGGCCGGCGTCGCAGTCGGCCAGAACTTGTGCGGCGCTCGCCCATAGCAAGCGGACATTCTCGGTATCGTCGACCACCGGATCGGCCGCGCCCTCGGGCCATGCGGCGAGATAGAAGCGCGTGTCGAATATCCGCATGTGCGCGTGCGCCGGAAGCCAGCGCGCGAAGTAGGTCAGTGCGCCGAGCTCGAGGGTCAAACCGTGTGCATCGAGCAGCGGACCGAGCGGTTGTCCGGCGTGGAGGCGTTCGCGCAGGTGATCGAGCGTCGCGGCGTCGGGCACGGGGGTCAGGCCGACCGGCACCCCGGCTTCCTCGATCGTCTCGCGAATCGCGGCGATCCGCGCGGGGCCGTCCTCGGCGTCGAGACCCATAGCGGCGGCCAGCGCATGATCGCCGGGGTCGATCCGTCCGCCGGGAAACACCAAGGCACCGCCCGCGAACACCATCGCCTTGGCGCGCTCGACCATCAGCAGGTCGGGCGGCGCGCCGGCGCGGTCGCGGATCAGCACGAGGGTTGCGGCGGGGATGGGGGTTTGGGGCGTGTCGGGCATCGAGGCGATATGCGCGGCGAGCGAGCGGGAGGCAATTCTCCCCTCCCTGAAAGGGGGGCTGGGGGTGGGTAGATTGGCACGATACGAAGCCGCTACCGACCAGCTAATCCGTATCGCCAGGACGCCACCCACCCCCGACCCCTCCCTGAGAGGGAGGGGAACACCGTCAGAACAATCCAGGCGTCTCGCGTTGTGCCGTATCCGGATGCGCCGGGGTGATCAGCTCGCGCTTGTTCTGCAGCGACAGCGTCGACTGACCGGTGCTAGCGGTGATCTTTGTGCAGGCCTTGCCTTCGAGGAAATCGAGCGCCGAGCGAGTCGAGGCTTCGCGGGGGTCGCCGAGCGGGTAGGTGACGTCGTCGCCCGCCTGGCAACTCGCTTCCACGAAATTGGCGAGCCCGTCATAGTAAGCGCCCTGGTGGTTGGCGTTCTGCAACGCGAACGCGATCACGCGCAGCCGGTCGTCGCACGCCGTCTTGTCGACCGCGATCTGCCCGACCGGCTTGCCATAGGTGTTGGTGCCGACCAGCGCTTCGTTGGCGTGAAGATACGGCACCATGCCGTTGATCACGAGCTCGCTCGCCGACGCGGTGCCGGTCGTGCCGATGAACGCGATGTGCGTCGGCGCGATCGATTGCGGCTGGGCGGTGAAAGTGTGGGTCGAGTTGTTCGACGACTTTTCGGGGCGGAAGGTGGTGTATTCGAACACGTCGCTGGCATTGCGGTTCGCGCCGAGCAGATCGCCCATCAGATCGGCGATCGAGATCAGCCCGCCGCCATTGTAGCGCAGGTCGACGATCACGTCGGTGACGCCCGCCGTGCGGAACTGCGCGAACGCGTCGCGCAACGCCGGGTCGGCGGTGTTGATGAAGGTGCGAAGGTTCAGATAGCCGTATTGCTTGCCGCCCTCGGTGATGATCTTGGCGCCGTAGCGGCTCGACACCGGGGTCAGCGAATAATCGGTCTTGGTCACGGTGACGGTGCTGGTGACGCCGCCGGTGACGACCTTGAGCACGCGCGTGGTGCCCGCCGTGGACGGGCCGAGCGCGTCGCTGACGGCTTGCGCGCCGCCGCTCGCGATGATCGTGTTGACGGGCACGAGGTTCGACGCGTCGGTGCCGATCGCGAGGATTTCGGTGCCGCGATCGATCCCCGCGGCAAGCGCGGGCGCGCCCTCGAAGCTTTCGGCGACGAACACGCGTGCGGCGACGGTGTCGTACGCCAGCCGCACCCCGAACCCGGCGCTCGATCCCGAATTGTAATAGGCGTCCTCGGCCGCGATCGAGGTGAGGTATGTGAAATAGCGGTCCTTGTGCTGCGCGCGCGCCGTCGCGGTCAGCGCGTCGATATAGTCGCCGACGTTGGTGTACGGCGTCGGATCGAGATTGGCCGGGAGCGTGTCGGGGAACAGATACCATTCCTTGAGCGTCGCCGCCGCCCAGTCCTGGCGCTCGCGCAGGCTGCAGCCCGCGGTGGTGGTGCCGCCACCGCCGCTCGACGTCCCGCCCGATCCGGTGCTGCTGGTCGCACCCGACGTTCCGCCCCCGCCACCACAACCGCTGACCATCGCGAGCGCGACCGCCGCGCCGATCGTTCGCCCGAACCGTTTTCCCCGCATAACACCCTCTAATTACCCGCCGAATCCCGCCATCGACGAAGCGACCGTGAAGCATTTCGATCCGAAAGTCACGAACGCAGATCAGTCGCGTTGCCAAGCCGGTGCGCGGCGGGCATGCCGACATTCGTGACTCGCAAGATCATCCACGTCGACATGGATGCCTTCTTCGCCTCGGTCGAACAGCGCGACGATCCGGGATTGCGCGGGCGTCCGGTCGCGGTCGGCTCGGCGAGCGGGCGCGGGGTGGTGGCGGCGGCGAGCTACGAGGCGCGCAAATTCGGCGTGCGGTCGGCGATGCCCTCGGTCGTGGCGCTGCGGCGGTGCCCGGACTTGGTCTTCGTGCCGCACCGGTTCGAAGTCTATCGCGAGGTGTCGCGCCAGATCCGCAGCATCTTCCACGACTATACGCCGTTGGTCGAGCCGCCGTCGCTCGACGAGGCCTATCTCGACGTTACGGCCAATCTCAAGGGGTTGCCATCGGCTACTGCGACAGCGAGCGAGATTCGCGCGCGAATCCTCGACATGACTCGGCTGACCGCGTCGGCGGGCATTTCGTACAACAAGTTCCTCGCCAAGCTCGCGTCGGACCAGAACAAGCCCAACGGCCAGTTCGTCATTCCGCCGGGGACGGGGGAGGCGTTCGTCGCCGCGCTGCCGGTCGGGCGATTCCACGGCATCGGGCCGAAGACCGCGGAAAAGCTCAACCGAATGGGGATCGAGACCGGCGCCGATCTGCGCGCGGCCGACCCCGCGATGCTGCTCGCGCGGTTCGGCAAATCGGGGGCGTGGTACCACAAGATCGCGCACGGCGAGGATGATCGCGCGGTGACGCCGGATCGCCCGCGCAAATCGTCGGGGTCGGAAACGACGTTCGAGCATGATTTGACCACCCCCGACGAAGTGCTGGCGGCGGTGCGGCGAATGGCGGATCACGTCTGGACGTGGGTCGAGCGGACGCGGACTTCGGGCAAGACCGTGGTGGTGAAGGCGCGCTACGCCGATTTCCGCATCGTCACGCGGTCGCGAACGCTGGAGCGCGCGGTGGCGAGCCACGCCGATCTGATCGCGGTAGCGGAGCGGCTAGTCGCGACGCTGTTTCCGCTGCGGAGTGGGATTCGGCTGGTCGGGGTGACGCTGGCCTCGATGGAGGAACTGGGCGAGGCGGAGCAGCTGGCGTTGCCGGTGGAATGATCGCAAATTCGCCTCCCGCTTGCGCGAGGGGCTAGGGTGGGCCTGTTCCTTAAGCCGCCGCCCGACTGGCCCACCCCCGACCCCTCCCGCGAGCGGGAGGGGAGAGCATCTTACCGAACTGCCCCCCGCGCCCTATCTCTCCCGAAACAACCCCCGGAGGGATCCCGCCAATGACCGAGTCGACCGACTACACCCCGCCCAAGGTCTGGGCTTGGAACAAGGAAAATGGCGGTCGCTTCGCCGCGATCAATCGGCCGATCGCTGGACCCACGCATGACAAGGACCTGCCGGTCGGCAAGCACCCGTTCCAGCTCTATTCGATGGGTACGCCCAACGGGGTGAAGGTGACGGTGATGCTCGAGGAATTGCTCGCCGCGGGACACGAAGGCGCTGAATATGACGCTTGGCTGATCCGGATCGGCGAGGGCGACCAGTTCGGCAGCGGGTTCGTTGCCGCCAACCCCAATTCGAAGATCCCCGCGCTGGTCGATCATAGCGGACCCGAGCCGGTGCGCGTGTTCGAGTCGGGCGCGATCCTGCTCTACCTTGCGGAGAAGTTCGGCGCGTTCCTGCCGTCGGACTATCCGGCGCGCGCCGAAGTGCTGTCGTGGCTGATGTGGCAGATGGGATCGGCGCCGTTCCTGGGCGGCGGGTTCGGGCATTTCTACGCCTATGCCCCCTTCAAGATCGAATATGCCATCGATCGCTATGCGATGGAGGTGAAGCGGCAGCTCGACGTGCTCGATCGGCGGCTCGGCGAGAGCGAGTATCTCGGCGGCGCAGATTATTCGATCGCCGATATCGCGTCATGGCCGTGGTACGGCGCGCTGGTCAGCGGGCTGGTGTACGACGCGGGTGAATTCCTTCAGGTGAAGGAGTACAAGAACGTGCTGCGCTGGGCCGACGCCATCGCCGCACGTCCGGCGGCCAAGCGCGGGCGGATGGTCAACCGCGTGATGGGCGACCCCGCGAGCCAGTTGTGGGAACGCCACGACGCCAGCGACTTCGACACCAGAACGCAAGACAAGGTCGCGCCGGTGGAATGACGGCGCAGTTCGACTTGTTCGGGGCGGCAAAGGCCGACCTTCCGTCGGGGCTCGCCTATCGCGAGGGCATTCTGAGCACCGACGAAGAAGCCGCGCTGCTTGTCGAGCTTACCAACGTTTCGGTGGCGCCGTTCCGTTTCCAGGGCTGGGTCGGCAAGCGCCAGACGGCGTCGTTCGGATGGCATTACGATTTCGACACCGCCAAGTTCGGCGAGGCCGATCCGATCCCAGACTTCCTGCTCCCCCTGCGGCGACGCGCCGCCGAGTTCGCTGACCTTCCCCCGGATGCGCTCGTCCAGGCGCTCGTCGTTCTCTACGATCCCGGCGCCGGGATCGGCTGGCATCGCGACCGGCCGGTGTTCGAGCATGTCGTCGGCATCTCGCTCGGCGCGCCCGCTACGCTCAGGTTGAGGCGGCGCACCGAGAGCGGCTTCGAGCGCGCCAGCCTGCCGCTCAGCCCCCGCTCGATCTATCACTTGAGCGGCGAGGCGCGGCACCAATGGGAGCACGGCATCGCCGAGCATGACGCGCTGCGCTGGTCGGTGACCTTCCGCAGCCTCGCCGAGCGGTCTGGAACCCGACGCTAGCGCGACCCATTTAGAGCGCTGGAGAATAAGCGATGGCGAACGGGTGGGCGCCCGACGGCGCGGTGCAGGATCAAATCGACGACACGGTGGCGGACGCGGTGGCGCGGGCCCGCGCCATGACGCCCGCGGGCGACGGCAGCGAAGAATGCGAGGCGTGCGGCGAGCCGATTCCGGCCAAGCGCCGCGCCGCGCTGCCGGGCACGCGCACCTGCGTCGCTTGTCAATCGCAGCGCGATGCGGCGGTGAGAAGTGTGGGGATCAACCGCCGCGGCAGCAAGGACAGCCAGCTGCGCTGAGACGCTGAAGCGTCTGCACCGAATCTGCACGGCAATCGCGCGCGACGGAGACCGCGTGCGCCGCACCTTGCTCACCACAACACGCGATGAGGCTCCCCGACAACAGGGAGTGTCGCGAATGCGGGTGCGGATCGAATCGAGCTTTATCGCGAAAGTGGCGGCGGCGGCTGCCTTGGTCGCGCTTGGCGACTGGCTGTTCTGGGACATCGATGGCGTCGGGTCGACACTTGGGGTGTTCGCGATAGCTTGGACAGTCGCGACGGTGTTGCTGACGCTCGGGGCATGGCGGCGGCTCGGAGCGATGGTGGCGGGCGCCGTCGCGTTGCTGATCGGCGCGATCCTGTTCGACGACCCGGGGCTGCTCGCGGTGCTGCTATTCGGCTGGGCGCTGGCGACCGTCGTGCTGCTGCCGCGTGTGAGGTTCGACCATGTCGGCCGCTGGGCTTTGCGCATCCTCGTATTCTGCTTCGCCGGATTGATCGGACCCTGGGCCGATCTGATCCGGATCGGGCGGCTGGCGCGAACCGCGAACCAGGGGGCGAAGCTGCGTGGCTGGTTGCCGCTGCTGCCGTTGCCGCTGATCGGCGGCGCGGTGTTCCTGACCTTGTTCGCCAGCGCCAACCCGTTGATCGGCGATACCTTGGCCCGGATCGGCCTGCCGAGCTTCGACATCACTACCTTCTTCCGCGTGCTTTTCTGGGGCCTGCTGTTCACCTTCGTCTGGGCAACGCTCCGCCCGCGGCGGATTCAGCCGACCTTTGCGGAGGCGCAGTCCGAGGTCGGGCTCGACTTGCCCGGCATATCGACAGGTTCGGTGACGCTCGCGCTGATCACCTTCAACGCGCTGTTTGCGCTCGAAAACCTACTCGACCTCGCTTTCCTGTGGACCGGCGCGCCGTTGCCGAAGGGGGTGTCGCTCGCGAGCTATGCGCACCAGGGCGCCTATCCGCTGATCGCGACGGCCTTGCTCGCCGGATTGTTCGTGCTAGTTGCGCTGCGGCCGGGATCGGACACCGCCAGGGTGCCGCTGATCCGGCGGCTGGTGATCGCCTGGGTCGCGCAGAACGTGTTCCTCGTTGCGTCGAGCATCCTGCGCACGGTCGATTATATCCAGGTGTACCAGCTGACGGAGCTGCGCATCGCGGCGTTGATCTGGATGGCGTTGGTCGCGGTCGGGCTTGTGCTGATCGTGTGGCGGATGCTGGCAGCCAAGAGCGGCGCGTGGCTGATCAACGCCAACGCGCTCGCGGCCGGATTCGTGTTGCTGATATGCAGCGCGGTCGATCTCGGCTCGGTCGCCGCGACGTGGAACGTTCGCCACGCGAAGGAGGCGGGCGGGCAGGGGCAGGCGCTCGACCTGTGCTACCTCAACCAGCTCAATTCGTCGGCGCTCGTCGCGCTGGTCGAAATGGAGCAGCGGCCCAATTTGCCGCCCGATTTCGCACAGCGGCTCGCCTGGGTGCGGCACCATACGTTGCAGCAGACCCGGATCAGGCTCGCCACCGGCTGGACGTGGCGCAACCAGCGGCGGATGGAGCAGCTCGCGGCGATGCTCGGCGGCCGCAAGCTTCCCGCACCGCCGGACCCCGGCCAATATGGCCGCAATTGCGACGGCTCGTTGGTCACCGGGCCAGCGCCGGATCGCGAAGCGACCGATGCCGCGAACGAGGCGGCGGCGAACGCCAGTGCGCCAGCGCCATTGACGAACGCGGCGTCACGATGATCATGTGTCCCATGCCGCGCACGATCCTGATCGCCGACGATGATCCGCACATCCGCCAGCTGCTGACCTTCGCGTTCGCCAAGGCCGGGCTCGACACGGTCGAGGCCAACGACGGCGAGGCGGTGCTGGAGACGACCGCGCGGCAGAAGATCGACCTCGTCGTGCTCGACATCAACATGCCGCGGATGGATGGGCTGGAGACGTGCCGGCGCTTGCGGGCAGAGGGCGATGTGCCGATCCTGTTCCTGTCATCGCGCGACGACGAGATCGACCGCGTGCTCGGGATCGAGCTCGGCGCCGACGATTACGTCACCAAGCCGTTTTCCCCGCGCGAAGTGGTGGCGCGATCGATGGCGATCCTGCGCCGCGCCAGTCCCCAGCCGCCGGTGGTGGAGGCGGGCACGCGGATCGATCACGGCCGGCTGAGCCTCGACACCGACGGCTGGCGCGCGACCTGGGAGGGCAAGGAGGTGCCGCTGACCGTCACCGAATTCTCGATCCTGCGCACGCTCGCGGTGATGCCGACGCGGGTGTTCAGCCGCGATGCCATCATCGACCGGCTGCATGGCCCGGGATTCGCGGTGACCGACCGCACGATCGACAGCCATATCCGCAATTTGCGCGGCAAGTTCGCGGGTGTGGGGGGCAGCGATTTGATCGAAACGCGGGCGGGGGTGGGGTATCGGCTCGGGGCCTGCGCCGGGGCGTGATGGGGCGACCCAAACAGTGGCTCAAGGCGCATTGGCCCGCGCTTCGGCTGCGCACGATCCTGTTCGGCACCTTGCTGTTCACCGCCGCGTTGCCCGGGTTCGGCGCGCTGTTCCTGCGCGTCTATGAGAATACTTTGGTCCGTCAGACCGAGACCGAGCTGATCGCGCAAGGCGCGGCTTTGGTCGCGACGACCCAGGCGCTGTGGCCGGGCGCAGCGCCGGCCAAGGTCGCGCCGGCCTACCAGCCCGAAGAGTCGACTATCGACTTGCGCGCGACTCCGGTGCTCGACGAGCGCCCGCCGGCGCAGGCGAGCGACCGGCCGCCCGACCCGCAAGCGCTCGCGGTGGCGCGGCAGATCGGACCGATCCTCGCCACCACCGAAAACACCACGCTCGCCTCGATCCAACTGATCGACCGCAACGGCGTCGTGATCCTGGGCCCGGAAGCCGGGGGCAGCTACGCGCGAGTGCCCGAAGTCGCGGCGGCGCTGCGCGGTCGCGTCGGTACCGTGTTGCGGGAGAACGGACGCTATGCGCAGGTCTATGCGTTCGAATGGCTCAGCCGTGCCTCGTCGCTGCGCATCCATCACGTGCGGCCGATCGTGGTTGACGGAAAGGTGGTCGGTGCGCTGTTGCTGTCGCGTAGTCCGCGCGCGTTGTTCCGCGGGCTGTACGAGGATCGCGGCAAGATCATCTTCGGCATCGTCGTCATCTTCGGGTTGCTGCTGGTGATTACGACGCTCCTGTCGCGCGGCATCGCGCGGCCGGTCGAGGCGCTCGACAAGGCGACGCGCGATGTCGCGGCGGGGACTGGCGTAGTTCCCGACACGCCCACCACCGCCGCGGTCGAGATCCGCCAATTGTTCGACAATTTTCGTGGCATGGCCGCCGCAATCGACCGCCGGTCGCGCTATCTGCGCGACTTCGCCGCCTCGGTCAGCCATGAGTTCAAGACCCCGCTCGCCGGGATTTCGGGCGCGATCGAATTGCTCGAGGACCATGGCGAGGACATGGACCCCGCCGAGCGTGCGCGTTTCCTCGCCAATGCCAAGGCCGATGCGGCGCGGCTGTCGCAGCTCGTCACGCGACTGCTCGACCTCGCGCGCGCCGACATGGCGACGCCCGATCCAGCGGCGGCGGTCGATGTGCTCGGCGCGGTGCGGCAAGCGGCGGACGCGTTTGCGAGCGATGGCTTCGCGGTGACGGTCGAGGCGCCGCCGGCGCTGCCCGCAGTGGCGATGCCGCGCGCGACGATCGACGCGGTGCTCGGTGCGCTGCTCGAAAATGCGCGACAGGCCGGGGCGGATGCGGTGACGATCGCCGCCGAGAGCCGCGACGGCAGCGTGCGTATCGGGGTCGCGGACGACGGCCCCGGCATCGCGCCCGCGACCGCCGAGCGGATTTTCGAACCGTTCTTCACCACCAAACGCGCGAGCGGCGGTACGGGACTGGGGCTCGCCATCTCGGCGTCGCTGTTGCGCGCGGGCGGCGGATCGGTCGCGCTCGACCCGCAAGCAGCATCGGGCACTCGCTTCGTGATGACGCTGCCGGTGTCAGCCTAAACGGTCGAGGTCGGCCACTCGGTTGACGTTGACGGGGGCGGGGAGCGCGAGTTGCCCGGCGCCGACCGAGCGCGCCCAAGCGCGGATCGAGCGGTCGTCGCTGGTCGCGAGCCAGTGATCGAGCGCGGGCGCGAGCGTCGCCGGCCAGATACCGATCACGGGACATTCGGAGAGGATCGCTGGGCCTCCATGCGCCAGCAGCGCAGGAACGAGGTCGGGATCGATCAGCGGCGTGTCGCATGGCAGCGTCACCACATGGTCGAAACCGTTCGTTCGGGCATGATCCAGCGCGGCATCGAGGCCGCCCAGCGGGCCGAGGTCGCCGCTCGGCCGGTCGGACACGCACTCCAGGCGTTCGTGCGCGCGGCCGCAGACGATCAGGCCGTCGACGTGCGGCGCGAGCGCGTCGGCGACATGATCGATCAACGCTCGCCCGTCGAGCAACGCCGCCGCCTTGTCGCTGCCGAACCGTTGCGATCGCCCGCCCGCCAGGATCGCGCCGAGGATCATGTCCTCAGCAGCGCATCGGGGCGAACCAGGACGTGGAGCGCCAGCCCCGCTTCCTCGGCGCGCGCGACGGCAAGCGCGGTCGGCGCGGAGATCGTCGCGAGCATCGGGCACCCCGACAGCGCGGCCTTCTCGACCAGTTCGTACGAACATCGCGACGAGAGCAGGGCGAACCCGCCGTCCCAGCCGGCCCCGGCGCGCAGCATCGCACCGATCAGCTTGTCGAACGCGTTATGCCGCCCGACATCCTCGCGAACGTCGAGGATCGTGCCATCGGCCGCGCATCGCGCCGCGGCGTGCACGCTGCGGGTGGTGCGGTTGAGCTCCTGCCGTGCGTCGAGCGCCGCCGCCGCCGCGAACACGGCATCGCTAGTGCCCGCCCAGCGCGGCACGTGCGGCAGGGCGCGCATCGCCTGCTCCAAATTCTCGACCCCGCACAGCCCGCACGACGAATCGCTGGTGCGGTGCCGCACGCGCACCGCCACGCGGTCCGCGACGGCCGAAGAGACCGTGATCCGCACGATCGATCCCACGGGGGCCGCGTGGCACTCCACGTCGACCATGTCGCCGGCGCCATCGATCAACCGCTCGGTCAACGCGAAGCCGTATGCCAAATCGACCAGATCGGCGGGCGTCGCCATCAGCACCGCATAGCCGACGCCGTTGACCTCGATCGCGACCGGGCTTTCTTCTGCCAGCAATCGCTCGCTCGCGGCAGCCGAACCATCGCGCTCGACCCGCTCGAAGCCATGGCTGCGCGTGCCCACAGGCGGTTCGACGGCGGGTTTATCGGTCACGAGAAGGTCTGGTGGAGCTGAGGGGAATCGAACCCCTGACCTCTGCAGTGCGATTGCAGCGCTCTCCCATCTGAGCTACAGCCCCGCTCCACCCCCGATGCGCCTTTTGGCGCTCGGGAGCGGTGCGTCTAGCGGCCATTTTCGGGCTTTGCAACACACCGCCAAGCGGGCACGCGAAACGCTTCGCGGTGGGTTCGCGCGAATGACCGGCAGACCGCGCGGTATGCGACGAACCGCTGGAACTTGCACCATTTCTCCACCGTTATGATGGGCAGGTGGACGCGGATTTTCCTCTTTGTCCGCGCCCGCCGTCGAACCCTGAAACGGACATAGGAGATTTCGATGGCCAACGAACGCTACCCGCGCGGCCGGTCGCAGGACGACTGGAACCGCGACAGCCAGGGCTACGGCCAATACGGCGATTACGGCCAGTCGGACCGCGGCCGTGGCGACGATGCGGCGGCGCGCGATTACGGCTCGGGCCGCGACTCGTTCGCCGGCGGGCGCGACGATTACGGCGAGCGCGGCTATTACAGCCGCAACCGCATGCAGGATTACGGCAATCGCGGGTACGGCCAATCGCGTGGCGGATATGACGATGATCGCGGCGGCTATGGCGGCTACACCGCCAATCGCGACCGCGGCCGGCCCGACATGGATCGTGGCGATCGCAACCAGGGCCGCGGCCGGCCGCAGGGCTATGACTATGACGAACGCACCTTCTTCGACCGCGCCGGCGACGAGGTTCGCTCGTGGTTCGGCGACAACGAGGCCGAGCGGCGCCGCGAAATGGACCAGCGCTACGACCGGTCGCGCAGCGCGCGCGACGACCATTATCACAGCTGGCGCGCCGGGCAGATCGCCGCGCTCGACCGCGACTATGACGAATATCGGCGCGAGAATCACGAGCGCTTCACGAGCGAATTCGACGCCTGGCGCAAGGAGCGCGACACCCAGCGTTCGTCGCTGTCGCGCGTGACCGAGCATATGGACGTGGTCGGCTCCGACGGCGGACATATCGGCACCGTCGACAAGGTGCGCGGCGACCGCATCCTCTTGACCAAGAGCGACCCCGATGCCGGCGGCCGCCATCATTCGATCCCGTCGCGCTGGATCGAAAGCGTCGACGACAAGGTGACGCTACGCAAGACCGCCGACGAAGCCCAGGCGCATTGGCGCAACGAGGAGAGCGGCGCGTTCTTCGGCGACGATCAGGACCGCGAGGAGGACGGCCAGGGCCGAATCCTCAACCGGAGCTTTTCGGGGACGTATTGATCCGCTCATTCCCCTCCCTAAGAGGGAGGGGCTAGGGGTGGGTGGCGTCCGGGTAGTACGGATGCGGCGCGCAAGTACGCGGTCGTACCACGAGCACGTCACCCACCCCCAACCCCTCCCTTTCAGGGAGGGGAGTTAACGTTGAGGCCAGACCGGCGTCGGCGTGGGCGCCGGCGCCGGGCCAATCACCGCGCGCCATTCTGGCGGGATCGGCACGTCGGGCACCATCGGCATCGCCGGGAAGCGAGTGCGCGCGGTCGCGAATAGCGCGCGCGCGCGGGCTGCTCCCGGCGTGGCGGCAGTGACGCCGACCCAACGCCAGTGCCACGGCTCCCACGTCACGCCTTGCGCGTTGCCCGGCGGGAACGACAGCTCGAACCCGAACTCGGCGGCGTGCTGGAGCAGCCAGCGCCCCGGCGGCGTGCGCGCGATGCAGTCGCTGACGTCGCCGCAGCCCTTGGCCAGCGGACGGATCCCGAAATCGAGGGCATAGCCCGTGGCGTGTTCGCTATAGCCCGGCGGGCCCGAACTCTTGGCGCGTTCGGCAGCGTTGGCGCAGCGCTTCTTCGGGCCGATCTGGCTGCAGAAGATCTGGCGCTGGCGCTCGATGGTGCGGAAGCACGACACGCCGCGCAGCCTGCCTTTGACCGCCGGATCGAGATTCGCGGCGGCGAGCAATTGCTCCATCGCCACCGCTGCGTCGCGGTGCATCTCACAAGGCCGCCCGACCCCGAAATCGTTGGGAATGGTGACGATGTCGGCCGGGTTTGCCTCGGCATAGGGCAAGTGCCCGAGCATCCGGCCGTCGGGCATCGGCTCGATATTCTGGCCGGGGCATAAGGTCACGGGGGTGAGTGCGAGCGCGGCGGCAGGCAGAATCCCGGCGAGAAATCCGAACAACCAACGCAACCGCATGAAACGCTCCGGGGGGATAAAGCGACAGCCTCACTGGCATAGCGCCGCGCCGGGTGGCAAGGGGCTGCGAATGTTGGCGGACCGTGTTCTTTTCCTCGATGGCGAGGCGTTGGTGATCGACAAGCCCGCGGGGTTGCCGGTCGACCGCCCGCGATCGGGCGCGATCAGTCTGGAGAACCATCTCGACAGCCTGACCTTCGGGTTCAAGCGCTGGCCAGTGGCGGTGCACCGGCTCGACCAGGACACCTCGGGGTGCCTGCTGCTGTCGCGCAATCCCAAGGCGCATGCGCGGTTCCAGCAGGCGTTCGAGCAGCATCTGGTGCGCAAACGGTACCTGTCGGTGCTCGAGGGCGTCGTCGAGGGGGAGGGGATGATCGACCTGCCGCTCGCCAAGGTATCGACGCGGGAAGCCGGCTGGCGGATGACCGGCAGCGCGGAGGGCAAATCGGCGCGCACCGCATGGAAGGCGTTGCGGGTGCAGGACGGGCGGACGCTGGTCGAGTTCCGGCCGGAGACTGGGCGGACGCATCAGATCCGCGTGCATGCTCTGGAAGGTCTCGGCGCGGCGGTGGTCGGCGATCCGGTCTATGGCAAGGCCGACCCGCTCGGCATGCTGCTCCACGCCGCCGAACTGACCGTGCCGCGCGAGGGCAAGCCGGCGATCGAAGCGGTCGCGCAGTTGCCGGATCGCTTCGCCAAGGCCGGGTTCGGGGACGCTTAGCGTTCAACCATGCCGATGATCCCGGTCACTCGATCGATCAGCATCGACAGCGACGAGCTGGACGAAAGCTTCACGCGCTCGGGCGGTGCGGGCGGGCAGCATGTCAACACGACCGACAGTGCGGTGATCCTGCGGTTCGACGTGGCGGGCTCGCCCAATCTCCCGGAGGCAGTGAAGGCTCGGCTCGCGTCGCTCGCCGGGTCGCGGATGACGAACGAGGGCGTATTGGTGTTGCGTAGCGAAGGCGCGCGCTCGCAGCTGCTCAACCGCCAGGAAGTCCGCGACCGGCTGCTCGACCTGATCCGCGAGGCGACGATCGTGCCCAAGAAGCGGCGGCCAACGAAGCCGAGCAAGGCGGCGAAGGCGCGGCGAGTCGATGCCAAGAAGGGCAGAAGTACGGTAAAGGCGGGGCGGGGTCGGGTGAGGGTGGAGTAGAACCGTCGCCCCGGCGGAGGCCGGGGCCGCTGGATTTTGCGGGACGCCGTTAGCATATTAGGCAACGGCCCCGGCCTCCGCCGGGGCGACGGGAACGAGAATGTACGCCTTTGATATAGCCACCGACGATAAGCCGGCGCTCTACCGCGACGTTCTATCCGCGATCGACGCCGTCACGGCGGGCGAACCCGATGCGATCGCCAACATGGCGAACGCCGCCGCCGTGCTGTGGCAATATCTTCCCGATCTCAACTGGGCCGGCTTCTACCGCAACGTCGGCGGCGAACTGGTGCTCGGGCCGTTCCAGGGCCAGGCGGCGTGCATCCGCATCCCGTTCGGCAAGGGTGTGTGCGGCACCGCGGCCGAAACGCACGCGACTCAGTTGGTGGACGACGTCTTGGCCTTCCCGGGCCACATCGCCTGCGACGCCGCCAGCCGGTCCGAGCTGGTCGTGCCGATCGTCGACGGCGACCGCGTGGTGGCGGTGATCGATCTCGACAGCCCCAGCCCGTCGCGGTTCGACGCCGAGGACGCCGCGGGGCTCGAGCGACTCGCGAAGATGCTAACGGACAGGGTTAATCGCTGATTCCTGATCCAGATCGGGACGCGATTCCCGGCTGCGCTAAACTGGCGGAAAACCGCGACTTTTGGTAACACTTGCCAAGAAGCGTCGACGGGTGTTGGTTAATGCCGCCGGCGGGTAACAGGGAGTGTTAACCATGCGAACCCTAGTGATTGCTGCGATTGCGACCGCGATGAGCGTCGCCGCGACCCCCGCCGAGGCGCAGCGAATCGGCCCGCAGGGCCAGCCGCCGGTTGCGAGGCCGATGCCGCCGCGCGCCAATCCCAGGCCGATGCCCAACATGCCTCGTCCAGCGAACGGTCAATGGCAGCGCAACGGCCAATGGCAGGGCGGCCAGCGGCAAGGCGGCCAATGGCAGGGCGGTGCTCAGTGGCAAGGCGGTGGCCAGTGGCGCGGCAATAATGGCGGGCAGCGCAATGGGCGCAGCCGCTGGGGCAACCGCATCGGCGGGTTCTGGTGGGCGGGCGTCCAGGCGCCCGGCGGCTGGAACGGCTATTCCCGGATGAAGCGCGGTAAGCGGCTTCCCGGTTACTGGATTTCGCCCAATTATATCATCAGCGATTGGCAGCTGTACGGGCTCGGCATGCCGCCCGAGGGCTATTATTGGAGCCGCTATTACAACGACGCGGTGCTGATCGATGCCAACGGCATGGTCTACGACTCGATCGGCAGCGTCGACTGGGACCGCTATCAGGGCGGCTACGCCTATGACGACGAGTATCAGGGTGGCGACTATGCCTATGGCGGCGATGCCGGCCCGGGCTATCCGCCGGCTGCCTATCCGGCGCCGCAAGGGCCGGGACCGGGCTATGGCGCGCCCTATCCGGCGCCGGGCGGGTATGACGGGTCGTCGACCACGACTCGGAGCTATACCTATTCGACGGGCGGCGGTTATGCCGGCGGTCCGCCGCCGATGGCCGGGCCCCCAATGGCCGGCCCGCCGCGGATCGCGTATGGCAACACCTATTATACGTCGCCAGGCAGCGTCACGACGATCGTCATTCCGGGATCGGTGACGACCACCACGACGACCACCGAATATGTCGAGGAGCGTTACGTCGCGCCTCGGCGTGTGGTGCGCGTGGTCAGGCGCTGGCACCCGCGTCCGAAACCGCGCTGCAGCTGCAAAGCGCCGCGGCCGATTCTCGGCAGCTAAGCATTAAGCCCTGAGGGGGGAAGCCGTCCGTCTCCACGCCAGTGGGGGCGGGCGGTTTGCTGTCATCTTCCCTCCCCCAAAGGGAGGACGAGTCACCGGCGCGGCGCGGGCCCGGCGAACGTGACCAAACTCTCCGATCCATCCGCCGCGACCGCAGACACGCCGACGAAATTGTCGTCGATCGGCACGTTCTTGAGCACGAAATCTGTCACGCCCGCGACATCGCGGCTCATGCTCCAATTCTGCGCGTCGGCGGGGCGCCAGCGGACTCGATATTTCACTGCGCCCGACACCGGCTGCCAGTTGACCGTGGTGTCGCGCGATAGTGCGCCCGCCACCGTCACACCATCGGGCGCCGCCGGAGCGCTCGCCAGGCGGCGGAGCGTCGCGACGTTGATCGCGGCGACTTTCGCCAGATAGACGAAGTCCATCTTGTCGATCGTGTCGCCGTACGCGACTCTGTTTTCGGTGCGGACATATTGGTGCTGGCCGGTCCAATTCTCGGCGGCGACGGTGAAGCGCACCGCGGGATAGCCGAGATCGAGGAACGGCTCATGGTCGCCGCCGCGCCCGAAGCGATCGGGGCGCCGCACGATGAACGCGTCGAGCCCGCCGGGAATCCCCGCCGCGACGTGGTCGATCGCCTTGGCCAGCGCTCGGCTCGGGCCGTCATCCTCGCCGCCGTTCATCCGCCGCGCGAGGTCGCCGCGCAGATCCTCCGACTGCCGGATGCCTTCGGAAAACACGCGCACCGTCTTGTTGGCGACGACGCCACCCTGGCCCACCGAATTGCCGACGATGTCGTTGTTGAGCATCGCCGAGACTTGCCAGCCGCGTTCCTTGGCGGTGTCGGCGAGCAATTTGCCGCCCCACAGCCCCTGCTCCTCGCCCGAAAAGACGGCGTAGACGATCGTCGCCTTGAACTTCGACTTGGAGAGGATCCGCGCGGCCTCAAGCACCACCGCCACGCCCGAGGCGTCGTCGTTGGCGCCCGGCGCGTCGGCCTTGGCGTCCATCTCGTCGCCGACCCTCGAGTCGATGTGCCCGCCGACGATCACCACGCGGTTGGGGTCGGAGCCCTTCTGGATGCCGAGCACGTCGACGATCTCGACTCCGTTCGGCGCGCGCGGGCCAGTGAAATTGCGGCTGATCGTCTCGGTCGTGATGCACCCGCCGCACGCCGCGCCGATCGCCTCGAACCGCGCCTTCGCCCAAGCGCGCGCCGCGCCGATCCCGCGCTTGGGGTCGGTGGTGGTCGACAAGGTATGCCGGGTGCCGAACCCGACCAATGCGGTGACCGTCGCCTTCATCGCGACGGGGGAGGTGGGTTCGGAGGCCGGGGCGGCTGCGGCGAGGAGCAGGGCGATGAGGGGAAGACGTTTGCGCATGGCAGGAGCGTGGCGGAGGCAACGGTTCCGCGCAAGTGTCGCCTCTAGTCGGGAGGAAGGACTTGATCCCCGCTCCTCGGGGGCGGGCCGTTGGCTCTTCGGTACTCGACTCCGATCCGCCCGGCGCGCCTAGCGACCCAGCCCACAGCTGCGCCTAGAAGATATTCAAGCATTACAAACGCCAGCAA
Organism: Sphingomonas sp.; assembly: GCF_036269755.1. Taxonomy (GTDB): domain Bacteria; phylum Pseudomonadota; class Alphaproteobacteria; order Sphingomonadales; family Sphingomonadaceae; genus Sphingomonas. The sequence goes on along the minus strand of NZ_DATBDV010000002.1, from coordinate 15,817 downwards.
CGCCCCGGCAATCAACAGGCCATCGACCCAACTGAACGATCGGTGTGGGTGCAACACGAGGTCGGTTACCACGCCCTTCCAGAAGCCGGGTTCGGAACCGTTCAGCAGCATCGAATCAACTCAACCGGTCGATCGCCTCGCGGTCGAGGCTGCCGGGGACGATCATGATCGGCACGGTCAGCGTGCCGGCATCGGCGCCCGCGAAATGCGCGACCAGTGGCCCCGGAGCCCCGGTCGCCGCGGCGCCCAGCACCAATGCGGCGATTTGCTTGTTCGCTGCGATCATCTCGCGAATGATTTTGGGGCCGTCGCCTTGCTTGACCGTGATCGCGGGCTTCAACCCCGATTCCTCGAACAGGGTGCCAGCCGCGCCTGCGACCAAAGCCTCGGCATGGTGCCGCGCTTCCTCCTCGATCGTCGCCTGGACCCCGCCGAACGCGATGAATTCCTGCGGCGGGAGCAGCGACAATATTTCGACGCCGCCGCCGGTCTTGACCGCACGCCGCGCGGCGAAGCGCAGCGCGACCTCGGCCTCGGGCGTGTCGTCGACCACCACCAGGTAGATGCGCATGATCGAATGCCCTTGCCGTTACGTTTGAGTAGGTGACGCGAACCGGGGTTCTGCGCAAGTGCCCGGTCTTGACCCGAACCTTGGGGGGGGCGAAAGCGTTCAGCCACGGTCCGCCTCCCCAGGACGACGACGAGGACGAAGAATGCCCATCGAGATCAAGATGCCAGCGCTGTCGCCGACGATGGAGGAGGGCACGCTGGCCAAGTGGCTGGTCAAGGCGGGCGACAGCGTCAAGTCGGGCGACCTGATGGCGGAGATCGAGACCGACAAGGCGACGATGGAATTCGAGGCGGTCGACGAGGGCGTGATCGCCGAGATCGTCGTGCCCGAGGGGACCGATGGGGTGAAAGTCGGCGCGGTGATCGCGATCCTGGCGGTCGAGGGAGAGAATGCGTCGGCGGCGCCCAAGGCCGCACCGAACGCCGAAGCCAATACTCCCTCTCCCCTTGGGGGAGAGGGTGCCGAGGCGAAGCCGATGGCGGGAGAGGGCCAGTCACAAGCGTCCACGCCCGCGGCGAGCCCCTCTCCCCGGCCCTCTCCCCAGAGGGGAGAGGGAGAAAGAGTGAAAGCCTCCCCGCTCGCGCGCCGCATCGCCGCCGAGAAGGGGATCGAGATTTCGGCGCTGACTGGCTCCGGGCCCAACGGTCGAATCGTCAAGGCCGATGTCGAGGGCGCCAAGCCCGGCGCCGCGCCGGCCGCTGCTGCGCCGGCGCAACCGGCTGCCGCCTTCGCGCCCGCCAAGCCTGCCGCGATCCCGGATATCCCGCACGAAGCCGCCAAGCTGTCGAACGTCCGCAAGACGATCGCGCGCCGCTTGACCGAGTCCAAGCAGACCGTCCCGCACATCTATCTGACGGTCGACATCCGGCTCGACGCGCTGCTCAAGCTGCGCGGCGATCTCAACAAATCGCTCGCGGCGCGCGGCGTGAAGCTGTCGGTCAACGATTTGATCATCAAGGCGCTCGCGGTCAGCCTGATCCAGGTGCCCAAGTGCAACGTGATGTTCACCCCCGACCAGCTGATCAGCTTCAGCCGCGCCGACATTTCGGTCGCGGTCTCGACTCCGTCGGGGCTGATCACGCCGATCATCGTCGGCGCGGATACCAAGGGCGTCGCGGCAATCTCGACCGAGATGAAGGACCTCGCCGGCCGCGCCCGCGACAGCAAGCTCAAGCCGGAGGAATATCAGGGCGGTACCGCCTCGCTCAGCAACATGGGCATGTTCGGGATCAAGCAGTTCGAGGCGGTGATCAACCCGCCGCAGGGTATGATCATGGCGATCGGCGCGGGCGAGAAGCGGCCCTATGTGATCGACGACGCGCTGGGTGTCGCGACGGTGATGTCGGCGACCGGCAGCTTCGATCATCGCGCGATCGACGGGGCCGACGGCGCCGAGCTGATGCAGGCGTTCAAAGCGCTGATCGAGAACCCGCTCGGCATGCTGGCCTGATCCGATGTCGGGGCGAACGATCGCCGAATTCTGCTACATGGCCGCGAGCGCCGTCGTGACTTGGTTCGTCGCGCGCGCCGCGGTGTGGAGCTATCCGCAGGGCTCCGCAACGATCTGGCCGATCGGCTGGGTGGCGATCGCGTTCGTGGTTGGACTGGGGTTCAAGCCGTTCCTCGATTCCTGGCGGCTCGACCGTGCCGGCGCCCGGCCGGCTACCGATGACTGAGGCTACAGCGCCACCGGAGCGCGCGCCCGACATTCGCGTGACCGCGATGGCGGCGGACGCCAACCCCTATGGCACCGCGTTCGTCGGCTGGCTGTTCGGCCAGATGGCGCTGGCTGGAGGGAGCCTTGCGTCGCGCCGCACCGGCAAGCGAGCGCCGGTGGTCGCGGCGGACGGATTCCAGTTTACGGCGCCGGTGGTGATCGGGGAGGAATTGTCGGTCTGGGCTGAGGTGGTTGGTGAAGGCCGCACGTCGCTGACGATCGCGACCGAAGCGTGGACGCGTGATCGGCATGGCGAGGCGTTGGCGCGGGTGGCCGAGGGTCGGCTTGTGTTCGTTGGGGTCGGCCCATGACCCGATCACCCGACATCTCTAGCGTGCGATTAGCCAGAATTCTCCTTGTCCCCGCGCGTATCGCGATTGCGGCGCTGATCGTTGGACCGATCCTGGCCTATTTCCTCGAAGCTTTCGGCCAGTTCGATTTCGGCATTCCTTTCTCGCAGTGGAGATTCCGAACGACAATTGACGCAATCGTAGACTGGATCGCTATCGCATTCGTTGCGATGCTTCTGTTCGGCCTACCGCTGACCGCGCTCGTGTGCAGCCGCGTAAAGACAGGTCTGGGGCGACTCGGAGCTTTGGCTGCGGCGGGGGCAATCGCCAATGTTGTGTTGTTTGTCGTGCTCCTTGGCCCCTATCTTGAGCTGGCTGCTTTCACGGCAATTTGCGGCGCGATGGCAGGGCTGATCGGTGGCTTGGTTAATTACGATCGATTGCGCCGACCGCATTTCACTTTTGTTTGATTAGTAAGGATGCCTTCCAGTGGCTGAAACCTACGACCTCATCGTGCTCGGCTCGGGCCCCGGCGGTTACGTCGCTGCAATCCGCGCGGCGCAGCTGGGGCTCAAGACCGCGATCGTCGAGCGTGAGTTGCTCGGCGGGATTTGCCTCAACTGGGGGTGCATCCCGACCAAGGCGCTGCTGCGCTCGGCCGAGATCTATCACTACATGCAGCATGCCAAGGATTTCGGGCTAGTTGCGCAGGGGATCAGCGCCGATCTGGCGGCGGTGGTCAAGCGGTCGCGCGGGGTGGCGAAGCAGCTCAATCAGGGCGTCACGCACCTGATGAAGAAGAACAAGATCGCGGTCCACATGGGCACCGGCAAGTTGACCGGCAAAGGCAAGCTGACTGTCACCGGCGCCGACGGTAAGACGACCGATCTGACCGCCAGGAACATCATCGTCGCGACCGGCGCGCGGGCGCGCGACTTGCCCAACCTCCCCGCCGACGGGAAGCGCGTGTGGACGTACCGCCACGCAATGACTCCGTCCGAAATGCCGACCAAGCTGCTGGTGATCGGCTCGGGCGCGATCGGGATCGAATTCGCCAGCTTCTACAAGGACATGGGTGCCGAGGTGACGGTGGTCGAAATGCTCGACCGGATCGTCCCGGTCGAGGATGCCGATGTCTCCGCGTTCCTCGAAAAAGCGCTGACCAAGCAGGGGATGCGAATCCTGACGGGTGCCGCGGTGAGCGACCTGAAGGTCGGCGCGAACGGCGTCTCCGCCAAGCTGAAGGACAAGGCGGGCAAGGAGACCGCGGAGGAGTTCAGCCACGTCATCGTCGCGATCGGCATCGTTCCCAACACCGCCGATATCGGGCTGAGGGAAATGGGCGTCGACGTCGACGAGCGCGGGTTCCTCAAGACCCGGCCCGATTGCCGCACCAATGTCGACGGCATCTACGCGATCGGCGACATCACCGCGCCCCCTTGGTTGGCGCACAAGGCAAGTCACGAAGGCGTGATCGCGGTCGAGGCGATCGCCGGCAAGCATCCGCACGCGATGGACCCGCTCAACATCCCAGGCTGCACCTATTGCCACCCGCAAGTCGCCAGCGTCGGGCTGACCGAAGCCAGGGCGAAGGAGGCGGGCTATACGGTCAAGGTCGGCACGTTTCCGTTCATCGGCAATGGCAAGGCGATCGCGCTGGGCGAGGCCGAGGGGTTCGTGAAGACGGTGTTCGACGCCAGAACCGGCGAATTGCTCGGCGCGCACATGGTCGGCGCCGAAGTGACCGAGATGATCCAGGGTTACACCATCGGCAAGACCGGCGAGCTGACCGAGGCCGAGTTGATGGAAACCGTCTTCCCGCACCCGACGATCAGCGAGGCGATGCACGAAAGCGTGCTCGCGGCGTACGGCCGGGCGCTGCATATCTGATGGTGACGTGACGCCGCGGCCGGTCCTCGCGTCATGGCCGCTGGCGGCGGCCTTGCTCGCGGCGCTGACGATCGCGGCGGCGTGGCCGGGGATCGCGATGTACGACACCGTGTCGCAGTTCGGCGAGGTGCTGAGCGGGGCATATGACGACTGGCATCCGCCGGCGATGGCGCGGTTGTGGGCGGTGCTGCGCGGTGTGTTTGGTGGCCAGGCGCAACCGATGCTGGTGGTGCAGGTCGGGCTGTACTGGCTGGGGCTCGGACTGATCGCGGGCGCGCTGGCGCGGATCGGCGGGCGGGGTGCGGCGGTCGCGGTGCTTGCCTGTGGCGTGCTGCCGGTGTTCCTTTTCTGGCAGATGGCGGTGCTCAAGGACGCGCAGATGCTCGGCGCGATGCTCGCCAGCATGGGAATAGTCGCGTGGTGGCGGCTGGCCGACAAGCGCGTGCCGTGGTGGGGTTGGGCGCTCGTTGCGGTCGCGCTTCTTTACGCGACGCTGGTGCGCGCCAATGCGGTGTTCGCGGTCGCGCCGCTCGTTGCGATGCTCGTGGCGACGCGGTGGCGGATGCGGGCGCTGCTCACGGTGGCGATGGTGCTGGCGACGTTAGGCGGAATGCAGGTCGTCAATCACCAGGTTTTCGGTGCGGAAGATACCGGCATACGCACCACTCAGCCGCGCTACGACCTCGCCGGGATCGCGATGCGCGTGGCCGATCCATCGGCGACGCATCTGAGTCCGGCCCAGGCCGAGGGGCTGCGGCGCGGGCATTGCGTCAAGGGTTACTTTTGGGATCCGCTCGGCGACGGGCCGTGCGCCGAAGCCGAAGCGCCGCTCGCCGGTCTCTCCGTCGGGCAGCTCTATGCGACGCTCGCGGGTGCGATCGTGCGCCATCCGATCGCTTATACCGAGCACCGGCTGAGCCACCTCAACTCGACCGAACGCTGGCTGGTGCCCGCAGGCTGGCTCGGCGCCTGGCCGCCGACCGAGGCTGAGCCGAACACGATCGGCCTCGGCAACCCGGGAACGGTGGCGGCCTGGCTGAACCAGGCGACCGCGCCGCTCGCCGAAACGCCGCTCGCCTGGCCGATCGCGTGGCTGGCGGTGGCGATCTCCGCACTCGTCGTTGCGCTTCGTCGACCCGCGTCACCGCGCCGCGACCTCGCGCTGGCCCTGCTCGTATCGGCACTGGCGCTCGAGGCGAGCTTCGCCGTGATCAGCATCGCGTCGGATTTGCGCTATCATTTGTGGCCGATGATGGCGACCGCGTTGGCAGTCGTGCTCTTGGCCGACGCTCGACCGTCGCGGCGCGCGCTCAGGATCGGTGGCGCGGCGCTGGGGCTCATAATTGCGGGCGGCATTGCCAGCCGCGCGATCTTGCCGCACGCACCCGACAGCTATCGGGCGATGCTGACGAGCTGAGGAGGCGACGATGCGACGTTCATGCGCTCTGGCCCTGGTCGCCCTGATGTCGCTGACCGCAGCGGCCCCGGCCGATCATAGCGCCGCCGATTACCGTGACGATGCCGTGTCGCTCGAGGGGCTGATCCGCGACAATTACGCTTACCTCGACGACTTGCCCGGCGGGCGCGTGCCGACCTCGCCGCAACTCATCGCCGAGCGCGATGCGGTGCACGACCGCGACTCGCTGCTCCGTTATGCCGAGGACATGATCGCCGCACTGGCCGATCACCACGCGCTGACCGGCGCTTCGTTCAAGGACGATTGGGGCATCGTGCCGAGCTATGCCGACATCTGGATCGTGAAGACGGGCGATGCGTACGTCGTCGATGCGGTCAAGGAGGGCAGCATCGCGGCGAAGGCGGGCGTGCGGGTCAGCGAGCGGCTGGTGAAAGCCGACGGCCAGCCGATCGATGCCGCGGTGGCGGCGTTCTGGTCGCGGATGGGGTTACAGCCCGTCGGCGAGCGCGCGCCGTTTGCCGCACGTGTGCTGGCCGCTGGCCGCCGCGATCGCCCGCGTGTGCTGACCTTCGCCGGGCCAGGAGGCGAGCGGACGCTGACGCTTGACAGTCTGTATAAGAACCAGCCCGACCGTCCGGCACTGACCGTGACCGCGGCCCGCGGCGTCACCACGATCCGCTTCAACAATTCGATCGGCGACGACGGTACGATCGCTGCGTTCGATGCGGCGATGGCCAAGCTGCCGGCGCGCGCACCGGTAGTGGTCGACCTGACCGACACGCCGTCGGGCGGGAATTCGGCGATCGCGCGCGCGGTGATGGGATGGTTCGTGACGAAGCCGATGCCGTACCAGATGCACCAGCTGCCGTCCGAGGAACGCGAAACCGGGATCCCGCGGCAATGGGTCGAATATGTCCTGCCGCGTCCCGGCAAATACCATCCCGGTCCGGTCAGCGTCCGCACCGGGCGCTGGACCGGCAGCATGGGCGAGGGGCTCGCGGTCGGCTTCATCGCACTCGGCAAGCCCGTGTGCGGCGGACGGATGGCGGGATTGAAGGGTGCGGTCTACGATTTCGACCTGCCCAAGACCGGGCTGCGCGTGAAGTTTCCGGCCGAGCGGATCTACACCGTCGCCGGCGCGCCGCGCGAGAAAGTGGTGCTCAAGCCTTGCTCCTAGCGCGCGGCGAACTCGGCGGTCAGCTTCTGGAAATCGTCCATCGGCGGGAACTTGGCGTACGCATGCTGCGTGCCCGCGAGCGCCCAGGGTAGCGCCTCGCTGGTATAAGTCTCGGCGAACGGCACGAACCAGGAGGGATCGTCGAGCATCGTCGCGCGGACGTTGACGACGCCCATCGCCGGATCGACTTCGGTGAACAGCCAGCTCTTGCACCAGTCGCAATGGTGATGGCGGCCCTGGTCGCCGTGAATACCGCCGATCACCGTCTCGCCCTCGATTACCGCAAAGCCGTCTGCGGGAACAATCGCCGTGGTCGAGAATGCGCTGCCGGTCATCCGCTGGCATCCTGTGCAATGGCACAGCATCGTGATTACCGGCGGCCTGGTGATCGCAAACCGTACGCGGTCGCACCTGCAGCCGCCGGCCATCGGCAGGACCCATTCCGGCATGAAAGACTAGGCCGCCGCGACGTCGCTCGACGAGTCGACGATCTTGAGTTCCTTGGGCCCGGTCAGCGCCGGGTTGCTCGACGCCGCGGTCTTGAGGTTCGCCGCATGGCGCAACCGCCCGTCGATCTGCGCGCCGTTCTCGATCGAGATCGATTCGTAATCGACATCGCCCGAAATGCGCGCGCCCGATTCGACCACCAACTGCCGGATCGCGACCGATCCCTCGATCGTGCCCGCGACGCGCGCGCTCTCGGCGCGGACCTGGCCCTGGATCGATGCTTCGGCGCCGAGCACGAGATTGCCGCAGTCAAGGTCGCCCTCGACTCGCCCTTCGACATGCAAATCGGCCGAGGCGCGAACGTTACCCATCACGACCATGTCGGGCCCGATCACCGAAAAGCCTCCCGCGGGCGCGCGGCGCGCGGCGGGCGCGGGTTGATGGGGCGACGCCGGGGCGTCATCGCGCTTGTTGAACATATCGACCCTCCCGAACCCGACTCGCGGGCGAAACGGAAAGGCTGGGCCTAACCCGGCAATTCGGCAAGCGGATTTAGCGGCAAGCCATTGTCATTGGCCGGCGATAGGAAGAACCGCTGCGCGACCAGCGCGGTTACGACGATCATCGGTGCCGCGCCGAGCGGGGCGAGATCGGCCGAGGCCAAGGCGAGGCCGGCGCCGATCGTCGCTGCGATCGACAGACTCGCGCGGTCGCGGTCGCGCGCCGAAAGCGCGACGCTCAGTAAGCCGGCGAGCAGAAAATCGACGGGCGTCATGCCGGGCAGCAGGCCGGGGACTACCAGCGCGATCAGCAACGCTGCGGCGAGCGCGTCGCGCGGTGGCCTGGCCGAGAAGTGCGCCGCCAGCCACGCCGCGGCGCCGATCGCGCTGGCCATGGCGAGCCCGGCGAGGGGGAGGGCGCCGAGCCACGGCAGCCGAGCGACGATCGACCAGACGTTGGGCGCGTCTTTCGAAAGGGTCTGCGCACCTATGGTCGCGAAGCCGCCCATCGCTTGCGCCGCGGCCCAGCCGGGCACGAGCGCGACGATCGCGAGCACCAGCCATGTCCGGCGCGTCGCTTGGCGCGCGGCGGCGAGGCCGGGCAGGGGGGCGGGCGACAACGGCATTGCACGATGCTAGCCCATGGCGGGTTAGCGCCCGGTAAAGCCGCCCCGCCGGTTGACCGCGCCGCGGCCCGAGTCTATAGGCGCGCCCGCTCCACCGGCTCTTTTGCCGTGTGGGGAGAGCTGAACGCTGCCGGAAGACGCGGGTCCCGGAGAGTCGACGAGACTCTCATGGACCCTTTTCGTTTTCTCCAAGGCTCCCGGCAAAGTAACCGCCAGAATTCTGGTAACGCAAAGGTGAAGGGCTTCATGCCAACGATCAACCAGCTGGTCCGCAAGGGCCGCGACCCGCAGAAGGCCAAGTCGAAGGTCCCTGCGATGGAGCAGAACCCGCAGAAGCGCGGCGTCTGCACGCGCGTCTATACGACGACCCCGAAAAAGCCGAACTCGGCGCTGCGCAAGGTGGCCAAGGTCCGCCTGACCAACAGCCGCGAAGTGATCAGCTACATACCGGGCGAAGGTCACAACCTTCAGGAGCACTCGGTGGTCCTGATCCGCGGCGGCCGTGTGCGCGACTTGCCCGGCGTTCGCTACCACGTCCTGCGCGGCGTGCTCGATACGCAGGGCGTCAAGGATCGCCGCCAGTCGCGTTCGAAGTACGGCGCCAAGCGCCCCAAATAATCGGCCAGAGTAAGCGCCGGACGCGTTCCGGGTAAGCTGAAGCACAACAAGGAATTTGAAATGGCTCGTCGTCGTCGTCCCGAAAAGCGGGAAATCCTGCCTGATCCCCAGTACGGGGATGAGGTTCTGTCGAAATTCATGAACAGCGTCATGCTGGACGGCAAGAAGTCCGTCGCGGAAGGCATCGTCTATTCGGCGATGACCACCGTCGAGCAGCGCGCCAAGAAGGACCCGCTCGGCGTGTTCCACGACGCGCTCAACAACATCAAGCCGGGCATCGAAGTCCGTTCGCGCCGCGTCGGTGGTGCGACGTATCAGGTGCCGGTCGAAGTGCGCCCCGAGCGTGCCCAGGCGCTGGCGATCCGCTGGTTGATCACCGCCGCGCGTGCGCGTTCGGAGAACACCATGTCGGCGCGCCTGTCGGGCGAACTGCTCGACGCGTCGAACAACCGCGGCAACGCGGTCAAGAAGCGCGAAGACACGCACCGCATGGCCGAAGCCAACCGCGCCTTCTCGCATTATCGCTGGTAAGTGGCTATATTGCGCTTGGAGGCAAAGCCATGGCAACCGCATCTGAACCGTCCGTCGAAGAACTGAACCGCCAATCGGCGCGTATCGAGGCGGAAACGCGGAAACTGATGGCTGAAGCCAATAAATTGGCTGCAGAGCGCTTGAAGTTAGACAGCGACCGCGAACTTATGCCGCGTTCGATGATCTTTCAGGCGATGCTCGCCACCGCGGCTTTGCTCGGTGCCGGCGCTGCGATCGCCAAGCTCTTTTTTCCCTGAGCGCTTCGGCGTTCAGACATATTATAATCCAACTAAGGAAAGCACGTCATGGCCCGCAGCCATCCGCTCGAACGCTATCGCAACATCGGCATCATGGCCCACATCGATGCCGGCAAGACGACGACGACCGAGCGCATCCTCTATTACACCGGCAAGTCCTACAAGATCGGCGAAGTGCACGAAGGCACCGCGACGATGGACTGGATGGAGCAGGAGCAGGAGCGCGGGATCACGATCACGTCGGCGGCGACCACGTGCAAGTGGAAGGCCGAGGACGGCAAGGGCGAAGAGCACCTGATCAACATCATCGACACGCCGGGCCACGTCGACTTCACCATCGAAGTCGAGCGTTCGCTGCGCGTGCTCGACGGCGCGGTCGCATGCTTCGATGGCGTTGCCGGCGTCGAGCCGCAGTCCGAGACCGTGTGGCGGCAGGCCGACAAGTACGGCGTGCCGCGGATGTGCTTCGTCAACAAGCTCGACCGCACCGGCGCCGACTTCTATTTCTGCGTGCAGTCGATCATCGATCGTCTGGGCGCGACCCCGGCTGTCCTCTATCTCCCGATCGGCATCGAGGGGCAGTTCAAGGGCCTGGTCGATCTGGTCGAGAACCGCGCGATCATCTGGCTCGAGGAGTCGCTGGGCGCGAAGTTCGAATATCAGGACATTCCGGACGACCTCAAGGACAAGGCGGCCGAATACCGCAACACGCTGATCGAACTCGCCGTCGAGCAGGACGACGATGTCATGGAAGCGTATCTGGAAGGCAATGAGCCCGACGTCCCGACGCTGAAGAAGATGATCCGCAAGGGCACGCTCGCCATGGCGTTCGTGCCGGTGGTGTGCGGCTCGGCGTTCAAGAACAAGGGCGTGCAGCCATTGCTCGATGCCGTGGTCGACTATCTGCCGAGCCCGCTCGACGTCCCGGCGATCAAGGGCGTCCTGCCCAACGGCGACGAGGATTCGCGTCCGTCGTCGGACGAGGCGCCGTTCTCCGCGCTCGCGTTCAAGATCATGAACGACCCGTTCGTCGGAACGCTGACCTTCGCGCGCATCTATTCGGGCAAGCTCGAAACCGCGTCGCAGGTGACCAACTCGGTCAAGGACAAGAAGGAAAAGGTCGGCCGCATGCTGCTGATGCATGCGAACGAGCGTGAGGACATCCAGGAAGCCTATGCCGGCGACATCGTCGCGCTGGCGGGCCTGAAGGATACGACCACGGGCGATACGCTGTGCGCGATGAACGCGCCGATCATCCTCGAGCGGATGGAGTTTCCGGACCCCGTCATCGAGCTGTCGGTCGAGCCCAAGACCAAGGCCGACCAGGAGAAGATGGGCGTTGCGCTCAACCGCCTCGCGCGCGAGGACCCGTCGTTCCGCGTGTCGACCGATCACGAGAGCGGCCAGACCATCATCAAGGGGATGGGCGAGCTCCACCTCGAAATCCTGGTCGACCGCATGAAGCGCGAGTTCAAGGTCGAGGCGAACGTCGGCGCGCCGCAGGTGGCGTACCGCGAATATCTCGGCAAGCCGGTCGAGCTAACCTACACGCACAAGAAGCAGTCGGGCGGTTCGGGCCAGTTCGCCGAAGTGAAGGTCAAGGTCACGCCGGGCGAGCGCGGGTCGGGCTATGTCTTCGTCGATTCGATCAAGGGCGGTAACGTCCCCAAGGAATATATTCCGTCGGTCGAAAAGGGCATGCGCGAGACGGCGGAGACGGGGTCGCTGATCGGCTTCCCGATCATCGACTTCTCGGTCGAGCTGATCGACGGCAAGTATCACGACGTCGACTCGTCGGCGCTGGCGTTCGAAATCTGCGCGCGCGGTGCGATGCGTGAAGCCGCGCAGAAGGCCGGCATCAAGCTGCTTGAGCCGATCATGAAGGTCGAAGTCGTCACCCCGGAGGATTATCTGGGCGACGTCATCGGCGACATGAACAGCCGCCGCGGGCAGATCCAGGGCACCGACAGCCGCGGCAACGCGCAAACGGTCGAGGCGATGGTGCCGCTCGCGAACATGTTCGGTTACGTGAACCAGCTGCGCTCGTTCACCCAGGGCCGCGCGAGCTATTCGATGCAGTTCAGCCATTACGACGAAGTGCCGCAGAACGTGGCCGACGAAGTGAAGGCGAAATTGGCTTAACCGGGCTTCGCCCGCAGGGCTGGCCTAAACGGAAATAGGTCGTTAAGGGGCCGCGTTCGCGTGGCGCCGTCAAGGCCGCGAATCAGAATCCAGAAGGTAGGAAACAATGGCGAAGGCAAAATTCGAGCGGAACAAGCCGCACATGAACATCGGCACCATCGGTCACGTCGACCATGGCAAGACGTCGCTGACCGCGGCGATTACCAAGGTGCTCGCGGAAACGACCGGCGGCACCGCGGTCGACTTCGCCAACATCGACAAGGCCCCCGAAGAGCGCGAGCGCGGCATCACGATCTCGACCGCGCACGTCGAATATGAGACCGAAGCGCGCCACTATGCGCACGTCGATTGCCCGGGCCACGCCGACTATGTGAAGAACATGATCACCGGCGCCGCGCAGATGGACGGCGCGATCCTGGTCGTGTCGGCGACCGACGGCCCGATGCCGCAGACCCGCGAGCACATCCTGCTCGCGCGCCAGGTCGGCGTGCCGGCGATGGTCGTGTTCATGAACAAGGTCGACCTGGTCGACGACGCCGAAATCCTCGAGCTGGTCGAGCTGGAAATCCGCGAGCTGCTGAGCTCGTACGACTTCCCGGGCGACGATATCCCGATCATCCAGGGCTCGGCTACTGCCGCGCTTTCGGGTTCGGACGAGAAGCTCGGCAAGGAAGCCGTGCTCAACCTGATGAAGGCGGTCGACGAGTATTTGCCGCAGCCCGAGCGTCCGCTCGACAAGCCGTTCATGATGCCGATCGAGGACGTGTTCTCGATTTCGGGTCGCGGCACCGTCGTCACCGGCCGTGTCGAGACCGGCATCGTCAAGGTGGGCGAGGAAGTCGAGATCGTCGGCATCCAGCCGACCGTCCGCAAGACCACGGTCACCGGCGTCGAAATGTTCCGCAAGCTGCTCGATCAGGGCCAGGCCGGCGACAATATCGGCGCGCTGATCCGCGGTGTGGGTCGTGAGGAAGTCGAGCGTGGCCAGGTTCTGGCCAAGCCGGGCTCGATCACGCCGCACACCGACTTCAACTCGGAAGTGTACGTCCTGTCGAAGGACGAGGGTGGCCGTCACACGCCGTTCTTCGCCAACTATCGTCCGCAGTTCTACTTCCGCACCACCGACGTGACCGGCACCGTCGAACTGCCCGCGGGCACCGAGATGGTGATGCCGGGCGACAACGTCGCGCTCGGCATCAAGCTGATCGCGCCGATCGCCATGGACGTCGGCCAGCGCTTCACCATCCGCGAGGGTGGCCGCACGGTCGGTTCGGGCATCGTCAGCGGCATCAGCAAGTAAGCTGATCCGATCGACAAACGGCCGCCCGCCGCTCCTTCGTCAAAAAAGGAGCGGCGGGCGGTTGCCTTTTAGTGAGGGCACCTGTAGTGGCGCCCCTCCAGTTTAGTTTTGAACCAGCAAGAGGCGGCTCTCGAAAGAGGAAAACCGCCCCGCTCTTTCGCATCGGCAGGAACCATGGATAGCAATATTCGCATTCGCCTGAAGGCATTCGATCATCGCGTGCTCGATCAGGCAACCGGCGACATCGCCGACACCGCGCGCCGCACCGGCGCCCTCATCCGTGGTCCGATCCCGTTGCCGACGCGCATCGAGAAGTTCACCGTCAACCGCGGCCCGCACGTCGACAAGAAGTCGCGCGAGCAGTTCGAGGTTCGCACCTACAAGCGCATGCTCGACATCGTTCAGCCGACCCCGCAGACGGTCGACGCGCTGATGAAGCTCGACCTCGCCGCCGGTGTTGACGTGGAGATCAAGCTCGCCTAATGGCGCTGCTCCCGCGGTCGACCCTCACGGGTCCTGCGGGACGCTGACAAATAGAGATACCGCTGATCTTCGGGTCAGGCAGCGTCTCCCGTCACGTTTCAGGCTTATGCCAGGAACACCAGCCCGGGACGGGGGGCTCGCTTCGCATTACCGGGCTGACGGGTTCCATCGAAGTATCACTTCGACGGATGCCCACACGCACTTGCGGATTGTCTGCATGTGCCTCTGTAAGGAGCCAAGATCATGCGCACTGGCGTGATCGCGAAGAAGTTGGGGATGACCCGCCTGTTTCAGGACGACGGCCGCCACGTGCCGGTCACCGTGCTGAGCCTCGAAGGGCTGCAGGTCGTTTCCCGTCGCGAAAAGGATAAGGACGGCTACAGCGCCGTTCAGCTCGGCGCGGGCGTCGCCAAGGCGAAGAACGTCGCCAAGCCGCAGCGTGGCCATTACGGCAAGGCCGAGGTCGAGGCGAAGGCCTTCCTCGCCGAATTCCGCGTCGACGAAGACGGACTGCTCGACGTGGGCGCCGAGATTTCGGCCGACCATTATGTCGCCGGCCAGATCGTCGACATTCAGGGCCGCACGCAGGGCAAGGGCTTCCAGGGCGGCATGAAGCGCTGGGGCTTCGGCGGTCTGCGCGCCAGCCACGGTGTTTCGGTCTCGCACCGCTCGCTCGGTTCGACCGGTCAGCGCCAGGATCCGGGCAAGGTCTTCAAGAACAAGAAGATGGCCGGTCACATGGGTGACAAGAACCGCACCCAGCAGAATCTCGAGATCGTCGGCACCGACGTCGAGCGCGGTCTGATCTTCGTCAAGGGCTCGGTCCCTGGCTCGAAGGGCGGCTGGCTGCTCGTCAAGGACGCCGTCAAGGTCGCCCGCCACGCCGACGCGCCGTTCCCGGCCGGGCTCAAGCAGGCCGCCAACAGCAACACTGCCGCTCCCGCCGAGACTCCCGCTGAGGAAGTCCAGGCGCCCGAAGCGACCGAAGGCCAGGAGGGCTGAACGTGAAGGTCAAGATTTCCTCCTTCGACGCAAAGGCTAAAGCAGCCGACGTCGAGCTCAACGACGAGGTGTTCGGCCTCGATCCGCGCGCCGACATCCTGCACCGCGTCGTCACCTGGCAGCTCGAAAAGCGTCGCGCCACCGCGCGCGGCACGCGTGAGCGCGCCGACGTCGCCCGCACCGGCAAGAAGTTCGGTCGCCAGAAGGGCGGCGGTACCGCCCGTCACGGCGATCGCCGCGCCCCGGTGTTCGTCGGCGGCGGCAAGGCGCACGGCGCCCGCGTTCGCGACTTCAATCCGTCGCTGAACAAGAAGATCCGCGCGCTCGGCCTCAAGATGGCGCTGTCGAGCCATGCCAAGGCGGGCTCGCTGGTGATCATGGACAGCCTGACGGTGAAGGACGGCAAGACCAAGGCGCTCAAGGGCAGTCTGGAAAAGCTCGGCTTCGGCAAGACGGCATTGTTCATCGACGGCGACGCGGTCGACACCAGCTTCGCCCTCGCCGCGGGCAATCTGGGGCACCTCAACGTGCTCCCGGCCGCCGGCGCCAATGTCTACGACATCCTGAAGCATGACACGCTGGTGCTGACGCGCGCCGCTGTCGAACAGCTGGAGGCGCGTTTCAATGGCTAAGAAGCCGAGCAAGGGCGCGATCGACATCCGTCATTATGACGTGATCGTCGCCCCCCACATCACCGAAAAGTCGACGATGATGTCGGAACAGAATGCGGTGGTGTTCAAGGTCGCGCGCGACGCGACCAAGCCCGAGATCAAGGCTGCCGTCGAGGCGCTGTTCAATGTCAGCGTCACGAACGTCAACACGATCGTCCAGAAGGGCAAGACCAAGAAG
>NZ_DATBDV010000001.1:0-145408 GCF_036269755.1 Sphingomonas sp. | reverse complement strand
GCTTATTCTCCCGGTACTGTCATTATCATCCCGGGTAAAAGAGCTTTACAACCCTAAGGCCTTCATCACTCACGCGGCATTGCTGGATCAGGCTTTCGCCCATTGTCCAATATTCCCCACTGCTGCCTCCCGTAGGAGTCTGGGCCGTGTCTCAGTCCCAGTGTGGCTGATCATCCTCTCAGACCAGCTAAGGATCGTCGCCTTGGTGCGCCTTTACCACACCAACTAGCTAATCCTACGCGGGCTCATCCCTGGGCGATAAATCTTTGGTCTTACGACATCATTCGGTATTAGCAGTCATTTCTAACTGTTATTCCGAACCCAAGGGTAGATTCCCACGCGTTACGCACCCGTGCGCCACTAAGCCCGAAGGCTTCGTTCGACTTGCATGTGTTAGGCATGCCGCCAGCGTTCATTCTGAGCCATGATCAAACTCTCAAGTTTATGTTCCATCCCGGCGCCGGTGGAATGACCGACGTCAGGACAGGCATCTCAAGGAGCCGCTCTGCACAAAATCGAACGACTTGCCCGGCGAACCGGACAGGCGTTCATATTCCAATTTACGAATGGATACGTGAAAAGGACTTGTGAGAACGACTTAGCTTTACCGAGCACCCGACGCCTTGAAACGTCGGACCCGGGGCCGCCGCCCACATGTCCCTTCATCTTGAACTAACAATGTCAAAGAGCGCAAAAGACCGACGCCTTGGCTTACCCTCTTTTTGGAGGGCGACCAGAGCGCCGAGATTTTGATGACCGTAGCAGGCTGACCGTGTGGCCCGTCGCTGCGGTGACGCCCATCTATGTGGACGGTTCCCCGCCGTCAACGTCTTTTTGCATTTTTCTTTCAAAACGACGCGAAAACCGCGGAAATCCGCCGTTTGCGGGACTTGAGGCAGGTTAAGCCCAAACCGCTCCGTGCCAAAGAATCGATCCCGCTGGCTCGAATCGGCCCGCAGAATCGCTCGCGACCGGGTTCCGGACCGCTGCAAGCCGAGCTCCGGCGGCCAGATTCGCGCAGGAATGAGCGCAAGCGGCGGCGCGTGGGCTCGGCAGCACGATTTAGCTCCCGCTAGACGCTCTGGATATAGGCCCGCATCGCCTCGGCATCGGCCTCGATCCGGTCGATTCGGTATTTGACCAGGTCGCCGACCGACACGAGCCCGACCAACGCGCCATCCTCGACCACCGGCAAATGCCGCACGCGCCGCCGAGTCATCAGCGTCAGCGCGCCGATCGCGGCTTCGTCGCGCCCGACGGTAATCGCCGGCGCGGTCATCGCGTCGCCGACCGAGCGAGTCAGCCCGTCGGCGCCGTGCGCGGCGAGGCAATGGATCACGTCGCGTTCGGAAAAGACGCCCGCCACCTCGCCGCCTTGCATCACCGGCACCGCGCCGATCCGCCGCTCGGCGAGGATCTTGATCGCCTCCGCCACCGAATGATCGGCGGTGACCGTCACTACGTCATCGCCCTTGCCCGCCAGGATCGTCGCGACCGTCATGACTCGGCTCCTTTGTCCAATGGCTTGAGGATTCCACTTTTCGCGCCAAATAGGAAGCATGGAGCAACCATCCGGCCTCGACGACCCCGATTACGCCGCGTTCGCGTGGGGCCGCTTCCGGCGGATGCTGGCATGGATGGCGCTGGCGGCGGCGGTCGCGGTGGCGTTCGCGGTGTGGGTGCTGGAAGCAGTGTATGGCCCGCTGTCCTGGGTCGCGATCCTGGCCGCAGTCGGCGGGTTCGGCGGCACGATTATGATGGCCGCGGCGCTGATGGGCTTGGCCTTCATGAGCTCGGGCACCGGCCATGACGAGGACGTCGAGCGGATCGGCGACTAGTCGATCCCCTTCGTGGGCGCGCCACGTGGGTTCAGCGTAGCTGAACCACCAAGAAAAAGGGCGCCGGTCGCCCGACGCCCTTCGTTCATGGAATCCTGACTCGCTTATTCGGCGGCGTCGGCCTCGGCGGCGGGGCGGCGCGGGCGGCCGCGGCGCGGCTTGGGGGCTTCGCCTTCGTCGCCGACGCCGATCCCGAGCGACGGCGGCAGCAAAGCCGCGTCGAAGCTCTCGCCTTCGTTCGCCACAATCGGCTTGGCTTCGCGGCGCGGACGCAGGCGGCGCGGCGGCTGCTCTTCGGCGGGTGCCGGGGCCGAAGCGGCTTCGCCTTCGTCGCCGTCATTGGCGGCATAGCCGTTCACGCGATTGCCGCGATCATCACGGTCGCGCCCGTCGCGCGGGCCGCGGTTGCCGCGGTCATCGCGATTGCCGCGCTCCTCGCGTTGCGGACGGTCGTCGCGCTGGGGACGGTCGTCACGCTGCGGGCGGTCGTCGCGCATCTGGCGGCGCGGCTCGAGCTCGGCGGTGCCGGTCTCGCCCCCTTCCTCGTCGAAGCCCTCATCCTCGTCGTCGAACGAATCGTCGCGTCCGCGGCGCTGGCCCTGATTGGGGTTCTGCTCCTCGAAGCGGCTGCGGGTTTCGGCGAGGACGCGGAAATAGTGGTCCGCGAACTGCAGATAATATTCGGCGTTGACGCGGTCGCCCTGGCGCTGCGCGTCGGCGGCGAGCGCCTTGTACTTTTCGAGCAGCTGGCTGGCATTGCCCCGCGCGCGATTGTCGATCCGGTTGCCGTTGCCGGCGTTGGGATTGCCGCCCTGGCGCTGTCCACCCCGACCGCGACGGCGGCCGGCCTGACGATTGTTATTGATCAAAGTCCTGTGGTCCTTAGTTACAAACCAAACCCGGCTTGATCCCATCGGGAGTCAAACCCCACGCGCCTTTTCGCGCCTTTCGGCTGCGAAGCCTGTCATGGCCGCCGGACAAGCGGCCTGATGACGAAGGATCGGGCAATGCGCCGATTTCAACGATTTAGCGGTTGAGATCGTGTGCCCCTATGCGCTCAATAGCGGGTGCCGGGCATTCTTCCAAGCGGAAATATGGGAAACGCGTTGCGCTCGATCAAGGTCTCGCGACGAGACATCGCGCGCGGCCCGCAAGATCGTGGCGGAGCGCGACGGTGAGGCCCTGCGCGGTGAGGAGCGCGGCGACCGCGTCGGCCTGGCGCGCGCCGATCTCGATCGCCGCCATTCCGCCGGGCGCGATCAGGCGGGGGAGCTGGGTGGCGATGATGCGGTAATCGTCGAGGCCGTCCGCGCCGGCGAACAAGGCGGCGGCGGGCTCATGGTCGCGGACCTCGGCGGGGAGATCGTCGCTCGTCGCGACATAAGGCGGGTTGCACAGGATGAGGTCGAAACGCTGGTCGATGCCGGCCGCCCAGTCGCCCCCGACGAATTCGGCGCGCCCGGCGAGGCCGAGCCGGTCGGCGTTGGCGCGCGCATAACCGAGCGCGGCGTCGGAGGCATCGACGCCGAGCCCCGGCGCCTCCGGCCACTCGGCCAGCGCTGCGAGCAAGAGGGTTCCCGGCCCGGTCCCGAGATCGAGGATCGTCGTTGGCGCACGGTCGGCAAAATGCGCGACCGCCGCCTCGATCAGCGTCTCGCTGTCGGGGCGGGGGATCAGCACACCGGGTCCGACCCAAAGCTCGATCGTCCAGAACGCCCGCCGGCCAGTGATGTACGCCACCGGCTCATGCGCGAGGCGGCGTTCGATGAGGGCGGCGAACGTCGCGGGGGCCGGATCGTCGAGGTGACGAAGCAGCATTTGCTCGCGCGCAACGCCAAGCGCTTGCGCCATCAGGAGCTCGGCGTCGAGGCGGGGGGTGTCGGACGCGGTGGCGAGGCTTCGAGCAGCAGCCGTGAGCGCCGCCCTGACTCCCCTCCCGCTTGCGGGAGGGGTGGGGGGTGGGCCTGTCATCGAGCCAGGGCGTTGGCGGACACGCCCACCCCTAGCCCCTCCCGCAAGCGGGAGGGGAATTCACCCATCGAGACTCGCCATCCGCTCCGCCTCGTCCTCGGCGATCAGCGCGCCGATCAGCTCGTCCAGCTCGCCCTCCAGAATCTCGGGCAGGCGGTGCAGCGTCAGGTTGATGCGGTGATCGGTCACGCGGCCTTGCGGGAAATTATAGGTGCGGATCCGCTCCGAACGATCGCCTGACCCGACCATCGCCTTGCGCGTGCCCGACCGCTCGCTGGCCAGCCGCTCGCGTTCCGCCTCGTACAGCCGCGTGCGCAACACCTTGAGCGCCTTGGCCTTGTTCTTGTGCTGCGATTTCTCGTCCTGCTGGATCACCACCAGCCCGGTCGGCAAGTGCGTGATGCGCACCGCGCTGTCGGTGGTGTTGACCGACTGCCCGCCGGGGCCCGACGAGCGATAGACGTCGATCCGCAGGTCGCGCGCTTCGTCGATCTGGACGTCGACGTCCTCCGCCTCGGGCAGCACCGCGACGGTGGCTGCCGAGGTGTGGATGCGCCCGCCGCTCTCGGTCACCGGCACGCGCTGCACGCGGTGGACGCCGCTTTCGAACTTCAATTTGGCGAATACGCCCTTGCCCTCGACCGAGGCGACGACTTCCTTGAACCCGCCGGCTTCGGAGGTCGAGGCGGAGATCAGTTCGACCCGCCAGCCCTGCCGCTCGGCATAGCGCTGGTACATCCGGAACAGGTCGCCGGCGAACAGCGAGGCCTCGTCTCCCCCGGTCCCGGCGCGGATTTCGAGCATCGCCGCGCGCTCGTCGGCGGCGTCGCGGGGCAGCAGCGCCAACGCGAGCGCGCGTTCGGCCTGCGGGAGCCGCTCGCGAATATCGTCGATCTCCTCACGCGCGAGCGCCTTCAAGTCGCCGTCGGGCTCGTCCCCCTCCGCCATATGCCCCAGCACGACGAGTTCGGCGCGCAGCCGCCGCACCTCGCCCGCCGCCTTCGCCACCGGCTCGACCTCGGCATATTCCTTCGACACCGCGACGAAGCGCTCGCCCGACAAGTCGCCGGTCGCCATCAACGCCGCAAGCTCGTCCCGCCGCGCCTCGATCTGCGCGATGCGTTGGGGAGAGATGGAGGTCATTTTGGATCGCCAGACGGCGCGTAGATCGTCCATCCAGACGCGCCGCCCTCACGTTTGTCCGGCTTGCGGTTTATCCATCCAGTTTCTTCGAAAAATGCGACATCGGCAGTGATCTCGGCAATGGGAATGGAGTATTGCGTGCCTTCTTTCAAATCCTTCATCGTGACGTTGCCGGAAGCCAGTTCGTCGTCGCCGATGATGATGACAGCATCCGCTCCCACGCTATTGGCCCGAGTCATTCGACGTTTGATATTTCCGCGAAAAGCCATGTCAGCGAAGACACCCCTACGCCGTATCGCCGTTAGCAACTGAATGGCGACGGTCTCTGCAGATTCTCCAACCGGTATGATGACGATACCGCCGGTGCGCTCGCTCGGCGGCTCAAGCAACATCGCCAACCGTTCCACCCCAGCCGCCCAGCCGACGCCCGGCGTGCTCGGCCCGCCGAGCGCTTCGATCAGCCCGTCATAGCGCCCGCCCGCGAGCACCGTTCCTTGCGCGCCGAGCCGGTCGGTGACGAACTCGAACGCGGTGTGGCGGTAGTAATCGAGTCCGCGCACCAGCCGCGAGTTGCGGGTCCATTTCACCCCCGCCGCGTCGAGCCCCTTGGTCACCGCCTCGAAGAACCCGCCCGCCTCGCTCGTCAGATGCGCATCGATGTCGGGCGCCGCATCCGCGATCGGGCGGTCGCGCGGGTCCTTGCTGTCGAGAATCCGCATCGGGTTCTTGTCGAGCCGGACGAGGCTGTCCTCGGACAGGTCGCCGCGATGTTTCTCGAAGTGCGCCACCAGCGCCTCGCGCCAGGCATCGCGAGTCTCGACATCGCCGAGCGTGTTGAGCTGCAACGTCACGCCGTCCGCGATCCCCAGCTCGTGGAGCAACTGGTCGGCGAACGCGAGCAATTCGACATCCGCCGCCGGCTCGGCCGCGCCGATCACTTCGGCGTCGATCTGGTGGAACTGGCGGTAGCGTCCCTTTTGCGGGCGTTCGTAGCGGAACACGGCCCCGCTCGTGACCAGCTTCAACGGCGCATATTGCTGCCACCCCTCGGTCAGATACGCGCGGCAGATCCCGGCGGTGAATTCGGGGCGCAGCGTGATCGAATCCCCGCCGCGATCCTCGAAGCTGTACATCTCCTTGGAGACGACATCGGTGGTCTCGCCGATCGACCGCGCGAACACTTGCGTGTCCTCGAACATGGGGATGTCGATGCGCTGGAACGCGTAGAGCCGGCGCACCGTCTCGAAAGTTTCGAGCACGCGCGCGAAACGGCGCTGCTCATCGCCGAAAATGTCCTGCGTCCCGCGGATTCTCTTGGGAGTTTCGATGCGCGCCATATTGGCGGCGCTCTCTAGTAGAGAGACGCCGGGCGCGCTAGCGTTTCGTCATGGCAATGAACCTGGGCAAGCGGATCGCCCCACCGCGCTTCGTGCTGTTCGTGGTCGTTCTCGCGGTCGGGCTCGCCGTCGCGGTGCCGCGGCTGGGCTGGGGGCGCGGAACGCTGGCAGGCTTCGATGTCGCCAGCGCGGTATTCCTGGTGGCGATGCTGCAATTGTTCCTTCGCAAGCATTCGACTGCGCAGATGCGCCGCGCCGCCGCCGAGAACGACGCCAACCGGGTCGGATTGCTCGTCATTACCGCAGTGACGACACTGGTGGTGCTGGTCGCAGTCGGGAATGAACTGCACGAGAAGAACAATGCACTCGCGATCGCGCTGGTGATCGGCAGCCTGATCCTGGCTTGGCTGTTCTCGAACACGGTCTACGCGCTGCACTACGCGCACCTGTATTATTCGGACTGCGACGGCGACGGCGACACCAGCGGCGGCCTCGATTTCCCCGGCCGCGACGCCCCCGATTATTGGGATTTCCTCTATTTCAGCTTCACGCTGGGGATGACGTTCCAGACCAGCGACATCGATATCCCGTCGCGCCGGATCCGCTTCATCTCGCTCGGCCAGTGCCTCGCGGCGTTCGTGTTCAACCTTGGCGTGCTGGCGTTCACGATCAACACGATCGGCGGTTGAGCTTTTTGACGCGCGGCCGCGTAGCGGCGGGCGGAGGCCCAATCGCCTCTACAAAGACTCGCTGGACTATGGGTGAATTGCTGTCCTAAGGCACGCGACGCCAAACCAACAAAGGGTCCCCCGCTCCATGATCCGTCGCGCCGCGCTCGCCTTCCTCGCCGCTACTTCGATCGCCACCGTCGCCTATGCGCAGTCGAACAATTCGAAGCCGCAGCCGGTACCGGTGATCGACACGATCCCGCCCGCGGTCGACGCGCCGTATCCGGGCACGCTGACGCTCGACATCGATGCGACCGATACCGTGCGCGGCATCTACACCGTCCACGAGACCATTCCGGTCGCGCGGAGCGGCGAGACGGTGCTGCTCTATCCCAAGTGGATCCCGGGTGGTCACACCCCGCGCAACGAAGTCGACAAGGTGGTCGGGCTGCACATCTCCGCGGGGGGCAAGGCGGTTCCCTGGAGCCGCGACACCGTCGACGTCTACGCGTTCCACATCGACGTGCCGCGCGGCGCCAAGTCGGTCCAGGTCGATTTCCAATTCGTCACCTCGACCAAGGGCGATCAGGGCCGGATCATGATGACGCCCAACCTGCTGAGCCTCGAGCCGATCACGACGAGCTTCTACCCGGCCGGCTATTTCGTGCGGCAGATTCCCGTGCGGATGACGGTCAAGTATCCGGAAGGCTGGTCGGCTGCGTCGGCGCTGAACGCCAGGGTGACCGGGTCGACCTACGCCTACGAGCCGACCAATTACGAGATCCTGCTCGATTCGCCGATCCTTGCCGGGCGCTATTACAAGAAGTGGGCGCTGAGCCCCCGCGTCAACCTCAACGTCTTCGCCGACACGCCCGACGAGCTGACGGCGGCGACCCCCGAGATGATCAACGCGCACAAGCGCCTGGTCGACCAGGCGGTCAAGACCTTCGGCGCGCAGCATTACGATCATTACGAATTCCTCCTGTCGGTCTCGAACGAGCTCGGCGGGATCGGGCTCGAGCATCACCGCAGCTCGGAAGACGGCACGCGGATGGGCTATTTCAGCGAGTGGGCGATGAACACCGGCGCGCGCAACCTGCTGCCGCACGAATACACCCATAGCTGGGACGGCAAGTTCCGCCGCGGCGCCGATCTGTGGACCCCGGATTACCGCTATCCGATGCGCGACAGCCTGCTCTGGGTCTATGAAGGCCAGACGCAATTCTGGGGCTACGTGCTTCAGGCGCGTTCGGGGCTGGTGTCGAAGCAGGACACGCTCGACGCTTATGCGATGATCGCCGCCAACCTCGACAACACGCCGGGGCGCAACTGGCGCCCGCTGGTCGACACCACGAACGACCCGATCATCTCCAACCGCCGGCCCAAGGGCTGGACCAGCGAGCAGCGCTCCGAAGACTATTATAACGAAGGACTGTTGGTCTGGATGGAGGTCGACTCGATCCTGCGCGAGCAGAGCCACGGCACCAGGTCGATCGACGATTTCGCGCGCGCGTTCTTCGGCATCCGGGACGGCGACTGGGGCGAGGTGACCTACACGTTCGACGACGTGGTCGCGACGCTCGACAAGATCCAGCCGTATGACTGGCGCGGGTTCCTGACCAAGCGCTTGACCGAAGTCGGCCAGCCCGCACCGATCGGCGGGTTCGAGCGCAACGGCTACAAGCTCGTCTATACCGACTTCGAGAGCGCGATGGGCAAGCAGGCCGAGCGCGCGCGCAAGCAGGCCGATTTCGCCTATTCGCTCGGCTTCACCGTCGGCGCCGACGGCAGTCTCGGCCAGGTGCGCTGGGACAGCCCGGCGTTCGACGCCGGGCTGACGGTCGGCGACACGATCGTCGCGGTCGACGGCCTCACCTATAGCGACGACCGGCTCAAGGACGCCGTCACCGACGCCAAGCGATCGAAGGCGCCGATCATCCTGCTGGTCAAATCGGGCTCTGAAGTGAAGACCGTGAGCATCGATTATCACGGCGGTCTGCGCTACCCGCACCTCGTCAAGGTCGGGACCGGCGAAACCGGGCTCGACATGCTGCTGGCGCCGCGCTGATCGGACTATTTATCGTACGCCTCCCCGGCGAAAGCCGGGGTCCAGTTGGAAAAGCTGCGGTTGTTGAGCGTCGCGCTCGACGATAAGCCGTGCCCCACTGGACCCCGGCCTTCGCCGGGGAGGTGCTTTTATTTCTGCAAGGACACCACATGAACATCGACCTCATCCCGGTCGGCGACAACCCCCCCGAGAGCCTCAACGTCATCATCGAGGTGCCGGTCGGCGGCGAGCCGGTGAAGTACGAGTTCGACAAGAAATCGGGCGCATTGTTCGTCGATCGCATCCTCCACACGCCGATGCGGTACCCCGCCAATTACGGCTTCGTGCCGCACACGCTGTCGCCCGACGGCGATCCGCTCGACGCACTGGTGATCGCGCGCAGTCCGTTCGTCCCCGGCTGCGTGGTACGCGCGCGGCCGATCGGCGTGCTCAACCTCGAGGACGAAGCCGGCGGCGACGAGAAGCTGGTCTGCGTGCCGGTCGACACCACCTTCCCTTATTATGCCGATATCGGCGAGCGCCACGATCTGCCGTCGATCGTGCTCCAGCAGATCGAGCACTTCTTCACCCACTATAAGGATCTCGAAAAGGAGAAGTGGGTCCGCGTCGGCACTTGGGGCGACGCCGAGGATGCGAGGCGGATCGTGATCGAGGCGATCGAGCGGGCGAAAGAGGGGCAAATAAATTTGGGTTCTCTCGCTTCCACGAGCACGCAATGTTCGAAACGCTAGCGGAATGTCTTTCGATGAGATATACTCTCTAAAGCAACCGACTCACTAACCTTTGGGGGGAAATATGCGCCGTTTTATTTCTACCGCATTGCTGTCGTGCTTCATCGCTTATCCAGCTGCTTGCCAAGAAGCCCCGATGCGTCTCCATAAAGGTTTGCAAGGCACCGACTGGGACGCCGTCGCCTTCGAGATCGGTGCTGGCCAATCGGCGGCCATCACCGTGATTAACAAGACGCAGGATGAGCGAAGCGGAAATACCGCCTATCTTGATATCTATGTGAACGGCCAGTTTCAGACCGGAACGAATACAGACGGGCATTCATTCGGCACGGACGCGCGAAAAACTGAGACGACCTTCATTGAACGAGATCAAGGTCACTATGTCGTTGAAATTGATTGCAGCAACCGAAATGCAACCTCCGATGTCTGCTCGATCGTAGGGACCGGTGTTGCGATCACCCACATAAATTAGCCTGGCAGATCGTGCTTCGATCATGGCTGCACAGGTTGCCGTAAGAACGTACGTCCGGATTCTCTCAGCTGTGGGGCATTTTGGCAGGTTTTCTAAGTCTTGTCGGACGTTACGCGTTCGCTACCTTCGCGGTTTTTTTCGCTGGCGAGCGCCGTCCCGCTTCCAGCCCAAGCATGCCCCACCGTCTAAGCTCGTCGGGGTCGTCGTACACGTCGTCGGGCGCGCGGCGGTAGTTCATGCTGCCCGGCTTGCCGTTCATCTCGTAGCTGAAGCGCTCGCAGCCCGCCGCGTCCCAGGTCGCGTCGCTTTCGGCATCGGCCTTGAACCACAGCACGCCGTCAGGGCTGACGATCGCGAAGATGATGCCGTCGCAATAGAGCGTCGCGCCGCCCATCATCGCGCGCTTGGTCACCGCGCCGACCGGCGCCATCGCCTCGCTCACCCAGTCGATTAGCCCTTGATCGGCCGCCATCATCGTCCTCCGGTGAGCTTCAAGCCCGCAATGCAAGTGACCACGCCGAGGATGAGGAGCAAGCGCGGCAGACTCGCCGGCTCCTGGTACCAGGCGATCCCGACGATCACCGTGCCAAGCGCGCCGATCCCGCCCCACACCGCGTAGGCGGTGCCCATCGGGATGCTGCGCGAGGCATATTCGAGCAGCGCCATCGACAGCGCGACCGAGGCGAGGAAGCCGGCGGTCCAGCCCAGATTGCGAAAACCCTCAACGTGGCGAAGGCAGGTGGTGAACCCGACCTCGAACAGCCCGCCGATGATCAGCCAGAGCCACGCCATCAGTCGCGCCCCGCAAGCTTCGCCAGCGCGTCACCGGCGACGCGGAATACCGTCCACTCGTCCATCGGCACCGCGCCCATCGAGCGATAGAAGCCGATCGCCTTCTCGTTCCAGTCGAGCACCGACCATTCGAAGCGCGTACAGCCGCGCTCGACCGCGAGCGCGGCGAGATGCCGCAGCAAGGCCGCTCCGACCCCTTGCCCGCGCGCCGACGGCGTGACGTAGAGATCCTCGAGATAGAGGCCGCGCCAGCCGGTCCAGGTCGAGAAATTGTAGAAGAACAGCGCCATCCCGATGGCCGCGCCGTCCAGTTCCGCGATCCTCGCCTCGGCCGCCGGGTGCGCGCCGAACAGCGCGTCGTGGAGCAAAGGCTCGGTCGCGACCACGGCGTCGGGCTCGCGCTCGAACTCGGCGAGCTCGCGCACGAAGCGCAGGATCAGCGCGGCGTCGCCCGGTGCGGCAGGACGGATCGTCAGCGTCAAAATGCGGCCTCCACATTCTCGACCGCGCGGCGCCGCGCGGCAATCAGGCACCCGGTGATGATCAGCGCGGCGCCCGCCAGCGTATAGGTCGCGACGGGCTCGCGGAACACTACCCATCCCCAGATCGATGCCCAGATGAACCCGGTATATTCGGTCGGCGCGAGGTAATTGGCCTCGCCGCGCGCATAGGCCCAGGCGAGAATCAGCAGCGACACCGTGGCGAGCGCGGCGGCGAGCAGGATCGCCGGCGCGTGGTGCGCGTCGGGGACGTGGGCAATGAACGGCGCCACGATCGCGAAGAGCCCGCCGACGATGACGCTCTGGAAGAACGCCACTTCGCTCGGGCCCGCGACCAAGGCCTGCTGGCGCATCAGCACGATGTTGTAGGCGTAGCAGATGGCCGAGATCAGCACCGCGACCGTGCCGCGGAAACGGTCGGGATCGGGCGCCGCGGTCGCCTGGCCGAGCATGATCACGCCGACCCCCGCGAACGCGACCAGCGAGGCGGCGATGGCGCGCGGCGGGATTCGCTCCTTGAGGACGAGCGCCGCGCCAAACAGCGCCAGCAACGGCGCGATGAACGCCAGCGCGATCGCCTGGGCCATCGGAACGCGCGCCAATCCCCAGAAGAACGTTACCGCCATCACCGACGAGACGCCGCCGCGGATGAGGTGGACGCGCATGACGCTGCGCGTCGGCCAGCCCTTGCGCGCCGGCAAATAGATCGCGCCGGTCAGCACGATTCCGGCGAGCGTGCGCCAGAACAGGGTGTCGAACGCCCCGAGCTGAAGCACCAGCCCCTTCATCACCGCGTCCATCGACGAGAAGATCGCGATCCCGGTGACCGCAACGCCGAAGACCAGAGCGGGAGAGGGAGCGCGCGTCATCGCCACGGCGATAGCCGCGAGCGATCGTTACGTCACCAGCACCATTGCTGATCGCCAGACAAGCCGGCCTTATCGATTGCGGATCAGCGCAACGTCATCTTGTCGCCGCTGATCGACACGCTGTCGAGGTGGCGCAGATAATTCTGGCCGAGCAGCGAGACGGTCAGCCCGTCGAGCACCAGCGCGTGGATATCGCTCACACGTTTGCCGTCGAGCTCGACGTCCTTGAGCTGGACTTCCTGCCCGCGCACCGGACCCGACGCGCCGCTGCCGACCACGTCGAACTGGCTTGGATCGAACTGGACCCCGGCCCGCCGAGCATCGTCCTCGGTCAGCGCGACCGTGGTCGCGCCGGTATCGACGACGAACTTGATCGGCTCGCCATTGACGTCGGCGACGGTGAAGAAGTGGCCGCTATCCTCGCGATCGAGCACGGTGTCGCGCGGCTGGTCGGTGACCGCGGCGGCGAGTACGGGCGGCGGCGCGGCCTTGGGTTTGGCGCCGGGCCAGGCGAGCCCGATCGCGATTCCCATCACGGTGACGGCGAGGAACGCGTATTTCATGGCGCCGGCGTAACGCACGTGCGCTTAGGACGCGCTTTATCGGACCGGTTAACGCCGCGCTTACCGCTTGGCGAAATAGTCGTAGATCGCGGCTTCCGGCCGCGACGCCGCGTTGCGCCAAGTCGGCGCGTCGGCGAGATTGAGCGGCTTGCCCGTCTTGTCGACGATCAGCACGGTGGGGGTGCCGGCAATGCCGTCGAGCCCGAAGCGCCGTGCGAGGTCGAGATTCTTGTCCTTCTTGCCGACGTCGATCCACACCACGTTGTAGCGAGTCCCGAGCATCTCGCGGAACTTGGGCGTTGCGAACCAGCCGGCGAGCGCGCGGCTGTCGTGGCACCAGTTCGCGCCGAACACGAGGATCACCTGGCGCCCGTCACGCTGCGCCTGGCCGAGCGCCGCCGCCACGTCACGCTGCGCGCGGCCGGGATGTCCGAACGGCCGAGCATCCTTGAACACGCTGCCGAGGCACGGCGTGTCGCTCGCCAGCGCAGGTGCCGCCATGAGCGCGAGCGAAGCGGCGACCGCAAGCCGCCTCACGCCGCCTTCGCCTGCTCGATCGCGTCGATCTCGGCCGCCTTTGCCTCCACTAGTTTGACGATGTGCTCGATCATGTCGGCGTCCTGGACGTGGTGGTCGGTGACGCCCGACAGATAGACCATGTGCTTGCCGTTGCCGCCGCCGGTGATGCCGATATCGGTCTCGCGCGCCTCGCCGGGCCCGTTAACCACACAGCCGAGCACCGAAAGGCTCATCGGCGTGCGGATATGCTGGAGCCGTTCCTCGAGCGCTTGCACCGTGCGGATCACGTCGAACCCCTGGCGCGCGCAGCTCGGGCACGACACCACGCGGACGCCGCGATTGCGGATGCCGAGCGCCTTCAAAATCTCGAACCCGACGCGAACCTCGTCCTCCGGCTCGGCCGACAGCGAGACTCGGATCGTGTCGCCGATCCCGTACCAGAGCAGGCTGCCGATCCCGATCGACGACTTGACCGTCCCGCCGACGAACCCGCCCGCTTCGGTGATGCCGAGATGCAGCGGGCAATCGACCACTTCGGCGAGCTGCTGATAGGCGGCGACCGCGAGGAACAGGTCGCTCGCCTTCACCGCGACCTTATATTCGTGGAAGTCGCGATCCTGGAGCAGCTTGATGTGATCGAGCGCGCTCTCGACCAGGGCGTCGGGGCACGGCTCGCCATATTTTTCGAGCAAGTCGCGCTCGAGGCTCCCCGCATTCACCCCGATGCGGATCGCGCAGCCATTGGCCTTGGCGGCGTTGACCACTTCGTTGACGCGCTCGGCCGACCCGATATTGCCGGGGTTGATGCGCAGGCACGCCGCGCCGGCATCCGCCGCTTCGAGCGCGCGCTTGTAGTGGAAATGGATGTCGGCGACGATCGGCACGCGCGCGGCGCGCACGATCTGGCCGAGCGCGGCGGTGCTCTCGACGTCGGGGCAGCTCACTCGGATGATATCGACCCCCGCGTCCTCGCAGCGCCGGATCTGGTCGATCGTCGCGCGCGCGTCGCTGGTCGGTGTGTTGGTCATCGTCTGGACGGTGACCGGCGCGTCGCCACCGACGGGGACATTGCCGACCATGATCTGGCGGCTCTTGCGGCGCGTGATGTCGCGCCAGGGACGGACTGACATGGGCAGCGCCTATACGCCCGATGGCCGCCGCCGCCAAGGATGCGTTGCTCGTCAACGATTTGGTGAGGCGGCAGCTTTAGAATTGCCGCGAGCCGATGACCGACACGCCCCCCGCCTCCTCCCGTCATTACGGCCTCGACTGGCTGCGCATCGCCGCGTTCGCGCTGTTGATCGTCTATCACGTCGCGATGGTGTTCTCGCCCTGGCCCTGGGTGATCAAGGCGCCGGTCACCTATCCGCAGCTGATCGTGCCGATGGCGCTGCTGACGCCGTGGCGGCTGCCGTTGCTGTTCGCGGTGTCGGGCTATGCCAGCCGCAAATTGTTCGACAAATCGGGTTCGGTCGGCACGTTCACCGGGTCGCGCAATCGCCGGCTGCTGATCCCGTGGGGATTCGCGATGGTGATGCTGATCCCGCCCGAAATGTGGGTGCGCGCCAGGGAGGCCGGCTATCCGTCCAGCTTCGCGCACTTCTGGGCGAGCGACTATTGGAGCCTCACCCCGGTCTACGGCCATGCCTTCCCGAGCTGGGAGCATCTGTGGTTCATCGCCTATCTGTGGGCGTACACGATGGCGCTCGCCGGATTGCTGATCGTGCCCGGCTGGAGCGCTCGGCGGCTGACCGCGCTCGGCGACCGGCTCGCGACCGGCGCGCGGTTGCTCTGGGTGCCGATCGCCGCGCTCGCCTTCGCCAAGCTCGCGGTGATGTTCGTCGTATCGGAAAGCCAGGGGCTGTTCACCGACTGGAACGCGCATCTGCTCTATTTCCCGATCTTCGTGTTCGGCTTCGCGCTGGGCGGGCCGAGCGCGCTCTGGCCGGCGATCGCGCGGGCGCAGCGGCTGGCGATTCCGGTGGCAATTGTCGCGGGGTTTGCCGTGACGTGGGTCGAGCTCGCTTATGCCGGCCGCGCCATGCCGCCGCACGCGATCATGGCGATCGACCGCATGGCGCGGATCGCGATGGCGTGGAGCATGATCCTGATCCTGTTCCAGCTCGCCGAGCGGCATTTGAACCGCGATCATCGCTGGCGCGCGACGCTCGCCGAAGCGGTATTCCCGCTCTACATCGCGCACCACCCGGCGATCATCGTGCTCGCGTGGCTGACCTTGCCCTGGGGGCTCAACCCGTTCGCCGAATTCGCGCTGCTGCTATGCGGCACGTTTGTGTTCGCGGTCGCTTTCTATCTGATCGGCCGCGAGATCGCGTGGTTGCGCCCCTTGATCGGGCTGGCGCCGGGATCAGTCCGCCGGGCGATACCGCCGGCTGCCGCGCAGAGTCGCGCCTGACGCCAGTTCGACGGCGAAATCGCCCGATTTTTCGGTTTCGATCCGGCGAATGGCATCGCGGCGGACCAGCCGGCCGCGATGAATGCGGACGAACGTCTCGCCCAGCTCGGCCTCGACGGCGCTCAGCGTCGCGCGGTGGAGCATGGTCCGCCCGCGCCACGAAAGCTCGACGTAATTGCCCGCCGCCGACACGCTCTCGATCTCGTCGGCTGGGATCAGGTGCACGACCGCACCATCGGCGACCGACAGCGTCCGCGGCGGCGCCTCGGCCGGCGTCGCGGCGCGCGCAATCAACCAACGCCCCAGCGCCGCCAGCCCGACGAATTGCAGGATCGTCGCGACGTCCTTGCGATATTCGTAGATCCAGGGATCGATCCCGCTGCCGACGGTGAAGCGGTAGACCTCGCCTTGGAGCGCATAGACGCCCTTCCTGATCGCAACCATGCCCGCGACATGGACCAGCGACAGCGGCACCGTCGCCGCGACGACGATCACCGCGAGCGTCCACCACGGCCAGGCCAGCCGCCACAACCGCCCGACCAACCACCAGATCACCGGGATCAACAACAGCCAGATCAGGATGCTGCTGGCCTCCAGCAGCCAGACGTGCGCCGGAGTCATCGGAATGCCAGCCGCCGCGAAATCGCTGACCATTGAGGTTGCGTTGGCGGCCATCACCACCGCGAGCACGATCAGGAATCCGCCGCCGAGGAGCAACGCGACGCGGCGTTGCGCGCCGTTCATCCCGCGCCACCCGCCGCTCGTCCCGGTACCGTTAGCCATCATCCCCGCGACGCCGCCTTTCGCCCCATGTCGATACCGGCGTCGAGCCTCCGCCGCTAGCCATCCAGGCATCGAAACAACGGAGGCGACAATGGAGCGGCATTACGGGATGGATTGGCTGAGGATCGGCGCGTTTGCGCTGCTCATCCTCTATCATATCGGCATGGTATTCGTGCCGTGGGGCTTTCAGGTGAAAACCGCGCATCCGATGGCCTGGGTAGATATCCCGATGCTGCTGACCAACCCGTGGCGACTGACCCTGCTGTTCGTCGTGTCGGGCTATGCCAGCCGCGCGCTGGCAACGCGATCCGCGACGATCGGAGCGTTCGTGCGCAGCCGCAACGCCCGCCTGTTGCCGCCGCTGCTGTTCGGAATGGCGGTTATCGTGCCGCCGCAGACGTGGGTCGAGGTGGTAACGCAACACGGCTACGCCCACGGCTTCTGGCGGTTCTGGACGCAGGACTATTTCCGGTTCGGCACGCTGTTCGGGATCGTCATGCCGACCTGGAACCATTTGTGGTTCGTCGTCTATCTGTGGGTCTACACGCTCGCGCTCGGCTGCTTCGCGCTTGTTCCGGGCGCGGACCGGTTGCAGCGTGCGTTCGATATCGCGTTCGGCGGCGGGCGTGCGATATGGGTGCCGCTGGCGTTCGCACTCGTTACCCAGTTCTGGCTGTTCCAGCGAATCGAGGACACGCACGATTTCTTCCGCGACGGGATCGCGCACCTGCAATATTTCCCCGCCTTCCTGTTCGGGTTCGGTCTCGCCGGGTCGCGCGCGGCGATCGACGGCCTGAAGCGGTGGTGGGCGGTGTCGGCGGCGCTCGCGATCCTGTGCTATGCGATCATCGCGGGGATGCTGGTCGCCTGGCCCGACTTCGGCTTTCCCAGCCATGGCGTCGCGCAATTCCACAAGTTCGTCCGCGAACTCGACGTGTGGCTGGCGATCACCGCTTTGGTCGGCGCGGCGGAGCGCTTCCTCAACCACGACCATCGCTGGCGCGCGACGCTCGCTGAGGCGACCTTCCCCTTCTACATCATCCATCAGACGGTGATCGTCGTCGTCGAATTCTGGCTCAAGCCGCTCGGTATCGGCGCTGGGGCGGAGTTCGCGGTGCTGGTCGCGACGACCGTCGCGGGATGCTGGGCGTTCTACCTGGCCGGCCGGCAGATCGGCTGGCTGCGGCCGTGGGTCGGACTCAAGCCGCGAGCCGCCCGCGCGGTCGCGCGATATCACGCGGAGCGGCCGATCGATGTCCGCGCGCGGCCGGACGTGGCATGATACCACCCCCGCCCGTTCGACCGGCGTCGCAGCCACAGGGACTGGCCATCGCGCGGCCAGTCCCTACATGGCGCGGTAATGGAACGGCATTTCGGCATGGATTGGCTGCGGATCGGCGCATTCGCGATCCTTATTCTCTACCATGTCGGGATGGTGTTCACCCCGTGGAACTTCCACGTGAAGACCGCTCAGCCGGTTGAATGGCTGTCGGCGGCGATGCTGATCAGCAATCCGTGGCGGCTGACCTTGCTGTTCGTCGTGTCGGGCTATGCCAGTCGCGCCTTGTTCGCGAAGTCGGACGGGGTGCGTGGGTTCTTCGCCAGCCGCACCGCTCGGCTGCTGATCCCGCTGGCGTTCGGCGTCGTCGCGATGGTCCCCCCGCAGACCTGGGTCGAGCTGGCGACTCAGCATGGCTATGGCCAGGACTTCGGCCACTTCCTGCTGTTCGACTATTTCCGCTTCACCTCGATCGACGGCGTCGGCGTGCCGACCTGGAACCATCTGTGGTTCGTCGGTTATCTGTGGACGTATACCGCGGTGCTGGCGCTGCTCCTGCTGATCCCGCGCCCGCAGACGCTGCAGCATTGGTTCGACCGAGCGTTCGGCGGCTGGCGCGCATTGGTGCTGCCGGCGCTCTACCTGGTGCTGAGCCAGGTGGTGATCTTCCACCGCTGGAGCGACAGCCAGGATGTGATCCATGACGGCGTCGCGCACCTGGCTTATTTCCCCGCTTTCCTGTTCGGGTTCGGGCTCGCGCGGTCGCGGCCGGTGATGGCGGGACTGGTCGCGTCGTGGAAGCCCGCGGCGGCGATCGCGATCGCGAGCTACGCCTTCGGCGCGAGCCTCGAGCTTCTCTACCCCGGAAATCAGGTCCCGCCAGAGTGGCTGAGCACGCCGATGCTGGTCGCGCACCAGCTGCAATCCTGGTCGGCGGTGGCGGCGTTGATCGGGATCGCCGAACGCTACCTCAACCATGATGCGGCGATCCGCCCGACGCTGACCGAGGCGGTGTTCCCGTTCTATTTAATCCACCAGACAATAATCGTGCTGGTCGAATATTGGCTGCAGCCGCTCGGGCTGGGCGCGGGCGGCGAGTTCTTCGTCCTCGTGGTGGCGACGATCGCCGGCTGCTGGGCATTCTACCTGATCGGGCGCGAGGTGAGCTGGCTGCGGCCGCTGATCGGATTGCGGCGGCGCGCCCGGCCCGCTACCGCTCCGCGCCATGACGACAGCCCAATGGTCGCTGGTGATACATGGCGGCGCCGGCGCGATCGCGCGCAGCCAGACCCCGCCTGACACCGACCGCGGCCTGCGCGCCGCGCTCAACGCCGCGCTCGAAGCGGGGAGCGCGATTCTCGCCTCCGGCGGCAACGCGATCGACGCAGTGGAAGCGGCGGTGCGCGTGCTCGAGGACGATCCGCATTTCAATGCCGGGCGCGGGTCGGCCTTCACCTTCGAAGGCGTCAACGAGCTCGACGCCGCGATCATGGACGGCAGCGACTTGCGCGCCGGATCGATCGCCGGGGTCACCGCGACCCGGAACCCGGTGACGCTCGCCCGCGCGGTGATGGAGGAGAGCGCGCACGTCCTGCTCGGCCGCGAAGGCGCCGACGCGTTCAGCGCCGAACATGGCCTCGAACAAGCCGACCCCGACTGGTTCGCCACCCCCGAGCGCCGCCGCCAGCTCGACGAGTTGCTCGCCAACGGCGGCAAGTTCGACGTCGACATGAAATACGGCACCGTCGGCGCGGTTGCGCTCGATTCGGACGGGCACATCGCCGCCGCCACATCGACGGGCGGCGTCACCGGCAAGCGCTGGGGCCGGATCGGCGATTCGCCGCTGATCGGCGCGGGCACCTATGCCGACGATCGCGGCGCCGCGGTATCGTGCACCGGTGCCGGCGAATTCTTCATCCGCGAATCGGTCGCGTTCCAGATCAACGCGCGAGTCCGTTTCCTCGGCGAAAGCCTCCAGCAAGCCGCCGACACCGTGATGGCCGAGGTCAAGGCGCTCGGCGGCACCGGCGGGGTGATCGTCGCCGCCCCCAGCGGCGACTGGGCGTGGAGCTTCACCACGTCGAGCATGTATCGCGGCTGCGCCTCGGCGGACGGCAGCCGCAGGGTCGCGCTCTACGACGACGAAGGTTGAGCGCCGCGCGCGAGCGGCGTAGGCGCGTGGCGATGAAGCGCCTCCTCCCCTTGTTCGCCGCGCTGACCGCGCTCCTGATCGCCTCGCCCGCCGGCGCGTATTGGGAATACGGCCACCAGACCATCGCCGAGATCGCCTGGGCGAACATCAAGCCGGTGACTCGCGGCCGCATCCTCGCGTTGCTCCGCCAGCAAAGCTTGCTCGGCACGCCGCAATGCAAGGCGGGGACGATCGACGACGCCGCGGTGTGGGCCGATTGCATCAAGGGGATCAAGAACCCCGACGGCACGCAGAAATACGGCGACACCAACGCGTGGCATTTCCAGGACGTCAACATCTGCCAACCGTTCGACCTGATCGAGCCGTGCAAGGGCGGCAATTGCGTGTCGGCGCAGATCGTCCGCGACGCCAAGTTGCTCAAGGACCGCGATACCCCGACCGCCGACCGAGTCCGCGCGCTCGTGTTCCTGATCCACTTCGTCGGCGACCTCCACCAGCCGCTCCACGCCGGCGAGAAGGGCGACAAAGGCGGCAACGACGTCAAGGCCGATTACGGGACGTACGCACCCCCGCGCCTCAACCTGCATTCGATCTGGGACGGCTATCTCGCCGAACGCGCGATCTCGACCGGGCCAAGCCTGGTGCGGCGCTATCCAACGGCCGAGCGCGCCAGGATCGCGGCGGGCGATGTCGTCGACTGGAGCCGCGAAAGCTGGAAAGTCGCGCACGACGCTACCTATGCGACCGCGATCGGCGGCGATCCGTGCGGGCCGACTCCGGCGCACGTCCGGCTCGACAATGCGACAATCGCGAAGCTGGTGCCGACCGTCAGGCTCGAG
This sequence comes from Sphingomonas sp., assembly GCF_036269755.1. Taxonomy (GTDB): domain Bacteria; phylum Pseudomonadota; class Alphaproteobacteria; order Sphingomonadales; family Sphingomonadaceae; genus Sphingomonas. Next base: position 124,468 of record NZ_DATBDV010000001.1, on the reverse strand, counting down.
GTCAAACGCGGCGGGCTGCGGCTGGCCAAGTTGCTCGATCAGGCGCTCGGCTGAGCTGGCAACGCCGCTTTCAGGAACGCTGCGACGATCCGATGAAGAAAATCGCGATTCGCACGCTTCTCGTCCTGTTGGGGCTGATCGTCTGCCTCGCTGCTTACGAAACCTTCGCCGTGTTCCGCGCCAGGGGGCGAACGGCGGCGGCGCTGGCCAGCGTCAAGGCGCGGCCGCTGTCGCTCGCGGCGTTCGGCGGTAGGCGGATCGCGATGATGCTCAAGGTCGAGGATCCGAGCTTCTTCCAGCATCACGGCGTCGATTTCTCGACCCCCGGCCAGGGCAAGACAACGCTGACCGAGGGGCTGGTGAAGTTTCTCTACTTCGACCATTTCAAGCCGGGCTTCGCCAAGATCGAGCAGACGCTGATCGCGCGCTTCGTGCTCGATCCCGCGGTGTCGAAGCGCGAGCAGCTCGAAATCGCGATAAATTATGCAAGCTTCGGCACGCAGCGCGGTCGAGAAGTGCGTGGTTTCACCGATGCGGCGCGAGTGTTTTACGGCAAGCCCTATGCGCGGCTCAGCGACCATGAATTCCTGTCGCTGGTGGCGATGCTGATGGGTCCCAACGTGCTCGATCCGATCCGGCACCCAAAGGAGAATGCCGATCGCGTCGCGCGGATCGAGAAGCTGCTCGCCGGCCGCTGCGCGCCGCAGGGCGTGAGCGACAATGCCTACCCGGCGTGCGCCTAGCTCTTCACCTTCCAGCCCGAATTGAGCAGCCAGTAGCACGCCAGCGCGAGCACCAGGTCGAGCGCGAACACCACGATGCTGCCGATCAGGATTGGTGAATCGGCGGTGCCGAGGAAGCCGTAGCGGAACCCCGAAATGATGTAGAAGAACGGGTTGGCGTGGCTGAACGCGCGGAAGCTCGGCGCCAGCCGGTCGACCGAATAGAACGTCCCCGACAGCAGCCCGAGCGGGACGATCACGAAGTTGCTGACCGCGGCGGCATGGTCGAACTTGTCCGCCCAGATCGAGGTCAAGACGCCGAGCAGCGACAGGAACATCGCGCCGAGGAAGCCGAACCAGATGACCGCCCACAAATGCTGCGGCCACACCCCGACGCCGTACAAAGCCATCGCGCACCACACGATGAACCCGACGATGAAGGCTCTCGTCATCGCGCCGCCGACCAAAGCCGCGAGCAACTCCATCGTCGACAGCGGCGGCATCAAATAATCGACGATCGTCCCCTGGATCTTGCCGACCAGCAGCGAGAAGCTGGCATTGGCGAACGCCGGCCCCATCATCCCCTGGCTGATGATCAGCCCGGGCGCGATGAAATCGGCGAACGGGATGTTGACGCCGCCGACCAGCACCGGCCGCTTCGCCCCCGTTGCGATCGTAAACACCACCAGAAACAGCAAGGTCGTCGCCGCCGGCGCCCAGATCGTCTGCAAGTGCACCTTGAAGAACCGGCGCACCTCCTTCACATAGAGGGTATAGAGGCCGCCCCAATTGACGCTCCGGATGACCGGAACGCCGGGTGGCGTCATCGTCGTGATATTCTCGACCGTGCGGTTGGGCGCGTCCATGGGTCTGCCGTTAGGCGCTGGCTCGGCGCGCCGCAACCGCCCGGCGGGGACAGTGGAAGGATTGGGAATGAGCTGGACCGACGAGCGGATCGACGCTTTGCGCAAGATGTGGGAAAACGGCCAGACGGCGAGCCAGATCGCCGACGAGCTCGGCGGAGTCAGCCGCAACGCGGTGATCGGCAAGGCGCACCGCCTGGGGCTGCAGTCGCGCCCGTCGCCGGTCAAGCCCAACGAGCCCGAAGGCGCAGCATCCGCGCCCGCTGCCGCCGCGCCGCGCAAGCCCGCGCCTGCCGCTGCCCCCGCGCCGCGCCCTGCGCCGGCCCCGGCTGCGCCGAGCGCGGCCGCAGCGCCAGCCGCGAATTCCGCCACCACGCCAGCCTCCCCGCCGCAGCCGATCCTGCGCTCGGTCGGCCCCGGCGGCTTCGTACGCCAGGCGCCCGGCGAGCAGCAGCCGCCGATCGCCCCCGCGCCGCCGCGCCGCCTCGTCCCCGCCAAGCCTTCCCCCGAAATGGCGGACAAGACCTCGCTGCTCGATCTCAACGACAAGATCTGCAAATGGCCGCTCGGCCATCCCGGCGAGCCCGATTTCCATTTCTGCGGCGAGAAGGTGAACCCCGGCTTCCCCTATTGCGTCGCACATTGCGGCCACGCCTACCAGGCGCAGCTCCCGCGTAGGGATCGCCGCCCGCCGCCGCCGCTGCCGTTCGGCGGTCCGCGCGTCCGCTAGGGCGAACAGCGTCAGCGCAGCGGAGTCGGCCCGGTCGGACAACGTTTGCTAGCGCATCGCCCCCAGCAAATCCCCCACGTCGCACGTCGCGAACGCGGCGAAATTGTCGGCGATGCCGTAGGGGAGCAGCAGGGTGCGGTCGTGGACCATCGCGCCGCAGCTATAGACGACGTTGGGGACGTAGCCGTCGCGTTCCTTGGGCGACGGGCGAAGGATCGGCTCGGCGGTGCGCGCCAGCACCTTCGATGGATCGTGCTTGTCGAGCAATGCCGCGCCGATCGAGTAATTGCGCACCATACCGACGCCGTGGGTCAGGACCAGCCAGCCCTCGTCGATCTCGATCGGCGATCCGCAATTGCCCATCTGGCACAGGTCCCAGGCGAATTTGGGCGAGATCAGCTTGTCGCCGCCGTTCCAGGTATAGAGGTCATCCGATCGCAACAGCCAGATGCTCTCATTGTCCTGCCGCCCGAGCATGACGTAGCGCCCGTCGACTCGGCGCGGGAACAGCGCCATGCCCTTGGCCGCCGCCGCCGATCCCTTGAGCGGGCGCATCTCGAATTCGCTGAACCCGAAACCCCGCAGCAGCTCGGACCGAGTCGCGCGTCCGTCGAACGCCGTATATGTGCCGACGTGATCGACGGTGCCGTCATCGTCGACGAAGCGGCACAGGCGCAGATCCTCGATCCCCTGGGCCTGGCTCGGCGTTACCGGGAACAGCACGCTTTCGGACGGATCGCGGCTGCCCTCGCAAATGATCCGGGAGATGTCGTCGCCGGGTATGTCGGCTTCGTCGATCCTGGGTGAAATCGCCTGGGGACTCGCCTTGTCGACTCCGAACCCGACCGACTTGCTCCAAGAGCCGGTGCGAAAGGTGACCGACGATACATGCCCCTCCCCGATCCCGCGCAGCGACAGCAGAAAGCGGATTCCGTCTTCGGGGCATCCGTCCTGGCGCGGGTGCGGCACCATGCTCGGGTTGAACAGCGCGGCGGCCTCGAACGAATATTCCTCGCTGAAATAGGCGCCGATCACCAGCTTGGCGTCGTCGTCCGCGGCTTCGGCGGCGGGGACGATCTTGGCGATCTCCTCGTACCGGCGCAGCAACAGGCGGTCGAGGTTGCGGTGGCGCTCGTGCAAAGGCGCGATCATCCGCGCTTCGTCGGCGGCGAGTTCGCCGGCATTCATCGCCAGCACCGCGTCGACGATCCGCTCCGTGCGCGATGGCTCGACATTGGCAAAGGGCGTCGGATATTGCGGGCCGAACGGCCGGATGACGGTGCGCGAAGCGTCGGGCGCCAGGTGCAGTGGCGAATGCGTCAACAGGCTCATGCGGGCTCCTCGGCGTGGTGGCCGCGGTTAATACGCATGGAAAACGATTTGGATCAGGCGCTGGTGCGATCGACGAGCGGGGCGAACCGCGCCACCTGCCGCCCGACGAGGCACAATTGCTCGATCACCGCGGGGTCGGTGGCGCCGCCTTGGTCGTCGAACTTGGTGATCTGGGTGTTGATCGCGGCGGCGAACGGCGTCGGCCACCCGCGCAGCGCGTGGACGATCGAGCGTAGTGCCGCGATCGTGCTCCCGGTCGCTTGCCAGCCGAACGCGGTCGCGATCAGCCCGACCGGCATGTCGGCGAGATAGGGCCGCTCGTCCTTGGCGGTCTCCTCGAGCAGATCGAGCGCGTTCTTGACCACTCCGGAGAGGCTGCCGTGATAGCCGGGACTGGCGATGATCACCCCCGACGCGCCGCGCACCGCCTCGACGAAATCGCGCTCATGGTGCGTGCGCGTCGTCGTCCGCGGATCGTAGAGCGGCAGCCGCGCCATGTCCTCGCCGCCGAACAACCGCGTCTGGAAACCCTCGCGCGCGACCGCGTCGAGCGCGATCTTGAGCGCTCGCTCGGTCGACGAGACCGCGCCGATCGTTCCGCCAATTCCCACCACCAGCGGCACGTCGGTCATGCTCGTCTCCCCGCGCCGCGCGGCGCGGCCAGAGCAGCGATAGCGGCGCGCGCCGCGCGGCTCAATGCGACGGGCTGTGCGGCGGCGAATAATTGGGTTAATCCAGGCGCCTTGCGGAACGAAGCCGGGGGGGGCGGGTTGCGTCATCTGTATTATATGAGTAACACAGCTAGCGGCCCGTCGGATCGAGTGGACACGGTGAATGCGCGACGACCCGATTGACGGCAGCCGGCCCGACCCTCGCTGGGGCGCGCACTCGGTTTATCCCGTTGAACCCGATCCCACCAACCCGCTCGAGGGCATCCCGCCGCTCGACTACCCCGGCGCGCAGCCGGCGAAGAAAAAGCGCCGCTGGGGCCGCTTGATCGTTCGCGGGCTGGCCGCGTTCATCGTGCTGTTCGTCGTACTGGTTGGTTGGCTCGCGGTCACCGCGCCTTTGTCCAAGTCGCTGCAGCCGCCGACCCCGCCATCGGTCACCCTGCTTGCCAGCGACGGCACGCCGATCGCCAAGCGCGGCGCGATCCTCGGCAAGCCGGTCGATGCGTCGAAGCTGCCCAAATACGTCACCGGCGCGTTCATCTCGATCGAGGATCGCCGTTTCTACTCGCATTGGGGGATCGATCCGCGCGGGATCGGCCGCGCCTTGTTCCGCAACATCGGCGCCGGCGGCGTGCGCGAGGGCGCGAGCACGATCACGCAACAGCTCGCCAAGAACGCCTTCCTCAACTCCGACCGCACCACCGGTCGCAAGCTGCGCGAGGTGCTGATCTCGTTCTGGCTCGAGGCGTGGCTGTCGAAGAACGAGATCCTCTCGCGCTATTTGTCCAACGTCTATTTCGGCGACAACGTCTATGGGCTGACTGCGGCGACCGAGCATTATTTCAACTGCGAGCCGAACGAGCTGAGCATCAGCCAGGCAGCGATGCTCGCGGGGCTGGTCAAGGCGCCCTCGAAGCTCGCGCCAACCGGCAATCTGAAGGGCGCGCGCGACCGTGAAAAGGTCGTGCTCGCGACGATGGTCGATACCGGTGTGCTGACCAAAATACAGGCCGATGGCGTCAGGCTCGCGACGCCGCGCCCGCGCCCGGCCAAGCTCGTCCCCGAAGGCACCTATTTCGCCGACTGGGTGCTGCCCGAAGCGCGCGATACGGCGGGCGACCTTGCGCAGGAGACCACCGTCACCACCACGCTCGACCGGCGCTTGCAACGCGCTGCCGAGCACGTCGTCAAACGCGCTGGGCTGCGCCAGGCGCAAGTTGCGATCGTGGCGATGCGCCCCGATGGCCGCGTGGTCGCGATGGTCGGCGGCAAGGACTATGCGACGAGCCCGTTCAACCGCGCGACCCAAGCGCGCCGCCAGCCGGGATCGACCTTCAAGCTGTTCGTCTATCTCGCCGCGATGCGCGCGGGGATGACCCCCGACGACATGATCGAGGACGAGCCGGTGACGATCGCGGGCTGGAGCCCGAAAAACAGCGAAGGCACGTACGAGGGCAAGATCACGCTGCGCCGCGCGTTCCAGAAATCGTCGAACGTCGCCGCCGCGCGGCTGATCCAGAAGCTCGGGCCGGCGGCCGTCATCAAGGCCGCGCGCGACCTCGGCATTTCGACGCCCATCCCCAACGAGGCGACGATCGCGCTCGGCACCTCGACCGTCTCGCTGCTCGAGCTGACCAGCGCGTTCGCGGCGGTGGCGGGCGACGGTTATCCGGTCGGCGCGCGCGGGATCGAGGCGAGCGACAATGCCAGCTGGTACGACCGGCTGGTCGGCACCAAGAGCGCGTTCGGCGGCAAAATCCGCGACGAGATGCTCGACCTGCTTTCCGCCTCGGCGACCAGCGGGACCGGGCGCCAGGCGGCGTTGTCGGTGCCGACCTACGGCAAGACCGGCACCACGCAGGATTCGCGCGACGCCTTGTTCATCGGGTTTGCCAAGGATCTGGTGGTCGGGGTGTGGGTCGGGAACGACGACAACACGCCCAACCCGGGCCTGTCGGGGGGCGGCATCCCGGCGCGGATCTGGAAGGACTTCATGCAGTCGGCGCTCGGCATCGCCCCGCCGCCCCCGCCCGCCGCCGAACCCGCGATCGACGACAACAGCACCGACGGCAACGTGACGATCGACACCGGCGCCGGATCGCTCCCCGTGGAGGGCAGTATCGAGGGCCTCGGGGTCAACCTTCAGGTCAAGAAGGACGGAACGATCAAGGTCTCGCCCGCGCCCGACACCGGCGACCGCCCGCCCAGGCCGCCGGCGGATCAGGCCGACGAGCGCTAACCTTCGGGTTGAGACTGCCGGCACTTCGCGGCAAAGAGCCGCAATGCGCTTCTTCTCCGACAACGCCGCCCCCGCCTGCCCACAGGTGATCGACGCAATCGCCGCGGCCAACAGCCTCGACACCGCATATGACGGCGACCGCTGGTCGCAACAGCTCGACGGGCGCTTCTCCGATCTGTTCGGGACGCAGGTGCGCGTGCTGTGGACGCCGTCGGGCACCTCGGCCAATTGCCTCGCGCTCGCTGCTCTGTGCCAGCCGCACGGCGCGGTGATCTGTCACCGCGACGCGCACATCCAGAACGACGAATGCGGCGCGCCGGGATTCTACCTCCACGGCGCCAAATTGCTGCTCGCCGATGGACCGGGCGCTAAACTGATGCCCGACGCGGTGTCTGGCGTGCTCGCCGGCATCCGCGACGACGTCCATCAGGTCCAGGCGCACGCGCTGTCGATCACCAATGCCACCGAATACGGCCTGGTCTACACGCCCGACGAGGTCGCCGCGCTCGGCGATCTGGCCAAGGCGCGAAAGCTCGGCTTCCACATGGACGGCGCACGCTTCGCCAACGCGGTCGCGCATCTCGGCTGCGAGCCCGCCGATCTGACCTGGCGCGCCGGGGTCGACGCGCTGAGCTTCGGGTTCGTCAAGAATGGCGGGATGAGCGCCGAGGCATTGGTGTTTTTCAAGCCCGAATTGGCCGACGCCAGCCTGTATCGCCGCAAGCAGGCCGGGTTGCTGCTGTCGAAGGGCCGCTTCCTCGCGGCACAGATCCTGGCGATGCTCGACGACGACGTCTGGCTGGCCAATGCCCGCACCGCCAACGCCGGTGCGGCGTTGTTGGCGAAGGCGGCTGGCGATCGGCTGGTCTATCCGGTGCAGGCCAACGAGGTGTTCCTGCGCGTCACGCCCGACGAAGCCGCGAGCTTGCGCGCGCTCGGGTTCGATTTCTACGATTGGGCGCCGAGCGAAGTTCGGCTGGTGACGTCGTGGGACCAGCGCGAGGGCGCGATCAAGCCGTTGGCGGACGCGATCGCCGCGCTGTGATCCTCCCCAAGCTTGCTTGGGGAGGGGGACCATCGCGTAGCGATTGGTGGAGGGGTGGTTGCCCCGAACTCGCACCCCTCGACCACCGGCTTCGCCGGTGGTCCCCCTCCCCGAGCCAAGCTCGGGGAGGATTGATCAGGCTCCCTTATCGATCGATCAGCATAACCGGGGTTGTCGCGCTCGCGCGCGGCGATAGACACCGTCCGTGCTCCAACCGCCCCAGACCAAGCCGCAATCGACTCGCCTCGCGGTGCTGATCCCGTTCGGGATCGTGACATTGATCTGGGGATCGACCTGGCTCGTGATCCGCGATCAGCTGGGCGTTGTGCCGCCGAGCTGGTCGGTGAGCTATCGCTTCCTCCTCGCCGGTCTGTGCATGACCGCCTACGCCCTGGTTCGGCGCGAGAGTTTTCGGCTCGGCATGCGGGGTTTCGCGTTTGCCGGGCTGATCGGCGTCACGCAATTCTGCCTCAACTTCAACTTCGTCTATCGCGCGGAGGAGCACATCACCTCGGGGCTGGTGTCGGTGGTGTTCGCGCTTTTGCTCGTGCCCAACGCGCTGTTCGCGCGGATCTTCCTCGGCCAGCGGCTCGGGCGCCAGCTGATGCTCGGATCGGCGATCGCGATCGCCGGGATCGTGTTGCTGTTCGTCCGCGAAGCGCGGGCCGACCCCAATGGGCCCGGACAGGCGCTGCTGGGGATCGGGCTGACCCTGTGCGCGATCCTCGCCGCATCGACCGCCAACGTGATGCAGGCGACGCCGACCGCGGCGCGTTATCCGATGGGGTCGGTGCTGGCGGTGGCGATGCTGGTCGGCGCCGCGATCGACGCGGGTTTCGCCTTCGCGACGGTCGGCCCGCCGCTGATCGAGCATCGCCTCGTCTACTGGCTCGGCATCGCCTATCTCGGCATATTCGCGTCGGCGCTCGCCTTTCCGCTCTATTTCGGCGTGCTGCGGACGATCGGCCCGGCCAAGGCGGCCTATTCGAGCGTGATCGTGCCGGTGATCGCGATGCTGCTGTCGACCATGTTCGAGGGCTATCGCTGGTCGGCGCTGGCGGTCGCCGGCGCGGCGCTGACCGCGGCCGGGCTGGTCGTCGCGCTCAGGGCGCGCAGGCCCAATCGGTAATCACGATAGACCGGCCGCCAGTCGAGCACGCGCTTGGCCTTGCCGTTGGCGACTCGGCGGTTCTCGGCGTGGAACGCGCGCGCGGCGGGGGATAGGCTTTCGAGCGGCACGACCGGCGGCGGTTCAACGCCGAGCAACAGGCTGGCGAACGCGACGACGTCGTCCTGCGGCGCGGGCAGATCGTCGGCCAGATTGTACGCGCCCGGCGGCGCATCGAACCCGGCGACGACTCCTCTCGCAAGATCATCGACATGCACGCGGCCGAACACTTGCCCGGCAAGTCCAGTGCGATGCGCGGTCCCGTCGCGCACGCGGTCGAGCGGCGAGCGGCCGAGGCCATAGATGCCGGGCAGGCGGAACACGCGCGCGCCGAGCGCCAGCCATTCGGCATCGGCGCGATTGCGCGCCGGGCGGCGCCCCTTGATCGCCGAGCTCTCGTCGACCCACGCGCCGCCGGCGTCGCCATACACGCCGGTCGAGGACAGATACCCGAGCCACTTGCCGCCGCCGCCGAGCGCCGCGCCGTAACGCGCGAGCACCGGATCAACCTCGCCCGGCGGCACCGAGCACAGCACATGCGTCGCCCAATCGATCGCCGCGATCACGCCGGCGCGATCGTCGAAGTCGAGGTCGCCCGCGTTCCCCGTCGCGGCGATGCTCCAACCGCCGAGCCGCGCCGCAACGGCGCTCGCTGCGTAACCCAGCCCGAAGATCAGCAACCGTCCCATGCCCGATCCCATCGCGTGCGCCGATCGGCCCGGCAACGGCTTTCTTCTTGGCTGCCCGACCCGCCCGGCGTAGCAGGATCGAGAAGTTCGGCCACGACAACGGCGCGCGCGGTGCCGCCAAGTGCCTATGATGATGGAACAAGAATGATCGACGCTCAGTCCGCTTTTGCCAACCCGTCCGTGACTCGACGCGAAGACTATCGGGCGCCCGACTGGCTGGTTCCCGACATCGCGCTCGATTTCGACCTCGCGGCGGACGTGACTCGCGTGAAGGCGGCGCTCGACGTTACCCGCAACGGCGCGCACGATCGGCCGCTTCGGCTGAACGGCGATGGGCTGACGCCGTTGTCGGTGATGATCGACGGCGTCCCGCACAACGATTGGCGGATGGACGGCGGCGATCTCGTCATCGACTTGCCCGGCGAGCGCCACCGCGTCGAGACCGAGGTCGAGCTCCACCCCGACCGCAATACCCAATTGATGGGGCTGTACGCGTCGGGCGGGAATCTCTGCACGCAATGCGAGGCCGAAGGCTTCCGCCGGATCACCTTCTTCCCTGATCGGCCCGACGTGCTCGCGCGCTATTCGGTGAAGATGACTGCGGACCGAAAGCGCTTCCCGGTGCTGCTCGCCAATGGCGATCCGATTGCGGCGGGCGATCTCGAAGCTGAGGGCGATGGGGGCCGCCATTGGGCCGAATGGCGCGATCCGTTCCCCAAGCCCTGTTACCTGTTCGCGCTAGTCGCCGGCGATCTCGCCGCCAACCGCGCGACCTTCACGACGATGTCGGGGCGCGAAGTGCAGCTCGGCATCTGGGTGCGCGAGGCCGACTTGCCGAAGACCGCCCACGCGCTCCACGCGCTGCAACTCGCGATGGCGTGGGACGAGCGCGTCTACGGCCGCGAATACGATCTCGACGTGTTCAACATCGTCGCGGTCGACGATTTCAACTTCGGCGCGATGGAGAACAAAGGGCTCAACATCTTCAACAGCCGCTACATCCTCGCCGACCCCGACACCGCGACCGATTACGATTACGATGCGATTGCCGCGGTCGTCGCGCACGAATATTTCCACAATTGGTCGGGCGACCGAGTCACGTGCCGCGACTGGTTCCAGCTCTCGTTGAAGGAGGGCTTCACCGTGTTCCGCGACCAGAGCTTTTCCGCCGACCAGGGATCGGCCGCGGTCAAGCGGATCGAGGACGTCCGCACGCTTCGCGCCGCGCAATTTCCGGAGGATGCCGGTCCGCTCGCCCATCCGATCCGGCCCGACGATTATATCGAAATCTCGAACTTCTACACCGCGACGATCTACAACAAGGGTGCCGAGGTGATTCGGATGATGGCCACCATCCTGGGACCAGAACATTTCCGCGCCGCGACCGACCTCTATTTCGACCGCTTCGACGGCACCGCGGCGACGTGCGAGGATTTCGTCCGCTGCATGGAGGATGGCGGCGGCGTCGACCTGACCCAATTCCGCCGCTGGTACAGCCAGGCGGGGACGCCGCGCGTGTCGGCGACGCTCGATCACGACGCCGGATCGGGCCGGGCGCTGCTGCGGCTCGCGCAACATACGCCGCCGACGCCGGGGCAGCCGGTCAAGGAGCCGTTCGTGCTGCCGCTTCGGATCAAGCTGTTCGGCGAGAGCGGCAAGCCGCTGGGCGGCGAGCAGCTCTACATGCTCGACCAGCCGACAGCGGAGATCGCGTTCGACGGCGTCGCCGAGCGTCCGGTGCTGTCGATCAATCGCGGATTTTCGGCGCCGGTGATCATCGAGAGCGACCGCTCGGCCGCCGACCTCGCCTTGCTGTCGGCGCGCGATGACGATCCGTTCGCGCGGTACGAGGCGATGCAGCAGTTGATGCTCGACACGCTGGTTGCCGCGACCAAGCTCGGCCGCGCCGACCACAAGGACGTGGTCGAAGCGGTGCGCCGCACGCTCGAGGATCCGGCGCTCGACCCCGCCTTCGTCGCCGAAGCGGTGCTGCTGCCGTCGGACAGCTTCATCGGCGACCAGCTCGATGTGGTCGATCCCGAAGCGGTGTTCCGGGCGCGCGAGGCTTTGCGCCGCGACATCGGCAAGTCGCTCGCCGATCTGTGGCGCTCGGCCTATGCCACGTACAGCCAGACCGGTCCGTTCGTCTACTCGCCCACCGCCAAGGCCGCCCGCCGCATGCGCTCCGTCGCGCTCGGCTATATCGCCGCGAGCGGCGCGGAGGACGCCGCCGATCTCGCGTTTGGGCAGTTCGAAGCGGCGGACAACATGACCGAACGGCAGGGTGCGCTGACCGCGCTCGCCAGCGGCAATTCGGGCCAGCGCATCGCCGCGCTCGACATCTTCTACAATCGCTATTCGAGCGACGCCTTGGTGCTCGACAAATGGTTCCAGACGCAGGCGCTGTCGTCGCGCGACGACACGCCGGCGGTGGTCGAGGAGCTGGCGCGGCACCCCGACTTCACCCTTGCCAACCCCAACCGCGCGCGGTCGCTGGTCGGGGCGTTCGGGGCCAACCAGCGGGCATTCCACACGCCCGGCGGTGTGGGCTACCGCTTCCTCGCCGACCATCTGATCGCGCTCGACAAGCTAAACCCGCAGACCGCCGCCAAGCTGCTCCCGCCGCTCGGCCGCTGGCGGCGGTTCGATCGGGCGCGCGCCGAGCTGATGAAGGACGAGCTCGCGCGCATCCTCGCTACGCCCGGCCTGTCGAAGGATCTGTTCGAGCAAGCGTCGAAGAGCCTCGAGGGGTGATGAGCGATGGCTGATCGGCAAGCGCAAGACCGGGCGACGCACGAGAAGCTCAAACAGTCGGCCGTCGCGCTCAAGCAGAGCGCGGTCGAGCAAGTCGACAGCGCCGATCGCCGCACCGAACTTGCCGCCGACCGCACGATCTTGGCGGCCGAGCGAACCTATGCCGCGTGGGTTCGCACGGGCCTCACCGCACTGGCGTCCGGGATCGGCGCGCGCGCGTTGCTCGACAAGGTCGTCGCCGACTGGCTGACCAAGTCGACCGGCGCGATGCTGATCCTGTTCGCCGCCTTCTGCTTCGTCGCGGCGGTGTGGCGCGAGACGACGCCGAGCGTGCAGCCGCCCAAACCGCGCGCGCGCCGACTGCCGGCGGCGTTACTGATCGCGATCAACGGCTTCCTCGTGCTCGTCTCCATCGCCGCCTTCATCGGCGTGATCACGACACCCTGAGCACGCGGTCGCGCAAGTCGAGCGCGTTGATCATCGCCGCATTCGATGCGGTGTTGTCGAAGACGATCCAGCGATCCACCCGTTCGGCCATCGCTTCCTCCGCGATCCGATCGAGCGTGGCGTCGTCATAGCTCGACCGATAGATTCGCGGCGATCCGTGGAGGCGTATGTAGCGCAACCCCGACCAGCCGCCGGGTCGCTCCGCGCCCGACGCCGGCGCGGGATCGGCGGCGACGCGGGCGACGCGATGATCGACGAGCAGTTGCTCTGCGTCGGAAGCGAACCAGCTGGCGTGGCGCGGTTCGCACACGATCGGGCGATCGCCGAACCGCCGCCGCATCCCGGCGAAGAACGCTCCGGCAACGCTGGCGTCGAACGCAAGGCTCGGCGGTAACTGGACGAGCAGCGGCCCGATCTTGTCGCCGAGCGGCGCGATCTGCTCGGCGAATGCCGCAACCGCGTCGGCGCATTCGACCAGCCGCGCTCCGTGGGTGGTTGTCTTGGGCAGCTTGAGCGCAAAGCGAAAGTCCGCCGGCACGCTCGCCGTCCAGCGCTCAAACGTCTTGGGCTGGTGCGGGCGGTGAAAGGTCGAGTTGATTTCGACCGAGTCGAACAATGTCGCGTAGCGCGCGAGCGCGCTGTCGCCCTCGCCGAACCGGTCGGCCACCACGCGCGGGATCGACCAGCCGGCGGTGCCGATGCGGATCAGAACAGCCGCCCCCCGTTCGGCACTGCCGCGCTCGGCGCGACCAGCACGACCTTGCCGTTCTTATCGGGGAAGCCTAGCGTCAGCACTTCGGAGATGAACGGTCCGATCTGGCGCGGCGGAAAATTGATAACGGCGGCAACCTGGCGCCCGACCAATTCCTCGATCGAGTAATTCTCGGTGATCTGCACCGACGAGCGTTTGACGCCGATCGCCGGCCCGAAATCGATCCGCAGCTTGAACGCCGGCTTGCGCGCTTCGGGAAACGGATCGGCCGCGATCACCGTGCCGACACGAATGTCGACCTTGAGGAAATCGTCGAAGCCGATCGTCTCCGCCGCGGGTGCACCGGCGTCGTGCGTCACGTGCATCAGAAATTCACGTCGTCATAATGCGGCGCTGGCGGGATGCCCTCCATCCGCTCGCTGAGCAGTGGCCGGAAGCTCGGCCGGCTCTTCATCCCCGCATACCAGCGCGCGGTCTGTTCGTGGCTCTTCCAGTCGATCCCGCCGAGATAGTCGGTCACCGAAATCTGCGCCGCCGCCGCGAGATCGGCGAGGCTCAAGGTCGACCCCGCCATCCAGTTATGCCGCCCGAGCAGGTAATCGGTATAATCGAGGTACTCGACCGCCGCCTTCATCGCCTCGCGAAGCACGCGCGCGTCGGGGCTCGCCTTGGTCACGATCCGCTTGATCATCCGCTCGCCGAGCAGTTTCTCGGTGACGTCGCGAAAGAAGAAGGTGTCGAACCAGGTCGACAGCCGGCGGATCTCGGCGCGCTGGACCGCCGTGCCGGTAATCATCTGCGCCTTGTCGACCGTCTCGTCGAAATATTCGCAGATGACGAGCGAATCGATCAGCCGGATGTCGCGATCGGCATCGGCGATGACCGGGGTCTGCACCGCCGGGTTCATGTCGACGAACTCGTCGCGCCGCTCCCACGGATTCTCGCGCACCAGCGTGTAGCCGACGCCTTTTTCCCCGAGCAGCAGCCGGACCTTGCGCGAGAACGGACAAAGCGGGAATTGATAGAGCTGCCACATGGCGCCAGTGTTAGGGGCTGGCGGCGAGCGGGGGAAGATGGCTTTGAGCGATGCGGCGGTCGGGGACGCGTTCGAGACGGTCGCGGTGACGTGGAGCCAGCCCGAATGCGCGGTGATGCTCTCGATGTTCGAATTCTATGGCATCCCGGCTTTCGCGACGGGACGCTGGCATGGGTCTGCCTACCCTCCGATGATCACCGGGCTCGATGGCTTCCATGTGCGCGTTCACCCTGCCGTCGTCGATGACGCGCTGGAACTGCTCGCCGAAGTCTCGGAGCGGCCAGCGGCGGTTCGCCCTTATCCGCTGGGCCAGCGCTGGATTTATCCTGCCCTGATCGGTTTGACGCTGGTTATCCTCGTGGAATTCTGGCTCAGCGACAACCCAGGTCCGCTGATGGTCACCGTGTTGCTGGCGCTGTGCTTTTTGTTCTACGCGGTCCCGCCGACGCGGACGGCCTCCACCTTCTTCCTGTGGAAACGCCCCGATTAGCGATCATTCGGCGGCAACGTCGAGCGGGGGGTCCTTCCACACCAGCACCGGCTTGCGCGCGGCGAGGGTCTCGTCGAGGCGGCGGCGCGGGGCGAAGTGCGGCGCCGACTTGAGGCTCTCGTCGCCAGCCTTCGCCCGTTCGGCGACCGAACGCAGCGCGCGGATGAACTGGTCGAGCGCGGCCTTGCTCTCGGTCTCGGTCGGCTCGACCAGCATCGCGCCGTGGACGACGAGCGGGAAATACATCGTCATCGGGTGATAGCCCTCGTCGATCAGACCCTTGGCGATGTCGATCGTCGAAAAGCCTTCGGGCAAGCCATCGTCGCTGAAGATCGCTTCGTGCATGCACGGCCCCGACGCCGCGAACGGCGCGTCTAGCGTGCCCTCCAGGCTGCGCAGGATATAATTGGCGTTTAGCACCGAATCCTCGGCGACCTGGCGCAGGCCGTCGGCGCCGTGGCTGAGAATGTACGTCAGAGCCCGCGTAAACATGCCCATCTGGCCGTGAAACGCGCACATCCGCCCGAAGCTGTGCGGGTGGCGGTCGCCGGCCGTCTCCTCTTCGACAAGCGTGAGGTGACCGTCGCCATGCCGTTCGGTGAAAGGCAGCGGGCCGTAGGGCGACAGCGCCTTGGACAGCACCACCGGCCCCGAGCCTGGCCCGCCGCCGCCATGCGGAGTCGAGAAGGTCTTGTGCAGGTTGATGTGCATGGCGTCGATGCCGAGGTCGCCTGGCCGGACGCGTCCCACGATCGCGTTAAAGTTCGCGCCATCGCAATAGACGTAGCCACCCGCCGCATGGACCGCGTCGGAGATCGCCTTCATGTCGCGCTCGAACAGGCCGCAGGTGTTGGGATTGGTGATCATCACGCCGGCCACGTCCGGGCCGAGCCGGGCCTTGAGCGCGTCGAGGTCGACCCGGCCTTCGGCAGTCGCTGGAATGTCCTCGACGCTATAGCCGGCAAAGGCGGCGGTCGCGGGATTGGTGCCGTGCGCGCTCTCGGGCACGAGGATGACCTCGCGGTGTCCCTCGCCCTTCGCCTCCAGCGCGGCCTTGATGCACAAGATGCCGCAAAGCTCGCCATGCGCGCCGGCCTTGGGCGTCATCGCGACGCCGTGCATGCCGGTCAGCGTGATCAGCCACACCGCCAGTTCGTTGATGACCTCGAGCGCGCCCTGCACGGTGTCGACGGGCTGGAGCGGATGGATATCGGCAAAGCCGGGCAGCCGCGCCATCTTCTCGTTGAGCCGCGGATTGTGCTTCATCGTGCACGAACCGAGCGGGAACAGGCCGAGGTCAATCGCGTAATTCTGACGCGACAGGCGCGTATAGTGGCGCACGGTTTCGGGCTCCGAGAGGCCGGGCAAGCCGATCGGCGCGGTGCGCGCGAGATTGCCTAGCTTCGACGCAACCTTAGCCCGTTCGGCGACTTCGACGCCGGTGGTTTGGGTATCGCCAATCTCGAAGATCAGCGGCTCTTCGAGCATCAGCGCGCGGTTTCCGGTGAAGGTCGCGGTGTCGCTGCGCCGCTCGGGGGTCATTTCGGGCCGCCAGCCGCTCTGGTTGATGCTCATGCCAGCGCCTCCTGCAGCGCGGAGGCAAAGGTCAGGACGTCCTCCGATGTGGTGGTTTCGGTGACCGCGACGACCAGCCCGTTGGCGAGCCCCGCGGCGTCCGGATAGAGCCGCCCGAGCGATACGCCCGCTAGGATGCCCTGGTCGGCGAGCACGCGCACGACCGGCCGCGCTTCGGTCGGCAGCTTGAGCGTGAATTCGTTGAAGAACGAGTCGTTGACCAGTTCGACGCCGCGCACCTGAGCCAGCCGATCGGCCGCGGCGACCGCGCCGGCGTGGTTTGTCGCGGCCAGCGCACGCAATCCCGCCTCGCCCAGCAAGGTCATGTGAACCGAAAAGGCCAGTGCGCAGAGGCCGCTATTGGTGCAGATGTTCGAGGTCGCCTTCTCGCGGCGGATATGCTGCTCGCGCGTCGACAGCGTCAGCACGAAGCCCCGTTTCCCCTCGGCATCGACCGTCTCGCCGCAGAAGCGCCCCGGCATCTGGCGGATATATTTGTCCTTGCAGCCCATCAGCCCGACATACGGTCCCCCGAATTGCAGCCCTACGCCGATCGACTGGCCTTCGCCGACGACGATGTCGGCATCCATCTCGCCGGGCGACTTGAGCGCCCCGAGCGCGACCGGCTCGGTCACCACAGCGACCAGCAGCGCCTTCTTCGCATGGCAGGCATCGGCCAGCGGTCGCAGGTCGGCGATGCGGCCGAGAATGTCGGGATATTGCACCACCACGCACGACGTGTCGTCGTCGATCGCCGCGATCAGGCTGTCGATATCGGTCTCTGCCGCCAGTCTTGGCGGCGAGGTTTCGAGCCGATCGCCCGTATACTTCGCCATCGTCCTCGCGACCGAGACGTAATGCGGGTGGAGCCCGCCCGACAGGATGGCCTTGCCGCGCCGCGTGATCCGCCGCGCCATCCCGATCGCTTCCCAGCACGCGGTCGAGCCGTCGTACATCGACGCGTTGGCGACATCGGTCCCGAGCAACCGCGCGACCTGAGTCTGAAACTCGAACAGCATCTGCAGCGTGCCCTGCGCGATCTCGGGCTGGTACGGCGTGTAAGCCGTGAGGAACTCGCCGCGCTGGATCAGGTGATCGACCGACGCCGGCACGTGATGGCGGTACGCGCCGCAGCCGAGGAAGAACGGCGCTTCGCCGGCCGCGAGGTTCTTCCTGGCAAGTTTGGTCATGTGACGCTCGACCGCGAGCTCGCTGGCATGCATCGGCAGATCGTGGATCGGTCCGTCAAGCTGGGCGATCGCGGGGACATCGACGAACAGCTCGTCGATGGTCGCGGCGCCGATCGTCGCGAGCATCGCCTCGCGGTCGGGCTGAGTCAGTGGCAGGTAGCGCAAATCAGTTTCCCGTCGCCCCGGCGGAGGCCGGGGCCGCTATGTTTGTCGGGCGCGCTTCATCGCGAAGCCGGCCCCGGCCTCCGCCGGGCGACGCCAAAATCACAGCTTCGCGACGAACGCCTCATACTTGGCTTCGTCCATCAGATCCTCGAGTTCGCTCGGGTCGCTCAGCGTTAGCTTGAAGAACCAGCCTTCGCCGTCGGCGTCCTCATTGACCAGGGCGGGATTGTCGGCGAGCTCGGCATTGCCCTCGATCACCGTGCCCGACACGGGCGAATAGACGTCCGACGCCGCCTTGACGCTCTCGACCACCGCGGCCTCGTCGCCCTTGGTCACCGTCTTGCCCTCGTCGGGCACCTCGACGAACACGATGTCGCCGAGCTGGCCTTGCGCATAGTCGCTGATGCCGACCGTGCCGATATCGCCGTCGACATCGACCCATTCATGATCTTCGGTGAAATAACGGCTCATCACTTTGCTCCTCGAACATAGCGGTGGGGAACGAACGGCATCGCGGCAACGGTCGCTTCGTGGACCTTGCCGCGCTGGGTGAGTTGGATGCGGGTGCCGATTTCGGCCATCCCGGTGGGCACGTACGCCATCGCGATCGGCGCGCCGAGCGTTGGCCCGAAGCCTCCCGAGGTGACCTTGCCGACCTCGGCACCCTCGGCATCGACCACCGCGGCGCCCTCGCGGACCGGCTGGCGGCCCTCGACGATCAGCCCGACGCGGCGGACGACCGGGCCAGCGTCGCGCTCCGTCAAGATGCGTTCGGCACCGGGATAATTGGCCTCCTCGCGGCGGCGCTTGCTGGCGACGGCGAAGTTGAGCGCAGCCATGATCGGCGTCGTTTCGGTATCGAGGTCGTGGCCGTAGAGTGGCAAGTCCGCCTCGAGCCGCAGCGAATCGCGCGCGCCGAGACCGATCGGCTTCACCTCTGGCTCGGCGCACAGCAGGTCGGCGATCTTCTCCGCGGCATCGGCGGGGATCGAAATCTCGAACCCGTCCTCGCCGGTATAGCCCGAGCGGCTGATATACGCATCGACCCCGGCGATTTCGAAACGTCCTCCACGCATGAACACCAAAGCATCGAGCGGCCATTCGCCGGTCGTGTGGCGCTTCAACACCTCGAACGCCTTCGGCCCCTGCAGCGCGAGCAACGCGCGATCGTCGAGATGGTTGAGCGTGATCTCATCGGGCAGATGCTCACGAAGATGCGCGATATCGTCCCACTTCACCGCGCCGTTGACGACCATGTAGATCCCGCCCGGCCAGCGGCTGAACATCAAATCGTCGAGGATTCCGCCATTCTCCGCGAGCAGCAGCGAATATTTCTGCTGACCGAGTTGCACGCCCTTGACGTCCGCCGGGATCAGCTTTTCGAGTTCGTCGTCGACATTGTCGCCCGACAGCAGCAGCTGCCCCATGTGCGACACGTCGAACAACCCGGCCGATTCGCGCACCCACAGATGCTCGGCCATGATGCCTTCATACTGGACCGGCATGTGATAACCCGCGAACGGCACCATCCGGCCGCCGCGCGCGCGATGCCACGCGTCGAGCGGGAGCGTCTGCAGTTCGATTTCGGTATCCGTGTCGCTATCGTCGCTCACTATGCAGGCTCCCATGATCGGACGACGGCGTGACAACGGCCCGCAAGGACCGAACATCCGTCGCCCCCTCTGTCACGGAACCTGAGAGCTTTCACCGAGGCTGTGACAGCCCGGCTTACCCCTTCGGCGGCCCGGACGAACCGGACTCTTTCCAGAGCGTCGCTACCGACAGATGCGGTCCTTCTGCCTGAGAGATTCCGGGGCGGTTGCTCCTTCGGCGGTGAGGTTTCCCTCACACTCTCCCGCGCTGTCAGCGACTGGCCGGTGCTGTGACGCGGCCGTGAAGCCGAGTCAACGCGAAGATCAACGCGTCGCGTTGTATTTCAGCTGATCGTCGGTCAGCTGAAACCCGACCAACGCCTCGAAGCTCGCGCGGAGCACCGCGGCGCGGACGTCGGGGGCGCTGAGCGGATCGACCGCGGCGCTCTCGCTGCCGGCCTTGCGCTTGCCGGTGATACGGCGGCGAACATCTTCGGGCAACGTCGCAGCCGAGCGCGCCACCATCGCGGTCGCCGCGCCGCTCGCTGCCGCGCGCATCTGCCCGGCGTCGAAATGGACGACGATATGGCCGACGCGCTTGGCGACCACCGCGCTGCCGCCCTGAACGACGGTGACGAAATAGGGCAGCGTCACGTCGCGCGGCCCGCTGGTGTTGCTGCGGCGCGCGAGCACCTGAAACGTGACGTTGGTCTGCACGTCATCGCCGGCGTCGTTGCAGGTCGAGCGCACATCGGTCATCGCCGCAACGACATCGATCGCGCTGGCGTCACGACTGGTCGCCGGATCGAACAAGGTCATGTCGCCGGTTCCCGCGGGTACGCCGACACTGGGGCAGGCGGTGCGGACCGCGGTGACGCCCGCGCCGGCGTCCGATATGTCGAGTTCGCCCTTGCTGGCGCAGCCGCCCAGAACCAGCGCGAGGGCGATCGGAGCGACATAGATGCGGGATGACACGGGCGGGGGGAACCTTTTCAACGCTGGACGAAGCCGTGTCGCTTCATAGGAACCGCCTTTGCCTCGCGCAAGCAATCGCGTAGAGGCTCGCGCGATGGCATCGGCCCCGAAACCGCCCCTGGAGTTGCTGATCGCGGCCCCGCGCGGGTTCTGCGCGGGGGTCGATCGCGCGATCCGCATTGTCGAGCTGGCGATCGAGAAATACGGCGCACCGGTCTATGTCCGGCACGAGATCGTCCACAACAAGTTCGTCGTCGAAAGCCTGAAGGCGAAGGGCGCGATTTTCGTCGAGGAGCTCGACCAGGTGCCCGACGGCGTACCGGTGGTGTTCTCCGCACACGGCGTGCCCAAGGCGGTGCCGGCCAAGGCGGCCGAGCGTGGCCTGTCCTATCTCGACGCGACTTGCCCGCTGGTCAGCAAGGTGCATCGCCAGGCCGAGCGGCTGGCGGCATCGGGCCGACACATCCTGTTCATCGGTCACGCCGGCCATCCCGAGGTGATCGGCACGTTCGGCCAAGTGCCCGCCGGCGCGATGACGCTGGTGGAAACCGTGCCGGATGCCGAGGCGGTCGCGATCACCGACCCCGACAACCTCGCCTTCCTCACCCAGACGACGCTGTCGGTCGACGATACCGCCGCGGTGCTCGCCGTGCTCAAGCAACGCTTTCCGGCGATCCTCGCGCCCGGTGCCGACGACATTTGCTACGCGACCTCGAACCGTCAGGGCGCGGTCAAGGCGCTGGCCGATCAGGTCGACCTGGTGCTGGTGATCGGCTCGCCCAAATCGTCCAACTCGCTGCGTCTGGTCGAGGTGGCGGTGCGCAACGGCACCTGCGCCACGCTGATCGAACGCGCCGCCGACATCGACTTCGGCTGGTTTGACGGCGTGACGCGCGTCGGGCTCACTGCCGGAGCTTCCGCTCCCGAATTGCTCGTGCGCGAAGTCGTCGAGCGGATCGGCGAGCGGTTCGCCGTCACCGAACGCGAGGTCGAAACGGTCGCCGAAAACATCGCCTTCAAGCTCCCGCGCGGGCTCGAGGCCGCGGCCTGACTTGGCGGTCTACACGCACGTTTCGGCCGAGGCGTTGAGCGAATTCTTGTCGCGCTACGATGTCGGCGACCTCGTCTCCGCGAAGGGTATCGCCGAGGGGGTGGAGAACTCGAATTACATCATCGACACGACCACGGGCCGCTTCATCCTGACGCTGTACGAGAAGCGAGTCGAGGCGGACGACCTGCCGTTCTTCGCCGCGTTGCTCGATCACTTGGCCGCGAAGAGCAATCCGGTGCCACGCATGCTGCCCGACCGCGCGGGCGTCGCGATCCAGTCGCTCGAGGGGCGTCCCGCCTGCCTGATCGAATTCTTGCCGGGCGTATCGCCGTCGCACCCGACTCGCGCACGCGCTTACGCCGCGGGCGTCGCTCAAGCGCGAATGCATCTCGACCTCGCCGACTTTGCCGGAACCCGCGACAATCCGCTCGGCCCGGCGGGACTGGTCGCGTTCGCGTCGCGCGACGGCTTCGATTTCGACGCGATTCAGGCGGGACTGGGCGATCGCGTGACCGGCGCGCTTGCCCGCATCCACGACACGATCGACTGGGCCGTGCCGCGCGGCATCGTCCATGGCGACCTGTTCCCCGACAATGTGCTGATGCTCGGCGATCGAGTCACCGGGCTGATCGACTTCTATTTCGCCGCGACCGACTATCTCTGCTGGGACTTGACCGTGACGCATTCGGCGTGGGCATTCGACGCCGCCGGAGGCCGATATGACGCGGCGGTCGGCAGCGCGCTGATCGAAGGCTATGACAGCGCTCGCGCCTTGAGCGATGCCGAACGCGCGACGATGCCGGCGATGGCGCAGGCGGCGGCGCTACGGTTCATGATGACGCGCGCGTGGGACTGGCTGCACACACCCGCCGATGCCTTGGTGACTCGCAAGGATCCGCTTGCTTATCTGCGCCGGCTCGAATTCTACGAGACCAACCCGGATGTTTTTGCGTGACCGAACTCTCCCACGTCGAAATCGCCACCGATGGCGCGTGCAAAGGCAACCCGGGGCCGGGCGGATGGGGGGTCGTGATCCGGCATGGCAGCCGCGAGAAGGAACTGTCGGGCGGCGAGGCGCTCACCACCAACAACCGGATGGAGCTGAAAGCCGCGATCGAGGGGCTCAATGCGCTCAAGCGGCCGTGCCGCGTGACGCTGTCGACCGACAGCCGGTACGTGATGGACGGGCTCACCAAATGGATCCACGGCTGGCGCAAGAATGGCTGGCGCACGTCCGACAAGAAACCGGTCAAGAACGCTGAACTGTGGCAGGCGCTGATCGAAGCGTCGGCGCCGCACCGCATCGAGTGGGTGTGGGTCAAGGGCCACGCCGGGCACCCCGACAACGAACGCGCCGACCGGCTGGCGAGCAACGCCGCCGATGCGCAGCGCTGATCGTTTAACTTACTGATAATATTGGGTTCTACCTGTCATTCGGGGCGCCATCTCGCGCGGTCGACCGGGGGCAATTTGCCGGTCTGGCGGCGGCCACGATGGTGTGACCTTGGTGTGACCTTTACCGCCGGGGTCAACGGAACCGGGCGGGCTCGTATCGCGCCGCGTCGATATCGGCGACCAGCGGATCGGGCTCGGTCCCGAGCAACAGCGACGCGGCGACGAGCGATGCGGCGGGCGCGGTCTGGATGCCGAACCCGCCTTGTCCGGCGCACCAGAAGAACCCCGGCACCGAGTCGTCGAAGCCGTAGACCGGCAGCCGGTCGGGCGCGAAGCTGCGCAACCCCGCCCAGCTTCGCTCGACTCGCTCGATCCGCCAATCGACCGCCTGTTCGAGCCGGTCTATCGCGATCGCGATGTCGAGCTCTTCGGGCTGAACGTCGCCGGGATCGCTCGGGATTTCGTCGTGCGGGCTGAGCCACAGCCGACCGCCGGCCTCGGGCTTGAAGTAAAAGTCGCCGCCGATATGCGCGACGTGCGGCGCGTCGTCGGGAACCGGCGGATCGACGCGGAGCTGGACGAGCGTGCGGCGGAACGGGCTGATCCCGATCGGCGCGGCCCCGGCCATTGCCGCGACATCGTCCGCCCACGCACCGGCGGCATCGACCAGTATCTTCGCCGCGAACGATCCTGCCTTCGTATCGAGCCGCCAGCGGTCGCCGGTCCGAGTCGCGCCGGTCAGCGCGGCGTCGAGCACCAGTTCGGCGCCCGCTTTCTTGGCGCGCGACAGCACCGCGGCGTGGAGCGCGGCAACGTCGATATAGGCGCAGCTCGGCTCCCACACCGCGAGGTTCCATTCGGGGCGAAGCCCGGCGATTCGCTCGCGCGGATCGACCAGCGACAGGTCGACCCCGGTGCCCGCGAATTGCGCGAGCATGTCCTCGATCAGCCCACGCTCCTGCTCGCGCCCGATATGGAGCGAGCCGAGCGGCTGGAGGAACCCGCCGGCATCGAACAGCGCGCGCGACTTCGCGGTCAGCGGCTGGACGGCGGGGCCACCATAGGTCTCCTCCCAGAACGCCGCCGAACGGCCCGTCGCGTGATACCCCGCCACGTCCTCGGCTTCGAGGATAAGGACCTTCGCATGCGGCGCCACTTCGGCTGCCAGCGCGGCGCCGGCGATTCCCGCCCCGACGATCGCGATATCGTAGGTCATTTTGGGGCCCTGGCCGCCAGGAACATATCGATCTCGGCCAACGCGCGGTTTCGCACCGGATCGGCCTCGCGCAGGATCTCGTGCGCCGATTCGGGGCCGAAGCGCACCACCCGGCAATCGGGGATATGCCCGGCGACGGTCAGCGCATCCCCCGCGCGAACCAGTTTGTCGGCATCGGCAACGAGCATCAGCACCGGCGTCTTCATCAGCTTGACCCGTCGGCTCGCCCGCAGCCGCCGAGTCGATTCGAACGCGCACACGACCCAGCGCCAGCTCGGCGGACCGAGCTTGAGCTCGGGCTTGGCCTCCCACCACCACGGCTCGTCCGAATAGCGATCGTCGTCGTGGGTCAGCAGCGTCTGGCGGCTGTCCATCGTCGCGGGACGCTCATTGCCCTTCCACGCGCGGCGCCGCGGATTGCCCAACCGCATCATCAAATTGGCGAGCCATTCGCCGAACCCGGCGCTGATCGGCGCGTGCACCCCCATCATCGGCGCGACCAGAACCGCCGCGGCGGGATCGGCCAGGCTCTTGGCGAGCGCGCGGCACACCAGATGCCCGCCCATCGAATGCCCCATGGTTACGTGCGGCTCCGGCGCGACCGCCGCCCATTCGGTCCAGAACGCGCCGAAATCGGCGAGGTAGGTGCCGAACCGGTCGATGTCGCCGACATTGGGGTCGTCGCTCAGCCGCCCCGATCCGCCCTGCCCGCGCCAATCGAACGAAGTGATTGCCCAGCCCTGGGCGTGCCAATGGTGGAAGGTCTCGAGATATTTTTCGAGGATATCGCCGCGCCCGCCCTGGAACAGGATCGATCCGCGCGGGGTCTCGGCCACCGACGGCCAGTCGAACCGGCGCAGCCGCCAGCCGTCCGTTGCAGTCCAGAACGAGATTTCGCTGCCGTCCGGATAGGCGCGACGGATGTTTTCGGGGCCGGGCATGCCTGCTGGTTACTTTTTGGAAAGCCATCCCGTCTAGGGCTGTGATCCAATGAGCTGGGGAATTCCGTCTTGCGCGCTCGCCGCAGCGCTTGTCCTGCTCCTGCTGTCGGCGGGAATCGAGGATGCGCGCCGCCGCGAAATCGCGAATTGGAAGAACGCGGCAATCGCGCTGATGGCCCCTGCTTGGTGGTACCTTCAGGGTTACGGCTGGACCGACGCCGGAATTCAGCTCGCCATCGCGCTCGGCGTGTTCGCGCTGTTCGTCGGTGCGTTTCATTTCGGCTGGATGGGCGGCGGCGACGTCAAGATGATCGGCGCGCTCGCTTTGTGGCTGCCGGGCCGGGCCTTGCTGTTCATGCTGATGGCGATGTCGGTGATCGGCGGCGTGCTAACTCTGATCATGATGCTCGACCATTGGCGGCGCAAGGCGCCGGGCGCGGTCGAGACGCCATACGGCGTCGCAATCGCGATGGCGTCGATGATCGCGCTGAGTGAACCGATTTTTAACCAGTTTAAGTAGATTAATGGTGGGTCAACCGGCCGATCGGCCGGCAACGGGGCTGAACGACATGGATAGTCGGAAAATGTTTTTGCTGGTGGGCGCGGCTTTTCTCGCCGCTCTCGCCGCGTTTGGGGCGAAAACCATGTTCGCCGGATCGGGCGCACCGGCAGCGAGTGCCCAGATGGCGTCCGGACCCGCTGCCGTCATGGACACCGAGGTGTTGGTCGCGACCAAGGCGTTGCCGGTCGGCACGATCCTCGACGCGACGAGCTTCAAGTTCCAGCCCTGGCCCAAGGAAATGGTCGAGGGCGCCTATTTCGTCAAGAAAGACGGCTTCGATGCCAAGAGCTTGCAGGGCACGGTCGTGCGCACGGTGATCACCGCCGGCCAGCCGCTGACCCAGGGTTCGCTGGTCAAGCCGGGCGATAGCGGCTTCCTCGCTGCCGCCCTGACGCCGGGTATGCGCGCCGTGACCTTTCCGGTCGAGAACAAGAATTCGGTCGCTGGCTTCGTCTTTCCGGGCGACCATATCGACCTCGTTCTGACGCAAAAGGTGCCGGGCGGCGGCGACGGGCCGCCACTCAACGTCGCCGAGACGATCATGAAGAATTTGCGCGTGCTGGCGACCGACCAGCGCACCACCACCGATGTCGACGACCAGGGCAAGACCGTGGTCAAGAACATCTCGATGGTGACGATCGAGGCAACGCCGTCGATCGCTGAAAAGATTTCGGTGGCGCGTACGCTCGGCGACCTGTCGGTCGTGCTGCGCCCGCTCGCCGACTCTGCGGCCGAGCTCGACCAGGCGATCGCCGATGGCACCGTGAAGGTGCCAAACGGCAAGGATCCGAAGGCCGAGCAAGCGATGCTGGCCGGCGCCGAGTCTCAACCGAGCGCCGGCAAGACCACCTTCGCCACCGGTGCCGACGTGTCGCGCTTTCAGCGCCGCACCGTGCCGGGAAAGGCAGCCGCGGCAAGTGGCCCGGGCGCCGCCGCCGCGGGCACCAGCGGATATCCGGGGGCAACCTCGACGAATATGGGACCCACGGTGCGCGTTGCCCGCGGGAATGCTGTGACCGAAGTTCCGGTCGGGGGGAAGAACTGATGTTGCACCGTCTCAACCGCGCCGGCTGGCCGATGGCCGCGACGCTCGCGATTGCCGCGACAGGCGTCGCGACGCCCGCCGCCGCACCGGCGCAATCCGCCGCCGCCGCGACTCGGATCGTGGAAGTCGATACCGACCAGGGCCGCCTCGTGACCCTGTCGCGTCCGATCAGCGACGTGTTCGTCGCCAACCCGGCGGTCGCCGACGTCCAGGTCCGTTCGCCGACCCAGATCTACGTGTTCGGCAAGTCGCCCGGCCAGACCACGGTCTCGGCCACGACCAAGACCGGCCAAGTGGTGTTCGCAGCGACGATCCGCGTCGGCAACAATTTCGGTTCGATCAACCAGATGCTGCGGCTGGCGATGCCCGAAGCACAGGTCGCCAGCTACACGCTCAACGGCGTCGTGCTGCTGACCGGCACCGTGCTTAGCCCGGCCGACGCCGAAGAGGCGCAGAGCCTCGTCCAGGCGTTCGTCGGCGACAAGGTCAAGGTGATCAGCCGCCTCAAGACGGCGACGCCGTTGCAGGTCAATCTGCAGGTCAAGTTCGCCGAAGTCAGCAAGACCTTCGCCAAGAATATCGGCGCCAACCTCACGACGCTGGACGGCAGCGGCGGCTTTCAGTTCGGGGTCGGCACTGGCCGAACCATCACGTCGCAGTTCAACGCGTTGGGTGGGCCCCTCGGGATCGGCTCGACCGCTGCAACGTGTGTGCCGCCGATCTCGCCCACCGGTCAGTGCGCGAGCACCATTCCGGGCACCGCGATCACGCCCGGCACCCAAAACACCACGCTCGCTGGGATGGGCAAGCTGTTCGGGCTCGACATTCTGGGCGCGCTCGACCTTGGCGAGACCGACGGTCAGGTCGTGACGCTCGCTCAGCCCAACCTGTCGGCGCTGTCGGGCGAGACCGCGAGCTTCCTCGCGGGCGGTGAAATCCCGATCCCGATCAGCCAGGGCCTCGGCGCGGTGTCGGTCGAGTACAAGACCTATGGCGTCAGCCTCGCCTACACCCCGACGGTGCTGTCGGACGGCCGCATTTCGTTGCGCGTTCGCCCCGAAGTGTCGCAGCTTTCGACCGCCGGTGCGGTGACGATCGGCGGCGTGTCGATCCCCGCGCTGACCACGCGGCGTGCCGAGACGACGGTCGAGCTGGGCTCAGGTCAGTCGATGGTGATCGGCGGGCTGATCCAGAACAGCACGCAGAACCAGATCGACAAGGCTCCCGGGCTCGGCGACGTGCCGATCCTCGGCGCGTTGTTCCGCTCGACGGGCTGGAAGCGCAACGAGACCGAGTTGATGATCGTCATCACGCCGTATCTGGTGAAACCGATCAACGCGAACGAGGTCGTCCTGCCGACCGACGGCTATCAGGCGCCGACCGATCTCGGCCGCGTGTTCCTGGGCAAGCTGGGCGGCGGCGTCAGCGGTGGCGAGCGCGCCAAACCGACAATGGCGGTCCCCAATGCAGCGGGCCCATCGGTCGGTCTGAACGCGCCGGTTCCGGTCGCGCCGGCTACGCCAATGCCGAACCCCGATACCAAGCGCGACGAAAAGGCCGTGCTGCCTAAGAAAACGAAGAAGGCCGCCGGTTCGCCAGCGCCCGGATTCAGCCTGTGACCGACGCCAGCGAGGGACATGACAGCATGCGTACGATCCTTTTCGCCACCCTCGCCGCCCCCGCGCTGATGCTCGGGGGTTGCGGCACGCTCAATCGCGGAGTCGACACCGTCTATCAGCCGGTCGTCAGCCGCAGCGACTACGTGTTCGACGTGCCCGCGACCAATGCCGGTCTCGCGCCGGGCGAGGCCGACCGCGTCGCGGGCTGGCTGTCGACGATGCGGCTGCGCTACGGCGATCACGTCTCGGTCGACGATCCGCGCTACGGGCCCGCTGCCCGCGCTCAGGTCGCGGCGATCGCGGCCAGCTACGGCATCCTGCTCGACGATCGCGCGCCGATCACCAGCGCGCCGCTGTCGGCCGGGATGGTCCGCGTTGTGGTCAGCCGTTCGGTCGCGCGCGTTCCCGGCTGTCCCGACTTCACCCGCAACGGGTCGAGCGAATTCGAGGGCAGCACCACCTCCAATTACGGCTGCGCCACGCAGGCTAACATGGCCGCGATGGTCGCCGATCCGCTCGATCTGGTCCGCGGCCAGCCCGGCACCGAGAGCTTCGCCGCCGAGACCTCGGCCAAGGCCATCGACACGTATCGCAAGGCAGATACGACTGGTAAGCCCGGCCTGCCCGGCGGCGTCACCAGCGTCAGCGTAACGGGAAGCAAGTAATATGAACGCTCCGTGGAAACCCGCCGGCGTCGCGCATCGCGAGCCCTTCGTCGCCTATGTCTGCGACGAGACCACCGCCGAGGCGCTGCGGCCGATCGCCAGCGAGATGGGCTGGTCGGCAGAGAAGGTGAACAAGGGCGGGCTGCGTAACGCGGTCCAGTCGCTGTCGGTGTCCGCCAGCCCGCAAGTGCTGTTCGTCGATCTGTCCGAAAGCGGCGATCCGCTCAACGACATCAACGCGCTGGCCGAAGTCTGCGAACCCGGCACCGTCGTCATCGCGGCGGGCCAGGTCAACGACGTCCGCCTGTATCGCGACCTCACCGCGAGCGGCATCCAGGACTATCTGCTGAAACCGCTCAATGCCGACATGCTGCGTGAAGCGTTCGGCAGCGCGCAAGCGATCCTCAACGCGCCCAAGCTGAGCGAGGCGTCGGTCGATCGTCCGCATTGCGCG
The DNA here is from genome assembly GCF_036269755.1 of Sphingomonas sp. GTDB lineage: Bacteria > Pseudomonadota > Alphaproteobacteria > Sphingomonadales > Sphingomonadaceae > Sphingomonas. The sequence goes on along the minus strand of NZ_DATBDV010000001.1, from coordinate 95,125 downwards.
ACGGCGATCATCGGCACCCGCGGCGGCACCGGGGCGTCGACCATCGCGACCTCGGTCGCATGGCTGATGAGCGAGAAGGGCGGCCGGACGACGGCGCTACTCGACCTCGACGTCCATTTCGGCACCGGTGCGCTGGCGCTCGACCTCGAGCCGGGCCGCGGCCTGACCGATGCGATCGAGAATCCCAGCCGTATCGACGGGCTGTTCATCGAACGTGCGATGGTCAAGGCCAGCGAGCGTCTCGCGGTGTTGTCGGCCGAAGCGCCGATCAACTCGCCGATGATGACCGACGGCTCCGCCTTCTACCAGTTGCAGGAGGAGATGCGGGCGGCGTTCGAATGCACCGTCGTCGACTTGCCGCGCGCGCAGTTGATCCAGCATCCGCACTTGATCACCGACATCCAGACCACCGTCGTCGTGACCGAGCTGACGCTGGCCGCCGCGCGCGACACGATCCGCATCCTGTCGTGGCTCAAGTCGAATGCGCCGGGTAGCCAAGTGATCGTCCTCGCCAATCGCGTGCCGCAGGGCACGCTGGAGATCGCGCGCAAGGACTTCGAAGGCTCGATCGAACGCAAGATCGATTTCGTCGTCCCCTACGACCAGAAGCTGGCGGCACAGGCCGCCAAGCTGGGCAAGCCGATGGCCGAGGCCGGCAAGGGATCGAAGACCGTCGCGCCGATCAACGAACTGGCGACCCGCTTGCTCGCGATCGGCGACGATACCGAGGCGCCGGTGAAGAGCGGCAAGAAGGACGCCGGCAAGTCGCAGTCGCTGATCGGCAAGTTCGCCGACCTGAAATCGCTGATGCCCCGGAAAGCGGCAAAGGCGAATTGATCATCGCCGTCCCCGCTTGAGGGGAAGGCGCCGGAACGTGGAGCGTTGAGCGATGCCGTTGGTGCCGCTGATTACGGTAGTAGCAGGGGCGGGCATGATGCTGCTCCTGCTGATGCTCGCCTTCGCCGGCCCGTCGGCGGAGAAAGCGCAGCTGCGCCGCCTGACCTCGCTCAAGGAACGCCATAGCGGCGCCGCCAGCGAAGCCGCGATGGCCGCGCAGATGCGCCGCATCACCGGCAAGCGCGACAGCAACATGGACACCGCGATGATGCGGTTCCTGCCGCGCCCCGCCGTGCTCAAGAAGCGCATCGCGATGACCGGCAAGAATTGGACCGTCGGCCAATACGGCATGGCGACGGTCGGGCTGATCGTCGTCATCAGCGGACTGCTGTTGCTGCGCGGCGCGCCCTTGCTCGTGTCGCTGCTGATCGGCGTGATCATCGGCGCCGGGCTGCCGCACATGGTCGTCGGCTATTTCATCAAGCGCCGCGGCAACAAGTTCACCGCCAAGTTCCCCGACGCGATCGAGCTGCTCGTGCGCGGCCTGCGCTCGGGCTTGCCGATTTCGGAGACGATGGGCGTGGTCGCCGCCGAGGTCCCCGGCCCGGTCGGCGAGGAATTCCGCGCGATCAGCGACAAGATGAAGATCGGCCGCACGATGGACGCGGCGCTTCAGGAAACCGCCGATCGCCTGGGCACGGCCGAATTCCAGTTCTTCGTCATCTCGATCGCGATCCAGCGCGAGACCGGCGGCAATCTGGCCGAAACGCTCTCCAACCTCGCGACCGTGCTTCGCCAGCGCAGCCAGATGAAGCTCAAGATCAAGGCGATGGCCTCCGAATCGAAAGCCTCGGCGTACATCGTCGGCTCGCTGCCCTTCATCGTGTTCGGCCTGATCTTGTGGATCAGCCCCGGTTACATGGGCAATTTCTTCGTCGATCAGCGCCTGATCGTCGCCGGCGTCGGCGGCATGATCTGGATGGGCCTCGGGGCTTTCATCATGGCCAAGATGATCAATTTCGAGATTTGATGGCGATGCAGATCCCTCCTCCCCACACTCCGACGTTGCTCGGCGTCGACGTCATCTGGGTCGGCACCTTGCTGGCCGCAGTGGCGGCGTTCGCCGTGCTGCTCGCGATCTACACCGCGATGACGGTGCGCGATCCGATGTCGAAGCGAGTCAAGGCGCTCAACGACCGCCGCGAGCAGTTGAAGGCAGGCATCACCGCCTCGACCAGCAAGCGCCGCGCGAAGCTGGTCCGCCAGAACGACACCACCGACCGCATCCGCTCGCTATTGTCGGGTCTCAAGGTGCTGCAGGACAGCCAGCTCAAGGTTGCGCAGACCAAGCTGCTCCAGGCTGGCATCCGCAAGAAGGAATATGCCGTCGCGGTCATCTTCGGCCGCCTCGTCATGCCGATCGTCCTGGGCGGGCCGATGCTGTACCTGGTCTACGGCACCGAGATGTTCTCCGACTGGTCGCCGATCAAGGCGTACGGGCTGGTCGCGGGTACGTTCATCCTCGCCTACAAGGCGCCGGATATCTATCTCAAGAACAAGATCACCAAGCGCAGCAACGCGATCCGCAAGGGCTTGCCCGACGCGCTCGATCTGCTGGTGATCTGCGCCGAAGCCGGCCTCACCGTTGACGTCGCGTTCCATCGCGTGTCGAAGGAACTGGGCAAGGCCTATCCCGAGCTGGGCGACGAATTCGCGCTGACCGCGATCGAACTCGGCTTCCTCGCGGAACGCCGGCAAGCGTTCGAGAACCTCGCAACGCGAGTCAATCTCGATGCGGTCAAGGGCGTGGTCACGACGATGATTCAGACTGAGAAATACGGCACGCCGCTCGCTTCCGCCCTTCGCGTGCTGTCCGCCGAATTCCGCAACGAGCGCATGATGCGCGCTGAGGAAAAGGCTGCTCGGCTGCCCGCGATCATGACCATCCCGCTGATCCTGTTCATCTTGCCGACCCTGTTCATCGTCATCCTGGGTCCGGCGTCGTGCAGCATCTCCGACGCGTTCAAGGGCGGGATCGGACACAGCTAACGGAACGCAAGCGAAGGGCGAGTCGTTTCTCCGGCATAACGAACCGGGAAAGGCTCGCCTGATGCTGTTCACCAACGTCACTCAGCTTGCGGTGCTGGGGCTCGTCCTGATCGTCGGGCTGGTACTCGGCCTGCTGATTGGATCGGGCGGCAAATGGCGGCGGCGCTATGAGCAAGAGCGTGCCGCACACGCCAGCTATCTCACCGAGACCGACGCCAAGTGGCGCGAGCGCGAAGCGCTCGGCACCAATCGCGACGCCTATGTCCGCGACCTCGAGGCCGAGAATGCGCGGCTGAAGGCGGAGCGGCCGACTAGCTAAGCGGCTTGCAGCTAGACTTGCGCCGCGCCGCGTCGATCGCGGGGAACTGGCTGCGGTCCTGGACGAGGATGCGGATCAGCGCGATTCCCGTGCTGCCGGTCACGCGCACCGCTTGCATCCCGTCGGGTACCGGTTGCCCGGCTTGGGCGATCGCGACGCGGATCGGCTGACCCTCCGCCTCGATATTGTTGCGCACGAACGCGACGTCGGTGCGGTGGTCGAACGCCGACAGCGACCAATAAGGCGACGGCATCGGCTCGACATCGACCAGCACCGGGCCGTTCGACAGGTCGAACGGGCACGTCGAGTAAGCGAGGTCGGGGCTAGGCCGAACCACGACACGCGCCTTGTCGCTCGGCAAGTCGGCGGCGAACAGCGTGTTGTAGCCGGCGCCTTTCGCGACCATCCGCGTCGCCCCCCACATCAGCAGCTTGGGATAGTAACTCATCTCGGCGATGTAGCCGGTGATCGCGAGGATCAGCCCGAGCAGCAGCGGTAAGCCCCAGGCGCGCATCAGCAGCCCTCCTTGACGATCGAGGGGAGCTGGTCGCGGGTCAGGTTACCGATCCCACCATCGTCGGGGAGATAGGTTCGAAGCGTCAGCTCGAAACGGTCGATCCGGCCGGTCGGCAGCCACAATCCAGCCTGCTGCGCCGGCGCGACCTCGATCGTCCAGCCGGCCATACTCGGAACATGCGAGCTTTCGACCGAGAAGATGTTGGCCTGGTTGGGGACGAGATATCCCTGATGGTCGTACAGCGTCACGCTCCACCATTTGCTCGGAATCGTGCGGCCGCTCACGCGATAGCGGCACTTGCCGTCGAGCGGATCGCCCGCGCTGTCGACCGCGGCGTTGTAGTAACGCGCCTCATGCGCGGGGAGCGCGAGGATGCCGCGCAACGCGATCACCGCGCGGGTATAGGCGCTCGCCCCTGCCGTCCCGAAATCCTTGCCGGTGGTCCACGGCCCGATCGCGCTGTTGGCGCCGAGCGCGCCGGTGTGGATTCGGCGATACGCGCCACCAGCGCCGAGCGCGAGCCCGGCGACGCCGCAGATCAGATATCGGACCCAGGGCTTCATGCCCTTCCTCCCGTCACTTGGGGCAGCGGTGGTAGCGCTTGCCTTCCATCGTCATCGCATCGTCGCCGGCACGTTCGACGCTGAGATTCTGGACGAACGGCTTGTCATCGTCCGAATATTTGCCGGTAACCGTCACGGTCTTGCCCTTGAGCGTCCAGGTACCGAGCCCGCGCTTGCCGTAGAAGCCGCCGCCAGCGCCGAAGCTGACCGCGCGCCGCGCGGTGCAATCGCCGTCCGCAGCGCCCCAGCGGCCGCTCAGCCAGGTGCGGTTGACGCCCCCAGGGGTGGGCTTGGAACTCGGCGTCGCGGTTGGTGTCGGCTTGGGGGTCGGCGAGGAAGTCGGCTTGGGCGACGGCGTCGCCGAAGGGCTCTGCGTTGGCGTTGGGGAAGGTGCCGCCACTGGTCCGACCGCGCTGGCCACCGTGCCGCCCAAATCGCTCACCACCGGGGTTTCGCTCGGCATCGGCTCGGGCGGCGGGACTTGGCCGCGCGCCGGATCGTTGACGTCGCCCATGTACATCCAGCTGCCCGTCACCTGGACGAAGCGGCCGGTGCGCTGTTGCGACTTGTCGCATTTCTTGGAGTAGGCGCTGCACGTCACCGCCTTGAAGTCGCAGATATAGCCGGGCAGCGACGGCGCCGCCTTGCACGCGATCCGTTCGGTCGATTGCACCTTCTCGCCGCGGCGAGCGAGCGCGTCGCTCATCTCGTCCTGCGACGGGCCGTCCTGCCCCAGCCCGCTGCACGCGGTGAGCGAGACAATAGCCAGAGCGGCGAGCCAGCTTTTCATGGCGTCAGGAGTGTAGCGGACCGGCGAATCCGTCAAGCCTTAGCTAATGCGGCCTGCGCCGCGGCGAGGCGAGCGATCGGCACGCGGTAGGGCGAAGCGGAGACGTAATCGAGGCCGACCCGGGCGCAGAACGCGATCGACGCGGGGTCCCCGCCATGCTCGCCGCAAATCCCGAGCTTGATATCGGGGCGAGCACGGCGCCCGCGCTCGGCGGCGATCTCGATCAGTTCGCCGACGCCCTCGACGTCGATGCTGACGAACGGATCCCTGGCGTAGATGCCCTTTTCGACATAGCTCTGCAGGAAGCGTCCGGCATCGTCGCGGCTGACCCCGAGCGCGGTCTGCGTCAGGTCGTTGGTGCCGAACGAGAAGAACTCGCCGACCTCGGCGATGTCACCGGCACGCAGCGCCGCGCGCGGCAGCTCGATCATTGTGCCGACCAGATATTCGATCTTCCGCCCCTTGTCGGCGAACACTGCCTGCGCCGCCTTGTCGACCACGTCCTTCATCAGTTCGAGCTCGCGGCGGGTCGCGACGAGCGGGATCATCACTTCGGGGATCGGCGCCTCGCCCGATTTCTCGGCGACCGCAACCGCCGCTTCGAAGATCGCGCGCGCCTGCATTTCGTAGATTTCGGGATAGGTCACGCCGAGCCGGCAGCCGCGGTGACCGAGCATTGGGTTGAACTCATGGAGTTCGGCAGCGCGGCGCTTGAGGTAGTCGACCTCGATGCCTGCTGCTTCCGCCACCTCGGCGAACTCTTCCTCCTCGTGCGGCAGGAATTCGTGCAGCGGCGGGTCGAGCAGGCGGATCGTCACCGGCAGGCCCGCCATCACCTCGAAAATCTCGGCGAAGTCGGCGCGCTGCTCCGGCAACAGCTTTTCGAGTGCCGCGCGGCGGCCCTTCTCGTCCTCGGCGAGGATCATCTGGCGCACCGCGGTGATCCGCGCGGCATCGAAGAACATGTGCTCGGTCCGGCAGAGGCCGATCCCTTCCGCGCCGAACTCGCGCGCGGTCCGCGCGTCGAGCGGCGTCTCCGCATTGGCGCGGACCTTGAGCGCCCGCACGCCGTCAGCCCACTGCATCAGCGTCCCGAAATCGCCCGCGAGTTCGGGCTGGACGGTCGGCACTTCGCCGATCATCACTTCGCCCGATGCACCGTCGATCGTGATGACGTCGCCTTCGTTCACCTCGCGCCCCGCACAGCGCATCACCCGCGCCTTGGCATCGATGCTGAGCGTCCCCGCGCCCGACACGCACGGCCGCCCCATCCCGCGCGCTACCACAGCGGCATGGCTGGTCATCCCGCCGCGCGCGGTCAGGATTCCGCGCGCCGCGTGCATGCCGTGGATGTCCTCGGGACTGGTTTCGGTGCGGACCAGGATCACCGCATCGCCCGCCGCAGCGCGCTTCTCGGCGGTGTCGGCGTCGAACACGACCTTGCCCGATGCCGCGCCGGGGGAGGCGGGGAGCCCCTTGGTGAGCACGTCGCGCGTCGCCTTGGGATCGAGCGTCGGGTGGAGCAACTGGTCGAGCGCCGCCGGATCGACCCGCGCGATCGCTTCCTCGCGGCTGATCAGCCCTTCCTCGGCCATGTCGACCGCGATCTTGAGCGCGGCCTTGGCGGTGCGCTTGCCGGCGCGAGTCTGGAGCATCCACAGCTTGCCCTGCTGCACCGTGAACTCGATGTCCTGCATGTCGCGGTAATGCTGTTCGAGCGTCTCGAACACGCCGGCGAGCTGCGTATAGACCTCGGGCAACGCCTCTTCCATCGACAGCGGCTTGGCCCCCGCCGCTTCGCGCGCCGCGCGCGTCAGATATTGCGGCGTGCGGATCCCGGCGACGACATCCTCGCCTTGGGCATTGATCAGGAACTCGCCATAATAGGCATTGTCGCCCTTCGCTGGATCGCGCGTGAAGGCGACCCCGGTGGCGCTGGTGTCGCCCATGTTGCCGAACACCATCGCCTGGACGTTGACCGCGGTACCCCATGCCGCCGGGATGTCATTCAATCGGCGATAGACCTTGGCGCGCTCCGACTGCCACGACCCGAACACCGCGCCGACCGCGCCCCACAATTGGTCATGGACATCCTGCGGGAAGGGCTTGCCCCACTGTTGCTCGACCAGCGACTTGTACTCGGCCACCAGCGCCTGCCAGTCGGCGGCATTCATCTCGGTGTCGAGATAATAGCCCTTGTCTTCCTTGGCGACCTCCAGCGCTTCCTCGAACGACGCGTGGTCGAGTTCGAGCACCACGTCCGAATACATCTGGATGAAGCGGCGATAGCTGTCCCAGGCGAACCGCTCGTCGCCGGAAGCCGTCGCAAGTCCCTGAACTGTCTCGTCGTTGAGCCCGAGGTTGAGCACGGTGTCCATCATTCCCGGCATCGACGCGCGGGCGCCGCTGCGGACCGAGACGAGCAGCGGGTCGCTGGCGTCGCCGAATGTCTTGCCGGTCACCGCCTCAATATGCGCGAGGCCCTCGGCGACTTCCTCCTTGAGACTCTCCGGAAACGCCCCGCCTTCGTCGTAATATAGCGAGCACATTTCGGTCGAGATCGTGAAGCCGGGCGGCACCGGCAGCCCGATCGACGCCATCTCCGCAAGGTTCGCGCCCTTGCCGCCAAGCAAATTCTTGTCGCCCTTGCCCCCATCCGACACCCCGCCGCCGAAACGGTACACGTACTGAGTCATGGTTTTCCTCTAAGTGCCTGCTGTCGCTGGGGAGGCGACGCGAAAGATTACAAAGATTACACTATAAAGGGTTTGTCAGCCCTCGATCTTCGAGAAATCGGCAACCGAATGTACCGCGTCGCGCACCCGCGCGAGCAACGCCAAACGGGCCGAGCGCTTGGCCGGTTCCGGGTCGTTCACCGTCACACTGTCAAAGAACGCATCGATTGGCGCACGAAGCGTCGCGAGCGCAGCCATCGCCGCTTCGAAGTCCTCGCGGCCCACCGCATCGGCAGCGGCAGGTTCGGCGGCGTCGAGCGCGGCGATGAGGGCGGTTTCTGCCTTTTCGGGCGTGTAGGAAAGTTGTTTCTGCGCGTCGTGCTCCGGCGAAGGCCGGAGCGCTGCGTCGTCGGATGCTTCGCTCGCCACCGCTCCGGCCTGCGCCGGAGCACTATCGAAGTTTTCCTTCTTCAAAATATTCGCCGCCCGCTTGTACCCCGCGAGCAAATTCGCCCCATCCTCGGTCCCGACGAACGATTGCAGCGCGCGGACACGGGCGAGCAGGCGCACAAGGTCGTCCTCCCCACCCAATGCGAACACCGCGTCGATCAGGTCGTGCCGGACCCCGGCTTCGCGTTGTTGGACCTTGAGGCGGTCGGCGAAGAAATTGATAATCCAGAGATGCCTAATCGCGCAAAAGGCTTCGACCTCTTGCAGGTCGCCAGAATGTTCTTGGCTGACAAATCCGCGCGTTTTGTCGTCATCCGCCCACCTGTCGTCCGACAGCCCCCAACGCTTCGCGCCGAGAGCGGCAAATCGTTCGTGCCAACCAGCGACGGGCCCACTGAGTGCTTCCCTTAGCCGGTGATCATAAACTCGATCCGTCTCGTTCTTTGCCAAAACTGAGACGATCGAAAATTCAACCCCCGCCCGAATTTTTAGGCGAACGTTGTTGGCGATCAACAACGCAATAACGCCGTTGGCTGCCCGGCGAAGAGCAAAAGGATCTTTCGATCCTGTCGGTTTTTCATCGATGGCAAAGAATGAGGAAATCGTATCCAGCTTATCCGCCAGACTAGCCGCCACCGTCACCGGCGCGGTAGGGACGTCGTCGCCCTGCCCGACCGGCTTGTAATGATCGCGGATCGCTTCGGCGACCGCCGCGTCCTCGCCCTGCGCGGCGGCGTAATAGCCGCCCATCACGCCCTGAAGCTCGGGGAATTCGCCGACCATGCCGGTGACGAGGTCGGCCTTTGCCAGCCGCGCGGCGCGTTCGGCCTGAGCGGCCAATTCCGTCACCCCGGCGGAGGCCGGGGCCGCTACATTTTGGGCACCCGCATCGCCTGACAACCCGGCGGCCCCGGCCTTCGCCGGGGTGACGACCCCTTCCACGACCAGCCAGCGCGCGAGCTTGGCGACCCGCTCGACCTTGTCGGCGACCGTGCCGAGCTTCTCATGAAACACGATCTTGTCGAGCTTCCTGGCCTGCTCGTCGAGCGGCACCTTCAAGTCGGTCTCGTAGAAGAACCGCGCATCGCTCAACCGCGCGGCGAGCACCTTGCGGTTGCCCTCGACGATCGCGGCACCACCATCCGTGGCGTCGATATTGGCGGTACAGATGAAAGCATTGGCGAGTTTCCCGCCAGCGCCGCGGCACACGAAATACTTCTGGTTTACGCGAGCCGTGAGCTGGATCACCTCGTGCGGGACTTCGAGGAACGCCTCGTCGAAGCGCCCGAGCAGCGGCACCGGCCATTCGGTCAGCCCGGCATTCTCGGCGACCAGCCCCTCGTCCTCGACCAGTTCGAGTCCCGCCTCGCCCGCCAGGGCGGCCGCCCGCTCGCGGATGATCGCGCGGCGCTGGTCGTGGTCGACGATGACGTGGCAGGCGCGCAGTTTCTCCTCGTAATCCGCCGCCGATCCGATTGTGGTCACGCCGGGATGGTGGAAGCGGTGGCCGACCGTCGCCGCGCCGGAGCGGACCCCGGCAATCTCGACCGGCACGACATCTTCCCCGAGCAATGCGACGATGCCGTGCAGCGGACGGACCCAGCGCAGGCTTTCGGTGCTCGCCGACGCCTCGCCCCAGCGCATCGATTTGGGCCAAGGGAATTGGCGGACGATCGCGGGGATCGCTTCCGCCAGCACGTCGGCGGTTTGGCGTCCGGGCTTGTCGATCACCGCGAACAACACCCCGTCGCGCTCGACGAGCTGGTCGGCGGCAAGCCCGGTCTTGCGCAGGAACCCTTCCAGCGCTTGCGGCGGCGCGCCGACGCGCGGGCCCTTCACTTCCTCGCTCACTGCTGTCGTCTCGGCCGGCAGGTCGCGCGCGATCAGCGCCAGCCGGCGCGGCGTCGCGAAGGTGACGATCGCATCGGCGCGCAGTCCCGCTTTCTCCAACTCGGCGGAGAACAACCGCGCAAGATCATCCCGCGCCTTATCCTGCATCCGCGCGGGGATTTCCTCCGAGCGGAGTTCGAGGAGGAAGTCGGTCATGAGGGAAGAAGACCCTCACCCAACCCTCTCCCGCGAAGGCGGGAGAGGGCTTGAAGAAGGCGCGCACTCTTCTCCCTCTCCCGCTTTTCGCGGGAGAGGGCCGGGGTGAGGGTCTTCTTCTTCAAACCGCTCACGCCGCCCACCCGTTTTTCTCCATCCACGCCTGACACGAGCCCTTCGCCAGATCGCGCACGCGCCCGATATACGCCTGCCGCTCCGCCACCGAGATCACCCCGCGCGCGTTCAGCAGGTTGAAGATATGGCTCGCCTCGATCGCTTGCTCGTAGGCGGGGATCGGCAGCTTTGCGCTCAGGCAATTCTCGCACTCGGCCGCCGCCTTGCGGAACAGGTCGAACAGCGTCTCGGTGTCGGCGACCTCGAAGTTCCAGGTCGATTGCTCGATCTCGTTCTCGAGGAACACATCGCCATAGGTCACCCCGGCGTCGTTGTACGCGAGGTCGTAGATCGAATCCTTGTTCTGCAGATACAGCGCCAGCCGCTCCAAGCCATAGGTCAGCTCGCCAGCGACCGGCTTGCAATCGAAACCGCCCATCTGCTGGAAATAGGTGAACTGGGTGACTTCCATCCCGTCACACCACACTTCCCAGCCGAGCCCCCATGCGCCGAGCGTGGGGCTTTCCCAATCGTCCTCGACGAAGCGGATGTCGTGCCGAGTGAAGTCGATGCCGATCGCCGCGAGGCTGCCGAGATAGAGGTCCTGCAAATCGGGCGGGCTGGGCTTCAGGATCACCTGATACTGGTAATAATGCTGCAGCCGGTTGGGGTTCTCGCCGTAGCGACCGTCGGTTGGGCGGCGGCAAGGCTGGACGAACGCGGCGTTCCACGGCTCCGGGCCGAGCGCGCGGAGCGTCGTCGCGGTGTGGAACGTCCCCGCCCCCATCCGCATGTCGTACGGCTGGAGGATCAGGCAACCATGATTGCTCCAGTAATCGTGGAGCGTCAGGATCATGCGCTGGAAAGAGAGCGGTTGCGTCACGCCGCGGCTTTGGCGAAGCGCCTAGCGGCGGTCAAGCGAGCGGCGGAAAAGTCGGGGTATAGCGACTTTTTGTAAGGTGTTGTTGACACGCGCCCGAATCACGCTATTAGTCATGCGACCCTGACATAAGGTCAGGTCATCGCGACAGCGATTGGATGCATTGATGAAGAACCGCCTCAAGGTGCTGCGCGCCGAACGCGACTGGAGCCAGGCCGAACTGGCCGGGCGGCTCGACGTGTCGCGCCAGGCGGTCAACGCGATCGAAACGGGAAAGTACGACCCTTCCCTGCCGCTCGCATTCCGCATCGGCCGGCTGTTCGCGATGCGGATCGAGGAGATTTTCGACGATGGAGAGGGGACTATCGATGGCTGAGCACGATCTCGGACCCGGCGAGCGCGCGGGGCGTGCGCGACGGCGGTTCATGCTGATGCTGATCATCGGGGGCGGCGCGCTGGGCGGAATTCTGGGCGGCGTGATCGGCGGCTCGAGCGCCGGCAAAGGCGGGTTCGATCCGGCGCACCTGACGCTCAACCCGGCGGCCGCGGTGCTGATGGCAGCGGGGTGCCTGATCGCGCTGGTCGCGCTGCCGCTCTACATGTTCGTCAAGGTCGACGAGATGAAGGCGAAGCGCAACATGAAGGCGATGACCGCCGGTTGCCTCGCCGTGATCGGCGGCTATCCGGCGTGGCAAATGCTCGCCGCCGGCGGCTTCGTCCCGCAACCAAGCGCGCTCGGCATGTTCGTGATCGCCTATGGCATAATGGCGCTCGTTTCGCTCTTTCTACGCTTCAGGGGATGACGGAAGGCGCCGCCGTACCGATCTACCTGCCGACAATCGTTTCCGGACCAAGGACAATGACACGATGATCAAACGCTTGATGACAGCCGCCGCGACTTGCGCGCTGTTGCTGACCGGTGCCGTCGCCGCGCAGACCAGCGCGCCGACGCCGACGCTCCCCGCCGCGCCCGCCAAGCCCGCCCCAGCCGCGGTCGATGCCGATCCGGCTTTGTGGGTGGTCAAGGACAAGGACACCACGATCTACCTGTTCGGGACGATCCACGTGCTCAAGCCGGGGCTCAGCTGGTTCGACGAAGCGGTCAAGAAAGCGTTCGATTCGAGCGACGCGCTGGTGCTCGAAATGGTCCAACCGGCGCCCGCCGCGATGCAGTCGCTGGTGATCAAGAACGCGATCACCACCGACGGCCCGGCGCTGCCCGACCGCCTGCCCGCCGCCGACCGCCCGGCCTATGTCGGCGCGCTCAAGGATCTCGGGCTTCCCGCCACCGCGTTCGACCGCATGCGGCCATGGTTCGCCGCGACCAACCTGTCGATCCTGCCGCTGTTGAACCTCGGCTACGATCCCGCCAGCGGCCCCGAAAGCGTGCTGACCGCCGCCGCCGCGACCGAGAACAAGCCGGTCGAGGGGCTGGAGACCCCCGAGCAGCAGATCGGCTATCTCGCCAACCTGTCCGAACCGACCCAGATCGAGTTCCTCGAATCGACGCTCAAGGACATGCCCAAGACCGCACAGATGATGGACGGGATGGTCGCAGCCTGGTCGAAAGGCGATCCGGCCAAGCTCGGCGAATATATGAACGAGGGGCTGACCGATTCGCCCGAGCTCGCCAAGACGTTGCTGTACGACCGCAACGCGCGGTGGGCGCAGTGGATCAAGGCGCGGATGGCCAGGCCCGGCACGGTGTTCATCGCGGTCGGCGCGGGGCATTTGGCCGGGCAGAAGAGCGTGATCGAGCAGTTGAAGGCGCTCGGGCTGCGCGCAACTCGGGTTGCCTATTGAGCCGCTTGCGCGCCCTCACCGCAGTCGCGCTGGCGGGGCTGCTCGCGTCCTGCTCGCTGGCGTCGGAGCAGGCCAAGCCGCCGTTGTTCGTGGTGCGCGACGGCGACACGACGATCTGGCTGCTGGGGTCGATGCACGTGCTCCCGCCCCGCACCGACTGGCGCGACGATGCGGTCACACGCGCGATAGACCAGGCGGACACGCTGGTGCTGGAGAGCGATCCCGACGCGGAAGGCGGCTTCGATGCGATCGCCAAGGCGCCGGGACTGCCGCCGCTCGACAAGCGAGTCGCGCCCGATCGCCGCGAAGCGCTGGCCAAGGCAATCCGCCGCACCGGGCAGGCGGCGGACGCGTTCGACGGCTATAAAGACTGGGCGGCGGCGGTGATGCTGTCGACCGGCGACGCGCTCGATGCGGGCGCGACTGCGAAGGACGGGGTCGACGCGCAATTGTGGGACGCGTTCCGCGGGAGGAAGCGCGTGGCGCTCGAAGCCCCGGGCGACCAGCTCCGCGCGCTCGACATATTGCCGCCGCAACTCCAGCAGCGCATGCTCGAGGAAGCGCTGAGCGAGCCCGATTACGAGACCGTCGAGGACGCCTGGGCACGCGGCGACCTTTCGGCGTTCAACAAGGCCGGCCCGTCGAAGGAACTCCGCCCGTTCCTCGTCACTGCCGCCAACCGCCGCTGGGCGGATTGGGTGGTCGAGCGGATGGGACAGCCGGGCAAGGTGCTGGTCGCGGTCGGCGCGGGGCATCTGGCGGGGAAGGATTCGTTGGTGGATTTGCTCGAGGCGCGCGGGTTTAGGGTCGAGCGAGTGCAATAGCATCGTCGCCCCGGCGAAGGCCGGGGCCGCTGCTTGGAAATGCGGCCAGCGGCCAGGGCCTTCCGCCGGGGCGACGGGTTGCGCTTTCCCGCCTTCTCCGCTAGTGGCGCGCGCTTCCGCAGCGTGGTCATCCCTGGAGGCGTGCGCGGGAATATCCTGAACCCAACGTATTTCGGAGACTATCAATGAGCGACCAACTGACGCTCGCCGCCGAGACGCGCGACCGTGGAGGCAAGGGAGCCTCGCGTGATCTGCGCCGCAATGGCCGCGTGCCCGCCGTCATCTATGGCATGAAGCAGGACCCCGTCTCGATCCACGTGGAAGAGAAGGCGCTGACCCGCGCGCTGATGACCGGGCATTTCATGAATTCGGTCGTCATGATCGACGTCGCCGGCAAGCCGACCCGCACCTTGCCCAAGGACGTCGCGTTCGACGTCGTCAGCGATCGCCCGATCCATGTCGACTTCCTGCGCATCAGCGAGCACGCGAGCGTCCACGTCAACGTGCCGGTGGTGTTCACCGACGAGGAATCGTCGAAGGGCATCAAGAAGGGCGGCGTGCTCAACGTCGTTCGCCACGAGCTCGAACTGATCGTCGATGCCGCCGACATTCCGGGCGAGATCACGATCTCGCTCGCGGGGCTCGACGTCGGCGATTCGATCCACATCTCGCAGGTCGATCTGCCCAAGGGCGCCAAGTCGGCGATCGACGATCGCGACTTCACCATCGCGACGATCGTCGCACCTTCGGCGCTCAAGTCGACCGAGGGCGATAACGAGACCGAGGCCGAGGCCGACGAGGTTCCGACCGAGGGCGAAGCCGAAGCGCCGGCCGCGGAGAACGACACGACCGCCGAGTAAGCATCGTCGATGGCGCGCCGCGCCGTTCGATCCTAGAACCTCCCCGAAGCGATTCGGGGAGGTTTTTTCGTGCTTTCGTTGTTGCCGTTGGCCTTGCTCGCGATCTCTCCAGCCCAGGCGACATCGTCCGCAGACGTGGCCCCAAGGTCGTTACCGGACACACACGGGGCCGACCCAGATTTCGTCTGCTATACGGTGATGTTAGTTGAATCGGGCCGCGCGCCGACGGGGAGTTCGATGCAGGGCGGACTGCAGGTGGTAGTGGGCGTGTATGTCGAGCGACTTGCCCAGAAATTCCCCGATGTCGCCTCAATGAACCAAGCGGCGCGCGGATTCGCCGCCGCATTCGGCTCTCACATGGATGAACTGCCCTCCTTCGGCAAACCGTGCGCGCAGCGCGCGGGGATCGTGATGGACCGCGCTAAGAATGCGCTGTCCTCAATCGCGCCCCCGAAGAAATAAAACGAATAATGCAACTCTGGGTCGGCCTCGGAAATCCCGGCGCGCAATATGCGATGCATCGGCACAACGTCGGCTTCATGGCGGTCGACGCGATCGCCGAGGTGCACGATTTCGGCGGCGTCAAGAAGCAGTTCCAGGGCTGGACGCAGGAGGGGCGAGTAGGCGGCGAGAAGGTAATGCTGCTCAAGCCCGCAACCTTCATGAACGACAGCGGCCGCTCGATCGGGGAGGCGATGCGCTTTTACAAGCTTGAGGCCCAAGACGTGACGGTATTCTACGACGAGCTCGACCTGGATCCGTTCAAGGTGCGCGTCAAGCGCGGCGGCGGGACCGCGGGGCATAACGGCATGCGTTCGACCGTCCAGCATATCGGCGACGCGTTTCGCCGCGTGCGGATCGGGATCGGACATCCGGGACACAAGGACCGAGTGACCGGGCACGTGCTCGGGAACTACGCCAAGAGCGAGATCGAGGATCTGTCCGACCTGCTCGGCGCGATCGCGGCGGAGGCGGACTGGCTGGCCAAAGGCGACGACGCGCGGTTCATGAACGACGTCGCGCTCAGGCTTCAGCCATGACGGTCCGCGACCTTTTCGCCACGCAATTCTACGACGCTGCGCTCGGCGACCCCGGCCTGGTCGCAGAACTCGTCGATGCCTGCCGCGACCTGGCGGCCGAGGACGGCGCCGGACGGCGCTGGTCGAAGGCGCATGGCTATCGCGGTTACACCTCCTACGCTTCGCTGAACGATTTGCCGCTGCGCGATCCGCGGTTCGGCGATCTCGTCCGGCTGCTCGACCGCCACGTCGCGGCCTTCGCCAGGCAAGCCGGCTTCGAACTCGGCAAGAAGCTCAAGCTCGACAGCCTGTGGGTCAACGTACTGCGCCCCGGCGGCACCCATTCGGGGCATATTCACCCGCACAGCGTCGTGTCGGGCACGCTCTATGTCGCGGTGCCGCCGGGATCGGGTGCGCTCAAGCTCGAGGATCCGCGGCTCCCGCTGATGATGGCGGCGCCGTCGCGGCCGGGGACGTTCGTCTATATCGAGCCGGCCGAGGGCAGCGTGTATCTGTGGGAAAGCTGGCTCCGCCACGAAGTGATGCCAAACGCGGCCAGGCACGACCGAATCAGCATCAGCTTCAATTACCGTTGAGATCGTTTGCCGACTCGCGCCGGAGACGGTGCCGGGCGCGGCGACTAGAACGCGTAGCGGATCGCGAACGTGGCGATCGGGTTGAGCCCGGCGTGGGATGCCAGACGATCGTCGTTGCGGAACGCCCGGCCGCGCGGGCCCTGGTTGATCGCGCGGCCGCTGAGCGCGCCGCCTTCCAGTCCGACGACAAGCCGCGGTGCCATCGCCACGTCATAGCCGATCGTCAGCGCGGGCGTGTAGCGGCGGAACGCGCGCATCAGCCCTATGCCGCCGCGGACCATGTGCGGATCGTAGAGCAGCCCGTGCGACGCTTGCTCGGCCGCGGCGGTGTAGTTGACCTTGTTGAAATAGCGGTTGCCGATCGACAGCCGGAACCCGGAGGTCGCGCTGGGGTAGATATCGAGCATGCCGGGCACGAAGCGCGGGCGGACCATCGCCGCGATCGCGGTATAGCCGCCGCGCCGCACCAGTTGCGGCTCCATCCTTGGGCTGCGCGAAGTGATCAGGCCGATGCGGGCGGCCGCGACGGACCTCGGCTGTCCCTGCCGCGCCGATGCGAGCCCCGGGCACAGCAGGCACGATGCCGCCATCAGCGCCAGGCCGGCGTGGATCGCCTTGATCATGTCCCCATCCCCCCGAAGTATCGCCACCCTCCCCTGAGCGCGATCCTTCGCTACCGATGGTGGCATGACGCCGCTCGCGGCGCAATCGATGGTTTCACCCGGAAAACGACTGAAGCCTCCAGATGAACAGCCGGGCCAGCGCGAGTTAAGGAACGATGCGTTAGAGATGGCGGTTTCCGGGGGATCGTTACCGGAGACGAACGATGACCAAGTCGATGTTTCGCATTACCGGCGCCACCGCCGCGATCGCCATCGCGGTCGCGCTGAGCGGGTGCGGCGGCCAGGCCAGTGACAGCCAGATGACCGCCGCGTCGCTGCCGCAGCTTCCCGCGACTCTGCCGCTCGCCGCCGGTCCCGCGACGCCGTGGCCGACCGCGCCCGCCGCCGCGGCCTTGCCTGGCGCGCGGCCGCTGCGCACCGTCCGCGTCGCCGATCCGGGCGATTATTACGGCTATGCCGACGCGGCGTACGACTATCAGGACGCGCTGGGCGATGCGCCGCCCGATTATTATTTCGACTATGGCGGCACCGATCCCTGGGCGTGGGAAGGGTACGACCAGTCGGTCGTGTTCGTCGAGCCGATCGACGGCGGCTATCGCTCTTATTATTACCGCCCCGGCGCCGACGTGCCCTATTTCGTGCGCGATCCCGATTATGGCTATGGCTATGACAACGGCAATCTCGCGGTCGTCTATGACGATTTCGGCGGGGTCGTGCCGTACGCCGATTACGGCCCGCGCGTGGACTATGCGTCGCGCTATTTCGCGCGCGGGCGCGACCTGTACGCGGCGTCGCGCGAGCGCCAGCGGCGCGCGGTAGCCGCCGTCGATTGGGCGGCGCGGTCGTCGGCGATCGCGGCTTCGCGCTCGCGCTGGACCGCGTTGCGCGAGCGCCAGCCGCAATGGCGCGACTATCACGCCAAGGCGGCGGCGCGCGAGGCGACCTATTGGCGCGAGGAAGATGTCCGTCGCCAGGCCGATACGCGGCGCTTCGCCGAGTGGCGCTCGCAGGATTTCCGCACCCCGCCGCCGCCGCGCGCGATCCCAGTCGCGTGGACCAAGGCGCGCTGGGCGGGCGACCAGAACCGCTTCCTCCCGGCACGTGCCGAGCGTGCTCGGCCCGCCGCACAACCGCCGCGCCGCGAGCCGCCGCAGGGCGCGGTCGGCAATGCGCGTGCGGATCAGCGTGGCCGCGATAATGCGCCAGCCATGGTGCCCGCGCGCCCCAACCCCGGTCGCGCAGTGGCCAGGGGCCAGCGCGGCTCGCCGGCGACCGGCCCAATGCGCGTCATACGCGAACCGCAGGCCGGTCCGGCAAAGGCGCGGATCGAGCGCCCGCGGGACGCACGCGGCAACGGCCGCAACCGCGCCGTCCAGCCACCGCAAACGAAAGCTCAGCCGGCGCAAGTGAGCCGCCAGCCCGCACAAGGCAATCCGGGCAACGCCGCTCGCGTCCAGCCGAAGCGCCAGCCGCGGGCCGCACGCCCGCAGCCGCGTCCCCAGCTGCAAGCTGCGCGCGCGCAACCCCGGCCCCAGCCGCAAGCGCAACCGCGCGTCAATCGTGGACAGGGCAACGGCGGCGGTCGCGCCGCCCGCACTCCCCAGCCACCGCGTGCCCTGCGCGTCGAGGCGCCCCGCGCACCCCGCATGGAAGCGCCGCGCGCCCAGCCGCGGCCCCAGGCAGCCGCGCCGCAACCCGCCCGCAACGGCGGCGGTGGCGGCAAGGGCAATCGCGGCGGCGGGAACGGCGGAGGCGGCGACAAGAAGCACGGCCACGGCTGACGCTCGCCAAGCGGTTCGGACGCGTCACTGGCAATCGGCCGCTCGCCAAAGCGGTCGCCATTGCCAGTGACGGGTCCGAACTCTAGATGCCCGCCCTTCTGCGAACATCTGCGACTGCGAGAGACATGGGCTTCAAATGCGGCATCGTCGGGCTTCCCAACGTGGGCAAGTCGACGCTTTTCAACGCGCTGACCGAAACCGCCGCGGCGCAGGCGGCGAACTATCCCTTCTGCACGATCGAGCCCAATGTCGGCAATGTCGGCGTCCCCGACCCGCGTCTGGCGAAGCTGGCCGCGATCGCCAGCTCGCAGAAGATCATCGAGACTCAACTCGCGTTCGTCGACATCGCCGGCCTCGTGCGCGGCGCGTCGAAGGGCGAAGGGCTCGGCAACCAGTTCCTCGGCAACATCCGTGAGGTCGACGCGATCGTCCACGTGCTGCGCTGCTTCGACGATGGCGACGTCACGCACGTCGAGGGCAAGGTCGACCCGATCGCCGATGCCGAGACGGTCGAGACCGAGTTGATGCTCGCCGACCTTGAAAGCCTCGAAAAGCGAGTGCCCGCTTTCGCCAAGAAGGCGGCGCAGGGCGACAAGGAAGCGAAGATCGCGGCGTCGGTGCTGGGGCAAGCGCTCGACCTGCTGCGCGATGGCAAGCCCGCGCGGCTGACTCAGCCCAAGGACGTCGAGGAACAGCGCGTGCTCGCGCAGGCGCAATTGCTGACCGGCAAGCCCGTGCTCTACGTCTGCAACGTCGATGAGGCCGACGCGGCGGCCGGCAACGCCTATTCCGCGCGGGTGTTCGACAAGGCCGCGGCCGAAGGCGCCGAAGCCGTGGTCGTGTCGGCGGCGATCGAGGCCGAGATCGCGACGATGCCGGCGGAGGATCGCGGCGAATTCCTCGCCGAGCTCGGGCTGCACGAAACTGGCCTCGCGCGCGTGATCACCGCCGGGTACAAACTCCTCCACCTCCTCACCTTCTTCACCGTCGGCCCCAAGGAAGCGCGCGCCTGGACCGTCCACGCCGGCGCCACCGCACCGCAAGCCGCGGGCGAGATCCACACCGATTTCGAAAAGGGCTTCATCCGTGCCGAGACGATCGCGTACGACGATTACGTGGCTCTAGGCGGCGAAACCCGCGCGCGCGAGGCCGGCAAGCTCCGCGCCGAGGGCAAGGGCTACGTCGTCCAGGACGGCGACGTGATGCACTTTCTGCATAGCTGAGGCGCGGTCACTCCTCCGGCGCCGGCGGCAGCGCGAACGATAAAGGGATTCCCAGCGCCGATTGGACCAGCGCCGCTTGCCCCATCAGCGGGCGCGGGACCGAGAGGTATTCGGTCGGGCTCAACCCCATGAATTCGCGGAATTCGTGAACGAAATGCGCCTGGTCGAAATAATCGGGGTCGATCAGCGAGACGTAATGCCGCTGATCGTTGATGCGCATCTCGCCGAGCGTCGTGAGGAAGCGCTGGCGGCGCAGCAGCCGCTTCGATCCGAACCCGAACACGCGGCGGCACATCCGCGCGAGCGTGCGCTGCGACACGCCGAGCCGCGCGGCGAACGCTTCGACATCGTGCGGCCGCTCGCGCACGACATGATCGAGCCGGATCGCCCAGTCGGGGTTCGGCGCGGTCTGATCGAGCCGGTCGAGCAGCAGTCGGTCGAAGATCGCCGCCGCCGCTTCGTCGTCGTCGCCCGCCGCGATCAATTCCGCGCGCAACTTGTTGTCGGGCCGACCCATCGCGTCGCCCAAGGGGACGACTCGATTGGCGAGCTGCTCGGCGGGTATTCCGACCAGCCGCTGCCACCCGAGCGGCGTGAGCCCGAACCCGACAGTCTTGCCGCTCGGGCTGGTTACCTTGGCGGCGCGATCGGTCGGCCCGAACAGTGCGGTCTCGAGCGGATGGTTCGGATAATGCGCGCCGAGCCGGACGATCCAGCTCCCGCGCGTGGTGAAGCGGACATTGCCCCATTCGGGGTAGAGAAAATCCTCGAGCGGGTCGAAGCAATCGACGAAATAATAGAAGGTCGCGAAGCTTCGCAGCCGCTCGTCGGGGAGGCGGATGCGCACCGATGTGCCCGCGGCGGCGTTCGCGACCGGCACCTGTTCGCGCTCCATATATTGTCCCCCGCACGGTCGCGGCGACACAATCGCTCCCGCTGCGGCCCGAATTTGCCGCGATCGGGCTGAAAGTCAAAGGGTTATACGCGAGTCATGCGGCGAGGGCAGGACAGTGGGCGGCGGGGCGCGCGTCGCGCAGCGCCGTCAGTCTGCTGATCGTGTTGAGTACTGCGATTCGGTTGCACCACTTCGCGGAAGCGGCGAGTGTCAACAAGACAACACATTTTATTGCGAATGATTTTTAGAAAATATGTTTAACCGATGAACTAATACCGAAGCGGGCCTTATCGCTATTGATCGATAACTTGAGCAGTTGGGTTTCTTCATGGTTTACTGCTCGTTAAGTACCTTAAATCTGGAACTATTATTGTTTTTCTCTATTATCGGCCTCGCCTGATCGGAGAGGACGAATGGCTACGTCTAGTGTAAATCATAACCAAACTTTGGAAGACATCCCGGCGCTGGCCGGGGATCGCCGCGCCGACGAACGCCATCGCACGATCCTTCAGGTGGCGAAGCTTTCAACCGTGCAGGGCGACGAACTGTGCATCCTGCGCAACCTGTCGGCGGGCGGGCTGCGCGCCGAGGTCTATCGCGAGCTTTCGGTCGGCGAGCCGGTTCGCTTCGAACTCAAGACCGGCCGAAGCATGACCGGGTATGTCGCCTGGGTCGACGGAATGTCGATCGGGGTCGAATTCGACCACCGCATTCCGATCGTCCCATATCTCACGCATCAAGTGATTGAGGAACTCGGACGGCGCATCCGTCCGCCACGCGTGCAGGTCCGCGAGCCCGCGCTGCTGCGAGTCGCCGACCGCGAATTCGCGGTCGAGATCGTCGATGCCTCGCAGGCCGGCATGAAGATCCGCACCGACCGCGTGCTGTACGAAGGCGGCGGCTGCCAAGTCGTCGCCGAAGGGCTGGGCACGCGCGGCGTGCTGGTGCGATGGTGCCGCGATGGCGAGGTCGGACTGCAGTTGAAGCAGCCGCTCAGCTTTCGCGATTTCGCGGCGTGGCGGACTCGCGGCGTGCGGCAACACGTCATGCAATAGGCCGATCCCCGCAGACCGGCTGCGCGCTTGACTTCCCCCCCAGGGTACGGGGGCTATAAGCGGCGCATGGCAAACTCGACAAAGCGCGCGATTCTCTATCGCATGGTCATGCCCGCCCATGTCTGTCCGTTCGGCCTCAAGTCGAAATGGCTGCTCGAGCGGCATGGCTATTCGGTCGACGATCATTGGCTGCGGACTCGCGCGGAAACCGACGCATTCAAGGCCGAGCATCGCGTCGAAACCACGCCGCAGACGTTCATCGATGGGCGAAGGATCGGCGGCAATGACGACCTGCGGCGTTTCTTCGGCCGGCATGTGCCGGCCAAGGGCGAGACCAGCTATCGCCCGGTGATCGCGGTGTTCGCGATGGCCGCCGCGATGGCGCTGGCGGCGAGCTTTGCCGCGTACGGCACGCCGTTGACCGTCCGCGCGGGCGAATGGTTCGTGTCGTTCGCGATGTGCCTGCTCGCGATGCTCAAGCTGCAGGATGTCGAGAGCTTCTCGACGATGTTCCTCAATTACGACCTGCTCGCGCGACGCTGGGTGCCGTACGCCTACGTCTATCCGTTCGCTGAGGCGCTGGCGGGCGTGTTGATGGCGGCGGGCGCTTTACGCTGGCTGTCGGTGCCGGTCGCGCTGGTGATCGGCACGATCGGCGCGGTGTCGGTGGTCAAGGCGGTGTATATCGATAAGCGGACGCTCAAATGCGCGTGCGTCGGCGGCGCGACCAACGTTCCGCTCGGGTTCGTGTCGCTAACCGAGAATGTGATGATGGTGGCAATGGCAGTGTGGATGATCGCGCGGTGAAGCGCGCCGCACCGGCGCTGGAGCAATCTGTGCCGGGGATGGCGGACAGCTTGCGCCGGCGTCTGTCGCCCGGCATGTCGGCACATCATCAGGAGTCGCCGATGCGCTGGATCGCCCGAGCCGTTACCCTCGCCTTTGCCGCTGCGCTGTCAGCGTGCGCGGCGCCGCCACCGCCGCAAATGGCCGCCGCGCAGATCTCGGCAGAGGCTCATGCACCGGTCACTATCCTGGTGTCGATCGACGCCTTCCGCCCCGATTATCTCGACCGCGGCGTGACTCCCAACCTGAATGCGCTCGCGGCAAGCGGGATCAGCGCGGCGATGCGGCCGAGCTATCCATCCAAAACCTTCCCCAATCACTGGACGATCGTCACCGGGCTGCGCCCCGACCGCACCGGGATCGTCGCCAACAAGATGCTCGACTCCGCGCGGCCGGGCGAAACCTTCACGATGCAGTCGGACGACCCGTTCTGGTGGAACGCCGCCGAGCCGATCTGGGTCACCGCGGAAAAAGCCGGCATCCGCACCGCGACCGCGTTCTGGCCGGGGTCGAACGTCGCCTGGGGCGGCAGCCGGGCGAAGGATTGGCCCAACGATCTGGTCGGCGGCACGCGGCCCGAGGACTGGACTCAGTTCAACATGGCGATCAGCGACCGCCAGCGGGTCGATATCGTCGTCGACTGGTTGCGGCGACCGGCCGAGACTCGCCCGCGCTTCGTCACGCTCTATTTCGATGAGGTCGACACCGCCGGACACCAATATGGACCGTTCGATCCGCACATCACCGCTGCGGTCGCTTCGGTCGACAAGGCGATCGGCCGGCTGCGCGACCAGGTCGCGGCACTTGGCCAGCCGGTCAATTTCGTGATCGTCGCCGATCACGGCATGGCGGCGATCTCCGCCGACCGCGTGATCGTGCTCGACAGCTTCAGCAACCCCGACGACTATGACGTGGTCGAGGACGGCGTCTACGCCTCGATCAACCCCAAGCCCGGCAAGGAAGCGACCGTCGAAAAGGCGCTGCTCGGGCCACACGGGCCGCACCTCACTTGCTATCGCAAGGGCGACGTCCCCGAACGCTTCCATTACGGCCGCAACCCGCGCGTGCCGGCGATCCTGTGCATGCCCGACACTGGCTGGACCGTCGTCGCGCATACGCCGAAGCACAGGATCGAGGGCGGCGCGCACGGCTACGACAATTTCTCGCCCGACATGCTCGCCTTGTTCATCGCCAGCGGTCCGTCGATCCGGCCGCTCGGTAGAATCGCGACGTTCGACAATGTCGATATCGATCCGCTGCTCCGCGACTTGCTCGGGCTAGCGCCGGGGCAAGGGCTCGACGGCGACGACGCGCCGTTCCGCGCGGCGCTCGCGCGGTGAGCGATCTTCAATATTTAGAGGATATCGTGGTCGGCGCCACGGCGAGCTTCGGCCATTACGTCGTCACGCGCGACGAAGTGATCGCGTTCGCGAGCAAATACGATCCGCAGCCGTTCCACCTGTCCGACGAAGCCGCCGCCGCGACTCATTTCGGGCGGCTGTCGGCGAGCGGCTGGCACACCTGCGCGATGACGATGGCGATGGTCGTCGACAATATGAAGCACCAGCGCCAGGCCGGACTTGGCTCGCCGGGGATCGACGAGCTGCAATGGCGCAAGCCCGTCTATCCGGGCGATACGCTGCGCTGCGAGACCGAAGTGCTTGAAAAGCGCGTGTCGGCGAGCCGCCCCGAAATGGGCATCTTCAAGAGCCGGATGACCGTGCTCAACCAGGACGGAGTCGCGGTGATGACGTTCGTCAGCAACGGCCTGATCCGGACCAGGCCGAGCGCCTGATCCGGCCTCCAGACGGAACGCAGGAAAAGGTCCGATACGGGCACACTAACCTATGTTTTTGGCGCAGACTGATTCACGTCGTCGCGCGGACCGCGGAGCCGATTTATGTCGATGCCATCGTTGGCCAGTAAATGGGTCGCCAACGACTGAGAGCGTTCTCCCCCCTCCCCCCCCCCCCCGGGAGTAGATCTATGCCGAAATTCTTCATGCACCTACGCGACGGCACCGACGAAGTGCTCGACCACGATGGCATCGAAATGCCTTTCGAAAGCGTCGCCCAAGCCGCGCTCAAGGCGGCGCGCGACTGTATCAGCGGCGATGTTCTCGAAGGCCGCGTCGAACTGAAATACCGGATCGACGTTCATGACGAGGACGGCGATATCGTCCACACGCTGCCCTTTTCGAGCGCGGTCGCGATCGTCCCCGGCTGAGAGCCGGACAATGCCTGTAGGCCCCTCTCCGCGGGGAGAGGGGCTTTCGGGTTAGCGCCGTCCGCGACCGCCGCGTCCGCCGCCGCTACGCCCGCGATAGCCATCGCTGCCGCCGCGCGATGGGCCGCGGTCGAACCCACGCCATTCCTCGTTGCGCGCCGATCCCGACCAGCTGCGGCCGCGGTTTTCCCAATAGCGCCGCTGGCTGTCGTTCCAGCGGATCGGGCGGCGGCTGCGGTCGTAGACGTAATAGCCGCTGCCGGGATAATAATAGCCGTTATACCAGCCGTAATAGGGCGCTCCGTAAGCGCCGTCATAGAAATCGCTGTAATAGCCGCCGCCGCCGTAACCGACCGCGACGCCGCCGCCATAGCCGTCGTCGACGCACGCAGTGAGCGCCATCAGCGACGCGGCGCCAAGCGCAATCATGCGAAGTTTCATCGTCCATCTCCTACCGGGACCAGCGGCAAGGCGCGCCGCCACGCCATACGAAACGAGCCCGCGTCGCGGTCGTTCCGTCTTCTCCCCTCCCGCTTGCGGGAGGGGCTGGGGGTTGGGCATGTCTGGATGGGGGGCCGGGATCTCGGCCCGCCTCTAACCCCTCCCGCAAGCGGGAGGGGAAAGTATCAATGCTTCACGTCGCGCCAGATGTTGCGGTACGCGCCGAACGCGAGGAAGCTGGAGATCAGCAAGAAGATCACCGCCGCGAAGCCGGCAGTGTGCCGAGTCTCGAGCTTGGGATCCGCAGTCCACACCAGGAACGCGGCCACATCCTTCGCCATCTGGTCGACGGTCGGGCGGGTGCCGTCCATATACTGCACCTGGCCCTCGGTCTTGAGCGGCGGCGGCATCGCGATGTTGAGGTTGGCGAAATAGGGATTCGAATAGAGCCCCTTCGGCGTCTTGATGTCGGGGAATTCCTTGAGCATCGCCGCCGATTGCGGGCGGTATCCGGTGATCAGCGAATAGACGTAATCCGCCCCGCCGTGCCGCGCGCGGGTGATGTAGCTGAGGTCGGGCGGGATCGCGTTATTGTTCGCAGCGCGCGCCGCGATGTCGTTGGCGAACGGCATCGGGAAGTGGTCGGCGGGCGTGCCCTTGCGAGTCGCGGGCTCGCCGGTGTCGGGGTTGATCGACGGGATATTGTCATACCCCTGTGCGATCGCCTTCACCTGGCCTTCGCTATAGCCGAGCCCTTCGAGGTCGCGGAACGCGACGAAGCGCAGCGAGTGGCAGTTCGAGCAGACTTCCTTGTACACCTGGAAGCCGCGCTGCAGCTGCTGCTTGTCGAACTTGCCGAACACCCCGTCGGAGCGCAGCCCGGCGCTGCGCGGATGGAGGTGGAACTCCGTCTCCGCGCTCTTGGGCGCACCCGTCATCGTCTTGGGCGTCGGATCGGTGACCACCCCCTGGATCGTCCAGAACAAAGCCCAGGCGACCACCGCCGCAAAGGCTGCGCCGATCAGGAATGCAATGCCGCGAACCATGTCTATTCAGTCCCCTATCGTTCGCTCAATGCGCCAGCGCGGTTTCGGCGGGGCTGGTGCCGCCATGCCCGGCGAGCACCGCCTCGGTGATCGAATTGGGCAGCGGCACCGGCCGCTCGCTGCGGGCGATCAGCGGCAGGATCACCAGGAAGTGCAGGAAGTAGTAGGCCGTGCAGATCTGCGCCGCGATGATGTAGATCGGATCGGCCGGCGAGCCGCCGCAATAGCCCAGCACGAGCACGTCGGCGACCAGCACCCAGAACGCTATCCGTGCTTTGGGCCGGTAATTGTTCGACCGGATCGGCGACGAATCGAGCCACGGCAGGAAGAACAGCAACAGGATCGACCCGAACATCGCCAGCACGCCCCACAGCTTGGCCGGGATGATGAAGTCCGACGTGAACGATCGCAGGATCGCGTAGAAAGGCCAGAAATACCATTCGGGCACGATGTGCGGCGGCGTCTGCAGCGGGTTGGCCGGAATGAAATTGTCGGGGTGCCCGAGATAGTCCGGCAGGAAAAAGATCAGCACCGAGAACACTGCCAGGAACAGTAGCAGCCCGACCCCGTCCTTTGCGGTGTAATACGGGTGGAACGGCACCGTGTCCTGCTCGCTCTTGACGTCGACCCCGGTGGGATTGCCCGACCCCGGAATGTGCAGCGCCCAGATGTGCAGGATGATCACGCCGGCGATCACGAACGGCAGCAGGTAATGGAGCGAGAAGAACCGGTTGAGCGTGGCGTCGTCGGGGGCATAGCCGCCGAGCAGCCACACGCGGATGTTCTCGCCGACCACGGGTATCGCCGAGAAGAAGCCGGTGATCACCTGCGCCCCCCAGAAGCTCATCTGCCCCCAGGGCAGGACATAGCCCATGAACGCGGTCGCCATGATCAGCAGGAAGATGACGACGCCGAGCAGCCACACCATCTCGCGCGGCGCCTTGTACGACCCGTAATAGAGCCCGCGGAAGATGTGGATATAGACCACCGCGAGGAACATCGACGCGCCGTTGGCGTGCGCCGCGCGCAGGAACCAACCGGCGTTGACGTCGCGCACGATCGTGCCGTTGACCGAATCGAACGCGCCGGCGGCCGACGAATGGAAATGCATCGCGAGCACGATGCCGGTGACGATCTGGATCGCCAGCGCGGCGCCCGCGAGCACGCCGAAGTTCCAGAAATAATTGAGGTTGCGCGGCACCGGATAGCCCGCGCCGACCGCGTTATAGGCCAATCGCGGCAACGGCAGCTTCTCGTCCAGCCAGCGCATCAGCGGCTGCTTGGGTTCATACTGCCTGGCCCAGGGGAAACTCATTTCTCTCTACCCCCTCAACCGACCGTCACGGACGTCGGCGACGTGAATGTGTAATCGGGAACGGCGAGGTTCTTGGGCGCCGGCCCCTGGCGGATGCGCGCGGCGGTGTCGTATTGCGAGCCGTGGCACGGGCAGAAATAGCCGCCATATTTGCCGCGATTGTCGCCCTCGTTGATCCCGAGCGGGATGCAGCCGAGATGGGTGCACACGCCCAGCGTGATCAGCCAGTTCTTGTGGCCTTCCTTGGTGCGCTGCTCGAGCGTCTGCGGGTCGCGCAACGACGACACCGGCACCGCATCGGCCTCCGCGATTTCCTTGGGCGTCAGGTTGCGGACGAACAGCGGCTGCTTGCGGAACGTGGTGATGACGCCCTGGCCCGGCTGAATCTTCGACAGGTCGACCACGGTGGTCGATTCGGCGAGCACGTCGGCCGACGGGTTCATCTGGTTGATCAGCGGCAGCAAAACCGCGACGCCGCCGCCGACCGCGGGGAACGCGACCGCGGCGATGTTCAGGAAGTCGCGACGGCGCGGATCGTGGCCAGTCTCGGGCGTGGTGCCCAGCGGTACAGCATCGTCAACGGTCGCCATTCAGCCAAAGCCCTTGCACTTCTAAATCCGTTGGCGAACGTTTGAGGACGGCGTTTGGAGCCGCGCCCGCCATTGCGCCTCCGTCCCCACGGAAGCTCGCGGGCCTGATAGACACGGGCACCGCGCTTTGCCAACGGGTTTTTATGCTATCGAGTGCATGGACCCCGACCGCGAGTGCGGGAGGCGCGTCGCCAACCCGAGAAAGGGGAACTGTGGGGATACTGATCCTTATCGCCGCAGCCGCAGCAATTGGGGCTTACAATTATTATCTCGGCTATGAATGGAGCCGGCTCGACCACAATCCATGGGCTGGCAAGTTTTTGGGTGGTAACTTTTCCGGCCCGACACCGGGATGGAATCCGGGCGCGAAGAGCGTCGATGAGATTCGTCGGTATGGCCGTGAAATGATGACCGTCGTGCCGATCGTCACCGTCGTTATGGTAGCCATATTCGCGTTGATCGCGTTCGCCGGCGGATAGGTTCGATGCGCATCGCCCTCTACCAACCCGATATCGCCGGGAATGTCGGCACGATCCTGCGGCTCGCGGCGTGCCTGGGCGTCGGGGTCGACCTGATCGAGCCGATGGGGTTCGCGTTTGGCGATCGTGCGATGGCGCGCGCCGGGATGGATTATGCCGGGCAGGCGGAGGTGGCGCGGCATGCGGATTGGGATGCATTCGATGCGCAACGGGCGGGCCGGCTGGTGCTGCTGACGACCAAGGGCGCGGTGCCATTGCCCCAGGCGCGCTTCGCCGCCGACGATGTGCTGCTGCTCGGCAGCGAAGGCGCAGGCGTGTCCGACACGGTCCATGACCGCGCCGACCTGCGCATCGCGATTCCGATGCGGCGTGGGTTTCGATCCTTGAACGTCGCGGTCGCAGCGGCGATGGCGCTCGGCGAAGCGCTGCGGCAAATTGACGGATGGCCCGGATGATCGAACTCGACCCCGAACAGCAGACCGCGCGCGACTGGTTCGAGGAATTGCGCGACCGAATCTGCGGCGAATTCGAATCGATCGAGGCCGAGGCCGGCTCCGACACGCGGTTCGATTTCATCGCCTGGGACCGCACCGATCCCTCGGGCGAGCCGGGCGGCGGCGGGGTGCGCGGGGTGATGAAGGGTCGCGTGTTCGAGAAGGTCGGGGTCAACGTCTCGACCGTCGGCGGCACGTTCGAGGGCGATTTCGCCAAGACCATCCACGGCGCCGGCGACAATCCCAAATTCTTCGCGACGGGCATCAGCCTGGTCGCGCACATGGCTAATCCGCACGTCCCTGCGGTGCACATGAATTGCCGTTTCCTGGCGACCACCAAGCGCTGGTTCGGCGGCGGCGCCGACCTCAACCCGCCGCTGCCGATCGCGCAGGACACCGACGATTTCCACGCGGCGATGCGCGCGGCGTGCGACGCGCACGACCCGGCCTATCATCCCAGGTTCAAGGCGTGGGCGGACGACTATTTCTACATCCCCCACCGCCAGGTCCATCGCGGCGTCGGCGGCATCTTCTTCGATCACCTGGAGGGTGATTTCGCGAGCGACCTGGCGTTCGTCGAGGATGTCGGGCGCGCGTTCCTCGAGGTTTTCCCGCGGATCGTGCGGCGGCGGATGGCGATGCCGTTCACCGAGGTCGAGGTGCAAGCGATGCGCGAATGGCGCGGGCGCTACGCCGAATTCAACCTGGTCTACGACCGCGGCACGCTGTTCGGATTGAAGACCGGCGGCAATATCGACGCGATTCTGATGAGCCTGCCGCCGGTCGCTAGCTGGAGCTGAGCCGCCGCCACACCGCAACCTGGATCAGCGCGGTCGCGGTTGCGGCGAGCGCGATGGCGCCCGCGACGAACGTATCGGCGATCAGCCGTGCCACCGGGTTGGGTCCGTTCTTCACCAGCCACTGATCGAGCGCGAGGAACGGTATCTGGATCAGATACTGCGCGATGATCACGCTCAGCGTGACGCTGGCAAGCACCAGCATGTTGCCGCGAGTCATCGTGAAGCTTCGGCCGATCGCCACCGCCGCGCCGATCGGCCGAGCGGCGAGTATCGCCGGCGTGATCAACAGCATCCGCGCCATCACCAGCGCCAGCAGCGGCACCATCACGAACGGCAATGGCAGCAGCAGGAAGGCGAGCACGCCCATCGGCACTTGCCAAATCAGCATCGCCAGCACGAATCGCGGCAACAGGCGAAGCGACGTCAGCAATGCCTCCCCGACCAGCGCACGGCGCGCGGCGAGATAGATCGCAACCAGCGCCAGCGCACCGAACCATTCGACCAGCGCGTCGCCGATCACCGGTAGCGCGTAATGCTGCATCCAGTCGCTCACCGCGGCGGCCAAGGCCCGAAACGCGGGGTCGTCGGGATTGGACGAGGTCACCTTCGACATGTCCGGAAATTCGGGCACCAGCAGCGACAGCCCGAGCCGTGGCAGGAACACGAACATTCCCGCCGCCGCGGTCAAGATCGACCAATCCGCGCGCCACAAGCCCCAAGCGTCGGCGTAGATGGTCGTAGCGCGGAGCCTCACGCCTTGGCGGCGCCGTCGCGCGCCTTCGTCGCGGCGCGGTAGAGCTTGGCGAAGAAGCTGGCGGTGACCAGCACGTAGGCCATCGTGACCAGCCCACTCAGCAAGGCGACGACGATCGCGACCAATCCGAAGGGTTGCGTGTTGCCGAGAAACAGCCCGAGCACACCGCCGATCGCGCTCTTCACCGCGGCAGACGCGACCAGATAGACGATCACGAACAGCAGCCAAACGCCGAACATTTTCCACGCCATGCCGTTGCTGAGCATGAATGCGCGGCGGAGCGCGCCGACCCCCAGCTTCTCGGCGACGACGACCGGATAGAGGAGCAAGGTCACGCGGACCGTGACGATCAGCGCCACCACCGCCAACGCGATGGCATAGATCGCGACGAACGCCGCCGCGCCGCCCGACAAGCTCGACAGCGCGGCCTGATCGCCCCGGCGAAGCGCACCGATATCGATCCCGCTTGCGGCCAGCGTCGCGCCGATCGGCAGCGACAGGAGCGCCAGCCCGACCAGCAGCACCAGCATCGCCAAGATCGCGCGCAGATAATTGGCCGATGCCGCGGCGATCGCTCGGTCGCGCCCAGCCTCGGGATCGATCGCCAGCGCGGTGATCGCAAGCTGACCCCAGATCGACACCAACGCACAAACCAGCGCAGTCGCGGCCACGACGATCGGTGCGATCCCGCCATTCGCCGCCCCGCCGATCAGCGCCGCGACCGATTGCGGCACGAACACCGCCAGCGCAGCGATCGGCCACAGCGCCGCCGCATTGTCGCTGAGGAACTCGGTGGTCCGGTCCCAGACGTTCCCCATATTGACCATGTTACCCTCCCGAGCGGCCGTGCCGCCCATCCTTAAAGTTGCGGGAATCGCAAAGCCATCGCAAAGTATCGCGCGTGAACCCCTCCGACATTCCCGACGACCTCGAATGGCGCGTTTCGCCGAGCCTCGTCCCTTACGCGGACAGCCTCGCCGAGATGGAGGCGCGCGCGATCGCGGTCGGGACGGGGGAAGCGCGAGAGCTGGTGTGGCTGCTCGAACATCCGCCGGTCTATACCGCGGGAACCAGCGCCGACCCCGCCGAGCTGATCGACGCGCGATTCCCCGTGTTCGATGCCGGGCGCGGCGGGCGTTATACCTATCACGGGCCGGGGCAGCGGGTCGGATATCTGGTGCTCGACCTCGACAAGCGCGGCCGCGACGTGCGGTGCTTCGTCCATGCGCTCGAGAATTGGCTGATCGCGACGCTCGGCGATTTCGGGATCGCGGCGCGCGCCGAATCGGGCCGCGTGGGCATCTGGACCGGGCACGGCGCGGGCGAAGCCAAGATCGGGGCGATCGGCGTGCGGGTGAAGCGCTGGGTCACGCTCCACGGCTTTTCGGTGAACCTCGACCCCGATTTGTCGCATTTCGGCGGCATCGTTCCTTGCGGGCTGCCCGACTTCGCGGTGACGAGCGCAGCGGCGCTCGGGACGCCGATCGGTCCACGCGAATTCGACGCCGCACTGGCCGAGCGCTGTCCCGCTTTCCTGGCCGCGCTGCGCTGTGCAAGAAAACCGGCTTGAGCAAAGCGGCATAACCGACTAATGTCCACGCCGGTTTGGGTATTAAGGCCGTAAAAGCCGACCAAATCCTTTATCTAGGGAGCTTCCAAATGCGTTCTTTCATCTCGAAGGCCGTCACCGGCACCATGATCGCCGGCGCCGCGCTGGCGCTGGCCGCTTGCGCCAAGACCGACACGACCAACACCGTCACCGACATGAACACCATGACGGAGACCACCAACGACACCATGACCGCGCCTGATGCCGGCATGATGAACGACACGACGCCGATGGCGAACGACACGATGTCGACGAGCAACACCATGACCACCACCAACACGACCGGCAACGCGATGTAATTGCCTGGTCGTTCGTCCCTTCGGGGACGAATGGTCGTTTCGAGGGGCCGTCCGCTTGCCGGGCGGCCCCTTTCGATTCCGGAGGTGATTCGAGCGATGCATAGCGATCCGGGCAAAAGCACTTGGGCATCGCGGCAAATCGCCGTAGGTATCCGCCGACCGGGGGCGGGAAGGGATGATATGAAGATCGTGCGTATCCTGGCGAGCGCGCTGCTCGCCGCCGGCTTGTTCGCCGGGCTATTCGCCGGCCCCACGGCATCGGCGCAGTTTTTCCTCAAATCGTATGACTTTCGCGGGAGCCCGGTGGCCGGCACCGAGCCCGAGCTCGGCATGCCGATGCCCGGAGCGACCCCCGCCGAGATTCGCGCTGGATTGGTGTGGAATCTGCGCGCGGCGCTCAATGTCGCCGCTCTGCAGTGCGATTTCGAGCCGACGTTGATGACGGTCGATCACTACAATGCGATGATCAGGGACCATAAGGACGAGCTCAAGGGCGCGCTCGACACGCTCAACGCCTATTTCGTCCGCACCGCCAAGACCAAGGCAGCCGGGCAGACCGCGTTCGACCGATTCGGCACGCGCACCTATTCGGCGTTCGCCACCGTGGCGGCGCAATACGGATTCTGCCAGACTGCGAGCAAGGTCGGCACCGAGGCGATCTTTGCGCCGCGCGGCGAGCTCGGCAACGTCGCGGTCAATTACATGCGCGAGCTGCGCAACAGCCTGGTGCCGTGGGGCGAGCAGCAATTCCCGCGCGCATTCGCCTCTCGCACCTATATGTATTTGCCCGATTTCCAGCCCAGTTGCTGGCGCAAGGGCGTGTATAACGAGCGCTATTGCGGGTCCGACGCCAAGAAAAAGAGGCGCTAGCGCCTAGCGCAGCCCCAATCGTTTGTGCGCCTGCAGCGTCAGGCGCCAGCGCGGGCGCTCCATGACAAAGGCGATTGCCGCGGCCTCGGTCGCGGCGTTGCCAGCGGCATCGCCGGTATCGAGCGGTTGGACGAGCAGGTTCGCGAAATCCCAGCGCTCCATCGCCGCGACATCGCTCCCAGGCTGCGGCCAGACCAATTTGAGTTCGTCGCCCGAGGTCTGGACGACCTTGCTTCCCGCCTTGGGGCTGATGCACACCCAGTCGATCGCCGGGTGCGCGGGGAGCGTGCCGTTGCTTTCGATCGCAATCACGAAGCCGTGGGCGTGGAGCGCGTCGAGCAAGGCATTGTCGACCTGGAGCATCGGCTCGCCCCCGGTCAGCACGCAAAAGCGCTCGTCGCGAGCTTCTCCCCACAATCGCGCCGCCGTCGCCGCCAAGCTGGCCGCATCGGCGAACTTGCCCCCGCCCTCACCGTCGGTGCCGACGAAATCGGTGTCGCAGAACCGGCAGATCGCGGCCCCGCGATCCTGATCGCGCCCCGACCATAGGTTGCACCCGGCGAAGCGGATGAACACCGCGCGGCGGCCGGCATTGACGCCTTCGCCCTGGAGCGTGAGGAATATTTCCTTGACGGCGTAGGTCATGTCGCGGCGGCGTACCGGGTCGGGTCGGCGATCCCGGTTTCCTCGAATCCCTTAGCGCGCAGCCGGCAAGAGTCGCACAGCCCGCAATGCAGACCGCCCGGCGCGGGGTCGTAGCACGACCAGCTCATGCCGAGATCGAGCCCGAGCCGAGTCCCCTCGCGCACGATATCGGCCTTGGTCATGAGCTGGAGCGGGGCGTGGATACGGAAAGCGTTGCCTTCCACACCCGCCTTGGTCGCGAGCGCGGCCATCTCCTCGAACGCGGCGACGAATTCGGGCCGGCAATCGGGATAGCCCGAATAATCGAGCGCGTTGACCCCGATCACCATGTCGCGCGCGCCCGCCGCCTCGGCCCAGCCGAGCGACAGGCTCAGGAAAATCGTGTTGCGCGCCGGCACGTAGGTCACCGGGATGTCGTCACCCACGCCAGCCTTAGGCACGTCGATGTCCGCGGTCAGCGCCGACCCGCCGAACGCACGCAGATCGAGCGGCAGCACGACGTGGCGTTCGGCACCGAGCAGGTGAGCGATTCGCCGCGCGGCGGCCAATTCGATCTGGTGGCGCTGATTGTAGTCGATCGACAGCGCGAGCAGGCGATAGCCGTCCGCGCGCATCGCTGCGGCCGCCACCATCGAATCGAGGCCGCCCGATATCAGGGCGACCGCCAGCGGTGCAGAATTGTCCATGATCGGCCGCTCGCTAGGCGCTTGGCTGCCTCATCGCAACCCGCCACGGCCAAGCCGCTCTTGCCACAAAAGAAAACGGGCCGTCCTTGCGAACGGCCCAGTCTGGACGCTTCCAAGCGTCAACCAGGGAGGAAAGCGTGCTCGAAGGCACGATCTCCTTATAAAGCGGCAACCATAAACGCCGGCTTAACGCGCCGGCGAGGCACACGGGCCGAGGAAACGGCCTTCATAACTGGCGTCGAACGGCTGGCCTCCCGGACTGGTGCCCTGCGCGTCGAGGCGGATCAGGTCGGGCTGCTGCACCGTGATCGTCGTCCGGCCATAGCCGCGGGGCCCGCAATTATATTGGACCGTGACGTGGTCCGGCGCATCCTCGACGGTGAAGCGCTCGCACGCCGGACCCGGATGGTTGAACTGGATCATCTGGATCGGCTCGGACACGCACAGCACGCGGCCACTGGCAGTGCCGATCTCCTTGAACTGCCAGCGCCCGCGCTGCAGCCCGTGGAGCGCGGCATAGGGGATCGCCGCCGACGCGACGGCGCCGAGCAGTCCCGCGGCCAAGCCGGCAATGACGAGTCGTTTCGATTGAGACACGATACCCCCTTCCCACCACATTGTGGCTACGCCGGGGCGGCGCTTCAAGCAGCGGCGGCGGGCACGGGGAAGGATTGCGCGCAGAACGCGCAGCCGACCTGGATCATGCCGTCTTCGTCGGCCATTTCGGCGCGATCCTCCGGCGTGAACTTGGCGAGCACGCTGGCGATATAGTCGGCGTCACAGCGGCAGCCCTTGTGGAGCGACGTGCGCGCGAGCACGCGAACTTCGTCCTCTTCGTTGAACAGCCGCCAGATCAATGTCTCGAGCGAGAGGTCGCGGTTGGTCAGTTCGTCCGCGCCGAGCGTCCGGCCGAGGATCGCGACATGCTCCCATTCGGGGTGGTCGAGCCGCGTATGCAGTCGCTCGCGCCCGTCCTCGCCCTCGGGCAAATGCTGGAGGAACAGCCCGCCCGCGACGTGGCGTCCCTTCGCGTCGCGCGCCACGCCGAAATGGATCAGCGTCGGGATCTGCTCGGACTGGACGAAATAGCTCTCCGCCGCTTGCGCCAGCGTCTCGCCGTCGAGCGGGACGATCCCCTGATAGCGCTCGTTGGTGTTGGCGAGATCGAAGGTGATCGCGAGATACCCTTCGCCGAACAAGGCGAACAGGCTCGGCTCCTCCGGCGCTTCGGC
This sequence comes from Sphingomonas sp., assembly GCF_036269755.1. Classification (GTDB taxonomy): domain Bacteria; phylum Pseudomonadota; class Alphaproteobacteria; order Sphingomonadales; family Sphingomonadaceae; genus Sphingomonas. The sequence continues at coordinate 58,874 of NZ_DATBDV010000001.1, read as the reverse complement.
GAGCTTGTCGGCATCGTACTGGACGTAGCCGCGCAGTTCGCCGCCGCGATAATCGCACACCAGCAAGGTGACCACGCCGTTCTGCGTCTGCGCCTGGAGCGTGAGCTGCCCCGACGGGTCCTTGAGCGTCGAGCCGATCAGCGCGGTCAAGGTCAGCGCCTCGGCCAGCAATGCCTCGATCGCCGGCGGGTAAGCATGCGCGTCGAGGATCGTGTCGAGCACCGGCCCCAACCGCACCAGCCGCCCGCGCGCATGCCGCCCGGGAATGGTGAAGCCAAGCGCTTCGTCGATGTCGGTAATGGCGGGGGAGGTCATGGCCGCCAGAGATAGGCGCTGGCCTTCGCGAAACAACTCAACCGATCTGCCCGAAGCACCAGCGCAGGATCGATTTCTGCGCGTGGAGCCGGTTTTCCGCTTCCTGCCAGATCAGCGACTGCGGGCCGTCGATCACCTCCGCGGTCACTTCCTCTCCGCGGTGCGCGGGGAGGCAATGGAGGAACGCCGCATCCGATTTCGCCCCCGCCATCAGATCGCGAGTCACCTGGAACGGCATCATCGCCGCCAGCTTGGTCTCGGCATGGTCCTGGCCCATCGAGATCCAGGTGTCGGTGACGATCACGTCGGCGCCCTCGACCGCCTCGCGCGCGGTGCCGACGACCTTCGCGCGGCCCCGGCCCAGCGCGACGTCCTCGTCCGACGGCATGAACCCTTGCGGGCACGCCGCGACGACGTCGAAATGCATCAGCCCGCCCGCTTCCATCAATGACGCCAGCACGTTGTTGCCGTCGCCGAGCCACGCCACCTTGAGCTCCGGCAGCGAGCGCCCGCTCTCGACGATGGTCTGGAGGTCGGCGACTATCTGGCACGGGTGCGAATAATCGGTCAGTCCGTTGATCACCGGCACCGATGCGTGCTCGGCCATCTCAACGATCTTGGCATGGTCGTCGGTGCGGATCATGATCGCATCGACGAACCCCGACAGAACGCGCGCGGTGTCGGCGACGCTCTCGCCGCGGCCGAGCTGCATCTGGCCGGCTTCCATCACGATCGACTGCCCGCCCAACTGGCGGATCGCCATGTCGAAACTGACACGCGTGCGGGTCGAGTTCTTTTCGAAGATCATCGCCAGCACGCGCCCGCTGAGCGGCGCGTCGGCATCGGGCTTGCCCTTCGGCCAGCCTTGACGCGCCGCCTTGCGGTCGAGCGCATCGGCCAGCATCGCCGCGATCCCGTCGGCGCCGGCGTCGGACAGGTTGAGGAAGTGGCGCATCATAAATCCTCCCCGTAAACGGGGAGGTGGCGCGCGAAGCGCGACGGAGGGGGGCTTCCGCAAGCGCACCGCTCGCGGCCCGCCCCCTCCACCATCGCTTTGCGATGGTCCCCCTCCCCGTGAACGGGGAGGATTTCGCCGCCCCTAATCATCGCTGCGCCCGGCAAAACTCCGCGCGCCGTCGCTCAGGCGCTCGATGCATCCGGCGATATGCTCTTCCTCGATGATCAGCGGCGGCAGCACGCGGAACACGTTCTCGCCCGCCGCGACCGTCAGCAGCCCGTGATTGTCGCGCAGGTGCGCCACGAACTCGCGGCTCACCGCGGGCTCCTTCATCTTGATCCCGAGCATCAACCCCTTGCCGCGGATTTCCTCGAACAGATGATCGTGGTTGGGGATCAGTTGCTCGAACGCCTGGCGCAGCCGGTCGCCCATCTTCTGGACGTGCTCGAGGAACCCCGGCTCGGTCATCACGTCGAGCACCGCCTCGCCCGCCGCCATCGCCAGCGGGTTGCCGCCATAGGTCGATCCGTGCGTGCCGAACACCATGCCCTTGGCGGCTTCCTCGGTCGCAAGGCAGGCGCCGAGCGGGAAGCCGCCGCCAATCCCCTTCGCCACCGTCATGATATCGGGCGTGATGCCGTAATGTTCGTACGCCCACATCTTGCCGGTGCGGCCGTATCCGCACTGGATCTCGTCCAAAATGAGCAGCAAGCCGTGCTCGTCGCACGCCTTGCGCAGGCCCTTGATGAATTCGGGCGTGCCCGCGGTCATCCCGCCCTCGCCCTGCACCGTCTCGACCAGGAACCCTGCGGTCTCGCCGTCGATCGCGGCGAGTGCGCCTTCCAGATCGTTGAACTTCACATAGTCGAACCCGGGCAGCAGCGGCTCGAACCCGTCGCGCATCTTGGCCTGATCGGTCGCCGAGATCGCGCCGAGCGTGCGCCCGTGGAACGCGTTCTTGAAGGTGATGAGGTTGTGCCGCTCGGGGTTGCCGTTGACGTAGTGATAGCGGCGCGCGGTCTTGATCGCGCACTCGATCGCCTCGACGCCGGAATTGGTGAAAAACACCGTGTCGGCAAAGCTCATGTCGACGATGCGCTGCGCCAGGCTCTCGCCCTGCGGACTGCCGTACAGGTTCGACACGTGCATCAAGGTCGCAGCCTGGTCGGCGATCGCCTTGACCAATTTGGGGTGGCCGTGGCCGAGCGCGTTGACCGCGATCCCGGCGGCGAAGTCGAGATATTTCTCGCCACGCTCGCCATAGAGGTAGACCCCCTCGCCTCGCACCGGCCGCACATCGCACCGCGGATAAACGGGCATGAGCGGGGTGATGGTCACGGGGGCGGCTCCCTTCAACGAAAAAAGCGACCCGCGCTGGGGTCGCCGGAGCGGACATTTACTTGGTGGAGCCGGGGAGCGTCAACACCATCGCAAACAGAGGGGATCGGACGGTCAATCGTCGCCCCAGCGCCAGCGCCAGCCGCCCTTGGTGTGCTGCGCGCAAATCACCGTCAGCGCCAATGTGGCGAGGACGATGATCGCCACCCAGAGGATCCAGTGGCGCGGTAGAAGCGTAAAACCGGCAATCGTAAGAACCCCGATATAGCCGACCAATACTGCCCAGCCTTGCCACGCAATGGGATTGCCGGCGCCGTAGCCGAACCGCTTGGGCGCGAACCAGTCGTCGTCGCTCACGTCCGTTGCCCTTTGCCTGCGACCGCCGTCGCGACCGCATCGACCACGCCTGGCGCAATCGGCCGGGCGGGATCGGCATAGCTCGCAGCATTGGCCGCGCGGTCGCCCATCGGCACGACCTTGAGCACGTGGTTCACCCCCGGCAGCACGACCAGCCTGGCCTTGGGCTGTGCCGCGGCAAGCAATTTGGCGTCGTCGAGCGAGACCTGGATGTCGTTGTCGCCCTGGACGATCACCACCGGCACGCGCGCGGTGGCGGCGAGCTTGGCGGGGTCGAACTTGAACTCGGCAATCATGTAGCGCTGCACCGCTTCGGGGAAGATCATCGGCAGCGGCGCGGGGAGGGTCGCGGGATCGGTGGTGCGGCCGGCATCGATACCGTCGAGCATCGCCAGCGCTTGCGGCAATATCGGCGCGTTGGCCGGGTTGGCGCGCAATTGCTCGCGCATGATCACGCCGAGCGGCCGTCCGGGTGCCGACACCAGGATCACGCCGCAGATCCCGCTCGAATCCTGCGCGGCTTCGAGCGCGACCAACCCGCCTTCGCTATGCCCGACCAGCCACGCGCATTTCGCGCCGGCGCGTTTCGCCGCGAACTTCGCCCAGGCGCGCGCATCGGCGGCATAGGCTTCGATCGTCGCGGCATTGGCGTCGGCCGCGGCGCGGCTGGCGAACATGCCGCGCTTGTCGATCCGGACGCTGGCGATGCCTCGCCCGGCGAGCGCCTCCGCCAGCAGCTTGTAGGGTTGCGCCTTGAGGCCCATCGGGCTGTTGCCGTCGCGGTCAGCCGGGCCGGAGCCGGGGATGATCACCACCACCGGCCCGTTGCCGTCGCCCGACGCCGGCGCCTGGTAGGTGCCGGCGAGCGGCCCCTGCGGACCGGGAATCGTCACCTCGTCTCCCGACGCGGCGGCGAGCGCCATCATCATTGCGATCGCAATCATTGCTCATCCCCTTGTTTGGGCGGCCGGCCGCGTTTGGCGCGCACCGGCTCCGCCAGTTTCACCCCGCGCCGCCCGAGCGCCTCGCGCAGCAGGCATTCGACCTGGGCGTTGACGCTCCTCAGATCGCTCGCCGCGGCACGCTCGATCGCGGCGTACAAGCCGGGATCGAGGCGCAGCGGAAACGCCTTCTTAGGAGGAGCGCCCATCGTCCGACGCTATTGGTAGAGCGAGCCCGCATTGACGATCGGCTGGGTGTCGCGTTCGCCGCACAGCACCACCATCAGGTTCGAGACCATCGCCGCGCGACGCTCGTCGTCGAGCTCGACCACGCCCTTCTCGGAAAGCTGCGTGAGCGCCATCTGGACCATGCCAACCGCGCCCTCGACCAAAGTCTGGCGCGCCGCCACGACCGCTTGCGCCTGTTGCCGCCGCAGCATCGCCCCCGCGATTTCCTGCGCATAGGCAAGATGCGTGAAGCCGCACTCATCGACGGTGATCCCCGCCATCGTCAGCCGCGCGATCAGTTCCTGGCGAAGCTCGCCGCCGACCTGGTCGTGGTTGCCGCGCAGCGTCACTTCCTGATGCTCGAAATCGTCGTACGGATAGCGCGAGCCGATCGTGCGCACCGCGGCTTCGATCTGGACGAGCACAAACGTCTTGTAATTGTCGACGTCGAACAGAGCTTGCGCCGTGTCGGTCACGCGCCACACCACTTGCGCCGCGATTTCGATCGGGTTGCCGCGCAGATCGTTGACCTTGATCTTGTCCGAAATGATGTTGTTGGCGCGGACCGACAGCTTCTTCTTGCCGTACCACGGCACCACCCAGCGCAACCCGGTGGTGCGGTCGGTGCCCTTGTAGCTGCCGAACAAGGTGATCGCCGCCGCCTGGTTGGGCTGGAGCATGTAGAATCCGATCACGACGAACGCGAAGACGAGCGATCCCGCCAGCAGCAGCGGCACGCCGAGCGTCGGATTGGCGTCGATCTGAGTGGCGCCAAAGATCGCGACGATAATCGCGGCCAACAGCACGACGAGCATCAGATAGCCGCTCGAAGTCGAGGCCGGCCGTTCGGTCGACAGCGTCAGCGCGGTATTGCGATCAATAGGCGAAGCTTGCGTGGCCATGGAGCCCTCCCGTTATTATGATATCACTTTTATATCGGGATTGAACGAGTCGCAAGCGCTATTTTGGCGGCCGGGTTTCCGCATCGTCCTTGCCGTCCGCCGCTTGATCGAACCCGCGCAGCCGTTGCTCCGCGCGGTCGCCTTCGTTCTTGCCGGTCTGGTCATGGAGCAGGACGATTTGGGTCGGGAACGGCAGGTCGATCCCGCCGGTGCGGAACGCCTGGAGGATCGCCTCGACCACCTTGGCGCGGATGTGGACGACCTTGCTCTGCGTCGAATCGGTCCACCAGCGCGCGCGGACCAGCACGTCGCCGTCGCGAAACTCGATCGGAATGGCTTCGGGCGCCGGGTCGTCGATCACCCCTTCGACCTTGCGGATCGCTTCCACGATGAACCGCGCGGCATTGCCGAGATCGTCGTTGTAACCGATGCCGAGGTCGAGCTGAGTGCGGCGAATCGCGAAGGCATTGTTGACCGTCACCGGCGACGTATAGATGTCGGCATTGGGGATGATCACCCGTCGGCCATCATAGGTCTTGATCAATGTCGCGCGGCTTTGGATGTGCTCGACCGTACCCTCGTAATCCTTGACCACGATCTGGTCGCCGCGGCGAAACGGGCGGTTGATCAGCAACAGCACCCCGGCGAACAGGTTCTGCAAGATATCCTTGAACGCGAACCCGGCCGCGACCGACCCCACCCCGAGCGCCGACAGGATATCGCCGGGCTTGACGCTGGGGAATACGATCACGGCGGCGATCATCACCGCGAAAATCATCAGCGCGCCGAATACGATCGACCCAATGATCGTGCCGAGGTCGTGACGGTCGCGGCGCATCGCGAGGCGGCGGACCAGCACCGCGACGCCTCGCGCCGCCCAATAAGCGAGGAACAGGAAGATCAGCGCCGCGACGATGCTGGGCAGCGCCCTGATCGCGCTGTTCCACCAGATGTGCATCGTCGCGGTCGCGGTGGAGACCGGGTCGAGCACCGGCGGCTGCTTGACCGGAGTCAACGCGACCGGCGCGGCAGTGTTCTGAAGCCACATTGCGCGAACGAACGCGGGTGCGGAGGCAGCGGTTCCTTGCTCTTCCTCCCCTCCCGCTTGCGGGAGGGGTCGGGGGTGGGCCTGTCATCAGCGCCACCCCGTAGGACATGCCCACCCTAACCCCTCCCCGCAGGCGGGAGGGGAATAATTCCAGTTACTGCAGAACGATGGTCACCGCGCGCCTGTTCTGCGCCCAGCTTGCCTCGTCCGAACCCAGCGCGATCGGGCGTTCCTTGCCGTAGCTGATCGTGGTGATCCGCGACGGGTCGATACCCCGGGCGGCGAGGTAGTTCTTGGCCGCGTTGGCGCGGCGATCGCCGAGCGCGAGATTGTATTCGCGCGTGCCGCGTTCGTCGCAATGCCCCTCGATCGTAATCCGGCGGTTGGGCCATTTGGCCAGCCACGCCGCCTGCGTGTCGAGGATCGCGCGCGATTGCGGATCGATGTCGTACTGGTCGAGCGCGAAGTGGATCGTGTCGCTCATCACCGATCGCTGGAAGTCCTGCGGGCTACCCGGCTCGATCGCGCCAGCACTCCCGGTCTGGTCGTTGGTCGGCGGCGCGACGTCGCCCGCCGCCGGCGGCAGCACCTTTGGCCGCTTGTGCGCGCACGCGGTGGTCGCCGCGAGCGCGGCGAGCAGGATCAGCTTGGTGGTAGTGCGTGCCATTGTCGGTACTCCTTCTTTGGCGTTCTTACAGAACCGTTCGCCCTGAGCTTGTCGAAGGGCGCAAACTCCAGGTGCTTCGACGAGCTCAGCACGAACGGGAGGGGGGATGACAGGGATAATGATCAATCGGTGCGAATGGGTCCCCAATTGGGGTCGGAACCGTCGAACGGCGTCGGCAACCGGCGCTCGTTGACCCCGGTCAGGTCGACCGACCACAGATCGGCCACGCCCGATCCGCCCTCGGTCGAGCGGAAGAACATGATCACGCGACCGTTGGGCGACCAACTCGGCGCTTCGTCCTGCCAGCCGTCGGTCAGCATCTTCTCGCCGCCGCCGGAGGGCGACATGATCCCGACATGGAAGCCGCCGCCGATCTTGGTGAAGGCGATCAAGTCGCCGCGCGGACTCCAGGCGGGGGTGGCATAGCGGCCGTTGCCGAAGCTGATGCGCTGCTGGTTCGATCCATCGGCGTTCATCACGTACAGCTGCTGCGCGCCCGACCGATCGCTTTCGAACACGATCTTCGATCCGTCAGGCGAATAGCTGCCGCCGGTGTCGATGCCCGGCGAGCTCGTCAGTTTCTGCCACTGCCCCCCGCCCGAGGGGATGCGGTACAGGTTGGTGCTGCCATTTGTGGCCATCGAAAACAGGATCCACCGCCCGTCGGGCGAGAAGCGCGGCGCGAACGCCAGGCTGACGTCGCTGACGAGCTTGCGCTGCGTGCCCGCCGCGATGTCGTAGACGTAGATCGTCGGTTTCTTGTCGAGGTACGACAGGTACGCGATCTTGCGCTGGTCGCGCGACAGCGTCGGGGTGAGGACGATCGTCTGCCCGTTGGTCAGGAAGCGGCCGTTGAACCCGTCCTGATCCATCAATGCGAGGCGCTTGACTCGGCGCGCCTTGGGCCCGGTTTCGGATACATAGACGACTCGGCTGTCGAAATACGGGCCTTCGCCGGTCAGCTTGGTATAGACCATGTCGGCGCATTTGTGCGCGGCGCGGCGCCATTCAGCGAACGGGACAATATAGCCCTGGCGCGCCATCTCGCGTTGCTGCACGATATCGTAGAGGTAGCAGCCGACCGTCATCGTGCCGTCGCCGTTGGCGCGGACATAGCCCTGAACCAGCGCGGTGGCGCCAGCCGTGCTCCACCCGGCGTAATTCGGCGACGTCGCCTCGGCGAACGGCACCGCGAGCAACTGCCCGGCGGGAAGCGGCTTGAACAGTCCCGAATTCCTAAGGTCGTTGGTGATCACCTGAGCGAGCTGGCGGCCGAGTTCGTCGGTCGAGCCGGCGGGGGTCGAGACGGACTCGGGCGTCGGCAACGGCGGGATGGCGATCCCCATCGGCTGCGAGATGCCGCCGATCACGTCGACGATCGGGTCTTCCGACTGCGGCGCGGCTGGGGCTGGGGCGGGCGCGACTTGCCCGACCGCGGGTACGGCGGCGATCGCCAAGGCGGCGATACTGGTCGACAGGAGGCTGCGTATCATCTTCTTCATCCCGGTAGCCTGAAGCCCAAGGTCACACTGCGCCAGCCGCCCGGCACGTCGTACAGATCGTCCGGAAGCCCGCGGATCGGCTGGCATCCTTTGTCGTTGAACGTCGCGAGCGCGCTTCGCCGCACAAGATCGGCATAGCGTTCGGTATTGTCGTTGAGCCCCTCGATCCGGACGATCTGCGGCGCTGCGGACGGATTGCCGTCGCGCGCGAAGCTGAGGCTCACGATGACTCGGACCTTGTCGATTCCCGGGGTCGGCGGCAGCTTGTGGTTGCGCGCGCAGGGCTGAATCTGCTGGGCGATCTTGCTAGCAATGTCAGCCTTCGCCGCGCCGGTCATCGCGGCCTTGGGCACCGCCGATTGCGACTTGCTCGGGTTGGGGGACAGCCCGCTCATCACGCCGCCGAGCGACGAACCGCGCGGGCGTTGCGCGGCGGCGTTGGCGGTCGCGCCGCTACCCTTGCCGACGATTTTTGCAAGCGTCGAGGATGGCGCCGGGCGCGCGGGGGCCTTGGCGGCTTGCGGCACCGGCGGCGCGACCTTCTTCGGCGGCTGCGGCTTGGCGACTTCGGCGGGCTTGGGCGGCGGCGCCGCCTCGGGCTGCGGCTTGGGCGGCGCGGGCTCGGCGGCCGCAACGCTCGGCGTAGGCGGCGCGGCATCCTCGGGCTTGCCGAGATCCGGCGCCTGGCTCTGCGCGGGCGGCGTGACGGCTTGCGGCGCGCTCGCCTGCAGCCCGACATCGTCGGCGATGGTGACGTCCATCGCGGCGGGCGGCGGCGGTTCCTTGCGCGCGAAGAAGGTCAGCGACAGGAACGCGAACAGCAACAGGTGCGCGACGATCGACAGGCCGATCGCGGGCCACGTCCAGCGCCCGCCCGCGGCGCGCTCGGGCAGCAGGATCGGCCGGGCGGCGATCGCGGTCACCTTTTCTCCTTCGCGTTGGAGACCAAGGCGACCCGGTTGAGCCCGGCGCGGTTGAGCTCGCCCATCACGCTCATCACCTTGCCGTAATCGAGACCGCGGTCGGCGCGGAGGAACACCTGGCGCGGCTTGCCGTCGGGAGTCCTGTCAGCGGCGAGCGCCGCCAGCCGGTCGGGCAGCGCATCCTCGTCGATCGTCTTGTCGTCGAGATAGATCGTACCGTCGCGCTCGATCGCGATCGACACCGGCTTCTGGTCCTGGTCGAGCGACTTCGCGCGGCTGTCGGGGAGGTTGACCGGCACGCCCGCGGTCATCAGCGGCGCGGTGACCATGAAGATGATCAGCAGCACCAGCATCACGTCGACCAACGGCGTAACGTTGATGTCCGCCATCGGCGCGCGCCGGCCCTTGCCACGGGCAGAGGGGAGCGAGGCGGCCACGATCTAACGCTTCGCCTCGAGCTGGCGGCTGAGCGTCGCGTGGAATCCGTCGGCGAAGCGGTTCAAGCGCGCTTCGATCTTGTTCACCGCGTGACCCAGCCGGTTGTACGCGATCACCGCGGGGATCGCGGCGAACAGTCCGATCGCGGTCGCGAACAAAGCCTCGGCGATCCCCGGAGCGACGACGGCGAGACTGGTATTCTGTGCAGCAGCAATGCCGGTGAAGCTCGACATGATCCCCCACACCGTGCCGAACAGCCCGACGAACGGCGCCACCGACCCAACCGTCGCGAGGATGTTGAGCCGGTCGGACAATTTATCGACCTCGTTGGCGACCGCTGATCCCATCGCCGTCGCCAGCCGCTCGCGCACGCCCTCGCGGTCGACGATCCCGCCCGCGGTCGATCGCCGCCATTCGGTGACGCCGGCTGAGAACACGCGCGCGGCGGGCAAGTCGCTGTCGGCGTTGGCCTTGTAGAAGGCATCGATATCGTCGGCCTTCCAGAAATCGTTCTCGAACTTGGCGGTCGCGCGGCGCGTGCCGCCGAGCCGGCGCGACGAGCCGAGGATGATCGCCCAGGTCCAGATGCTAGCGATCAACAGCCCGGCCATCACGATCTGCACCACCACATCGGCGTGGAGCAGCAAAGCGAGCGGCGAGGTCGATCCCGGCGAAAGGTCGAAACTCCAATGCATCAGTTCGTCAGTCCCCTGTTCATTCCGGCTTCCACAACAACTCTCTATACGCCGCCGCCCATTCCGCCGGCTGGCGCCGTGGCCGCCCGTCGGGCGCAACCAACGCCGCCGTTACGTCCGCTTCGGTCAATATGTCCGTACCGCGCATGACTCGCTGATGAATGGCGACCGCCGCCGCGCGCACTTGCGTCAGCCGCGACACCACGATCAGCGCATCGTCGAGCCTGGCCGGGTGATGGTATTTGATCGCGAGTTCGGACACCGCATAGGCGCCGCCGCCGCTCTCCATCACCCCGCGCTGATCCACCCCGACCAGCCGTAGCATGTCCGACCGCGCACGCTCCATGTAGCGCAGATAATTGGCGTGATAGACCACGCCGGACAGGTCGGTGTCCTCGAAGTAGACGCGGACCGGGAAACGGTGCTCGCGTCCGTCGAAGCGGCCTTCGACGGGCTGATCGGTGGCAACGGCGGTCATGGTTAAAGGCTCTAGCGGGCCGGACTCGCGAGGCAAACCCATTTGGTCCCGCATTTTGCCCCTTGCAGCGATGTAACCCGTGGGTTACATGAGTAGTATAGGTTACATCGAAATGAGGGGTACGACATGACCGACAACGACACGGCCGACCGGCTGATGGACAAGCGAGCCCGCATGATGCCGGCGCTCGCGATGATGTTCGTCGCGCAACAGGCGGTCTATTTTACCGGGAGCCGGCTCGACGAGGGCAAGTTGCGCCTCGTCAACTACGTCTCGATCGGCGGGTGGCTGGTGCTGTCGGTCGTCCTCCTGTTCGGGCTGGTGACGGGCGGCACCCTGTTGCGCGACAGGCGCGTCCGTGCGCTGATGAACGACGAGAACACACTGGCCAATCGCGCCCAAGCCTTCCAGTGGGGTTTCCTCTTCACAATGGGCGGGGCGATCCTGCTCTACATTCTGTCGCTGTTCACGCCGGTCGATGCGCGCGCGGCGATCCATGTGCTGACGGCGATCGGCATCGCAGCGGCGCTGTTGCGCTTTGGCATGCTTGAGCGGCGCGCGCTCAAGGGTGGCTGACGCGCTGACCAATACCTTGCGCGACGAACGCGCACGGCTCGGCTGGACTCAGGCCGAGCTGGCCGAGCGCGTCGGCGTCAGCCGAAAGACGATCAACACGGTCGAGAATGGCGTGTTCGTCCCATCGACCATCCTCGCGCTGAAGCTGGCCGCGGCGATCGGCAAGCCGGTCGAGCAATTGTTCGTGCTGGACGAGGCGTAATGGTTAGCTAGAACAGCGCGGCATGACCTCTGCCCTCAAGATTCGCGGCCTTTCCAAGGCGTTCGACAAACCCGTCATCGCGGGGCTCGATCTGGAGATCGCCGCCGGGCAGCTCTACGCGCTGCTCGGCCCTAATGGCGCGGGCAAGACGACGACGTTGCGGATGGTCACCGGGCTCACGCGGCCCGATGCCGGATCGATCGAGATTTTCGGGGTGGATGCGCGGCGCGATCCGCAAGCGGCGAAGGCGATCACCGCGTGGCTGCCCGATGAGCCGATGCTCTACGACAAGTTGAGCCCGATGGAGTATCTCGCCTTCGTCGCGGGGTTGTGGCGGATGGAGCCGCACCACGCTGCGGAGGAAGCCGAGCGGCTGCTGCACTGGCTCGATCTGTGGGACGAGCGCGACACGCGCTGCGAAGGCTTTTCGCGCGGCATGAAGCAGAAGGTCGCGTTGGCCGGTGCGCTGATCCACGACCCGCGACTGCTGATCCTCGACGAGCCGTTGACGGGGCTCGACGCGGCGATGGCGCGCGCGGTCAAGGATGCGCTGCGCGAACAAGTCACGCGCGGCAAGACGGTGATCGTAACGACGCACATCCTCGAGGTCGCCGAGCGGATGGCGGACCGCATCGGCATCATCGGCGGCGGCAAGTTGCTCGCCGAGGGCACGCTCGACGAGCTGCGCGACCGTGCCGGGACCGAAGGCATGACGCTCGAGGACACCTTCATCCGCCTGACGAGCGCCGCCTGATGCAGCTCGCCGCGCCCGGATCGGTGACCTGGCTGGCGCTGCACGAGCTGCGGCTGGCGTGGCGCGGACGAAGCAAGCGGCGCGCCCGCTGGATCGCGCTGGTGCTGCTCGCTGCCTACGTGATCGCGGGCATGGCAACCGCTTATGGCCTGATGGGCGTGCCGCTCACGTTCAATCCGTGGATTGGGGTGATCGTCCTTGCAGGGTCGGTCGCGATACTGTCGTTCATGACTACCCAAGCGATCCTCGGCAGCCAGCAGACGTTGTACGAAAGCCGCGATCTCGACCTGCTGTTCACCGCGCCGATCGATGGGCGCCACGTGCTGCTCGCCAAGCTTGCCGGGATCGCGGGGATCATCGCGCTGACCTATGCGACGTTGCTGCTGCCGATGGCGGTGCCAGTGGCGATATTGGGCCATCCCGGCTTGCTCGGCGTGATCGGATTGCTCGCGTCGCTGGCGATGGCGGCGGCGGCGATCGGGATCGCGATCACCTTGGTGCTGGCGCGGATCGCCGGGCCGCGCGCGGCGCGCACGGTCGGGCAAGTCGCCGCCGCGGTGATGGGCGGCGCGCTGTTCCTGGCCAGCCAATTGTCGCAGCACGGCGGCGCGCGGCGCGGATCGTTCCAGGCGCTGTTCGACTGGTTCCGCGCCCGCGGATACGGCGCGAGCGGATGGAGCAGCGTGCCGGGCCACGCGGCGTTCGGGTATTTGATCCCGCTCGCGGCGATGCTGGGGATCGGCGTGGTGCTGTTCGCCGGCGCCGGCGCGGTGCTGCGGCGGCTTTTCCTGAGCGGATATCAGGACGCGACGATGACGCTCAGCCGCTCGCGCCCGACGGGCAAGGCGTCGGCGCGGCTGTTCCACGCCGGGCTGTTCCGGCCCGTGCTGGCGAAGGAATGGCGGCTGCTGCGCCGCGACCCCGGGCTGTTGTTCCAGGCGCTGCTGCGCATGGTGTACATGGCGCCGCTGGTGCTGTGGGCGTTCCGCGGCGACGGGCATTTGATCGCGCCGGGACTTGCCTTTGGCAGCGTGCTGGTCGCCTCGCAGCTTGCGGGCAGCTTCGCCTGGCTCACCGTGTCGGGAGAGGATTCGCCCGATTTGATCGCAGTCGCGCCGATCCAGAAAGCGCAGGTCGACACCGCCAAGCTCGTCGCCGCCTTGCTGATGACCGCGCCGTTCGCGGCGGTGATCCCAGTCGCGCTTGCGGTCGCTTGCCGTACGCCGTTGGGCGGGCTGATCGCTTTGGTCATGGCGGCGATCGGCGGGAGCATCGCGGGGCTGATCGAATTGAAGCTCGGCAAGCCCGGTCAGCGCGCCAGCTTCGCCAAACGCCGCCGGGGCGGGTTCGTCGCCGGCATATTAGGGCTGATCATCGCGGTGATCTTCGGCGGCGGCGCGGGATTGCTGGTTTTCCTGCTCTCCTAAGCTCCCTTCCCTGGAAGGGAGGGGAATCAGGTATCAAACAACCCGTCCTGGCTCCCCGCCGGCGGGTTGAGCCCGAGATGCTTCCACCCGCTCGCGTTCAAGCACCGCCCGCGCGCCGTGCGGGCGACGAGGCCGAGCTGGATCAGGTAGGGCTCGATCACTTCCTCGATCGTGTCGCGCGGTTCGCTCAGCCCTGCCGCGAGCGTCTCCACCCCGACCGGGCCGCCACGATAGATGTCGGCGATCATCGTTAAATACCGCCGGTCCATCGAGTCGAGCCCGAGGCCGTCGACTTCGAGCCGGTTGAGCGCGGCGTCGGCGGCCGGCGCATCGACCGTCACGTGTCCCGCGACATTGGCGAAATCGCGCACCCGGCGCAGCAGGCGGCCGGCAATGCGGGGCGTGCCGCGCGCGCGCTTGGCGATCTCCTGCGCGCCGTCGGGGGCGACGTGGAGGTCGAGCAGCTTCGCCGCCCGCGCCACCACGCGCTCGAGCTCGTCGACGGTGTAGAAATTGAGCCGCACCGGAATGCCGAAGCGGTCGCGCAACGGCGTGGTGAGCAGCCCCTGCCGCGTGGTCGCGCCGACCAGGGTGAAGCGCGGCAAGTCGATCCGAACGCTTCGCGCCGACGGCCCCTCGCCGATCATCAGGTCGAGCGCGCGGTCCTCCATCGCCGGATAGAGCACTTCCTCAACGGCAGGCTGGAGCCGGTGGATCTCGTCGATGAACAGCACGTCGCCATCCTCGAGGTTGGTCAACAGCGCCGCGAGATCGCCCGACTTGGCGATCACTGGGCCCGAGGTCGCGCGGAACCCCACCCCCATCTCACGCGCGATGATCTGCGCGAGCGTCGTCTTGCCGAGCCCCGGCGGGCCGAAGAACAGCACATGGTCGAGCGCATCGCCCCGAGCTTTGGCGGCGGCGATGAACACCCGCAAATTCTCCCGCGCCGCCTTCTGGCCGACGAACTCGTCGAGCGTCTTGGGACGCAGCGCCGCGTCGACATCGTCGGGCTTGCGCAATGGCGCGAGGAGGCGGTCGTCGCTCACCCCAGCAACCCGCTCAGCACCGCCGGGTGGAATCCCCATCCCAAGAACCCGCACAGCCCCATGAACACTCCGAACGCACCGAACGCCCATGCCACGGCGAGCAGCCAGCCGGCCTCGGCGAGCGCGGCCACCGCAGCGACCGAGATCGCGGTCGAGATCGCCGCGTCGCTGGCGTCGAACTGGTCGTCGTGGACGTTGAGCGCGTCGTACGCGTCCGATTGTGCCTTGGCATCCGCCGCCAGCTTGGGCGCCTCGGCCTTGTATTTGGCGATATCGCGGTCGTACTCCGCGAGCACCGGCGCGGCCTTGGCGGGATCGGCGGCGAGCAACGCGATCTCGGTCCGGGTCGCTTCCGCGATGTGCAGCTTGGTGCGCGACGCCTGATACTCGTTCCACTGATCGACCGACGAGGCCTGCGCCGCTTGCATCCCCTGGACGATGTTGCCGTCCTTGATTCCGCTGACGCCCATGAACACCGAGAGCACGACCACGGTGATCGCGACGAGGCGATTGAGGCGCTTGTCCTTGGCCTCGGCGCTGACCTCGACTTCCATCTATCCTGTCCTCGCTTGGTGACACGCGCTCATGCGTAGTGATCGATGCCGTCGCCGACGATCTCGACCCAGGCGTGCTTACGATCTTCGTAGACCGAATAGATCGGCGGCGGAAAACTAGGATCGGCGAACGCGCCGACGGCTACCGCGACCAGACCGGGCATGTCGATGTTGCGATAGAACACGGTCGAACCGCAGTCGGGGCAGAAATCGAACGCCGCCCCGCCGCCCTCGTCCCCGACCCGCGGCCATTGTTTCGATTGCCCGGTGATCGTCACGCGATCTTCGGGGAAGCGCGCCTGCGCCGCGAACGAACTGCCCGAGCGGCGCTGGCAGTCGAGGCAATGGCAGACGGAGACGCGCACAGGGTCGCCCGCGCATTCGATCGCGAGTTGGCCGCAAGCGCAGCTGGCGGTGCGAGGTTGGTTCGGAAACCGGCTTGAATCCGTCATTGTCTACCGGCCGCGGCTTTGACTTGAGGATCAACGATATACGATCGCCAGTCCTTTGGCTCTCGCCATTTGGGAAACACCGCATTCACCCACATGGCGCGAAAATAGGTCCCCTCTGACCCTTCTTCGTAAACACCAACGACGTAGGCCGGCTCATCGAGCACCCCTAAATCATATAGGTCGCAAGGGCGCGCATTGTCCTTCGGCTCAATCCTGATTCGAACGCGCTGGGCGTCTCGTACGCCATCCGCCGGCCCCAAGACGTCCACTAAGATCGCCGAGCCTTCATCCGCCGTGGCAGGCGCCCGCACATGTAAGACGATTAAACCGGCCGGGAGCGTTAGGGGTCGCACCGGAAAAAAGATCTGACGTCGCCCTGTTGATTCAGTACACGCATTGGCCGCAGAAGGGGTGACTATCGAAGCGACGGCTAGCCCAATGATACCTGCGCGCAACCACCTCACTTCGCCGCCTTCCTCAACGCCAGCCGCACCAGCGCATCCAACCCCGCGCCGGCGCCAAGCTCCTCCTCCGCCTCGCCCACCGCGGCACTCGCCTCCGCGGGCCGAAACCCCAGGTTAAGCAGCGCCGACACCGCGTCCGATGCCGCGCCGCTCGCCGCCGAAACCGGGGTGATGCCGCCCGGGATCACCCCGCCGGCCTTGTCCTTCAATTCGCGGACGATGCGCTCGGCGAGCTTTGGTCCGACGCCGTTGGCGCGGCCGATCATCGCCTTGTCCTGCGCCCCGATCGCCCGCGCGAGATCGATCGGCTCGAGCACCGACAGGATCGCCAGCGCCACGCGCGCGCCGACGCCCTGCACACCCGTCAGCAAACGGAACCAGTCGCGTTCGTCGGGCCGCGCGAAGCCGACCAGCCGGATCGAATCCTCCGCCACCAGCATCTCGGTGAAGAGCGTCGCCGCCTCCCCCACCGGCCCGATCGCCGCCAGCGTCTTGGCCGACGCGCCGACCAGATAGCCGACCCCGCCGACGTCGATCACCGCATGATCGGTCCCGGTCGCTTCGAGCCGGCCTTTGAGGTGGGCGATCACCGGGCGCGACTGAGCAAATCGGGCTGGCTCCGCCGCGAATGTTCCCGAATGTTCGCACTGGCCATGGGGGCGGGATCGAACCGCCGGGACGCATCGGCTCGCATTGTGTGGCGATCTCGAACGGGGGAGGCAGACAGCGCGCGCATTGTGCGGAACCTAACAGGAACGCCCCCGTGTAGGAAAGCGAATTTAGCCGAGCCGCCGCGCCGACGCCAAGTGATGCGCGTGGCAGATCGCCACCGCGAGTGCGTCCGCCGCATCAGAACCGGCGATCTTGGCGCCGGGGAGCAGCCGGGCGACCATGGCGTGGACCTGCGGCTTCTCCGCATTGCCCACCCCGACCACCGCCTTCTTGACCAGCCGCGCGGCATATTCGCCGGGCTCGATCCCGGCGCGGGCGACCGCGAGCAGCACGACGCCGCGCGCTTGGCCCAGCTTGAGCGTCGATTGCGGGTTGGTGTTGACGAACACTTCCTCGACCGCGGCGGCGTCGGGGGCGTGATCGGCGATCAGCGCGGCGAGCTGGCTGTCGAGGTGCGCCAGCCGGCGCGCGAGGCTCTCCTTCGCGTCGGTCTTCAGCTGCCCGTTGGCGAGGTGCGATAACCGGTTGCCCTCGGCTCGGATCAGCCCCCAGCCGGTCGTGCCGAGCCCGGGGTCGAGGCCGAGGACGATCATGACTCCCCTCCCGCTTGCGGGTGGGGCCGGGGGTGGGCCGGAGAGGAGTCGGCGTTGAACACGCCCACCCCTAACCCCTCCCGCAAGCGGGAGGGGAACAGGATCAACCCAGTTTCTCCATCACCGCGTCGGGCACTTCGTAATTGCCCCACACCGTCTGGACATCGTCGTCGTCGTCGAGCGCGTCGATCAGCTTGAACAAGGTCCCCGCATCGCTTTCGCCGACCTCGACCATCACCTGCGGGCGCCACGCGAGCTTCGCGCCTTCGGCATCCCCCAGCACCGGCTCAAGCGCGCGGGCGACTTCGTGCAGGCTGCCCTGCTCGGTCCAGATTTCGTGGCCGTCCTCGCTCGACGACACGTCTTCGGCCCCCGCCTCGAGCGCAGCTTCGAACACCGTGTCGGCGTCGCCCGCCTTGGCCGGATAGGTGATCAGCCCCATCCGGTCGAAGGCATGGCTGACCGAGCCTGGCGCGCCGAGATTGCCGCCGTTCTTCGACACCGCGGTGCGCACGTTGGTGACGGTGCGGTTGCGGTTGTCGGTCAGCGCCTCGATGATCAGCGACACACCGCCGGGGCCGAACCCTTCGTAGCGGATTTCCTCGTAATTCTCGGCGTCGCCCTTGGTCGCCTTGTCGATCGAGCGCTGGATATTGTCCTTGGGCATCGACTGCGCCTTGGCAGCGTTGACCGCGGCGCGCAGCCGCGGGTTCATGTCGGGATCGGGCAAGCCCATCTTGGCCGCGACGGTGATTTCGCGGCTGAGCTTGGAGAACATGCCCGAGCGCTTCTTGTCCTGCGCGCCCTTGCGGTACATGATGTTCTTGTATTTCGAATGGCCGGCCATTGGGTCCTCATTGGCGTGTTGCCGCGTCTCTAGATCAGCCGCAGCGGAGGGTCAAAGCGCCTCGCCACAGGCAAAACCGCTCGCCCACGCCCATTGGAAATTATACCCGCCGAGCCAGCCGGTGACGTCGACCCCTTCGCCGATGAAGTGGAGACCGGAGACCGCCTTCGCCTCCATCGTCTTTTGCGACAAAGCGTCGGTCGATAGGCCGCCGATCGTGACTTCGGCCTTGGCGAAGCCTTCGCTGCCGTTGGGGTGGAACGTCCAGGCAGCGAGGCGCTGCTCGGCGGTCGCGAGCGCCTTGTCGGGCAAATCGGCAAGGTTGCCGGGCAGCGCGATCCGCTCGGCCAGTGCCTCGGCGAGGCGGTCGGGGAGCGATTGGCCGAGCGTCGAGCGCAACGTCGCCTTGGGCCGTGCGCGCTTTTCGGCGGTCAGCCAGCCGGACGCGCGGTCGGGCAGGAAGTCGATTTCGACCGGCTCGCCACTCCGCCAATAGGACGAGACCTGCAGGATCGCCGGCCCCGAAAGCCCGCGATGCGTGAACAATGCGGCCTCGCGAAAACGCCCCGTCGCCGCGCTCGCGACGACTTCGGTCGCGACACCCGACAACTCGCGGAACAGCGTCTCGTCGCCGCCGAGCGTCAGCGGCACCAGCGCGGGGCGCGGCTCGACCACCTTGAGCCCGAAACGCCGCGCGACATCGTAGGCGAACCCGGTCGCGCCCATCTTGGGGATCGACGGCCCGCCGGTCGCGATGACCAGCCTCGGCGCGGTGACGGTGCGGCCGCCGAGCGTCACGCGGAATTGCCCGTCGGCATGGTCGATCGCGGTCGCGGCGCGGCTCAGGCTGAGCTCGACTCCGCCGGCGTCGCATTCCGCCAGCAGCATCGCGACGATCTGCCGCGCGGACCCGTCGCAGAACAATTGCCCCAGCGTCTTTTCGTGCCAGGCGATGCCGTAGCGGTCGACCAGCGCGATGAAATCCGCCGGCGTGTACCGCGCCAGCGCCGAGCGCGCGAAATGCGGGTTGACCGACAGGTAGTTGGCGGAGCCTGCGCGCAAATTGGTGAAGTTGCACCGCCCGCCACCCGAGATCAGGATCTTCTTGCCCGGCGCATCGGCATGGTCGGCGAGCAGCACGCGCCGCCCGCGCTGTCCCGCCACTGCCGCCGCCATCATCCCCGCCGCGCCCGCGCCGAGGATGATCGCGTCGTAGGTATGGGCGCGGGCCATTGCCTACTTACGCTTCCCCGACGAAGGCCGGGGTCCAGTTGGGAGACGGACGCGACGGAACGGGTCGTTCGATAACGGACCGCTCGCGACTGGGCCCCGGCTTTCGCCGGGGAAGCGCGTTAACTTCAGATCCCGGTAGATCAGGCGAGACCCAGCGCGGCTTTATAGGTGTCGAGCAGCGCCTCCGCCTCGTCGCGGTGGTGCTTTTCCATCCGCCGCAGCCGCACGATCGCGCGCATCGTCTTGGTGTCGTAGCCGTTCGATTTCGATTCGGCGTAGACGTCGCGGATGTCGTCGGCGATGGCCTTCTTCTCCTCCTCCAGCCGCTCGATGCGTTCGATGAACAGGCGGAGCTGGTCGGCGGCGATCACGTCGCTCATAATATATCCTTGGGTTAAATCGATTGAAACGCGCGCGATGCCCTAGCGCCGAGCGCCCGATTCGGGAATGCCGGTATGAACGAAAATCGACCCATGCCAGAACCGCAAGTAGCGTGGAAATCAAGCGCCAAAAGAAAGCTCGTCCCCGACAAGATCGTCTTGCCTTCAGATTGTATCGGCGTACATTCGGCTCAGAATTATGGGCGGACCGGGCATGAAGAGAATTCGAAATACTCTGTTGATCGGCGTGCTGTTGTCGCAGGGCGGCTGCGCCAGTCATCTGATCAGTTCGGCACGACCGGATGGCACCTGCCTAGCGGGCATGCCCTGCCGGGTGTCCGACGTGTCGATTGCCGGGCGCGCTGGGTTGTCGAGCCACGGCTCCAGCGGATACGTGACGCGAGAAGAATGCGGCAATGAAGGCCTGACCCGGGTCGAGGTTCGCCGCAATCTCGGGCAGGGCTTGGTCACGGTGTTGACGCTGGGCATCGTGTCGCCCGTTACGATCTATTTCTATTGTGCCAAGCCAGCGCCCCCACCCGAGGCTGCGCCCGATCCCAACAAGCTGTAAGCACGGGAGCGCGCGACGTGGCGGACGATCAAACAATGGTGAAGCGGGTCAGCGGCCCGGGGCAGTGGACGAACTGGCACGAAACGGTGTCGGGGCCGATCAAGGGCATCGACAAGATCAGCTACCCGTCCGACAATCCGCCTTACGGCGCCGACGCGATCAACCGCTGCACGGCGCAATTGCAGCGCGCCATCGCCGCGGCCAAGGCGGCGGGCGAGCCCTATCGCGCTGTCGGCCGCGGCTGGTCGCTGTCCGATGCGCCCTATGTTGACGGTCTGCTGCTCGACAATTCACTGCTGATCGGACGCAAGCGCTTGCGGGCCGACCAGGTCGACCCGGACTATCGCGGCTCCGCGCAGGCTCGCGACGGGCTCTGCCTGATCCAGAGCGGGACCTACGTCTCCGAGCTCAACGCCTGGCTTGAAAGCGATCCGATCGGCCTGTCGTTGCGCACCAGCGGCGCGGCGAACGGGCAGACCATCGCCGGCGCGATGTCGACCGGAATTCACGGATCGGCGCTGGATGTCGGCGCGTTCCACGATCATGTCGTCGCGATTCACCTGCTCGCCGGTCCCGCGCGGCAAGTGTGGCTCGAGCGTGCCGGCTATCCCGTGCTCAAGCCGACGATGGCGCAATCGCTCGGAGCCGAACTGATCCGGGACGACGACATGTTCAACGCGGTACTGGTCGGCCTCGGTGCGTTCGGCGTGATCCACAATGTCGTGATCGAGGCGCGGCCGCGCTTCACGCTGCGCGCGTATAACTACGGCACGGACCGCAATGGGCAGCGCCTGACCCTCAATCCCGCGGTGCGGCAACGGATCAAGGAACTCGATTTTGCCGCAAGCCCCGAACTGAATCCGGTAGGAGAAAACGGCCGGCCCTACTTCTTTCAGCCCATCATCAATCCCAACGTCAATCCGCCCGATGTCCTGATAACCCAGATGTACGAGCAACCCTGGCCCGCTGGCTACCGACCGGATTACCGCACCCGGCAGGATGGGTTCGGACCGGGGTTCGATTTCATTTCGGTGGCCGGGCGCGCGCTCGACCTGTTCCGCAACCTCGTCCCGCTGTTCGCCAATCTGGTGAGCCAGCAAATGTTCAAGCTGGGCTTGACGACGGGCAGTTGGGGCGAAATCTTCGGCTACAAGACCATGCGCACCAAAGTCGCGAGCGGCAGCGTTGCGGTACCCGCGGCGCGCGTGCTCGACGCGCTCGACGCGCTGATCGCGCTCAACAAGGAGATTGGGCCGGTCCCGCTGGTGTTCGGGTGCCGCTATCAGCGCAAGTCGCCGGCGCTGCTCGCGATCAACCGTTGGGATCCGACTGCGGTGATCAGCATCGACGGGATTTACAACCCAAGCTCGCTGAAATTTCTTGACGCGGTGCCGGCACGCATGGAGGCCAAGGGCATTCCCTTCGCGCAGCATTGGGGCAAGATCAACGGCTATACGCCCGCTCGCGTCGAGGCGGCCTTCGGCCAAGATCGGGACAAATGGCTAGCGGCTCGCCATGCGTTGCTGCCCGACCCGGTGGACCGCGTGCTGTTCGAAAACGATTTCGTCCGCCGCGCCGGTCTGGCCGGCTGAAAGGCGGTCAGCCCGCGTTCTTCGCGACGCTCTGCGCCATCCGGGCGAGCTGCTCGGAGGTGGCTTCGCTCTGGAAGCGGACCTTCCATTCGGCTGCGGGCATGCCGTGAATCATTTCGCGCGCGGCGGCCTTGTCGAGCGGGGCGCCGGCCTCGATCAGCCAATCGGCGAGGCAATTGCGGCAGAATCCCGCGAGACCCATCAGGTCGACGTTCTGCGCATCACTGCGATGGCGCAAATGGCGCACCAGCCGGCGGAATGCCGCGGCCGCCACCGCGTCGTCGATTGTGTCGAGCCTGTCCATACGAATGCTCCAAGGTTGATCGCGTCGAGATAGCGATTAGAGCCTGCCCGCGACAAGCGAGAGGAACGCATGACCAAGTCGACCAGCCCCCGCTCGCGCAAGGTCCGCGTGCTCGCGACGCTGGGCCCGGCGAGCAACACGCCCGAAATGATCGGTAGATTGTTCGAAGCCGGCGCCGACGCCTTTCGAGTTAATATGAGCCATGGCGACCAGGCATCGAAAGTCGCGGTGATCGAGGCGATCCGGGGGCTGGAGAAGCGTTATGGCCGGCCGACGACGATCCTCGCCGATCTACAGGGGCCCAAACTGCGGGTCGGCAAATTCGCGGGCGGCAAGGTCGAGTTGAAGACTGGCACCCAATTCACGTTCGACCGCGATACCGCGCCCGGCGATGCCACTCGGGTCGAGCTGCCGCACAAGGAAATTTTCGCAGCGGTCGAGGGCGGCGCGCGGCTGCTGCTCGACGACGGCAAGCTGGTGCTGCGTGTGGTCGAGCATGACCCCGACCGCATCGTCACCAAGGTGGAGGTCGGCGGGCCGCTGTCGAACAATAAAGGCCTCAACGTCCCCGACGTGGTCGTGCCGATGGCGGCGCTGACCGAAAAGGACCGCAGCGACCTGGCGTTCGCGGTCGACCAGGGGGTCGACTGGATCGCGCTGTCGTTCGTACAACGCCCCGAGGATCTGTGGGAAGCGCGCAAGCTGATCGGCGGCAAGGCCGCGTTGCTCGCTAAGATCGAAAAGCCTGCGGCGATCGAGCGGCTCGAGGAGATCGTCGAGGCGTGCGACGGCGTGATGGTCGCGCGCGGCGATCTCGGCGTCGAATTGCCCCCGCAGGACGTGCCGCCGCTGCAGAAACGCATCGTCGAAGCCGCGCGGCGCCAGGGCAAGCCGGTGGTGGTCGCGACGCAAATGCTCGAATCGATGATCGAGAGCCCGTCGCCGACGCGCGCCGAAGTGTCCGACGTGGCGACTGCGATCTATGACGGCGCCGACGCGATCATGCTGTCCGCCGAAAGCGCCGCGGGCAAATGGCCGGTCGAATCGGTCGCGATGATGAATGCGATCGGCGAGGCAGTCGAGCGCGATCCGGCGCACGGCGACCGAATCCACTTCACCGTGATCCGGTCCGACCCGACCACCGCCGACGCGCTGTCCGA
This sequence comes from Sphingomonas sp., assembly GCF_036269755.1. Lineage (GTDB taxonomy): Bacteria > Pseudomonadota > Alphaproteobacteria > Sphingomonadales > Sphingomonadaceae > Sphingomonas. Next base: position 35,254 of record NZ_DATBDV010000001.1, on the reverse strand, counting down.
AGCGGCGAAGAACATTACGCGCACGGTCGATGCCGCGGCGATCGTCTGCTTCACCTCGTCGGGATCGACCGCGCGCCGCATCGCGCGCGAACGCCCGTCGGTGCCGCTGATGGTGCTGACGCCCAAGATGGAGACCGCGCGGCGATCGGGACTGCTTTGGGGCGCCTATGCCGTCCACACCCGCGACGTCGATTCGTTCGAGGACATGGTCGCCAAGGCCAAGCGCATGGTGCTGCGCCACAAGCTCGCCGCGGCTGGGGACCGCGTGATCGTGATGGCCGGCGTGCCGTTCAGGACCCCGGGATCGACCAACGTGCTGCATGTGGTGCGGATCGTGGGGGACGAGTTGAAGGGTTATAGCTGAAGCGCCAGGGGGTGGTTCGACATCGCGCGGTCACGCGTCAGGAGGCGGGCGCCCAACCGCTGCGCGTGGATCAGCAGCATTTCATCGAACGGGTCGCGATGCTGGGTCGCGACCTCCAGAGAAACGGCGCAATCGGCAGCCGATAGCGGCATCACGGGGATGCCCGCATCCTCCGCGAACGTGAGTGCCGCCATTGGATCGGCTGTGGCTTCGATTCGGCCCGGGCGACCTTGCTTGGTCCATTTGATGCGTAATTCCCAAATCGACGCCGCCGACGCCAATATCTCGTTATCGCCGTCCTGGATCTTGGTCAGCTCCGCGGGGCGCAGGTTGCTGCCCCCCGCGGCCAGCCAAACGAGGAAATGCGTATCGAGCAGAATCCTCAAGGTCGATACGGCTCCCAATCGTCATCCAGACCCAACACCGCGCGACTGAATGCGGGGTCGTCGAATTCGGGCGGCCACAATTCTTCCGGAGTATATTTGTCGAGCCCGGATTTCTTGCTCGCTGCGCGGAGCTTTTCCCAATCGAGGCCGCCTTTCTTCGGCGGCGGCCCGAGCTCGGCAACAGCCTTGCCGTTCCTGGTGATCGTGACTCGCTCGCCATTCTCGACCGCGGTCAAGGCGGCGGCGAATTGCGCGCGGGCTTCGCGGACGGACATCTTCATCGGAACGGCTCCTTGTGTACACGTTGTACACAGTTCGGTTAGATACGCAAGCCCAGACCGTGGAGATCCGCTCGGAGCTTGTCCGCGCCAGTGAAGTGGAGCGCGTGCATTCCGACGCTTCGTGCACCCTCGACGTTGGCGAACACGTCGTCGACGAACACCGCTTCCCCCGCCCGCAGGCCGAAGCGATCCAGCGCTAGGCGGTAGATTGCGGGGTCTGGCTTCATCATCCTCTCGTCGCCCGACACGACGACGTCGCGAAATGGGGTGAAGAAGGCCGCTTCGCGCGCACGAAACGGCGGCCAGAACTCGCCCGAGAAATTGGTGATCGCGAAAAGCGGCACGCCCGCCGCCTCGAGGTCGGCGACCAAAGCCGCCAGCCCGGCATTGCCGCACCGATCGTTTCGTTGAAGCGCGGATACAGCGCGCCGATCGCTTCGGCGTGGTGGGGATATTGTGCGATCAGCTCGGCGGAGGTTTCGGCAAACGGCCGGCCAGCGTCGTGCTGGAAGTGCCATTCGGGCGTGACGACGTCGCGCAGGAACGCATCGAGCGCCTCACCATTGGGGATGAGGCGCTCGTAGAGGAACCGAAGGTCCCAGTCGAACAGGACGCGGCCGACGTCGAAGATGACGGAATTTGGTGCGGTCACTTCACGAAGCGCGGAGCCCGACACGGGCGTAAATCTCGTGTCGTCGTACGGCGCCGATGCGCCGCCGGCCGGGCCTCGTTCAGTTGCGGATTAGCGCGGCTAATCCGCCGAACTCAGCCTTGCCGCGCCTTGAACCGGCGGTTGGTCTTGTTGATGACGTAGGTGCGGCCGCGGCGGCGGATCACGCGGTTGTCGCGATGCCGGTCCTTGAGCGACTTGAGGGAATTGCGAATCTTCATGGAGCGCGCTGCTTATGTTTGCGGTGAAAACTGGAAGCGGCGCGCCTATAGGGAGGGTGGCCGCAAGTCAACCCGCGGCCCCTCGCGAAACGGACACCGTGCCGGCGCGTTGCACATTCATAGTTGCTTATCGGGAGACAAGGACATGCGGATCGCGATCGTGCTGGCGGCGGGGCTCCTGATGAGCGGGTGCGCCGCGACGACGAGGACATGGCCGGTCGAGGTCACGCGCTTCCACGTGGACGAGGTGGGGCGCGGTACGATCGCGATCGTGCCCGACGAGGGAGCGAGCGACGGGCCGGAGTTCCGCACCTACGCCAACGCGGTCGGCGACGCATTGACCGTGCAGGGCTATACCGTGGTGCCGTCCGCGACCAATGCCGCTTATGTCGCGCGCGTCGGGATCGCGATCGACAAACGCACCCGGCGCGGCCCGGCACCGTTCAGCATCGGGCTGGGCGGCGGCTCGTATAGCGGCGGGCGTGGCGGCGGAGTCGGGATCGGCGGGGGTGTCGGCATCCCGATCGGCAAAGGCAAATTGCTCGAACAGGTTGCGACCACCTTGTCGGTCAAGATCAACACCCGGGACGGCAATCAGGGCGTGTGGGAAGGCCGCGCGCAGAACCAGATCGAGCGCCCCGCCGGCACCGGCGACGCGACCGTCACCGCGCCCAAGCTCGCGACCGCATTGTTCACGGGGTTCCCCGGCGAATCGGGACGGACTATCGAGGTGAAATGACCGACCGCACCCCCGCCATCACCCCTGCAATCACTGGCGCCCTCGACGGCGGCAACATCAAGCTCGTCGCGATCGAGGGGGACCGGATCGATCTCGAGATCGTTAAGGACAACGACTCCGATTTCTACCAATGGTTCTCGTTCCGGCTCGCCAACGCGGCCGGGCGGAAACTGACCTTGCGCATCGTCAACGCCGGCGGCTCGGCCTATCCGTTCGGCTGGCCGGGCTACAAGGCGCGCGCATCGACCGATCGCGTCGCGTGGCGGCAGATCGAGACGCGTTACGCCGATGGCGTGCTTGAATTCGATTGGCACAGCGACGCGCAAGTCGCGTGGTTCGCCTATTTCGCGCCGTACACGATGGAGCGGCACGAAGCGCTGATCGCCGAATATGCCGCCAAGCCGGGCGTAACGCATCGCGAGCTCGGCCACAGCCTCGATGGACGCGCGATCGATATGTTCACGATCGGCAGTGGTGAGAAACCCGTCTGGCTCTACGCGCGCCAGCATCCCGGCGAGAGCATGGCCGAATGGTGGATGGAAGGCGCGCTCGAATGGCTGACCAGCCCGGCGGCGGATGCGGTGAAGGCCAAGTGCAGCTTCTACGTCGTCCCCAACATGAACCCCGACGGCACGTTTCGCGGGCATCTGCGCACCAACGCCGCGGGGATCAATCTCAACCGCGAATGGCACGCGCCGTCGATGGAGAAGAGCCCCGAAGTCAAATTGGTCCGCGACGCGATGGATGCGACCGGCGTCAAGCTTGCGATCGACGTCCATGGCGACGAAGCGATTCCGGCCAATTTCCTCGCGGGGTTCGAGGGAATCCCAAGCTGGACCGACGAACTCGGCGAGAAATTCTACGATTTCGGGCAGCGTCTCGCGGCGCGCACCCCTGAATTCCAGACCGAAAAAGGCTATGACAAATCGCCGCCCGGCAAGGCCAACCTGACCATGTCGACCAACCAACTCGCCGAACGCTTCGGCGCGGTGGCGATGACGCTGGAAATGCCGTTCAAGGACCACGACCCCAACCCCGACGCCGAGTTCGGTTGGAGCCCGGCGCGGTGCAAGGTGCTGGCGGTGGCGTGCTTGGAGACGATCGAAGAGGTGATTGACGGGATTTAGGTCAGACAGAAGCGCTGCTGATGAATCAAAATTACAGCTTATTTGGCTTAGTCGGCCTTGACGCCGGAAGCTGGGCGGATTGGTTTTCCGGAACAATGTCGGCGCTCGCTGTCGTCGTGGCGCTTTCAGCCTATCCTATTGCCAACCGACGCAGAAAGACGGGACAGGTCCTACGAGAAAAAGAGGTCGGCCGCGCAATAGGTTGGAAGCTACTTCGGGTACTCAACCACACAGCTGACATAGATCGGCACATTACTAGCGCTTTATCGTCACAAGAGAAGCCTTCCCCAGCTGGCTTCAAATTCCGCTCGTGCGACCGCTTGGTGTGCCGGATCGCCCGGTATCTGAACTAAATCAAACAGAAATCGATTTCTTGCTGAAGGCAAAAGCTGCCGACCTCCTTATGGAAATCGACATGTGTATGGGGCGCTACCTATCTATTGTGTACGCAATGAACCAATATAAAATTCGACATGAGGCTCTATTTGAGTTGATGCCGCCACCTGTCGCTAATCAGGGTCTAAGGTTCACTCACGAGTTGACCGCAGATCAGAAAACCAAGGTCTTGCCTTACGCTATTATGCTAGACTCCCTTCTTGATGGAGTGATGGCCCTGAGTACTGAAAATCTCGCGAGGGCGACTCAGCGATCAAGCAGTACAACCGGGATATGGAGCGCCACTTTGGAAAACCGCTAATGACGTTTGAAACTGATAATCAGTTGGCTGCCGAGCAATCGCATTCACCCTAGTTCGAATTTCTGGTTTACTTGAACACTTCAGCCAGAAAATCCCTCCCCGCCTCCCAACTCCGCCGATCCGCGCGCTCCTCGTACGCGACCCCGGGGCGCGTGTTCGCGCCGCCTTTGCGATCCATGTCGGTGAAGGCGTGGCCGGCATTGCCGTAGGCGTGGATTTGCCAGTCGGCTTGCACTTCGGTCAGTTCCTTGCCGAGCCCGACCATCACGTCGGGCGGGGCGATCGGGTCTTCCCAGCCGTGGCAGACCAGCACCTTGGCCTTAATCGGCGCGACCGTGTCATAGTCGGGCTTGTCGTAGACGCCGTGGAAGCTGACCACGCCGAGCACATTGAGCCCGGCCCGCGCCATGTCGAGGACGCACTTGCCGCCGAAGCAGTAGCCGTACGCCGCAGTCCTCTCCGGATCGACGAACGCGAAGCCCCTGAGCGTGTCGAGCGACGCCTTGAGCCGGTCGCGGAGCAACGCGCGGTCGGCGTTGAGCGCAATCATATACTCCGCCGGATTGGGCGAATCGAAATCGGTGCGCTTGCCCTGGCCGTAAACGTCGCACGCGAACCCGACATAGCCGAGCTTGGCGAGGCTCTCCGCCGTCACATTGTCGGCTTCCTTTTGCCCCAGCACATTGGGGACGACCAGCACGCCGGGGCGCGCGGTCTCGACCTCGTCGTCATAGGCGAACACGCCTTCGAACGGGCCGCCGGGGCCGTCATACACCATTGTCTGCCGCACGATCGCCATGGCTCTCTCCCGGTCTTGCCCAAGGTTTGATGTCGTCGCCGCAATCGCTACAGAGCCGGCGATCCGCCCGCAAGGAGTGCCCGATGCCCAGCCTCGTCCTGATCCGCCACGGCCAGTCTGCGTGGAATTTGGAGAACCGCTTCACCGGCTGGTGGGACGTCGACGTCACGGAAAAGGGGGCGGCCGAGGCGAAGGCGGCGGGCGAGCTGATGGCGGCGAAGGACCTAGACTTCGATCAATGCTTCACCTCGCTCCAGACGCGCGCGATCAAGACGCTGAATATCGCGCTGGAGGCGATGGGACGGCTATGGCTGCCGGTCGAGAAGGACTGGCGGCTCAACGAGCGGCATTATGGCGGGCTGACCGGGCTCGACAAGGCCGAGACCGCGGCGAAGCATGGCGACGAGCAGGTGCATATCTGGCGCCGAAGCTTCGACATCCCGCCGCCGCCGCTGGCGGCGGGCAGCGCGTACGATCTGAGCAGCGATCGCCGCTATGCCGGGATCGCGATCCCCGCGACCGAGAGCCTCAAGGATACGATCGCGCGCGTGCTGCCCTATTGGGAGGGGCGGATCGCGCCGGCGCTGAGCGATGGCCGGCGCGTGCTGATCTCAGCGCACGGCAATTCGCTCCGCGCTTTGGTCAAGCACCTGTCGGACATTCCCGACGACGAGATCACCAGCCTCGAAATCCCGACCGGACAGCCGATCGTCTACGAGCTCGACGATGCGCTGAATGCGACCGATCGTTATTACCTTAGTGAGCGGTGACGCTTTCGTCCTAGACGCGTGGCCGACCCGCGGCGCACCTTCAGCCAAGGGAGATGTGCCAATGCAGCAATTCGTCATCGAACGGGACATGCCGGGTATCGGCGGCGCCAGCGCAGCCGATTTGAAGGGCGCCTCACAGACTTCATGCAGCGTGCTGCGCGACCTCGGCCCGGACATCCAGTGGGTCCATAGCTACGTCACCGACGACAAGATCTATTGCATCTACCGCGCGCCGTCGGCCGACCTGATCAAGCAGCACGCCGAAACCGCGGGCTTTCCCGCCAACTCGGTCGCGGAAGTGCGCACGGTGATCGATCCGACGACTGCGGACTAAGCGTATTGCTCGATCAGCGCGGCGGTCGCGTCCGGGTTGTCGGCTACCAGATAATGTACCGCGTCGGGCACGGTCGCGCGGGTGACGTTGGCGAAGCCGCTGCCCTTGAGTGCCGCGACGATGCGATCGGCGAGGCCGGCAAAGGGTGAGCCGTCGCCGGTGCCGTAAACGATCGGCACGTCGTTCGCCCCCCGCTGCTCGCGACCGAACTCGGCGTTCGCGGGGAAGGCGCGGTACATCTCGCACGCGGCGTGGAATTGCGCCGCCGACGCATAGGCCTTGAGCGATTCGTCCATCTGCGCCGAACTGTGCCGGCCCATCCGCAGGAAATAGTTGAGCAGCAGGTCCTGCCGCCCGGCGGCCAGCGTTTCGGGAAGGTCGGGGGTCTGCAGGAACCCGACGTGCCACGCCCCCGGTTCGCCGATCGCCTCGTCCCAGCCGTCGAGCCCCGGCAGCGCCACGTCGAGGATCATCGCGCCGCGCAGATCGTCCGGAAACAGCCGCGCATAGGCGTGCGCAACCATCCCGCCGATGTCGTGTCCGACGACGTAAGGCCGCTCGAGCTTGAGCGCGCTCGCCAGCCCATGGACGTCCGCCGCCATCGTCGCCGCGTCGAACCGCGCGGACCCTGCGGTCGATTGGCCGATCCCACGCAAGTCGACCGCGACGACCGTGAAGCGCCGCGCCAGCCGAGCGATGATCGGGCGCCACTCGCTCCAATCCTGCGGGAAGCCGTGGAGCAGGATCAGCGCCGGCCCGCGCCCGCTCCGCGCGAAGTGGAGCACCGCGCCGTGCACGCGCGCCGTGCCGAACGACAGCCCGCGGTCGCGCCGCCCGCGATCGACCTTGGCGCGAACCGCGCGGGCGATCGCGACGCTCGATCCTGCGACGGCGACGATCGCCGCCAGCCCGATCAGCGCGCCGTTGCGCGTGGTGTTCGATTTCTCTTCGCTCATGGCGGTATTCTACGGCGTTGCGCCCGCGCGCGCCAGTTGCCCTGCTCGCGCTCCCCCGCTACCCCGCCGCGATGCAACCTTTGGTCGGCATCATCATGGGCAGCACCTCCGATTGGGAGACGATGCGCCATGCCGCCGACAAGCTCGACGAACTCGGCGTGCCGCATGAAACCAAGGTGGTGTCGGCGCACCGCACCCCGCAAAGACTGTACGATTATGCGACGAGCGCGGCGGATCGCGGGCTCAAGGTGATCATCGCGGGCGCGGGCGGCGCGGCGCATTTGCCGGGCATGGCGGCGTCGATGACGCACTTGCCGGTGCTCGGCGTGCCCGTGGAGTCGAAAGCATTGAAGGGCGCCGACAGCCTCTATTCGATCGTCCAGATGCCCGGCGGGGTGCCGGTCGGGACACTGGCGATCGGCAAGCCGGGGGCGATCAATGCGGGGTTGCTCGCGGCGGCGATCCTCGCGACGAGCGACGATGCGCTGGCGGAGCGGCTCAAGGCCTGGCGCGCGGAACAGACCGAGAGCGTCGCGGTCGATCCGGAATGAACTCGGTCCTACCCTCTCTGGGCATGTGACGATGCTCCCCCCCGGCTCCACGATCGGCATCCTCGGCGGCGGGCAGCTCGGACGCATGCTGGCGTCAGCGGCGGCCGAGCTCGGCTATCGCACCCACATCCTCGCCCCCGACGCCGAGAGCGTCGCGGCGCAGACCGCTTCGAGCTTCACGCGCGCCGATTACCACAGCCGCATCGTGCTCGACGAAATGGCGGCGCGCTGCGACGTGGTGACCTACGAGTTCGAGAATATCGCGGTCGAGCCGGTCGAATATCTCGCGCGGCATGTGCCGGTGCACCCGAACCCGCATGCGCTGGCGGTCGCGCAGGACCGCGCGAGCGAGAAGGCGTTCGTCGAATCGATCGACGGGCGCACGGCGCCCTGGCGGCGGGTCGCAACGCTCGACGAGTTGACGGCGGCATTGGGCGAGATCGGCGCGCCCGCGATCCTCAAGACGCTCCGGCTCGGCTATGACGGCAAGGGACAGGTACGGATCGCGGACGCTAGCGGCGCGCAAGCGGCGTGGGACGCGATCGGCCGACGCCCGGCAATCCTCGAAGGTTTCGTCGACTTCACCCACGAATTCTCGATCATTCTCGCACGCGGTGCCGACGGCGCGATGGTCAGCTATCCGCCGCCATGGAACGAGCATGTCGAGGGCATCCTCGCGCGCTCGTCGCTCCCGGCGCCGGCGGAGATCGCCAGCCAATGGGGCGTCGCCGCCGCGCTGACCGGGCGGATCGCCGATGCGCTCGATTATGTCGGGGTGCTGGCGTGCGAGTTCTTCGCGTGCAGCGACGGCCCGGTGCTCAACGAAATGGCGCCGCGGGTGCACAATTCGGGGCATTGGACGATCGAGGGCGCGGTCGCGAGCCAGTTCGAGAACCATATCCGCGCGATCTGCGGCCTTCCCCTCGGCGACACTGCGCTGACCGCCCCCGAGGTCGTGATGGAGAATTTGATCGGCGACGCCGACGACGATTGGGCCGCGATCCTCGCCGAGCCCGGCGCGCACTTGCACCTCTACGGCAAGAATGGCGCTCGGCCGGGCCGGAAGATGGGGCATGTGACTCGGCTCAAGCGCTCCCTCTAGTCCGTCATGCCGGGCTTGTCCCGGCATCCGCAGTGCCACAATCGAGCGTCTCGCGAATGGAGCGGCCGACCCCGGCACGAGGCCGGGGTGACGTTTTCTGGGTTGGGCTGGCGCCCCGCCCTATTTCACCACCGGCAACGCGATGTAGCTCGCGTTCGGCCCCGACACCCACACCTTCTGCGTCGCTTTCACGTAATCCCCCGGCTGGGCGAAGAAGATGTTCTGAACGAAGCTCTGCGGATTGCGATCGTAGAGCGGGAACCAGCTCGACTGCACCTGCACCATGATCCGATGGCCGGGCAGGAAGATGTGGTTCGCCGCCGGTAGCGCAAAGCTGTATTTGAGCGGCGCGTTCGGCGTCAGCGGCTTGGCCACCGTGAACCCCTCGCGATAGCGGCCGCGGAAAATGTCCATGCCCACCGCGAACTGATACCCGCCGAACCCCGGTCGACCGGGCACCTGGTCGGGCCAGACGTCGATCAGCTTGACCACCCAGTCACTGTCGGTGCCGCTGGTCGACGCGGTCAGATTGACCATCGGCCGCCCTGAAATCTTGAGCGGCTGCGTGAGCACGTCGCTGGTGAAGGTCAGCACGTCGGGGCGGCTCGACACCGCGCGCTGATCGTCGGCGAGCCAGTTGGGCCACGGATTGTTGTCGTATCCGATCGCCATCACCGGGCGGTTGCGGAACAGCACCGGATGCGCCGGGTCGGAGACGTAATCCGCCGTCTCCTCGCCGCCCGCCGCCGCGTCGAAGCCGAGCGCCATGCCAGGCTTGAGGTACAGCTTCGCGCCGTCGCCGCCCCCAAGCCACGCCTGGAAGCGCCGCCACTCGTTGGTGCCGCTTTCGAACGCGGTCACCGGCGCGACATCCATCGGCGTGCCTTTCAAGTAATGCGCCAGGAACGGCGCGAGCACGTGCCGGCGCCACCAGGTGCCGGTATCCTGCCCCCAGCGCATCTCGCCGAGCGCGCTGGCGTCTTCGATCTCCTGCCCATGGTGCCACGGCCCCATCGTCAGATAGACCATGTCGTTGCCCGAATCCTTGGGCTCGAGCGCGCGATAGACCGCCAACGCGCCGTAGCTGTCCTCCTGGTCCCACAACGAATGGACCAACATCACCGGCACCTTGAGCGGCCGCTTGGAGAGATACGCGTCCATCGCACGGTCCTGCCAGAACTGGTCGTAGGCGGGATGCGCGGTCAGGCTGCGCCAGAAGCCGATCTGGTCGAGCCCCATCCGCTTGCCGAGCTCGCCCGCCGAACCCGCGCGCATATAGAAATCGTAGACATCGTCGCTCGAGCTGATCCACGGCGCGCTGTTGTCGCGGGTCGCTTCCTGCTCCCAGACGTAATCCATGTTCATCTGGCGGAACGCGCCGTTGTGGAACCAGTCGTCGCCCATCCAGCCGTCGACCATCGGGTTCATCGGCACCGACACCTTGAGCGCGGGGTGCGGGTTCACCAGCGCCGCGAGCGGCTCGTAGCCGTCATAGCTGATGCCCAGGATGCCGACCTTGCCGTTCGATTGGGGCAAGTTCTTCACCAGCCAGTCGATCGTGTCGTAGCAATCGGTGGCGTCGTCGACCTTGGTCGGGTTCTCGGCCGTGCCGACCAAAGCGCGGTTCATCACGAACGTCCCGCCCGACCCGTATTTGCCGCGAACGTCCTGGATGACCCGGATATAGCCGCCCTCGACGATCACGTCGGTGGCGTTGTCGTAACCGTAGAGCGAGGTGGCCAAGTCGCCGCTCTTGCGGTTGGTGGTCAGCCCGTCGGCATTGTACGGCGTGCGCGTCAGCAGGATCGGCGCGTCATGCGCGCCCTTCGGGATCAGGACGACGGTGTGGAGGTTGACCCCGTCGCGCATCGGGATCTCGATCGTGCGGCGCTCGTAGTTGAAGCCGTAATTGGGGGCGACCAGCTTGGCCGGGCGGTCGTCATAGGTTTGCGCGGTGCCGCTCGATGCGGCGAACACCGCCAACCCGATCGCCAATGCCAGCCGCCAGCGCATACGCCACTCCCCGTTTTCAGTGTGGGCGGATGGTGGCGCGGAGTCGCCGCATGCGCAACGAAAAAGGCCCGCCATTTGGGGGCGGGCCTTTTTCCAGCCAATAGGACGCTTCTCTCGATCCTCCCCGTTCACGGGGAGGTGGCGCGCGCAGCGCGACGGAGGGGGGCTCCCCCCAAGCGCACCACTAGAGAGGCCCGCCCCCTCCACCATCGCTGCGCGATCGTTCCCCTCCCCGTCCCGGGGAGGGACCTGGTCGTCAGCCGACGCGCGTACCCGTGAGCGGAAAGCTGCCGAACGCGCCTGCGGTGACGGTGCCCGTGATCGTCTCGCCGTCGACCGTCGCTTCGTTGGTCAGCGTCATCGGCATCGGCACGGTGATGCCGACCGACCAGGTCAGCGTGTTGCCGTTGACCTTGCCGTCGGTGATCTCGGTCGATCCCATCGCGCCGGCCTGGGTGCCGGTCCAGGTATCGCCGTTGCTGTTCACCGTCAGCGTCGCCTTCTGGTCGCCCATCGGCGACTTCACGACCGTTTCGTAGGTGCCGTCGACTGCCATCATTTCTCTCCCAAGAATCTCGTCAGCGGCTGCCGAGCGACGCCGCGGGTACGACCTCGACAGGCAGCCCCGTCTTGTCAAGCTGCGCCCGCACCGTCTTGGCATCGCCGACCACGACCCAGACGATCTTTTTGGGGTCGAGCGTACTGCGCATCACCTGGCGCAACTGCGCCAGCGTCAGCGCCCGATAGCGGCTGGCGAGGGTCGACTGGTAATCGTCGGGCCGCCCATAAGCTTCGTTCTGCTCCATCGCGCCGAGCACCGCGTTCGACGTCTCGTAACTCCCCGGCAGCTCGCGGATCGCGCCATAGACGGCATGATCGTACTCGACCTGAGTCATCGGCCGGGCGCCGACATAATCGGCGATGTCACCGGTCATCGCGACGATCGAATCGCCCGTGCGATCGGCCTGTACCGAAGTGTAGGCGAGATACGGCGTCGCGCCGCGCGTGGTCTGCAACCCGGCGCCCGCGCCATAGGACCAGTGCTTCGCCTCGCGCAGGTCCATGTTGAGCCGACCAAGAAAGCCGCCGCCCAGCCCGTCGTTGGCGATCTCCATCGGCACCAGATCGTCGGTACCTTTGAGCGCCGTCGGGATGCCGGCGAAGATCACCGATTGCGGCGAGTCCGGCCGGTCGACCAGCACGATCCGCGGACTCGCCGGCGCGATCGTCGCCAGGTCGCCCTTGACCCCCGGCTTGCCGTCCATCGTCCAGTCGCCGAGCGCCGACTCGAGCGCAGAACGAACCTCCGCCAGCGGGCGATCGCTGACGACGAAGATCGTCGCTTTGTCGGGCCGGAACCAGGCCTGGCGGAACGCGATCAGATCTTCGCGATCGACTTTGGCGAGCGCGTTCAGGTCGCCATTCCCCATCGCCTTGGCATAGGGCGATTGTGGGCCGTAGACCAACGGCATGATCGCGCGCGAGGCGAGCGCGTTGGCATTGCTCAGCTCGCTGCCGATCGCCGCCAATTGCTGATTGCGGATCCGTTCGACCTCGCCCGCCGGGAACACCGGGTGGCGCACGACGTCGGCGAGCAACGCCATGCCCGGCCGCAGGTTGGCGCTCGGCAAGTCGATATAGACCGACGTGCGGTCGGTATCCGCGCCGGCGCCGATCCCGGCGCCGAGCCGTTCGCGCGCCTGGCTCAACTGCAGCGCGTCGAGGCTGGCGGTTCCGGCCAGCATCGACGACAGCGTCAGCGTCTGCGTGCCCAGAGCCTTGGGATCGTCGGCGGCGATGCCGGCGTCGAAATCGAGCGAGACTCGCGTAACCGGCGTCGCTGTGCGTTGTGCGTAGATCACCTGGATACCGTTCGACAGGCGCGCTCGCTCGACGCGCGGAAACGTCAAATTGGCGATCGATCCGGCCGCCGGCAACGGCCCGCGCGTGCCCTTGGCGGGCACGTCGGCAGCGGGTTTGATGGCCGTTGCGGGCGGAACCTTCGCCTCTTCATACGCGTCGCGCGGGCCGGGGACGATGGTCAGCCCATAGACCGGGCGGCTCAGCCACTTGTCGGCCTCCGCCTTGACCGCCGCCGGGGTTTCCGCGGCGAGCTCGGCCAATTGCTTCTTGTAGAAGCCCGGGTCGTTCAAAAATAGTGCGCCCGATGCCAGCGCGACCGCCTTGCCGCCGAACCCGCCGACCGATTCGAGCCCTTTCATCCGGCTGGCGATCGTCGTCACCTGATAGCGCTGGACTTCGTCGGCGGTCGGCCCCTTGGCGAGGAAGTCGGCCAGAATCGCGTCGATCTTCTTGTCGACCAAAGCGGGATCCACACCGGGGCGCACGTCGACGCTGATCTCGAACTTGCCGATCTGGCTGAAGCTCTGGTTGCTCGCGCGCACGCGCACGGCGAGCCGGTCGCCGCGCACCAGCGCCTGATAAAGCCGCGAGCTCGCCCCGCCGCCAAGCACGCCGGCGGCAACGTCCAGCGCGACATTGTTCGGGTCGTTCAGCCCCGGCACGTTCCATGCGCGCGTGATCCGCGTCGTCGCGACCCGGTCCTTGATCGTCTCGAACTTCGACGCGGGCAAGGTCGGGATCGTCACCACCGGCAGCACGGTCTTCGGCCCCGCCGGGATACCGCCGAAATATTTCTCGACGAGCCGCCGCGCGGTGGGCACGTCGACGTCGCCCGCCAGCACGAGCACCGCGTTGTTCGGGCCGTAGTGCGACCGGAACCACTCCTTGACGTCGGCCAGGCTCGCCGAATCGAGGTCGGCCATCGAACCGATCGTGGTGTGCCCGTACGGATGGCCCGGCGGGAACAGCCCCTCGATCTGCTTGTACTGAACGAGCCCATAGGGCTCGTTGTCGTCCTGACGCTTCTCGTTCTGGACGACGCCGCGTTGCTCGTCGAGCACGCCTTGCGTGATCGCGCCAGTCAGATAGCCCATGCGGTCGCTTTCGAGGAAAAGCGCGCGCGCCAATGCCGGGGTCGGCACCGTCTCGAAATAGTTGGTCCGGTCGAAATAGGTGGTGCCGTTGTAATCGGTCGCGCCGACGTCCTTCAGCGGCCCGAAGAAATCGCCGGGCGCGTTCTCGCTGCCGTTGAACATCAGATGCTCGAACAGGTGCGCAAAGCCGGTCTTGCCCTTGGGCTCCATCTTCGACCCGACATTGTACCACACGCTGACCGCGACGACCGGCGCCTTGTGGTCGGTATGGACGATGACTCGGAGGCCGTTCTTGAGGACGAACTGCGTGTAGGGGATGTCGACCGCCTTCGCGAGAACCGCGACCGGTGCGGCGGCGGGCGCGGTTTGCGAAAAGGCGACAGGCGCGGCGACCGCGAGCAAGGCGGCGCCCGACAGCGCGATAAGCTTGGTGTTCATGATACCCCCAAAGACTCGGACAGTGATGATGTCCTTTATGGCTAAGACGCTGAAAAGGCGCTGGCAAGCGCGTTCACGTCAAGGACGGTATGCCCGCTCGATGTGCCCCTTGAGGTCGCCCGGATAGAAATAGACTGGCTTGAGCCTATGCTGGACGAACAATGCTGCCTGGTCGGCGTAATGCGGAGAGTTCGGGCGGGTCGAGGCGGCGCCGTAGGGCTGGATCGACTGCGACGACACATGGCCGTTGAGCCAGGTTACGAACATCACGAAGCTGTCGCCGTGCTTGACCACCAGCCGCCCGTCGGGCGCTTCGTCCCAGTTCGCGGCCGCGCGCAGGATCTCGGGGCCGCCGTCCAGCGGCAGATCGACCTTGCCGCGCCGCAACCGGAGCACCGTGCCGAGCGGCACATCGAGCCGGCCGAAATGCTGCTTGAGATAGCGCGCCGCCGCGACCAACTCGGTACGCGGATCGGCTTCGGGCAAGCGCTGGTAATGCCATGTCTGCCCGGCGTGCATCAGGATGTCGGCGAGCGAGTCGGCCGCCCCCTTGCCGTCCTCGGTCCAGTCCCATTGCCGGAGCAGCGCCTGCGCCTGGCCGATCAGCGCGTCTCCCTTCGGATCGACCGCCATCAGATCGCCGAACCATTTGGCAGTCCAGCCGGTCTTCGCCACGCCCGTGTCGAACTTGATCCGCGCCATCTCGGCCGCACCGATCTTCGGCGTCGCGAGCATCAGCTGGAGCGCGCGGTTGTCGCGATTGGTGGTGTCGGTCTCGATCCCGAGCAGCGGCGACCAGTCGCTCGGCTTGAGTTCGCTGCCCGGTCCGGCGGACAGGAACGGCGTCGAGTTGGCGTTGACGAGGAAGCCCGAGGTGGGATCGACGTTGCGCGGCACCATGCGCCACGGCACCGTGCCGGGCGCGTAATCGGCCGACGTGTCGCCGGGGAGCAGCTTGCGATAATCGTAGCCGGGCTTTCGGTTGGGAAAGCTCGCATTGTAGAAATAGGCAATGTGCCCGGCCGCGTCGGCGTAGAGGAAGTTGGTCGCCGGCACCCCCTGGATCGCCAGCGCTTTCTGCCACTCGCCGAAGTCGCGCGCGCGATTGAGCCGGTAATATTCCTCGACCATCTTGAGCTGGTCGGCGCCGCCATAGCGGATCGCGTAGGCGCCGGACTTGTTCTCGATCACCGGGCCTTGCACCGCGCGATAGACATATTTGGGGACCGGCAGCACGAATGGCCCCCACAGCTTGACGCGCAACCAGACGAGCCGCTTTTCGAGCGGCCGCCATTGCCCGTCGAAGCGGTACGCATCCCCCGCATCGTTGAGCGTCAGCTTGTACGTGTCGATCAGATCGGGGCGGTTGACCGTGTTCGTCCAGCCGAGCGTCGCGTTATGCCCGAGTAGCGGATACGGCGCGCCGGGGAAGGTCGCACCCGCGAAGTTCCAGCCGGTGCGCGAATGGACGACGAGCTCGTACCAGGCGACGCCGCCGGTCCATGGCTGGTGCGAGTTCGACACCATCCGGGTCGCGCCGTCGCTGGTTTTCTTCGGCGCGATGACGAACGCGTTCGATCCGTTCTCCCGCCCGTTCGGTCCGACCGGGGTGACGTTGGGCGCGGCTTCAGCGGGCGCGGTTTCGCGCGGGAGCGGCTTGTCGCCCACGAGCGCGCCGAGCGTCGCGTCGAGCCCGAAGAAGAACGGCGACCGCATCACGAACCCGGTCGCGACATCCCGGCCATCGACCGGAAACAGCCGCGCCAGCCGCACTTCGTCGGGGTGACGCTCGGCATATTTGTTGAGCCCCGAGGCGTAGCCATCGAGCAACGCGCGGACATCGGCGGGCTGTTTGTCGTAATCGCGATCGACCGTCGCGCGCGCGTCGAGGAAATGGAGCGCGAAATCGGTCTTCGCGCCATCGCCCCCGGTCATCGCGCCGAGCCGCCCGCGAGTCATCGCCAGCACTTCCTGCAAGGTCGAGAAATCGTCCTCGGCATGCGCATAGGCGATGCCGTACGCAACGTCGGGATCGGTCCCGCCGAAGATATGCGGCACCCCGTACGTGTCGCGCGCGACGGTCACATCATAGGTGTGCGGCGGCGGTGCCTCGGCGCGCGCGGCGGTCAGCGGTTCCCACGTGCCGAGGAAGATCGCGACTAGCACAAGAATGACGAGAACGCTCAGACCGATCCGACGGAGCCATCTCATTTGCGTGTCTCCGGCACATATTCGTTGCCGATGAAGCCCAATTTATAGATGCCCGCCTCACGAATCCTGGCCAGCACGGCATCGACACAGGAATAACTGGCATCGGCGCTTGGCTGGAAATGCACCTCTTGTTGGCGCAACGCCTTAGCGCGTTCGCCGAACGCGTCCAGGGAATAAGCCACGCCGTCGATCGTCGGACGGCATGCCCCCGGTTCGACGGTGATCCGCACCGCTGTCAATGGCAGCGGGGGATCGAAGGTCACCTCCGCTCGAGCGCCCTGCAGCATATAGATGACAGCGCCGATGCAACGATAGGGTGCGTTGCCGACGATCGTGAGCGTAACCTTGCGCGGGCGCGGCAAGGCGCGGGCTCGCCGCCGGATGTCGCGAGTGTCGATGGCAGCGCCGTCCCAGGTCAGAAGGCAAGCGCCGGTAGACGGGCGAAGCACGATAAGCGGTCGGGGCCGCTCTGCGGCGCCGGCGGCGGTAGGCGGACCCCCGGCGCCGAGCAAGCTCGAGGCGAGCAGCCCCCATCCGATCTTGCGCAGCATCCCCGCCCCTTCCGTTCGTTTCGCCGCGTCCTATACCGGCGAAGCGCGATTAGCCACGCCGCCCCTTGTGTTGCTAATGTGCAACACTATCTCGACCCCAGGCAAGCAGGGACTGTAGATGAACCTCGAAAAATTCACCGACCGCGCCAAGGGTTTTCTCCAGGCGGCGCAGACGATCGCGATCCGGCTCAACCATCAGCGGATCACGCCCGAGCATATCCTGAAGGCATTGCTCGACGACGAGCAGGGCATGGCCGCCGGGCTGATCAAGTCGGCCGGGGGCGACACCAAGCGCGCGGCGAGCGAGACCGATCTGGCGCTGTCCAAGATTCCTGCGGTGTCAGGATCGGGGGCGCAGCAATCGCCCGGCGTCGATAACGATTCGGTCCGCGTTCTCGACCAGGCCGAGCAGATCGCGGCGAAGGCGGGCGACAGCTACGTCACGGTCGAACGGCTGCTGGTCGCGCTCGCGTTGAGCCTCAACACCGCCGCGGGCAAGGCGCTCAAGGCGGCGGGCGTGACGGCGGAAGGTCTCAACACCGCGATCGATGCGCTCCGCGGCGGGCGCACCGCCGACACCGCGGGCGCGGAGGACCGGTTCGACGCGCTCAAGAAGTTCGCGCGCGACCTCACGCAAGTGGCGCGCGACGGCAAGCTCGATCCCGTGATCGGTCGCGACGAGGAAATCCGCCGCACGATCCAGATCCTCGCGCGCCGCACCAAGAACAACCCCGCGCTGATCGGCGAGCCCGGGGTCGGCAAGACCGCGATAGCCGAGGGGCTCGCGATCCGCATCGCCAATGGCGACGTGCCCGATACGCTCAAGGACCGGCGGCTGATGGCGCTCGACATGGGCGCGCTGATCGCCGGTGCCAAATATCGCGGCGAGTTCGAGGAGCGGCTCAAGGGCGTGCTCGACGAGGTCAAGGCCGCCGAGGGCGACATCGTCCTGTTCATCGACGAAATGCATCAGCTGATCGGCGCGGGGAAGACCGAGGGCGCGATGGACGCGTCGAACCTGCTCAAGCCGGCATTGGCGCGCGGCGAACTGCATTGCGTCGGCGCCACGACTCTCGACGAATATCGCAAATACGTCGAGAAGGATCCGGCGCTGCAGCGGCGATTCCAGCCGGTGTTCGTCGGCGAGCCGACGGTCGCGGACACGATCTCGATCCTGCGGGGCCTGAAGGAGAAATACGAGCTGCACCACGGCGTCCGGATCACCGACGGCGCGTTGGTGTCGGCGGCGACCTTGTCGAACCGCTACATCACCGACCGTTTCCTGCCCGACAAGGCGATCGACTTGATGGACGAGGCGGCGTCGCGCATCCGCATGGAAGTCGAGTCGAAGCCCGAGGAGATCGAGAATCTCGACCGCCGGATCATCCAGCTCAAGATCGAGCGCGAGGCGTTGAAGAAGGAGAGCGACGCAGCGTCGCGGGACCGGCTCGCCAGCCTCGAGGGCGAGCTCGCCAATCTCGAGCAGCAGTCGGCGGAACTGACGCAGCGCTGGCAGGCCGAGAAGGACAAGATCGGCGCCGAAGCAAAGCTCAAGGAGCAGCTCGACGCCGCCCGCATCGCACTCGACCAAGCGCAGCGTTCGGGCGATCTCGCCAAGGCCGGCGAGCTTTCGTACGGCACGATCCCACAGCTGGAAAAGCAGCTCGCCGACGCCGCCGGCGCGGCCAAGGGCGCGATGCTGCGCGAGGAAGTCACTGCCGAGGATATCGCCGGCGTGGTCAGCCGCTGGACCGGCATTCCGGTCGATCGGATGATGGAGGGCGAGCGCGAGAAACTGCTCGCGATGGAGGCCGAGCTCGGCAAGCGCGTGATCGGCCAGGCCGATGCGGTGCGCGCGGTATCGACCGCGGTGCGGCGCGCGCGCGCCGGGCTACAGGATCCTAACCGGCCGCTCGGCAGCTTCCTGTTCCTCGGCCCGACCGGGGTCGGCAAGACAGAATTGACCAAGGCGCTCGCCGAATTCCTGTTCGACGATGCGTCCGCGATGGTCCGGATCGACATGAGCGAGTTCATGGAGAAGCATTCGGTGGCGCGCCTGATCGGCGCCCCGCCAGGCTATGTCGGTTACGAGGAAGGCGGCGTCCTAACCGAGGCGGTTCGTCGTCGGCCGTACCAGGTCGTTTTGTTCGACGAGGTCGAGAAGGCGCATGGCGACGTGTTCAACGTGCTGCTCCAGGTGCTCGACGACGGCCGGCTGACCGATGGCCAGGGCCGCACCGTCGATTTCACCAACACGATCATCGTGCTGACGTCGAACCTCGGCAGTCAGTTCCTGTCGAGCCTCGGCGAGGGTGAGAGCGTGGCGTCGGTCGAGGGCCAAGTGATGGAGATCGTCCGCGCGCACTTCCGCCCGGAATTCCTCAATCGGCTCGACGAGATCGTGCTGTTCCATCGGCTCGGGCAAAGCGAGATGGCGCCGATCGTCGATATCCAGGTCGCGCGCGTCGCCAGGTTGCTGGCCGAACGCAAGATCCATATCGATCTGACGCCCGCGGCGCGCGATTGGCTGGGCCGTGTCGGCTACGATCCGGTGTACGGCGCGCGGCCGCTCAAACGTGCGGTGCAACGCTATTTGCAGGACCCGCTCGCCGACCTGATCCTGTCGGGCGGCGTCAAGGACGGCCAGACGGTGGCGGTCGACGAGGGCGACGGCAAGCTGACGCTATCGGTCACCTGACCTTGGGCGGCCGAGCGCGCCGCCATCGCTACGAATACAAAAAGGGCCGCTCCCGAAGGAGCGGCCCGATTTGTTTGGTCCTCGGATCGACTTTAGAAGTCGACCTTCGCGCCGAAGCGGAACAGACGGCCGATGAACAGACGGTCAGCCCAAGCCGGGTTGAACTGATACAGGCCATAAGCGGCGTTCGGATCGTACGACGGCTTGCGGTCGAGGACGTTCTGCACGTCGCCGTAGAAGGTGAACTTCTTGCCGACATAGAACTCGAAGTGGCCGTCGAGGTTGAACACCGACTTCGACTTACACTCGATCGGATCGCCGTTGTTGTAGATGGCCTGCTGCCCGTTCAGCGCGCTGGCCGCGCAGTCGCCATAGACGCCGCCCGAGTCCGTCGCCACCGACGAGAACCCAGCGGTGTAATAGCCGGTCAGGCTGACGCTGGCCGTGTCGCCGAAGTTCAGCGTGTTCTGCCAGCTGGCACGCCATTTCGGTGCACCGGAGCACGACGTGATGTTGCACGAGCCGAGCGAGTTGTCGTAGCGGTTGATCGTCCCGTCCTCGTTCGTCTGCTGAAGGCGGAGCAGCAAAGACGCATTGGCGTTGGTCCGCCACTGAATCCCGCTGGTAAGGTCGAACTTCCCGCTCGCCGAGAAGTCGATGCCCTTGGCGAGGAACGAGTCGGCATTCTTGTACGAACCGACCGCGAAGCCGAGCAACGGCAGCGCATTGAGGTTCTGCGGATCGGCAACGCCCTTGACCGCCGTGATACCCGGCGCGGTGATAACGCCGTTATTGGTATAGTATTGGGCGATGTCAGCCGCCGACACGGACGCGCCGATGATCACGTTCTTGATCTTCGTCGACCAGTAATCGACCGTGATCGTGACGCGGCTGATAGGCTGCAACACGATGCCGGCGGTGAGCGACGTCGACACTTCCGGCTTCAGGTTCGGGTTACCCGACGACGTCAGGCCATAGCTGTACCCACCCTGATAATACGCCGTGTTGGTCGCGTGCGCCGCGCAGAACGCGGTATACGTTGGCGAGGCGCAGTTGATCGATGACGACACATAGCCCGTCGTCGGCAACGAGAACGACTCGGCGAAGCTCGGAATACGGAAGCCCTTGCCGTAGGTACCGCGCAGCTTGATCTGCTCGATCGGCTTGAACTCCGCCTCGAACTTCGGCGAGAAGCGGCTCTGCCCGGTCGAATAGCTGTCGTACGACCCTTCCGCCTTGAGCTTCAGCATGCTGAAGATCGGGGCGGTGACTTCGTAGCCGGCCGACCAGACGTGGCGCTTGCCGTCCACGCCGACCGCATTGATGCCGAAGTAACGGGCATTCGGGTTGGTCAGGTTGGCCGGGTTGGCGCTGGGGTTGTGGATCGCTTCGTAGCGGAACTGACCGGTGACGGCGACGTTGATCGCGCCGCCCGGCAGGTTGAACAGATCCTTATTCAAGGTCGCCTGGATCTGGGTCAGCTTCGACGTCGACTTGTTGTTGTTCTGCGGGAACACGGCGGCGATCTGCGCCGCGGTGTTCTGCGACTGATCGACGAAGTTGTACGTGCCCTGGGCAATCGCGTTCATCAGGCCCTGAAGGTAGATGTAGCCATTGTTCTGGGTCTTCAGCTGAACTTCCGACGCCGTCGCGGCGAGGTTGAAGTTCCAGCCATCGCCGAACGAGCCGTCGAGCCCGCCGCTGATGCGATAGGTCCGGGTGTCGGTGTTCGTCGAACGCGTCACCTGCGGCAGCGCAACCAGACGAGCGAGGTTACCCTGCGCCGCGAACGGGTTGTTCGGGTTGAGCGTGCCGTTAGCGGCGGTGCAACCCGTAGCCGTTAGGTTACCGCCGACGATCGTCGACGTGCCTGCCGAGCAGACATATTGTGGCAGGAAGATCGCGCTGACCGTCGAGATGATACCACCAGCGGCCGTCGAGCCCGTGAAGCCCTGCGGACCGGCGTTGTTCCCCTTGGTCGTTGTGTTGTAATAGTTGGCCATCACATAGGCCTCGCCGAACGAGCCTAGCTTGAACGTAGCACGAGCGTTCAGACCCTTGCGGGTGATGTCCGAATTATAGGCGCGATATTCGTTGACCAAGTCTTCCTGGCAGACGGTCGCGGGCGTGCTCGTCGCGATTCCCGCACCGGTCCGCGTAAGGGTTGCGGCGTTATTGGCCGCGGTCAGCGCGTACCCCGGAAGGTTCTGACAGCCGAGCCCCGGGTTCAGCAGCTGATAGGGGGTGCCGACCGCCGCAAGCCCAGGGGTGTATGCCCGCACGAACGGAACGCTGGTCGACGCGAAGCCTAGGAAGCTGTTGTCGGCCTGGATGCCGTTGCGGATGCCGTTGTTCAAACAGCCCTCTGCGGCAGTGCCGCAGATCCGGCTCAGGTCGGCGGTGTTGAACGGATAGCCGCGGTCGCGAACGAGCAGCGGGTCGCTCTTCTGATACTCGCCGTTGATGTAGACGTTGAAGCCCTGACGATCGAGGTCGCCATAGCCCGCGGTCGCGGAGAGGCGGCGCTCGCCGGCGTCGCCGCGCTGCGAGATAGCGGCCGATCCGTTGAGGTGCAGGCCGGTGATCTGGCGCTTGATGATGACGTTGACCACGCCGGCGATCGCATCCGAACCATAGGTCGCCGACGCGCCGTCGAGCAGCGTGTCGATGCGGTCGACGATCGAGATCGGGATGGTGTTGATGTCGACGAAGTTGCGATAGCCGTCGTCACCCAGCGGGTAAAAGGCGGTGCGCATGCCGTTGAACAGCGTCAGCGTGTAGGCGTCGTTGAGGCCGCGCAGCGACGGCGCCGAGGCACCGGTGGCGAACCCGAACGACGACCAGCTCGGCGGCGCGGTGCCGGCGTTGTTGGCGGTCAGCAGCTGGAGCGCGTCGGCAACGGTGGTGACGCCGCGGTTCTGCAGGTCTGCCGCCGTCGTGGTCACGACAGGCGAGGCGGTTGCGGCGGCCGGGTTGCGCGAAATCGAACCCGTGATGATGATGTCGTTGGCCTTACCCGCCTGGGCGTCGGCCTGATCGGGAGTCGGCGTCGTCGCCGGAGTCGGCGTCGCAGTCGTCGCCTGCGCCAGTGCCGGCGTGGCGTACATCGCCGAGGCGATCGCGCCGGCGCCGAGCAGCGTCAGCGCGCGGATCGCGGTGCTGTCACGCAGCGAGCGCGAAAAAATCGAATTCTTGGTCACGTAGCGGTTTCCCTCGCTTGACCCAGCCACGCATTCGCGGTTCCGGGCGGTTGCCACACCCCGACGCGGCGCACAGAGCGCCGACTGGGGCATTGGCCGGTGGATGGCGCTAGCCGCCGCGACTGTAAAGGCGGCTCGTAGCCTGCCGCCGAGATTTCAGACCGGCTGTAGCCAAAAAGTCACAGGCCGCGGGCGTGCGAATCCGCCCGTCTCGCCCTGCGGCGCGACGTTGATTACGTGGGAGACGTTCCGAATTGCGTGGACGGGGCAGCCCGACGCTGCCCCGCCCAGCGGATCAGAACCTGAACCGGGCACCCGCCCGAAACGTACGGCCGATCAGGCCGGCCGCGTGCCACGACGCCAGGTAGTTGGTCTGCGTCGAATAAGCGGTGTTCGCGAACAGCGGTGCCCGCGCACCGAACACGTTGCCGACGGTGAGCGAGAACGTGAACTGGTCGCCCACGTTCGCCGCCAGGTTCAAGTCGGTGTAGATGAAGCTCTTCACGTGGCAGAACTTGTCCACCGGCTGGCCGGTCACCTTGTAGACGACGGCGTTGCAGGAGATGTCGTTGACGGTCGGGCTGACCGCTGACGACGCCTGGTCTGCCGCGACCGCCTTGATGCCACCGACATAATAGGTCGTCGCGGTCAGCGAGAACGCTCCCGCAACCAGCGTGTTCTGCCAGTTGCCGCGCCAGCGCGGCGTGCCGCCGCCCGACGACAGATCCTCCGGCCCCACCGTGCCGGCGTATTTCTGCACCGGGCCGGTCGTGGGATGGAGGTCGTATTGCAGCGTTTCCTGCAGATCGAGCCGGCTCTCGAGCTTGATATCGTTCGAGATCGGGATCCGGGCATCGAGACTGAACTCGAGGCCGGAGCTGATCAGATATGCCGAGTTCACATACGGCGCGTTGACGACGAGCAAACGCGGCAACGCGTTGAGCGCCGACGGATCGGCGCCGTCGATGACGTTGCACGAATAGCCGGGTGCAACCGCCGCGACCTTGGCGCAGCCGGCTGCCGCCGCGGCAGCCGCCGAAGCGAAGGACTGGTTCGCAACCGAATAATACGCCGTGATCGCGTCGCCGACTTGGGGCCCGGTGACGATCAGGTTCGACTTCTTCACTCGGTAATAGTCGGCCGTGAAGGTCAGCCAGCGCACCGGATCGACGATCAGACCGGCCGTATAGCTGCGCGAGATTTCGGGCTGGATGTTCGGGTTACCGACAAAGCCTCTGCCGAGGCTGTAGGCCGCGACATACCCGGCATTGCCCGGATGCGCGGCAACGAACGCTGCGTTCGGGGTGTAGCCGACGAACCCGGAATACGAGCTGAGGGGGTTCGATTCGGCGAAGGTCGGCGCGCGGAATCCTTCCGAATAGGTGCCGCGGAGCGCGAGGCCTTTCACCGGCTGGAACTTGATCGTCGCCTTGGGCGAGAAGCGGCCAATCCCGGTCGAGTAATGGTCGTACCGGCCCGAGATGTTGACGTCGAGATTGTCGAGGATCGGCGCGTCGAGTTCGAAGAATCCGGCCACGACCGAACGCTTGCCGAACGCCTGCGCGGTCGACACGCCGGGCAGGTCGAGGTTCGGGTTGAGGCTGCGGTTGTTGAGTTCCTCGCGGCGGAACTGGCCGCCGACCGCGAGTTGCAGATCGCCGCCCGGCAGCGCGAGCAGCTTGCCCTTGACGATCGCGTCGGCGGTGATTTCGGTCGAATCCGACCTGGCGTTGATCGGCGGGGCGACCGAGTTGCGCACCGCTGCGCTGTTCAGACCCGGATTGACGAAATTGTACGACCCCGTGTTGATCGCCTTGACCAGACCGGCCAGGTTGAAGTTGCCGTACACCGTCAGGTCAAGATTGTCGCGCGAGTAGGCGGAATCGATGTTCCACCGCCAGTTGGATCCGATCTCGCCCTTCAGTCCGCCCGACACGCGGTAGACCTTGTTGATGCGCTTGCTGCCCGACTTGATGTCGCCGAACAGGTAGTAAAGCCGCGCCGCGCCGGCGGCGGGATTGGCCGCAAAAGCCGCGGCATAGGGGTTGTTCGGGTTGAGCTGACGGTTCGGGTCGGTCGCGCAGTTGGTGCCCGCAGCGCAGATATAGACCGGAAGGACGACGCCGGGGGTGGTCGTCGAGGTCGCTGGGCTGCCGCCGAACGCCTGGGTCTGGCGAACGGCAACCGGCGCTCTGGTGATATCGACCCGATTGTTCGCGTAGCTCCCCGCCAGATAGCCTTCGATGCTGCTGCCCAGGCGGAAGCTTGCGCGGCCGACAAAGTCGTAGCGCTCCTGCTTGGGAAGGAAGATGGCGAATTCCTTCTGCAGGTCGTGCGCGCACGCCGTGCCGATCCGCGCGGAGGTGTTCTCGGAGAACGTGCCGTACGGGCAGTTGCCGATCGGCGTCAGCGAGTTGAAGATCGCCGGCGTGGTGGCATTGGCGACCGAACCCGCCAACGGGTTGTTGAGGTCGGTCTGCGTCGTGCGGGTAACGACGGCATTGGGGGTCGCCGTGGTCAGCGTATCGTCGGCGCGATTGTTGTCGTTGCCGCCGATCGCCCGAAGATCGAGTGTGTTGAACGGGAAGCCGAGCGAGTCGTTGGTGACCAGCGCGCTGCGCTCATAGTCGCCGCCGATATAGATGTTGAAGCCCTGGCGGCTATAGTCGCCGAACCCGACGAGCATGCGCGCGCGATACTTCGCGGCTTCGCCCCGCTCCGAAACCCCGGCATCGACGGTAGCGTCGAAGCCCTTGAAGCTCTTGCGGGTGATGAGGTTCACCACGCCGCCGATCGCGTCGGCGCCGTACAGCGACGACGCGCCGTCCTTGAGCACCTGGATGCTCTCGACGTTGGCCATCGGGATGCTGTTGAGATCGACGTAATTGTTGTGGCCATCGTCGTTCAGCGGGAAGTTCGCCGAGCGCAGACCGTCAATCAGCGTGATCGTCGACGAGACGCCGAGATTGCGCAGCGATACGGCCGAGCCGCCCGCCGAGAAACCGCTGCTGAAGCCGTTGCCGATCGAGCCCGCACCGTCGGCCGAGATCGAGCGCACCGCATCGGACACGTTGGTGATGCCGGCGCGGTCCAAATTCTCCGCAGTCACAACGGTGACCGGCGACGCGGTCTTGGTCGCGTTGGCGAACAGCGTGCCGGTAACGACGATGTCGTCCTTCTGATCGTCGGTCGCCTGGTCGGCCGGTGTGGCACTCGCCGGCGTCGCGGTCGGCTGCGTCGTCTGCGCAAAGGCCGGCGTAGCGGCGAGCGTCGCGATCAGCCCGAGCGGAGCCGCGGTCGTCAGCAGGCGCAGCTTGGGCGCCGAACGGAAAAAAGCCATCCTGGTATATATCCCCAATATGGGTTGGAGCCCGCGCGCAGACCCCCTGCGCGCCGGCCACATCCCCTCTCGCCGGTCGCAAGCCCTCCAGCCGAACCGACGACCAATCGATAAACGAGTCGTAACCTGTGTAAAGCGGCCGGACCGGACCAAGCGCGATTTGGTGCATCGGCGTAACAACTTTGCCACAAAGGGGCAGATTAGGTGTCTTATTGCGATAGGACAGTATGGCTGCCGTCTCTCTTCGGCTACCTCGGCATCGCCCCCGCGACGAGCAACGGGTCGATCCTGGCGCCTCGCCACCGCAGGCCCCAATGGAGGTGCGGCCCGGTTGCTCGCCCGGTCCGTCCCGAATAGGCGATCACCTGCCCACGCGTGACCGTCTGGCCGGCCGCGACGAGGATCCGCGACAAGTGCATGAACGCGCTTTCGACGCCCA
Organism: Sphingomonas sp.; assembly: GCF_036269755.1. GTDB lineage: Bacteria > Pseudomonadota > Alphaproteobacteria > Sphingomonadales > Sphingomonadaceae > Sphingomonas. The sequence goes on along the minus strand of NZ_DATBDV010000001.1, from coordinate 8,410 downwards.
TGCCGTGCCCGACCAGCAACAGATTGCCTTCGAGCAGGAACGGATGGTCCGACGCCAGCATGACCACGCCGTCGGCGGGCGCGAACACCGGCGTCCCCTCGGGCACCGCAATGTCGATCCCCGAATGGTACGCGCCGGCCTCGCCGTTTGCGTAGACGCGCTGCGACCCGAACAGCGTCGAGATGCGCCCCGTCGCGGGCCAGCGGAATGGCTGGCGCCAGCCTTCGGATTCGATCGATGCCGCGCGCGCGGCCTTAATCGCGGCAAGCTCGGCGGGGCGAATGCGGGCGAAATCGGCGGGCGGCACCGGATATTTCGGGAGAGTCGACAGCCGCGAGATGTTCCATGCGCGCGGCGCGACGCTCAGCGCGCGCGACACGATACCGCCGTCGGCCAATGTCGCGACCAGCATCGCGCTCGGCCCCGCATCGCGGTCGAACGCGATCACGAACGCACCGTCGGACGCCACCGCAACTGGAACGCCGTCGAGCGCCAGCGAGGCGGTCCGCGGCGGCACCACCCCGCGAAGCAATCCGCCTTGTGTCATGCTGCCGTTGAGTTCGAACGCAGCGGAGTTTTGCGGAACAAGCGGCGCGGCTCGCAACGGCGCGGAGATGAGGGCCAGCCGCGCAGGAGCCTCGATGCAGCTTCCCGTGGCGACCGAAGCGGCGAGGCCGAAGACCCAGCGCCGCGCGCGCTTCATCGCCGGGTTTCGGCCTCTAGCGCGAGGCTGGCGTCGGCATAGGCTTCCTGCCGCTCGACGCTCCAGTAGCGCAGGTCGTCGAGATCGATCGTGGCGCCCGACACCGCGCATGTCACATGGCTGCCCGGCTGCAGCACGCGAAACCCGTTCGCCATGTAGTGGAGCCGCGCCGGGCGATCGGTATTGGACATCAGCATGAGCGCAGCATTCCCTTCGTGATCCACACGCGACATCCGACTTGATAATCCCGCCCGATTGAAATTGCACTGGCTGTTGACGCCGCTTGCGTGAACTCGGTCTGAAGCCGGCCCGCTAGCTCGCCGGGGACTGCCGTGCTACGCGCCGATGCCGCACAAGCCGGCGCGTCAGGGCAGCCGAAGCGACAGAAAGGCCACTAACCCGCCAATGCTGAGGAATCTGTTTTCGAAGGGTCCCCGCACTGCGGAGACCGAGCCGAGCCTTGCCGGCTCGGAACCGGCCGAATCCCGGGCCTACACTGTCGGCTGGCTGCTCAAGACCGAAGATGCCAGCATCATCTGGGACACCCCGAAGCCGGTCCGGACCGAATCCCAAAGCAGCGATCCCAGGTCGGTCGGGCAATGTCCCTCGGTTCTCGACTTCGACCGCCGTCATTTCGTGATCAATTGCCCGATCGACGTGCATCTGCGCCTGAACTTGACGCCGGGCGGGATGGACATCACCAACGTGCTCGCGGACAAAAGCCCGATCCGCGCCGACGCGCTCCAGCGATGGATCGTATTCCAGCCGCGGCACGAGTGGCGCCACCCGCAGCGGCCGGTGCTGCAGATGCTGACCTCCTACGTGTTCGTTTCGGACGATCCGGTCTACATCAACCAATATCCCCCGATCCTCCATTATACGCCGGACAGGCCGGGGATCCAGATCGACGGGCGCTTCCCGATCGATATCTGGCCGCGCGCGCTGATGTGGGCCTTCGAGTGGCACGACACCGCGAAGGACCTCATTCTCCGGCGCGGCGAGCCGCTTTTCTACGTCCGGTTCGAGGGACCCGATCCGGCGGCACCCGTGCGGCTGATCGCGGCGAAGAAGACGCCCGAACTGGAAAGCCATATGGCCTCGATTACCGGCGTCAGCGAGATCGTGGGACAGACCTATTCGCTGTTCAAGAACGCTCGGGAGCGCCGGCCGGCGAAGTTGCTATTCCCGAAGGAATGACGCCGCCGCACCGTCCGCGGCCATCGTCATCGCGAGCAACGGCGCTCGGCAATTTGCAAACAAGCCGGCGGCGATGCACGCTTCGCCGGCACGATCATCGTCGCATCGAGGGGAAGCTGCGTTGAAGTACGTTCAGGTTGTTCAATGGTCGGCGGAGCGCGACGGCATCCGCTTCGAAATGCTCGGAGACGATCAGGAGCTTCACCGTTTCGAGGTGAGCGCCGAATGTGCCGGCGCCCTCGGAGCGGCGCTGGCCGCCGAGGCAGAAAAGCTGAACGGGGAGGGCAACCAGCAGTTCATCCGGCCCACAGGAATGCAGACGGGACGGACCGAGCAGGGCGAGCCGGTGCTGTTCCTGTCGCTCGACGGCGGAACCGAGCTGCCGCTGGTTTTCAAGCCCGAGAGCATCGGCCTGATCCTATCCGAACTGGAGGGACTGATGCGGGCGGTCCAGCCGGGATCGCAAGTCCGCTGGCGGTGATGTGGGCACAAACGCCGTTTGACGGGCAACCGCTATAACAAGGTCGGCTGATCCGATTTGTCCTTGACGTGGGTTTTGCCGCCCGGCTGCTCGACTCGCGCCGCCACGTCGCCATCGCCGAAATGGAGCGTCAGCGCGCCGGCCTTGCGCGCGGCGACCGCGCTGGCGACGGCGCCGCCGCTCCGCGCCTCGACCCAGGCATAGCCGCGATCGAGCACGTGGCGGGGGTTGAGCGCTTCGACCAGCTTGAAGGTCTGGTCGAGCCGTTGGCGCGCGGCAGCGACGCGCTGGACGAGCAAGGCGGGGCGAAACGCGCCGGCGGTGCGGTCGAGCTGGCCCCGCGCCAGCGTCACGCGCCGTTCGAGCGCTCGGTCGAGGCGCTGCGCGGCATCGTCGGCGCGCTGGCGCTGCGGGCCGAGCAGCGCGTCGCGCTTGGGCAGCAGCCGCGCGAGCGCATCGCTCCGCTCGCGCCCGCGTTCGACATAGCGCCGTGCGCAGCGCTCGGCGCGCTGGGCATAAGCGTCGAGCCCGAGCCGCAATTCGGCGAGCACCGGCACCGCGAGCTCGGCCGCCGCGGTCGGGGTCGGCGCGCGCAAGTCGGCGGCGTGGTCGCACAGACTCGTGTCGGTCTCGTGCCCCACCGCCGAGATGATCGGGATCGAGCAAGCCGCGACCGCGCGGACGACGACTTCCTCGTTGAAAGCCCACAGATCCTCGATCGACCCGCCGCCGCGCGCGACGATGACCAGGTCGGGACGCGGCACCGCGCCGCCCGCCGCCAGGGCGTCGAACCCGCGCACCGCCGCGGCGACCTCCGCGGCCGCACCGACGCCCTGCACCTTGACCGGCCACACGATCACGCGCGTCGGGCAGCGATCGGCGAGGCGGTGGAGGATGTCGCGGATCACCGCGCCGGTCGGCGAGGTGACCACGCCGATCACGCGCGGCATGAACGGCAGCGTCTTCTTGCGGCCTTGGTCGAACAGCCCTTCGGCGCCCAATTGCTGCTTCAATTTCTCGAACAGCGCCATCAGCGCGCCCTCGCCCGCCAGCTCCATGCGATCGATCACGACCTGGTATTTGGAACGGCCCGGATAGGTGGTGAGCTTGCCCGACGCGATCACCTCGATCCCGTCCTGCGCGGCAAACGGCAGCAAAGCCGCCTGCCCCTTCCACATCACCCCGTCGATCACCGCGGCATCGTCCTTGAGGCACAGATAGACGTGGCCGGACGCCGCGCGCTTGTACCCAGAAATCTCGCCGCGCAGCCGGACGCGGCCGAACTCGCCCTCAACCATGCGCTTGAGGCGTCCGGACAGTTCCGACACGCTTTCCGGCGCGGAATTGTCGCCAGGCCGAGCCTCCGCTACCAGCCGCGCGTTGTCGTCGTCGGGAAAAGGGTCGGGCATGAACGTCCTGCTGATCGGATCGGGTGGGCGTGAACATGGCCTTGCGTGGAAGCTCGCGCAATCGCCCCTCCTCACGAAACTCTACGCCGCGCCCGGAAACCCGGGGATCGGCGAGGAGGCGGAGCTGGTCGCGCTGAACGTGACGCACCATCCGGGCGTGATCGATTTCTGCCGCGCAGCCGGGATCGCGCTGGTGGTGGTCGGGCCCGAAGCGCCGCTGGTCGCGGGGCTCGCCGACGATTTGCGCGCGGCCGGGATCAGGGTTTTCGGGCCCGACAAGGCACCCGCGCAACTCGAAGGATCGAAAGCGTTCACCAAGGCGCTGTGCGACCGCGCCGGCATCTCGACCGCCGGCTATCGCACGGCGCATTCGCTCGATGAGGCGCGGGCAGCGCTCGCCGCGTTCGGCGCGCCGGTGGTGGTCAAGGCCGACGGTCTCGCCGCCGGCAAGGGCGTGACGGTGGCAATGACAATGGCCGAGGCGGAGGCCGCGATCGATGCCTTGTTCGCCGAGCCCGGCGCGAGCGCGGTGATCGAGGAATTCCTCGACGGCGAGGAGGTCAGCCTGTTCGTGCTGACCGACGGCAAAGCGATGGTGCCGTTCGGGTCCGCGCAGGACCACAAACGCGTCGGCGATGGCGATACCGGCCCGAACACCGGCGGCATGGGGGCGCACAGCCCGGCGCGCGTGCTGACGCCCGAACTCGAAGCCCGCGCGCTTCGCGAGATCGTCGCCCCGACCATCGCGACCCTGGCCGCGGAAGGCATGCCTTATTCGGGGGTGCTCTACGCGGGGCTGATGCTCACCGGCCAGGGGCCCAGGCTGATCGAATATAACGCGCGGTTCGGCGACCCCGAATGCCAGGTGCTGATGATGCGGCTGGAGAGCGACTTGCTCGCGCTGCTGCTGCCGATTGCGGAGGGGCGCCTGAGCGATGCGCCCGCCCCGGTGTTCAGCGACGATGTCGCGCTGACGGTGGTGATGGCGGCCAATGGCTATCCCGGAACGCCCGAGACCGGCGGCGCCATCGGCGGGATCGACGCGGCGGAGGCGGGCGGCGCCAAGGTGTTCCAGGCCGGAACCAAGTCGGTCGACGGCCGCCTAATCGCCTCAGGCGGACGCGTGCTCGCGGTCACCGCGACCGGCGCCACCGTCCGCGCCGCGCAAGCCGCCGCGTATCGCGCGGTCGACGCGATCGACTTCCCCACCGGCTTCTGCCGCCGCGACATCGGCGCGCGCGAGATCGCCCGCGAATCGGACTGAGCGCGCGGCAACGCTCGCCGACCGCCGCCGCGGAACGTCCACCGACCGGCCCCGTTATGGCGTATCGCCCGTCATCCGCTAAGGGTGACGGGAAGATACGATCGAGGACTCCCAGGATGCAGACGCCCGTAACGGTCGGTGGCGCCGCCGATGCCTTCTATGGCTGGACGATCATCCAGCTGATCCTGATGGCGCTCGCCGCCGTCGCGGTGGTCGCGGGCATGCTCTATGGCCGGCGCCTCGCGCACCAGCGGCATCGCGCGCAACAAGCCGCCGAGGAGCGCGCCGAGGAAGCCGGGATCGAGCTGCCGCCCGAACAGGTTGCGGACGGCGAGACGATCGCTGCCGTGGAGCCCGAAGCGGAAGCCGGCCCCACCCCCGGAACGCCGCGGGACCCGGGGTACGAACTGGCGCCCGCCGCGCCGGCCGAAGACCAACCCGAGCCCGAGCCGGAGCCCGAGCCAGCCCGACCTGCGGCCGCCCCGGAGCCCGAGCCCGAGCCCGTCGCGGCCGCCGCGCCCCAGGCTGCACCCGCCGTCGAGCCCGAAGCTGCGCCGGCGGTCGAACCGGCGATTGCCGGCGCGCTGGCGCTCACCACGATCAAGGGTCTCGGCCCCAAGGTCGCGGCGATGCTCGCCGAGCGCGGCATCACGCGAGTCGATCAGATCGCGGCGCTGACCCCCGACGACGCCGCGGCGCTCGACGTCCAGCTCGGCGCGTTCACCGGCCGCATGACGCGCGACCGCTGGATCGACCAGGCCAGGCTGCTCGCGAGCGGCGACACCGCGGGCTACGAGGCGGAGTTCGGGAAACTAGGCTAGCGTCGCGCTTTCCTTTTTACTGCTCCCCTTACGCTTCCCCGGCGAAGGCCGGGGCCCAGGTGGGAGCGGCGAATTGAAGGCGCTGCCTCATCACATCTGTACTGTAACTGGGCCCCGGCCTTCGCCGGGGAAGCGTAAAATTATCGAGCGCTTTAGCGCCCCTCCCTCGCCCGCGTGACCAGCAATTTGTCGATGCGACGCCCGTCGAGATCGACCACTTCGAACGTCCAGCCTTGCTCGACGACGCTCTCGCCCTCGCCCGGCAAGCGGCGGAATGCGGCGAGCGCAAAGCCCGCGGCGGTCGCATAGTCGCGGTCGTCGGGCAGATCGAGGTCGAGCTTTTCGGCGAGCAGATCGGCCGAGGCGGAGCCCGCGACCAGATAGCTGCCGTCGTCGCGATGGACGAAATCGGGCGATTCGTTCGGATCGGCGTCCGACGCGAATTCCCCGGCGATCGCGGCGAGCAGATCGGCGGGCGTCACGATCCCTTCGAAATGGCCGTATTCGTCGTGGATCAGCGCCATCGGCACCGGCGCTCGCCGCAACCGCACGAGCGCGTCCATCGCGTCGAGCTGGTCGATCACCACCGGCGCCGCGCGCATCAGCACCTTGAGGTCGAGCGGTTCGCCCTTGATCGCGGCGGCGACGATGTCGCGAGCCTGGACGACGCCGATCACGGCGTCGATCGAACCGTCGGCGACCGGCAGCCGCGTATGCTGCGTGCCCGCGAGCTTGGCGCGGATGCCGATATCGTCGAGGCTGCTGTCGAGCCAGTCGACTTCGGTCCGCGGCGTCATTACTTCGCGCACCGGGCGATCCGCCAACCGCACCACGCCGGAGATGATCGATCGCTCATGCTCCTCGATCACGCCCGACTTGCTCGCCTCGGCGACGATCAAATGGAGCTCCTCGGCGGTGACCTGATCCTCGCTGTCGCGGCTCAATCCGGCCAGCCGGAACAACAGCCCGCTGGTCGAATCGAGCAGCCACACGAGCGGCGCCGCGATCCGCGACAGCCACGTCATCGGGATCGCCATCACCGCCGCGATCGGTTCGGGCGAACGCAACGCGAATTGCTTGGGCACCAGTTCGCCGACAATCAGCGAGACGAAGGTGGTGAGTCCGATCACCAGAACGAACCCGACCGTGCCCGCGCTATCGTGGCTCATCCCCGCCAGCTCGAGCCGCGCGGCGACGGGGCCGCCCAGCGCCTCCCCCGAATAGGCGCCCGACAGCACCGCGATCAAAGTAATCCCGACCTGCGCGGTCGACAGGAACTTGCCGGGATCGGCGGCGAGATCGATCGCCGCGCGCGCGCCGCGGCTCCCGGTCCGCGCCATCGCCTCCAGCCGCGCCTTGCGCGACGAGGCGATCGCCATCTCGGTCATCGCGAACACGCCGTTGACCGCGACGAGCACGAGGATGATGACGACGTCGATCCAGGGAAAGGGGTCGAGAGGGGGAGCCGGGGCCATGGTGCGGGGCGGAGCCTATACGGGTGCGGCGGTCAGGCGCAACAGCGCCCTTTCGTAGTTAAACCGCAACTGAATGCGCCTCTCAGCGGCCATTCAGACCGAATCGCCTACACCCATGCAACAGGCTCGGACAGTTCTGCGTTGATACGCGATGCGGAAAAACGGGCTCATGTAGACGGAGGTTCGAGATGAATAGCTTTCTGACCAAAGCGGTACTGGGCGCGACGCTCGGTGCCACTGCGTTGACCGCCGCGGCCCCGGCCGAGGCGCAGCGTTACGGCGGCCACCGCTATCACCGCGGCGGCGATGCCACGGGCGCGGCGATCGTCGGCGGCATCGCCGGCCTCGCGATCGGCGCGGCGATCGCGTCCAGCAACAATCGCGACCGCTATTATCGCGACGATTATTACTACAACCAGCCGCGGTACAATTATTACAACGAATACCCGCGCTACAATTACCGCGAGTGCCGTATCGAGCGCCGCTACGACCCGTATTACGGGCGCCCGGTACGCGTGCGGGTTTGTTACTGACACGGGCGCACGTGGATTAGCGCCAAGCTAATCCACGAGACGCCACGTCGGGCAGCGGTGCCGCGCAGCGGCTCCGTCTGACGACGTGGCGCCACCCCCGGACAAGAAAGACGGCGCGGGAGAGGCTCAACCCCTCCCGCGCCGTTGCGTTCGCGCAGCCCCCGCGGCTAAGGACGCGGGCATGAGCACCGACACCGCCCCCGACCGCCTCTCGACCAACCCCAACAGCCCGTATTTCGACCAGCCGCTGCTCGAGCGCGGCGTCGGCATCCGCTTCAAGGGCGTCGAGCGCCGCGACGTCGAGGAATATTGCATCTCCGAAGGCTGGATCCGGGTGGCGCTGGGCAAGAAGGTGGACAGGCACGGCAATCCGCTGACGTTGAAGCTGAGCGGGGAGGTCGAGGCCTGGTTTGAGAGCGGTGGCCATGAAGAAGCGCCTAGCGCCGACGAGGACAAAGCGTGATAAACCGCCGATGACCTGTCGCAGCACGCGACCGCAGCGTGGCGAAGGATAAGCTGTCGATGGG